>NZ_JAFCLS010000004.1 GCF_018131075.1 Bradyrhizobium sp. JYMT SZCCT0428 | reverse complement strand
CGGCCTTCCCTGCGCAATGGCTTTACGGCTTATGCCGTGATCTCCCCGGAGACGAGTTCTTGGTTGACTCCGTCGCTGCCGTTTCCGCTTGCGCTTCTCCGACAGCTTGACGCCGGCAACGGGCGCCAGGACCACACGGTTTTGCCGTACGCTTAATCCACGCCGTCGTCAGACGTGAACCAGCGTCCACCGCATCCCGCCGCGCGTTCGGGACGTGCGCACGCCCCTCTTGTCGGGCGGGACGCGACAATTCAAACCGCTGATTTGCCCGACGAGGAAAGCGGAATTTTGCCCGTCGGGTTAATTTGTCGCAGCGCGAGCAATCCATCCGCTGTCATTCCCCGATGCGCAATTGCGCATCGGGGAATGACGAAGAAACACGGCTCAAAATGTCACAGGGAAGCCACTGGACAGTATTTATCCAACGGGTTAATTTCTCGCCGAGAAGAAGCTGATCAGGGAGCGAGACGTGGCCGAACCGAAGGGCACCAGCGGCGTGACCAAAGCGCTCAACGCGGCGTGGGTGCGGCCGTTTTTGTTCCTTATTTTCATCGTCGTGATCTGGGACCTGACTATCCGCGTGTTCCGGATTCCCGCCTACCAAATCCCGGCGCCCGGCGATGTCGTCGCGGTGCTGTGGACCGACTGGCCGGAACTGCTGCGGCAGGCCTGGCCCACCACCTACGCCACCATCTGCGGCTTCCTGCTGTCGGCCGTGTTCGGGATTCCCGTCGCCATGCTGATCGCGGGATCGAAGACGGTGGAAAGCTACGTCTATCCGCTGCTGGTGTTCTCCCAGTCCGTGCCGAAGATCGCGATCGCGCCGCTGTTCGTGGTCTGGTTCGGCTTCGGCATCATCCCGAAAGTGATCTCGGCGTTTTTATTGGGATTTTTCCCGGTCGTGGTGTCTGCGGTGCAGGGCTTCAAATCGGTCGACCCCGATATGGTCGATCTGGCGCGCGCGATGCAGGGCAGCCGCTTCAGGGTATTCTGCGCCGTCAACCTGCCGCATGCGATGCCCGCGATCTTCTCGGGCCTGAAGGTGTCGATCACGCTGGCCGTGGTCGGCGCGGTGGTCGGCGAATTCGTCGGTTCCAATTCCGGCATCGGCTACGTGCTGCAGCGCTCGATCGGCACTTTCGATTTGCCGACGATGTTCGCCGCGCTGGTAATTCTCGCGCTGATGGGCGTGATCCTGTTCTGGATCGTCGACCGGATCGAAAGCCTCGTCATTCCCTGGCATGTCAGCCAGCGCGAGGACATCATCTTTGCTTCGTAGGGAGACTAAACGGTAGCCGTCATTGCGAGCGAAGCGAAGCAATCCATCTTTTAGGCCAAGCAGAATGGATTGCTTCGTCGCTATCGCTCCTCGCAATGACGAACAACAAAAGCAAAACGGGAGGAGAAGACATGCTGAAATTTATTCTGGCGATTGTAGTCACGTTAACGTGGACCGCTTCTGCATCCGCCGCCGACAAGGTGGTGCTGATGCTGAACTGGTACGTCTATGGTGAGCACGCGCCGTTCTATTACGGCAAGGCCAAGGGCATCTATGCCGCCGAGGGTATCGATCTCGAAATCCAGGAAGGCCGCGGTTCGGCGGCGACCACGCAGGCGGTTGCGGCCAAGACCGCCAATTTCGGCTATGTCGACGTGCCCACCATGATGCGCGCGGCGGTGAAGGGCGCGCCGATCGTCGCCACCGGCGTGCTGCTGCAGACCAGCCCGATGTCGGCAATGGGTTTCGTCGAAAAGAACATCAAGAAGCCCGAAGACATCAAGGGCAAGACGGTGGCGATCACGCCCGCCGATTCCATGACCCAGATCTGGCCGCTGTTCCTGAAGAAGACCGGCCTGAAGGAAAGCGATTTCCAGACGGTGGCTGGCGACGGCCAGACCAAGCTCAACGCCGTCATCAACGGCCAGGCTGACCTGCTGCTTGGTTACGTCATGGACCAGTCGATGAAGATCAAGGACGCCACCGGCAAGGACGTCAACGCGATCAAGTTCGCCGACTACGGCATCAACATGGTCTGCTCGGGCGTCGTCGCCAACACCGAGTTCGTCAAGGCCAATGCCGACCTCGTCAAGCGCTTCATGTCGGCGACGACCAAGGCCGTCGAAGCCGCCGAGAAGGACCCGAAGGCCGCAGCGCAATCGATTCTCGACGCCAACCCCAAGGGCGGCAAGATCGAAACGCTGACGCAGGGCTTTGAGCTGACCATTCCGCTGTACCGCACGGCGGAAACCAAGGGCAAGCGGCCGTTCGAGGTGACCGACCAGAACATGACCGACACGGTCAATCTGATGGTCGAGTATGGCGGCCTCGAAGCCAAGGCCAAAGACAATCCGAAGGCGTTTTATACCAATGATTATCTGCCGAAGGGCGGGTCTTGATATCGTCATTGCGAGCGAAGCGAAGCAATCCATGGTGCCGCAAAGCAAGTATGGATTGCTTCGTCGCTTTGCTCCTCGCAATGACGGATGGCTACCACTGCATTCGAACGGAACTAACTGAATGAGCGCAGCCACCAAAGCAACCGACGCCGATCAGCCCGCCGCGCATCTGCGCCTGGTGTCCGATCGGGCAGGCGCTGGCACGCCCGGCATCACGCTATCCGGCGTGTCGAAGACCTATCGCTCGCGCGACGGCGATGTGCCGTCGCTGAAGCCGCTGGATTTTCACATCAACGAGGGCGAGTTCTTTGTCGTGGTCGGCCCGTCCGGCTGCGGCAAGTCCACGCTGCTGAAGATGATCTCGGGCCTGCTGGCGCCGTCGACCGGCGAAATCCTGGTCGAAGGCGAGCAGGTCACAAAGCCGCACGGCAATGTCGGCATCGTGTTCCAGAACGCGCTGCTGCTGCCATGGCGGAATATTCTCGGCAATGTGATGCTGCCGATCGACATGAAGCAGCTGCCGCGCGAAGAGTATCTCGTGCGCGCCAAGGCGCTGCTCAAGATGGTCGGGCTCGAAGGTTTTGAGAAGAAGCTGCCCTGGCAGCTGTCGGGCGGCATGCAGCAGCGCGCCTCGATCTGCCGGGCACTGGTGCATGATCCAAAAATCATGCTGATGGACGAGCCGTTCGGCGCGCTCGACGCCATGACGCGCGAGAAGATGAATGTCGAGCTGATGCGGATCCAGCGCGAGACCGGCAAGACCGTGCTGCTGATCACGCACTCGATTCCCGAAGCGGTATTTTTGGCCGACCGCGTGCTGGTCATGACCGAACGCCCCGGCGCGATCGCCGCGATCTACGACGTGCCGCTGCCGCGCCCGCGTTCACTTGACGCGATGGCCGATCCCGCCTTCACCGAACTGGTGCAGCGAATTCGCAAGCACTTCTTCACCCAAAGCGCGCTGGACTAGAGTGGAGAACGCCATGCCTCCTCGCATCGCTGTGCGGGATATTTTGTTCTTCGAGCGGCCGATCCCGTTCGCTAAGCCGTTCCGGTTCGGCAGCGTGGTGATCACGTCGTCGGTGCAGGTTTTCGTGCGCGCCGAAATCGAGATCGAGGGCAAGGGCACTTCGATCGGCGCCAGCGCCGAAATGATGGCCTCGAAATGGTTCGACAAGCGGGCGCATCTTTCGCCGCAACAAACCATCGACGGATTGCGCCGCGCGCTTGCGATCGCACGCGAGCTTTATCTGGCGCGATCCGGCTTTGACACCGCGTTCGGACACCACGCCGCCATCATCGCCGCGCAGGTCGAGGCCTGTGCGAAAGAGGATATCCCACCGCTCGCTGCCGGCTTTGGGCCGGCCGAGATCGACAAGGCGATCCTGGATGCGCTGCTGCGCGGGCTAGGCGCCAATTTCTTTGACGGCATGGCCGCAAACGTGGCCGGGATCGATGCGCGGCTGGCGCCCGATCTCGGAGATGACGCCATCGCGCAGTTCCTTTCGGGGCGCCGGCGGCTGGAGCGCGTCGCGATCCGGCACACGGTCGGCATGGACGACAAGGTCGAAGGCGAGGGCGGCGTCGCCGATGCACACGAAAACGCCGGCGCGCGTTATTTCAAGCTGAAGCTGAACGGCGATCCCGCGGCGGACGCGGCGCGCCTGATCCGGATCGGCGACGAACTCGCGAAGCTGCCGTATGAGTACAAGGTGACGCTGGATGCCAACGAGCAGTATGCCGATCTCGGTGCGCTTGGCGCGCTGGTCGAGCGCCTCGACCGTGACGGCGCGTTGAAGCCGATCGCGGGAAAACTTCTGTATATCGAGCAGCCGATGCCGCGCGACATCACGCGGCAGTCGCCGCTCGGTGCGCTTGCCGGCCGCGATTTCATCATCGACGAAGCCGACGATTCCTACGATGCCTTCCCGGCCGCCCGCGCGCTGGGCTATCGGGGTATCTCCTCGAAGTCGTGCAAGGGCATCTACAAATCGGTCATCAACGCCGCTCGCGCGGCCAAATGGAGCGCCGACGGCGGACGGTATTTCATCTCGGGCGAGGACCTGACCTGTCAGGCCGGGCTCGGTGTGCAGCAGGATCTGGCGCTGGGCGCGCTGATCGGCGTCACCCATGCCGAGCGCAACGGCCACCATTACGTCGATGGATTCGCCGAGACGCCCGCCGCCGAGGCCGACGCGTTTCTTGTCGCGCATCCCGATCTCTACATCCGCGACGGCAACATCATCCGCCTGTCGATCCACGACGGCGATCTGTTGACGGGATCGCTGGCAGCGCCGGGCTTCGCGACATCAGCACATCCGGAGTGGTCGGCTTTGCCGCCGCTTCAACAACCAAAAGCAAAAACCTTGCAGGAGCAAGCGATATGACGACCAAACGCCTCGGCCTGATCATGAACGGTGTGACCGGCCGCATGGGACTCAACCAGCATCTGATCCGCTCCATCGTCGCGATCCGCGACCAGGGCGGCGTGGTGCTTGGCAATGGCGACCGCATGATGCCGGACCCGATCCTGATCGGCCGCGACGCAGATAAAGTGGAACGTCTCGCCAGGCGCTTCAACATCGAGCGCTGGTCCACCGACCTCGACAAGGCGCTGGCCGACAAGAATGACACCATCTTCTTCGATGCCGCGACCACGCAGGCGCGGCCCACGCTGCTGACCAAGGCGATCAATGCCGGCAAGCATGTCTATTGCGAGAAGCCGATCGCGACCAATCTCGATGAAGCCGTTGCGGTGCTGCGCCTCGCCGCTGCAAAAGGCGTCAAGCACGGCACGGTACAGGACAAGCTGTTCCTGCCGGGCCTCAAGAAGCTCGCCTTCCTGCGCGACTCCGGCTTCTTCGGCCGCATGCTCTCGGTGCGCGGCGAGTTCGGCTATTGGGTGTTCGAAGGCGGCTGGCAGGAGGCGCAGCGGCCGTCCTGGAATTACCGCAGCGAGGATGGCGGCGGCATCATCCTCGACATGGTCTGCCACTGGCGTTACGTGCTCGACAATCTCTTCGGCGAGGTCGAGAGCGTGAGTTGCATCGGCACCACGGACATTCCCGAACGTTTCGACGAGAAGGGCCAGCAGTACAAGGCGACCGCCGACGATTCCGCCTACGCCACCTTCCGCCTCAAGGGCGGGGTGATCGCGCATATCAACATGAGCTGGGTGACGCGGGTCTATCGCGACGATCTCGTCACCTTCCAGGTCGACGGCACCCATGGCTCGGCGGTCGCGGGGCTCACCGATTGCGTCATTCAGGCACGGCAGGCGACGCCACGGCCGGTGTGGAATCCGGACGAGAAGCGCACGCATGATTTCTACGCCGACTGGCAGACGCTCCCCGAGAACGTCGTCTACGACAACGGCTTCAAGGAGCAGTGGGAAATGTTCATTCGCCACGTTTGCGAGGACGCACCCTACAAGTATACGCTGCTGGAAGGCGCCAAGGGCGTGCAGCTCGCGGAATGCGCACTTCAGAGCTGGCGCGAACGGCGCTGGATCGACGTCGCTCCGATCAAGGTGTGAGGTGAAGCCATGAACAAGCCGGTCATGCCTGTGTCGTCGCTGTCGCTGAGGTTGCCGACCGCGAACCGTTCCATCGAAACCTATCGCCTCGCGGCGTCGCGGGTCTTTCCGGCGAAGCTCGAAGGCACGCTGAACCGCGTCGCGTTCTCTGCCGCGCATGTGGTCGCCGATCCCCTGGCCGACAATGATCCGTGGCTGACGGCTGCGATCGACTGGGACAGGACCATCGCGTTCCGCGAACATATCTGGGACCTCGGTCTCGGCGTTGCCGAGTCGATGGACACCGCGCAGCGCGGCATGGGGCTGGACTGGCCGACTTCGCTGGAACTGATTCAGCGTTCGGTAAAGGCCGCAAAGGCAAGAGGCAATGCGCTGGTGTTCTCCGGCGCCGGCACCGACCACCTCGCGGTCGAGGATGCCAAGAGTATCGACGACGTGATCCGGGCGTATGAAGAGCAGATCGCTGCGGTCGAGAAGGCCGGCGGGCGCATCATCCTGATGGCCTCGCGCGCACTCGCAAAAATCGGCCGCAACGCCGACGATTACGCCAAGGTTTACAACCGCGTGTTGTCGCAGGTCCGCGAGCCCGTGATCATCCACTGGCTTGGCGACATGTTCGATCCGGCTTTGGCCGGTTACTGGGGCACGACCAATCTCGATCAAGCCATGGACACCGCAGTCGGTATCATCAACGCGAATGTTGCAAAAGTTGACGGCGTCAAGGTCTCGCTGCTCGACAAGCAGCGCGAAATCGACATGCGGCGGCGCCTCGACAAGAATGTGAAGATGTATACCGGCGATGATTTCAACTATGCCGAACTGATCGCCGGCGACGACAAGGGTTTTTCGCACGCGCTGCTCGGCATCTTCGATGCGATTGCGCCGGCGGCGTCCTACGCGCTGTCGCTCCTTTCGGCCGGCGACGAGGCCGGATTCCACGACGTGCTGGGGCCGACGGTGCCGCTGTCGCGGCACATCTTCAAGGCGCCGACGCGGTTCTACAAAACGGGAATCGTGTTCATGGCCTATCTCAACGGCCACCAGGACCATTTCACCATGGTGGGCGGGCAGGAGAGCACGCGCTCGACGCTGCATCTGGCCGAACTGTTCCGGCTGGCCGACCAGGCGGGCCTGCTCGCCAATCCGGAACTGGCGACACGACGGATGAAGACTGTGCTGGCGACACGCGGCGTTGAGGCCTGATGCGGGATTTTTCGAAAGACCATCGCTGGCTGTCGCTCAACACGGCAACGGTCCGCAAGCAGGGCGATCTCGTCGCGATCATCGAAGCCTGCGCGCGGCATGGCATCCGCGCCATCGACCCCTGGCGCGACCAGGTCGCCGCCGTCGGCCTCGAGCGTGCCGCGCGTGCGGTGCGCGACGCCGGGCTGGAACTGACAGGCTATTGCCGCGGCGGCATGTTTACGTCGGATGCCGCGCATCGCATCGAGGCGCGCGACGATAACCGCCGCGCCGTTGATGAAGCCAAGGCACTGGGCGCGCCCTGCATCGTGCTGGTCGTCGGCGGACTGCCGCAATATTCGCGGCCGGGCAGTTCGGCCTCAAAGGATATCCTGGCAGCCCGCAGCCAGGTTCACGACGGCATCGCCGAGATGATGGAATATGCTGATAGCGCAAATATGCCGCTGGCGATCGAGCCGCTGCATCCGGCCTATGCCGGGGACCGCGCCTGCGTCAACACGACAAAGCAGGCGCTCGATATCTGCGATGCGCTCGATCCGAAACGCACGGGCGCGCTCGGCGTCGCGCTTGACGTCTATCACATCTGGTGGGATCCGGAATTGCTGCCGCAGATCGCGCGCGCCGGGAAAGATCGTCTGTTGGCGTTCCACGTCTGCGACTGGCTGGTACCGACCAAGGACATCCTCAACGACCGCGGCATGATGGGTGACGGCGTCATCGACATCAAATCGGTGCGATCCGCCGTCGAGGCGCAGGGCTTTGCGGGCTATTCCGAGATCGAGATCTTTTCGGAGGAGTGGTGGAGCAAGCCGATGGATGAGGTCTTGCGGACCTGCATCGAGCGGCACCGGTCGGTGGTTTAAGGTTCTCGTCGTCCCGGCGAACGCCGGGACCCATAGCCGCCGATCTTGATTGTTGAGAAAGGCTGGAGCACCAGCTTGGTCTAACCACGAAAGCCTGTGGTTATGGGTCCCGGCTCAAGGCCGGGACGGCGGCGAGAGGGTAACCCAAACCGCTCAAACCAGCCGCTTGCGGATCATGTCCTCGATGGCGGCGAGTTCGCGGTTGGCTTTGTGAAGCTGGGCCTCGGCGGCCTGCGCGCGGAACTCGGCGGCGATCGCGTGATCCTCGGCGCTTACGATGCGCTTTTCGGCCCGCTGCATGGCCTTCGCCATTTCCTCGAGCCGGCCGTTGAAATCATTGATCAGGTCGCGGCGCGCGCGCTCGGAAGCGTCGCGCTGTTTTTCGGCCAGCCGCAGCCGCTCGGTGGCGCTCTTGCACAGCGACTGGGCGCGGGCTTCGGTCTCGCGGGCCTGATTTTCGATGCCCTCGAACATCTCGGTGGCCTGCTGCATCAGGCTCAGCGCTGTCGTGCCGGGTCCTTTCGCGGGTTGCCGGGCAAAACTGACGACTTTCTCTTCTTCGTCGGGCAGCGGGACGGGCGCGGAGGGGTAGCGGTAATCCCAGATGTCCTCACGAAGCTGCTGATTTGCGCGGTACGCCATACGGGAGGCCCTTTTTCGAAACGCCGGTGCGAAAAAGGTACGCAAACATGGTAAACCGCGGGTTAATTACCGGCCCCGGGCAGAGCGACGGCCGAGGCCGGAATCGTGCCTGATCGAACGGCGCAAAACCCCAGCCGACGCCGGTGGAGGTGAGACGCCGGTGCAGGTGAGGAGGATCGGTCCAAACTCCGAAGCCTGTCAGACAGCCTTGCTGACTATTTCTTTTTGCCCGAGTCAAAACCCGACTGCAGGCTTCCGACGCCCTTCTGGCTCGGCGCCGCCGCGATGGTCTTGATCTTTTCCTTCTTGGGCTTCTTCGCCTCGCGATTGTTCTTTTGCTCGCCCTTGGCCATGTCGGTCTCTCCCTGGAGTTGATGCTTCGAAAGCATCGTGATGGGCGAGGGTAGCAACTTGGCGAAGGATAGATACAGGACGATCGGGCGAAAGCTGATTTAATTTGGGTCCTTAGGCCTTGCTATGCCCTATGGTCACGCGGCGATTCCCTGCAGAGCCTGGTACAGCCAACAGCAAAGCGAGCCCGCATGAGCGACCGACTGGACAATTTGAAGAAGGCGAGGGATCGCATGCTCGAAGACCGCGATGCGCACGCCAAGGTGCTGGCGGCGCCGTTCGACCGAGACAAGGCCGAGCGGGCGCGCGCCAAATTCCTGGAAATGCAGGTGCTGATCGATGCGATCGACCGCGCGATCGCAGGCGAGCCGGCGGCGGCGTAAGCACGCTGCCGCCTACGATGCCGGCGTGGTTTCGCCGACCTGACACGGCACGCTCAGAAATCCGCGGAAGCGAACCCGGCCACCGCGCACCGGCTCGCCGTTCAGCGCATAATCCGGAAACCGCGCCAGGAAGCGCGAGATCGCGATCGCGCCCTCCAGCCGCGCCAGCGCCATGCCGGCGCATTGATGCGCACCGGTGCCGAAGGCGAGATGCCGGTTCGGCGTGCGGCCGATATCGAGGTTTTCAGGGTCGGCGAACTGCTGCGGATCGCGGTTCGCGGCGCCGATGCACAGCGTCACCGGCGTGCCTGCCGGCATTGTGATGCCGCCGAGTTCGACCGGCTCGACCGTCATGCGGTTGCCGAGCTGGTTGGAGCTTTCGAACCGCAGCATCTCCTCGATCGCGGTCTTGATCAGGGCGGGGTTTTCGATCAGCCGCGCCTTCTGGTGCGGATAATGCGACAGCGCCACCAGCCCGTTGCCGATCAGATTGGTGGTGGTCTCATGGCCGGCATTGAGCAGGAAGATGCAATTGTGCAGCAGTTCCTTCGAGGTCAGCCGCTCGCCATTGTCCTCACCCTGAATGAGGCGCGTCAGCACGTCGCGCTCGGGGTTGCCGGGTTTTGCGCGCCGCCGCTCGACCAGGATTTCGAGATAGCTCAGAAAATCCTTCACCGCCTTGTTGCCGCGCGCAAACACTTCCCTGCTGATCACGGGCTCCAGCGCGCCCAGGATGGCGAGCGACCAGTCGCGCAGCGGCTCGCGCTCCTCCATCGGCACGTCGAGCAGGTTGCCGATCACCTGGATCGGGATGGCGGAGGCGAAATCCTCGATCAGTTCGACGTCGCCTTTGGCGGCGAGGCCGTCGAGCAGGCGGTCGACCAGCCTGATCAAATCGGGCTCCATCTCCGCAATCGCGCGCGGTGACAGCGCGCCCATGATCAGCCGCCGCACCCTGGTGTGGGCGGGGGGATCGTTGAAGACGAGGCTGGTGGTGTGGTGCTCGTAGAGCAGGCTGTCGCCGTATTTTGGAAGGAACTCCTTCTTCTTGTCGGACGAGAACACCTTGGTCGCCTTGTAGGCCGCGACCAGATCGTCATAGCGGGTCAGGAAGTAGCAGCCGTTCGGCAGCCGCTTGACCGGCTCGTTCTCGCGCAGGGCCCGATAGGTCGGATAGGGGTTGGCATAGAAGTCCGGCGTCAGTTTCTCCAGATCGAAATTCGCCGACAGCTCCCGTGCATCCCAATTCATGGCGCGTCTTACTCTTTGCGAAGGCGGACAAGACTGGCGCGGAGGCGTCAGTTCAAATTAGTCGCAGTTGCAACTAATTTAAACTCCGTCCCCGGGCCGGGGTCAACTCCAATTGAAGCGGCTGCACGATTTTCGCGCCTTTGGCAGGCGGCCTGCCGTCTACCGTCCTGCCCGAAGGGCGCTCCGCGCCCCCCGAGTGAGTGCGAACGCCGCGCCGAGCGGCAGCGCCAATCTGGAGCGGCAGCTCCAGCCGGGATGCCAATTTCGTTATCGCCTTCGCGGGCGTTGGGATTGCAGCTGATTTGGGCCGAAATGTCCGGTTTGCGCTGCAATAAAACCTTGACTTGGTCAAGGTGAGTGATTACTCACACGCCCATGTCCAGCCTTCGCATGACGAGTGATTTACGGCGTCAATTGATATTGAGCGCCGCCAAGCGGTGCTTCGCCCGCAACGGCTTTGCCGGCACCACGACCAAGAGCGTGGCGGCCGCCGCGGCCATTTCGGAAGGGCTGCTGTTCAAGCACTTCCCGTCCAAGGCCGCGCTCTATGCCGAGATCCTGGCGGAAGAGTGCGAAGCCGATCCGGATCTGGCGCATCTGCTCGGCTTGCCGCCGTCGACCGGCACGCTGGTCGAACTGATCAAGGGCATGGTCGGGCATTTCATGCAGATCTCCGACGGCCCCGACGAGGAAGAGGCGCAGCGGCTGCGGCTGATGACGACGAGCCATCTCGACGACGGCGAGTTCGCGCGGCTGCTTTATACCAAGATCAGCGATTTGATCGGCAGCGTGTTCACGGAATCGCTCGAGAGCGCCGTAGCTGCCGGCGATGCGATCAAGATCGGCGATGAACCGCTCAACCTGTTCTGGTTTGCACATCACACCGTGCTGATGGCCGCGCTGTCGCGGCTTCCGGCGGTGCCTGTTCTCACTTACGGCAACGCCGCCAATCTGGAACGGCAGCTTTGTCAATTCATCCTCCGCGGCATCGGACTCAACGAAGCCGCAATTGCTACGCATTTGGACCACGAGCCGTCGCCGAATTCGGGACAATCGGTAACTGCAGAAAGTGCATGAAATGAATATCGTAACCGAAAGCCACCTCAAGGGTCAGCCGATCGGCGACAAGGCGCGCAAGCGTCCGGTCCGGATGGTGCGCTGGTTCATCGTCGTCGGGCTGTTGCTGAGCCTGCTGGTCGGCGGCCTGGTCTGGTTCAATTATTTCCGCGGCAAGATGATCGCGCAGTTCTTCGCGAACAACAAACCGCCGCCGACCAGCGTCAGCGTTGCCGACGCGAAGTCCGAAGTCATACCGAACCTGTTGACCGCGGTCGGCGATCTCGCCGCCGTGCATCAGGTCAATGTCACCTCGGATTTGAACGGCCGTATTACCGAGATCATGTTCACCGCGGGTGCTGCCGTGAAGGAAGGCACCCCGCTGGTTCAGTTGTTCGATGGTCCCGAGCAGGCCGACCTCGCCAGCTTCAAGGCGCAGGCCACGATGGCACAGCTCTCGCTCGAGCGCGCCAAGCAACTGGCAAGCCGCCAGTTCGGGCCGCAGGCAACTGTCGACCAGGCGCAATCGGCGTTCGACCAGGCCAATGCCGGGATCGCCAAGACCCAGGCCATCATCTCGCAAAAGCAGGTGCGGGCCCCGTTCGACGGCGAACTCGGCGTTCGTAAGGTCGAGGTCGGTCAGTATCTGACGGCGGGAACGCAGATCGTTTCGTTGACCGATCTGTCGCGGCTCTATGCCAACTTCACCGTGACGGAAAAGGACTCAGGCGCGCTCAAGGTCGGACAGATCGTCCGTATCGCGGTCGACGCCTATCCGGGCCGCAAGTTCGAGGGCAAGATCACGACCATCGAGCCGCAGATCGCCACCGACACGCGCAACATTCGCGTCCAGGCGACGATCGACAACCCGGACCGCATCCTCAAGCCGGGCATGTTCGCGACCACCACCGTGGTGCTGCCGGACAAGCCGCCGGTCGTCACCATTCCCGAGACCGCGGTCGATTACACGCTGTATGGCGATAGCGTCTATCTCCTCACCGAGAAGAAAGCGGATGACGGCAAGACCAGCCTGACGGCGGTGCGCACCTTCGTGCAGACCGGCAACCGCATCGACGGGCGTGCCGAGATTCTGAAGGGGCTGAAGCCCGGCGATCGTGTCGTTGCGGTCGGCCAGCTCAAGCTGCAATCGGGTGCGGCGGTGACGATTTCGGCCGATCCGGCGCCTGTGATTCCGGCGAAGCCGCCGCGCTATTGAACGTGGCGCGGCCGGTAGGGCCGCGTTTGCAACATCAAGATTCAGGCATCGGTCTCGTGGAGGGACCGTGCCCACATGTTTGAACTGGATAACCAGCGATGGCCTTAACTGATATCTTCATCAAGCGCCCGGTGTTGTCGGTCGTCGTCAGCCTGCTGATTCTTTTGCTCGGTCTGCGGGCCGCCAGCGTCTTGCCGATCCGGCAGTATCCGAAGCTGTCGAACACGGTGATCAACGTCACCACCGTCTATCCGGGCGCGTCGGCGAATTTGATTCAGGGCTTCATCACGACGCCGATCGAGCAGGCGATCGCCTCCGCCGAAGGCGTCGACTACATCACGTCGTCGTCGGTGCAGGGCACCAGCACGATCCAGGTCTACATCAAGCTGAATTTCGATCCGAACCAGGCGCTGACCGAAGTTCTCGCCAAGACGAACTCGGTCAAATACCTGATCCCGAAAGAATCCAACGATCCGATCGTGACCAAGACAACCGGTCAGACAACGGCCGTGATGTATCTCGGCTTCTCCAGCGAGGAGTTGTCCGGTTCGGCGATCTCGGACTATCTGACGCGCGTGGTCCAGCCGGTGCTGTCGACCGTCGACGGCGTGGCGTCGGCCGACATTCTGGGCGGCCAGACATTTGCGATGCGGCTGTGGCTTGATCCGGTCAAGATGGCCGGGCGCGGCGTATCGCCGAGCGATGTCCAGGCGGCGATCCAGGCCAACAACTTCCAGGCCGCCGCCGGCCAGGCCAAGAGCTACTTCATCGTCTCCAACATCACGACCAATACCGACTTGCGGAGCCTTGATCAGTTCAAGCGGATGATCGTCAAGTCCAAGGACGGCGGCTTTGTTCGGGTCGAGGATATCGCAACCGTCGAACTGGCGGCGCAAAGCACCGATGCGAGTGTCGCGTTCAGCGGCGAGCGCGCGATCTTCATCGGCGTGCAGGCGACCCCGCAAGGCAATCCGTTGACGCTGGTCAAGGGCGTGCGTGCGCTGTTTCCGGAGCTGGAACGCAACTTGCCGCCTTCGATGAAGATGAAGGTGGCCTACGATTCCACCAAGTTCATTCAGTCATCGATCGACGAGGTGCAGAACACGCTGATCGAAGCGATGCTGATCGTCGTGGTCGTGATCTTCCTGTTCCTGGCATCGTTCCGTTCGGTCATCATTCCCGTCGTCACGATACCGCTGTCGCTGATCGGCGTCTGCAGCCTGATGCTGGCGCTGGGCTTCAGCTTCAACCTGCTGACGCTGCTGGCGATGGTGCTCGCCATCGGGCTCGTGGTCGACGACGCCATCGTGGTGGTCGAAAACATCCATCGCCATCTGGAAGAGGGAAAAACACCGGTACAGGCGTCACTGCAGGGGGCGCGCGAAATCGTCGGCCCCGTGATCTCGATGACGATCACGCTGGCGGCGGTGTATGCACCGATCGGATTCCTCGGCGGCTTGACCGGCTCGCTGTTCCGCGAATTCGCCTTCACGCTCGCGGGCTCGGTGATCGTGTCGGGCGTGATTGCACTGACGCTGTCGCCGATGATGTGCTCGGTCCTGCTCAAGAGCGCCGAAGAGGGGCGTTTCGCCAGGACCGTCAACCGGGTGTTCGGCGCGATGACGCGCTGGTACGGAAGGCAACTCGATCGCTCGCTCGACTATCGTCCGATCACCGGCGTGTTCGCGCTGACGATCCTCGGTCTGGTCGGGTTCCTGTATATGAACACGGCCAAGGAACTCGCGCCCGAAGAGGACCAGGGCATCGTGTTCTCGGTGACCAAGGCACCGAAATACGCCAACATCGACTATGTCGACTTCTACGGCGACAAGCTCGACAAGGCGTTTGCCAAGTTTCCCGAAACCGACCTGCGCTTCGTCCTGAATGGCATCAACGGGCCGCAGGGCGGGATCGCCGGCATGCTGCTCAAGCCGTGGGACGAGCGTGAACGTTCCTCGATCAAGCTGAAGCCGCTGGTACAGGCGGAAATCAGCAAGATCGAAGGTGTCCAGGCGTTCGCGTTCAACCTGCCGCCGCTCCCGGGCGGGCCCGGTGGTCTGCCGGTGCAGATGGTGATCAATTCGACCGCCGGCTTCCAGGCCGTCTATGAGGAGATGAACAAGCTAAAGGACGCGGCGCGCAAGAGCGGCCTGTTCATCGTCTCCGACAGCGACCTCGACTTCAATCAGCCGGTGGTGCGGGTCAACATCGACCGTTCCAAAGCAAGCGATCTCGGCATCAACATGGCGCAGGTCGGTGCCACGTTGCAGACGCTGCTGGGCGGCAATTACGTCAATCGCTTCA
Organism: Bradyrhizobium sp. JYMT SZCCT0428; assembly: GCF_018131075.1. GTDB lineage: Bacteria > Pseudomonadota > Alphaproteobacteria > Rhizobiales > Xanthobacteraceae > Bradyrhizobium. Next base: position 290,866 of record NZ_JAFCLS010000004.1, on the reverse strand, counting down.
ACCTCGAGGGGCGCTCGTATCAGGTGATCCCGCAGGTGCCCCGCGGCATGCGGCTGTCGCCGGAATCGCTCGGCGGTTACTATGTCCCGACCAACACGGGGCAATTGGTGCCGCTGTCGACCATCGTGTCGATCGAGACCGCGACCGATCCGAATTCGCTGACGCATTACAACCAGCTGAACTCCGCGACCTTCCAGGCGGTGCCGATGCCGGGCGTGACGGTTGGGCAGGCGGTGGACTTCCTCGAAGGTGAAGCCAAGAAATTGCCCGCCGGCTTCGGTCACGACTATCTGGCCGATTCCCGCCAATATGTGCAGGAAGGCAATCAGCTCGCGATCACGTTCGGTTTCGCGCTGATCATCATCTTCCTGGTGCTGGCGGCGCAGTTCGAAAGCCTGCGCGATCCGCTGGTGATCATGATCAGCGTTCCCATGGCGATCGTCGGCGCGCTGATCCCGCTGTTCTTCGGCGTGGCGACGATCAACATCTATACCCAGGTCGGATTGCTGACCTTGGTCGGCCTGATCACCAAGCACGGCATCCTGATGGTGGAGTTCGCCAACGAACTGCAGCTAAAGGAAGGTCTCGACAAGCGTTCGGCGATCGAAATGGCAGCCCGGATCCGGCTGCGTCCGATCCTGATGACGACGGCGGCGATGGTCACCGGCCTGATCCCGCTGCTGACCGCAACGGGTGCAGGTGCGGCGAGCCGCTTCTCGATTGGTCTCGTCGTGGTCTCCGGCATGTCGATCGGTACGCTGTTCACGCTGTTCGTGCTGCCGGCGGTCTATGTCTGGATGGCCACCGACCATCAGGCCAAGGCTGGTTCGCAGCGGACCAAGGAAATCGAAGATTTCGATCTGGGAACGTCAGGGCTCAAACCGACCTGAGGATTGCAGGCGAATAAGGCTGGAACGGCGGCGGTCCTGACCGCCGCCGTTTCGTTATGAGCTCCGGCTTGCCGCGGTGCGGCAAGAGACAAGCTCAAGGCTTCTTGGTAGCTTGGCCGGGATGAGCATTTCCCTGCATCCCGGCACCCCAGAGGGGCGCACGCTGGCGGCTGCTTCGCCCGCGGAGAATGCTGTGCCCGCGCAGGGGGCGCCCGGGACAAAAACCCGCAACCGGCTGTTCACCAAATACGTCGCGCTGTTCGTTGCCGTGGTGGGCGTGGCACTGCTTTCCAACGGGATTTTCGAGGTTTTCTTCTATTATCGGGAACACAAAACCTCCCTGATCCGGATCCAGCACGAGCAGGCCGAAGCCGCCGCGGCCAAGATCGGTCAGTTCATCAAGGAAATCGAAAGCCAGCTGGGCTGGACCACCCAATTGCCCTGGTCGGCCGGGTCGCTGCAGGATCGCCGGTTCGATGCGCTCCGCCTGCTGCGGCAGGTGCCGGCGATCACCGAACTGTCGCAGATCGATTCCACCGGCAAGGAACGCCTGCGGGTGTCGCGGCTGGCGATGGATGTGGTCGACTCCGGCCTCGACCTTTCCAAAGACCCGAAATTCACGGAAGCCGTCGCCAACAAGGTGTTTTACGGGCCGGTGTATTTTCGCCGGGAGTCCGAGCCCTACATGACGCTATCGCTGGCGGGCACCCGCAAGGATGCCGGTGTCAGCATCGCCGAAGTCAATCTGAAGCTGATCTGGGACGTGGTCTCGCAGATCAAGGTCGGCGAGCGCGGCCACGCCTATGTCGTCGGCTCGGCGGGACGCCTGATTGCCCATCCCGACATCAGCCTGGTGCTGCGCAACACCGACATGTCGAAGCTGACACAGGTGCAGGCCGCCGCCCGCACCGGCAGAACGAGCGAAGCCGTTGAATTGCAGGGCGCGCTGAACATCCAGGGGCAGGAGGTGCTGACGGCATCCGCGCCGATCACCCCGCTGGGATGGACGATGTTCGTCGAACTGCCGGTCAACGAAGCCTACGCCTCGCTGTACCAGGCGCTGCAGCGGCTTGCCTTGCTGCTGGCGGCGGCATCGATCCTTGCGGTGCTCGCGGGAATCTTCCTGGCGCGTCGCATGGTCGGCCCGATCCAGGCATTGCGGGCCGGCGCCGAACGCATCGGCGGCGGCGATTTCGCCCAGCGCATCAACATCAAGACCGGCGACGAACTCGAAGGCCTCGCCAATCAGTTCAACGACATGGGTGCGCGGCTGCAGGAATCCTATGCGGACCTGGAGAAGAAGGTCGAGACACGGACTGCGGAACTGAGAGAAACGCTCGAACAGCAAACCGCGACGTCGGAAGTATTGGAAGTCATCAGCTCATCTCCGGGCGAACTCGATCCGGTGTTCCAGAAGATGCTCGAAAACGCTACCCATATCTGCGGCGCGCATTTTGGCACGATGAATCAGTACGACGGCAACAGCTTCCGCAACGTTGCGCTCTTCAATGTACCGCAAGCGTATGTCGCCCAGGCGGATGAGCCAATCTATCCGCACCCGAAGAGCGGTCTTGGCATGATTGTAAGAACGCATCAGGCGGTCCAAATCGAGGATCTTCGGACACAACAGCCCTATCTCGAAGGCCATCCAGCTGTTGTTGCGATGTCCGATCTTGCGGGGGCTCGAACCATTGTCATCGTTCCGCTGCTCAAGGAAAACGAGTTGATCGGCACGATCGCGATCTATCGCCAGGAGGTCCGGCCATTTACCGACAAGCAGATCGCGCTTGTCAGCAGTTTCGCCAACCAGGCCGTGATCGCAATCGAGAACACGCGGCTGCTCCGAGAATTGCGCGAACGTACCAAGGATCTGAGCGAGTCTCTCGACGATCTCCGCACCGCGCAGGACCGCCTGATACAGACCGAGAAACTGGCTTCGCTGGGCCAGCTCACAGCGGGGATCGCCCACGAAATCAAGAATCCGCTCAATTTCGTCAACAATTTCTCGGCGCTGTCGGCGGAACTGATCGACGAGCTGAACGATGTGCTGAAGCCCGCCACGCTCGACGACAAGACCCGTGAGGAGATCGACGAACTCACCCATATGCTGAAGGGCAATCTCGAAAAGGTCGTGCAGCACGGCAAGCGCGCCGACTCGATCGTCAAGAATATGCTGCTGCATTCGCGCGAGGGATCAGGCGAACTCCGGTCCGCCGACATCAATGCGATCATCGAGGAGAGCCTCAACCTCGCCTATCACGGCGCGCGGGCGGAAAAAGCCGGCTTCAACATCACGCTCAAGCGCGATCTCGACCCCGAGGCCGGCATGGTCGATCTCTATCCGCAGGAAATCACGCGGGTGTTCCTCAATCTGATCTCGAACGGCTTTTACGCCGCGACCAAGCGCAAGGAGACGGGCGAGGAGGGCTTCGAGCCTGTTCTCACGGCGACGACGAAAAACCTCGGCAACAAGGTGGAAATCCGGATTCGTGACAATGGCACGGGTATCCCCTTGGAAGTGAAGGAGAAAATGTTCAATCCCTTCTTCACGACGAAACCCGCCGGCGAGGGAACCGGGCTCGGATTGTCGATGAGTCACGACATCGTGGTGAAACAGCATGGCGGCAAGATCGACGTGCGGACGGAGCCTGATGTATTCACGGAATTCATTATTACGCTGCCGCGAAAAGGCGTAGCGCAGGCATGATTCTGAAAAGTGGAGACCGGTTTTCGGATAAGATCATGCCCAACGATACTGGAGGCAAAAATTGAGCGTTTACATCCTCATCGTGGATGACGAGCCCGATGTCGAAGCGCTGTTTCGGCAGCAGTTCCGGCGCGATCTCAAATCCGGTCGCTTTACGATGGAATTTGCGCCGTCGGCGCCTGCGGCGCTGGAGCGTGCTGTGGAAGTTCGTGACCCGTCGCTGATCCTGATCCTGTCCGACATCAACATGCCCGGCATGAGCGGGCTTGAAATGCTGCCGAAAGTGCGCGCGGCGCGGCCTGATGTGCCCGTCATCATGATCACCGCCTATGGCGATGCCGAAACCCGCCGCAAGGCGATCGAGCGCGGCGCGATCGGCCTGTTGACCAAGCCGATCGATTTTGCGCTGCTGCGCCACGAGATCGATACCCGGCTCGGGCAAGCCGCATGACCGCAACGATCCTCGTCGTCGACGACGAGCCCGATCTCGAGGCTCTGGTGCTGCAGAAATTCCGCCGCCAGATCCGCGACGGCATCGTAAGCTTCGTGTTTGCCCATGACGGGATCGAAGCGCTGGCCTCGATCGAGCAGAACCCGCATGTCGACATGGTGGTATCCGACATCAACATGCCGCGCATGGACGGGCTGTCGCTGCTCGCCAGGCTGCAGGAGGCCGAAGACAAGAAATCCACCATCATCGTGTCCGCCTATGGCGACATGAGCAACATCCGCACCGCGATGAACCGCGGCGCGTTCGATTTCCTGACCAAGCCGATCGATTTCGGCGATCTCGAAATGACGATCGACAAGACCATCCGTCATGTCGAGATGATGCGCGAGGCGCGCCGCCGCCAGGCCGAGGCCGAGCGCGCGCACGCCTCGCTGTCGCGCTATTTCTCGCCGCAGATTGCGAGCCGTCTTGCCGCCATCGGCGACAGCGACGGCATGGAGGTGCATTGGCGCGAGGTCGCGGCGATCTTCACCGATATCACCGGTTTCACCTCGCTGGTGGAAACCGCCGCACCCGACGTGCTGGGTACGCTGCTCGGCGACTATGTGGGCGGCATGACCGACGTGGTGTTCGCGCATGAGGGGACGGTCGCCAAGATCATCGGCGATGCGATCCACGTTCTGTTCAACGCGCCGGGGGATCAGCCTGATTACGCCAGGCGCGCGATCGCCTGCGCCCACGATCTCGATGGCTGGGCGCAGGAATTTCGCCTGCGCTGGAAGGAAAAGGGCGTGAGTTTCGGGGCCACGCGCGTCGGCGTTCACGCCGGTCCCGCGCTGGTCGGAAATTTCGGCGGCAGCAGGTTTTTCGACTACACCGCCTATGGCGACACCATCAACACGGCGGCGCGGCTGGAGGCCGCCAACAAATTCCTGGGCACGCGGATTTGCGTCAGCGCCGTCGTCGCTGATGGCGCCGGAGATTTCCGCGGCCGGCCGGTCGGCGACCTCGCGCTGCGCGGGCGCAGCGAGCCGCTGCGCGCCTATGAGCCGTTGACGGCGGCAGCGTTTGAGAGCCCCGCGACGTCGCAATATTCCGAAGCCTTCGCCAGGCTCGAGGCGGGTGACCCGGCGGCGATGCCGGCCTTTGCGGCGCTGGTCGGCGCCCATGCCGACGATGCGCTCGCGAGCTTTCATCTGAAGCGGCTGCTCAACGGCGCCAAGGGCGTCCGCATGCAACTGGAATAACAAGAAACGGAGAGCGGATATGACGACCGACTTTGTGGCAGGCAATTACCGGTTCATCCCGGCGGTGTTTCAGTATTCGGCCGGGGCTGCGGCCAATCCCGGTTTTGAGATCGAGCGGGTGCGGTTCGACAAACCGGTGGCGCTGGCGGAAGGCTTTGCGCAGATTGCCAAATATATTCAGGCCGCGGGCAGGCCGCTGACCTCGTTCTGCGCCTGCGAGCTGCGTTCGCCGGCGGCCTTCACCGACGAGGGCTTCCGTAATTTCAACCTGCACTACGTCAAGACGCTCGCCGAATGGGACATCTATGACGGCACCACCAATCCGGTGGCGCGCAGCAATGTCTGTCCCGAGATCGACCCGCCGGCCGAGCCGTCGTTCCACGCCTTCTCCTTCACGCGTCCGAGCGGGAATAGCACACCGAGTTTCGTGATCGCGGGCAGCGGTGAATCGCTGGAAGGCGGTGCGACCTATGCCGAGCGCACCGTGCGTTACCGCGACCTCAGCCCGGATGGGATGAAGGAAAAGATCCGCCATGTGGTCGCCACGATGGAAAAGCGCATGGGCGAGTTCGGCTTCGGCTGGAAGGATGCGACGGCGGCGCAGACCTACACGATCCACGATTTCCATGCGGTGTTTGCCGAAGAGCTGGTCCGCCGCGGCGCCGCGCGTTCGGGCCTGACCTGGCATTTTGCAAGGCCGCCGGTGATCGACCTCGAATACGAGATGGATTGCCGGCGGGTGCTGCGGGAGATTGTGGTTTAGGGCGCTACCGCTCCCGCGGATCGAGCGCGTCGCGCAGGCCGTCGCCGACCAGGTTGAATGACAGCACCACGAGGAAGATCGCAAGTCCCGGCCAGATCGCCATCCAGGGCGCGTTGGTCAGGAAACGTTGCGCGGCGTTGAGCATGCTGCCCCAGGACGGCGAGGGCGGCTGCTGGCCGAGGCCGAGGAACGACAATGCGGCCTCCGCAATGATGGCGGCCGCGATCGACAGCGTCGCCTGCACCAAAAGCGCCGGCATGATGTTCGGCAGGATATGGAACAGCGCGATGCGCCAGCGCGGATTGCCCATCGCGCGTGCCGCCTCGACATAATCCTCGACCTTGACGCTCATCACCTGGCCGCGGGTCAGCCGCACGAAGATCGGCGTCGCCGAGATGCCGATCGCGATCATGGCGTTGCCGAGGCTCGGCCCCAGAAACGCCGCCAGCGCAATGGCGAGGATCAGGAACGGGCAGGCCAGCATCGCATCGGTGATGCGGCTGATCAGGCCGTCGATGAAGCCGCCGCGATAGCCCGACAGCAGGCCGAGCGGCACGCCGATGCCGAGCGCAATCCCGACCGAGATCGCGCCGGCCATCAGGGAAGCCCGCGCGCCATAGACCACGCGGGCCAGGATATCGCGGCCGAGATCGTCGGTGCCGAACCAGTGCTGCCACGTCGGGGGCTTTCGCACCAGCGACCAGCTGGTTGCGATCGGGTCATAGGGCACGATCAGCGGCGCGAACAGCGAGAGCACCACGAACAGCGCGATGACGACAAGGCCGACCACGGCGCCCTTGCGCTTGAACAGCCGCCGCAGTGCGCGCCGGGTCGGGCTCTCCAGTTCATCAAAGGCGACTTTTGGCAAGGTGCCGAGGGCGACGTCGGTCATGGGTTACGCCCTCAGCCGCGGGTTGACGAGGACATAGGCGATATCGGCGACAAGATTCAGCGTGATGTAGATCGTCGCCGTCGTCAGCACGACGCCCTGCACGACAGCGTAGTCACGGTTGAACACGGCGTCGACGATCAATTTTCCAAAACCCGGAATCGAAAAAATCTGCTCGGTCAGCACCGCGCCCGACAGCAGCGTGCCGAGTTCGAGCGCGCCGAGCGTGATCACCGGGGTAAGCGCGTTGCGCATCGCATGCTTGAGGATCACCGAGCGTTCGGAAAGGCCCTTTGCGCGCGCGGTGCGGACGTAGTCGCTCTCCAGCACCTGCAGCATCGCGCTGCGGGTGTGCCGCATCAGGATCGCGGCAATCGCGTTGCCGAGCACGAAGGCGGGCATGATGGTGGAGGCGAGGCTGGCGCGCCAGTTTTCCGACAGCGGCACATAGCCGGAAGCCGGGAGCCAGCCGAGCTCGATCGAGAACAGGAAGATCAGCATGATGCCGAGCCAGAAATTCGGCGTCGAGATGCCCCACAGCGCGAACAGGTTGGCGCCGTAGTCCCACGCCGTGCCTTTCTTTACGGCCGATACGATGCCGGCGGGAATGCCGATCAGGAAGGCGATCACGATCGCCATCGAGCCGAGCTGGATCGTCACCGGCAGTTTCTGCGCGATCAGGCTGAGCACCGGCACCTTGATGCGCAGCGACTCGCCGAAATCGCCCGACAGCACGCCCTTGACCCAATAGACGTACTGGATCGGGATCGGCTGATCGAGCCGGTATTGCGCGCGGATTTGCGCGATCACCTCGGGATCGCGTTCCTCGCCGGCCATGACCAGCGCGGGATCGCCGGGCAACAGATGCTGCAGCGAAAAGATCAGGACCGACACGAAGAACAGCGTCGGGATCAGCTGCAGGATGCGCTGGCCGAGGAAGTTCAGCATGGCAGCCGTGTTGTCTGGAGTAAGGGCAGTTTGGATTGGGCTGACGGTGGCAGCCGCACGGTTCCCTCCCCCCTTGCGGGGGAGGGACAGGGAGAGGGGGGGCTCCGGGCGAGGACGCTACGATCGGCCAATGCTGTTCGCAACGCACCGACACCACCGCTGTGGTACCCCTCTCCCCAACCCTCCCCCGCAAGGGGGGAGGGAGCGCACTGAGCAAGTGGCATGATCGTCCTCACTTCAGCGTCAACCCGGTCACGCGCACCAGCCCGTCCGGCATCTGCTTGTAGCCCTCTAGTTTTGTACTATGCGCGATCAGGATCTTGCGGTGATAGATGTAGAGCAGCGGCTTTTCCTCGAGCACGAGCTTGGCCAGCTTCTCATAGATGGCCTTGCGCTGCGCCTGATCCGTCACAAGACGCCCGTCGTCGAGCGCCTTGTCGGCTTCGGGATTGGACCACGCGCTGTAGTTCTGCGGCGCGTTGGATTTCTGGAACACGTAGGAATTGCCGTCGGGATCGATCCGTCCGCTCCAGGCCAGCATGAAGGCCTGGTATTCGCCTGATTCCGCCAGCTTCAGCGAGGTCGCAAACTCCGTGACCCTGATCTTCATGTCGAAGCCGGCTTCGGAGGCCATCGACTGGATCACCTGTGCGACCGCTTCGGTTTCCGCGCCCTTCGGCACCATGAAATCGACGCTGACGGGCGCCGTGACGCCGGCTTCCTTCAACAGCGCCTTGGCCTTGGCGATGTCGCGCCCGCGGACCGGAAAGGCCTTCTGGTAATAGGGATGATCAGAGTTGACCCATTGGTTGCCGGGCTTGAATTCGCCGTTGAACACCACCTGGTTGATGGCCTCGCGATCGAGCGACAGATCGAGCGCCTGGCGGATCTTTGCGGATTGGCTGAGCGGTCCCTTGGTCTTGTCCTTGCCGACGTTCAGCGTTACGCCCTGATAGCCGAGCTCGATGGCGCTGGATAATTTCAGCTTGGGGTCGCTCTGCACCGCCTTGATGTCGGTGGCGAGCAGGCGTTCGATCAGATCGAGGCCGCCGGATTTCAGGTTGGCGAGGCGCACGGTGGCGTCGACCAGCGGCAGATAGACGATACGGTCGATCTTGATCGCGTCCTTGTTCCAGTAATCGGCGAACTTCTCGAACACGATGCGGTCCTGCTGCACGCGCTCGACGAATTTGTAGGGGCCGGCGCACACCGGCTTCAGGCCGAACTTGTCGCCCTCGGCCTTCGCCGCCTTGGGCGAAACCATCATGCCGGCGCGGTCGGTGAGCTGGGCGATCAGCGGCGAGAACGGCGTCTTCAACACCAGCTTGATGGTGAGGGGATCGACCACCTCGACGCGGTCGAGCTGCGCCAGCTCCGGCTTGCGGAACGAGGTCGCCATCGTCATGTGGCGGTCGAGCGAGAATTTCGCGGCCTCGGCGTCCAGCGGTTCGCCGTCGTGGAATTTCACGCCCGGCCGCAGCTTGATGATGACCTCCTTGCCGTCGGCCGAGGTCTCGTGCGACAGCGCGAGCTGCGGCACGATGTTGATCTTCTCGTCGATGTCGAACAGCTTGTCGCAGAAGCTGGCGAACACGATGCGGCCGACATAGGTGCGCGCCAGGGTCGGATCGAGAATGTCCGGGTCCTCCGCAAGCCCGATGCGCAGCGTGGTCTGGGCCTGAACACCCGCCTCGAACGACAGCAACAGGGCTGCCGCAGTCACCGCCAAACGCAAGATTTTCATCGCACCCGTCCTCTTGATTACACTGCTGTTGGTCGTGTTCCTGATACATCAACCCCGTTGCGGCCCGCGCCTTCCGCCCGTCCAAAGGCGGCGACCAGTTTTTCCAGCACCGGCGAGAAGCCACCATCCGAGGGCACGATGCTGTCAGGCGCCGGCAGTTCCGCCATCCGGTGGCAGGCGGTGGCGTGACCGGTGGGGTCGGCAAGCAATTGAGGCACCTCGGTGCGGCAGCGCTCGACCACATAGGGGCAGCGGGTATGAAAGCGGCAGCCGGACGGCGGATCGAGCGCGCTCGGCATCTCGCCCTGCAGCACGATGCGGCTGCGTTTGGCTTGCGGCTTGGGTACGGGAATAGCCGACAACAGAGCCCGGCTATAGGGATGCCGCGGAGCGGCAAACAGTGCCTGCGCGTCCGCGGTCTCGACGATGACGCCGAGATTCATTACCGCGACGCGGTCGGCGATGTGTTTTACGACGGCCAGATCGTGGGAGACGAAGATATAGGCGAGCCCAAGCCGGTTCTGCAGATCGCGCAGCAGGTTCAGGATTTGCGAGCGGATCGAGACGTCGAGCGCGGAGACCGGCTCGTCGCAGATGATCAGTTTTGGTTCCACCGCCAGCGCCCGTGCGATGGCGATGCGCTGGCGCTGGCCACCGGAAAATTCATGCGGGTAGCGGCGCGCAAAGCGCGGCTCCAGCCCGACCAGCCGCAGCAATTCCTCGACCCGCTCGCGGCGGCGCGGCGCGGGCACCAGGTTGTGCAGCGCCAGCGGTTCGGTCAGGATCTGGCTGACCGTCATGCGCGGGTTGAGCGAGGCGTAAGGGTCCTGGAAGATGATCTGCGCGTCGCGGCGGAAGTTGCGCAGTGCATTGGCATCGAGCGCCAGGAGATCGCTGCCCTCGAAGCGAACGCTGCCGGCGTCCGGTTCGATCAGCCGCAGCACCAGCCGGCTCACGGTGGATTTTCCGCAGCCGGATTCACCGACCAGCGCCAGCGTCTTGCCGGCCTCGACGCGGAAGCTGACGCCGTCGACGGCTTTGACGACGGCGGTGGCGCGGCCGAACAGCGAACGTCCCGCGACGAAATGTTTTACGAGTCCTTCGACTTCGAGCAGCGCGGTCATGACACCAAGTGCTCCAGCGGCGCCCGGATGCAGCGCGAGGCGTGGCCGGGGCTGATGATCGCCAGCGGCAGCGGCGCTGCGACGCAGATGTCAGTCACAAATGGACAACGCGCCGAGAAGCGGCAACCGGGCGGCGGATTGGCCATGTTCGGCACCATGCCCTCGATGGTGGCCAGATGCGACGCGCGGCGACCGAGCCGCGGGATCGAGCCGAGCAGGCCGACCGTGTAGGGATGTTGCGGATTGGCGAATAATTCATCGACCGGCGCGCGCTCGACGATTTCGCCGGCATACATGACAGCGACTTCGTCGCAGACCTCGGCGACGACGCCGAGATCGTGCGTGATCAGGATGATCGCGGCGCCGCTAGCGGCCTTCAGCTCGCGCATCAGATCGAGGATCTGCGCCTGAAGGGTAACGTCGAGCGCGGTGGTCGGCTCGTCCGCGATCAGGAGGCGAGGATCGCAGGCCAGCGCCATCGCAATCATCACGCGCTGGCGCATGCCGCCGGAAAGCTTGTGCGGATACTCGTCGATGCGCTTGTCGGGCGAGGGGATGTGGACGCGGCGCAGCAGCTCGATGGCGCGTTCGCGCGCCTGGCGCTTCGAGCCGCCGCGATGACGCAGGATGGTCTCGATGATCTGGTCGCCGATGGTGAAACTCGGGTTGAGCGAGGTCATCGGCTCCTGAAAAATCATCGCCAGCCGATTGCCGCGCAGGTCGCGCAGGGTCTCGTCGGGCACGTCGAGCAGGTCAAAACCGTCGAAGCGGATCGAACCGGAAACCTCCGCCGAGTGTTTCGACAATAGCCCCATGATGGCGAGCGAGGTCACGCTCTTGCCGCAGCCGGATTCGCCGACCAGTCCGAGTGTCGCGCCATTGGCCACGCTGAGATCGACGGCATCGACCGCATGGGTCGCGCGGCCATCGTCGCCATGAAAGATGACGCGCAGTCCCTCGATTTCGATCAGCGGGCTGGATTCTGGATTTGACGCGTTTTCTTGACGCGAACCGGTTTCCACTTCGCTGGAAAACGCTCTTGAGGTCATGCCTTGCCTGCAGCCGCCGCTTTGATGCTGGCCTCGATGCCCGCGTCAATGGTCGCGCGATCGGTGATCCCGGCGGGATTCCTGCGCGTCGGCATGAAGGCGCGAAAATGCACCCAGCGCTCGCGGCTCACTTCTTCCAGCCGCTCGAGCTCGCGCAGCGGATCGGTATGGTCGTCGACGCGCAGATTGAGTTCGGACCATTCCTCCTCGCCGTGGATCAGCAGCGCGGCGGACTGCTTGCCGCGCTTGTCGCCGCCCGCGGCTTCGCCCGCATGCATCGCCGCGATCAGCCGCCGGGGAAAGGGCAGGCCGGCGTTGGCCACATAGGCTTTTGCGGTGTCGTCGAGCACGGCGGCGCCCGCCAGCATGTTGCCTGCGATCGAAAAACCGTCGCCCTGGATGTGCCCGCACCAGTCGACGCAATCGCGGCCGGTATGCGCGGCGATGCGGCCTTTCGCGTCCATGATGTGCAATTGCCGGCTCTCGCGGCCGTCGTCGGTGGCGATCAGGGTCTTGAGGATGTCGTCCGGTTCACGTCCCTCTCTCAACAGCTTCACGCCGTCGATGCCGTAATAGGGATTGACCAATGCCTGGGTCGCGATGCCGCCGATGCCGGCCACGATATGCGGCACGCGCGCGCCGACTGCGAAGAATTTGGTCGCGACCGCGATGCCGAACTGGCCGGTTGCGGGATCGCGCGCGATGATCGACCAAGTCATCTCAAGCCTTACAAGTCATCTGAAGCCCTTATCGTCCGGCCGCGTAGCCTTGCATGCCCCGGGGATTGGCGGCCGCACGGCGGCGGCGCCCGACCTTGGAGGCGGCAGTGAGGCGGCCTTCCGACCAGTCGGGGCCGATCTCGACGACATGGCCGCGGCTTTTCAAGGTGTCGATGGTCGCCTTCGGCACGCGGTTCTCAACCACCAGCACGCCGGGCCGGGCGGTGCGCGGCCAGAACGAGATCGGGAAATGTTCGGAGTGCCATGCGGGTGCGTCGATCGCTTCCTGCAGGTTCAGATTGGCGTGAACGTGGCGCAAGAAGAATTGCGTGGTCCATTGATCCTGCTGGTCGCCGCCGGGCGAGCCCCAGGCCATGTACGGTTCGCCGTCGCGTAGCGCCATGGTCGGCGACAGCGTGGTGCGCGGGCGCTTGCCCGGCGCCAATGCCGCGGGATGGTCTTCCTCGAGCCAGAACATCTGGGCGCGGCTGCCGAGGCAGAAGCCGAGTTCGGGAATCACCGGCGAGGATTGCAGCCAGCCGCCGGACGGCGTCGCCGAGATCATGTTGCCGGCCTGGTCGATGATGTCGAAATGCACGGTGTCGCCGCGCACTTCGCCGAAACGGCCGACGGTCGGCTCGCCGGCACCCATGGCGCCGACCGCCTCGCGATGGCCTTCGGCGCGGCGCATCTTGACGACCGAACCAAAACCCTCGACGGAGCCGGGGAGGAAATCGAGCGAGGCATTGTCCCTCGAGATCAGCTTGCGGCGTTCGTCATTGTAGGCGTCCGACAGCAAGGTCGCGATCGGGATGTCGGTAAACTTTGGATCGCCGTAGAATTTCTCGCGGTCGGCGAAGGCAAGCTTGGCGGATTCGGTCTGCAGATGGATGAATTCGGGACCGGCGGGATCAAGCCCGTCGAGTTCAAAACCCTTGAGCAGCGCCAGCTGCTGCAGCATCACGGGGCCCTGGCTCCAGACACCGGGTTTGCACACGGTGTAGCGGCCGTAATCATAGGTCAGCGGCGCCTCGACGGTCGGCTGCCAGCGCGCCATGTCGTCGGCGCGTAGCACGCCGCGATGCGGCGAGCCACTGACGTCCATGACGTCCTGCGTGCGGCAGAACTTGTCGATCGCCTCCGCAACGAAGCCGTGCGACCAGGCTTTTCGCGCGGCTTCAATCTGGGCTGTGCGGTCACCGCCGGCGCTCTCGGCTTCTTTCAGGATGCGGGCGTAGGTTTCCGAGAGCTGCTTGTTGGTGAACAGCGTGCCGGGTTTTGGCACTTCATTGTTCGGCAGATAGACCGCGGCCGATGTCTTCCAGTGATTGCGGAACAGTTTTTCGACGATCTGGATCGTCGCCGCCGCGCGCTCCACCAGGGGATAGCCGTCGCGGGCATAGGCGATCGCGGGTTCGAGCACGTCGCGCAGCCGCATCGTGCCGTAATCGCGGAGCAGCAGCATCCAGGATTCGAACGTGCCGGGCACGCAGGCTGCGAGCAGTCCGGTGCCGGGCACCATCTCCAGCCCCTCGCTGCGATAATGCGCGATGGTGGCGCCCGCCGGCGCCGGGCCCTGGCCGCAAATCACTTCGGTGCGGCCGCGCTTGGTGTCATGCACGATGATAGGCACATCGCCGCCCGGGCCGTTGAGATGCGGCTCGACCACTTGCAGCGTGAAGGCGGTGGCAACGCCCGCATCGAACGCATTGCCACCCTTTTCCAGGATACCCATCCCGACCGCGGTGGCGATCCAGTGGGTCGAGGTCACGACCCCGAACGTGCCTTCGATTTCAGGCCTGGTCGTGAACGGATCGGGATTGATGTTGCTCATGGGAATCCGATGCTGCGCTGGTATTTGGTGCGCCACTTGACCACAGGCGAGGCCTGCTGCCAACCGTTTGGTTGACCCATCCCTGTGATCAGGCAGGCACGGCCTCGGCCGGCGAATTGACGGCGTGGCAGGCGACGCCGTTGATCAGTGCGGGCGCCTGCTGGCGGCAGAGATCGTAGGCCAACGGGCAGCGCGGGTTGAAGGCGCAGCCGGGCGGTGGGTTGATCGGATTGGGGATCTCGCCCTTGACCGGAATCCGCTGGCGGCCGGACATCGCCAAATCAGGAACCGCACCCAGCAGCATCTTGGTGTAGGGCATTCGTGGATTGCTGAAGAGTTCGCGCCCTTCGGCGATTTCGACGATGCGGCCGAGATACATCACGCCGATCCGGCTCGCCATGTGGCGCACCACGGCAAGGTTATGGCTGATGAAGAGATAAGTCAGGCCGAACTTGTCCTGCAGGTCGCGCATCAGATTGAGGATCTGCGCCTGCACCGAGACATCCAGCGCCGAAGTCGGCTCGTCGCAGACGATGAATTCGGCTTCCGAGGCCAGCGCGCGGGCGATCGCGATGCGCTGGCGCTGCCCGCCGGAAAACTCATGCGGAAACTTCAGGCCGTCATCGGCATGCAGGCCGACGAGACTCAGCAATTCACCGACGCGCGCGGCGATGTCGCGCTCGCCCGCGATCAGGTCGAAGGCGCGGATCGGCTCGGAGACGATGGCGTCGACCCGGAAGCGCGGATTGAGGCTCGCATAGGGGTCCTGGAAGATCATCTGGATGCGGCGGCGCAGCTTCTGCCGTACCTGTGCCTGCCTTGCATCGGTCATCGAGACGCCGTCGATGACGACTTCGCCGGAACTCGGCGGCAGCAATCCGACGACCATCCGCGCCACGGTGGTCTTGCCCGAACCGGATTCACCGACGAGGGCAAATGTCTCGCCCTTCTTGATGCCGAAGGTGACGCCGTCGACCGCTTTCAGGAATTCCAGGTGCCCACCTTCGAGCACGCGGTTGAGCCACGGTTTTGAAACGTCGAACTGGCAGCGCAAATTCCTGACGTCGATGAAGGGGGCCGCACTCATGCCGCGGTCTCCTTGATCGCCGTCTTGGCCGCGCCATCATAGAGATGACAGGCCACGGCCTGCGTCCCGTGCGCGATCGGCTCCGGACGCTCCACGCGGCAACGGTCGAAGACGAAGCCGCAGCGCGGGTTGAACGAGCAGCCATTCGGAATCGCCGACAGCCGAGGCATCGAACCGGGTATCTGCACCAGCCGTTTGTCTTCGCCCGCCAGCGTCGGGATCGCGCCCATCAAGCCCTTGGCGTAGGGATGCAGCGGGTTCTGCACGACGTCCTGAACCGGGCCGATCTCGGCAATCCGCCCCGAATACATCACCGCGACGCGGTCGGAGGTTTCGGCGATCACGCCCATGTCGTGCGTCACCAGCATCACGGCGGTGCCATGGTCGCGGCCAAGGCGTTTGATCAGCGAGATGATCTGCGCCTGCACGGAGACGTCGAGAGCCGTGGTCGGCTCGTCGGCGATGATCAGGTCCGGTTCGGCGCAGATCGCTAGCGCGATCACGACGCGCTGGCGCATGCCGCCGGAGAATTCATGCGGATAGGCGTCGATGCGTTTTTCCGGGGCGGGAATTCCGACCTCCGCCAACAGGTCGATGGCGCGCTTGCGCGCCGCGGTCTCCGAGAGATTGAGATGGGTCCGGATGGTTTCGACGATCTGGTCGCCGATCTTGTAGAGCGGATTGAGGCTGGTCAGCGGATCCTGGAAGATCATCCCGATGCGTTTACCGCGGATGCGGCGGATCTCTTCCGGCGGCAGGTGATCGATCCGCATCCCCGACAGATAGATCTCGCCGCCCGAGATGCGTCCGGGCGGATCGATCAGGCCGATCACGGCAAGGCCTGTCACGGATTTTCCCGCGCCGGATTCGCCGACCACGCCGAGCACCTCGCCCTTGGCGATGTCGAAGGAGATACCGTTGATGGCGTGCAAGACGCTGCGGCGGGTGTGGAACTCCACCTCGAGGTTACGCACGGAAAGGACAGGGTTGGTCATCGGAGTTTTGGGTTGAGCGCGTCGCGCAGCCAGTCGCCGAGCAGATTGATGGACAGGATCAGTCCGGCCAGCGCAAAGCCGGGGAAGGCCACGATCCACCATTCGCCCGCAAACAGATAATTGTTGCCGATCCGGATCAGCGTGCCCAGCGACGGCATGGTATCGGGCATCCCGGCGCCGAGGAATGACAGCGTGGCTTCCGTAATGACGGCGAGCGCCAGGTTGATGGTGGCGATCACCAGGATCGGACCCATCGTGTTCGGCAGCACGTGACGCAGCATGATGATGGGGGCGGGCAGCCCGATCAATTGGGCGGCCGCGACATAATCCTTGTTCTTCTCGACCATGACGGAGCCGCGCACGGTGCGGGCATACTGCACCCAGAAACTCAGTCCGATCGCGATCACCAGCACCACCAGCGTACTCATGGCGTCCAGCCGGTTGCCGAACACCGATTTGGCGACGCCGTTGACCAGGAGCGCGATCAGGATGGCCGGGAAGGTGAGCTGCACGTCGGCGATGCGCATGATCAGGCCATCGACCGCGCCGCCGACATAGCCGGCGATCAGCCCAAGCGTAATTCCGAGCGTGCCGGCGAAGACGACGCCGAGCACGCCGACGACGAGCGAGATCCGAAGCCCGTAGAGAATGGCGGAGAACACGTCGCGGCCCTGCTCATCGGTGCCGAGCAGGAATGGGCTCTGGCCGTCGGCGGTCCACAGCGGCGAAATGCGGGAGTTCATCAACTGAAGCTGCGCCGGATCGAACGGGTTTTGCACCGAAAGGACGGAAGCGAAGATCGCCAGCAGGAAAAACAGGAGGGTGACGGCTGCCGCCACCATCGTCAGCTTGGAACGGCGGAACGAATAGAAGATGTCGCTGTCGAGCGCGCGTCTGAACCAGCCCGTGCCGGCGCGCGAAGGCGCTGCGCTCGGCTCGGCTCGGTGGGGAACGACGGCGTCGGACATCGATAATCTTTCTTTCAAGCCGGACGGCGGAGGGTCGAGCGCAGCCGCGGATCGACGACGGTGTAGAGGATATCGACCACCAGATTGATGGTGACGAAGATCAGCGACACCATCAGCAGATAAGCCGCCATGATCGGGATATCGACGTTTTGCACTGCCTGCACGAACAGCAACCCCATGCCCGGCCACTGGAATACGGTTTCGGTGATGATGGCAAATGCAATAACCGAGCCAAATTGCAACCCGGCCACGGTGATGACGGGAACCAGCGTGTTCTTGAGCGCGTGGCCGAAATGGATCGCCCGCGTGGTCAGGCCGCGGGCCCGCGCGAAGCGGATGTAATCGGTGCGGAGGACTTCCAGCATTTCAGCGCGCACCAGCCGCATGATCAATGTCAGCTGGAACAGGCCGAGCGTGATGGACGGCAGGATCAGCGCCTTGAGGCCGGATAGAGTCAGGAGGCCTGTGGTCCACCAACCCACCCGCACGACTTCGCCGCGGCCAAACGAGGGCAGCCAGCCCAGCGTCACCGAGAACAGATAGATCAGCAAAATACCGATCAGGAAGGTCGGCAGCGAGATTCCGATCAGCGATACGGCCTGGAATATTTTGGCAAGCGCGGTGTCGCGTTTGAGCGCCGAATAAACCCCCATCAGGATGCCGAACACCATCGCGAAGATGGTGGCGCAGATGGCGAGCTCGAGTGTTGCGGGCATCCGCTCGGCGAGCAGGCTCGAGACCGGCTGGCGGAACTGATAGGACACGCCGAATTTGAACTGGGCAGCATTGCCGAAATAACGCGCGAACTGCATCACCACGGGATCGTCGAGACCGAGCGACTTGCGCACCGCTTCGCGTTCGGCCGCAGACGTATCCAGTGACACGATCTGGTTGACGGGGTCGCCGGCGAACCGGAACATCGAAAACGAGATGATCCCGACCGCAAGCATGACGCCGATCGCCTGGATCGCCCGGCGAAGAGTGAAAGCGAGCATGTGATCCTTTCACTTCTCTCTTTACGCTGTGGCGGACGTCACTGTCCGCCGGAAACGAAAAGTCCCGGGGGCGCGAAGCCACCGGGACCTGGGTCGTTGGGCCTGCCTACGGTTCTTTGACCATCCAGTAGGGCAGGACCTGGTTGTCGGCGCGCTGCACCACTTTCAGTTTTTTCGATACGCCCCAGGCCAGCGCCTGCTGATGCAGCGGGATGTAGGCGTAGTCCTTCGCCGCGATCTCGAACGCTTCCTTGATCAGCTGATCGCGCTTGGCCGGATCGGGTTCGACCAGTACCTTGTCGGTGATCTCGTCCATCTTCTTGTTGCAGTAGCCGGCAACGTTGGCTTCGCCGCGAGAGGATTTCGGGTCGTCGCGGCAGCCCATGATGTCATAGAGCACGTTGTGCGAGTCCGACGTGCCGGGCGTCCAGCCGAGCAGATAGAACGAAGACTGGTAGCCGCCGGGCTTCAGGATCTTGGCGAAATACTGCGCCTTGGGCTGCGCCAGCAGGTCGACCTTGACGCCGATGCGCGCCAGCATGCCGACCACCGCCTGGCAGATTGTGGCGTCGTTGACATAGCGGTCGTTGGGGCAATCCATCGTGACCTGGAAACCGTCGGGATAGCCCGCTTCCGTCAAGAGCTTCTTGGCGCCGTCGGGATCGAATTTCGGGCGGGTAAAGTCCTTGGAAAGCGGAAACAGTTGCGGCGCAATCATCAGGGCCGAGGGCGTCGAGAGCCCACGCATCACGCGGGTCTTGATCAGTTCGATATCGATCGCCTTGAAGAAGGCTTCGCGGACCTTGATGTCCTTGAATGGATTCTTGCCCTTGATGTTCGAATACAGCAATTCGTCGCGGGCCTGGTCCATGCCGAGGAAGATGGTGCGCAGCTCAGGCCCCTTCATCACCTGGGTAGTCGGGGTGGAATCGACGCGGCCGATGTCCTGGGTCGGAACCGGCTCCATGATGTCGACTTCGCCCGACAGCAGGGCAGCGACACGCGTGGCGTCGGACCCGATCGGCGTGAAGACGATTTCCTTGAGATTGTGCTCGGGCTTGCGCCACCAATTCGGGTTCGCCTTGAACACGGTCTTGACGCCGGGCTGATGGCTCTCGACGGTGAAGGCGCCGGTGCCGTTGGCATTGAGCGAGGCGAAGCTCGGCGTCGTCGCTGCGGCCGGCGTCGGTGCCGTGGCGTTGTTCGCCTCGGCCCACTTCTTGTCCATGATGTACCAGGTATCCCATTGGTAGTGCAGAATGGGATTGGGCGAGGTCAGGATGAAATCGACGGTGTTGTCGTCGACCTTGACGACCTTTACGTCGGCGGCGATGCGGGCCTGTACGTTCGAACCCTTGGCGCGAGCGCGGTCGGCCGAGAACACCACGTCGTCGGCGGTGAAGGGGTCGCCGTTCTGGAACTTGACACCCTTGCGCAAATGGAAGCGCCAGCGGGTCGGCTCCGGGGTTTCCCAGCGTTCGGCCAGCCCCGGAATGATCTTGAGGTCCTTGTCGCGCGCAATCAGGCCTTCATAGACCTGCCCTAGATGCGCATGCGTGGTGGATTCGTTGAGCGTATACGGATCCAGCGATTTGAGGTCGCCCTGGTTGGCGTAGCGCAGGGTCTGGGCCGATGCCGGCGCAACCGCAAAGCCGAGCATTGTAACCGTAGCCGCTGCAAGCAAACTCTGACGTAACGACATTTGTTCGATTTCCCCGCTTTGATCAGCCCAATTCCGCAATAGCGGCGGATATTGCCGATCCATGTTGCCAAAGTCCAGCCACCGCGCAAGCGCGATCCCCTTCAGCGGACCGGTTTGCACCGCGATGCGGCAACGTCTAGCTTCACCTTAAGCCGAGCGCGAGACCGCGTTACATTAAACTTTCGGAGTGCCGGTGGCGGAACTGAAGGCTGACGTTCTTGTGTTGGGGGCAGGCATGGTCGGCGTCGGCGCTGCCCTGCACCTGCAGAAGAAGGGCCGCGACACGGTCCTGATCGACCGGCACGAGCTTGCCGGCGAGGAGACCAGCTATGGCAATGGCGGACTGATCGAATGCGCGTCGGTCTTTCCCTACATGTTTCCCCGCGATCTGCGCCAGATCCTGCAGTACGCGACCAACCGTACGCCGCAGTTGCGTTATCATTTCGCCGATCTGCCGTCCTTCCTGCCCTGGCTGGTGCGTTACTTCGTGGCGTCTTCGCCCGAGCGTGCGCTGCACAGTGCGATGGCCGAATTGCCGCTGATCCAGCGCAGCCTGATCGAGCATGAGGCGCTGATCGCGGAAGCCGATGTGCCGGGGCTGTTGCGCCGGACCGGCTGGATCAAGCTCTATCGCTCCGATGCGACGCTGGCGAAAGCGGTGAAGGAACTCGAGCGCGCCAAGCAATATGGCGTCGCGGGCGACATCCTCGGCGCATCCGCTATCGCGGCGCGCGAGCCGAATCTGACCGGCGATTTCGCCGGCGCGGTGCATTTTCCCGATCCCGGTTTTGTCCCCGATCCCGGCGGCCTCACCAAGGCCTATGCGGCGCTGTTCGGCCGCAAGGGCGGCCGGTTCCTGGTCGGCGATGCGCGAACGCTCGAACAATCCGGTGCAAGGTGGCGCGTCGCGACCCAGAAAGGGTCAATCACCGCGCGCGAAGTCGTCGTCGCGATGGGGCCGTGGTCCGATCAGATCTTCGCCCCGCTCGGCTATTCGATCCCGCTCAACGTCAAGCGCGGCTATCACATCCATCTGGCGCCGCGCGGCAACGCCGTGCTCAATCATCCCGTGCTGGACACCGATCAGGGCTTTCTGCTGGCGCCGATGAACCGCGGCATTCGCCTGACCACCGGCGCCGAGATGGCCCGCCGCGATGCGCCGCCGACCCCGGTCCAGGTCGAACGGGCCATGCCAAAGGCGCATAGACTGTTTCCCCTGGGGGAGCCGGTCGACGCCCGGCCATGGAAAGGGGCGCGGCCCTGTTTGCCGGATATGCTGCCGGTGATCGGGAAGGCGCCCCGCCATCCCGGTTTGTGGTTCGATTTCGGCCACCAGCACCACGGCCTGACGCTCGGACCCGCAACCGGCCGGCTGCTGGCGGAAATGATGACCGGCGAGACCCCGTTTGCCGATACTACCCCTTTTGCTGTCGAACGTTTTGGTTGACCATAGGGGGCGAATGGGGGCCCCGGAAGGCGGTCTTGTCCTTGCGTGACTCAGCCAGTCACGGTGATACTGCGGCAAGCCATTAATGAAGGAGCGGCCATGAAGGTAAACGTCGAAATTGATTGTACGCCGCTCGAGGCCCGGCAGTTCTTCGGACTTCCGGACGTTCAGCCGATGCAGATCGCGGTCATGGACAAGTTGCAGCAGCAGATGATGGCCAACATCGACAAGGTCTCGCCGGAATCGCTGATGCAGTCCTGGTTCACCTTCGACCCCAAGATCGCCGAACGCTTTCAGGACATGTTCGTGACCATGGCCGGTCTCGGCGGCATGGCCAAGAAGGACAAGAAATAGTGGCCGTCGCGGAGGACACGCCGGCGGCAGAACGCAAGCTGCGTCCGCCGAGCCTGTTCCTGATGCTCGCCGAAGCCAGAAGCGTGTTCGAACTGAATTCGAGCCTGCTGCTGTCGCCGCTGCTGATGCGCGCCCCGAAGGGCGACGGTCATCCGGTGCTGACGCTGCCGGGATTTCTCGCCAGCGATTTGTCGATGGCGCCGATGCGGCGCTACCTGAAGGAGCTCGGCTACGACAGCTATGCCTGGAACATGGGCCGCAATTTCGGCGGCGTCGCCAGCAAGCGCGGTGCGCTGCGCGACCTCGTCAAGCGAATCCACGAGACCACGGGACGAAAGGTCAGCATCATTGGCTGGAGTCTCGGCGGCATCTACGCACGCGATCTCGCGCTGCAACTGCCGGACGTGGTGCGATCGGTGATCACGCTCGGCAGCCCGTTCGCCAACGACATCACCGCGACCAATGCGACGCGACTGTACGAAGCGCTGTCGGGGGAAGGTATCCACGACAATCCGGAGATCCGGGAAGCGATCGCCGGCGACCTGCCGGTGCCCGCGACCTCGATCTATTCGCGCACCGATGGCATCGTGAACTGGCGTACCAGCCTGCTGCGCCCCTCCAGCACGGCCGAAAATATCGAGGTGCATCTCGCAAGCCATATCGGCCTTGGCGTCAACCCGGCCGCCTTGTGGGCGGTGGCAGACCGCCTGGCGCAGCCGGAAGGCGAATTTAAGCAATTTGACCGATCGGGGCCGTTTGCCATTGCATATGGGGCTCCGGAAAATGCACTATCCTGACCAATGTCGTTGAAGACCGGGGACACCCAACCCCCGTCTTCAGGACCATCTGAACGCCAGAAGCGCCATCAAGGCGTCGCGTGATCTCTGCGGGAGGAAAACATGACTGACGCCAAGAAACTGTCATCGATGGACGCGTCGTTTCTGTATCTGGAAACGCCGGAAATGCCGATGCATGTCGGAAGCATGGCGATCTTCCGCCTGCCCGAGAATTACAACGGCAACTTCTTCGAAGAATTCAAGGCGATGATCGGCTCGCGGCTGCATCTTGCGCCGATCCTGAAAGCGCGCCTGGAAAAGGCGCCGCTCGACATCGATCATCCGTCCTGGGTCGAGGACGACCAGTTCGACATCGACCGCCACATTTTCCGCGGCAGCCTGCCGGCCCCCTACGACCGCGCGACGCTGGAGCGCATCGTCGGCTGGATGCATGCCAAGCTGCTCAACCGCGCCCGTCCGCTCTGGGAGTTCTATGTCTTCGAGGGCATGAAGGACAATGAGATCGGGCTTTATTCCAAGATGCACCACGCCTGCATCGACGGCGGCGCCGGTGCGGCGCTCACCAACATGATCTACGATCTGACGCCGGTGCCGCGCCAGGTCGAGCCGCCGACGGCGCGCAAGGTCGCGCAGGAGCCGCGCGATATCGCCGCCAATTTGATCGATTCCTATCAGCAGCTCTGGCGGCAGCCGTTCGATTCCTCGTCGGCGCCGAAGAGCCTGGAATTGCCGCGCTCGGGCAAGAGCGATCTCGGATCGATCCTGTTCGACAACGCCATGTTCCAGATCGAGAGCGCGGTGAAATTCGCCGCCAGCGTGCCGACGATGCTCAAGAGCGTTTCCGAGGTGGTCGGCAAGATTTCCGATCCGAAGTCGCGCGACAGCATCGCCAGCATGGTTTCGCCGCCGACTGTCCTCAACAAGGCGATCTCGTCCGAGCGCAGCTTTGCCGGCACCTCGATCTCGCTGTCGCGGGCCAAGGCGGTGGCGAAGGCCTCCGGCGGCAAGCTCAACGACGTCGTGCTGGCGCTGTCTTCCGGCGTGGTGCGGCGCTATCTGCTGCAGCAGGGTGCGCTGCCGACCAAGTCGCTGACGGCGGCGGTGCCGATTTCGCTGCGCGAGGAAGGCAACACCGAGGCCAACAACCAGGTGTTCGGCATGATCTGCTCGATCGCCACCAACGTCGAAGATCCCAAGGGGCGGCTGGAGGCGATCATCGCGCAATCCACCAAGTCCAAGGAAATGTCGCATCCGCTGCGGGCCTTGATGCCGCAGGTGTCCAACATCTCGATGCTGGGCGCGCCGATCCTGGTGCAGATTCTGGCGCTGCTCTACAGCCGTTCCGACCTCTCGAACGTGCTGCCGCCGGCGGCCAACATCACCGTGTCGAACGTGCCGGGGCCGCGGCAAACGCTCTATGCGGCCGGCGCGGAGTTGCTGCACATCTTCCCGGTGTCGATCTCGACTCACGGGCTCGCGCTCAACATCACCGTGCAGAGCTATCGCGACCAGCTCGATTTCGGCTTCATCGCCGGCGCCAACATCATCCCGCATGTCCAGGTCTTGTGCGACATGCTTCCGCTGGAATTTGAGGCGCTGGAGGCGGCCTATGCGCCGCCGCCGTCCAAGATGACCAGCGCGGCTGAATAGGGTTTTGCGATGATTGAAATGCCGCCGCTGCAGTTCGCCGAGACGAACGGCATTCGCATGGGTTACTACGAGGCCGGGCCGAAGACCGACAAGCCGCCTGTCATACTGTGCCACGGCTGGCCGGAGATCGCGTTCTCCTGGCGTCACCAGATCAAGGCGCTGAGCGAGGCCGGGATCTGGGTGATCGCACCGGATCAGCGCGGCTATGGTTCGACCGACCGGCCCGAGCCGGTCGAGGCCTATGACATCGAGCACCTGACCGGCGATCTCGTCGGCCTGATGGACCATCTGAATATCGACAAGGCGATCTTCGTCGGCCACGACTGGGGCGGCTTCATCATCTGGCAGATGCCGCTCCGCCACATCGACCGCGTTGCCGGCGTGGTCGGCATCAACACGCCGCATCACGATCGCCCGCCGGCCGATCCGATCGAGCTGTTCCGCAAACGGTTCGGCGACAGCATGTACATCGTGCAGTTCCAGGATCCGGCGCGCGAGCCCGACCGGATCTTCGGCAGCCGGGTCGAGCAGACGTTTGACGCCTTCATGCGCAAGCCGGTGCCGCGGCCCGCGGACACGCCCCCCGATCAGGTGGTTGCCGGCGTCGGTGCTTCACCGCGACTCAATCTGGCGTTTCCGCAGATGATTGCGGGTTACGACGCCAAGCATGATCCGCGGATACCCATCCTGTCGCCGGAAGAGAAGCAGGTGTTCGTCGATACGTTCACGAAGTCAGGTTTTACCGGCGGCATCAACTGGTACCGCAACATGTCGCGCAACTGGCAGCGTTCGGCCGGGATCGATCACACGGTGAAAGTACCGGCGCTGATGATCATGGCCGAGAACGACCATGTGCTGCCGCCGTCGTCGGCTGACGGCATGGAAAAGATCGTTCCCGATCTCGAAAAATATCTGGTGCGCGACAGCGGCCATTGGACGCAACAGGAAAAGCCGGACGAGGTCAGCGCCAAACTGATCGAATGGCGCAGGAAGCGGTTTGGGTGAGGTCGTCATCCTGAGGTGCGCGCCGTCTTCGGCGCGCCTCGAAGGATGATTGGCGGGGGAGCAAGCAGCCATCCTTCGAGACGCGCGCAAGGGCGCGCTCCTCAGGATGACGGCGGCGTATAAAAAAGATGGGCAGGAGACAATTCGACAATGGCGTCACCGAACAAACTCAGTCCGATCCCGCATCCGCCGAAAAAGCCCGTTGTCGGCAACATGCTGTCGCTGGATCCGAACGCGCCCGTTCAGCATCTGGTGCGGCTGACCAAGGAGCTGGGGCCGATCTTCTGGCTCGACATGATGGGTGCGCCGCTGGTGATCGTGTCGGGCCACGACCTGATCGACGAACTGTCCGACGAGAAGCGCTTCGACAAGGCGGTGCGCGGTTCGCTGCGCCGGGTGCGCGCGGTCGGCGGCGACGGGCTTTTCACCGCCGATACGTCAGAGCCGAACTGGAGCAAGGCGCACAACATCCTGCTGCAGCCGTTCGGCAACCGCGCGATGACGTCCTATCATCCGAGCATGGTCGATATCGCCGAGCAGCTGGTCAAGAAATGGGAGCGGCTCAACGGCGACGAGGAGATCGACGTCGTCCATGACATGACCGCGCTGACGCTCGACACCATCGGCCTTTGCGGCTTCGACTACCGCTTCAATTCGTTCTACCGCCGCGACTATCATCCGTTCGTGGAATCGCTGGTGCGTTCGCTCGAGACCATCATGATGACCCGCGGCATCCCGCTCGAAGGCCTGTGGCTGCAGAAGCGCCGCAAGGATCTGGCGCTGGACGTCGCCTTCATGAACAAGATGGTCGACGAGATCATCGCCGAGCGCCGCGGCAACGCGGAAGCCGCCGAGGGCAAGAAGGACATGCTCGGCGCCATGATGACCGGCGTCGACCGCGCCACCGGCGAGCAGCTCGACGACGTCAACATCCGCTACCAGATCAACACCTTCCTGATCGCGGGCCATGAAACGACCAGCGGCCTGTTGTCCTGCACGCTCTATGCGCTGCTCAAGCATCCCGATGTGCTGAAGAAGGCCTATGAGGAGGTCGACCGGGTGCTCGGCCCCGATGTCGACGCGCGGCCGACCTATCAGCAGGTCACGCAGCTGACCTACATCACGCAGATATTGAAGGAGGCGCTGCGGCTGTGGCCGCCGGCGCCGGCCTATGGCATCGCTCCGCTCCAGGACGAGACCATCGGCGGCAAGTACAAGCTGAAGAAAAACACTTTCGTCACCGTGCTCGTGATGGCGCTGCACCGCGATCCCAGCGTGTGGGGGCCGAACCCGGACGCGTTCGATCCAGAGAATTTCAGCCGCGAGGCCGAGGCCAAGCGCCCGGTCAATGCCTGGAAACCGTTCGGCAACGGCCAACGCGCCTGCATCGGGCGTGGATTTGCGATGCATGAGGCGGCGCTGGCGATCGGCATGATCCTGCAGCGCTTCAAGCTGATCGACGTCAATCGCTATCAGATGCATTTGAAAGAGACGCTGACGATCAAGCCCGACGGCTTCAAGATCAAGGTGCGCCCGCGCGCCGACAAGGAGCGCGGCGCGTTCGCCGGTCGCGCCGCAGCCGCGGTGGCGGCCTCGAACACGGCGGCAGCACCGGCCCGGACACGCCCCGGCCACAACACGCCGCTGCTCGTTCTCTATGGTTCCAACCTCGGCACCGCGGAAGAACTCGCGACCCGCGTTGCCGACCTTGCCGAGGTCAACGGATTTGCGACGAAGCTCGGCGCGCTCGATGACTACGTTGGCAAGCTGCCGGAGCAGGGCGGCGTTCTGATCTTCTGCGCCTCCTATAATGGCGCCGCCCCCGACAACGCCACGCAATTCGTCAAATGGCTTGACAGCGGCTTGCCCAAGGACGCGCTGGCCAAAGTCCGCTATGCGGTGTTCGGCTGCGGCAACAGCGACTGGGCGGCGACCTATCAGTCGGTGCCGCGCATGATCGACGAACAAATGGCCGCGCACGGCGCGCGCAGCGTCCATGGGCGCGGCGAGGGTGATGCCCGGAGCGATCTCGACGGCCAGTTCGAAAAATGGTTTGCGGCCGCCGCCGCCGCGGCAACCAAGGAGTTCGGTCTCGCGTCGACCTTCACCCGCAGCGCCGACGACGCGCCGCTCTACACGATCGAGCCGGTGGCGCCGACCGCCGTCAACGTGATCGTGGCGCAGGGCGGCGTTTCGCCGATGAAGGTGCAGCTCAATTCCGAGCTGCAGAACAAGGCCGGCGCCAATCCGTCCGACCGCTCGACGCGGCATATCGAAGTGCAACTGCCGGCGGGCGTTTCCTATCGCGTCGGCGATCACCTCAGCGTGGTGCCGCGCAACGATCCGGCGCTGGTCGATTCCGTCGCGCGCCGGTTCGGCTTCCTGCCCGCCGACCAGATCAGGCTCGCCGTCGCGGAAGGCCGCCGTGCGCAATTGCCGACCGGCGATGCCGTGTCGGTTGGGCGTCTGCTCACTGAGTTCGTCGAGTTGCAGCAGATCGCGACCCGCAAGCAGATCCAGATCATGTCGGAAAACACACGTTGTCCGATGACCAAGCCGAAGCTGCTGGCCTATATCGGCGACGACGCCGCCTCCACCGAGCTTTATCGGAGCGATGTGTTGGCAAAACGCAAATCGGTGTTCGACTTGCTGGAGGAGTATCCGGCCTGCGAGCTGCCGTTCCACGCTTATCTCGAAATGCTGTCGCTGCTGGCGCCGCGCTATTATTCGATCTCGTCGTCACCCGCGGGCGATGCCTCGCGCTGCAGCGTCACCGTCGGCGTGGTCGAAGCGCCCGCAAGTTCGGGCCGCGGCGTCTACAAGGGCGTCTGCTCGAACTATCTCGCCGGTCGCCGCGCCGGCGACACCATCCACGCCACGGTGCGCGAAACCAAGGCGGGCTTCCGCCTGCCGGACGATGCGTCGGTGCCGATCATCATGATCGGACCCGGCACGGGGCTGGCGCCGTTCCGCGGCTTCCTGCAGGAGCGCGCCGACCGCAAGGCCAAGGGCGCGAGCTTGGGCGCGGCGATGCTGTTCTTCGGCTGCCGCCATCCCGAGCAGGACTTTCTCTACGCCGAAGAACTGAAGGCGTTCGCCGCCAACGGCATCACCGATCTGCACACCGCGTTCTCGCGCGCCGACGGACCGAAGACCTATGTGCAGCACCTGGTCGCGGCGCAGAAGGATCAGGTGTGGAACCTGATCGAGAAGGGCGCGATCGTCTATGTCTGCGGCGACGGCGGCAAGATGGAGCCGGACGTCAAGGCAGCGCTGGTGTCGATCTATCGCGAACGCACCGGCGCGGACGAAGCGGCAGGCCTGCGCTGGATCGACGATCTTGGCGCCAGGAACCGCTACGTGCTGGATGTGTGGGCGGGGGGCTGACGGTAGCCACCACACCGTCGTCCCTGCGAACGCAGGGACCCATACCGCGTGCTCTAACGGTTTAAAGACGCTGTTCGACGAGTCTTCGCAGCCATTGGCGCCGGTGGCTATGGATCCCTGCGTTCGCAGGGACGACAGCATTTTATAATCGTGTGCTAGAACCCCCAGATGATTCCCTGGGAAAAAATCGATACCGCGCGTGTTCCAGGCACCGACGCGGAACTGCGCCTGATGAAGCGCGGCGCCGAGTTTTCGATCATGCTCGGCACCAACGAGCTGATGAACAGCCGCCTCTCTGGCTCCGAAGCCGCGCTCGCCACCCTCGCGGTCAAGAAGCTGGAAGCGAACAAGAAGCCGCATCTGCTGATCGGCGGATTGGGCATGGGCTTTACGCTGCGCGCCGCACTCGCGGTGCTCGGCGCCGGGGCGCGGATCGTGGTGGCGGAACTGGTGCCGGCCGTCGTTACCTGGGGACGAGGCCCGATGGCGGAGATTTTCGGCGGCAGCCTGAACGATACGCGAGTCAGCATTCAGGAAGTGGACGTCACTGAAATCATACGGTCTTCCCGATCGAAATTCGATGCCATTCTGCTCGACGTTGACAACGGCCCCGAAGGCCTGACGCGGAAGGCCAATGACGGGCTCTACAGTTCAGCCGGATTGGGCGCGGCACATACGGCGCTGCGTCCCGGCGGCGTCCTGGCTGTCTGGTCGTCAGGTCCCAATGCACCGTTCTCAAAACGCCTGCGTGCCGCCGGCTTCGATGTGAACGAAGTTGCCGTGCGCGCCACCGGCAGAGGCGGCGGTGCGCGCCATGTCATCTGGATCGCGACGAGGAGCTGAGTTTCGCTTCGTAGGGTGGGCACGGCGCAAGCGCGCCTTTGTCCACCCTGCAGACCTCCCTCAGAACATCGTGTTGTTGTTTGCCGGATTCTCGGGGATCGGCTGGACGACGTCCCAATGCTCGACGATCTTGCCGTTCTCGAGCTTGAAGATGTCGATGATCGCGTTCCCTCTCGTGCCCGGCTCGCGAACCGCGTGGACATGCAGGATGACGTAATCGCCGTCCACGAACGAACGCTTGATCTCGCTACGGGAGTTCGGGAATTTCTCGCGCAGGAATCCGATGAACTTGCGAAAACCCTCGGGACCATCAGCGGCATTCGGATTGTGCTGGACATAGCGGTCGCCCATATAGGCGATCGCGCCGTCGGCATCTTTCTGGTTCAGCCCCTTCTCATAGAACTCGAGCACCGCTTTTCTGTTGGCTTCCTGCTGTGGCGAGGCGGCGTAGGCGCTCGGAGAGGCGAGAGCTAACAGGATGACGGCGGCCAGAGCGACGCGCGTCCGGAATGCAAAATCCATGTTCAGGCTCCATCTGACGATATCGGTGTGCGGTCTATAGTGCCCGATCCCGCCGGCCGGAAGAGGGCACCGGCCGCTCACAAAGTCACCTCGAAGTAACCTGATCAGGCCGCCTTCGCCGCGGCGCCATGGGCGTGCTTGTCGATGGCGTCGATGATCTGCGGCCACATCGGGATCGGCAGCGCGTGGCCCATGCCGTCGACCATGACCAGCTTTGCGCCGGGAATGGAGGCCGCGGTATCCTTGCCGCCCTCGGGCCGCACCAGCGGGTCGACCGTGCCGTGAATCACCAAGGTCGGCGCCTTCACCGCGCTGAGCCGCTCCTTGCGGCTGCCGGAGGCGAGCACGGCGCGCAGCTGGCGGCCGACGCCGGCCGGGTTGAGGCCGCGTTCATAGGTGCGTTCGGCGCGCGAGCGGTCGAGCGCTTCGTCTTCGGGGAACGAGCCGACGCGCAGGATTTTCCAGGTTTTCGCAAACCGCTCGAAATACTCTTCCTTGGTCGCGGGCGGCGGCGCCATCAGCATGGCGGCGGCTTCCCGTGTCGGCCCCGGCACCTTGGGATTGCCTGTCGTCGACATGATCGAGGTCAGCGAGCGCACCCGCGCCGGAAACGAGATCGCGACTTCCTGCGCGATCATGCCGCCCATCGATGCGCCGACCAGATGCGCCGACTTGATGCCGAGCACGTCCATCAGGCCGATCGTATCCTTAGCCATGTCGATCAGTTTGTAGGGCGCGGCGACCGGGATCTTCAGGAATTTCAGCTTGAGCAGTTCGAGCGCGCTCAGACGCTTGCCGCCGGTCATCCTTGAGGATTTGCCGATGTCGCGGTTGTCGAAACGGATGACGCGAAAGCCGCGCGCGGCAAGCTGGCGGCAGAAATCATCGTCCCAATGGATCATCTGGGCTCCGAGACCCATGATCAGCAGCAACGGTTCCGCGCCTGCGTCACCGAAGACTTCGTAGCAAATGTCGATGCCGTTGGCGTGGGCGATCTGCGGCGGCTGATGGGCAAGCGTCACGGCGGCAATCCTTTGATGGTATCTAGATGAGAACTGTATGCCACGGTTTACCGCATTGCAGAAGGCGTTGCACCGTCCCGGTAACCAGTTCTTTGTTTTGACGCGTTTTCTTGACGCGAACCGCTACCCACGTCGCTTGAAAACGCCATGTCGCCCGGTTGACCGGCACGCCGCAACGGTGTCGTATGGTGGAATAATATCGAGGCGTGGCAAAGCGCTCGTAACCAAGGGAGGGCGCCAATGGCCGACAAAGGCAATGATCCTGCCGTGATCTGGCAGACGATGATCGGGGAAATGGAAAAGGGGTTCAACTCCTTTGCCAATCAGGCGATGGCTTCGCCCGAATTCTCAAAAGTGATGAACCAGGTCGGCGGCGCCACGGCGGGCGCGCAGAAGCAGCTCGGCGAGCTGATGGAGAAATATCTCGTCAGCATGAACCTGCCGAGCCGGGCGCAAATGGTCGGCATGGCCGAGCGCATCCAGGGCATCGAAGGCCAGCTCAACGAGATCAAGGCGATGCTGCACCAGATCCATCACAATTCGCTGGCGCCGGAAGGCGGCTATGGCGCGGCGCGGCCGCCGCGCACCAAGCGTCCTCCGTCGGAGGGAGAGCAAAAATGAACGCGCCCGCAGCAGCCCTCGATCTGACGTCGATTCCCGAGCGGATCCAGTCCGAGGTGCAGCGCGCGATCCAGCGCAGCATCAAGGGCGTCGAATACATCTCCTCGTCGGGCCCCGCGCTGGGTTCGACGCCGAAGGACGTGTTGCTCAGCCGCGGCACGCTTAACCTCTATCACTACCGCCCCATTGCGGACGAAATCTACCGCGTGCCGATCCTGATCGTGATGGCGACCACCAACCGCGGCTACATTCTCGACATGGTGCCCGGCCAGAGTTTTATCGAATTCCTGCTCAAGCGCGGCTACGACGTCTACATGATGGACTGGACCGCGCCGAAGCCGGAGGAAAAATCGCTGCGGATGGAGGATTACGTCCTCGACTTCATCCCGGATTGCGTCCGCCGCGTGCAGCAGGATTCCGGCGAGAAAGACGTCACCGTGATCGGCTATTGTTTCGGCGGCGTGCTGTCGCTGCTGTACGGCTCGATCTTCAACGACGGACCGATGAAGAATCTGATCTGCTTCACCACGCCGATCGATTTCCGCGAGATGAAGCTGTTCTCGAATTTCTCTGACCGGCGCTATTTCGATGTCGACCGCCTCGTCGACAGCGTCGGCAATGTCCCACCCGAGATGATCCTGTCGTCGTTCGAGATGCTGCGGCCGGCGTCGCGCGCTGCCAGCCAGGTGCAATTGTGGGAAAACATCTGGAACGACGAATACGTCAAGGCCTACCGGATGATGGATCGCTGGGGCACCGACACCTTGCCGCTGGCCGGCGAGTATTTTCGCGCCATTACCAAGGACCTGATGTGGGACAACAAGCTGTTCAACGACACCATGAGTGTCGGCGGCCGTGCGGCCAATATTGCCAACATCAAGGTGCCGATCCTGCATGCGGTCGCCGAACACGATCACATCGTGCCCTATGACGCGGCCAAGCACCTGATCGCCAAGGTCGGCTCGTCCGACAAGGAAGAGGTGATCCTGAAGGGCGGCCACGTCAGCGTGGTCGCCGGCGCCAACGCGGTCAAGCGGCTATGGCCGAAACTGGACAACTGGTTAGGTAAGAGATCAACATGAGTGAAACACGTTCCTATCCGCGCCACGTCAAGACCGACGCCGGCGAGATCGAATTCCGCATGATGTCCCGCGCCGACGAGGCCGCGGTGCTCGCCTTCGCGCAAAAACTGCCAACGCATGATCTGCTGTTTCTGCCGCGCAACATCAGCCAGCCCAAGGTGCTGTCGGCCTGGATCAACGAGATCGAGCGCGGCCAGATCACGAGCCTCTTGGCCGTGAAGGGCGAGGCGGTGGTCGGTTGCGGCACGCTGGTGCGCGACCCGCACTCGTGGTCGCCGCATGTCGGCGAGATCCGGATGGTGGTGTCGCAGGACGTGCGCGGGCAGGGCGTCGGCCGGGCGCTGTCGCAGGAAACCTTCGCGCTGGCGCTGGGCGTCGGCCTTGAAAAGCTCTCGGTGCAGATGACCGTCGACCAGCAGGCGGCGATCGCGCTGTTCGAGAGCCTCGGTTTCAAGGCCGAGGCCCTGCTGCGGGACCACGTCCGCGACGTCGGCGGCAAGAAGCACGACATTGTCGTGCTCGGACACAATGTGGCGCAGGTGCGGGCCCAGCTGGAGGCCTACGGGCTTCCGGGCGCCGTCCAGCACTAAGAGGGCCGTCGAGCGCTAAGGGCTGTCCGGCACTGAATCCAGCCGTCCAGCATTAGACGAAAGTGGAACTTTTGCTGGTTCCCTAGGCAAACCGCTCATCAATGAGGCTCATCACGCATTCGTGATGTCGCGATGCAACATCGATGTTGCGTCGCACCATTAACTATGGCACAACGATCTCGCCCCGGGCCGAACCGGACGGGGTGAGCCCATAGCTCAAACCCGAGGATGGAGAGACCCCAATGACCACCGAAACCAATTCCGTGCTGAACACCGTCAAGGAAGCCTTCGCGCCCGTCACCGAGGCGTTCACCAAGCTCCAGAACCTGGAAGTTCCGGAAGCTGCCCGTGAGTTCGTGAAGAAGCAGGCCGAGACCGCGAAGGTTCGCGCCGCCGACATGCATGCCGGTTCCGAGAAGGTGACCGCTGCCATCGAGACCGCCGTTGCCGGTTCGGTTTCCGAGGCCGCCAAGATCAGCCGCAACATCCAGCAGGCGTTTTATCAGGACGCGGAAGCGTTCTTCGCCGGCATCGACAAGCTCGCTTCGGCCAAGTCGCTGAGCGAAGCCGCCCAGATCCAGTCGGACATGGTCCGTGCGCGTGGCGAAGTGTTCGTCTCGCGGGCGAAGGCCACCACCGAGTATCTCGGCAAGCTCGTCGCCGACAGCGCCAAGACCGCTCAGGACAACTTCTCCAAGGTCTACAGCAAGACCGCCTGATAGCGATCTGCCAACTGCCCTTTTTGAAGGCCCGCTTAGGCGGGCCTTCTTTTTGTCGGGTATTCACTTAGATCAGTCAGACCCTCATGATGAGGAGGCGCACTTGCGCCGTCTCGAACCATGAGGCCTCATCCTTCGAGACGGCGCTTCGCGCCCCTCAGGATGAGGGTCTGCGTTCAGTCGAAAGCCGCCATGACCGTCCCCCGCACATTCGCCGTAGACACGCCTGCCGATGCGCAGCGCGCCGCCGAACTGCGCCGGGTCAAACTGCTGGCGACGCTGGTGCTGGCGGCGACGTTTGCGATCTTCATTGCGGCGAGGGCGCTGCTGCCGATCCATCCGGCGTTCGGCTTCGTCGCCGCGTTTGCGGAGGCCGCCACCATCGGCGGCCTTGCCGACTGGTATGCGGTGGTGGCCCTGTTTCGCAGGCCTTTGGGGCTGCCGATTCCGCACACCGCGATCATCCAGAGCAACCAGCACCGTATCGCCGACAAGCTCGGCGAATTCATCGAGCAACATTTTCTGGAAGCGGCCCCGGTCGAAGCAAAATTGCGCCAGATCGATTTCGGCGCGTTCATTGCCGACTGGCTGCGCGACCGCAAGCGCAGCGAGGATCTCGCGCGCTTTGCACTGCGGCTGTTGCCCGAAGCGGTTGCGGCGACTGAGAATTCCGGCCTGATGACGTTCGTCAGCCGCCGCATCACCGCGCAATTGATGTCGATCGATCTTGCGCCGCTCGCGGCTGGCACGCTGCGCACCTTCGTGAAGGAAGGCCGGCACCAGGGCCTGCTCGACGACATCATGCGCGCGGTGCATCAATCGCTGACACAGGCCGAGACCATGGCTATGATCCGCGAGAAGATCCGCGACGAATTGCCGACACTGCTAAAACTCTATCGTGCCGACCGGTTCCTGGTGAACAAGATCGTGGCGTCGGCGACCGCGTTCTTCGAGGAAGTGCGCAACGATCCCAAGCATCCGTTCCGCGACGAGTTCGACCGCATGGTGCTGACCTTCGTCGATCGGCTCGGCAGCGATCCGGCCTATGCCGAGCGCATCCAGGGGCTGAAGCGCGATCTCCTGGCGCGCCCCGAACTGAGCAGCCTCGCGCGCCACATCTGGGAGAATGCGCGATCGTTCTTCGAGCGCAGCGCGTCAGGCGAGACGCAGGTGCTGGAGCAATATCTCGTGCGCATGTTCGTAACGGCAGGCGAGGCGCTGGCCGCCGACGCCGAAATGCGCGCCGAAATCAACCAGGGTCTGGTCGCCGTGCTGCGCAGCGTGGTCGCCGAACAGAAGAGCGGCGTCTCGACGTTCATCTCCGATCAGGTCAAATCCTGGGACATGGGGCAGTTGATTGCGCTGATCGAAATCAACATCGGGCGCGACCTGCAATACATCCGCTTCAACGGCTCGCTGATCGGTGGGCTTGCAGGATTGGTGCTTTACACCCTCGAGTATCTGCTGCGGCTCGTGTGACTATTTGATCACGTCTGCGCTTTTAATTGTCACAAGTGTGAAGTGGGCCGTTGAAAGAAGAATTCCGGTTCCCTAGCTTTTTACGAAATAATGTTGCGTTGCGGAACGATTCTACCAGGCTTTCGTCTTCCCACTGAACCAGTGGCCGGCTGCCGCAACTTAAGGGGCCGAGCCCGAGAGGAGATATGATGTCCGTTGCTGCGCAGACGCTTCGTCCGCCGTCCAGAACCCTGATGTTTCTGGAGGGGCGAGCGATTTCCGAATTGGGCGCTTTCCTTGGTGCCTTGCCGCTCCTGAGTCTGGCGCCGCGAGGCGACGGGCATCCGGTGCTGGTATTGCCCGGCCTCGTTGCGTCCGACACCTCGACGCGTCCGCTGCGCAGCTTCTTGAAGAGCCGCGGCTACGCCGTCAGCGGCTGGCGCCAGGGCCGTAATCTTGGTCTGCGCCAGGGTGTGCAGCACGCGATGGTCGATCTCGTCCATGAATTGAACGACACGCATGGCCGGAAGGTCAGCCTGGTCGGTTGGAGCCTGGGCGGCCTTTACGCGCGTCAGCTTGCCAAGATGATGCCGGAGCGCGTGCGCTCGGTGATCACGCTTGGCAGCCCGTTCGCATCCGGACCGAAGGCGACCAACGCCTGGCGCGTCTATGAAATGGCGAGCGGCCGCCGCGCCGACGAAGAGGACACGCGTTTCGGCGGGGCGCTGGCGGGCACGCCGCCAGTGCCGACCACCGCGATCTTCAGCCGTACCGACGGCATCTGCGCCTGGCAGGGCTGCAGGGAGCAGACCAGCGCGACGTCGGAGAGCATCGAGGTCGAAAGCAGCCATTGCGGCATGGGTCATCACCCCGCTGCGGTCTATGCCGTCGCCGACCGTCTGGCGCAGCTGGAAGGCAAATGGGCCCCGTTCGACCGCAGCGGCTGGCGCAGCATGGTGTATCCGAATCCGGATAGGTAATCGGGTTACCGATAGCTAATTCAGAACGCCGGCCTCGCGCCGGCGTTTTCGTGAATCTGCAAAACGCGCTATGCCTTGACGCATGCCGCAGCCGCTCGCCCGCATTGTCGAACAGCTCAAGCGCGAACCCTCGCGCACCGGCTCGATCGTCATCACCGTATTCGGCGATGCCATCGTGCCGCGCGGCGGTTCGGTGTGGCTCGGCACGCTGCTCGAATTCTTTGCCGCGATCGACATCGACAGCGGCGTCGTCCGCACCGCGATGTCGCGGCTCGCGAGCGACGGCTGGCTGGAGCGTAACAAGGTCGGCCGCAACAGTTTTTACCGGCTCGACAAGAAGGGGCGGCAAACCTTCGATACCGCCACCAAGCACATCTACGATCCGCCGCCGTCCGACTGGACCGGGCGGTTTGAGCTGCTGCTGATCGGCAATGGCGGGGACCGCGATGCATCGCGCGACGCGCTGAAGAACGCCGGCTTCGGCAGTCCGCTGCCGGGCGTGTGGGTCGCGCCGTCAGGCGTGCCGGTTCCGGAAGAGGCCGCGGGCGCGATCCGTCTCGAAGTCTCCGCCGAGGACGACAGCGGCCGGCGTCTGCTCAGCGAAAGCTGGCCGCTTCAGCGCACCGCCGACGCCTATCTGAAATTCATGAAAACCTTTGAGCCGCTCCGCGCCTCGCTCGGCCGCGGCGAAGTGCTCGCCGATACTGATGCCTTCACCGCGCGGATCCTCTTGATCCACCATTACCGCCGCGTGGTGCTGCGCGACCCGCTGCTGCCGGCACCGCTGTTGCCCCGGGACTGGCCGGGCAGGGCGGCGCGACGGCTTTGCGGCGAGATCTATCGCGGGCTGTTTCCTGCGTCAGAACAATGGCTTGACGACCATGCGACCAACGAAAACGGGCCGTTGCCGAAGCCGGGCGGGGCGCTGGCGCGCCGGTTCGACGGGACGTAAACATGTTACAAAAATAACTTGCATTCGTATTTTCTTGTTATATGTTGGAGGAAAGAACATACGGGGAGGTCGGCCATGTACACGCAGGCGCTCAATACGTCCGACGGCGATAACAGCCACATCGAGGACGCCGCACGTTCCGCAAACTTCCAGGCCCGCATCGATGCCGACGAGCGCATCGAGCCCAACGACTGGATGCCGGCGGCCTATCGCAAGACGCTGACGCGGCAGATTTCCCAGCATGCCCATTCCGAAATCGTCGGCATGCTGCCCGAAGGCAACTGGATCACCCGCGCGCCGTCGCTGCGCCGCAAGGCCGCACTGCTGGCAAAAGTGCAGGATGAATGCGGTCACGGGCTTTATCTCTATGCCGCGGCCGAAACGCTCGGTACCTCGCGCGAAGAGCTGGTCGATCTGATGCTGGCGGGGAAAGCAAAGTATTCCTCGATCTTCAATTATCCGGCGCTGACCTGGGCCGACATCGGCGCAATCGGCTGGCTGGTCGATGGCGCGGCGATCATGAACCAGATTCCGCTGTGCCGTTGTTCCTATGGTCCCTATGCGCGCGCGATGATCCGCGTCTGCAAGGAGGAATCCTTTCACCAGCGCCAGGGCTTCGAGATCATGGTGACGCTGTCGAAGGGCACCGAAGAACAGAAGGCGATGGCGCAGAGCGCGCTCGATCGCTGGTGGTGGCCGGTGCTGATGATGTTCGGCCCACCCGACAAGGCAAGCCAGCACTCGGACACTTCCACAAAGTGGAAGATCAAG
This sequence comes from Bradyrhizobium sp. JYMT SZCCT0428, assembly GCF_018131075.1. Taxonomy (GTDB): domain Bacteria; phylum Pseudomonadota; class Alphaproteobacteria; order Rhizobiales; family Xanthobacteraceae; genus Bradyrhizobium. Next base: position 252,554 of record NZ_JAFCLS010000004.1, on the reverse strand, counting down.
CGTTTCTCCAATGATGAGCTGCGCCAGAAATTCGTCGACGCCACGGTGCCGCAGGCGCAATTCCTCGGGCTGACGATTCCAGATCCTGGCATGAAGCAGAACGCCAACGGCAACTGGGAATACAGCGCGATCGATTGGGAAGAGTTCAATCAGGTGCTCGCCGGCAACGGCCCCTGTAACCGCGACCGATTGGCGGCGCGGCGCAAGGCGCATGACGACGGCGCCTGGGTACGCGAAGCGGCGTTGGCTTATGCCGAGAAGCGCAAGCAGCGCCAGCACGCGCAAGCGGCGGAATAGGGAGATCGCCATGGCCACGCCGAACATGCCGCTCTGGGAAGTCTTCATCCGCAGCCGCAACGGACTCGCGCACAAGCATGTCGGCTCGCTGCACGCCGCCGACACCACGCTGGCGCTGCAGGCCGCGCGCGACATCTACACCCGTCGCGGCGAAGGCCTCTCGATCTGGGTGGTGCCGTCGAACGCGATCACCGCATCCGATCCCTCCGAGAAGGGCATGATGTTCGAGCCCGCGGAATCCAAGATCTACCGGCACCCGACCTTTTACGATGTGCCTGACGAAGTCGGACATATGTGAATCTAACCCCTCATGGTGAGGAGCGCGAAGCGCGTCTCGAACCATGAGGCCCCGATGGTGCTCGCCGCCATCCTTCGAGACGCGCGCAAGGGCGCGCTCCTCAGGATGAGGTCTGAGCAAGCAGTGAGACACTAACATGGCAGTCGCTTCCATCTTAGTCTCCGAAACCCCGCTGGTGCTCTACACGCTGCGCCGCGCCGACGATGCGCTGATTCTGGGCCATCGGCTGTCGGAATGGTGCGGCCACGCGCCGATGATGGAAGAGGACATGGCGCTCGCCAATATGGGCCTCGACCTGCTCGGCCAGGCGCGCGAGCTGTACGCCTACGCCGCCAAGGTCGAGGGTAAGGATAACGACGAGGACAAGTTCGCCTATCTGCGCGACGTCAGGCAGTACCGCAATCTGCTGCTTCTGGAACAGCCGAACGGCGACTTTGCCCGCACCATGGTGCGGCAGTTTTTCTATGCGGCGTTTGCCGATCTCTATTGGCGCGCGATGATGCAATCCGGCGATCCGACGTTGGCAGCGATCGCGGCGAAATCCGAAAAGGAAAGCGCCTATCACGTCAGGCATTCGTCGGAATGGATGGTGCGACTAGGCGACGGTACCGAGGAGAGCCACCGCCGCGCACAGAGCGCGATCGACGATCTCTGGGCCTATACCGGCGAGATGTTCCATCTCGACGAGGGCGAGCGCGGCCTGATCGACGCCGGCATCGCGATTGACCCCGCCAAATTGCACGCGCCGTGGCTCAAGACGGTTTCCGGCGTCGTCAATGAGGCGACACTGGCGTTGCCGAAGAGCAACTGGATGCAGCAGGGCGGCCGTGACGGCCGGCACAGCGAACATCTCGGCCATCTGCTCAGCGAACTGCAGTCGATGCCGCGCACCTTTCCGGGGGCGACATGGTGACGGTCATGCTCAGCGATGCCGATCTGCGCCGGCGCGCCTGGGATGCGGCCGCCCAAGTGGTCGACCCCGAAATTCCGGTGCTGACCATCGCCGACCTCGGCGTGCTGCGTGACGTGGCCGTCAGCGACGGTCATGTCGAGGTCGCGATCACGCCGACCTATTCCGGCTGCCCCGCGATGAACATGATCGCGCTGGAAATCGAATTGGCGCTGGAGCGCGCCGGCATCGCACGCCCAAAAATCCGCACCGTGCTGTCACCGGCCTGGACCACCGACTGGATGAGCGAGGACGGCCGCCGCAAGCTGCGGGAATACGGCATCGCGCCGCCGCAGGCGTCAGGCTCGCGCCGCGCGCTGTTCGGTGAGCAGCAGGTGTCGTGTCCGCAATGCGGCTCGGGAAATACGGAAGTTCTCTCCGAGTTCGGTTCGACCTCCTGCAAGGCGCTGTGGCGCTGCAAGAGCTGCCGCGAGCCGTTCGACTATTTCAAGTGTCATTGATCATGTCGCTCACACCCCGTTTCCACCGTCTTGCCGTCAACGACCTGCGCCGCGAAGCGTCGGATGCGGTGTCGCTGAGCTTTGCGATCCCTGCGGAGCTGACCAACGACTACAGTTTTGCGCCGGGTCAATATCTGACCCTGCGCACGACCATGGATGGCGAGGAAGTGCGCCGTTCCTATTCCATCTGTTCCGGCCCCGACGACGGCGAATTGCGCATCGCGGTGAAGAAGGTCGATGGCGGTGCGTTTTCGAATTGGGCTGCGGATGAACTGAAAGCCGGCGACGAGCTCGACGTGATGACGCCGACGGGGCGCTTCGGCGTCGCGCATGCGCCCGATCAGGCGCGGGTCTATGTCGGCTTTGCCGCAGGAAGTGGCATCACGCCGATCCTGTCGATCGTCAAAGGCGTGCTGGCGCGCGAGCCGAACAGCCGCTTCTTTCTGTTCTACGGCAACCGCTCGACATCGAGCATGCTGTTCCGCGAGGCGCTGGAGGAGCTGAAAGATCGCTTCATGCAGCGGTTCTCCGTCTTTCACGTCATCTCCGGCGAGGAACAGGACATCCCGATCCTGCACGGCCGGCTCGACGGCGAAAAGGTTCGCGTGTTGCTGCGTTCGCTGGTGCCGGCGTCGAGTGTTGATCACGTCTTCGTCTGCGGCCCGACGGGAATGAGCGAGGACATCGAAAACACCTGCCGCGAGATCGGAATTGCCGAGGATCGCATCCACGTCGAGCGCTTCGTCTCCGAGTTTGGCGGCAAGCCGCGCGCCAAAAAGATCGTCGAGACATCCGCGCCGCCGAAGGCGCTGGCCTCGCTCGTGATCGACGGCAAGCGCCGCGAGGTGCCGGTGGCCGAGGACGAATCCATTCTCGACGCCGCGCTTCGCGCCGGCATGGACCTGCCGTTCGCCTGCAAGGGCGGCATGTGCTCGACCTGCCGCGCCAAGCTGGTCGAGGGCGACGCACAGATGGAAGTGAACTATTCACTGGAGCCGTGGGAGCTGAAGGCGGGGTTCATCCTGACCTGCCAGGCCCGGCCGGTGTCGGACAGGGTCGTGGTGGATTACGACCACGTGTGAACCAAGCCGTCGCGTTTGACGGTGCGACGGCTAGACTAGCCGAATGACAGAGGCCTGTTGCAACAGGCCCGATGACAGGGAGACCGCAGTGAACGTCAATGCCACGCTTTCGCCCGACGACCTCGCGCGCGCCTGTGCGGACGCGATGTGGAAGGAGGACGACGCCAGCAAGGGCCTTGGCATGCAGATCGTCGAGATCGGGCCGGGCCGGGCGACGCTTTCGATGACGGTCAGGCCGGAGATGGTCAACGGCCAGCGCATCGCCCATGGCGGCTTCATCTTTACACTCGCGGATTCAACTTTTGCTTTTGCCTGCAACACCCATAACGAGCGCGCGGTCGCGGCGCAGTGCCATGTCACGTTCATCCGGCCCGGCAAGCTCAGCGATGTGCTGGTGGCGAGCGCGCGCGAGATCTCCCGCAGCGGCAGATCGGGCATCTACGATGTGCAGGTCACCGCGGGTGACGTTGTGATCGCGGAATTCCGCGGTCATTCCCGCACCATCGGCGGCGCGTGGCTGCCGGGTACGACGGTCAAATAAACAAAACGATCCTTGAGGAAACGCGCGATGGCTTCGACCAAGCTTCAATCCAGTGCAGGCGGCTACCGCGCCGAGTTGGACGCCGCGGAGCGCGCCTCCCGCGACGAGATCATGGCGCTGCAAACAAAGCGCCTCGCCTGGTCGTTGGCGCATGCCTACGACAATGTCGCACACTACAGGAAGGCCTTCGACAAGGCTGGCGTGCATCCCGGCGATTTCAAGCAGCTTTCCGACCTCGCGAAATTTCCGTTCACGGTCAAAACCGATTTGCGCGACAATTACCCGTTCAACATGTTTGCGGTGCCGCGCGAGAAAATGGTCCGCATCCATGCCTCGTCCGGCACGACCGGCAAGCCGATCGTGGTCGGCTACTCAAAGGCCGATATCGATGTATGGGCCGATGTCATGGCGCGTTCGATCCGCGCCGCCGGCGGCCGCACCGGCATGATCATGCACAACGCCTATGGCTACGGCCTGTTCACCGGCGGCCTTGGCGCGCATTACGGCGCCGAGAAACTCGGCTGCACCGTGGTGCCGGTGTCCGGCGGCATGACCGAACGGCAGGTGCAACTGATCAACGACTTCAAGCCCGACATCATCACGGTGACGCCGAGCTACATGCTGGCGATCCTGGACGAGTTCAAGAAGCAGAAGCTCGATCCCCGCAAATCCTCGCTCAAGTTCGGGATATTCGGCGCCGAGCCCTGGACCAACGCGATGCGCGTCGAAATCGAACAGGCCTTCGATATGGACGCAACCGATATTTACGGGCTCTCGGAAGTAATAGGCCCCGGCGTCGCGCAGGAATGCGTGGAGACCAAGGACGGCCTGCATATCTGGGAAGACCATTTCTACCCCGAAGTGATCGACCCCGAGACCGGCGCGGTGCTGCCGGACGGCGAGAAGGGCGAACTCGTCTTCACCTCGCTGACCAAGGAAGCGTTTCCGATCATCCGCTACCGCACCCGCGACCTGACGCGGCTGCTGCCGGGCACAGCGCGGCCGGGCATGCGGCGCATGGAAAAGGTCACCGGGCGCTCCGACGACATGATCATCCTGCGCGGGGTCAACGTGTTCCCGACCCAGATCGAGGAGGCGCTGCTCGCGACCGACTGGTGCGGCGGGCATTTCATCATCGAATTGACGCGCGAAGGCCGCATGGACGAAATGACCGTGCTGGCGGAAGCCCGTCCCGAACATTGGGACGGCAGCGGTCTGCCGGCGCATACGGAGAAAGTCGCAACCTTCATCAAGAATACCATCGGCGTCACTGCCCGCATCAAAGCCGTCGCTCCCGAGACCCTGGAGCGATCGCTCGGCAAGGCGAAACGTGTTTACGACAAGCGCCCGAAGGGGTAGGTGCCGTCCCTCATGGTGAGGAGGCGCCCTTGCGCCGTCTCGAACCATGAGGCCACAGCCCGGGCCTGCATCCTTCGAGACGCGGCGAAGACGCCGCTCCTCAGGATGAGGGTTGACAGCGGTGAATGGGAGATCGAGCGTGGATGAAGGTGCCTTTCTCTACATCCTTAGATGCTCTGATGGAAGCTTCTACATCGGAGTAACGCGGACTGCGTTGGAGATGAGAATTGCCCAGCATAACGCCGGAACATTCGGCGCTATACCGCAGCTCGGTTGCCTGTGACGCTGGTATTCTCGCAGTGGTTCGACCGGATCACCGACGCCATCGAGAACGAGCGCAAGCTCAAGAAATGGAGTCGGGCGAAGAAGGAAGCCCTTGCAAGAGGTGATTCCGCATCTTTACGGCAACTTTCAGCGCGCAGAACGCCGCATCCTTCGCGCGACAGCCGACAACGGACTGACAATTCTCTTGAACTCAGCATTCAGTCCGGTAGTCATGGTGCCTGTTCGACGCCAAAGAGCGCGCTCAAATGAAAAGACGCTGGAGTTCCTGTTGAAATCTGAAGGTCAATCGATCAACGCCCGCTGCGTGCGTCTCGTGGAAAAGGTCGCCGACGCGGCCTCGCTTGCGCCCGTCATCGAGATCCACGCATTATCCCGCGCCGCGAACGAGCTGCTGATCGAGGTCAAGGCTGCCGCCGTCAATCCGTCTGACGTCAAGGCCGCGACCGGCCTGATGTCCTATGCGGTGTTTCCGCGCACGCCGGGCCGCGACTATGCGGGCGTCGTGATCGACGGGCCGGCGGGATCGATCGGGCGCGAAGTGTTCGGCTCGTCCGGTGATCTCGGCATTCGGCGCGACGGCACCCATGCCACGCATCTCGTGGTCGAAGCCGATGCCGTGGTGGAGAAGCCCAAAAGCATTTCGTGGGAGGAGGCCGCCGGCATCGGCGTTCCCTTTGTGACCGCGATGGAAGGGCTGCGCCGCGCCGGCATTCCAAAGGCCGGCGAGACCGTGCTGGTCATGGGCGTCAACGGCAAGGTCGGGCAGGCGGCGGTGCAGATCGCGAGCTGGCACGGCGCGCGCGTGATCGGCGTCGTCCGCAGGGACGAACTATATGAAGGCCACGCCAATTCGAAGGTCGACGTGATCAATGCCTCCGCGACCGATGTCGCGGCGCGGGTGCGCGAACTCACCGGCGGCAAGGGTGCCGACATCGTCTTCAACACCGTCGGCGATCCCTATTTCCAGGCGGCGCATAAATCGCTGGCGTTGCGCGGGCGCCAGATCCTGATCGCCGCGGTCGACCGCATCGTGCAGTTCAACATTCTGGAGTTCTATCGCGGCCAGCACACCTATGTCGGCATCGATACGCTCGGCCTGTCGTCGGTCGCAACCGGCGCGGTGCTCAGGGAATTGGGCCCGGGCTTTGCGAGCGGCCACCTGAAGCCGTTCCCGATCAAGCCGGCCGCGATCTATCCACTGGAACAGGCCAAAGCCGCTTTCATCGCGGTGGCGGGTTCGTCGCGCGACCGCGTGATCCTGCGCCCGGTGTAAATCCTCGCGGACAGAACTTTTTCCCCGTTGCAGCGGGAACGAAACCAGTCGCATTCCGGTTGGGATCGATTGTTTTATTCTCTCATCGTCCCGCTGCGCGAAAGCTTCATTCTTTGTTCTCCCCTGCCGTGGACGCCAACATGCATGCGCCGCTATAGCAGGGTGAAATCTGTAGCATATTTATGCTGTCGCGGCCGATATCGCCGAACGCTCCAAAGGAAAATGCCGTGGAAGGCCCTGCGAACATCATTGTGCTGAGCGGACTGCTGATCGGTCTCGTTTACGGCGCGGTCGGCCTGTTGAGCGGCTTCTGCATGCTCTCGAGCCTGCGCGGCTGGTGGGCGGAAGGCGACGGCCGTCTGGTTCGCACCTACGCGCTCGCGATCGGCATCGCGGTGGCATCGACGCAATTGCTGGCGGCGGCCGGCCTCGTCGATCTCGGCAAGTCGATATACCTGCAACCATCATTTTCGGTGCCGCTGATGTTTGTCGGTGGCTTGCTGTTCGGCTACGGCATGGTGCTGTCGAACGGCTGCGGCTCGCGCGCGCTGGTGCTGCTCGGGCGCGGCAATCTCCGCTCTTTCGTGGTGGTGATCGTGCTCGGCATTTTTGCGATGATGACGCTGAAGGGCCTGATCGCGCCGGCGCGCATCGCGATGGTGCAGGCCTCGCAGACCACGACGACGGTGAACTCGGTGCCGGCGCTGCTGTCGGCGTTCGGCCTTAGTGAAATCACGGCGCGCATGTTGGCGGCGTCCGCCGTCAGCGCCGCGCTGATCATCTTCGCCTTCGCGCACGCCCCGTTCCGGAAATCGCCGGGCCAGGTCGCCGCCGGTCTGGTGATCGGCCTTCTGGTGGCGGGAGGCTGGTTCGCCAGCGGCTATCTCGGCGCCGACGACTTCAATCCGACGCCGGTGGTGTCGCTGACCTTCATCGCGCCGATCGCCGATGCGTTGCAATATGTCATGCTGTCGACTGGATCGACGCTGAATTTCGGCATTGCCACGGTCGGCGGCGTGCTCGCCGGCAGCCTGATCACGGCGCTGGCGACCGGGCGTTTCCAGCTGGAAGGTTATCAGTCGCCGCGCCACATGCTGCGCTCGGCCGGCGGCGCGGCGCTGATGGGCGCCGGCGGCGTGATGGCGTTCGGCTGCTCGATCGGGCAGGGACTGTCAGGATTTTCGACACTGGCATTGGCCTCGTTGATCGCCGTTGCCGGAATACTGGTCGGCACCGCGCTCGGCCTACGTGGCGCACTGCGCGTTCGTCCGCTGGCGACGGCCTAGCTTCTTCTCCCTCGCCCCGCTCTTGCGGGGTCGAGACGAGCTATGCTCGCTCTTAGAGGGTTGGGGTGAGGGGCTGCTTCCGCACAATTGGTGTGAGTTGATAGACCTGTACCCCCTCACCCGGATTGCTTCGCAATCCGACCTCTCCCCGCAAGCGGGGCGAGGTTAAAGCAAGCTCACTCCGCAGCCTTGGTCACGATCCGGATTTCCGACGTCAGCGTCCGGTGTACCGGGCACTTGTCGGCAATCTCCATCAAGCGCTGGCGCTGATCGGCGTCGAGCGCGCCCTCGATCGAGATCACGCGATCGATCTGGTCGAGCATGCCGACGCGGGTTTCGCATTCGGCGCAGTCTTCCGCATGGATCTTCTTGTGCTGCAGCGTCACCGTGACGCGATCGAGCGGCAGCGATTTGCGGTCGGCATACATCCTCATCGTCATTGAGGTGCAGGCGCCAAGGCCCGCCAGCACGAAGTCATACGGCCCGGGCCCTGAGTCCTGGCCGCCGGCGGCAACGGGTTCATCGGCCAGCATCCGGTGCGGCCCTGACGTGACGGTCTGCTGGAATTTGCCGGCGCGGGTTTCGCGCACCACGACATTGCGCGGTACGTCGCCGCGTTCGGCGGTCGCTTGGACCGGAAGCGGATCAACATAGCGTTCGGCCCAGGCGGCAATGACGTCGGCGACATAGGTGGAATCGCGCTTGTTGCTGAGCAGATGATCTGCCCCCGACAGCGACACGAAACTCTTCGGATGTTTTGCAGCAACGAAGATATTCGTCGCGTTGTCGATCCCGACGGTGTCGTCGGTCGGCGAATGCATGATCAGCAGCGCCTTGTGTAATTTGGCGACATGCGCCATCAGGCCATGCTCGGCGATGTCGTCGAGGAATTCACGCTTGATGTGAAAGGGGCGTCCGGCGAGTTGAACCTCGACCTTGCCTTTCGTGCGAATGTCCTCGATGCGATCCCTGAACAAATGCGTGACATGGACGGGATCGGAGGGAGCCGCGATGGTGACGACCGCTTTGGCATCGGGGATTTGCCTGGCAGCGGCGAGGATCGCCGCACCGCCGAGGCTGTGACCGATCAGGATCGTGGGCGCCTGCCGGGTGTCGCGCAGATGATCGGCGGCGTGGACGAGGTCGGCAACATTCGACGTAAAGGTCGAGTTGGCGAAATCGCCTTCGCTGGAGCCTAAGCCCGTGAAGTCGAATCGCAGCACCGCGATGCCGCGGGCGGTTAGCGCGGTCGCGATGCGTTTGGCCGCCAGCACATCCTTGCCGCAGGTGAAACAATGGGCGAACAGCGCATAGGCGTGGATTGCCCCGTCGGGCTTGTCCAGCGCGGCGGCAAGCTGATGGCCGCCTTCACCGGAGAATTGAAAGCGTTCGGTCGGCACGGGCGTTCTCCCTTGGCTCACTAAGGCGTCAGTCGCTGGAATAACGCTGCTCCGCCCACGGGTCGCCGCGGTTGTGATAACCGCGGACTTCCCAATAGCCCGGCGCATCCTTATCGAGGAATTCGATGCTCTGCAGCCATTTGGCGCTCTTCCAGAAATACAGATGCGGCACCACCAGCCGCACCGGGCCGCCATGGTCCTGCTCCAGCGGCTGGCCGGACCAGCTGTGGGCGAGCAGGGCGTCTTCGGCGGCGAAATCCTCCAGCGCAAGGTTGGTGGTGTAGCCGTCATGCGAATGCAGCACCACGAACGCCGCCTCGTCGCGCGGCCGGCACGCCATCAGGAGGTCGCGGGTCGAAAGACCCTCCCATTGATTGTCGTAGCGCGACCATGTGGTGACGCAATGAATGTCGGACAGGAATTGCGTCTGCGGCTGCGCGGTGAACTCGGCAAAATTCCAGAAGATCGGATTTTCGACCGCGCCGTAGACGTCGAGCCGCCAGCGCTCGCGCGAAATGCTCGGCGTCAGGCCGAGGTCGAGCACCGGCCAGTCGCGCGTCAGGTGCTGGCCGGGCGGAAGGCGCTGCTCCTCGGGACGGGTAACTTTGCCGGTGAGGAATTTTCCCTCGCGCGCCCAGCGCTCCTTGCTGCGCGTCAGCTTGCTCTCCGGCGGCGGCTCGGGGTCGTCGGTCATGTCAGGACCTGTCATTCGTGACGATGCATCGCCGATTCATGTTTGGTGTCGCGCATCGTCGCATAGATGATCAGCGAGAGAAAGATCATGCCACTGAGATAGTAGTAGAACCAGTCCTCATGTTCCAGGCTCTTGAAGTACAGCGCGACCGCAGGCGCCGTGCCGCCGAAGACGGACACCGTGATCGCATAGGGTAGCCCAACGCCGAGCGCACGGACATTGGTCGGGAACAGCTCGGCCTTCACGATCGCGTTGATCGAGGTGTAACCGGCGACGAAGATCCAGGCGGCGCAGATCAGCAGGAACGCCGTGAAGGGCGACTTGGTCTCTTTCAGCGTAGTCAGGATCGGGATCGTCGCCAGCGTGCCAACGACGCCGAAGAAGATCAGCAGCGGCTTGCGGCCGATGCGGTCGGACAACGCGCCATAGATCGGCTGCAGCAGCGTCGCGAAGATCAGCGAGCCGAAAATCACGAACGTGGTCTGGTCCTCGGTGAGTCCCACCGACAGCTTGACGAAGGTCTGCATGTAGGTGGTGAAGGTGTAGAACGCCGCGGTGCCGCCGGCGGTGAGGCCGACCACCAGCAACAGCTCGCGCGGGTATTTCAAGAGGCCGGTGATCGAGCCGGAAGGCTTGCTGACCTTCTTGGCTTCCTCGAACGCCTCGGTCTCATGCAGGCCCCGCCGCATCACGGCGGCGAAGATCGCGAGCAGGGCGCCGATCACAAAGGGGATTCGCCAGCCCCAATCCCTCAGTTCTTCCGGCGTCAGGAACACCTTTTGCAGCAGCAACAATACGATGATCGCGGTGAGCTGGCCGCCGATCAGCGTGACGTATTGGAGCTCGAATAGAATCCGCGGTGTTTGGGGTCGGCGACCTCGCTGAGATAAGTGGCGCTGGCGCCGTATTCGCCGCCAAGGCTGAGGCCTTCGATGATGCGCGCCAATGCGAGGATGCAGGGTGCCAGCATGCCGATCGAGGCGTAGGTCGGCGTCACAGCGATGATCAGCGATCCAAAACACATGCAGACCACCGACAGGGTCAGCGACAGCCGCCGTCCGTAGCGGTCGGCGATGGTGCCGAACAGCCAGCCGCCGAGCGGCCGCATCAGGAAGGTCGCGGCGAACAGCACGGCGGCGTTGAGCTGCTGCACCACGGGATCGCTGTTGGGGAAGAACGCCGGCGCGAAGTACAGCGCAAACGCGGTGTAGGCGTAGAAATCATACCATTCGACGAGGTTGCCGATCGATCCGATGAAGATCGCCTTGATCCGCCGCTCGACGTCGGCGATGTCGAGATGATCGCCAGTGGCTTTGATGACTTGATCTGTCATGCTTGGTCTCCAAGTACGTAACTGTAACCCCGGTCATCCCGGTTCAGCGTGTCCTTCCGAACAGCACCGGTAACTGCCGATGGCTGCGCACGGTTCCCCCCGGTACGGCGCAAGGCATTTGTAGGGCGATGCCACGGTAAGTGGACCTTTACTTCGGCGCGCGCGGTTCGATCGGCGTGGTGCCGCGCACACCCAGAATGTCTTCCAGCAGCCTGGCGCCGGCCAGGAGCTGCGCCTCGCCGCGTGGCTTGGCCACCATCTGCAGTCCGACCGGCAGGCCCGAGGCCGTAAAGCCGCACGGCAGCGACAACGCGGGGCAACACACCAGCGTGATCGCGTAGACGATGCCGAGCCACTCGACATAATTGTCGAACTTCTTGCCGTCGCATTCGGCGACGTAGCGGTTCTCGACCGGAAACGGCGCCACGATGGTGGCGGGCGCCAGCAGCAGGTCGTATTTGTCGAAGAATTCCAGCGTGCGTGCGGTCATCGCGACGCGCTGCGCTTCGGCGCGCTCGAGCTGCTCGACGGTCAGCTTGAGGCCTTCCTCGATGTTCCAGATCACTTCGGGCTTAAGCTGGTCGCGCTTGGTGCGCAGCAGCTGCGCCTTGCTCAGCGCGAAGTCGAACGCGCGCAGCACGTGGAAACATTCATGGGCTTCGCGCAGGTCCGGATGGGCTTCCTCGACGATGACCCCGAGCTCGGCGAAACGCTGCGCTGCCTTGCGGGTAATGGCAGCGACTTCGGGATCAACCGGCGTGATACCAAGATCGGGCGAATAGGCGATGCGCTTCGGCTTGTTGCCGGCGCGAACGGCGGACAGGAACGAATTCGGCAGCACCGGCAGCGACAGGGGATCGCCGGGGTGTTCGCCGCTCATCGCGTCGAGCAGCAAGGCGACGTCCTCGACATTGCGCGCCATCGGGCCCTGGACGCCGAGGTTGCGGTCGATCGCGGCGGCGAGCGTGTGCGCGACGCGGCCGATGCTCGGCCGCAGCCCGACGATGCCGCAGAAGCTCGCAGGATTGCGTAAGCTGCCGCCCATGTCGGAGCCGTGCGCGAGCCAGGCCGTGCCGGTCGCGAGCGCCACCGCCGCACCGCCCGAGGAGCCGGCGGCGGAGCGGGACGTGTCCCAGGGATTGCGCGTCGCGCCGAACACTTCGTTGAAGGTGTTGGCGCCGGCGCCGAATTCCGGCGTGTTTGACTTGGCGTAGATCACGCCGCCGTTGTTTTCGAGATGCTCGACCAGAATGTCCGATTTCGCCGGGATGCTATCCTTGTAGATCGGCGAGCCCTGCGTGGTCAGCACGCCTTCGACCGCAGTCAGATCCTTGATCGGGATCGGCAGACCTGCGAGCAGGCCGCGCTCGCCGACCGGCTTTTTCATCAGCGCTTTGGCACGGTCTCGGGCGCGGTCGAAGCACAGCGTCGGCAGTGCGTTGACGGGGCCGTCGACTTCGGCGATGCGCTTTTCCAGCACGTCGAGCAGATCGAGTGGCGTGACTTCACCCGCTCTCAATTTGCCAACGATGGCACACGCCGTCTCTCGCACCAGCCCCTGATCAGCCACTTTGTTCTCCGCGGTTTCGTGGTCGTGAATGGTGCTGTAGAACATTTCTTGGCAAAGTGGAAACGCGCCTACGTCGTGGCTGCACTGGAGATTTGGAATGCCGGCATTGTTTTCTGCGCTGGACTGGCGCGCGATGAACCAGCAAGAGCGCGATCTCGGCTTCAACAATGTCGTCGCCGTGCCCGGGGCCATCGAGCTGGTCGCGGGCTGGGAGCAGCGCTCCGCCGACCTGCGCAAGCGCTTCCCCGACCAACTCGACCTCCGCTATGCCCCGCGCGAGCGCAACCGGATCGACTTCCTGAAAGCCGCCGACAAGGCGCCGACGCTGCTGTTCATCCACGGCGGCTATTGGCAAACCCGTGCCAAGGAGGCCTTTACGGTGTTCGCCGGAGGCCCGATGGCGCACGGCATCAATGTGGCGCTGATCGGCTACACGCTGGCGCCGGATGCGACGCTCGACGAGATCGTCGCCGAAATCCATTCCGGCGTCGATTATCTCACCGGACAGTTGCCGGCGCTCGGTGCGGCCGGTGACGACATCGTGGTATCCGGCTGGTCCGCCGGTGGCCATCTCACCTCGATGGCGTTGTCGCATCCCAAAGTGAGGGGCGGGATGGCGATATCAGGCATCTTTGACCTCGAGCCGATCAGGCACAGCTATCTCAACGAGAAACTGAAGGCCGATGAGGCGACGTCGCACCGCAACTCGCCGATGATGATGGCCGGCGGTCCGCTCAAGCCGCTGTCGCTGGTAGCCGGCAGCGCCGAGCTGCCGCTGCTGCGCAAGCAAACCGCCGACTTCGCCGCCCACCGCGCCAGATACGGCTTGCCGGTGACCTATGAGGAAATTCCCGGCGCCGACCATTTTTCGATCATGCACGAGATGATGTCGCCGACGGGAAGGATCACGACGCTGATCCGGCAGTTGTTTGAACGGACGGCGGGTTAAGTTGGATCGTCATTCCGGGGCCATGCGTAGCATCGAACCCGGAATCTCGAGATTCCGGGTCTGGTCCTTCGGACCATCCCGGAATGACGAATCCCATATCGCTTCGCTCCTCGCAATGACGGTTGTGCAGGGGAGACCTAACCCCACCCCGCACTGATCCCGCCATCCACCGTATAAATCACGCCCGACGTGTACCCCGAACGGTCCGAGGCCAAAAACGCCATCAGGTCGCCGATCTCGCGCGCATGCGCAGGGCGGCCGAGCGGCAGGCCCTTCTGGAATTCCTTGTAGCGGTTCTCATCGCCGAACTGGTTTTTCGCGCGGGTCTTCAGCAGCGTGACGTGGCGGTCGGTGCCGACGGGGCCGGGATTGATGCCGACCACGCGGATGTTGTCGGCGAGGCTCTTGCCGCCTAATGCACGCGTGAACGCCATCAGCGCGGCATTGCCGGCGCTGCCGCAGATGTAATTGGCGTCGAATTTTTCACCGGCCGCACCGATGTCGTTGACGATGACGCCGTGGCCGCGCGCCTTCATCTGCGCGTAGACCGCGCGGGTCAGGTTGATGTAGCCGAACACTTTCAGTTCCCAGGCGTGACGCCATGTGGCCTCGTCGATCTTGTCGATCGAGCCGCCCGGGATATCGCCCGCATTGTTGACGAGGATATCGATATCCGTCGTATCTTTCACCAGTTTCTCGATGTCGGCCGGGTTGCGCAGATCGACGACATGCACCGAGGCATCGATCTGGTGGGCCGAACGCAGGCGATCGGCCAGCGCCTTCAATTGTTCGCCGTTGCGGGCTGCCAGCCTGATGTCGCAGCCTTCCTCGGCGAAAGCTTCGGCCGCGGCGGCGCCAATGCCCTTGGAGGCGCCGGTGATCAGGACGCGCTTGCCGCGCAAATGCAGATCCATGGGAATTCTCGCTTCATGAGGTATCGGGGGAGTGGTCGACGAAATTGGTAGGCGGTCGGCCCATCAGCGGTCAACATTGCACTGCAGCGTTGCACCCGCGCGCCGTTTGGTCCATTGCAAGGCCATCAACAGGCCGTGTCTGGGGCATGGCGCACGACCCAAAGAGCAAGCCACCCAAGGATTTCAAGGATGAGCAAAAAAACCTATCGGATCGCGGTCATTCCCGGCGACGGCATCGGCAAGGAAGTGGTGCCGGAGGGCCTGCGCGTTCTTGAGGCGGCCGCGAAAAAGCACGGCGTGGCCGTGCATTTCGACCATTTCGACTTCGCCTCCTGGGACTATTACGAAAAGCACGGCGAGATGATGCCGGAGGACTGGAAGGCCCGGATCGGCAAGCACGACGCGATCTATTTCGGCGCGGTCGGCTGGCCTGCAAAAATCCCCGATCACATTTCGTTGTGGGGCTCGCTGATCAAATTCCGCCGGGAGTTCGACCAGTACGTCAATTTGCGCCCGGTGCGCCTGATGCCCGGCGTGCCGTCGCCGCTCGCGAACCGCAAGCCCGGCGATATCGATTTCTGGGTGGTGCGCGAAAATACCGAGGGCGAATATTCTTCCGTCGGCGGGCGCATGTTCCCCGATACCGATCGTGAATTCGTCACCCAGCAGACCGTGATGACGCGCGTCGGCGTCGATCGCATTCTCAAATTCGCATTCGATCTTGCGGCGTCACGCCCGAAGCAGCACCTGACCTCGGCGACCAAATCCAACGGCATCTCGATCACGATGCCCTATTGGGACGAGCGCGTGGAGGCGATGGCGAAGAACTATCCGAAGGTGGAGTGGGACAAGTACCACATCGATATTCTCACCGCGAATTTCGTGCTGCATCCGGACTGGTTCGACGTCGTGGTCGGCTCCAATCTGTTCGGCGACATCCTCTCCGATCTCGGCCCGGCCTGCACCGGCACGATCGGCATCGCGCCGTCGGGCAATATCAATCCGGAAGGAAATTTCCCGTCGGTGTTCGAGCCGGTGCACGGCTCGGCGCCCGACATTGCCGGGCAGGGCATCGCCAATCCGATCGGCATGATCTGGTCGGGCGCGATGATGCTGGAGCATCTCGGCGAGAAGGAAGCGGCGCAATCGATCGTCGGCGCCATCGAGCGCACGCTCGGCGAACGCACGCTGCGCACCCGCGACCTCGGCGGCAACGCCGACACGACCGCTTGCGGCAAGGCGGTCGCGGATATGGTGGAGTAGGGCGCGAGATTACGAACTCGATCGTCGTCCCGGCCTTGAGCCGGGACCCATACGCCGCGACCGTTGTCTTTGTGGCAGGTGTCCGCCACCTTGCTTCAGCCGATAGCACAACGCGGTATGGGTCCCGGCGTTCGCCGGGACGACGAGATACCTACTTCCCCTTCGCGATCCGCCGGCAGTGCTCCAGCGCCGCCCGGATCAGATTCTCGCTCGCCTCCGGCGTGCGGAACGCGGAATGCGCCGACAACGTGACGTTGGGCAGCTTGGTCAAGGGATGATCCGCCGGCAGCGGCTCGATGTTGAAGACGTCGAGGCCGGCATGGCGGATCTGGCCTGATTTCAGGGCTTCGATCATCGCTTCCTCATCGACGATGGCGCCGCGCGCGGTGTTGACGAGGATGACGCCGAGCTTCATCGCCTCGATACAGGCACGCGAAACCATCCCGCGCGTCTCGTCGTTGAGCAGCAGGTGGATCGAGATGACGTCGCTCTCGGTCAGGAGCTCATCGAGTTCGACGAACTCGACCTTCGGATGCTTCTTGGGCGACCGGTTCCAGGCGATCACGCGCATGCCGCTGCCGAGCGCGATGCGCGCGACTTCGGCGGCGATGCCGCCGTAGCCGATCAGTCCCAGCGTCTTGCCGGTCAGTTGCATGGCGTCATCGCGCAGCCAGTTGCCGGCGCGGATCCCGCGATCCATGCTGGCGAGGCCGCGCGCGCCTTCCCACATCAGCGCGATGGCGCATTCGGCCACCGCCGTATCGCCATAGCCCTTGATCAGGTGCACTTCGATGCCGAGCTGGCTAAGCTCTTCCGGATTCATGTAGCTGCGCGCGCCGGTGCCGAGGAACACCACGTGCTTCAGGCCGGTGCACTTCTTCGCAATCTCGGTCGGCAGCGCGGTGTGATCGACGACGGCGATTTCAGCACCGTCGAGCAGGGCCGGATACTGATCCGAGGTGATGTCGGGATCCCTGTTGATGCGGACCTCGGGATCACCGGGTTTTTGCAGCCGCTCGAAGATCACGGCCAGCGATTCATTGGCATCGACAAAAACACCGCGCACGGCAGTCCCTCCGGTTTTGATTATTTTATGACGCGACGCCGGCAAGCGCCAGCACGGTATGCATCAGGACGTTGGCGCCGGCCGTGCAATCGGCCTGCGTGGCGTCTTCCAGTTCGTTGTGGCTGATACCGTCCTTGCAGGGCACGAACACCATCGCCGCCGGCATTACCGTGTTGAGGTTGCAGGCGTCGTGGCCAGCGCCGGAGGTGATGCGACGATGCGAATAGCCGAGTGCCGTGGCGGCGTTCTCGACGGCGTCGACGAGTTTCGGATCGAAATGGGTCGGCGGCTTGCGCCAGACCAGATCGAGCTTGACGTCGACCTTGCGCCGGACCGCGATCTCCGCAATCGCCGTGCGCAAATCCCTGTCCAGCGCGTCCATGATCGCGGCGTCCGCGCTGCGGCAATCCATCGTAAAGGCGATCTCGCCGGGAATGACGTTGCGCGAGGGGTTGGCGATCACAGCCTCGCCGATGGTACCGACCGCCTTCGGGCCGTGCTTCCTGGCGGTAGCTTCCATCGCCAGCACGATTTCCGAAAGCGTCGCCAGTGCGTCGCGCCGCAGCGGCATCGGCGTCGAGCCGGCATGGCTTTCGAACCCGGTGATCTTGCCGTCGTACCACAGCACGCCCTGGCCGGAATCGACCACGCCGATGGTCTTGTTCTCCGCTTCGAGGATCGGGCCTTGCTCGATATGCAGTTCGACGAAGCTGGAGAATTTCTGCCGGCCGACCGGGCTCTCGCCGCGATAGCCGATGCTGTCCAGCGCCTCCGCCACCGTGACGCCTTCGGCATCCTTCCGCGACAGAATGTCGTCGGTGGTGAAATCACCGACATAGGCGGCCGACGCCATCATCGCCGGCGCAAAACGCGAGCCTTCCTCATTGGTCCAGTTGCAGATGCAGATCGGTGTCTCGGTCTCGATACCGGCATCGTTGAGGGTGCGAACCACTTCAAGCGCGGCGAGCGTGCCGAGTATGCCGTCGAACTTGCCGCCGGTTGGCTGGGTGTCGAGGTGGGAACCGACCCCGATCGGCGCCTTCGACATGTCGCGCCCCTTGCGCAGGCCGAACATCGAGCCGAGCGCATCGACGTGACACTCGAGGCCGGCGGCTTCGCAGGCTTTCCGGAACCAGTCGCGGACCTGCTTGTCCTCAGGTCCGAGCGTCAGCCGCCTCACGCCGCCTTTCGGCGTTGCGCCGAATTTGGCGGTTTCGTGAATGGTGTCCCACAGCCGGGCGGAATCGATTTGCAGGTTGGATGCGATCTTGGTCATTCAGCCATTCCGGTCTTGATTGATGCTCACCCGATCCGCTTCAATGACGCGCCTGCAGCGGCGCGTCAACAACGACGCCGCCCTGCGCGAGCGAGGCCGCCAGTTCAGCCACCCGCTCGACCGCGATGGTGTCCGGAGAAGCCAGCCAGCTCGCCGAAAACGTCAACAGCGGCATCTGCAGGTTGGTCGACAGCAATTGCAGCCTTCCATCCGCGATTTCGCTTTCGACGATCGCCGTCGGAATCACCGCAATGCCAAGGCCTTCGATCGCCATATGCTTGACCGTACCCAGCGAGGCGCTGGCGTGCAGGCGCATCGGCGGCAGGTCGGGCCGGTTGAACAGCGAGCGGACGATTTCGTAAGGCGGCGTCTTGCGCGGAAAGGTGATGATGGGAAATTTGGCGAGGTCATGCACCGACAGCCGTTCCTTGCCGAGCCCGAGCGCGGGACTGGCAAGGAATCCGACCGAATAGTCGCACAGCACCCGGTTGCTGATGGTCGGCCCCGTCACCGGTCCGAGCAGGAACGCCAGTTCGATCTCCTGCGCCAACAGCCGGTTGCGCAAATTCGAGGTGATGTCGACTTCGATCTCGAGCGAGAGGTTGGGATAGGTGTGATTGACGCTCTTGATCAGCTGCGTCAGGAAGGTGTGGACGATGGTCTCGGCGACGCCGAGCCGCAGCACGCCGCGCATCGCCGAGTGGTCGCCGACCACGGCGAGCATTTCCGAGCGCAGCCCGATCAGTTTCTCGGCATAGACCAGTAATTGCCGGCCGCTCGGTGTCGGCATCACCATTCGGCGCTCGCGCTGGAGCAATCTCACGCCCACCTCGCGTTCGAGCTGGGCGATCCGCTGCGAGATGGCGGGCTGGGTGGTGTTGAGCTTGTGCGCAGCACCGCGGAAACTGCCGAGCGTCACCACCCACATGAAGGTCTCAATTGCCTTGAAATCAACCATGCACCCTCTGCCCGCATGTCGATAAATTTATTTTATCGATCTTGATTAAAAATCACGATTAGACATTATCATAGCCATATGCGGGAGTAGATGTCGACCCGATTGGAGCTGTTGCAACGATGACCAGCTTGGCAAAGACGGAACGACCCGGTCTTGATACGGCGAATTTATCGCCCAGCGTCGCCGCCCGGCATGCCTGCCGTACCGGCATGGCCGCCACCACGGCCGGCGTCGCCAACGGCTTCGTGCAGGGCAATCTGGTGATCCTGCCGGAAAAGCTGGCGGCCGCGTTTCACCGGTTCTGCCAGCTCAACCCCAAACCGTGCCCGATCATCGGCATGTCCGATGTCGGCGACTTCAGAATTCCCTCGCTCGGCCTCGACCTCGACATCCGCACCGACCTGCCGCGCTATCGCGTCTGGCGCGACGGCGAAGTGGTCGAAGAGCCGACCGACATTACGTCGCACTGGCGCGACGACCTGGTGGCGTTCGTGATCGGATGCTCCTATTCATTCGAGGAAGCGTTGCTGGCGGACGGCCTGCCGATCCGCCACATCGAGCGCAAGCTGCGCGTGCCGATGTACCGCACCAACATCGCCTGCGGCGCGGCGGGCCCGTTCGCAGGTCCAATGGTGGTGTCGATGCGGCCGTTCAAACCGGCGGATGCGATCCGCGCGGTGCAGATCACGTCGCGCTTTCCTTCGGTGCACGGCGCGCCGGTTCATCTCGGTCATCCGCATTCGATCGGGATCGCCGATATCAACAAGCCCGACTACGGCGATGCGGTGCCGGTCGGGGACGACGAGATTCCGGTGTTCTGGGCTTGCGGCGTGACGCCGCAATCGGTAATCGCGGCGGCCAAACTGCCGTTTGCGATCACGCACGCGCCCGGATTGATGCTGGTGACCGATTTGCAGAACAAGGCGCTTGCCGTGCTTTGATGCAACTCGTGCCGATCATTGAGGCTTTACCGTAACCGCCAACCGCTTCATCGATGTCAGCCGTTCAAAAGGGGATTTGCAATGACGATCACGCGCCGCAATGTATTGCTTGGAGCCACCGCTGCCGCCGCTCTCGCGCCGATCGCGGCCCGCGCGCAAACGTCCGAAGTGGTGATCGGTGTCACCTATCCGATGTCCGGCGCCAATGCGCAGATCGGCGTCGACGCGCAGCACGCCTATGTCACCGCCACCGACATTATCAACAACAAGCATGATTTCGAGCTGCCGCTGGCCAAGGATGCCGGACTGCCTGGACTCGGCGGCGCCAAGATTCGCCTCGTGTTCGCCGACCATCAGGGCGATCCCCAGAAGGGTCGTGCCGAAGCCGAGCGCCTGATCACGCAGGAGAAAGTCTGCGCCATCATCGGCAGCTACCAGAGCTCGGTGGCGGTCACCATCAGCCAGATCTGCGAGCGCTATCAGACCCCGTTTGTCTCGGCTGACAACTCGTCGCCGAGCCTGCATACCCGTGGCCTGAAATTCTTCTTCCGCGCCGCGCCCCACGACGAAATGTTCACCAAGGCGATGTTCGACTTCTACGACGCCTTGAAGAAGAAGGGCACCAAGATCGAGACGCTGGCCCTGTTCCACGAGGACACGATCTTCGGAACCGACTCCGCGAACGCGCAGATCAAGCTTGCCAATGAGCGCGGCTACAAGATCGTTGCCGACATCAAGTACCGCTCCAATTCGCCGTCGTTGTCGGCCGAGGTCCAGCAGCTCAAGTCGGCGAATGCCGACGTGCTGATGCCCTCGAGCTACACCACCGACGGCATCATGCTGGTCAAGACCATGGCCGAGCTCGGCTACAAGCCGAAAGCCATCGTGGCGCAGGCCGCGGGCTTTTCCGAGAAGGCGCTGTACGACGCGGTTGGCGACAAGCTCGAGGGCGTTATCACCCGCGGCAGTTTCTCGCTCGATCTCGCGGCCAAGCGGCCGATGGTCGGCAAGATCAACGATTTGTTCAAGGCGAAGTCGGGCAAGGACCTGAACGACAACACGTCGCGCGAGTTCATGGGCCTGATCGTGCTGGCGGACGCCATCAATCGCGCCAAGTCGACCGACGGTGAAAAGATCCGCGCCGCGCTGGCCGCGACCGAAATCCCGGGCGAGCAGACCATCATGCCGTGGAAGCGCGTCAAGTTCGACGAGTTGGGCCAGAACAACGACGCCGATCCGGTGCTGCTGCAGTATATCGGCGGCAAGTTCGTCACCATCTCCCCGCCGCAAGGCGCGGTCGCCGAGGCCGTCTGGCCGATGAAGTAAGTCATCGTTTCTTGGGGATGTATCACAAGTGCTGCGTCGTCCCTGCGAACGCAGGGACCCATACGCTCAGGAGCATCGGTTTCATCGTGGCCTCACGTCCTTCTTTCAAATGCGAATCCAGTGGTTATGGGTCCCTGCGTTCGCAGGGACGACGTGAGACGGGGGTACACCTGTGACAGCCGAGACGATTATCCAGAGCCTGGCGAGCGGCCTGTTGATGGGGCTGCTCTACGGGCTGATTGCGGTCGGCCTCGCGCTGATCTTCGGCCTGATGGACGTCGTGAATTTCGCCCATGGCGAATTCCTGATGATCGCGATGTACGCGTCGTTCTTCCTGTTCGCGTTCTTCGCGATCGATCCATTGCTGGCGGCGCCGCTGGTCGCGGCGGCGTTGTTCGTCTTTGGCGCCGTGGTCTATCTCCTGATTGTACGCTTCGCGGTCAGGGCAAAGGCCAATGCCGGCATGGTGCAGATCTTCTCCACCTTCGGGCTTGCGATCGTGATGCGCGGCGTGGCGCAGTTCTTCTTCACGCCGGATTACCGCAGCGTCACCCATTCCTGGTTCGGCGGCAAAACCGTCTCGATCGGCGGCATCTTCCTGCCGCAGCCGCAACTGATCGGCGCGGCGGTGGCGATGCTGGCCTTCGGTGGGCTCTATTACTTCATCAACCGAACTGACTTCGGCCGTGCGCTCGAAGCCACCCGCGAGGACGCCGGCGCGGTGGCGCTGGTTGGTATCGACAAGAATCGCGTGTTCGCGCTGGGCTGGGGGCTCGGTGCGGCGCTGGTCGGTCTCGCCGGCGCCATCATGTCGATCTTCTTCTACATCTATCCCGACGTCGGCGCGTCGTTTGCGCTGATTGCCTACGTCACGGTGGCGCTCGGCGGCTTCGGCAGCGTGTTCGGCGCCTTTGCCGGCGGCATCATCGTCGGCCTGGTCGAAGCCTCCACCGCGCTTCTCCTGCCGCCGTCATTGAAGTCGGTCGGCATCTACGCGGTTTATCTCCTGGTCGTGTTCGTGCGGCCGCGCGGCCTGTTCGGATCGATGTGATGGATACGGATTTCGCAAAACGCCGTCGCCGCGACCTGATCGTCGCATTCTGCCTCGCCGCCATCGCGGCCGTGGTGCCGCTGTTCGTCAAGGACTCCTACGTCCAGAACATTATGGTGCTGACGCTGATGTGGGCGGCGCTGTCGCAGAGCTGGAACATCCTCTCCGGCTATTGCGGACAGATCTCGCTCGGTCACGCGCTGTATTTCGGGATTGGCGCCTACACCACGACGCTGCTGTTCACCAAGTTCGGCGTCCTGCCGTGGTTCGGTATGCTCGGCGGCGGCCTGATATCGGCTCTCATCGCGATGGGGCTGGGCTATCCCTGCTTCCGCCTGCGCGGGCATTACTTCGCGATCGCCACCATCGTCATTGCCGAGATCGGGCTCCTGCTGTTCCACAACTGGGATTGGGCGGGCGCGGCACTGGGCATCGAGATTCCCGTGCGCGGCGACAGCTGGCTCAAATTCCAGTTCGCGCGCAGCAAGCTGCCGTATTTCTACTTTGCGCTCGCGCTGGCCTGCGTCGCCTGGTTCGTCACCTGGTGGCTGGAGGATTCCAAATGGGGCTATTGGTGGCGCGCGGTGAAGGACAATCCGGATGCCGCTGAAAGCCTTGGTGTCGTGGTGTTCAATTCCAAGATGGGCGCAGCCGCGGTGTCGGCGTTTCTGGTCGCGGTCGGCGGCAGCTTCTATGCGCAGTTCGTCTCCTATATCGATCCCGAAAGCATCATGGGCTTTCACATCTCGCTGCTGATGGCGCTGCCCGCGGTGCTGGGTGGCATCGGCACGCTGTGGGGGCCGATGCTGGGGGCCGTCATCCTGATTCCGGTCACGGAATTGACGCGGTCCTATGCCGGCGGTTCCGGCCGCGGCGTCGACCTGATCGTCTATGGCGGCCTGATCATCGCGATCTCGCTGGCGCGGCCGCAAGGCCTGGTCTCGCTGTTCGCACCCAAGCGCAAGGAGGCGACGCGATGAGCACGCCCTTGCTGGAAACCCGCGGCGTCTGGCAGCGTTTTGGCGGCCTCGTCGCCAACAGCGACGTCTCGATCTCGGTCGAGCGCGGCGAAATCGTCGGCCTGATCGGGCCGAACGGCGCCGGCAAATCGACGCTGTTCAATCTGATCGCGGGCGTGCTGCCGCCCACCCAGGGCTCGATCTGGTTCGACGGCGAAGACGTCACCTCGCTGCCGGCAGCCGAGCGCTGCGCGCGCGGCGTCGCCCGGACTTTTCAGGTCGTGAAAAGCTTCGAGACCATGACGGTGATCGACAACGTCATCGTCGGCGCGCTGGTTAGAAACACCGTGATGCGTGTGGCGCGGCAGAAAGCCAATGAGGTTCTGGATTTTTGTGGCCTGGCCGGGCGTGCCAATGTGCTCGCCAGCGACCTGGTGCCGTCGGAAAAGCGCCGCCTCGAGGTGGCGCGCGCACTGGCAACCGAACCGAAACTGCTGCTGCTCGACGAATGCCTGACCGGTCTGACCCCGCTCGAGGCCCAGACTGGCGTCGAACTGGTGCGCAAGGTGCGCGATACCGGCGTTACCATTCTGATGGTCGAGCACGTCATGGAAATCGTGATGCCGCTGGTCGACCGCGCCATCGTGCTCGATCTCGGCAAGGTGCTGGTCGAGGGCAAGCCAAACGACGTCGTTCGCGATCCGAAAGTCATCACCGCCTATTTGGGGGATCGTCATGCTGTCGGTGCATGAAGTCACCACCGCCTATCAGGGGCTGGTCGCGATCTCGGCTGTCACGATCGAGGTTGCCAGGGGCGAAGTCGTCTGCGTCGCCGGCGCCAACGGGGCCGGCAAGTCGACGCTGCTGAAATCGGTCGCCGGCGCCGAGCGTCCGCGTTCCGGCACCGTCACCTTCGACGGCGAGCGGATCGATTGCCTGGCGCAGCATGTCATCACCTCGCGCGGCATCGCCTATGTGCCGGAAAACCGCCGGTTGTTTCCGCGGCTCTCGGTGCGCGACAATCTGCGGCTTGGCAGCTACCTCTATCGCGGCGAAGCCGACCGCGAAGCGCCGCTGGATCTGGTGTTCAAGCTGTTCCCGCGGCTGTCGGAGCGGCTGGATCAGCGCGCCGAAACGCTGTCCGGCGGCGAGCAGCAGATGCTGGCGATCGGCCGCGCACTGATGACGCGGCCGCGGCTCTTGATGCTTGACGAGCCCTCGCAAGGCATCATGCCGAAACTGGTCGATGAAATCTTCCAGGCGGTGAAACGCATCCGCGACACCGGCATGACCGTCCTGATCGTCGAACAGCGCATGGCCGAGTGCCTCGAAATCGCCGACCGCGCCTACATCCTGCAAACCGGCCGCGTGCTGATGCAGGGCAGCGCGGCGGAGATCCGGACCAATCCGGATGTAAGGAAGGCGTATCTGGGATTGTAGAGTTTGTAGGGTGAACTAGCCGAAGGCGTAATCCACAGCTCGCTCTCGACAAAAGTGGTGGGTTACGGCTTCGCCTAACCCACCCTACGCAGCTACCGAATGACCTCGACCTTCGCTGCCATGTCCGGCGCGCGGCCCACGCGGTAGGTCGCGTTGCTGCACCTGAGAACCCACACCTCGCGGTCCGCCTTCGAGCGCTTGGCGTCCTTTTTTGCGCCGAGCGCCTTGTCGCAGGTGAAGCCCTGCGTGCGGATCTGTGCAGCCAGCATGCTCTGCACCGTCTCTTGCGCCAGCGCTGTCGAATCCGACAGGCCAATCAAGAACAGAGCTCCGAAGGCGAAACCAGTGAACTTGAACATGTGCGTCCTCCACGAATATCAGTGATTGTGGTCCGGCAGCGTAAGCCCAAACGTTTTTGTCAAATCCGCCACCTGTTCCGGCGACAAATACCGCGGGTTCAGCCCGCGCAGCAGCAGATACAATTTCGCCGTTTCTTCCAGTTCCTCGATCGCGAAAACCGCGGCTTCCAGCGTGTCGCCGGATACCACCGGGCCGTGGTTGGCGAGCAGCACGGAAGAATATTTGCCGGCAAGCCCCTTGATGGCGTCCGCCACCGCGGGATCGCCGGGCCGGAAATATGGCACCAGCGCGGTCTGGCCGCATTTCATCAGGTAATAGGGCGTCATCGGCGGCAATGCTGCGCGGGGATCGATCTCCGGCAGCATCGACAGCGCCACCGAATGGGTCGAGTGCAGATGCACCACCGCGCGCGCGGCGCTGCGGGTCTGATAGAGGGCGGCGTGCAGCGGCACTTCCTTGGTCGGGGCGTCGCCGGAGACCAGTTTGCCGTCGGGCCCTAACCGCGACAGCCTGTCAGGATCGAGCGAGCCGAGCGAGGCGTTGGTCGGGGTCACCAGCCAGCCGCCATCGTCGAGCTTGACGCTGATATTGCCCGAGGAGCCCGGCGTCAGCCCGCGCTCGAACAGCGAGCGGCCGAGGCGGCAGATTTCCTCGCGAATCCTGGTTTCGCTCATGGATTAAACCCTGTTCCTCTGGCCTTTTCTCACGCTTTGGCAGCGCGGCCAAGCCGTGATACCCAGAGGCAAAGCCGCTGGGGACTGCGGCCCAAAAGCGTAAGGGAACGCCACAATGCCAGAATCCGTAAAACCGCGCGTCGCCGTCATCGGCCTGGGCTCGATGGGCTTTGGCATGGCCACCTCGCTGCGCCGCGCCGGGTTCGAGGTCACCGGGTGCGATGTCTCGGCCGAGTCCGTCGCGCGCTTCGTGGCCGACGGCGGTAACGGCGCCAAGACCCCGGCGGAAGCGGCCAAGGCGGCCGATATCGTCGTCAGCGTCGTCGTCAATGCCGCGCAAACCGAAACCATCCTGTTTGGCGCTGACGGCGTTGCGGAAACCCTGGCCAAGGGCGCGGTGTTCATCTCTTCCGCCACCATGGATCCCGATGTGGCGCGGCGGCTGGCGAAACAGCTGGAGGCCACGGGGCGGCTTTATCTGGACGCGCCGATCTCCGGCGGCGCGCAGCGCGCGGCGCAGGGCGAACTCACCATCCTGGCCTCGGGCAGTGCGGCCGCGTTCGCCAAGGCGCGCCCGGCGCTGGATGCGATGGCCGCCAAACTCTATGAACTCGGCGATGCCGCGGGGCAGGGCGCGGCGTTCAAGATGATCAACCAGCTATTGGCCGGCGTGCACATCGCCGCAGCCTCCGAAGCGATTACGTTTGCCGCCAAGCAGGGTCTCGACATCAAAAAAGTCTATGAAGTGATCACGGCCTCCGCCGGCAATTCCTGGATGTTCGAGAACCGCATGCCGCATGTGCTGGATGGCGACTACGCACCGCGCAGCGCGGTGGAGATTTTCGTGAAAGACCTCGGCATCATCCAGGACATGGCGCGCACGGCGAAATTCCCGGTGCCGGTCGCCGCCGCCGCGCTGCAGATGTTCCTGATGACGGCGGCCTCCGGCATGGGCCGCGACGACGACGCCTCGGTAGCGCGGATGTATGCCCGCGTCACCGGCACGCATCTGCCGGGCGAGCCAACATAGCGTTTTCTAGCGAAGTGGATACCGGTTCGCATGAAGAAAACGCGTCAAGACAAAGAGTAATCGCGACACACAAGAGGACAGAACATGCCCCGCTTTGCCGCCAATCTCACGATGATGTTCAACGAGGTCCCGTTCCTCGACCGCTTCGACGCCGCCGCGAAAGCGGGATTCTCCGCCGTGGAATTCCTGTTTCCCTATGAGCATCCGGCCGACGAAGTCGGCTCGCGGCTCAAGGGCGCCGGCCTGACGCAGGCGCTGTTCAACCTGCCGCCGGGCGACTGGAACGCCGGCGAAAAGGGATTCGCGGCGCTGCCGGAACGTTTTGAAGATCTCAAGAACAGCCTGCAGACGGCGCTGCCCTACGCGCAGGCGACCGGCGTCAAGCGGCTGCATCTGATGGCGGGAATTGCCGACCGCGGCGATCGCAAGGCAGTGGAAGCGTTCTACAAATCGGTGGCGTGGGCGGCGGAATTCTTCGCGCCCCATGGCCTCGACGTGGTGATCGAGCCGATCAATGCGCGCAACGTGCCGGGTTACTTCCTCAATGACTTCCTGTTCGCGCGCGATCTCATCACCGAGCTGAAGATACCGAACCTGAAACTGCAATTCGACATCTACCACTGTCAGATCATTCATGGCGACGTCACCATGCGGCTGCGCGAGATGATGCCAATCATCGGCCATATCCAGATCGCCAGCATCCCCTCGCGCAACGAACCCGACGGCGAGGAGCTGAACTATCCGTTCCTGTTCGCTGAGCTCGACCGGCTCGGCTATGGCGGCTTTGTCGGCTGCGAATATAACCCGCGCGGCAACACCACCGACGGCCTCGGCTGGTTCAAACCCTACGCCGGAGCAAAATCGTGAAATTGTCTTTGGGCTGCATCGCCGACGACTACACCGGCGCCTCCGATCTCGCCAACACGCTGACGCGCTGCGGCCTGCGCACGGTGCAGACCATCGGTGTGCCCTCGGACGATCTCGCGCTGCCGGAAGTCGACGCGGTCGTGGTGTCGCTCAAAAGCCGCTCGATCGAGGCGGGCCTGGCCGTCACCAGATCGCGGTCGGCGGAGAAATGGCTGCGCGGCCGCGGCGCTGATCATGTGCTGTTCAAGATCTGCTCGACCTTCGATTCCACCGACGCCGGCAATATCGGTCCCGTGATGGATGCGCTGCGCGGTGATTCCGGCGATGCCATCGTGCTGGTGACGCCGGCCTTTCCGGAAACCGGCCGCACCGTCTATCAGGGCAATCTGTTCGTCGGCGCCGTGCCGCTGAACGAAAGCCCGCTGAAGGATCATCCGCTCAACCCGATGCATGATTCCAATCTGGTGCGGGTGCTGGCGCGGCAGAGCCGGACGAAAGTCGGGCTGGTCGACCTTGCAACGCTCGCGCGCGGGGAAGCTTCTGTCCGCGCGCGCCTTGCCGATCTCGCCGGCAAAGGCATTGGCGCCGCCGTGATCGACGCGGTGTTCGACCGCGATCTGGAAACCATCGGCAACGTCGCGCTGGATCATCGACTGTCGGTCGGCGCCTCCGGCATCGGGCTCGGCCTCGCGCGGGCGATGGTCGCGTCCGGCAAGGTCAAATCCAACGTGACCAAGGCTGGCGCCGATGCGCCGGTCGGCGGACCGGCTGCGTGCCTGGCCGGCAGTTGTTCGCAGGCGACGCTGCAGCAAATCGCCAATGCCGAAAAGGCGATGCCGGTGCTTCATCTCGATCCCGACCGCGTCGTCGCTGGTCCCGATGAAGCGCGGCGTGCGCTGGCGTGGGCGAAGGAGCGAATCGGTGACGGCCCGCTTCTGATCGCGAGCAGCTCGACGCCGGATCAGGTCGTAGCTCTGCAATCCCGGCATGGCCGCGATGCAGCTGGACATGCCATCGAGCAGGCGATGGCCGATATCGCGGACGGATTGGTGCAGTCGGGCGTGCGCCGGTTGGTCGTCGCAGGTGGTGAAACTTCAGGCGCCGTGGTCGATCGCCTGGGAATTCCCGGCTTCCTCGTTGGCGCAGAAATCGCTGCAGGGGTGCCGGTTCTGCGCGCGGTGGGCGCGAAAAATGGCGAGATGCTGCTTGCACTGAAATCGGGCAATTTCGGCGGCGCCGAATTCTTTTCCGACGCGCTCAAGCTGATGCGCTGATCGTCCTACGCCATTCATTTCTCAGAGACTTCTGTAGCGTACCGTATTTTTACGGTGCGCCAAATTAACACAACCTGAGAACGAATAAGATTCTGCTGGGTGTGAAGGGCATCGACTTAACCCGCCCGTCGCAACCGGCGCGTCTTCCGCGCGTCCAAAACCAAGAGATTCTAACCCATGCTTGCCAAGTACTCGATCCGCGCCAAAATCATTACTGTCGTCGCCTTCCTGCTGGTCGCGATGACGGGCATGGGCCTGCTGGCGGTCCGCAACATGCGGGCCATCAACGCCAGCACCGTCGACATCGCGACCAGCTGGATGCCGAGCGTCCGCGTACTGGGTGACCTGCGCGCCGGCGTCATCACCTACCGCAACGTGATCCGCGAGCACATGCTGGTCGGAGCGCTGGAAGGAAAGTTGGCGCAGGAAAAGACCTTGGCGAGCGTGGTCGAGAGCAACACCAAGATCCGTGCCCTCTACGAGCCTCTGATTACCTCTCCGGAGGAGCGTGCGCTGTACAAAGGAATGGTCCGATCTCTGGGACTTACGCAGGAAGTGATGGCGCTGTCGCGCGCAGCCGCCGGCAAATTTCCAGCAGAGGCGCATGAATTGAACTCGAAGACCGTCAACAAGATCGGGCTCGAGGCCGACGCCGTCCTGCGCAAGGACATTGACCTCAACAACGCCGGCGCTGACAAGGCGGCCCAGGAAGCGGCTGACAGCTACGCGTCCGCCTTCATGATGCTCTCGCTGATCCTCGGTGCCGCCGTCATCGTCGGCATTGCCGTCAGCATCTATCTGGTTCGCGACGTCTCGAGCGGCATCGCTTCCATCGTCACCCCGATGCAGGCGCTGGGCAAAGGCGACCTCAGCGCGCAGGTTCCGCATCAGGGCGAGAAGACCGAGATCGGTGCCATGGCAGACACCTTGCAGGTGTTCAAGCAGGCGCTGATCGCGAAGAAGGCCGCCGACGAGGCCGCGGCGCTTGACGCCGAAGCCAAGATCGAGCGCGGCCGCCGGGTCGACGGCATCACCCGCAATTTCGAATCTGTCATCGGCGAGATCGTCCAGACGGTGTCGTCAGCTTCGACGCAGCTCGAAGCCTCAGCCGGCACGCTGTCGGCGACCGCCGAACGTTCGCAGTCGTTGACGACAGCGGTGGCGGCGGCTTCCGAGGAAGCTTCCACCAACGTGCAGTCGGTGGCGTCGGCGACCGAAGAACTGTCGTCGTCGGTCAACGAGATCAGCCGTCAGGTGCAGGAGTCGGCGCGCATGGCGACCGACGCCGTCGGCCAGGCCCGCGTCACCAACGACCGGGTCAGCGAATTGTCGAAGGCGGCGAGCCGGATCGGCGACGTCGTCGAACTCATCAGCACCATCGCGGGCCAGACCAACTTGCTGGCGCTCAATGCCACCATCGAAGCGGCGCGCGCCGGCGAAGCCGGCCGGGGCTTCGCCCTCGTGGCGTCGGAAGTGAAGGCGCTGGCCGAGCAGACCGCGAAAG
The DNA here is from genome assembly GCF_018131075.1 of Bradyrhizobium sp. JYMT SZCCT0428. Taxonomy (GTDB): domain Bacteria; phylum Pseudomonadota; class Alphaproteobacteria; order Rhizobiales; family Xanthobacteraceae; genus Bradyrhizobium. The sequence continues at coordinate 221,874 of NZ_JAFCLS010000004.1, read as the reverse complement.
CCACCGGCGAGATCGGCCAGCAGATATCGGGCATCCAGGCCGCGACCCAGGAGTCGGTCACCGCAATCCAGGAAATCAGCGGCACCATCGAGCGGCTGTCGGAGATTTCGTCGACCATCGCCGCCGCGGTGGAAGAGCAGGGTGCCGCGACGCAGGAAATCTCCCGCAACGTGCAGCAGGCGGCGCAAGGCACCCAGCAGGTCTCGGCCAACATCACCGACGTCCAGCGCGGCGCGAGCGAGACCGGCTCGGCCTCCTCGCAGGTGCTGTCGGCGGCGCAGTCGCTGTCCGGCGACAGCAACCGCCTGAAGCTCGAAGTCGGCAAGTTCCTGGATTCGGTCCGGGCAGCCTGACACCCGGCCGATCACCGGCGAAGCGCCCGGCTCCCAAGGGGGCCGGGCTTTTGCGTTCTGCAACCCTGCAGCGAAATCCGGTTGGGCTACTCGGTAGCCTCTACTGAGCTAAAATTAACCAGTCTTGTTTACAAGAGCACCATCTTTACGGCGCGCGCACTGTTCGGTGGTTCCCGCTTTGCCATCGCCGACTGCGCGTTTTGGGGAAATTTGGGTTCGCTGACAATGATCAAGCTCAATCGCATCGGATATAAGCTGGGCCTGGCTGGCGCGGTCGGCATATTGCTGGCGGGTGGCATGGTGGCCAACCAGATGATGTCGGAACAGGCGATTGAGGCGGCAAACAGCCGCGCCGATCGCTCGCAGCGGGTCATCGACGCCGCGATATCAGCTAACCTGAACGGACGGCAGATCGAACTTGCCGCGCGCAACATCCGCCTGGCGACAAAGGCCGCCGACGTCGAAAGGAACGCAGCGGACCTCAATCGATTCAAGGCCGCCGAATCCAAGGCTTTGGATGATGCGCAGGCGATTGCGACGATACCGGACATCAAGCAGCGCCTGGAGAAAATCAAGTCGCTGATGACTTCCTACACGACCGGCGTCGATGAACTGGCGAAGACGCAGCTCAATCTCCTCGCGGTGATCGACAAGCGCTCGGCGATTTCGGCTGAATGGACCAAGGCGATCGAGACCCAATTGGCGTCACCCGCAATGGCCAAACTCGACAACAAGCTCGAAATCGAAAAGCTGCTGCATATGGCCGACGCCAAGGTCAACTCGCTGCGGGCCATGGTGTGGCGGCTGGGTGCCACCGGCGATGTCAGCCTGATCGCCCAGATCGCGAAGACCCAGGCCGCGCTCAAGAACAATTTCAACCTGTTGCGGGGCGAGGCCGACGACCGCGATTTGCTGGTGGTGGTCAGCTCGCTGGATTCGATCGTCAAGCGCTTCCTGGCCGCCAATGACGAAGCGGTCAAGCTCGAGGAATTGAAGGCGGACATTGTCGCCAACCGCACCGTCAAATTTGCCCAGGAGGCGGGCACGCTGATGGATAGCCTGGTCGATGCATCGAGAAAGAACTACGCCACATCGAAGGAAGAAGCTGCCGCGGAGACCGATCAGGCCAGCAAGGTCAGCCTCGCGATGGGCATCGTGGTGATCATCGCGCTGTTCGCATCGATGGTGTTTTCCTTCCTTGGGATCTCCCGTCCGATGATGCGCCTGAACGGTGCGCTGGGTGAGATGGCCGGCGGCAACCTCGACGTCGTGATTCCCGGCGCCAGGCGCGGCGACGAAATCGGCGACCTCGCCAAGACGGTCACAATCATCAGAGAGAATGCCGAGCAGAAGGCCCGCGACGAAGCCGAGGCCAAGATCAAGCAGGACCAGATCGCCGCCCGGCAGCGCAAGGACGACATGATCAAGCTCGCCGATACATTCGAGACGGCGGTCGGCGAGATCGTCGAGACCGTGTCGTCGGCCTCGAGCGAACTGGAAGCCTCCGCCGGCACGCTGACGTCGAACGCCGAGCGCGCCCAGGAACTGACCACGATGGTGGCCGCGGCTTCCGAGGAAGCCTCCACCAACGTGCAGTCGGTGGCATCAGCGACCGAAGAGTTGTCCTCCTCGGTCAACGAGATCAGCCGTCAGGTCCAGGAATCGGCGCGGATGGCCACCGCGGCCGTCGACCAGGCCCGCACCACCAACGACCGCGTCAGCCAATTGTCGAAAGCGGCGAGCCGGATCGGCGACGTCGTCGAACTGATCAACACCATCGCCGAGCAGACCAATCTCCTGGCGCTCAACGCCACCATCGAAGCGGCGCGCGCCGGCGATGCCGGCCGTGGCTTCGCGGTCGTGGCGTCGGAAGTGAAGGCGCTGGCCGAGCAGACCTCCAAGGCCACCGGCGAGATCGGCCAGCAGATCACCGGCATCCAGGCGGCGACCCAGGACTCCGTGAACGCGATCAAGGAAATCAGCGGCACCATCGAAAAGCTGTCGGAGATCTCCTCGACCATTGCCGCGGCCGTGGAAGAGCAGGGTGCTGCGACGCAGGAAATCTCCCGCAACGTGCAGCAGGCCGCCCACGGCACCCAGCAGGTGTCCTCCAACATCACCGACGTGCAGCGCGGCGCCTCCGAGACCGGCTCCGCCTCCACGCAGGTTCTCTCCGCCGCGCAATCGCTGTCGGGCGACAGCAACCGCCTCAAGCAAGAGGTCGGCAAGTTCCTCGACTCGGTGCGCGCGGCCTGATCCATAACGGGATGACAATATGAAAGCCCGGCCTCCTGAAGGGGCCGGGCTTTTTGCATTTGGTCGCCCGCGTTTGCGGAACGGTGGGCTCCGTACTTCTACCCTGCCTCCCCCGCCATGCGGCGGGTCGCCGTGCTGCCCGGCCCGAGCCGGGGCCAGCAGCTATGCCAAGGAAGTGAAGGACGGCTGCGCTGCCCGCGTTGGCTATTTGGCCCCGGTTCGGCTAAATCAGCGCGGTTGAACTGGCCTTTTTTGGATGCCGGTTCTCAGCCATTCAGCCTCGGGATTGCCTCCTAGATGATTGCACTGGTCCGTATTGCGTTGAGCCGGCCCTATACTTTCGTCGTGCTCGCGCTGCTGCTGCTGATCATCGGACCATTGGCCGCGCTGCGCACGCCGACCGACATCTTCCCGGACATCCGCATCCCCGTCATCGGCGTGGTCTGGAACTATACCGGCCTGCCGCCGGACCAGATGTCGGGACGTATCATCACGCCGTTTCAGCGCGCGCTGACCACGACCGTCAACGACATCGAGCACATCGTTGCCAATTCCTACACTGGCATCGGGATCGTCAAGATCTTCTTCCAGCCGGGCGTCGACATCCGCACCGCCAACGCCCAGGTAACGGCGATCTCGCAGACGATGATCAGGCAATTGCCGCCCGGCGCGACCCCGCCGCTGATCCTCAATTACAGCGCCTCCACCGTTCCGATCATCCAGGTGGCGCTGTCCGGCGAAGGGCTGACCGAACAAAACCTCGCCGATATCGGCATCAACCAGTTGCGTACCCCGCTCGTCACCGTGCCCGGCGCGGCGATTCCCTATCCGTTCGGCGGCAAGCAGCGTCAGGTGCAGATCGACCTCAATCCGGCCGCGCTGCAGGCCCGCGGCCTGTCCGGGCAGGACGTCGCCAACGCGCTCGCTGCGCAGAACCTGATCACGCCGGTCGGCACCCAGAAGATCGGCCAGTTCGAATACACCATCCAGCTCAACAACTCGCCGCTTCGAATGGAAGAGCTCGGCGACCTGCCGATCAAGGCGGTGAACGGCGCGATGGTCTATGTCCGCGACGTCGCATCCGTGCGCGACGGCAATCCGCCGCAGACCAACATCGTGCACGTCGACGGCAACCGCTCGGTCCTGATGATGGTGCTGAAGGCGGGTGCGACCTCGACGCTCGATATCATCGCTGGCATCAAGCAGAAGGTGATCGAGGTCAAGGATTCGCTGCCCGACACGCTGAAGATCGGCTTCATCGGCGACCAGTCGGTGTTCGTGCGCGGCGCCATCGAGGGCGTTGCCGTTGAAGGCGTCATCGCCGCGCTGCTGACCAGCGTCATGATCCTGTTGTTTCTCGGCAGCTGGCGCTCGACCGTCATCATCGCCGTCTCGATCCCGCTGTCGGTGCTGGGCGCCATCATCTGTTTGTCGGCGATCGGGGAGACGCTCAACATCATGACGCTTGGAGGGCTGGCGCTGGCGGTCGGCATCCTCGTCGACGATGCCACCGTGACCATCGAGAACATCAACTACCATCTGGAGCAGGGCAAGCCGGTCGAGCAATCGATCCTGGATGGCGCCAACCAGATTGTGACGCCGGCCTTCGTGTCGCTGTTGTGCATCTGCATCGTGTTCGTGCCGATGTTCTTCCTGCAGGGCGTCGCGCGCTTTCTGTTCGTGCCGATGGCCGAAGCCGTGATGTTCGCGATGATCTGGTCGTTCCTGCTGTCGCGCACGCTGGTGCCGACGATGGCGAAATACCTGCTCCAGCCGCATGTCCATCATGAGGGCGGGCCGCCGCCGACGCGTAATCCGCTGGTGCGCTTCCAGCGCGCCTTCGAGGCGCGGTTCGAGCGGATTCGCGCTGGCTATCACGATCTGTTGTCGATGGCGCTGGGACGGCGGCCGCTGTTCGTCACCGGCTTTCTTGCCGTGGTCGCGCTGTCGTTCCTGCTGGTGCCGTATCTCGGCCGCAACTTCTTTCCGGCGGTCGATGCCGGCAACATCCTGATGCATGTCCGCACCCAGGTCGGCACCCGCGTCGAGGAGACCGCCAACCAGCTCGCCGACGTACAGAAGGCGATCCGCAAGATCATTCCGCCCGGCGAGATCGAAACGCTCACCGACAATATCGGCATGCCGATCTCCGGCATCAACATGACCTACAACAATACCGGCGTGATCGGACCGGCCGACGGCGACATCCAGATCAAGCTCAGGGAAGGCCACCGGCCGACGGATGAGTACGTCCAGATCTTGCGCGAGCAATTGCCGCGGCTGTTCCCCGGCATGAACTTCTCGTTCCTGCCGGCCGACATCGTCAGCCAGATCCTGAACTTCGGCGCGCCGGCGCCGATCGACCTGCAGATCCGCGGCGCGGACATGAAAGCGAACTTCGACTATGCCAACAAGCTGCTGAGCAAGATCCGCCGCATTCCCGGCATCGCGGATGCGCGCATCCAGCAATCGCCCAACGCGCCGACCTTCAACATCGATGTCGACCGCACCCGGGCGCAATATGTCGGCCTGACCGAGCGCGACGTCACCAACAGCCTCGTGGTCAATCTGGCCGGCAGTTCGCAGGTCGCGCCGACCTTCTACCTCAACCCCGACAATGGCGTGTCCTATTCGATCGTGATGCAGACGCCGCAATACAAGATGGATTCGCTCAGCGCCCTGCAGGGGCTGCCGATCACCGCGACAGGCAATACCCAGGCGCCGATCCTGGGCGGCATCGCGGACGTGAAGCGCTCGACGTCGAGTGCCGTCGTCTCGCAATACGACATCCAGTCGATGGTGCAGATCTACGCGACGCCGCAGGGCCGCGACCTCGGCGCGGTCGCCGCCGACGTCCGGACCGCGATGGCGGAGACGGCGAAGGATGTGCCAAAAGGAAGTTCGGTGGTGCTGCTCGGCCAGGTGCAGACCATGAACAGCGCGTTCTCGGGCTTGCTGTTCGGGCTGCTCGCCGCCGTGGTGCTGATCTATTTCCTGATCGTGGTGAACTTCCAGTCCTGGTCCGATCCGTTCGTGATCATCACGGCGCTGCCCGCGGCCCTGGCCGGCATCGTCTGGATGCTGTTCACGACGCAGACCACGCTGTCGGTGCCGGCGCTGACCGGCGCCATCATGTGCATGGGCGTGGCTACCGCCAACAGCGTGCTGGTGATCAGCTTTGCGCGCGAGCGTTATGAGGAGCTCGGCGATCCCATCGCGGCGGCGCTGGAAGCCGGCTTCGTCCGCTTCCGCCCGGTCCTGATGACGGCGCTCGCGATGATCATCGGCATGACCCCGATGGCGCTCGGGCTCGGCGAGGGCGGCGAACAGAACGCGCCGCTCGGGCGGGCGGTGATCGGCGGCCTGATCTTTGCCACCATCGCCACCCTGATGTTTGTTCCCGTGGTGTTCAGTATGGTACACAAGAAACAGGGCGTCATTGCCGACGCCGCATCGGAGAGCCCGCATGACCACTGAACAACGCCCGCCGGTATCGCGCCGGAAATTGGGCCTATTCGGGGTCGTGGCGCTGATCGGGGCGGGGCTGATCGTCGCCACCGGCATCCGGGCGCGCGAGGAATCCGGCGCGAAGCTGCGCGAATGGACCGACAACCAGGCGGTTCCCTCCGTCGCCGTCGCGTTCCCCAATGCCCGCGCCCTCAACCCCACCATCGACCTGCCGGGCCGGCTCGAAGCCTATTCGCGCGCGCCGATCTTCGCGCGCGTCAGCGGCTATCTGAAAAGCTGGAGCGCCGATATCGGCGCCAAGGTCAAGGCAGGCCAGGTGATCGCGGAGATCGAGGCGCCCGACCTCGACCAGCAATTGCTGCAGGCGCGTGCCGACCTCGTGAGCCAGCAGTCGAGCGCGCGGCTGTCGGAGGCTACCCTGAACCGGCGCAGGACGCTGCTCGCCTCGAACTTCGTCTCGATGCAGGAAATCGACGAGCGCACCGCCGACCTCGCCAACAAGAAAGCGGCCGTCAATTCCGGCACCGCCAATGTCGAACGGCTGGAGGCGCTGGCGGGCTACAAGAAGATCACCGTGCCCTTCGATGGCGTGGTCACCGCGCGCGAGACCGATGTCGGGGCGCTGATCAATGCCGGCGGCGGTTCGGGGCCTGCGATGTTCGTGGTGTCAGACATCACCAAGCTGCGCGTCTATGTCAACGTGCCCCAGAGCTACGTTCCCGCCGTCAGGATCGGCGCGAAAGCCGTGCTGACGATGCCGGAATATCCGAACCGGACGTTTGCCGCGACGGTGGAAGCATCCTCGCAGTCGGTCGATGTCTCCTCGGGGACGACGCGCATGCAGCTGGCGCTCGACAATGCCGGCGGCGAACTGATGCCCGGCGCCTATGCCAATGTACGCCTGCCGCTGGAACGCGACGCCGTGCCGCTGCATATTCCCTCCAGCGCCCTCATTTTCAACAAGGACGGTTTGCGGGTCGCGACCGTCGGCCCCGACGACAAGGTGCTGTTCAAGACCGTCACCATCGCTCGCGATCTCGGCAAGGAGATTGAACTCGCCTCCGGCGTCACCCCCGACGACCGCATCATCACCGCGCCGCCCGATGGTATCGCCGACGGCGATCCGGTCCGCGTCGTCGGCGCTGCCGCCAAGGGCAAGCCTACGACGGCGTCGGAAAAGCAGGACGTGAAGGGGTAGGGCGGTCGCCTTCTTAACCTCGCCCCGCTTGCGGGGAGAGGTCGGCGCGTAGCGCCGGGTGAGGGGGTACAGGTCTCACTTCAAGCTGCACTCGCGGAGAGAGCCCCTCACCCCAGCCCTCTCCCCGCGAAGAGCGGGGCGAGGGAGTAGGGTCACCCCACCCGCCACTCCAGCACGCCATCCCCGGCCGTGACGATCTCGCCGATCGACCCCACCGGCGTGCGGTCCATGTTGCGCAGATGCGCCAGCGTGGCGCTGTCGCTCGCCGGCACCCGCGTCAGGGCGCGCGCATTGTCGGCCGTGCGCATCATCACCACGCCGTGCTCGACGTCGCCCTTGCCGCCATAGATCACGGTAAAGCTCTCGACCTTGCCCTTGCCGGTGGCTTCGGTGACGAATTCGGGCACGGCGCCCTTGCTGCGGTCGGCTTCGGCCTGAACGCTGGTGTCCTGCGCCAGCGCCTCCTTTGGCGCCTGCCGCGACAGCACCAGGCCATGATGCTTGGTGACAAAGCCGCCCTGACCATAGAGCAGGCCAAGCGTGCCGCCCTCGCGCAGCTTCCTCACCATCGCGCAGGCCGCGTGCGTCATATAGGTGTTGAGCGGCGCGCCGAAGAATGTGAGGCCGCCGGTGACGGTGGGCCTGACGTCGGGGCCGAGGCCCAGCGTCCGCCGCGCCATCTTCGGCACGCAGGGAAAGCAGCTGTACAATTCGATCGCATCGAATTTCCTGCCGTCGCCCTCGACGAGGTCCATCACGGCGTTGAGCACGGCATTCTGCGGATGGCTCTCGAAGAACTGGTCGCGCAGCAGATAATCGCGCGGTTCTTCAGCAGATGCGCCGCCGAGAGGATAGATCAACCGATCCTCGGGCACGCCGGCGGCGCGCGCCTTTGCCAGCGACGTCATCAGGATCGCGCCGCCCATGTTGACGGTCGGGTTGGCCACCATCAGCTTGGTGTAGGGCCAGGCGATCAGCCGGTTTTCCGGCGTCGGCGTCGTGATCTCGTCCGGCGTGAAGTTCTTCTTCAGCCATGAACTGGGATTCTCCGACGCCACGCGCGCATAGGTCGACCACAGCTGTCCGGATTCGGCCAGCGCCTCGCGCGGGGTCTGGCCCCAATGCGCCGATGTGGCGGACTCATACAGCGGATAGACCGTGATGGGGCGGAACACGCCGAGCGTCACCGCCATCGGCTTCTGGAACGCCGCGCCGCGCTTCGGTTCCTCGACGTCATGGGCGAACGGCGTCCAAGGCAGGTCGATGCCGGCCCGCTGCGCTTTTGTTGCGGTCGATTGCGCCTCGGCGCCGCACACCGCGGCCACGCTGCATTCGCCGCGCGCGATGCGTTTTGCCGCTTCATGCAGATAGCGGATCGGGCTCTCGCCGCCGACCGGGCCGTAATAGCAATGCGCCGGCGTGGCGCCGAGCCGCATCGCGAGTAGCTTTTCGGGATCGCGGTAGCGCCAACTCAGGAAATTGACCACATCGAGCGAGCCGAGTTCGCCGAGCAGTTTTGCACCGCTGTCCGCCTCCGCGCGCTTCAGCGCCTGTTCCAGCAGCGCCAGCGGTTCGAGTCCGGCAGCGATGTCCTTTGGCCGGTCGACGATTTCGCCGACGCCGACGATGACGGGAATGCGGTCTTCGGGGAGGGATGTCATTTCTTCTTGCTTTGCTTTCTGGTGATCAGTTCGTAGCTCAATCCCGTCATTGCGAGGAGCGCTTGCGACGAAGCAATCCATCTATCCGTTATGCCGCGCCATGGATTGCTTCGCTGCGCTCGCAATGACGTGGAGAGGTCGTCACTCCTCCATCAACGCGTTCATATGCTCGACCGCATCGACAAAATCTTCCTTGAATTCCTGCACCACCGCGCCGGCGGATTTGACGCTGTCGATCAGGCCGACGCCCTGGCCGACGAAATAACTGACGAGGTCGCGCGCCTGCACGTTGCCGGCAGCCGCGGCGCGGTCGATCGAGTTGAAGGCGTCGCGGCTGATGATGCTTTGCAGCGGCATCGGCAGCGCGCCGGGGCTGTCCGGCCCGCGGTCCCACGCATCCGTCCATACCGAGCGCAACTGCCGGGCGGGCTTGCCGGTACGGCCCCTGGAGCGGATCGCGTCGCGCGAGGACGCCGCGATCATCTTCTCGCGAAAAATTTCGGAGGTCTCGGACTCCACTGTCGCGAGCCACACCGAGCCGGTCCAGACACCGGCCGCACCCATCGCCATGCAGGCCGCCATCTGATGCCCGGTCATGATGCCGCCCGCCGCCAGCACCGGCACGTTGCGGATCGGCTTGATCGCCTTGATCACCTCCGGCACCAGCACCATGGTCGAAACTTCGCCGCAATGGCCGCCCGCTTCCGTGCCCTGCGCGACCAAAATATCGACGCCAGCGGCGACCTGCCGAAGCGCGTGCTCCTTGGAGCCGATGAGGGCGGCGACCGGCACGTCGTGCTTGCGGCCCATCTCGATCATCGCCTTCGGCGGTACGCCGAGCGCGTTGGCGATCAGCCTGATCGGATGACGGAAGGATACGTCGAGCAACTCCAGCGCGATCTCGGCGTCAAACGGCTGCGGCTGGTTGTCGGCGACACTCTCGGTCGTGAGTTCGATGTTGTATTTCTTCAGGAGATTGCGGGTGAAATCACGGTGCTCCTGCGAAACCCGCTTCTCCAGGCTCTTCCAGGTGAGGTTCTTCTCGCCAGCGGTCGAAATGTTTTCGGGGATCAGCACATCGATACCGTAGGGCTTGCCGTCGACGTGATCGTCGATCCATTTCAGTTCCTGTTCCAGCGTCTCCGGCAAGAAACGGGTCGCGCCCAGCACGCCAAAGCCGCCGGCGCGGCTGACGGCCGCCACCACGTCGCGGCAATGGCTGAAGGCCAGCAGCGGAAACTCGATTCCCAGCATGTCGCAGATCGGGGATTTCATGGTCGTGTCCGTTCCCTGGGGCGGCTTTCGTGCCGCTCGTTGTTGGTTTTTGTTTGCGTTTGTCGGGCAAACGCTAGCCCATCGGCTCTGGTGTGCCAAGCCTTCGACCTCATCCTGAGGAGCGGCTTCTTAGCCGCGTCTCGAAGGATGCAGGCCCGTCTGGGGCCTCATGGTTCGAGACGCGCGAAGACGCGCTCCTCACCATGAGGAGGTAAACATTCCACGCCGCAAAATATGCAAAGCAAGGCCGCCGATTTGTGTCTTGCGCTTTGGCGCTATCGAGAGAATGCTGTCCGGCAAATCAAGAATTCTCAAGGGAGTTTTCATGTCCGCATCGCCATCCGTTTCCGGAAAAGCTTCCGAGAGCTACGACGTCGTCGTGGTCGGCGCAGGCTTTGCCGGCATGTACATGCTGCTTAAACTGCGCGAGCAGGGCTTTTCAGCGCGGGTCTATGAGCAAGGCGACGGCGTCGGCGGCACCTGGTACTGGAACCGTTATCCCGGCGCGCGCTGCGATGTCGAGAGCATGCAATATTCCTATTCGTTCTCCGAAGAGCTGCAGCAGGAATGGGACTGGAGCGAGCGCTACGCGCCGCAGCCGGAGATTTTGAAGTACGCCAACCACGTCGCCGACCGTTTTGGTCTCCGTCCCGACATCCAGTTCAACACCGTCGTCGAACGCGCGGAGTTCGATGAGCGCACCAATCTGTGGTCGGTCGCGCTGTCCGACGGCAAGACCGTGACCGCAAAATTCGTGGTGCTCGCCACCGGCTGCCTGTCGAACGCGCGGATGCCCGAGATCAAGGGTCTCGATCGTTTTGAGGGCAAGGTCTATCACACCGGTCACTGGCCGCATGAATCGGTCGATTTTACCGGCCAGCGCGTCGGCGTGATCGGCACGGGATCGTCGGGTATCCAGTCGGTGCCTGTGATCGCCGAGCAGGCCAGCCACCTCACGGTGTTTCAGCGCACCGCGAATTTCTCGATTCCCGCCCGCAACGCCATGCTGACCGAGGAAGAGCGGCAGGCGTTCCGCGCCAAATATCCGGAAGTCAGGCAATTCGCGCGCACGGAATCGCGCAACGGCATCTATACCGAGATGCCCGATCGCGGCGCGCTCGACGACGGCGACAACGAGCGCCGCTCCAAATACGAGGCGCGCTGGACTCGCGGCGGGCTCACCTTCATGTCTGTTTACAACAACCTCGCGCTCGACCAGGCCGCCAACGACACCGCCGCCGATTTCGTCCGCGAGAAGATCGCCGAAATCGTCAAGGATCCCGAGAAAGCAAAACTGCTGCAGCCGAACAATCATCCGATCGGCTCAAAACGCATCTGCATCGACACCGAATATTTTTCGACCTTCAACCGTCCGAACGTGACACTGGTCGACATCAAGTCCAATCCGATCGAGGAGATCACGGCCAATGCCGTCCGCACCGGCGACAAGGACTACGAAGTCGACGCGCTGGTGCTGGCGACCGGCTTCGACGCGATGACAGGCTCGGTTGCCAAGATCGACATTCGCGGCCGCAACGGCCAGACGCTGAACCAGAAATGGGCCGAGGGTCCACGCACCTATCTCGGACTGATGAGCGCCGGCTTCCCCAATCTCTTCGTCATCACCGGTCCCGGCAGCCCGTCGGTGTTGTCGAACATGATCGTCTCGATCGAGCAGCATGTCGACTGGATCACCGATTGCGTGACTTACATGCGCGACAGCGGCTTTGAGGCCATGGAAGCCAAAAAGGACGCCGAGGATAATTGGGTCGCCCACGTCAACGAGGTCGCCTACACCACGCTCTATCCGCAGGCCAACTCCTGGTACATGGGCGCCAACGTCCCCGGCAAGCCGCGCATCTTCATGCCCTACATCGGCGGCGTCGGGCCTTACCGGCAGATCTGCGACGACGTCGCGGCGAAGGGGTATGAGGGGTTTGCGATGACGGGTGCCGAGCCAGTTCAGAAACGTGCCGCGTCATCCTGAGTTCTATCCGTCATGCCCGGGCTTGTCCCGGGCATCCACGTCTTTCTTTGATGCTGCTACAAAGACGTGGATGGCCGGGACAAGCCCGGCCATGACGGTGAAACGGGTTGTGGTGGATAGGCTATCCCTTCAACCGCCGCGCCAACACCTCGACGAACCGATCGACATCGGCCTCGTCGTTATAAACATGTGGCGACACCCGCAGCCGCCCCAGACGCGGCGCGACGTAGATGCCGTCGCTCGCCAGCCCCCCGACGAGTCCCGCCGGCATCCCGCCCTTGAACGCAAGGCTCAAAATATGCGGCGCGCGCCGCCGCGCGTCCGGCACGCTGACGCCGATGTCGCGCACGCCTTCCGCAATCCGCACCGTCAGCATCGCGATACGCTGCACCACGGCCGCGGCGCCCCATTCGGCCAGCATTTCCATGCCAATGGACGCCATCTCCATCGAGATGAAATAGTCGCGCTCGCCCATGTCGAAGCGGCGCGCATCGGGCACGTAATTGAGATCGGTGAAATAGACCGAATTCTCGGCGCGCACGTCGCGGCGGCCGGCTGAGGTCTGCTCCAGCGGAACGCCGTTCTGATGGCGTTTTGCAACATAGAGAAAGGCGCGGCCGTAGGGCCCGAGCACCCATTTGTAGGTCGGGAACAGCACGAAATCCGGATCGAGACGCTTCACGTCCATCGCCAGCACACCGACGCCTTGCGTGGCGTCGATCAGGAACATCGCGCCGCGCGCCTTGAGGGCCGCGCCAACCTTGTCGACGTCGATCAGCCCGCCATCCGACCAGTGCACCGAGGAGATCGAGGCGAGGCTGACCGGCGCAGCACCCGATCGTTCGATCGCGGCCAGCACCGCCGATGTCCAGTCGCCGTCATCGGGCTGCCCGACCGTATCGACCGTGAACCCCTGCGCCTCCGCCCGCGCGTGCCATTCCAGCACCGGGGAGGAGTGATCGCTTTCCAGCACGATCACGCGCGTTCCGCGGGGTATCGTCAAAATCTTGGCGGCCGTCGCGACGCCGTAGCTGATCGAGGGGGTCAGCGCGATATCGGACGCCTCGGCGTTGATCAGCCGGGCGGCGGCGGCGCGCGCGCGTTCGTTCTGCTGGTTGGCAAAGGAAGCCGGCAGCGTCCACGGCGCGCCCTTGCGCCCGACCGCGGCGCGGCCGGCTTCCAAAGTCCGGATCGGCAAGGGGCTGTAGGAGGCGGCATTGAGGTAGCAAATCTGGCGCGGTATCTCGAACAAAGCGCGCTGCGAGGCAAGCATTTCGGATCATCTCTCTTGTGGTGACCCGTCCATTATGGCCGATCCCGGCCGGCCCAGCCATAAAGGCATTGCTCCGAGTACAACTCTGCCGCGCCTCATGACTTTATTTGCTGAACCTGGGCCAGGGCAGGCGCGACCAACGGGCGTTCGCAGAGCTTCACGATATCAGTGGCAACAGAGGCGGCCATGTCACTTTCTTACGAAACCCAACGACCCATCGCCTCGGACAATATCGTCGCCGGAGGCGTCTACGTACTTTACGGCGTAGGATATTTCACCGGGATTTCAGCGCTGATGGGCCTCATCATCGCGTATGTGAAGGTCGACGATACCGACCCCGTGATGCAGTCGCATTTCCGGTTTCATATCAGGACCTTCTGGATCGGACTGCTGTACCTTGCGATCGGCCTTCCGCTGAGCCTGGTGCTGATCGGCCTGCCGATTGTTGCCTGGTGGTTCATCTGGTCGCTCATCCGCATCGTCAAGGGCGGCCTGTTGAGCATCGAGCATAGACCGATCGCTAATCCGAAGTCCTGGCTGTTCGGATAATCTGGCCGCCGGGAAGCGGCTCCCTAAACCTCCAGCCACTCCTTGCGCACGCCGGCATTGGCGGCAAGCTCCGCCGGGGTTCCCTCGAACACGATGCGGCCATGGCCCATCACATAGAGGCGGCGAGAAATCTTCAGCGCGATGGTGAGCTTCTGCTCCACCAGAAGAATCGCGGTGCCGCGGCGTGCGATTTCGCCGAGCAGGGTGCCGACCTGTTCGACCAGCTTTGGGGCGAGCCCCCCGGTCGGCTCGTCTGAATCGCGACATGAACCTGACGCGGACCGCCACGGGAATTGTTGGGCTGCCATGCAGCATCTTGCGGTTGGCGGCGACAGCCCCAAGGTATACCAAACGCACGCATCGTAATTCCGCCGCGCGGCAGATCGCCTCTATCACACGGCCGAAAGAAGCCTGGAGCCAACACGAATGAACGACGTTGCTACCGACCCCACCGCCTATGTGCCGCCCAAAGTCTGGACCTGGAATAAAGAAAGCGGCGGCCGCTTCGCCAGCATCAACCGGCCGATCGCAGGCCCCACGCATGACAAGGAGCTGCCGGTCGGCCGTCATCCGTTCCAGCTCTATTCGCTGGCGACGCCGAACGGCGTGAAGGTCACCGTCATGTTCGAGGAGCTGCTGGCCGCCGGGCACAGCGGCGCCGAGTATGACGCGTGGTTGATCAAGATCGACGGCAACCAGTTCGGCAGCGGCTTTGTCGCGGTCAATCCGAACTCCAAGATCCCGGCGCTGATGGACCGCAGCGGAAAGACGCCGATCCGGCTGTTCGAGTCCGGCGCGATCCTGATGCATCTGGCCGAAAAGTTCGGGGCCTTTCTGCCGGCCGGCGGCGAGGCGCGGGCGGAATGCCTGTCATGGCTGTTCTGGCAGATGGGCAGCGCGCCGTTTCTCGGCGGCGGCTTCGGCCATTTCTATGCCTACGCGCCGACCAAGATCGAATACGCCATCGACCGCTATGCCATGGAAGTGAAGCGCCAGCTCGACGTGCTCGACCGGCGGCTGGCCGACAATGAGTATCTCGCCGGCAGCGAATATACGATCGCCGACATGGCCACCTGGCCGTGGTACGGCGCGCTGGCGAAGGGTCTCGTCTACGGCGCCGGCGAATTCCTGTCGGTGCACGAATACAAGAACGTGCAGCGCTGGACCGATCAGATCGCAAAACGCCCGGCGGTGAAACGCGGCCGCATGGTCAACCGGATATCCGGCGATCCGGCCAGCCAACTGCACGAGCGGCATGAGGCCAGCGATTTCGATACCCAGACGCAGGACAAGATCGGCGAGCCGGCCAAGGCGCCGACGTAATCCGTAGGGTGGGCAAAGGCGCACTTGCGCCGTGCCCACCAACTCTTATCCGTGCAAATTGTTGGAGTGGTGGGCACGCTTCGCTTTGCCCACCCTACAATCAAAAAAATCCGAACCGAGGAAACCGCATGCCGACTTTCGAAAAAGGCGCCGTTCGTATCCATTATGAGGAGGCCGGCTCCGGCTATCCGCTATTGATGATCGCCGGCGGCGGATTGAACTCGACGATCGCAGGGCTGTCAGGCAGCTACCCGCCGTTCGATTCGTTCGAGGAGTTCAAGGGCGAGTACCGCTGCATCGCGGCCGATTTGCGCAACGCCAATACCGGGCAGTCTTCCGGCCCGCTCGAAATCGACCGGCCCTGGGATTCCCACACCGACGACCATCTCGGCCTGATGGATCATCTTCGCATCGACAAGTTCATGGTGCTCGGCTTCTGCATCGGCGGCCCCCTGATCTGGAATCTCCTGAAGCGCGCGCCCGACCGCATCGTCGCCGCCGTGCTGGCGCAACCGTCAGGTTCGCGCCCCGAGATGCGCGATTTGTTCTACGACAACAATACCAAAGGCTGGGCGCCGGAGCTCCTCAAGCAGCGGCCCGACATCACGCCGGAGACAACAGATAAATTCCTGACCAAAATGTACCGCACCAATCCCGACTTCGTTTTCACGGTGACGCGCGATTTCGTGCGCCAGTGCCGGACACCGGTGCTGATCCTGCCCGACGATATCCCGGCGCACCCTTATGCGGTCGCGATGGAGTCGGCGATGCTGGCGCCGAACGCCGAGGTCAGCATGTTTCCGTGGAAGGAGCCCAAGGAGCGGATTCCGCTGGCGGTGCGCCAGATCCGCTCGTTCCTGCGCGCGCACCGGCCGGGGGCGGCGTAGGAAGCGATCCATGCGGGTCGCGCCTACGCCCGCGCGATGATAGGCTCGGCGGAAATCGGCCGTTGGCGGCTTCAAGCCGCGACAGGAGGCCGCCGGTGGACGTCAGACGAAAGAGGCCGCATCCCGCGCTCCGCAGCGTCCTCCGCTCGTTCGAGGAGCGCCGCGCAACCCTGGGCGCCGAAGTACTGACGTGGCCGCTGACGGCGCGGCCGCATCAGATCATTGATATTTATCTGGGGGATCCATTCCAGCTTCGGATCGATGGAGGGCGCCTGCAAACGGCTCCCGAGACGGTCGTGGTCGGGCCGCAGGGATCGCGTCGAATCCAGCTCTCGATGTCCGGTGAAATCCATGTCTTCAACATCCTGCTGCAGCCGGCCGGCCTGAATCGTCTCATCGGCATCGACATGACCTCCCTCGTCAATGAGGGCATCACGGCACGGGATGTCATCGGCAAGCGCGCCGTGTTGCTGAATGACGCGGTGCGTTCGGCCACGGATTTCGACTCGCGCGTCGCCGCCGCGGAACGTTGGTTCGGCATGATGCTGGATGACGGTGCCCCGCAGGACGGGATCGATCAGACGTCGCGCCTCATGCTGGCGGCGCGCGGCCGCGTCCGCATCGATCGTCTGGTGCAGCGATCCGGTCTGAGCGCGCGTCAGTTTCAGCGACGTTTCACCTCGCAAGTGGGGCTTTCTCCCAAGCTTTATGCGCGAACGATCAGGTTCGACGCGGCCCTGATGGCCCATCGCAGCGAACCGGCGAAGCCGTGGACCAGGATCGTCCACGAAGCCGGCTATTTCGATCAGGCACATTTCATTCGCGAATGCCACGCATTGGTCGGCGTTGGGCCCAATCAGTTTATCGGTGACTGGGACAACATTTTCTCCCCGGATGGCTGAAATATACAAGCGCGGCCGCCGCTGGAGGCGGTTTGCTGTCGGCAGTACGAGGGAGCCGGTGCATCGCGCATTTCGGCCATTCCGGCATTCGGGCGCAATCGACCAGGAGCAGACCCATGGGGGCAGACAGTGGACGAGCAACGCGGCGGCGCTTTCTGGCTGGTATTCCGGCAGCCGTGGCGCTTGTGATCTGCGGCAGCGTAGCGGCCGAAGAGAAACCTGTAGCGACCGGAGACATCGTCGTGACGCTGCTCGGCACGGGAGGACCTGAACCCGGTCTCGCGCGTTTCGGGCCGGCAACATTGGTTCAGGCCGGCGGTCTAAGCCTGCTGTTCGATGCCGGCCGCGGCGCGACGGTGCGCCTGTATCAGTTGGGGATTTCATCGGGCAAGGGCATCGATGCGGTTTTCCTCACCCATTACCACTCCGACCATGTCGCAGGACTGCCCGATCTCTGGATGACCGGATACATGTTCGGACCGTTTGGAGGCCGCGCCAAACCGATGCGGTTGTTCGGCCCATCGGACGGCACGACCGCGCCGGGCGGTGTCACGAAGATCGCCAAGGGTTTGACCGAGGCATTTGCCGAAGACACGCGTATCCGTCAGGCCGACGAAAAGATCGACGCCGCCGCAACCCGGATCGAGGCGCGCGATTTCCACGGCGACGGCGTGGTGTTCGACGAGGCCGGCGTCAGGGTCACCGCATTCGCGGTCAATCATGGCGATCTGATCAAGCCGTCGGTAGGGTACCGGATCGACCACGGTCCACGGTCGGTCACGATTTCGGGGGACACCAAGCTTGACGAAAACCTGATCAGGCACGCGAGCGGAACCGATCTATTGATCCACGAAGTCTTCGCGATGTCCGCACAACTCGCAAAGCTGCCGCAGCTGAAGCCGATCGCGGATCATCACACCTCGCCGGAGCAGGCCGGCACGGTTTTTTCCCGCGTCAAGCCGAAGCTCGCGGCGTTCTCCCACATCGTAGCGCTCGGGGTGAATGCTGACGAAATCGCGTCGCGCGCGCGAAGCACCTATCAGGGGCCGCTGGAGATCGGAGACGACCTCATGCGCTTCACGATCGGCGATAGCGTGAGCGTCAGGAAATGGAGTTCCGAACTACGGAAGTATCCCGACTAGAGCGAACGGCGTGAAAAGATAGCGCGCCACTGCTACGAAGCACCCAGCAAATCATTGTCTTCTGGATGCTTCTTCATATAGCCCTGAATAAACTCGCATTCCACCGTGAGCTTGCGTCCCTGCGCGCGCACTGCTTCGAGGGTCGCGCGCGCCAGTTTTGAGCCGATGCCCTTGCCGCCGAGCTCCGGCGGCACCACGGTGTGCTCGAGCGTGATCGTGCCGGGCGATTTGCGGTAGGTAACGAAGGCGATGGCGCCGTCGACGTCCAGTTCAAAGCGGCTGCCGGTTTCGTTGTCGCGGAAATGGTTGGCCATGTGCGCTCCTGTTCCGATGCCACCAACTGGCTACTTTGCCGGAAGTTCCGGCGCCGGCGGGAACACGACGCGGTCGTCGGTGCGGCAATAGCGGTCGGCGAACATGCGGCCGATCGGGTGATAGCGCTCCATGTGCACGCGCATGGTCTGCGTATCCCACAATTCGTCGCGGATATAGAAGTTGATGCCCTCACCCATGATCAGCGTGCGGTCGCCATTGACGTCGATGGTCTTCCAGATCTTGCATTCCATCGCCCAGGGCGCATCGGCCAGCCGCGGTGCCGCGACCCGGGTCGAGGGCGCGAGTTTCAGGCCGAGATAGCCGGGCTCGCCGACATCGGGCGGAAAGTCGCCGCTGGAATCGTGCATCGCCCGCGCCAGCGGTTCATCGGTGAGGTTGACGACGAACTCGCCGGTGCGCTGGATGTTGACCAGGGTGTCCTTGACGCGTCCGTCAGGCCGCAGATTGACCGCGAACATGCACAGCGGCGGGTCCTCGCAGAACACGTTGAAGAAGCTGAACGGCGCGGCGTTGACCACGCCGGTCGGGCCCACCGACGTCACCCATGCGATCGGCCGCGGCAGCACGAATCCGGCGAGCAGCTTGTAGCGCTCGCGCGGTTGCAGGTTTTCAGGCGCGTATTCCATGGCGGGCGCTCCCGTAGGGTGGGCAAAGCGAAGCGTGCCCACCATCTCGCGTCAAGATGAGGATGGTGGGCACGGCGCAAGTGCGCCTTTGCCCACCCTACGAGGAAAGCCTCCTACGGCATGCTCAGTTCATGCCGTCCAACCACCATCCAGTGCACCTCATCCGGACCGTCGGCGAAGCGCAGATGCCGGACGTCCTGGTACATCTCGCCGAGCTGGCTCCATTGCGAGATGCCTGTCGCACCGTGCATCTGGATCGCCTGGTCGATGATCTTGCAGGTGCGCTCGGGCACCATGGCTTTCACCATGCTGACCCAGATCCGCGCTTCCTTGTTGCCGAGCACGTCCATCGCCTTGGCGGCCTTGAGCACCATCAGCCGCATCGCCTCGATCTCGCAGCGCGCCTGCGCGATGATCTGCAGATTGCCGCCGAGATGGGCGATCTTCTTGCCGAAGGCCTCGCGGGTGAGGCCGCGCGACACCATCAGGTCGAGCGCCTTTTCCGCCTTGCCGATGGTGCGCATGCAGTGATGGATGCGGCCCGGCCCGAGGCGGACCTGCGAGATTTCAAAGCCGCGGCCTTCGCCGAGCAGCATGTTTTCCTTCGGCACCCGGCAATTGTTGAAGCGCAGATGCATGTGGCCGCGCGGCGCGTGGTCGTGGCCGAACACGTGCATCGGGCCCAGGATTTCCACGCCGGGGGTGTCGATCGGCACCAGGATCTGCGACTGCTGCTTGCTCGGCGGCGCGTCCGGATTGGTCTTCACCATCACGATCATGATCTTGCAGCGCGGATCGCCGGCGCCGGAGATGTAGTACTTCTCGCCGTTGATCACCCATTCGTCGCCGACGAGCTTTGCCGAGGTCGAGATGTTCTTGGCGTCCGAGGAGGCGACATTCGGCTCGGTCATCGCATAGGCCGAGCGGATTTCACCGGCCAGCAGCGGCTTCAGCCACTTCTCCTTCTGCGCCTTGGTGCCGACGCGCTCCAGCACTTCCATGTTGCCGGTGTCCGGCGCCGAACAGTTCATGGTCTCCGACGCCATCGGGTTTTTCGCCAGCTCAACCGCGATATAGGCGTAGTCGAGGTTTTTGAGGCCCTGGCCGGTCTCGTCGTCGGGCAGGAAGAAGTTCCACAAGCCTACTTCCTTGGCCTTGTCCTTGGCCTTCTGCAGGCACGCAAGCTGTTCCGGCGTAAAGCTCCAGCGGTCGGTCTTTTTCTCGCCAAGCTTTGCGAATTCGACCGACATCGGGTCGACGGTTTCGCGGATGAACTTCTTGACGTGCTCGTAGAGCGGACGGACCTCGTCCGACATCCGGAGATCATTGAGCTCTTCGCCCGGATTGAGGTTGTAGGTCGTCGTTCGCGGGATGTAGGCGTGTTTCATCAGGGTCCTCCCATGCGGCGTTTTCCATTCTGCGGATAATCTTTGGAACGCGCCTGTTGGGCCGCAATCTAGACGCCTGCGCGGTCCCTGCACAAGCGGGTGAGGCTCCGCGCGCAGCGCCCTGCCGCTAATGCATGCGGTGATGCCGCGCCGGGGAATCGGATGCGTATCCCCGCAATTGGGCATATTGCTTCATCTGGTCGGGGAGCAGGATTTGCGCCGTTTCGAGGTGATATTTCAGATGCGCGTTGCGCAGTTCCGCCGATCGGTGTCGCTTCCGCTTTCATTGTTTCAAACACTGTTTGAATCCGTTGCTTCTGCGCCGTCCATGCGCACGACCGATGGCTCGCAATGATGGAAGGGGCTCACTCGACGCGCTGAAAGACGCTGAACTGAAAGTGCTGTTGCGATCCCCAGGGCGTGGCATGGTCGTTGCGCTGGCTTTGCAGCAGCTTGAACCCCGGTCCCAGCGTCTGCCCGAGCCGCGCCGCATCGTAACGCATCACCGGCAGGCCGCTGCATTTCTCGGGTCCGTCCAGCGCGAAGGTCGCGATGATGGCGTGGCCGCCGATCTTCAAGCCCTGCTTGAACCGCGCGATGTAGCCCGCGCGGTCACGCTCCTCGGTCAGGAAGTGAAACGCCGCCCGGTCGTGCCAGATGTCGTACGCCCGCGTCGGCTGCCATGTGGTGGCGTCGGCCACAAGCCAATGCGCGCGTGATGCGCGTTCGCCGAGACGGGCTTGGGCGGCCTCCAATGCCGCTGCGGATAGATCGAGCACGGTCACATCACAAAATCCGAGATCGATGAGGTGATCGACCAGCCGTGACGCGCCGCCGCCGACGTCGATGATCGCCTGACGGGGCGCAGCCCCGATCTCGGCGATCAGCGCCAGCGACGGGGCAGGGCTTTCCTGAAACCAGCTGACCTCGTTCTCGCCTTTGCTGGTGTAGACTTTCTCCCAGTGCGCCTGGCGGCTTTCGCTTTCCATCGCATCCTCCTCCGCGCTGCGAGTGCCAACATCATATTCCGGCCTCGCCCGGCTTGCCATTAAGATTCATCGCCGGGTGGAGAAGCCGCTGCAGCCGCGCGCCTTTGACCAGCGCATAGATCGCGGGAATCACGATCAAGGTCAGCAGCGTCGATGAAATCATGCCGCCGATCATCGGCACCGCGATGCGCTGCATGATTTCAGAACCCGTGCCCGTGCTCCACATGATCGGCAATAGCCCTGCCATGATGGCGACGACCGTCATCATCTTCGGCCGCACCCGCTCCACCGCGCCCTCCATGATCGCATCGTAAAGGTCCTGCTTCGTCAGCGCGCGGCCCTCGGCCACCCGGCGCGCCCTGATCTCGTCGAGTGCCTGGTTGAGATAGATCAGCATCACGACGCCGGTCTCGGCGGCGACGCCGGCGAGCGCGATGAAGCCGACGACGACGGCGACCGACAAATTGAACCCCAGCCACCACATCAGCCAGAGCCCGCCGACCAGCGCGAACGGCAGCGACAGCATCACGATCATGGTTTCGGTGAGCGAGCGGAAGTTGAGGTAGAGCAGCAGGAATATGATCATCAGCGTCACCGGCACCACGATCTTCAGCCGCGCGGTGGCGCGTTCGAGGTATTCGTAGCTCCCGCTCCACATCACGTAAGCGCCCGGCGGGAACGCGATGCTGGCCTTCACCGCGGCCTGCGCGTCGGCGACGTAGCCGCCGATGTCGCGATCGCGGATATCGACATAGATGTAGACGGCGAGCTGGCCGTTCTCGGTACGGATCGAGGTCGGCCCACGCGATGGTGCGACCTTGGCGACTTCGCCGAGCGGCACCGCGCCGCCGCCCGGCATCGGCACCAGCACGTCACGGATGATCGATTGCGTATCGCCGCGCAGATCGCGGGGATAGCGCATGTTGACGCCGAAGCGCTGGCGTCCCTCGACGGTCGTGGTGACGGTCTGGCCGCCAAGCGCGGTCGCGATCACGTCGTTGACGTCCTGCACCATGATGCCGTAGCGCGCCAGTGCCGCGCGGTCGGGGACAATGTCGAGGTAATAGCCGCCGATGCCGCGTTCGGCATAGGCCGACGACGTGCCGGGCACCGCCTTGAGCACCTGCTCGATCTGTTTTGCAAGCCGGTCGATCTCGTTGAGATCAGTGCCGATCACCTTGACGCCAATAGGCGTCCGGATGCCGGTCGACAGCATGTCGATGCGCGCCTTGATCGGCTGGGTCCAGGCGTTGGAAACGCCGGGAAACTGCAGCGCCCGGTCCATCTCGGCGGTCAGGCTCTCCACGGTGACGCCGGCCCGCCATGCCGCCTTTGGTTTGAGATTGATCACGGTCTCGAACATTTCGGAGGGGGCGGGATCGGTCGCCGTCAGGGCGCGTCCGGCCTTGCCGTACACGGAAGCCACCTCCGGAAAGCTGCGGATGATCCGGTCCTGGGTCTGCAGCAGTTCACCGGCCTTGGTGACGGATATGCCGGGCAGTGTCGTCGGCATGTAGAGCAAAGTGCCTTCGTTGAGGTTGGGCATGAACTCGGTGCCGAGCTGCCGCGCCGGCCAGATCGTCACGGCGAGCACTGCCACCGCCAGAAGGATCACCAGCACCTTGGCGCGCATCACGGCCTTGATGACGGGGCGATAGATCCAGATCAGGAAGCGGTTGATCGGGTTCCTGTGCTCGGGAATGATCCTGCCGCGCACGAAGATCACCATCAACGCCGGCACCAGCGTCACCGACAGCAAGGCCGCCGCCGCCATCGCAAAGGTCTTGGTGAAGGCGAGCGGGCTGAACAGCCGGCCTTCCTGCGATTCCAGCGTAAATATCGGCATGAACGACACGGTGATGATCATCAGGCTGAAGAACAGCGCGGGTCCCACCTGTGACGCCGCTTCGTTCAGCACATCGATGCGCGATCGTCCGGGCTCGGCGCGCTCCAGATGCTTGTGCGCGTTTTCGATCATCACGATGGCCGCATCGACCATGGCGCCGATCGCGATCGCGATGCCGCCGAGACTCATGATGTTGGAGCCGAGGCCGAGCAGCTTCATGGCGCCGAACGCCATCAGCACGCCGACCGGCAGCATCAGGATCGCGACCAGGGCGCTGCGGACATGCAGCAGGAACACGATGCATACCAGCGCGACGATCACGCTCTCTTCGAACAGGGTGCGCTTGAGCGTATCGATCGCAGCGAGGATCAGCTCCGAACGGTCATAGACCGCGACGATCTCGACCGATTTCGGCAGGCTGCTGGCGATCTCGGCAATCCGCTTTTTGACGTTCTGGATCACGTCCAGCGCATTGACGCCAAACCGCTGCAGCACGATTCCGCTGGCGACTTCGCCTTCGCCGTTGAGTTCGGTGATGCCGCGCCGCTCGTCGGGACCGAGCTCGACGCGGGCAACGTCTTTCAGCAGCACCGGCGTGCCGCCGCTGGACTTGAGCACGATATTGCCGAGGTCGTTGATGCCCTTGATGTAGCCCTTGCCGCGAATGACGTATTCGAACTCGGACAATTCGACGGTGCGGCCGCCGACGTCGGCATTGCTGGCGCGGATCGCGTCGCGCATCTTGGGCATGGTGATGCCGAGGTCGCGCATGCGCTGCGGGTCGAGCACCACGTTGTATTGCCGGACGAAGCCGCCGACGCTGGCGACCTCGGCGACGCCTTCCGCCTTGGCCAGTGCGAATTTCAAATTCCAGTCCTGGATCGCGCGGGTGTCGGCGAGGTTCAGCTCTTTCGACATGACGGCGTATTGGTAGACCCAGCCGACGCCGGTGGCGTCCGGTCCCATCGTCGGCGTCACGCCCGTGGGCAGGCGCGCCGAAGCGCTGTTAAGGAATTCCAGCACGCGCGACCGCGCCCAATAGATATCGGTGCCGTCTTCGAAGATCACATAGACGAACGACACGCCGAAGAACGAAAACCCGCGCACCACCTTCGAACGCGGCACCGTCAGCATCGCCGTCGTGAGGGGATAGGTGACTTGGTCCTCGATCACCTGCGGCGCCTGGCCGGGATACTCGGTATAGACGATCACCTGGGTGTCGGAGAGGTCGGGAATGGCATCCAGCGGCAGATGCGCCAGCGCATACAGGCCGGCAGCGGTAGCAAAACCGGCACCGAACAGCACCAGCAGCAGATTGCGCGCCGACCACGCGATCAGGCGGGCGATCATGGCTGCGCTCCGTCGGCAAAGCCCTTCAGCGCGGCCTTCAGATTGCTTTCCGCATCGATCAGGAAGTTCGCGGAAACCACCACCGGCTCGCCTTCGCTGACGCCTTCCCGCACCTCCACATAGCCGTCACCGCGATGGCCGAGCTTGACTTCGCGGGGCTCGAAGCGGCCTTCGCCTCTGTCGACGAACACCGCCTGGCGCCGGCCGGTGTCCATCACGGCGCTCTCCGGGATTGTCAGCACTGGCGCGGAACTGCCGATGTCGATCTCGGCATCGACATACATGTCGTGGATCAACACCAGATCGGGATTGGCAAGCTCGATGCGCAAGCGCCCGGTGCGCGTCTCCTTGTTGATCTGCGGATAGATAACATTGATTTTGCCAGTGAATGTGCGGCCGGGAAAACCGCGCGCCTTTACGGTCGTCGATTGCTCCACCGCCAGCATCCCCATGTCGCGCTCGGCGACGTCGATGATGGCCCAGAGCTGCGTATGGTCGGCGATCCGGAACAGGACTTCGCCGGGCTGCGCGCGCGCGCCCTCGATGGCGTTGCGTTCGAGCACGATGCCGTCACGCGGCGAAGTCCATTCGATCCCGATCGGAACCGTCCGGCTCTTCTCCATCGCAGCGATGGCCGCTTCGGGCACGTCGAGATTCATCACCCGCTGCCGCGAACCCCGGCCATAGGCAATGTCCCCGCTGGTGGTTTTGGAGTTGATGGTTGAAATGTATTCGGCCGCAGCCGACGAGATCGCCGGGCTGTAGACTTCCATCAAGGGCTGGCCCTTGGCGACGTGGCTGCCGGTGGTGACGTTCGCAACCTTCTGGATATAGCTTTCGGACCTCATCGAGATCACGGAGACGCGGCGTTCGTCGAGCTGGATGGTGCCCGGCGCGTGGATCGTGCTGCGGATGGTGCGCGGCGCCGCAGGCTCCGACCTGACCCCGGTGCGCTGGATTTTCCCCGGCGACAGTTTTACCGAACCGTCATCGCTGTCCTCGCCCTCATAGACCGCGATGTAATCCATCCCCATCGAATCCTGCTTGGGGGTGGGGGAGGTGTCCGGCAGTCCCATCGGGTTGCGGTAGTATTTGATCTTGCGCTCGGCCGGCGCCGCCGATGTCGCGGCCGTGCCGTGCGCGCTGTGGTCCTTCATGTCAGCCGCGGCAAAGCCGGCCGCGCCGATCGCGGAAATGCCGGCTGTTGCGATCACGGCAACGCCGATCAGCGCACCCCAAAGGGCGCGCGAATGCTGCATCGTTTTCATCGTCGAAATTCCCTCAAGCTCACTTGGTCAGCCGCGAAGGCGGCATGCATGGCGGGCGCGCGAACGCGCCGCCGGGACGTCGGGCGTTAAGCCGAACGGACCAGGGAGCGGGGAGGTCTTGGCGGGGGATGTTGGCCGAGGCTGTCGGCCTCGGGGTCGCTGCCGGGCGCTAGCAGACGGACCGTGACGGGCCGGATTTCAATCATCCCGGCCGGCGATGGCGCGTGAAAATTGGTGACCATGCAGAGCGCCATCAGCGGGCACTGGTCGCAATCCATGGACACGGATTTGTCCGGGCAGCAGGGCATGTCCGCGGCCATTTCCGCCATCTCCGCCGCCGCGACCGGCGCAGCCATGGCCATGCCCGCATTCGCCGGCCGGGAAAGCGGGGCGAACACGAGCCCTGCGATCACGAAGATCGCCAGCAGCCGGCCGAGATGGAACCATATTTTCACCCGTGCATTTTCTCACGTTCCGGCCACCAAGGGAACCTCGGGGGGATCACTAATTCGCCAGAATTTTGGGTGGACGGCGCAGGGCTTAACCAACCAATCCGTGCGCCACCCGCCAGATTGCATCCGGGTAATCCGCGGCGCCTCGACGCACCATGGCTTCTTGAAGGGAGGCCAGTAGGCTCCATACATCCTGTCATGTCTGCCACGGCATGCGGCCGCGGCGGCAGGGAGACGACAATGAGCTATTTCAAGACTGCCATTCTCCTGGCCGGTCTTACCGGCCTCTTCATGGGTGTCGGCTATCTCTTCGGCGGGGCCACCGGCGCCATGATCGCGCTTGTGATCGCCGCCGCGACCAATCTGTTTGCCTACTGGAACTCGGACCGCATGGTGCTGTCGATGTACGGCGCCCATGAGGTCGACCGGCAAACCGCGCCCGACCTTTACAACCTCGTGGCCGAGCTTGCCGGGCGCGCCGGCCTGCCGATGCCGCGCGTCTTCGTGATGGACGAGGCGCAGCCCAACGCGTTCGCCACCGGCCGCAATCCGCAGAACGCGGCGGTTGCCGTGACCACCGGACTGATGCACTCGCTCAGCCGCGAGGAGCTGGCCGGCGTGATCGCGCACGAACTCGCGCACATCAAGAACCACGACACGTTGTTGATGACGATCACCGCGACCATTGCGGGCGCGATCTCGATGGTAGCGCAGTTCGGCGCGTTCTTCGGCGGCAACCGCGACAACAACCACGGCCCCGGCATCATCGGCTCGATCGCGATGATGATCCTGGCGCCACTCGGCGCGATGCTGGTGCAGATGGCGATCAGCCGGACCCGCGAATACGCCGCCGACGATCTCGGCGCGCGCATCTGCGGCCAGCCGATGTGGCTTGCGTCTGCGCTGTCCAAGATTGCCGGCGCGGCGCACCAGGTGCCGAACATGGAGGCCGAGCGTAATCCGGCAACCGCGCACATGTTCATCATCAACCCGCTGTCAGGACACGGCGTCGACAATTTGTTCACGACGCACCCCTCGACCGAGAACCGCATCGCCGCGTTGCAGCAGCTCGCGGCGGAGTTGGGCGCGGGCGGCACGGCTTCCGCTGGTGCTGGTCGCAACACGCCACGCCGCGGTCCGTGGGGCCGCCCCTCAGCCTCGCGCGGCCCTTGGGGATGAAGCTGTAAGTCTGCCACTTTCGTCATTCCGGGACGCGCCACTTGGCGCGGGCCCGGAATCCATTTGTCCGCATGGACTGTCGCCCGATGGATTCCGAGCCCGATGCTGCGCATCGGGGAATGACGGCGGATGGATTGCCCGCGCTGCGACAAATTAACCCGACGGGCAAAATTCCGCTTTCCTCGTCGGGCAAATCAGCGGTTTGAATTGTCGCGTCCCGCCCGACAAGAGGGGCGTGCGCACGTCACGAACGCGCGGCGGGATGCGGTGGACGCTGGTTCACGTCTGACGACGGCGTGGGTTTAGCGTACGGCAAAACCGTGTGGTCCTGGCGCCCGTTGCCGGCGTCAAGCTGTCGGAGAAGCGCAAGCGGGAACGGCGGCGACGGAGTCAACCAAGAACTCGTCTCCGGGGAGATCACGGCATAAGCCGTAAAGCCATTGCGCAGGGAAGGCCGGGTGTTCACCGCTGCCCTGTATGCTAGTGCAGCCTACTTAGTGCAAACCGCACACGAGACCGCGGGTGCAGCGCGCACCCGGTCTTCCCTGCGCCCTCTGTTTGGAGAGGGCAAGGAGATTTCTGGCAAAGCTCGGGCGCAATGCGTCGCGAGAATGCGAATGTATGTGTAGAATCGTGATGCGAGCGCAAACTCAACTTGTCATGCCCGGGCTTGACCCGGGCATCCATCCGACTTCGCGAGAAGCTTCATTTGAAGTGATGGATTGCCGGGTCAAGCCCGGCAATGACAAAGCGGTGCTTCAGGCGCTAACTAAACGCATTGCGCAGCTTCTGCGCCATATCGAGCAGGGCCGGATTATGCTTCACCATGCGCTTGGTGCGGTTCAGCCCCGACATCACGCCCGCGGCGAGCTTGCCGCGCTGGCTCAGCGGGATAAAGCTGTCGAAGATCGGTTCGTCGTCCTTGCAGAACAGCCGCTTGTAATCGTCCGATCCGATGCCGAGATCGAAGGCGCGATAATCTTTGGCAGCGAAGTGATCGATGATGTCGCGCATCAGGATCAGGCCGGGGCTGTATTTCGCATTGGCCGACATCGTGTAGGTGTTGAACATCATCGAGAAACGATGGCCGTCGTCGACGCCGGTGAAGATCGCGATCACTTCCTCGTCGCATTCGAGCGCGTGGATATCGATGACGCGGTTGCCGCCGGCCAATTGTGCCGCGCAAGCGCTGCGGATGAAATCCTCGATGCCGGGCTCGGCGAATACGTCAGGCAGTTTCTGCTCGGCCATCCGCAGCGGCTTGATGCGGAAGAACCAGTCGAGGAGCCGCGTGATGTCGGCGTCGGTGCTGGCGACGTGGTAGCGATAGCCGGGCAGGGCCTGCAGCTTGCGCGCCTTGCCCTTCAGTCGCTGCCGGAACGACTTGCTGATCAGCGTCGTAGGCTCAGCACCGGGCTCCATCTTCAGGAGCGGGCAGTCGTTGGCGGAGGGTTGATGCGGCAGCAGCGCGATCGGGTTCGGCAGACCGCGCCAGCGCAGGGGCTGTTGATGCAGCGCCAGCACGTCGGCCTCGGCGCGTTGCGAGATGGCCGCGATCAGCCCTTGGATATCGGCCCGCGTTGCGGTCGCGGCAAAATCCTTGTCCCACAGCGCCATGTTGAAGGTCGAGTGTTTGCCGCCCATGAAGCTGGCGCAGCGCGCGCCGTAGACATGTCTGACCGCGAGCGGCAGCAGCATCAACGGCCGGCGCTCCGCGTCGTACGCGATCACGATGAAGGGGACGAGGCCTTCGCGCGCGCCGACATTGCGCTGCCAGGCGCTGACGAAGTCGAAACGCTGAAAGGGCGTCGAGGATTGCTGCTGCGCGTTTTCCAGAGCGCGCCAGATCGCTTCGGCGCCGGCCAGATCGCGGATGATGTCGATGCCGGCGATGCGCCCCGGTTTCGACCAGGTTTGCGTATCCGCCGTTCCGTTTTCAATCGCGGCAGCCATGGTCATCGCAAAACCTGTATAGGAAATTGTTTACAATTTTCGGCTTTGGCCGACATTCGCAGGGAAATGTCAACAAAGAGTAATAACAATGCAGGCGCGGCGGGGCACCGCGCGGCCGTATTTGGGGGCGGGACGTTGGGTCAGGACGTCGGGTTTTTGAAGCGGGCCCAGATGGAGCTCGCTTATTTCAGCGGCTACGCGCGGCTGAAGCAGCGCGGAAGCGGCGGCGCCGGTGTCGTGCTGCGGTTCGAACGCGTGCGCGCGCGGCAGCCGCGGCGGTTCCAGCCGCTCAAAGCTGATGAGATCACCCCGCAATTTCTCGACCGGATGATCCGGGCCTTGAAGCGCTGGAAATATGACATCGTATCGATGGACGAGGTATGCCGACGTGCGGTCACGCTGCCGACGGCCAATCGGTTTGTCGCGCTGACGTTTGACGGCGGCTACAACGATTTGATGACGACGGCCTATCCGGTGCTGGCGAAGCACGCGGTTCCCTTCGCCATCTACCTTCCGACCGCGTTTCCGGACGGGGTCGGCGAAGCGTGGTGGCTGGCGCTGGAGGAAATGATCGCGCGGGAAAACCGCATCAGCCTGGTGATCGATCGCAGGGAGCGGCACTTCACCATCCCAACCACGCCGGACAAATATGTGATCTACGAATTTCTCTCGAGCTGGATGCGGACGCTGTCGCCGCCGGATCTGTCATTCGCCATCAACGATCTCTGCAAGCGCTATTCGGTCGACCTTGCGGGCCTCTCGCGCGGCGCGTCGATGGATTGGGACGACCTGACGACGCTCGCGGCCGACCCCAATGTGACAATCGGCAGCGCCACGGTGAATTACCCGGTTCTGTCGAACCTGAAGGACACCGATGCCCAGCGCGAGATGTCGATGGGCAAGGCGGTAGCGGAAGCCGCCTTCCACCGCACCATCAAGCATTTCGCCTATCCGTTCGGCGATCGCGACGGCTTTCGCCGGGCGCACGTGGCGATGGCGCAGGAGCTGGGTCTTGCCAGCGCGGCAACCGTGCTGCCGGGCGTGGTCGCTTCGAAAGGATATACCAATCTGCATGCGTTGCCGCGCGTCGCCTGGGATGGACGGCAGCGTTCGCTGCGCATGATGCGGGTGATGCTGTCGGGGGCGTTTCTTCCGAAACGGACCAATTAGGAGTGAGTGCAATTCAGGCGTCGGGCCGCGACATCCAGCTGATGATCGGCATCGCCGGCAGCACCCATCCAAGGCCCGCGACGACGTAGAAAATCGATTGCAACAGCCCCGAATTGGCCAGCCAGGGCGTCTGCGCGATGGTCATGCCGAGCAGAGACCAGACCACGACGAGCACCAGCAAAAAGATGGTTCCGACGAATTTGCGGGTACGGATTGTCATGGCGGATATGTGAAGCCTTTACTGAGCTTGGAGCCTGTTGCGCGCGGGAAGGGGCGGACTATAAGGGGCGCAGCAATTCAATCAAGCATGGGCGTCGAACGGGTTCAATGACCGGTATTTCCAGGAGCGAGGGGCTGCCAAACCGCGCTGTCAGATGGTGGCTGTTTGCGGTTGCGGCCCTGATCGCGATCATGGTGCTGGTCGGCGGCGCCACGCGGCTGACGGAGTCCGGATTATCGATCGTCGAGTGGAAACCCGTCACCGGAACCTTGCCGCCGCTGACCGATGTGCAATGGGCGCAGGCGTTCGAGGGCTACAAGACGATTCCACAATACCGCGAGCTCAACGCCGGCATGAGTCTTGGCGAGTTCAGGACCATCTTCTGGTGGGAATGGAGCCACCGGCTGCTCGGGCGCGTGATCGGCGCGGTCTATCTGCTGCCGTTCCTGTTCTTCCTCTGGCGCGGCATGCTCGGCACCGAGCTGAAGCGGCGGTTGTGGGGGATCTTCGGCCTCGGCGCGCTACAGGGCGCGGTCGGCTGGTGGATGGTCGCCTCGGGCCTGACGCAGCGGGTCGAAGTCTCGCAATACCGGCTGGCGGCGCACCTGGTGCTGGCGCTGGTGATTTTTGCGGCGATCGTGTGGACGCTGCTGCGGCTGACGGACCGGCCACGGCCTGACGCGTCGTCGAGGCTCAAAATCACCGGCGTGGCGTTGCTGGCACTGACGTTCGTGCAGATCTATTTCGGCGCGCTGGTCGCGGGCCTGCGCGCGGGCAGGGTGTACAACACCTGGCCGCAGATCGACGGCGCCTTCATTCCATCCGCAGCAAGGCTGTTCTTCGAAGATCCGTGGTGGCGCAACCTGTTCGACAACACGCTCACGGTGCAGTTCGAGCATCGCATGACCGCCTATGCGCTGCTGGCGCTGGCGGTGCTGCACGCGATCGACGCGGTTGCCTCGCGCGCCGGGACGGCCGTGGTCCGCGGCGCCTGGTGGCTGGTCGCCGCGATCGTCGTGCAGGCGGTCCTCGGCATCCTGACGCTGCTGCACCAGGTGCCGATTGATCTGGCCCTGGCCCATCAGGCGGTTGCGATGGTCGTCCTGACGCTGGCGATTTTTCAGACCGAGCGGCTGGTCGCGCGCCGCACGGAACCGGGCCGGGAAGGATTGGTTCAGCCGGTGGGGCAGCCCGGCTGAAAGGGAGAACTCTAAAACTATTCTAATCTATTGCGATGGCTTGACGCGCTTGTGTCGGGCGTCGCGCTTTACTTGAAATATCCGGACGATAAAACGAACCGGAAATCAGGGTTTCCATCATGTCCTCAGCATTTATCCAGGCCGCCGTCATTCTGCTCCGCGAGGGGCTTGAAGCCATGCTGGTGATCGCGGCGCTTGCGGGCTATCTGAGAAAGGTCGGCTCCGCGCACCGTGTCGGCGCGCTGTATAGCGGCGCACTGGTGGCAGTCGGCGCCAGCTTCATCGCCGCCTGGGTGTTCGCGGTGTTCAATTCCGGCGACCACAGCGACGTCCTCGAAGGCGTCATCATCCTGTTCGCCGCCGCCCTGATGCTCTACGTCAGCGGCTGGCTGATGGTGAAGCAGGATCCGCGCGGCTGGCAGGATTATCTGGCGCACAAGGCCGACAGCGCGCTGGCGCAGGACACGGTGTGGGCGGTCGGCGCGCTGGCCTTCCTCGCGGTGTTCCGCGAGGGCGCCGAAACCGTGCTGTTCATCAACGCGCTGGCGAAGACCGAAGGCGGCTGGAGCGCCGGGCTGTTCGGCGGCCTTGCGGCGGCGGCGGTTGGGCTTGCCGTGCTGTTCTATTTCATCAACATGATCGCGCAAAAGCTTCCGCTGCGGCCGCTGTTCGTTATCACGTCCGCCTTCCTGTTCGCGATGGCCATCAAGTTCATCGGCGAAGCCGTGCAGGAATTCCAGGAGCAGGCGATCATCACGGTGACCGAGGTCAAGGGCAGCGCGTTCTTCACCGCGATCGGCCTCAATCCGAGCATGGAAGCGCTGTCGATCCAGCTCTTGGTCATTCTGTTTGCGCTCGCGACCTATTCGGTGTTCCAGCGCAATGCTCGCTTGATGCGTGAGGACAAGGCCGCCGCGCGTCCGGCCGAATAATCCTAATGTAATCCTCAAGCGGCCTGCCGCTTGAGGTCGAGATAGTCGAGTCCGATGTCGAGCGCGGCCGAGCTGTGCGTAATCCAGCCGGCCGAAATCAGGTCGACGCCGGTCGCCGCGATTGCCTTCGCGGTGGCGGCGGTGATGCGGCCGGAAGCCTCGGTAATGGCTCGGCCATCGGTCATGGTCACGGCCTGCCTGAGCTCCTCGTTCGACATGTTGTCGAGCAGTACCGCGTCGACGCCGATCGCCAGCACCTGTTCGAGCTGCGCCAGGGTGTCGACCTCGACCTCGATCTTGACGAGGTGGCCGGCATGCGCCTTGGCGCGCTGAACCGCGGTGCTGACATCGCCGGCCAGCGCGATGTGGTTGTCCTTGATCAGGATGGCGTCGTCGAGGCCAAAACGATGATTGCCGCCGCCGCCGGCGCGCACGGCATATTTTTCCAGCGCCCGCAGCCCCGGCGTCGTCTTGCGCGTGCAGACGATCTGCGCCTTCGTCCCCTTCGCGGCCGACACCAGCGAGGCGGTGGCCGTTGCAACGCCGCTGAGATGACACAGGAAGTTCAGCGCCGTCCGCTCGCCGGTGAGCAAACCGCGTGCCGGGCCTTCGATGGTCGCGATGATTTCGCCGGGTGCGACAACACTGCCGTCGGGCCGCTCCGCGCGGAGCGTGATGGCCGGCGACGCGAGCTGAAAGGCGCAGCGCGCGATGTCGAGACCCGCCACGACGCCGGCCTGCCGCGCGCGCAGCACCAGCGCAGCCTGCTGGTCGGCGGGAACGATCGCATCGGCCGTGATGTCACCGGCCCGGCCGAGGTCCTCCAGAAGGGCGGTCCGCACGATCGGTTCGTACATGATGGGCAGCAGGGGATTCAGCGTCATGATTGGGCACTCCCAAGAGACAAGGTGTCAGATTCGGCGATCTCGCGAGCGGCTTCCAGCGCCTCGGAAAGCGAGATTGATGACGGCGAGGCCGACGGCAGCGTGTCCGGATAATCGGTACGAAAGTGTCCGCCGCGGCTCTCCTCGCGCTGGTATGCGGCGACGGCGATCATGAGACCCACCAGCGCCGGATCGGATGCCGCGCCGTCTCGGTTCGCGAGCGGCAAGAGGCCCCGAACCAGCCGACCGATCGCGTTGCGGTCGCGGAGCACGCCGAGGCCTTGCGACATCATCGGCCGCAGGGTCGATGGATCGGAGGCGGGCAGGGCCATAAGGGGCGCACGCGCCTTCAATGGCCCGCGGCTCGCCCTGCTGACGCTCCCCGCAACCCACTCGGCGCAGACAATGGCTTCCATCAGCGAATTGCTGGCAAGGCGGTTGGCGCCGTGCAGGCCGGTGCGGGCGACTTCGCCGCAGGCCCAGAGGCCGCTGACCGTGCTGCGGCCTTCGAGATCCACGGCAATGCCGCCCATGTGGTAGTGCACCGCGGGCCGCACCGGAATCGGATCGGTCGCAGGATCGATCCCGGCCATCTTGCAGAACGCTGATATGACGGGATAACGCCCGGCAAAATCCTTGCCCGGATGCTTCCGTGCATCGAGGAACACCCGATGTCCCTCGGCGCGGCGGCGCCACACGGCGCGCGCGACAATGTCGCGGGCTGCGAGTTCGGCGCCGGGTTCATCCGCCATGAAGCGCTCTCCGGTCTCGTCGATCAGGGTTGCGCCGTCGCCTCTGATAGCCTCGGTGAGCAGCGGCATCGGCCGCGACGGGCCATCGAACGCGGTTGGATGAAACTGGATGAACTCGATATCCGAAAGCTTGGCGCCCGCGTGCGCCGCCAGTGCCAGTCCTTGGCCGAAGCAGCCGGCCGGATTGGTGCTGTCGAGAAACAGTCCTCCGATCCCGCCGGTCGCGATCACGACGCGGCCGGTATCGATCACCTGCGGACCTTGCGCGTTGACGGCGAGCACGCCCTTGACCGCGTTGTCCTCGACGATCAGCCGGCGCGCCTCGACACCCTCCAGCAGCGTGATGGTTGGGCAGCGGCGTACCGCCGCAATCAATGCCCGCATGATCTCCCGGCCGGTGCCGTCGCCGGTGGCATGAACGATCCGGTTGCGGCTGTGGGCGGCTTCGAGGCCGAGCCTCCAGCGTCCATCCGGCCGCCGGTCGAAGGCGACGCCGAGTTGCGTGAGATGCTCGACCGCCGCGGGCGCCGCGTGGACGATCCGGCTTGCAGTGGTTTCGTCGCAAAGCCCGGCGCCGGCAGCGATGGTGTCGGCGAGATGCAGGGCAGGGTCGTCGTCCGCGCCCATCGCCGCCGCCAGTCCGCCTTGCGCCCACAGGCTGGAGGCTTCCGCACCCAAGGGGGCCTTCGACACCACCAGCACCGGCTCCGGCGCCAGGTGCAGCGCCGTCATCAATCCTGCGGCGCCGCCGCCGATGATCACCGGCCGGTTGGCCAGCGCTGAAATATCCGTGCTCATATCGCCAGCATCCTCTCGACGGCGCGCCGCGCGGGGGCGGCGATCGCGGGATCGATCGTCACCTGGTGCTGATTGGTCTCCAGCGCATGGCGGATATTTTTCAGCGTGATCCGCTTCATGTGCGGGCACAGATTGCAGGGCCGGATGAACTCGACATCGGGATGCAGCACCGCGACGTTGTCGCTCATCGAACATTCGGTCAGCAGCACGACGCGGGGCGGGCGCTGCTGTTCGACGTAGCCGGACATCGCCGCCGTCGAGCCGGAGAAGTCAGCCTCCGCCACCACTTCGGGCGGGCATTCCGGGTGCGCCAGAACAGTGACGCCGGGGTGGTTCTCGCGGATCTGCCTGATGTCGTCGGGCGTAAAGAGCTCATGCACTTCGCAGTGGCCCTTCCACGCGATGATCTTCACGTCGGTCTGCCTGGCGATGTTCTGCGCCAGATATTCGTCCGGCAGCATGATGACGCGGTCGACGCCGAGCGACTCCACCACCTTGAGCGCATTGCCCGAGGTGCAGCAGATGTCGGATTCCGCTTTCACCGCGGCGGATGTGTTGACATAGGTGACGACGGGCGCGCCGGGAAATCGCTGGCGCATCAGCCGCACGTCCGCCGGGGTGATCGAGTCCGCGAGCGAACAGCCGGCCGCAAGATCGGGGATCAGGACGATCTTTTGCGGATTGAGCAGCTTGGCCGTCTCGGCCATGAAGTGCACGCCGGCGAGCACGATGATATCGGCGTCGACCTTGGTGGCTTCGCGCGCGAGCAGCAGGCTGTCGCCGACGATGTCGGCGACGCCATGGAAGATTTCCGGCGTCTGGTAATTGTGCGCCAGGATGACCGCGTTGCGCGTTCGCTTCAGCTCGAGGATGGCGTCGACGTCGTCTGCGAAGGTTGCCCATTCGGGCGGCGGGATTACGCGTTTCACCCTCTCATAAAGCGGCGCGGTGCGGGCGAGGGCGTCGGAACTGAGACTGGCCATTTATACTCTCCATGAGCATATCTGGCTTATACTTATCCTGAGCATAACCTAAGTCAAGTGCGCGAAAGCGGCAGCTTGGTTCCGGCGACGGCCCGTTCGGCCAGGACGGCGTGGCGGAAGCGGAACAGCTTGGCGGGTCGCCCGACGGTGTCGGCGGCGATTGCGCCAGTGTCCTCAACGAGTTGCTGTTGTTCCATCAGGCGGCGGAAGTTCTGCTTGTGGACCAGCCGTCCTGCAAGCGCTTCAACACTGCGTTGCAGTTGCAGCAGGGTGAATTCCGCCGGCATCAGCTCGAACACCACGGGGCGATATTTGATCTTGGCCCGAAGTCTTGCGATTCCGGTCGCGAGAATGCGGCGATGATCGGCCGTCATCGGCCGGCCGGGCACCAGCGTGGCCGCGTTGCCGCTTTCGCGAACCGCTTCGGGAATGAGCGCGGCCTCAAATAGCAGCTCGTAACGTTGCAGCACGAGTTCTTCATTCCACTCGCGGTCTTCGAACCCGAAGGTGATCGCGGCACGCTGCCATCGTTCGCGCTGCAACGCCGCCGAGGGCGCGGATTTCGCCCATGCGCGCAGTCGCGGCGTCAGCAGCTTCGCCAGCAGAGAAGGCGGCCCTTCCCGATGATCTTCCCATGGGAAATAATCATACCAGCCGGACCAATGCGCCGACGCCCCGTCGGCGACCTGATCCTCGCGGGTCAACCCGAGATAGCTGATTGAGACGGAGTGGGGCGATGGGCCATCGCCGGTCCGCCCGCGATCGGCAAACGTATAGAGCTGCTCGACGTAGCCGAGCGGATGGCCGGTTTGCGCTTCGACCCAGGCCCGCAAACCTGATTGCAGCGAGCGGTGCTTGAATTCGAACGGCCCGCTCGGTAGCGCACCCGCATTGGCGATCGTCATGATCTTGGGTTGGCCGTCGGTCACCGCGACCAGCACGGCGACCAGGTCGGCGGTGATCGCGCGCCTGGAATCCGGTGTCTTAGTTTTTCGCGGTGGCCCTGCCACGTCCAAAAGTCCGTTTCTGTTGCAATCGTGGCTAGCGATAGCCGTAGACGCCGCCAGCATAAGGCAGGCGGCTCCAGTAGGGCGTGTAGGGGCCGCCGTAATAGGGGCCATCATAGCTGTAGGAATGGCTGGTCCCATAATAGCCCGGCAGGGTGTTGGA
This sequence comes from Bradyrhizobium sp. JYMT SZCCT0428, assembly GCF_018131075.1. Taxonomy (GTDB): domain Bacteria; phylum Pseudomonadota; class Alphaproteobacteria; order Rhizobiales; family Xanthobacteraceae; genus Bradyrhizobium. The sequence goes on along the minus strand of NZ_JAFCLS010000004.1, from coordinate 184,105 downwards.
GCCCGGCAGTAACGGCACGCCGTTTACGAGCGGCGCATAGGGGACGACGCCGACCGGCGTGAACAGCACGTCGGGATCGGCTTCCTCGACCACCACCAATTGCCGGCCGCGCCGCACGTAGAGCGGCGCTGCAGCAGGAGCGACCGTGGTCCGGTAATTGTAGTGCGCGCGGGGCAGGCCTGGCGGCAACTGCCTGGCAGCGCGAACCGCGGCGCGCCTGGCGGCGGTCGGATTATCGGCGCGCTTCGCTACGGTTGGGCTTTTGGGGGATGTGGTAGCGGCCGGGCTGTCGGCAGGCTTTGCTGCTGCGGGGCCATCGGTGGCCTTGGCGGTGCCGGGGCTCTCGTCCGCGGCAGCAGTTCCGATCGCGAAAATAGCGACCAGAAATGGCGTCATCCAGCGCAGCATCGTTTGCTCCGAATCATCAAGGGCAGCTCACCGCCACTTTATGCCGGAATGACCGTTAATGAGAGGCTTGTGATTTCGGGCCAAATGGCCGGCTGGGAGGCGGCGGCGACCAGCTGTCGTCACCCCGCCAGAGTGCGCAATGGCTGACGGGGGCGGGTGACCCGCAGTTGATAAACCGATAGGCCGCGGCGCTGGGTACCCCGCTTTCGCGGGGTACGACGAGTCGTGGCGATACGACGTGCGATGGCCCTCAGGCCGTCAGCGCCTGCTCCAGATCCGCGATCAGATCTTCCTTGTCCTCGATGCCGATCGACAGCCGGACCACGTCGGGGGCGGCGCCCGATTTCACCTTGGCGGCGTCGTCGAGCTGGCTGTGGGTGGTCGAGGCCGGGTGGATCACCAGCGAGCGGGTGTCGCCGACATTGGCCAGATGCGAGAACAGTTTCAGGTTCGACACCAGATTGACGCCGGCGTCATAACCGTCCTTGAGGCTGAAGGTGAACACCGCGCCGGCACCCTTCGGTGCATATTTTCGCGCGAGGTTGTTGTACTTGTCGCCGGCGAGACCTGCGTAGTTCACCGCGGCCACCTTGGGGTGGCCGGCGAGAAATTCCGCGACCGCCTTGGCGTTCTCGCAATGCTTCTGCATCCGCAGCGGCAGCGTCTCGATGCCGGTCAGGATCATGAAGGCGTTGAACGGCGACAGCGCCGGGCCGAGGTCGCGCAGGCCGAGCACGCGGCAGGCGATCGCGAAGGCGAAATTGCCAAACGTCTCCTGCAGCTTGATGCCGTGATATTCGGGGCGCGGATCGCTCAGCATCGGATACTTGTTGTCCTTCGACCAGTCGAAGGTACCGGCATCGACGATGATGCCGCCGAGTGAGTTGCCGTGACCGCCCAGAAATTTCGTCAGCGAATGCACGACGATGTCGGCGCCGTGATCGATCGGGCGGATCAGGTAGGGGGTGGCAAGCGTGTTGTCGACGATCAATGGCACGCCGGCCTTGCGGGCGACGGCGGCGATCGCCTCGATATCGGTGATGCTGCCGGAGGGATTGGCTATCGACTCGATGAAGATCGCCTTGGTGTGCGGCGTCACCGCGCGTTCGAAACTTGCGATATCATCTGAATCCGCCCATGCGACGTTCCAGCCAAAACTCTTGAAGGCATGGGTGAACTGGTTGATCGATCCGCCATAGAGTTTGCGCGCGGCAATGATCTCGTCGCCCGGCATCAGCAATTGCTGGAACACCACCACCTGGGCGGCGTGTCCGGACGCGACCGCAAGCGCGGCGGTGCCGCCTTCGAGTGCGGCAACGCGTTCTTCCAGCACCGCGTTGGTCGGATTGCCGATGCGGGTATAGATGTTGCCGAAGGCCTGCAGGCCGAACAGGGACGCCGCGTGATCAGCGTCGTTGAACACGAAAGACGTTGTTTGATAGATCGGCGTCGCCCGCGCGCCGGTGGTCGGATCAGGCTGCGCGCCCGCATGCACGGCAAGGGTGGAAAATCCCGGGTGGCGATCGGTCATTCTATGCATCCTGTTTTTGGTTCGTCGAAAATGCGCGGCATGCTGATCGCAAGCCGCGTCCGCCGTCAAGGCGACCGTTTCACATATCGTGGATTAGGAACGGACGTGCTTCAGGGAGCCTGTAGACGGGCGGCGCTCCGCGCCGTTGGCCACGTTTGGGAAACAATCGTTTCGCATCTGCGTTACGACAGAGCCTGGTCGGCTCTGTTTTTTGTTTTGACGCGTTTTCCTGGCGCGAACCGGTACCCACTTCGCTTGAAAACGCTATGGCTCGCTCTTGTTTTTCGCGGCGCGGTCGGATGCAGCGGTTTCACCGCCCCCGACGCTCATCCGGTTCAGCGACAGCCGCATACCCTGCGTCGGGATTGGCGCGCGCTTGGAGCTGAGCGTTCGCGAGTTGACGCCCATCCAGGAAATCTCCGATGACAGCCGTCCATATTCGATCTTCGGGCAGCGGTTCATCACGACCTTCATGCCGGCGGCTTCGGCTTTTTCCGCAGCGGCGTCGTCGCGCGCGCCGAGCTGCATCCAGATCACCTTCGGCAGCGGCGACAATTTCAGGGCTTCATCGACCACAGGCATGATGTGGCTGGAATTGCGGAAAATGTCGATCATGTCGATCGGGCGGTCGATATCCCCGAGCGAAGCAACGAAGGGTTTGCCGAGCAGGCTCTTGCCGACATGGCCGGGATTGACCGGGATCATGTCGTAGCCGCGTTGTGCCAGGTATTTGAACGCAAAGTAGCTCGGTCGCACGTTGACCGGCGAGGCGCCGACCATCGCGATCGATTTCACGCTGTTGAGGATCGCGCGGATGTAATTGTCGTCGTAGGCGTCGTGGTTCATTTATGATTCCCTGCGTCATTGCGAGGAGCGAAGCGACGAAGCAAATCAGCTTTCCTTGCTTGGTGTCGATGGATTGCTTCGCTGCGCTCGCAATGACGGAAACTATCTATCCTGCCACTTCGGCTCGCGCTTCTCGATGAAGGCGCCGATGCCTTCCTCGGCGTCGCGCGCCATCATGTTTTCCGTCATCACCTCTGCGGCATAGCGATAGGCGTCGGCAAGGTTCATTTCGACCTGGCGATAGAAAGCTTCCTTGCCGAGCTTGATGGTGTAGGCGGATTTGAGCGCGACCTTCTGCGCGAGTGCGATCGCCGCATCGCGTTCGGTGCCGGATGGAACCACGCGGTTGACGAGGCCGAGGCTTTGCGCCGTCGTCGCGTCCACCGGCTCGCCGGTGAGCAGCATTTCCATCGCCTGCTTGCGCGGCACGTTGCGCGACAAAGCCACCATCGGTGTCGAACAGAACAGCCCGATATCGACGCCGGGCGTAGCAAAACTCGCGGCCTCGGAGGCGACCGCCAGATCGCAGCTTGCCACCAGCTGGCAGCCGGCGGCGGTGGCGACGCCCTGAACGGCGGCAACCACGGGCTTCGGCAACTGCACGATCGCCTGCATCATCGCGCTGCAGGCGTTCATGATCTCTGCGAAATAGGCGCGGCCGCGATCGGCATCGCTGCGGCGCGCGGTCAGTTCCTTCATGTCGTGACCGGCCGAGAACGCCGGGCCGTTGGCGGCGATGACGAGCGCGCGTACATTCTTGTCGTCGTGAATGTCCTTCAGCGCCGCATGTAGTTCGGCGATCAAGCCCTCCGACAGGCTGTTGCGCGCCGCTGATCGGTTCAAGGTAAGCACGGCGACGCTGCCAACCCGCTCGCGCAGCAGGATCGGCGATTGAGGGGCGGGCGCGCGGGCGGTCTGGGGCGACATCTCAAAAATTTCCACTCAGTGGTTTTCTTGGGTTTTGTTTGGGCTTTGATGACAACTTAATGTAACAGGCGATCTGAAGCGAGGGCAGGGGTCAGCATGGCGGCAGCGAAAATGAGCGTGGCTGAACTGGAGAAGTTCCTCCACGACGAATTCCCGCAAGCCTTCAAAGGCGGCGATATCACCATCGAAAGCGCCGATGGCGAGACCTGTTTGCTGCGGCAGCGTTACAACGATAACATGCTCCGCCCGGGCGGCACGGTATCGGGCCCGACGCTGATGGCGATGGCCGATTTCGCAATGTATGTGGTGCTGCTGTCGGCGATCGGACCGGTTGGGCTTGCCGTGACCACCAGTCTCAACATCAATTTCCTGCGCAAGGGCCAGCCTGGACAGGACGTGCTGGCCGCAGCGCGGCTGTTGAAGCTCGGCAAGCGGCTGGCGGTGGGGGAAGTCAATCTGCTGTCGGGCACGTCGCCCGATCCGATCGCGCACGTGACGTCGACCTATTCCATTCCAAACAAATAGGCTTTTATACGGTAATATAACACCATATTTATAAGCCGTTGTTTTTGCTGCTATAATTATCGTCATTTGGCATTGACGCGCCGCGTGCGGTTCTCTAGAAACCGCGCAGTTCGGCGCAGCCTGCGCCGCAGTCCCCTTTCACGGATTTCCTCACATGAAAACCTTTTCGGCTAAGCCCGCCGAGGTGACGAAGAAGTGGGTGCTGATCGACGCCAAAGGTCTGGTGGTCGGACGGCTCGCTACCCTGGTCGCCATGCGTCTGCGCGGCAAACACCTGCCCACCTACACGCCCCACGTCGATTGCGGCGACCACGTCGTCATCATCAATGCGGCGCACGTCGTTCTGACCGGTCGCAAGCGCGACCAGAAGGTCTACTACAAGCACACCGGCTTCATCGGCGGCATCAAGGAACGCACCGCGAAGTCGATCCTCGAGGGTCGTTTCCCCGAGCGCGTGGTCGAGAAGGCCATCGAGCGCATGATCCCGCGCGGTCCGCTCGGCCGCGTGCAGATGGGCAATCTGCGCGTTTACCCCGGTGCCGAACATCCGCATGAAGCCCAGCAGCCCGAGACGGTTGATATCGCTTCGATGAACCGCAAGAACATGAGGGCCGCATAAGATGTCCGATACCATGCAGTCGCTCGACCAGTTGTCGCAGCTGAAGCCGGCAACGCCGGATGCCCCGAAATACGTCAAGAAGGTCGACAAATACGGCCGCGCTTACGCCACCGGCAAGCGCAAGGACGCGGTCGCCCGCGTCTGGATCAAGCCGGGCGCCGGCAAGATCCTGGTCAACACCCGCGAAGTCGAAGTCTATTTCGCGCGTCCCGTTCTGCGCATGCTGATCCAGCAGCCGCTGGTCGCAGCTGCACGTGCCGGCCAATACGATGTCATCTGCACGGTTGCCGGCGGCGGTCTGTCGGGCCAGGCGGGTGCCGTGCGTCACGGCATCTCCAAGGCGCTGACCTGCTTCGAGCCGGATCTGCGCGGCGTGTTGAAGAAGGGCGGCTTCCTGACCCGCGACTCCCGCACCGTGGAGCGCAAGAAGTACGGCCGCGCCAAGGCGCGCAAGTCGTTCCAGTTCTCGAAGCGCTAATTGCTTCGCTAAAATTTGCAGCGATTGCTGCATTCATCAACGAGGAAAAAGGGCGCTTTTCAGCGCCCTTTTTGTATTTAGTTTAGAGATGAATTAACGCAGATTTTCACGAAAACTTTCGTGCGCGTACACACGAAATTGGAACCCGAGCGGCCTAGCGTGCCAGTTCTGCGGGGGCGCAGCATCACATTTCCAAATACGCTCCCAGCATTGCATCACACTTTACGGTGGGGCTCATGTCGTTCGATACGTCCACGCTATATCTGTTCGCAACCATGGTTGCGGGCATGCTCGGGGCCATGCTCATTTTCTTCGGCAAGCAGGAAAATGTCCCGGCGTTGAAGTGGTGGGGCACGGCCTATCTGCTCGGTGCGGCCTCGGTCGCGATCTGGACCGTCGGCGGCGCCGCACTTGGCGGACCGCTGACGCTGGCGTTGAACGCGGTCGGCTTCATCGCCTGCGGCATGGTCTGGAATGCCGCGCGCGTCTTCCTCGGCCGCAAGCCCAATCTGCCGGGGCTGGTGTTCGGCGCGATCGCCTGGATTGGGGTGTCCGTGGCCTTGCCGTGGCTGGATCCTGCGATGCGCCTGACCGTTGGTGCGCTGATCGTTGCGATCTATGCAGCGCTGACCGCCTCGGAATTGTGGAGCGAGCGGCGGCGCAGCATGCAGAAGCGCTGGCCGACCGTTGCGGTGCCTGTGATGCATGGCTGCGTGCTGATGCTGCCGATCCTGCTCGGCGATCTCCTGCGTCCGCATGACGAAACCTTCTACAGCAGCGTCTGGGTGACGGCGTTTTCGATCGAACTCGTGCTCTATGCGATCGGCACCGTGTTCGTGATCTTCATGCTGGTGTCGGATCGTGCCGTGACCGTGCACAAGACGGCAGCGTCGATCGATCCCTTGAGCGGCATGTTCAACCGTCGTGGATTTGCCGAGGCCTGTGCGCGGGTGATTGAACGCGAGGCCACGGCCGGCCGGCCGGTGACGGTGATGATCTTCGACATCGACCATTTCAAGGGCATCAACGACCGTTTCGGCCATCCGGCGGGCGATGAAATCCTCAAACTGTTTGCCACCGTCGTGGTCAACAATCTGCGCATCAGCGATCTGTCGGGCCGCATCGGCGGCGAAGAGTTCGCCGCGCTGTTGCCGTGTGCGCTGGACGAGGGCGTGCTGGTGGCCGAGCGCGTGCGTGAAGCGTTCGAGGCGTCCGGAATCGTGTGCGAGGAAGGGCCGGTCGATACCACCGTCAGCATCGGCGTGGCCGGCGGGCCGGCGGGCACCGAGCTCGAGGTGCTTCTGGCGGCGGCCGACACCGCGCTCTATCAGGCCAAACGCAGCGGCCGCAATCGCGTCGAGGCCGCCGAAGAGCTGCCGCTGTCGCTGGAACACTGGCGGCGCAAGACCGCGGGCCTTCCGGCGCCGGTCCGTGCACAGGCCGCCGCGACCTAGAGCTGATCGGTTCTGATTTGATCAGAACCGGAGACTCTTGTTTTGACGCGTTTTCCTGACGTGAACCGGTAGCCATCCCGCATCATGTGCGGGACAGGTTTTTGCTTGAAAACGCGCTGAAGGAAAACGTGGCGGTAACTTCGCGTTTACCATTCGGTCCATATTATTTACTTATGGAATCGATACGCTCGCGAAACCCCCAGGCTGCGCTGATGTCGCTCGAAGCGGCCGCCGTCTCCGCCCGTGGCGGCTTCGCCTGCATGTTCTCCAGCTCGGAAGAATTCGAGACGGCGCTCATCACCGAGCGCCGGGCGCAGGGCCGCTACGATCAGCGCAGAACGCGCTGGCCTGCCATCCTGTTCACCGGTTGCGCAATGATGGTCGTGGGCGCAGTGCTGCTGTTCAATTGAGCCGAGCTTTCGAGATGCTGATGTAAGGGCGCCGCGAGGCGCCTTTTTCTTTGTGCCCGGCTGGGTTAGAGCGTTTTCCAGCGAAGTGGATACCGGTTCGCGGCAAGAAAACGCGTCAAAACAAGAATCTAGAGCCCCGTTCCGATTCCATCGGAACGGAAAAGGCTCTAGAGACGGTTATTCCCAGCAGAAGGCCTTCATCAATGATCACCGAAATCGCACAGATCGACGTCAAGCCCGGCACCGAGAAGGATTTTGAGGCCGCGGTAGCCAAGGCGCGTCCGCTGTTCCTGCGCGCCAAGGGCGGCAAGGGGTTTGAGCTCCACAAGTCGATTGAGAAGCCGCAGCGCTATCGCCTGATGGCGCAATGGGAAACGCTGGAAAATCACACCGTCGATTTCCGCGGCTCCGAAGATTTCACGGCGTGGCGCGGCCTGGTCGGGCAGTATTTTGCGGCGCCGCCCGAGGTCGAGCACACCGAGACGGTGCTGACGTCGGCGGGCTAGGTTTAGGCCAGCGTCTTTTCGGCCTTGAAATGGTCGATCATGACCTTGGCGATCGCCATCAGGGGGAGCGCCAGCGCCAGCCCCCAGATGCCGAACACGACGCCGAGCAGGATCTGGAACGCGAACAACGTGGCGGGCGGAATATCCAGCGCCTGGCGCTGGATGATCGGCGTCAGCACGTAGCTTTCCAGCGCGTGCACGCCGAGGAACAGGATGAACGCGCTGAGCGCCGCGACCCATCCGGAGGCGAGGCTCGCCAGCACCACGATCAGCCCGCCGAGGATCGCGCCCACCGTCGGAATGAAGGCGAGCAGCCCGGCCTGGATGCCCAGGATGAACGAGCTGGGAATGCCGATGATGGCAAGTCCGACCCAGGTGACAAAGAACACCGCGGCCATGGTGATGATCTGCGCGATCAGCCAGCGCTCCAGCGTCCAGCCGATGCGGTCGATAATGATGGTGGCACGGGCGCGGTGCCTGGCCGGGGCCATGAACAACAGCCCGTTGCGGTAAACGCTCGGTTGCACGGCAAAGGCGAGGCCCAGAAACAGCACGATAAAGAAGTTTCCGACCGCGCTCACGGTGCCCAGGATCAGCTTCAGGCTCTGGCTGAAAATGGCGCCGCCGCTGGATGCGATGGTGCTGGCGCTGGGAAGGCTATGCGGCGTTGTTGGCGCCGCCGGCGCAGACGCATCCGAAGCCGCATTGAGGCTGCCGAAGTCGAAAAAGCTGGTGTCGACTCCATTCCTGTCCAGGAAGGCTTTGAGGTCGACCAACTGCGACTTGATCGTGTCGCTCAACACCTTGGTCTGTTGCGCGATAGTGGCGCCGCCGAGAAAAAGAATACCCGACAGGAGCCCGGCCAACACCAGGCCCACGACGGTGAGCCGCAGCGAATGCGGGAGTTTGACCACGCGGCCGAGCATATTGGCCATCGCGGTGAGCGCGACGCCGAGCAGCACGCCGGCAAAGATCAGGAACAGGGTCGCAGCAAAAAACCAGGTGAACAGCAAGAGTGCCGTGAACAGCACGACGCCGATGCCTCCGACAGAGATCGCCCACGCCAGATCGTTGCGGGCCAAAAGACGACCGTCAGCCGGACCTGTCACGTTGATTCCTTCCTGCAGAATATCCCGCACCAGTCTTTCGCGAAAATTCGCCCGGGATCAAGCGGCGAGGCACGCGCCGGTTTGACGCTGCCATGCCCGGTGTGCCAAGCGGTGCAGGGTAACTAAAGCGTTTTCCAGCGAAGTGGACGCCGGTTCGCGTCAAGAAAACGCGTCAAATCAAGAATCTGGAGCTCCGTTCCGATTCCATCGGAACGGAAAGGGCTCCAGCGACGGGCGCTTCGGCGAGGATGAGATGAATTTCAAATGGTTGGGGCCGGTTGCGCTGCTGGCGGCGATCTATATCGGCGACCAGATCAGGATCAATCGTCCCGGCCACAAATATCGCTTGACCGTCGAAGTCGAGACCCCCGATGGACGCAAATCGGCGAGCGGAGTCGTGGCGGTCCACCCGTATCGCGGCTACAGCGGTATCGGCCCAACCCGCACCGTGGGTGATGCCGTTTACGTCGACCTCGGCGCCGGCAAAAATCTGGTCGCGCTCCTGGCGCATATCGACAAGAAACTCGAACTCGAGGGCATCAATTACGTAGCCCTGCGCGCCTATACGGCCGCCGCCGGCGACGGCAAGCGCGTGTCGTTCAACGAAATGAACCGCCAGACCGGCATCGTGCCGATAACGGGCGCGCTGACCCCTGTGCTCGTGACGTTTGCCGATCCGGCCAATCCCGGGACCGCGCGCAACGTACAGCCTGACCAAGCGGAGGCTGTACTGGGGAAGGGATATCGCCTCCACGGGATATCGGCCGAGGCGGTGCCGAACGGATTCTGGCCGCTCGATTTCGGCGGCGTGCTGGGCGAGCCGGTGACCCGCGCCGTCCAGACAAAATTGCCCTGGCTGAACAGCGCCGACAATTCCGCCGCGACGGCGCTTCGGGCGGCCGGTTTGCCCGGCGTCGAGGCTGTTGATGCCAGGGAAGCCTTTACGCGGAAGTAGCTTGCCTTTGCCGCGCGTCAGGCCGTTCCGCGCGCCAAAACGTGTGCCTTGCGGCCATTCTGACGCCAATCGTGCCGGCACGGCCTGGGATTTGCGCGGAGCTGTAAAGCAGAACTGGGCAGCATATCATGTTGATCCGGCACGATCTCGCAGGCATGATCGGCCACAATCATGGCTCAACCTAGAAGATCCTTGCGCAGGACGATGAAAGCAGAAATTTGGCGATGAGACGGCCCGTGGTCGGTGTGATCGGGAACGCCCATCGCATCGAAAATCGTTTCACAACCCAGATGGTCGGAGAGCGCAATCTCCGCGCTGTAGCCGACGTGTCGGGCGCACTGCCGCTGATGTTTGCGGGATCGCCGGAGATTACCGATATCGGCGCCTTGCTCGAAGCGGTCGACGGGGTGGTGCTGACAGGCGCCCGAGCCAATGTCCATCCGACCCGCTTCAAGACCGAGCCGCATGAGAGGCACGAGCCCTACGATATTCATCGTGACGACGTCGCCCTTGCGCTGGCGGAAGCCTGCGTCGCCCGCGGCGTACCGATCTTCGGCATCTGCCGCGGCTTGCAGGAAATGAACGTCGCCTTTGGCGGCTCGCTGCACCCGGAGATTCGCGAAATCCCCGGCCGCATGAATCACCGCATGCCGCGGCTGGAGAACGGCGAAATCCACCCCGATCCGTTGGTGATCTTTGCCGACCGGCACGACGTCCATCTCACCCCGGACGGCGCTTTTGCAAAGCTGCTCGGCTGCGAAACCATTCGCGTGAACTCGCTGCATGGGCAAGGCATTCTCGATCCCGGCGAGCGCGTCGTCATCGAGGGCGTGGCGGAAGACGGCACCATCGAGGCAATTCGCATTGCCGATGCACCTAGCTTTGCGCTCGGCGTGCAGTGGCATGCGGAGTACGACCCGCAGCGCAATCCGATCAACCGTGCGCTGTTTGAGGCGTTCGGCGAGGCGCTCAAGGCGCATCAGCGGGCGAGCTAGAAGGCGGTTTCGAACGAACAGGCGGCCGAACAACGGTCGGGCTACAAAGGGGGAGGGTGCGATGCGGGACCGCCGATGGTCGAGACGCGACCTGTTGAAGGCGTCGACGGCTTCCGTTGCCGGCCTTTTATTCGCCGAACCGTTGCGCGCCGCGGCGCCGCCGCCATCCGAAGTGACGCCCGCCTTGATCGAGGCTGCCAGGAAAGAGGGCAAGGTGTCGTTCTATACGGCGCTTGAGCTCAACACCGCCGAGCGGGTGGCGCGGACGTTCGAGGCCAAATATCCGGGCATTAGCGTCCGGGTGGAGCGCTCCGGCGCGGAGCGGATCTTCCAGCGCATCGCGCAGGAGCAGGGCAGCGGCATCAACGCCGTCGACGTCGCCAACTCGACCGACCCGGCGCATTATCTCGACTGGAAAAAGAACAACTGGCTCGCGGCCTACCTGCCGGCGGAGGTCGCCAAACATTTCCCCGCCGATCAGATCGACCCTGATGGCATGCACGCGACGTCCTGCGCCTGGCTAGAGGCGATCGGCTACAACACCAATCTCGTCAAGCGCGAGGAAGCGCCAAAGAGCTATGCCGATTTGCTCGACCCGAAATGGCAAGGCAAGATCGTCAAGGGCCATCCCGGCTACAGCGGCGCGATTCTGACCGCGACCTTCGTGCTGACGCGCGATCTCGGTTGGGTCTATCTGGAGAAACTCGCGCAGCAGAAGGTCATGCAGGTGCAGTCGGCCGCCGATCCACCGAAGAAGATCCTGCTCGGCGAGCGTGCCATCATGGCCGACGGCAACGACTACAATCTGGTGCTCGCCAAGGACCAGGGCAAACCGGTCGAGGTGGTCTACCCGACCGAGGGGGCGATCATCGTTCCCTCCGGAATCTTCCGCGGCGCCCCCAATCCGAACGCGGCAAGATTATTTCAGAACTTCTTTTTCAGCGCCGAGACCCAGCAGATGCTGGTCGACGTGTTCGCCCACCGCTCGTTTCACGCGCAGGTGAAGGAGAAGGGCGAGCACATCCCGCTGGCGAATCTGAAATTGCTAAAGGCCGATCCCGCCGCCGTGCAAGCGCAAAGCGAGGAGATCAAGGCGCGCTACGCCAGGATATTCGGGGTATAATTTGATTCGAAATATCCATTTCTCCGGGGTGCTCTCCGTAATTCTACGGAACCGAAAACGCGGGAGCGCGGCCCAGAACTCGGCTATGCATTGGGGTAGCTGAGGGCGCCGAACAATCGGCGCAAGGCGCCGGACCCGCATTCATACTCACACCATTGTCGTTATCATTTCCTGGGCGGTTTCTCTGGCGGTTTTCTTAGCGATTTTATTGGGCAGTTGGTCGTCATGACTTTGAGGAGCCGCCTTGCGTTCGCGATGGTGTTCCTGGTCGTGGGCACCATTTGCGCACTTGCTGTGTTCGGTGATGGTTTCGGCCGCGCGACGCTGGTCGTCGGGGCGATCGCGATTTTGCTCGCGCTGGTGCTTGCGGCCGCCATCGCGGGCTCGCTGTCCCGGCAGCTGACCCAAATGACCCGGGCGGTCGAAGGGCTGTCGCGCGGCAAGCCGGTTGCGATGCCTGCCGAAGGTAGCCGGGAGATGGCCCCGCTATCAGCGGCGTTCGCCGAATTGTCGGGCCAGCTCGGCGCCAGGCCAAACCTGCTGGAAAACACGGTCGAAAGCATCCGCGATTGCGTTGTCGTGGCCGACGAGAATGCGGTGGTCGTCGTTGCCAACGGCGCAGCCCGCCAGCTGCTGGGTGTGGACCGCGGCTTCGACAGCCTGGCGGGGGTAAGAAAATTCGCCTGTTTCCTTTCGGACGGCACCACGCCACTGCCGATCCCGGATTCGCCGCTGGCGCGGGCGCTGCGCGGCGAACATGTCGATGATTTCGAACTCATGGTGCAGCCCGAAGGGTCCCGCGCAAAAGCGTACATCGTCGCCAACGCCCGGCCGTTGCGCGACGAACGCGGCAGGCTTTGCGGGGCGGTGACCGTGCTCCGCGACGTCACCGAACAAAAGCGCGCCCTGCAGGCCCTGGTCGACAGCGAACAGATGGCGCAGACCATCGTGAGCACCGCGCTCGACGCCTTCGTCCAGACCGACGAAAACGGCTTCGTTCTCGAATGGAGTCCGCAGGCCGAAGCCTTGACCGGGTGGACGCGGGCGGAGACGGTTGGTGTGAAGCTGGTCGAACTGGTGTTTCCCGAACACCTTCGCGCGGCGCACCGGCAGCGGATCGCCCAATTCCTGCGTGAGACCGCCGGTGGCGCCATGGGCATGCGCTATGAGGCGCCGGCGCTGCATCGGGACGGGCACGAGTTTTTTGTTGAAGTGTCGCTCACGGCGCTGCGTCGCGGCGACGGTTACATCATCAACTCTTTTGTCAGGGACGTCACCCAGCGGCGCCTCGCCGAGGAGCAACTGATCCGGGCGCAAAAGATGGAGACGGTCGGGCAACTGACCGGAGGCATTGCCCATGACTTCAACAACATGCTCACGGTGATCACGGGCACGATCGAAATTCTGGCCGATGGCGTCAAGGACGTTCCGCACCTGGCATCGATTACCAAGCTGATCAGCGACGCCGCCGACCGCGGTGCAAACCTCACCGCCAGCCTGCTGGCGTTCGCCCGCAAGCAGCCGCTGCAGCCGGCCGAGATCGACGTCAATGATCTCGTTCGCGAAGCCGTTCGATTGCTCGCGCCAACCCTCGGCAAGGATATCGAAATCGAGGCCGCCTTGAGCGACGAAGCGTGGCCGGCATTCGTCGACCGCAGCCAGCTTTCCTCCGCGGTCGTCAACCTCGCCATCAACGCCCGGGACGCAATGCCAAACGGTGGAAAGCTGACCATTGCGACCGGCAATATCAGGTTGGGCGTGCCCGAGGCCGTGGTCCGCGGCGTCGAACGCGCCGGCGATTATGTCGCCGTCGAAGTAAGCGACACCGGCACCGGGATTCCGCAGCGTATTCTCGACAAGATATTTGAACCGTTCTTTTCCACCAAGGAGGTTGGCCAGGGAACCGGGCTCGGCCTCAGCATGGTGTTCGGCTTCGCCAAGCAGTCGGGCGGAAGCGTCGACGTGCGCAGCGAGGAGGGAAGCGGCACGACGTTCACGATCTATCTCCCGAAAGCCGACACCAGTGCGCTCCAGCCATCGGCACAGGACGAGGATTCGCCTGTGCAGGGCGGCAGCGAAACGCTCCTGTGCGTCGAGGACGACCGCAAGATCCGCGACTATGTGACGATGCAACTCGAGAGCCTCGGCTACAAGGTGATCGTGGCCTCGAATGCCGACGAGGCCCTCGCCATCGTCAATCGGGGCGCGGCGTTCGATCTGCTCTTCACCGACGTCGTGATGCCCGGCAGCATGAACGGCAGGCAACTGGCCGAAACGCTGATGGCCCGCCGGCCGTCGCTCCGGGTGCTCTTCACCTCCGGCTACAGCGACGGCGCGCTGCCGCTGAAAAACCGCGCAGGCCACGGGATTCCGCTTTTGACCAAGCCTTATCGGCGCGCGGAGCTGGCGCGAACGTTGCGCCGTTGTCTTGATATTGCGGTCGATCCGGCCGGCGATCCGATACCGACGCCTTATTCCGTGCAGCCGGAGCTCGAGCGTTTCCTGCGCAAGTATCCGCCGAAGGAGGGATAGGGTGGGGCGAGGCGGCGGTCTCGTCGTCCGCTCTGTCGGTCCTGTCGGAGATCATGTCGATGAACGACAAAGAAATTCTGCTCGCGATCCAGAAGCTGCTGGACGGCAAGCAATGGCACACCGAGACGGTCGATCAGATCGCCATGATCGTGGAGCGCGCCGGCTACCCCATCCGCACCTGGGGTGAAACGCCTTTTCCGGCCTGTCCCGAGCCAGCTGCAGCAGGTAGCCACATGAAATCCCGCGTCGAGACGCTCACGCCACCGAACACGCCGAAGCCGATCGGCCCTTACAATCATATCGCCAAGGTCGGCCAACACATCTCGATTGGGGGTACGGCCGGTGTCGATCCGGCGACAGGACAATTGGCCGGTGCCGATGTCGGCGCCCAGACACGGCAAATCCTGAAGTCGTTCGTGGTTATGCTTGAAGCTGTCGGGTCCGACCTCAGCCATGTCACGCACATCAATATCTTCCTGCAGCAGATGTCCGACTTCGAGGCGATGAACGGGGCCTATGTCGAGATCATGGGGGACCTCAGACCCGCGCGCACAGTGATTGCAGTGCAGGAACTTCCCAAGCCCGGCGCGTTGCTGACGATGAATCTCACCGCCGTGACGAGGGAGGGATGATCCTGCGTTCTGTGCACTGGTGTTCATATGTGTTCAAAAACAAAAGGCGCCCCGTTGGGGGCGCCTTTCGCATTTGTGGACCGTGATATCAGCGGCGCGAACGCCGCGAAAAATCACAGCGAATAATACATGTCGAATTCGACCGGATGCGGGGTCATCTCGAAGCGCTCGACTTCGGTCATCTTCAGCTCGATGTAGCTGTCGATGAAGTCGTCGTCGAACACGCCGCCGTTCTTGAGGAACGCGCGGTCCTTGTCGAGGTTTTCCAGCGCCTCGCGGAGCGAACCGCACACCGTCGGGATCTGCTTCAGCTCTTCCTTCGGCAGGTCGTAGAGGTCCTTGTCCATCGCCGGACCCGGATCGAGCTTGTTCTTGATGCCGTCGAGGCCGGCCATCAGCATCGCGGCGAAGCCGAGATACGGATTGGCCATCGGGTCGGGGAAACGCACCTCGACGCGCTTGGCCTTCGGGTTGGCGGTGTAGGGGATACGGCAGGAGGCCGAACGGTTGCGCGCGGAGTAGGCGAGCAGCACGGGCGCTTCATAACCGGGGACCAGACGCTTGTAGGAGTTGGTCGACGGGTTGGTGAAGGCGTTGATCGCCTTGGCGTGCTTGATGATGCCGCCGATGTAGTGGAGGCAGGTCTCCGAGAGGTCGGCGTATTTGTTGCCGGCGAACACCGGCTTGCCGCCCTTCCAGATCGACTGGTGGACATGCATGCCCGAACCGTTGTCGCCATAGATCGGCTTCGGCATGAAGGTAGCGGTCTTGCCGTAGATGTGCGCGACCTGATGGATGCAATATTTGTAGATCTGCATCTGGTCGGCCATCAGCGTCAGCGTGTCGAACTTCATGCCGAGCTCGTGCTGGGCGGAAGCGACTTCGTGGTGATGCTTCTCGACCTTGACGCCCATCTTGGCCATCGCGCCGAGCATTTCCGAGCGCATGTCCTGCACCGAATCCTGCGGCGGGACCGGGAAGTAGCCGCCCTTGGTGCGGATGCGGTGACCGAGATTGCCGCCTTCATATTCGGTGTCCGAATTGGTCGGCAGTTCGGAGGAGTCGAGCTTGAAGCCGGTGTTGTAGGGCGTGGACGAAAAGCGCACGTCGTCGAATACGAAGAACTCGGCTTCCGGTCCGACGAACACGGTGTCGCCGACGCCCATCGACTTGACCATCGCCTCGGCCTTCTTGGCCATGCCGCGCGGGTCGCGGTTGTAAGGCTCGCCGGTGGTCGGCTCGAGCACGTCGCAGGTGATGACCATGGTGGTTTCGGCGAAGAACGGATCGATCGTCGCGGTGACCGGATCGGGCATCAGGCACATGTCGGATTCGTTGATCGCCTTCCAGCCGGCAATCGACGAGCCGTCGAACATGGTGCCTTCGGCAAAGATTTCCTCGTCGATCATGCCGATGTCGAAAGTCACGTGCTGCCACTTGCCGCGCGGGTCGGTGAAGCGCAGGTCGACGTATTTCACGTCGTTGTCCTTGATCGATTTCAGGACGTCTTTGGCGGTCTTCATGAATACCCCTTTTGGTTTCCAGGACTCTGCGACAACGACATTTTCGCCAACAACACGCACGCACACAAAAGTGGTGAGATATCGCAAACGAAATCAGGCCGCCGAAGCAGCCCTTTTCTTGTTTTTCAGTCGCAAAATGCGGGATAGCACCCGGCTTAGATAGCGTCCAGCCCGGATTCTCCGGTTCTGATCCGGATCGCTTCTTCGATGTTGGAGACGAAGATTTTGCCATCGCCGATGCGGCCGGTCTGGGCGGCGCGGCGGATCGCGTCGATGGCTTTCTCGACCAGTTCGTCTGATATCACGATCTCGATTTTGACCTTGGGCAGGAAGTCCACGATGTATTCCGCACCGCGATACAGTTCGGCGTGACCTTTTTGCCGGCCGAAACCCTTGGCCTCGGTCACGGTGATGCCCTGCAGTCCGACCTCCTGAAGCGCCTCTTTCACCTCGTCGAGCTTGAACGGCTTGATGATGGCTTCGATTTTTTTCACTGAGCGCCTCCCGGGCATTACAAATTGCAGCAGATAGTTTCGATGTCGCGCGTGGCGCTGTCTGGTCGTCGATCCCCTGATCAGGGCCCGAAACGCTCGCAATTGCCGCGAACGACGACGGCCCTGAACCGGCTTCCCCAAAAGCAGGGTCTATGCCAAGTTGTTAATGCGCCTGATTTTGGAATGTTATCAGACTTTTAACGGGCAATCGGCAGAGGTCGAACCGGACACTGCATGATACCCAAGCCTACCAAATAGGCAAACCGATCAATTGGTATGCAGCTATTGGAAAATTGGCTGCGGCCGGTATCGGAAATGCCTCCGGAAAAGGCTGATAGATCGAGGATTCGGCATGGAAGTTCTGACCACCACTGAGATGGAGCGTGCCGACCGAATGACCATTGCCTCCGGCACGCCCGGCTTCGCGCTGATGATGAGCGCGGGCCAGGCCGTTGCCGAAGCCGCCATGGAACTGGTCGAGGAGGGTCCAATCGTGGTGGTTGCCGGCCGCGGCAACAATGGCGGCGACGGGTTTGTTGCTGCGGCCGAACTTGCCGCGCGCGGCCGCGAGGTTTCGGTGATCCTGCTCTGCGAGCGGGACAGTCTGACGGGCGACGCGGCACTCGCGGCGAAGGGGTGGAAATACCCGGTGCTTCCGTTCAATCCGCAGGCGATCGGGAAGCCTGCGCTGATCATCGATGCGCTGCTCGGCGCCGGTCTCAACCGTCCCGTGAAAGGCGATCCGCTTGAGATGATCGAGGCGATCAACGCCAACAGCGCGCCCGTCCTCGCCGTCGATCTGCCGAGCGGTATCAACGGCACCACCGGCGCCGTGATGGACGTTGCGATCAACGCCGTCGAGACCGTGACCTTCTTCCGCAAGAAGCCGGCGCATCTGTTGCTGCCCGGGCGGATGCATTGCGGCCGCGTCCGCGTCGCCGACATCGGCATCGATGCGCATGTGCTGGGCGAAATCCAGCCGCAGACAACGGAAAACGTCCCGCAGGCCTGGCAGGGATGCTTTCCGGTGCCGCGTATCGATGGCCACAAATATGCGCGCGGTCACGCCGTCGTCGTGTCGGGCGACATGGCCTCGACGGGTGCGGCGCGGCTGGCGGCGCGCGCCGCGCTGCGGGCCGGCGCCGGCCTGGTCACGCTGGCCTCACCGCGCGAGGCGCTGGCGGTCAATGCTTCGGCCCTGACCGCGGTGATGATCCGCGCGGTCGATAGCGCGGTCGAATTCGCTGATATGCTAAACGACAAGCGGCTCAATGCCTGCGTGATCGGGCCGGGCGCCGGAATCAGCGCGCGCACGCGCGATCTCGTCCACACCGCCTTGTCTGCAAAACGTCACCTCGTGCTCGATGCCGACGCGCTGACGAGCTTTGCGCAAGAACCGGAGCGTCTGTTTGAATCGATCAAGGCGTCCAATGATCCGCAGGTCGTGCTGACCCCGCACGAGGGCGAGTTTCCGCGGCTGTTCAGCGACATCAGCAACAAGCATCCGGGCCGCTCCAAACTCGAACGGGTGCGGGACGCCGCCTTACGCTCCGGCGCGGTGGTGCTGCTGAAGGGGCCGGATACGGTGGTGGCGTCGCCCGATGGTCGCGCCAGTATCGCCGCCAACGCGCCGCCCTGGCTCGCGACCGCCGGCGCCGGCGACGTGCTGGCGGGGATCATCGCAGGGCTGTTGGCCCAGGGCGTGCCGGCCTTCGAGGCCGCCAGCATCGGCGTCTGGATGCACGGCGAGGGCGCCCGCGAGGCGGGACCCGGCCTGATCGCGGAAGATTTGACCGAAGTGCTGCCCGCGGTGTTCCGGCGGCTCTATGACGAGTTCGGTATTGAGTATTAGTTGGTAGGATGGGTGGAGCGAAGCGATACCCATCGTCTTCGCGGTTGCAGGCATTGATGGGTATCGCTTCGCTCCACCCATCCTACGACTTCGTCACATCTGATATTTCGCCACCGCCGCCTCGTTCCATTCCAGGCCCAGGCCGGGACCTCGCGCGGTGAGCGTGCCGTCGATGATCTCGGCGGGATGGACGAGAATGACGCGGGCGAAATCGAGGAATTCGAGCCAATGCGCTGAGGGCGTCACCGCCAGCATGTGGGCGCTGGCCTCGGCGAACAGATGGCTCGACACCGGAATGTTGGCGGCTTCCGCTTGGGCTGCGACCTGAAGCCAGCCTGTGACGCCGCCGCATTTCATCAGGTCGGGCATGATGAAGTCGCTGGCACCGGCTGCGATGGCCTCGGCAAAGCCGCGCGGGAACCACCAGTTCTCGCCGGCCTGGATCGGCGTCGGCGACGTTTCACGCACCTTGGCATGGCCCAACAGATTTTCCTGCGGCACCGGCTCTTCGATCCAGTGCAGGTCGTAAGGCGCCAGGCGCGCGATGCGCCGGGTGGCTTCCGCAGGATCGAGCGACTGGTTGAAGTCGATCATCAACGCGATGTCCGGGCCGAGCAAAGCGCGCACGCCCTTGACCACCCGCTCGTCATTGGCGGCGTCGCCATCGCCGCCCTTGATCTTGATGCCGCGAAAACCCTGCTCCAGCGAACGGCGCAGCGCCTTCTCGTCCGCGATCGGATCAACCACGCCATAGCTGTCATAGGCCTTGATCGGCCGCGGCGCGCCACCGAGCAGCTCGGCCAATGGCCGACCGGCAATCTGGCCGAGCGCGTCCCAATAGGCCATGTCGAGCCCGGACACCGCCATGCCGACGAGACCCTGCCAGCCGAGCAGGCGGAATTTTGCATCCATCGCCTTCATCAGATCAAACGGCGCAACCGGCTTGCCGACGAGTTCGCGCCCGATCTCCTCGATCAGTGCTACCAGCGGCTTCACCGTCAGTTTGGCGTAGGCAAAGATGTAGGAGCGTCCGGTAACGCCTTGATCGGTCGCGACATCGATCAGCACCATCGGCGCGGCATCGATCGTTGAGAAAGCGGTCTTCACCGGCCGCGCGATCGGGACTACGAGGCCGCGGGCGGTGACGCTGCGAATGGCGGGAACGGATGCGCTCATGCCGGTCTCCTCACTCTACACTGTACCATCGCACCAGGCGGGGGGCGGCCCAATCGGTCGCGACGGATTCGATCAGCCAGCGTCCGGCATATTCGGCGACGAAGGCGATGCGTTGGGTTTGGCCGGGTTCGATGGCCAGCGTATCCAGCCAGAACGGCTTCCAGCCGTCATCGAGCCGGTCGAGCAGCCGGAAATGATGGCCGTGGAGATGGAATACGGTTGGGATGGCGCCGCGGTTGCTCAGGGCCAGCACAACGGTGCGTCCCGCTTTGGTACGGAACGCGGGCGCGGCGGTCGCCGCGAAGTTCGCCGGCGGCACCCAGTCGCCTTGCGGCCCGCCAAGGATCAATTCGGCCCGGGTTGCGCCCTTGAGGGCGAGGCGCTCCGGAAGGCCGTTGGAGGGTAGCGGCGGGGCCGGGGAAAGCGGGGCGGCACGAACCGCCGGTTCGCCCGAGACGATCAGTCTGCCGATGGGGCGGGCCTCCTTGCCGTCATGGACCAGAATCGCTGCGGTGGTCCCGGCGGGCGCCGTCACATCGATGAAGGCATCGACACGGCCGCCGGGGGGCAGCACCAGCGCGCCGTTGCGGGCCTGGAACGGCTCGGAGGGCTGGCCGTCGATCGCCATGACGCGGACGTCGATATTCTCGATTTTGGCCGCAATAACAGACCGCTGGCAGCCATTAATGAAGCGAATCCTGATCCGTTCATTGGTTCGCGCTGTAATATCGAGCGAAAGCCGGCCGTTGGCCGTCAAGACCGTTGCGGCATCCTTGGGGTCTAACCCGGGCGCGATCGCGGTTCCATCCGGGCGCAGCCGCCAATCCTCGACCAGAAACACCTCGTCGCGATCAACGGCGAGCGTCTCACCTTCCCGGACCACCAATGCGCGAGCCCGCGATGGCCGTGCCTGGCCGTCGCCGAGAAGGGTCAGATCACACAGCAATGTTCCGGCATGTCGCAGCGGCAGTTGCAGGCTTTCCTTCGCGCCGGCCGCGAGCGGCGCGCGGGCCGTCAGCGATTCGACGCTCGCGGCCCCGTCGAGCCCCCGCCAATTGAGGGCAACGGGCTGCGGCAGCTCATTGGCGAGTGTGACTTCAACGGTATCGCCGCGCTTGAATCTCATTTCCGAACCGGCGAGTGACCAAACCGGCGTTTCCGGCGCCCCTGGCCGAAGCGCAACGACATCGGCTTTGGCTTGCAGCGCCAGCGCGGCGCGGCCTTGAGCAGAGCCAATGGCGGGCCATATCGGGAGCAGGGCGGCAGCGCCCAGTCCGGCCATCAGCTCGCGTCGGTGCAGCAGGGATTTGGGGCTTGCCATGAGACCGATGCGGACCATTTTCTGAAGGTCCTGTCCAGCTGTGACGCCTTGCCTCGGGCGGCGTTCAAAAAGCGCCATTTTTTTGCTGCGGACCGGTGGGCGCATGTTATAAGCCCGCCGCTCGCGGCATCGCGGCCGGACTGGATGCTTTTTACGCGGGCGTGGCGGAACTGGTAGACGCGCTGGATTTAGGTTCCAGTGACGAAAGTTGTGGGGGTTCGAGTCCCTCCGCCCGCACCAAGCGCTCTATTCAAGCGTTTGCATGACGAATACTGGAGGGCCTGTTTCCCCGGTTGGGGAGTTGGGTCAGCCGAACCACCGGCGCAGGCTTTAAGGGCCCTGTGTCGACCCAATTGACAATGTCGGGGCCACGCGCCCTGCCGAAACGGAAGAAGATTGACGCCATGCAGGTCACCGAAACCCTCGTCGAGGGATTGAAGCACGAGTTCAAGATCAGCGTTCCCGCATCGGATCTCGATGCCAAGGCCGGCGCCAAGCTCATCGACCTCAAGGACAAGGTGAAGCTCAACGGCTTCCGTCCCGGCAAGGTGCCGGTGAGCCATCTGAAGAAGGTCTATGGCCGTTCTGTCATGGCCGAGACCATCGACCAGACCATCCGCGACACCAACACGCAGATATTCACCGATCGCGGCTTCCGCCTTGCGACCGAACCGAAGATCACGATGCCGACCGAGGAAAAAGAGGTCGAGGAGCTCCTCGCCGGCAAGAGCGATCTCACATACACGGTGGCGATCGAGGTGGTGCCGACGATCCAGCTCGCCGACTTCAAGAGCTTTACCGTCGAGAAGCCGGTCGTCGACGTGTCCGACAGCGATGTCGATGACGCCATCAAGCGCATCGCCGACCAGAGCCGCCCCTATAACGCCAAGAGCGATGGCGCCAAGGCCGAGAACGGCGATCGCGTCACCATCAACTTCACCGGCCGTATCGACGGTACGCCGTTCGAGGGTGGTACCGGCGAGGGCATCCAGGTCGTGATCGGCACCGGCCAGTTCATTCCGGGCTTTGAAGAGCAGTTGATCGGCATCGGCGCGGGCGAGACCCGCACGCTGAAGGTTTCCTTCCCGAAGAACTACGCGAGCGAAAAACTCGCCGGCCAGCCCGCCGAGTTCGAAACCACCGCCACCGCCATTGAAGCTCCCGGCGAGACCACCGTCGATGACGAGTTCGCCAAGACGCTCGGTCTCGAATCGCTGGACAAGCTGAAGGAAGCCGCGCGCGAGCGCCTGGTTTCTGAATTTGCCGGTGCGACGCGCCAGCGCGTCAAGCGCGCGCTGCTCGACCGTCTCGACGAGAGCCACAAGTTCGAAGCGCCGCCGTCGCTTATCGCCGAAGAGTTCAATCTGATGTGGAACTCGATCAAGGCGGAGATGGAATCGAGCGGCAAGACCTTTGCCGACGAGAACACCACCGAGGACGCCGCCAAGGAAGAATACCAGAAGATCGCTGACCGCCGGGTCCGCCTCGGCCTCGTGCTGTCGGAGATCGGCGAGAAGAACAAGATCACCGTCACCGACGACGAAGTCAGCCGCGCCGTGATCGAGCGGGCGCGGTCGATGCCGGGCCGCGAGAAGGAAGTCTGGGACTACTATCGCAACAATGCCAATGCGCTGGCCCAGCTTCGTGCGCCGATTTATGAAGACAAGGTGGTCGATTTCATCCTCGAACTCGCCAATGTGACCGAAAAGAAGGTTTCGCGCGAAGACTTGTTCAAGGATGAGGACGCTGAGAAAACTGCCGCTTAATCCCGGCACCTGATGTTAATGATGAACGGCAAAAGCGGCGGGGCTCCGGCATCCGTCGCTATGAGTTCGCCTGCGAATCAGTTTGAACTCGTCTAACCCAGCTCGTCATTGCCCGGCCTTGTCGCCGGGGAATTGGCTCATATCTGTGAGTTCTGTCCTCGAAGTCCTGCATCACGGGACGTTCGTCCACTTCAGGCAAATCAGCTGGTTGCCGATGGATGTTCGCCCCAGCCAACCCTTTAGGTGATTCATGCGCGATCCCGTTGAAACCTACATGAACCTTGTTCCGATGGTGGTCGAGCAGACCAACCGCGGTGAACGCGCTTACGACATTTTCTCGCGCCTGCTGAAGGAGCGCATCATCTTCCTGACCGGGCCGGTCGAAGACGGCATGTCGACGCTGGTCGTCGCTCAGCTTCTGTTCCTCGAAGCCGAGAATCCGAAGAAGGAAATCTCGATGTACATCAACTCGCCCGGCGGCGTGGTGACATCGGGTCTGGCGATCTACGACACTATGCAGTTCATCCGCCCGCCGGTGACGACGCTGTGCACCGGGCAGGCGGCGTCGATGGGATCGCTGCTGCTGGCGGCGGGCCACAAGGACATGCGTTTCTCGCTGCCGAATTCGCGCATCATGGTGCATCAACCCTCCGGCGGCTTCCAGGGCCAGGCCACCGACATCATGCTGCACGCGCAGGAGATCCTGAATCTCAAGAAGCGGCTCAACGAGATCTACGTGAAGCACACCGGCCAGACCTACAAGGCGATCGAGGAAGCGCTGGAGCGCGACAAGTTCCTGACCGCCGACATGGCCAGGGACTTCGGTATTGTCGACAAGGTCATGGATAAGCGTCCGGAAGAGCCGGCGATGACCAAGAGCCCGTAAGGTAACGGGTGGAGGTACCCACGCGTTGACCTTGACAGGTGGGCCCAATCGGCAAATTACGCTCTAAGCGGCTCTCTATGCCCGAACGTAGGCAGAAAGTTCCGCTTTCGTGCTGGTCTGGCAGCGTGGTAATCGCGCAACGCTTGGGTGATTTCGGCAACTTCTCCACGTGCGAAGGCCGAAAATCACGGTATTGTCACGGTGTCCGCTCCGTGCCCGGTTAGCGAATTCTTGATAGTCGGGTGTCAGCATGGTTGGCTGTGAGGGATCGGGTAGGATCGCGGGGATTCGAGTAAACCGCGATTCGAACGGCGCGTATTGAGTTAAGGTCTTTTTTGGTACGGAATTTGCTCTATCTACTTTCAGGTCCGGCTTGGTACCGGAATGGGTCGATCGAGTGACGGGATCGAACGGCGGACGGAGAATAGAATGAGTAAGGTCGGCACGAGCGACTCCAAGAACACGCTGTATTGCTCGTTCTGTGGCAAGAGCCAGCATGAGGTCCGCAAACTGATCGCGGGACCCACCGTATTCATCTGCGACGAATGCGTTGAGCTCTGCATGGACATCATCCGTGAGGAGAACAAGTCCTCGCTGGTGAAGTCGCGCGACGGCATTCCGACGCCGAAGGAAATCTGCAAGGTGCTGGACGACTACGTGATCGGCCAGAGCCACGCCAAGAAGGTGCTCTCGGTCGCCGTCCACAATCACTACAAGCGGCTCAATCACCAGACCAAGCACAACGACGTCGAACTCGCGAAGTCGAACATCCTGCTGATCGGTCCGACCGGTTCGGGCAAGACGCTGCTGGCCCAGACGCTGGCGCGGATTCTCGACGTGCCGTTCACGATGGCGGATGCGACCACGCTGACCGAAGCCGGCTATGTCGGTGAGGACGTCGAGAACATCATCCTGAAGCTGCTGCAGTCGGCCGACTACAATGTTGAGCGCGCGCAGCGCGGCATCGTCTATATCGACGAAATCGACAAGATCAGCCGCAAGTCCGACAATCCGTCGATCACCCGCGATGTCTCGGGCGAGGGCGTGCAGCAGGCGCTGTTGAAGATCATGGAAGGCACCGTTGCCTCCGTGCCTCCGCAGGGCGGCCGCAAGCATCCGCAGCAGGAATTCCTGCAGGTCGACACCACGAACATCCTGTTCATCTGCGGCGGCGCCTTCTCCGGGCTGGAGAAGATCATCTCCGCACGCGGCCGTTCGACCTCGATCGGTTTCGCAGCGCAGGTTCTGGCGCCGGAAGACCGCCGCACCGGCGAAATCTTCCGCCATGTCGAGCCGGAAGATCTCTTGAAGTACGGCCTGATCCCGGAATTCGTCGGCCGCTTGCCGGTGGTCGCGACGCTGGAAGATCTCGATGAGGCTTCGCTGAAGAAGATCCTGACCGATCCGAAGAACGCGCTGGTCAAGCAGTACCAGCGGCTGTTCGAAATGGAGAATATCGAACTCACCTTCGCCGACGAGGCGCTCGGCGCGGTCGCCCGCAAGGCGATCGAGCGCAAGACCGGCGCGCGTGGCTTGCGTTCGATCCTCGAAAGCATCCTGCTCGAGACCATGTTCGATCTTCCGGGTCTGGAAGGCGTCGAAGAGGTGGTGATCTCGCGCGAAGTGGTCGAGGGAACTGCCCGTCCGCTCTACATCTACGCGGACCGTTCCGACCGTGCCGTCGAGAGCAGCGCCAGCGCCTGATAGGCCCTGGCCGGGGATGGATTTCTGTCCCAAACAGGACGGCTGCCGGGACATTCCGGCGGCCGCAGCGGCGTAGTTATTTCGCAGCAGTCCTTCGCGGTTAGCCCCATTTGACGGGCATTTTTCGTGACTTGACACCCCCGTACCCGATAGCCACCTAATGCTGTCGGTGGCGAAGCTCATGCTTGAGATTCGTCGCCAAACGATCCGGAAAAACAGGCTGCGAAGGTGGCTTGCAGCCCCGGAACCTCCCGGCACCTTGTGGCGGTTGCGCACAATGAGCGGACTGCGTGCAAGGGGGCACAACAAAAGGAATTAGGCCATGACTTCAGCCAAACCCCGGCCATCTATCGTCCACGGCGAAAGCCACTCTTATCCGGTGCTGCCGCTCCGCGACATCGTCGTATTCCCGCACATGATCGTGCCTCTGTTCGTCGGCCGCGAGAAGTCGATCCGCGCGCTCGAAGAGGTGATGAAGAACGATGCGCTGATCCTGCTCGCGACGCAGAAGAACGCGTCCGACGATGATCCGAGCCCGGATTCGATCTACGAAGTCGGCACGCTCGCCAGCGTCCTGCAGCTGCTCAAATTGCCCGACGGCACCGTGAAGGTGCTGGTCGAAGGCTTGGAGCGCGCACGCGTCCAGAAATATTCCGACCGCAGCGAATATTACGAAGCAACCGCCGTTGCGCTCGCCGATACCGATGCGACCTCCGTCGAGGCCGAGGCGCTCGCGCGTTCGGTGGTGTCCGACTTCGAAAGCTATGTGAAGCTGAACAAGAAGATCTCCGCCGAAGTCGTCGGCGTGGTTCAGGCGATCACTGATTTCGCCAAGCTGAGCGATCAGGTCGCCCAGCATCTCGCCGTCAAGATCGCCGATCGCCAGGGCATCCTGGAGACGCTGTCCGTCACGCAGCGCCTGGAGAAGGTGCTGGGCCTGATGGAGAGCGAGATCTCGGTGCTGCAGGTCGAGAAGCGCATCCGCTCGCGCGTCAAGCGCCAGATGGAGAAGACCCAGCGCGAGTATTACCTGAACGAGCAGATGAAGGCGATCCAGAAGGAACTCGGCGACGACGAGGGTCGCGACGAGCTTGCCGATCTGGAAGAGAAGATTGCCAAGACCAAGCTCTCCAAGGAAGCGCGGGAGAAGGCGCAGCACGAGCTGAAGAAGCTGCGCCAGATGTCGCCGATGTCCGCGGAAGCCACCGTCGTGCGCAACTATCTCGACTGGCTGCTGTCGATTCCGTGGAACAAGAAGTCCAAGGTCAAGAAGGACCTGGTGGCCGCGCAGGCGGTGCTGGACAGCGACCATTACGGGCTCGAGAAGGTCAAGGACCGGATCGTCGAGTATCTCGCCGTGCAGTCGCGCGCCAACAAGCTGACCGGCCCCATTCTGTGTCTGGTCGGACCTCCCGGCGTCGGCAAGACCTCGCTCGGCAAGTCGATCGCGAAGGCGACCGGCCGCGAGTTCGTTCGCGTGTCGCTTGGCGGCGTGCGCGACGAGGCCGAGATCCGCGGTCATCGCCGCACCTATATCGGCTCGATGCCCGGCAAGATCATTCAGTCGATGCGAAAGGCGAAGTCCTCGAATCCGCTGTTCCTGCTCGACGAAATCGACAAGATGGGCGCCGATTTCCGCGGCGATCCGTCGTCGGCGCTGCTTGAGGTGCTGGATCCGGAGCAGAACGGCACGTTCGCCGACCACTATCTGGAGGTCGATTACGATCTGTCGAACGTCATGTTCATCACGACCGCGAATACGCTGAATATTCCCGGACCGCTGATGGACCGCATGGAGATCATCCGGATCGCCGGCTATACCGAGAACGAGAAGGTCGAGATCGCGCGCAAGCATCTGATCCCGAACGCCATCTCCAAGCATGGCCTCGATTCCAAGGAATGGTCGATCGACGACGATGCGCTGCTCTTGATGATCCGCCGCTACACCCGCGAGGCGGGCGTGCGTAACCTGGAGCGTGAGCTCTCCACACTCGCCCGCAAGGCGGTGAAGGAGCTGATGATCTCCAAGAAGAAGTCGGTCAAGGTCACCGAGAAGTCCCTCGAGGAATTCCTCGGTGTGCCGAAGTACCGCTACGGCGAGATCGAGAGCGAGCCTCAGGTCGGCATCGTGACGGGCCTGGCCTGGACCGATGTCGGTGGCGAGCTGCTCACCATCGAAGGCGTCATGATGCCCGGCAAGGGCAAGATGACGGTGACGGGCAATCTGCGCGACGTCATGAAGGAGTCGATCTCGGCGGCGGCGTCCTATGTCCGCTCGCGGGCGATCAACTACGGCATCGAGCCGCCGATGTTCGACCGGCGCGACATCCACGTCCACGTGCCGGAGGGGGCAACCCCGAAGGATGGACCGTCGGCGGGTGTCGCGATGGCGACCGCCATCATCTCCGTCATGACGGGGATTCCGGTCCGGCACGATGTCGCCATGACCGGCGAGATCACGCTGCGCGGCAGGGTGCTGCCGATCGGCGGTTTGAAGGAGAAGCTGCTCGCGGCCGCCCGTGGCGGTATCAAGACGGTGTTCATCCCCGAGGACAACGCCAAGGATCTCACGGAGATTTCCGATGCGATCAAGGGCGGCATGGACATCATCCCGGTCGCCCGGCTTGATGACGTCGTCGCCAAGGCGCTGGTGCGCCCTCCGGTGGCGATCGTCTGGGAAGAAGAGACCAAGGTGCCGGTTAAATCCGACGCCACGGACGAAGCCGGCGGCCTGACGGCCCACTGAGGCCAGACAATGTGACAAAGCGGCGTCCCGTCCCCCCCGGGGCGCCGCTTTTTGTCAGGGCATCCCCGCTTGCGCCAAGGGGCAGGGCGGCGCTAAACAGGCGACTTAAGGGCGGCTAGCTCAGCTGGTTAGAGCATCTCGTTTACACCGAGAGGGTCGGCGGTTCGAATCCGTCGCCGCCTACCAGCCTTCGCGCTTCGCGCTACGGCTGGGCAAGCCAGCCAAGGTGCGAAGCGCGAAGGCGGACCTTCAGAAAGTCTTCCAAACATGACCATCCCCACCGGCCACGAACAAAACGCCGACCAGATCGCCTATTGGAATGGCCCCGCCGGACAGCGCTGGGCTGACCGGCAGCAGGCGCAAGACATCCTGCTCGGACCGGTCGCCGATCTTGTGATTGATCGCGCCAAGCCCAAGCCGGGCGAGCGGGTCATCGATATTGGGTGCGGCAGCGGGGTCACGACGATCGGCTTCGCGCAAAAGGTTGCACCATCAGGTCATGCGCTTGGCGTCGACATATCAGGCCCGATGCTGGCACGGGCGCGGGCGAGTGCGCCGCAGGGTTTGCCGGTTGATTTCGTTCAGGCGGACGCCACCGTCTACCCGTTCGATCCCGCAAGTTTTGATCTTCTGGTCTCGCGCTTCGGGGTGATGTTCTTTGCCGACCCGGTGGTGTCGTTTGCGAACATGCGCAAGGCGCTGAAGCCTTCGGGGCGGCTGGCCTTCGCCTGCTGGCGCGAGCCGCGGGAAAACCCCTGGATGATCGCACCGCTGATGGCGGTCTACAAACACGTGCCGAAGCTGCCGCCGCAGGGGCCGGAAGATCCGGGCCCGTTCGCGTTCGCCTCCGAGGAGCGGGTGCACCGGATTCTCGGCGGCGCCGGCTTCACCGGTATCGCAATGGAGGCATGTCCGCTTTCGATGGATATCGCGATCGGAGGCGGCCTCGATGCGGCGGTGCAGGGCGCCCTCGAAATCGGCCCCACCCATCGGGCGCTCGAAGGCCAGCCGGCCGAACTCCGCGACGCGGCGATCAACTCGCTGCGCGAAGCGCTGGCGCCGCTCGCCAAGGGCAACACCGTGGTGCTTCCGGGTTCGATCTGGATCGTGACTGCGCGGGCTACTTGAGTACCGCTAGCTGTGCCCCGTTCTACTTGCATGGGGTTGTTTTCGCGATTTTGTGTCCGGGCCCTGCGGTTCGCCCGGCTACTCGACCGGCTTGCAATATTCCGTCGCAACCGTTGCCGATTGCCGGGTCTCGGAAACGAAGCAGAAATAGAGCTTTGCGCCTTTGCGCAGGAACAGTCCGGCGCCGCCACTCGGCGGCGCCGAGGTCCCGGAGATTGCGTCCCTGCGCGAGCAGGGAGCTCACGGTGACTTTCTCGGCCGCGGTTTGCGCCAGGGAAGGCGCTGCGCCAAACGCGAACAACGCCAGACAAATCGAATTTCTGATTTTCACACGATCGCTCCCACGCGTCAGCTAGGCCTTTTCTTCCCAGATCATCGCCAGATGCACGATGGTCTGTACGGCTTTTTCCATGTCCTGAACGCTGACCCATTCCAGCCGCGAGTGGAATGCGTGTTCGCCGGCGAAGATGTTGGGGCAGGGCAGCCCCATGAACGACAGCCGTGAGCCGTCGGTGCCGCCGCGGATCGATGAGCGCACCGGCGTCAAGCCGGCGCGGCGGATCGCCTCGATCGCGTAAGTGACGATTTCGGGATGGCGGTCGATCACCTGCTTCATGTTGCGGTACTGGTGCTTGACCTCCATCCGGTAGGTCGAGCGCGGATAATCCTTCATCACGTCCTTGACGATGCCCTCCAGCAGCGCCTCTTTTTCCTTCAGGCCCTCGTCGGTGAAATCGCGCACGATGAAGCCGATAGTCGCTTTCTCCAGCGCGCCGGAAATGCCGATCGGATGCAGGAAACCTTGCTTGCCTTCGGTGGTCTCCGGCGAGCAGGTTTCTTTCGGCAAGCGATCGACGATGGCGGCGGCGATCTTGATCGCGTGCTCCATCTTGCCCTTGGCGAAGCCGGGATGGGTGCTGACGCCCTCGATGGTGATGGTGGCGCCATCGGCCGAAAACGTCTCGTCCTCGATATTCCCCGCGGTCTCGCCGTCCATCGTGTAGGCGACGTCGGCGCCGAGCTTTTTCAGATCGACCTTGTCGACGCCGCGGCCGATTTCTTCATCGGGCGTGAACAGGATCTTGATGGCGCCGTGCTTCACTTGCGGATTGTCGATCAGGAACTGCGCGGCATCCATGATCTCGGCTAGACCGGCCTTGTTGTCGGCACCGAGTAGCGTGGTGCCGTCTGTCGTGACGATGTCATTGCCGATCTGGTCGGCAAGCGCCGGATGATCGGCGAATCGAATCACCTGCGTCGTATCAGCCGGCAGCACGATGTCGCCGCCACGGTAATTGCGCACGATCTGCGGCTTGACGTCCTTGCCACTGCAATCCGGCGAGGTGTCCATGTGCGAGCAGAAGCAGATCACCGGCACCTTCTTGTCTGAATTGGCCGGGATGGTCGCGTAGACATAGCCGTGCTCGTCGAGATGGGCGTCGGAGAGGCCCATTGCCTTGAGTTCGGCAGCAAGCACGCGGCCGAGGTCTTTTTGCTTCTCGGTAGAAGGGCAGGTCGGTGACGCCGGATCCGACTGGGTGTCGATCACGACATAGCGCAGGAAGCGCTTGGTGACACCGTGGGTAAAGGCGAGGGGCGAAGCCAGCATGACAACCACAACAGGATTTGAGAAACGACGGCGCTCTATAACAGAAAAGCGCCATTCCGGGCCCCCGGAACGGCGCTTGAATTTCGGATCGGAAAGCCCGCGTTGCTTAAACGGCTTCCTTGAGTTCCTTGGCCGCGCGGAAGGCAACCTTCTTGCTGGCCTTGATCTGGATGGCTTCGCCGGTGGCGGGGTTGCGGCCCATGCGGGCGGCGCGCTTGCGAACCTGGAGGATGCCGAGACCGACGATGCGGATGCGTTCGCCCTTCTTCAGGTGCTTGGTGATCAGGGCGACCGTGTCGCTCAGGATCGACTCAGCCTGCTTCTTGGACAACTCCTGGTCCTCGGCGATTGCCGCTGCCAGATGCTTCAGCGTGATCGTCGCCGGAGTCGCTGCTTTCTTCGCCATATTCGGCCCTCCCTGGTGATGAATGGCTTTACGGAAACTTAGGCGTATCAGGCCTTAAACGATTCGGGTGGCGGGTGCCTACGCTGTTTTGCCTGCAAATAGGCCGTTATTTGCATCAGCATCGCAAAAAGCCCCATTTGACAAGGGGATTCGCAACGTCCTTGACTAAAACAAGGAGGCCCTTTAAGTCCTCGCTTCTGCGCGGATCAAGACGTGATTACGCATCCGCGGGAGTAGCTCAGTTGGTTAGAGCGCCGCCCTGTCACGGCGGAGGCCGCGGGTTCGAGTCCCGTCTCTCGCGCCAGTCTTTTCAAAGACTTAGTCGCAGTTCCAAAAAATCAAAGTGTCACACGGGGCGGGGTTGTGACACTTTCGGGCGCCCTTTGTTCGGTTCCCGGTTGACCTCTGTCGATTGTTGCTCGCTCATTGCCTCGGCCGCCGGCTGTGACGGCACGCAGCCATAGCCGCCGCAGCTGCGACAGACTGGAATGTCCGTGCCGCAAAAATTGCCGCAAACATTGCCCGGATCGGCCGCGACCGGATCGACGCCGGTCGTGCGACAACGCTTGCACGGCACGCTGGTGACGCCCCTCACATAGCCGAGGCATCGCTCATTGCCCTGGTAGTCGTAGTTGCGCGGCATCGGTTCGGTCATGGCTTCTAACCTCTCGATTTCAACAGCGTCGCGAGCGAGTCCAGCGTAACATTTCCCGACGTCCTTTGTTCGGCCTGTTCGAGCTTTCTGGCGCCGATCGCCCGGGCTTCGTCGAAACGGCGGACGCTCGCTATGTTGACTGGGTTGTAAGCCTTGCGCAGTTGCTTGTTGCGGTCGACGGTGTTGGCCATCTTGTTCGATTGATCCTCGACGCTGCCGCCGCCGGCATCGCCCTCGACGCCGCCGGACCGCCGCATGTCCTGCAGCTGCCGAGCCTCGAGCTCGCCGAACGCGAGCTTGCGCACCTTGCGGAAATCCTGATTGAGCGAACTCTTGGTGTAGGGCCGCGCCTGGATGTGCCGGCCGCCGCCGTGGTCGCCGCCCCATTGTCCCGTCGTGCCTGCACGGCTGACCGGCCGTCCACCGCGCGTCCAGAACAGCGGCGTCGTGTCGAGCAGCTGCAGGCCGAGCTTGCGGAGATACGCGAGCAGGATGGCCTGCGACCACGGCGTCAGCGTCGCTGCAGCAGCACGGCCTGTCTTGGTGCGTGCCAGCGCAAAGTAAATACCGACGTCGTCGACGCGGGCCTGACCTGGCGTCAGCGCGCGGTTGTCGATCGGCGACAACTGGCTGTCCCATGCCACGGCCATCAGCGCCGCGAGGCCGTAGAATTCATGGCGCCATGCGACCTGCACCAGCTTGAGCGTTTCGCGGCGTCGCCAGACTTCGTCGCGCGGCTCGGGCGGCGTGTTGGCAAACGACTTCGCCGGATCCGCATCGAGGCTGCAATATTTCATCGCGGCCATTTTTTTCCACAGCGCGCGCCAGACCTTGATCACCATGTGCCGCTCGGTGATGGACACGGCGGCCTCGATCTCAGGGACAAGGCCCTTGGCCGTGCCGTCGGGATCGAGCCGCAGAAAGTGTTCGGGCTCGATCGTGCGCGGGTCGCAATCGGCGAATTTGGGTTCCAGCCATTTCCATGCGCGGGGCCAGCCGTCGCGCTTTTCCTGTTCCTTGGTCCAGATCACGCCTTTGGCGACGCGGCCGGCCTTGCGCAGCGCCATCGCGCGCTGATAGCCGTCGCCGACGCTGCCGTCCGGATAATGCTTCAGCGTGGTTCTGGCGGGCGCCGCGGCGTGCCCCGACCGTACCATGTCCCATGCGCGGTTGAGTTCGATCGCGCGCTGCTGATCCTCGACGCTGGCTCTTGGGTGACCGTTGGCATCATTCCCTGGTCCGCCCGGGCCCATGGTAACCAGGCCGAAGCCGTAGGCCTTCATGGCTTTGGTCGGACGCCAGCGCCAGCGGCCGTTCAGATAGAGAAAATAGCGAGTTCGGTCCTTGCCCACCTGACCCCCGCGGGACGCAACGATACGCAGAAGCGGGGCCGTTTTAGTGGACACCCAGCTTCTCCCGAGCGTCGCGGAGGCCCGGCTTGGCTGTCAAGGCCGTCTGGCCGGGCTGGGGCGGGTTTTCCTGCGTCAAAACGGTACCGTCGGCCTGAACCCCTACGACATATAGGCCAGCTGCGCGGGCCGCCCTGATGGCCCGTTCAATCGCGCGCTGGGTGTAGGGGTTCTGCCGGTTCATCTCAGCCTGCGCAAATTTGCGCACCCTTCACGATGCGGTCGCCGTCCCTGCTTGCGGCGCCGGCGGCGATCAGCCGGTCGACCACGCGATCGGCGATCCGCTTGGTGCCGAACCGCCAGCCGCCCCTTGGACCTTGTTCGAATGCGCCGAATTCGAGCAGCCGCGCGATCGGCCGGTCGTCGTTTTTCATAGTTACTTTCATTGCCCCCGCTCTCCAATTGCAATCATGATGATGGCGCGCATCGCGACCAGGTCGCCGCGATGCGCGTACAGACGCTCGGCAGCAATCAACGGATTGATGCCGAGTGAATTCCAGAATTCACGTTCGCCGCGATTGTGCTGCGCGTCGCGATCGAGACGGTGACAGCCTGAGCACAGCGGGACGCTATGCCGGTCGTCAGGCTTCCTGCCGAGGCCGGAGGCCTTGCCGAACGCCGCGCTGGCGTAGCGGACATGGGCGGCCTCTGACGGCTCCATGCCGCATTTCAGGCACGGCAGCGTCCGGATGGCCGCAAGGTACGGCAGATCCCGCCCGGCCACTTCCCGGCGTACCGGGGGCTGGGTCGACACGCGCTTGAGAAGCGAGCCGGGCGGGAAGGGGTGTACGATGCGGCGGGGGAAGTTGGCGTTCATTCTGACGCCGCCTTTAGCCAGGGCGCGTCGACATTGTCCGTCGAGCGGCCGTGAATTTCCGAGAACGATCGCCAGCCGACCTCAGTGAAATCGCGATTGTAGACCTCGCCGCGCGGCAGGATTGGCGTCCATGATGGATCGCAGAACAGCCGATAGTGGTGCACGTCGGCGTGCTTGCCTTCCGGGCTGTACGGCGGTTCAACCCAGCACTTGCGCGTCTCGCTCTCGAAGAACGCCTCCGCGATCGTCTGGGCCTGGCGCTTGTCGAACGGCAGCGGCGCATCAGTCGGGTTGACGCAGAACGATATCGACAGGTGCAGGCAGCGTTCATAGTCGGGATTTTTCCACCAGCCGTTCGAATGGTGGCCACGGTCCCGCGAATAGATCAGCCTGGCGCTTACATCAGGAGCGATCGAATACAGGTGGCTGCATTGTCGCAATAGCTGCATCGTGGCCTTTTCGGCGCGACCTTCGTAAATGCCGCGCTTCGCCCTCAACCTCGCGAAGCTGACGAGCGGTGCCAGTTCGGTGAACAGGATCGGGCGCGGCTGGTTCGGCAGGATCAGCTGCATCATGGCCCTGACATCTCCAGCGCCACCACGGCCTCTTGCATCGCGACCTGCCGGGCATCGTCGATCAACATCGCGATATCGACCGCCTTGAACTTGCCGAGCAGCGTCAGGACGGCGTCGCGTTCACAGTAGTAGCTGCCGGCCTCGATCAGGGCCTTTGCCATCTCCGCAACGATCGCGCTACGGTTGACTTCGACCAGGGGGCCGTCAACCGGCCGGAAGGGAATGATCGTCGCGCTCATGCGACCAGCTTCCGGTTGGCCTGGCCGTCCAGCACAAAGGGAAACGCCACAGAGCCGGCATCGATCGCGAACGTCGTTCGCTTGCACGGCTTGCAAACGAAGCGCTCGCTGCCGGCCATGTGGGTTTCCGGGATGCCGTGTGCGGTATCGTGCAAGTGCCAGTGATAGGTGGTGGCGGCGCAGGTCAGGCAGTGGTGCTGCATGCATCCTCCTTATGGTCGCGATGGTTGAAAATTGCCCGGAGGCTGCCGACGCAAAGCTCGCGCTCGACGGGATCAAAGTCGGAAGGCATCACCTTGCCCGCCGGCTCGTATTTGAGCATCTTGCGCAGCGCGGCCGGTGTGGTCGTCACGAACTCAACGGGACGATCGTCCGTCTCCCTGCCAACGCGCACGGTGAGGCGAACGACCTTGGCCCGTTTCAACAGGCGAAGCAGATCCTCGACGGTTCGGCCGTAGACGCTCCGCGCTTCCTTCGCGCGGGTCAGGGCCTCCCACTCGATGCGCATCGCTTCTGTGATCATGCGAACACGTTCCTTCCGCCAGACCAGCCCATCGCCTCCTGGTAGCCGCACAGCCGCTTGCGGGCGCGCGCGGCAGCCGACACGGCGTCATTGAGCTCTGAGAGCTCGTCAGGCGTGAAGCGGCTGCGATCGATGATCGGCGTCGAAAGCCGACGCTGGCCCGCGAGGTTGGCGGCGATTGTGACCACCAGAAACCGGCCGCGCGTTTCGTCGACCGTCACCAGAGCCTTCGGGATCCAGACGGCGCCGACCGCATCATCATCGTCGGAGACGAAAAGGTCGGTCGCCGTTTCACCGTGCCGAAACAACATCAGCACGGTCAGGTGACCGACCACGGACGAAATAGATCGGCGACCAAACGAGCGCGGGGCCGCGGGGAAGGGTACGATGCTGGCGGTAGTCTGGGACAGGTTACGCATCACAATGATTCCCGTAAGGTTGTTTCACGGGAAACATTAGTCGGGACATAATGTCCCAATGTCAAGGCCATTGTGTCCCTAGAGCGCGATTTTCGCCCAAAAAAGCCGCGCTAACTTTCTTTTCCGGCTACACTGCCATCTTTCGGGAGGGGGATTTTCGATGAAGCGATCAGCCTTTGTCTTGATGGCTTTGCTCTGTCCGGCCGGCGCGCTCGCTCAGGCGCCCGTCAAGGCGCCCGCAGTTGCGGCGCAGCCGCCAAAAGAGATCAAGCTTCCGGTCGAGCGTGCGATTTCGCTACAGATCGGAGAAACCCGGCTCTTCGAGTTTGGCGCTTCCGTAATCAGGGTGGACATCTCCCCAGACAATATCGTGGAGGCCAAGTCCGTGGATGTCGGGACGCCCGGTCAACCAGCCTTTGCTTTCAAAGGGACCGCAATGGGCAGAGTTATTGTGGTTGCCCGGGCCCAGGACGGTAGCGAGGTCAACCGCCTCCAGTTCGTGATCGGAGGCCGGCAGGTGAGAATATATAGGCCGGACGAGCCGGACTTTTTCAGGGTCAATTGCGACGAATTCGCCTGCGGCCAAGGCACCTCCAGCAAGCGTACACCAAGCTCGATAGTAACGCGCACGCCAACCGGCGGCGGCGGCTTTATCGATCGGTCGTATACAAGAGACTAGCCTGCCCGACGGGCGGCGGGCTTAGAGGCGCGTTTCCGGTAGCGCTCCACCGGGGCGGCGAGTTCGTCGTCTCTGTCGCCCTTGATGAGGCTTTCCACAGGAATTCCTGCGAGCAGGGCGAGTCGCGGCAGCTTTCGGATGGGAAAGGTGTCGCCGCGGTTGACGCACTTCTTCCAGCTCTCGACGGGCATTTCCAGATACTCGGCCATGGCCTCGTGGGTCCGCTTGCCTTGAATGCGGCTAAGCCGCTCCTGGAAGGCCATCTGCCAAGCGCTTTCCGCCAGTTTCCCGTCGTCTTTTCCCATCGGGCCAGAATGTCCCACAGGAGATTTTAAGTCCCGGCCCATGATGCCCTTGCAAATCGGGACATGGCGTCCCAATAATCCGGGCATGGAAAGTGATTCGCCCACCATCACCTCGTTTAGAGACGTCATTGACCTCTGGCCCTCAAGGGAGGTCATGGCGGCGGATGTGGACTGCGGCGGGTCGTCGAGGGTCCGGAAGTGGTGGCAGCGGAATAATATTCCGTCCGACTGGTGGCGGCGCGTTTTGGAAACCGACCGGGCCAAGGCGTCCAATTTGACTTCGGATTTGTTCGCGCGCTTGGCCGATAAAACCGAAGAGGCCCGGGCATGACGCACCGGCAAGCGAACCACTGTTCCCATAGTCCCATCCCGTTTTTTTTGCTGTTGCGGGATGGAAGCATTCTAGACCGGCACCTGTCACGGGAATATTTTTCCGATGCATCGTTAACGCTAAATGATGCTGGCTCCATAAGCCTCGCATGCGGCGCACAATTCCCGGTTGATCGCGCAGGCGCTTCTCAAACTCGATCGGCCGCGCCGCGTTTGGTTGCATTCACGACACCAGCCACAACCAAAACCTGCGCCACCATCTTTGCATCTCTGCCGCGCGCCAGGCGCGCAACGTCTCATCAATCTCATTCATTTGCTGCTTCTCAGTGTTGCGTTGTGGGGGGAGTTTCATCATGGGAACAGGATCGAATCAGCGGCGCCGCCGGTCAAAACGTATTAGGGAAGAAAACTTCCCTATCTCTCTGTTCGGCCGTTGCGTGGTCATCGCGGCGCGCGGCGTTAAGCCGGGCGACTGGCTCGCGGAGCGCATCACGGAGCAAGGCGGCAAGTGTACGCCGCGCAACGCCAACCTCATCATCGCCGGCAAGCAGAAGCCCAATGCACGCGCCGTACATGCGCTCAACGGCGCTTTGCTGGCGGAATAATTCCAGTTCGGGCGACGGCCTTGGCATCCAACAGCCCGGGTCAATGACATGGGGCGGGCTCTTTGTGCCGACGGCTCCATCGGGAAGGGCGGATGAATCCGCTAAATGCCCCGCCGTCGCCCGATTCAATGATCGGAGGGCGGCATGAAGGCGATTTCGCTTTGGCAGCCATGGGCCTCACTGATCGCGTGCGGCGCTAAGCCATACGAAACACGACACTGGGCGCCGCCGCGCGAACTGATCGGCGAGCGCATCGCCATCCACGCCGCGAAGAAAGTTGATGCTGGCGGTCGCGCATTCGCTGAGGACTTGATATACGGCCAGCACGGCGACGACGGTTTTGCGCTCGCCGAGAAGCTCTCCGGCACAATGAAGGGTATCCCTGACGAACTGATGGGTGCGTTCGGCATGGCGATGATGCCCGTCGGCTGCCTGGTCTGCACGGCCACGCTCGATGCCGCCTTTCAACTTGGCGAGAAAGCCGAAGGCACGCTGCGTCCTGCGGCAAGCGTCGTCCGCCGCATGGTCAGCCGACAGATGCCCGATTGCTTCACCGTTCGACACGACGAGTTCGGCGACTACTCGCCGGGCCGATGGGCTTGGCTGCTGCGCGATATTCGCGTGCTGTTCCCGACCGATGGCACCGTTGGTCGCCAAGGCTTCTTCGACGTTCCTCTCTCAGATGATCGGAGGGCGGCATGAACGTGCTCCTGGCCGTCATCGGGCTCTGGCTCGCCGTTAACATCGTTTGCTTTGCCTGGATGTTTTTCCGCCCCACGCGGGCAATCGACCACCATGAATTCCGCGAGGTCCGCCGTCTCCGATAGCTGATCGCCCTCGCGTCCACAGTTCCCAGTTGCAGTGCGTTTTGATCTTCCGCGCGCCCGGTCATTTCCGAGCGTCAGATTTTTTGTCTCGAATTTTGGGAACGATCCCATGCCGCTATTCAACAATCGCCGTCCCCGTCCGGTGTTCGGGAAGGCACAGCGCCAAGATTTCACAACCCGTCCGCCGAAGGGACTTAGCCATGGTCCAGCGGACGGACGATCGGACGCCCGGCGTAGTGACTGCAGCGAGAGTTGCCCCTCCGCTGCGGTCCGGTCCCCCGCCGCGGCGTCCGATCTGCCTTTCCTCAAGCTGGTGAGGGATTGCTGATGTCGGTCGGCCTTTCCATCGATCTGGACGACGCCAGCCTGTCGCTGGCCCTGCTCGCCGTCTTGCTGGCGGTCAGCCTGGCCGCGGCCGTGATCCGCCGCCACCTCGACCGCTCGCCGGTCGATCGCATCATCCTCAAGCGGCATTTTGGGGTGTGATCATGCTGGCTTGGCTCCGCTCCGTCTTCGCAAAGCCGCGCCCCGTCGATCCGTTCGCCTCGCCGATCGGCGACATCCCGAACGTGCCGCTGCCGGCTGGCTCGATCCTCGAAGGCCCGGCCGAGCGATCGCTTACTGAGGCCGGCATCGGCTACACGGCGCGCGAACTCAACCAATTCCGTTCCGCCCGGCGTGCCGCGCCAGCGGGGCAGGGCAGCGGCGGGAATGGAAAATCCTCTCAAGGGCCCGCCGCTGCTAGTCCCTCTATTCCCTCTTCATGGAGGGGTCACCGTGCACACTAATTTCACGCCAGCCGAACACGCCAATTTTATCGCCGCCAAGGTCATTGCCTATGCGACCGCGTTTCTCGACGGGCGCCACGACATCATCACGCTCGGCCGCAATTCCAGGTCCGCTCAAATGGAAGTGATGGCGGCGGTCGACGATCCCCAGGCAAAGGCAATCCTCGATCCGGTGCGGCTGCTGATCGTCTCGATGATGGGCACGGCCTATGCCGTGGGCGACGGGCGGCAGGACCGCTGGCAGCAGGTGATGGGTGCGTTGGTGGAGTTAGTGCGTCACGAGGCCACTGAACTCAAACGAACCGGGGCGCAGCGCTCATGATCCGGCCGTTATCGCAAACCTTGAACGACCTTATCGGCTTTGCCGAGGAAACGGTCACCCGGCCGAACCGGTATTCCGGCCATGCGCTGGGCGCCCGTTTCGGCGAACTCGCTGCCGAGATCCGTGGAGCCGATGCTCGGCCGGCGGAAGCCGTTCGCACCACGCGCGCCGCAATGGTCATGGTGTACGCGCTGGAGGGGTTTTATGCCGGCGAGCCCGAGGCCGGCTCGCGCTCACTGGAATCGCCATGGCTGATGCTCGCCGGCGCCGCGCTGCCGCTGCTGCGCGTCGAGGCATGGATCGCCTTTAACAACGAGAAGGCGGCGAGGGGCACATGACGCGGGTCGTCAAAGTTCTGCTGCTGATCGTCTTCGTGCCGCTCGGAGCGATTGCCTGGGAGGCGGTCCAGATCGCCGCAACCATCAAGGGCAGCCGCGCATGGGCTTCCCTCGAGCGTTTCTGGTGGTCCCATGGCTGACAAATCCGCCATCGAATGGACCGACGCTACCGTCAATTTCTGGTGGGGCTGCACCAAGGTCGGGCCCGGCTGTGATCACTGCTATGCGGAGACGTGGGCAAAGCGCACCGGCGGCTCGCATTGGGGCCATGGCGTGCCGCGACGCAGGATCGAGAGCGCCGCAAAGTTGATCCATCGGCTCGACAACGGCTACGCGGATTTTGCTGCCGATTGGCACGTTGCCGATGGCAATGCGCAGGCGTTCGGTCTTCCTCGTCCGCGACCGGGCTCTACCCGCCGCGTCTTCATCCAGTCGATGTCCGATCTGTTCGATCTGGAAGTGCCCGTCGAATGGTTTGCCGAGGCGTGGGGCCTGATCAAGACCTGCAACCGTATCGAGATCCAGATCGTCACCAAGCGCATCAGCGCCGTCGAGAAGCGGCTGGCCGAGATCGGCGAGACGGCCTGGCCGAAACATGCCGGGCTGATCATCACGGTGGTCAACCAGGCCGAGGCCGATCGGGACGTGCCGCGACTGCTGGCGCTCAAGGCAAAGCTCGGGATTCCGTGGGTCGGTCTCAGCTGTGAACCGCTTCTGGGTCCGATCGATCTTGCCCCGTGGTTACCGTGGGTCGAGAACGACCCTGCCGATCCGCGCATGGTCATCGCGGAAATTCCGGTAGCAGGCGGCTGTGACCTTGAGCAGCAGGTGATCGATTGGGTCATCGCAGGCGGTGAAAGCGGCCGAGAGGCGAGGTCAGCGCATCCGGCTTGGCCGCGAGCGTTGCGCGATCAATGCGCATCGGCCCGCACACCCTTCCTGTTCAAACAGTGGGGCGAATGGGCGCCATCAACGCCTGAGCAAGCGGCCGGCAATCCCCGGTCCGGCTGGCAATGCCTGGCCGGCCACCCGCATGTCGCGCGGGCTGCTGAACCGTATCCCGAAGCTGGAGCGGCGTTTGTCGAGCGCGTCGGCAAGAAAGCCGCCGGCCGGATGCCGGATGGCGTCGAGCACAACGGATTCCCCAAGGTCCCCGCATGAACCTGCTGGTCGCATACGATCGGGCCCGCGCCGCGATCGCCGAGGCCAAGACGGTCAAGGCGACGTTGCAGATCCGCGACTGGATCGATCACTTGAAACTGCACGCCAAGAAAGTGCAGGACCGCGAACTGCTGGCGGAAGCGGCTGATCTGCAGCTGCACTGTGAGCGGCAGCTGGGCGAGATGCTGGAGGCGGCCG
This sequence comes from Bradyrhizobium sp. JYMT SZCCT0428, assembly GCF_018131075.1. Classification (GTDB taxonomy): domain Bacteria; phylum Pseudomonadota; class Alphaproteobacteria; order Rhizobiales; family Xanthobacteraceae; genus Bradyrhizobium. The sequence goes on along the minus strand of NZ_JAFCLS010000004.1, from coordinate 142,254 downwards.
AGAAGGCGGGCGATCTGCGCGCGCCAGGCGCGCGCGGCAAGGCCGCCGGCGCCGATGTCGACGACGCGCGACCTGCGACACTGAAGGAAATCGGCGTCGACAAGAAATTGTCGGCTACGTCCCGGCGAGCAGCTGCGCTTGGTGAGGCCGAGTTCAAAGAGATCGTCGCCACCACGCGCGACAAGATCAGAAGCGGCGGCGCCATCCTGATCGACCCGATCAAGGCAGCGGCCAAGACGGCCGAACAGAACGATCGCCGCGCCGCGCATGCCGCCCGCACCATTGGCGGCGGTTCGATCGAGGATCTCGGCAAGATGGCGCGCGAGGGCCGCAAGTTCGGCTCGATCGGCTCCGACCCGCAATGGAAGTTTTTGACCCGATCCGCCGCCGGCGAGGGCCGCAGCGCCAACATCCACTACAAGACCGAAGAGGTCGACAAGATCAAAAACCTGCCGGTCGGCGAGCTGCTCGCCGATGACGGCGCGTTCTACATGTGGATGGTCGACTGGTGCCCGCAGGATGCGCTCGATCTGCTGGCACACTACGGCCTGCAGCACATCACCACCGCGTTTACATGGGTCAAGACGAATGGTGATGGAAGGATTGGCGCTCCGCTCGATCCGTTCGCCGCCTCGACCTGGCACATGGGGCAGGGCTACTGGACCCGCGCCAATCCGGAAGTGTGCTGGTTCGCGACCAAGGCCGATTCAAAGAAAAAGCCAAAGCGGCTCTATGCCGACGTCCGACAGCTGATCGTCGCGCCCGTCATGGAGCACTCGCGCAAGCCCGATGCCTGGCTGGATCGCATCGAGCGGCTGACACCAGGCGATTACCTCGAGCTGCAGGCGCGCCGCACCCGGCCAGGCTGGGTCTCATGGGGCGATGAGCTGGAATTCACGGGGGTAGCGGCGTGACTAGGCTATCTCACATTGTCGATCGCTGTTCGCGCGCGTTCGAGCGCGGCGACGGTTTTGTCATGCAGGTTGTCGAAAATCTCTCCGAAGTATCGGACCTGCTTGGGCGGCGAAACCGGACGATACGACCATTTTTGATCTTCATTGATGCGCAGCATGACTTTGTAATCGAAATAGATCGCTCTGATCCCGGCGATCATTGTCGACAATTGGCGTGGCAGCCGATCCAGATTTGCCCACGCCTCATCGAGTCTGCTCCCCATAGCGAGGGTGAAGTCGCTCGCTTGCAGCGTTCTCGTCCCCTCCCAATTGGGAGGGTTGATTCTCAAGCGCTCGGTCTCGATCTCGGTCTTGAGTTCGCGAAGGGAGAATTCCAGCCGCAGCAGTACACCCAGCGTGACCCGAGCGTGCTCTCGCTCATTCAGTTCACGATCGAGCGCAACTTTGGCCATGGCAGCTTCGTATGCGAGCCGTGCGCCGCGATAGACAATGCCAGCTCCTCCGAGGGCAGTTATGGCTGCCAACAACGGCTGCCACGTGCTCAACGTGAAGCCTTTCGGGTCCATGCTGATGGCTATCACCAGTACCGTCGAAAACATCAGCAGGCTAAGAGCCAGGACGTCATATCTTCGAGCCATTGCCCAGCGCTTCCCCATGCCAATGTGCAATTGAGGGTAGCAGCATGACGGGGGCGTTGGAAAGCACCAGCTCGCCGCCAGCCGTTGCGCTGGACGACCGCTCGACGTCGATCCACTGGGCCCGCAGCCTGTCGTCCCGCGACAACCTGCTCTTCATCTTCCGCAACGGCATCAAGATCGCGGAGTGCTGGAACCGCGAGACGGCCGATCTGCTGGTGACGGCGTTGCGGCAGCTATCTGACTGTCAGCGGCCCAACCCAACCGAAGGAACGTAACATGCCGAAATATCGAAAAAAGCCGGTCGTGATAGATGCAACACAATGGTTTCCGGGTGTGTCGCACGCCGGCGTGCAAGAGGACCGCGACAAGTTGCTCGCGCAGTTCTTTACGCCGACGCAAGGCTCCGCGATGGCCGACCTGCCGGCGTACTACGTGACGACAATCCACGAGCAGCGCGCGTACCTGGTGCCGGGCGACTGGATATTGCCGGAGCCTAAGGAAGGCCGGTTCTATCCGTGCAAGCCGGACATTTTTGCAGCGACATACGAGCCTGTCGACGCATGAGCGAGCCGGTCTTCATCAGGCAGAAAACAGGACTTGTCACCAGCGACGAGCGTCGCCGCTGGTTGGAATGCTGCGTTGATGAGGCCCATGAGGCCGGTGCGACTTTTCTCCGATGTAGCCACCATCCGGAGCAGCCAGACACGCTGTTGCTGGAGGGATGGCAGGATCGGCCAGACGACCAAGGCGAGCCGCGTTTTCAGCGGCCGGAGGGCGAGCGATGACCGAGGCAATCCGCATCTATCTGCCCTGGCTGCTGTCGGCCATCACGATTTGGATGACGCTGCTGGCGGGCAATCTGCATCGCAACGCTTGGCTGGTCGGCCTTGGAAATCAGCTCTTGTGGCTGATCTGGATCGTCGTGACCGGCACATGGGGACTGATCCCGCTCAACGTTGCGCTCTGGATCGTGTACGGGCGCAACCATCTGAAATGGGCACGCCGATGACCGACGAAAACCGACAATCACCGGCGGAAACCGTGTCGCACAAGACCTATGGGCGGTCGGAGAGCCGCGAGCAGTGCTCGGCCTGCGCCGGCACGGGAAAGACCAACCGAGCAGCAAAAGCTGGCTCTCCGGATCGCGTGCGGAAGCAATATTTCGCGCACTGCGGCGAATGCATGGGCCTCGGCTACCACGTCATCGTCGGCAAGCTGATGCCGATCGAGCAGCTAAACACGTTGCAGCGGCCGGAGGGCGGCCAATGATCGGATTGGCGTTGCACCTGCAGGAGCTCGCCGATCGCTGCAAAACGATCGGTCGCGCCGATCGCATTCTCGATTGGATGATACACGCCGCCGCTGATCAGCCGGACACGCATTTGCCGGCGGCATATACCGCCTCGATGGACGCGGCGATGACGCTGTTTCCGCAAGGGCTGCAGTTTATCGAGATGAATTTGAGCTGGGACACGGTGGGCTGCTGGCCGGCTGTAGGCGTCCGCTGGTATCCGCCGGACCATGACGGAAAGAACTGGCACGCGTGCGTGTCGAGCGGCGCGACTAGCGCGCTGGCGCTCTGCAACGCCGCCCTGACGATCCGGTCCCGGCAGCTAATCAAGTCTCAGCGGCCGGAGGGCAAATGATGTCCCGATCAGTCGACGAGCTCATGCGTTCCTCGCAATACCCCTACGATCACATCGACGGCTTGTTGGAGACGAAGAGCATTCGATGGGGAGGCAAGAACGGTGACGGTGAACCCCAGCTCTGCATGCCGGTGCACGGTGAGATATGCAGCCATTCCGAGCCGGTGTTGGATGAGAATTTTCAATTCAGCCTCGTCGACCTTGATCTTTTCGACATGTGCCAATTGGGCATCCTCCCGGAGCTAACGTCTCTTTCAGGTCGCGACGGTCCTAGGATGCCGCAAGTCGGCCTAGGCCAGCAACAGCTATCCGACACTAAGCGGCTGGAGGGCAAATGAACTGGTTGCTTGGCATCGCGGCGGCGATCGTTGCCATCAAGCTGTTCGCGCCGATCGGCGCCGGTGTTGCGTGGTGGGTGTTCTGATGCAGCCCGCAGCACGTCATCGCCTCGCTAGCCGCCGCGCCCACGAAACCGTGGCGATCGAGCACGAAGGCCAGCGCTACAAGGTCGGCCTCGGCCGTGAGTTGGTGTGTGGCGAACGCGGCCTGGTCGGGCCGATCGTGGAGATCTTCCTCAACGCCCAGAAGGTCAACACGCAGGCCGACGTACTGGCCAGCGACGGCGCCATCCTGATGTCGATGCTGCTGCAGTACGGCTGCCCGCCGGTCGATATTGCCCATGCCATGAAGCGCAACCCGGACGGCTCGCCGGCATCGCCGCTCGGCCGGGCGGCGGCTTTCCTCATTGAACACACAACCAAGGGAGATGACCATGGATCTGCAGGTCCCGCTTAATCGACTGAAGTTCGGCCAGGACGACGGCGCCGGCATCAACGCTCGCGTCGCCGGCCGGCAGGACGGCATCGCCGAACTCGCCGCCAATCTGCACGTGCACGGGCAAATCGAAAACCTGATCGTAAAGGACGCGGGGGAGGGGTTCTATTCGGTCGCCAACGGCAACCGGCGCCTGGCTGCGTTCCACATGCTCTATACGGAATCCTCGGAGCGACCCATCAACTGCACGCTGCATGATGTCGACGAAGCCAAGGCGTTCGAATTCTCGCTGGCGACGGCCGTCACCGCCAAGCAGCTGCACCCGGTCGACCAGTACGAGGCCTTCGTTCGTTTGCGTGATCGCCAGGACAAGAGCGTCGAGGAAATCGCCAAACAGTACGGGATGAGCGATCGTGAGGTCGAGCAAGCATTGGCGCTGGGCCATCTTTCGCCGACTATCCGCGACCTCTGGCGCAAGGGCGAGATCAAGACCGACGTCGCCAAGGCGTTCACGCTGGCGCCGGACCACAAGGCGCAAGAGGATATCCTGGCCGTGTTCGCCGAGCGAAGCGGTGGGATTGCCGGCATTGAGGATTACGACGTCAAGCAGTCCCTGAAGATCGGCGACGATGACAGCGGCCCGCTGGTCGAGTTCGTCGGCATCGATGCCTATGTCGCGCGCGGTGGCAAGGTCACGCGCGACCTGTTCGGCACCGACCACCAGGTCAGCGACCCCAAGCTGGTCAAGGCGATGGCGGCCGAGCGTTTGAAGGCCGAATGCGCCAAGCTGGTCGAGTCCGGCTGGAGCTTTGCGGTTACCGCCGACAGCGTCCGCAACACCCGCTATGACTACACGCGTCTGAAGGTTGAGGTCGCGCCGACCCCGGAAGAAGTAAAGGCGCTGGCCGATCTCAATGCGATCTTCAATCCGGAGAGCGACGTCGCCGCCGGGTATTATGGCTGCGACAGCTTCGCCGAGCTGACCGGTGTCCAGCAAAAGGCATATCTGGCGTACCAGGGCCTCGAGCGCGCGATCGAGCTTCGCAGCTACACGCCGAAGATGATGGCCAGTGCTGGATGCTTCGTCAAAATCGACGGCGATGGGTTCCTGGAGATCGAGTTCGGGCATGTCAAGCCCAAACAGAAGGAGGCCGCCGCCGCCGTCGTCAAGGAAGAGCGCAAAGAGCAGAAGAAAGCCGCGGCTAAAACCGCTGCGTCCGAAGGCAAGCCGGCGCCCGAATCCAAGGTGCTCTCGAACGCCCTGCAGCAGCGGTTGTCGTCCCAGCTCATCGGCGCCACGCGCGACGCGATCGCCACCGAGCCGCAGCTCGTGAACTCGCCGATGTTCGAGGCGCTGGCGAAGATCATCTGCTCGATGATCGATCCCGATCGGCCGTTCCATATGCCGGACGCCGTTCGGACCAAGCTGCCCACCATCCGCCAGACGCTCAACGCCGGCGTGTTCAATCAGGCGATCGCAAAACGATTCGACGCTGAGGACTACTTCGCATCGGCGCCGAAGGGATTTGTTCTCAAAGCGATCGTTGAGGCCATCAACCAGGACGAAGCCCGCAAGGTATCGACTAAGCCCAAGGCCGACATCGCAAAGTTCGCCATCGCCAATTTGGGCAAGACCGGCTGGCTGCCGAAGGAGCTGCGCAGCGTGCACTACAAGGGGCCCGGCAGCGAGGGCTACAAGCGCCCGGCGCCGATGGCGGTCCCTGCAGCGCCAGCGCCGGAAAAGCCCGCCAGCACCGCCGACAAGGTGAGGGCGGCCAAGGCAGAGCGCGAGACCAAGAAAAACGATCTGCAGATGAAGCGCGCTGCGGCGACCAAGGCAACGGCGAAGAAGACGTCGGTGAAAAAGCGCTGACAACATCTCCAACCGGGACGCATCACATGGGCGGGGAATTGCATGACGGCGTGGTGGCGTTTCAGCCGGCCGCGCTCGGCCGTGAGACGATCATGCTCGGCCGCGTCCAGGTCGGGGAGATCATGCCGAGCGGCGAAAGTGGCCGCCGGGCGTGTTTCCGCCTCACGCTTCCGGAGTCCAGCGCCACCAGCTGGCGGCCGGCAAGCGACATGACCGAAGCGCGGCGCTTGGCTGCGACCAAGATCAATGACTGGCTCAATGCCGCAGGCCTGCGGCCGGATGGTGCAGCATGACCGTTTATGTCGACGACGTTCAGCACAAGTTCCGTCACATGACGATGTGCCACATGTGGGCCGATACCCTCGACGAGCTGCTCGGCATGGCCCGGCGCATCGGCGTGCAGGCGAAATGGCTGCAGCAGCCGCCCAAAGCCTCCTGGGTCCACTTCGATATCTCGCTCGGCAAGAAGGATCTCGCACGCAAGTACGGTGCCGTGCTCACTGACAAGTTCGGGCCCGTCGAGTTTTTGGCGAAGCGGGACGTCGCGAGCGGCGATCCGGAGCGCGTCAAGTATGGCACGGCGAAGCTGGCACAGGTCGAAGCCGCGCGCGCATTGAGGGCATCGGCATGATTCCTCCCGGCAAAACCACGCTATTCAGGATGCAGACCGCAGCTTACCTCGAGGCCCAGCGCATCGAAATCAGCCAGGACGGGGCCGTCAAGCTCGGCTGGCGCACAGAACCGCTGCCTGACCAGGTGCGCCTGCGCGACGACTTCGCCGGCATAGTAGGTCTGATCGATGCCATCATGAGCGACAAGATGGTGATGGATCGGCTGCAGGAGCGGATGGCGGTGCCGGCGCCGAATGCAGCGGAGCATGCGCAGGCCTCTGGCGATGTCACAGTCGACGCTGACGAGGTCGCTGCCGAATGAGCCGGCTTACAACCCACGACCTCGACGACATCAAGGCCCGCAATCCGCTCGCTGATATCGCGGGCGGATATGTCAAGCTGCGGCGGATGGGCAAGCGCCTGGTCGGGCCCTGCCCGGTCTGCGGCGGCCGTGCGACCTCGCAGCGCTTCGAGATCCTCGAGGACGGCGACAGCTGGGTCTGCGCGGTGTGTCCCGACGGCGGCGACGTCATCCACCTGGTGATGAAGGTCGAGGGCTGCGACTTCAAGGCCGCGATCGAGCGTCTCGGCGGCCAGCGTGAGATCGACGCTGCCGCCTCCAAAAAGCTGTACGAGGCCCGTGAGAAAAAGCGACTCGAGCGGGAAAAGAAATCCGACGATTTCCGCGAGGCCGAACGCAAGCGGCTCTGGAAAGCCTGGCAGAACGCAGGCGAGATCCACGGGACCCTGGCCGCTCGTTACCTCGAGGGCCGCGGCCTCGTGCTGCCGGCGGCCTGCCCGGGCCTGCGCTTCCTCGCAGCTGCGCCATACTTCCACGGGGAGCAGCTCGACGATCGCGGCCGCAAATCGCCGATCGTGTTGCACAAGGGACCGGCGATGCTCGCCGCCTTTATCCGCCCCGACGGAAAGTTCGGTGGGCTGCATACCACATGGCTGAACGTCGCTACGTCACCTGATGACGTAAAGCCGCCGGGCAAGGTCGAACTGCACGACCCGGAGACGGGCGAACTGCTGAACTCGAAGAAAATGCGGGGCTCCAAGGCCGGCGCGCACATCGCGATCGCACTGACCAAGGATCCTAAGCGCCTGGTGGTCGGCGAGGGGATCGAGACCGTGCTGGCTGTGTGGACCTCATTCCACAATGCTGGCCGCGTGCTCGACGATACCGCCTTCTGGGCCGCCGGCGATCTCGGCAACATGGCCGGCCGATCGGCCAAGACTGTCCCACACCCAACGCTGAAGCGACCGAACGGCCGCGCCATCAGCGTGCCCAACGATCAGCCCGACCCGGATGATCCCGGCCTTTCAATTCCGGACAGCGTCGAGGAACTGATCCTGCTCGGCGATGGCGACAGCGAACCGGTGCTGACGCGCTTTGCGATGCTGCGCGCGGCGCGGCGTTACTCCCGGCCGGGCCGCACAATCCGGATTGCGTTTGCACCGGCGGGGCGGGATTTCAACGATGTGCTGCGCGAGGATCGGTTTTGACGATTGAAGCCGTGCTCGATCTGATCGACCAGGCGCCGGCCTTCGCCGAGCCGCAGCCGCTGTCGGCCGAGGAATTGCGCCGTGCAGGCCTCGCCGCACTCGATCAGGCGATTGAGCTGCTCAAGGCCGCCGAGGGCGATGCACGGACCACCGTGCTGCAGGAGGTTGCCACGGAGGCCGGCAGCATCATCGGTGCCGGCGCCGTCAACGAACCCTTTGCAAAGGCCCTGCTCGAGCACGCGGCCGCCGGCGCCGGCCTCATCAAGGCGATCGGCGCCAAGGCCGTGAAGTCCGCGATCGCGGCCGCGCTGAAGGTCGGCAAAAAGACCCCGCGCGATTTCAGCGCTCACATCATGAGTCAGTCGCGCCCCGGCGAAGCCGGGAATAGCGCGGCTGTCCATATTCTTTCTTCCCCTTCCGCTGCAGACCCCGCGCCGCCTTCCGCGTCTCCCTTTTCGTCGCCGTCCCCCGCGCCCCCCGCAGCAGGGGGCGAATCGGCAAGCTCCCAAACGGGAGCTGCGCCGGATGCTGATGCTGCATGGGGGGCAGGGGGCGAGTCTCCGGATGCACCTGAAGACGAAGACGCGCTGAACCGGCGGCTGGCGTTCTATCCGCACACCGACCTTGGCAACGCCGAACGCTTCCGCGAGCGCTGGAAGGGTAAGCTGCTGTGGTGCCCGGCCCTGGGCTGGCTCGCATGGGACGGAAAGCGCTGGAGCCCCGATGGCGCTGATGACCTGGTCAAAATCGCCGAGCACAAGACGGTGCGGGCCATCCAGGATGAAGCCGAGTTGGTGCGGGAAAGCGGCCGCAACGATATCGACGATCCGGAGCGCGGCGCCTGCGATTTCGTCGTTGAGGTCAAGCGGGACGATACCGTCGTGCTGTTTTCCGACAAGATCGCCCGGTGGGGGCGTGCCTCGGAGGCACTGAACAAGCTTGGCGCGCTGTCAAAACGCGGCGCGCCGTATTTTGCGATCGGTATCGACAAGCTCGACGCCGACAAGATGAAGATCAACGTCAACAACGGTACGCTGTCGGTCGCACGCAAGAGTGATGGCGACTATGTGAGCTTCCTGCCGCACAATCCGGCGGACCTGATCACAAAAATATCGCCGGTCGACTACCTGCCGGCGGCGCTCTGTCCGGAATACGACAAGTTTCTGGCGCGGGTACAGCCGTCGGAAGACATGCGGCGCTGGCTGCATCAATGGCTTGGGCTATCGATGACGGGCGACGTATCGGAACAGATACTCGCGTTCCTCTACGGCAAGGGCGGCAACGGCAAATCGGTGCTGATCGATGCCGTCAGCTATGTTGCCGGCGACTATGGCGAGACGGTTCCGATCGAGACGTTCCTCGACCACGGCAAATCGCGCAGCGCCGGACAGGCCACGCCGGATCTCGCCATTCTGCCAGGTGTGCGCATGCTGCGGACATCGGAGCCGGAGAAAAACTCGAAACTCGCCGAGGCGATGGTCAAGCTGGTCACCGGCGGCGAGCCGATCCAGGCGCGCCATCTCAACCGCGACTTCTTCAAGTTCTATCCGCAGTTCAAGCTGACGATCTCCGGCAATTACCGGCCGACGATCTCCGGTGCCGATGAGGGCATCTGGCGCCGACTGCGGCTGGTGCCGTTCGATGTCACCATCCCGAAGGAAGAGCGCGACATCCATCTCGCCGACAAGCTGCGCAGCGAAGCCAGCGGCATCCTGAACCGGCTGCTCGATGGCCTTCGCCTATGGTGCGACAAGCGCCTGATCGAGCCTGAGGACGTCGCCAAGGCCACGGCAGAGTATCGCAGCGACAGTGACGCGTTCGGTCGTTTCGCGGCCATGTGTCTCTCGGCCGCGCCGGGAGAGCGGGTGCAGTCGAGCGTTCTGTACGCGGTCTATGACGCATGGTGCAAATCATCGGTTGAGAAAGCCTGGAGCGCGCGCGGGCTGTCGATGGCGATGAAGGAACGTGGCTACCACTCCAAACAATCAAACGTGATGTGGTGGATCGACGTGAAGCTGATCCGCGATGCGGGCGATTTTGTCGACGCGCAGGGCCATCCTCGCGTGATGACCGGAGAGAATGACGGCAACGGAGGGGTCGAACAAGCGGGTGACCGCGAGTTCTAATCCTCCCATCCTCCCATTTCTGGGAGCTTGCCGTAGTCGGTAACTTGTTGAGTTGTTTGCGCTTGGGAGCTTACGGGAGGAATGGGAGCTTTTTCTATATCTACATATGTGCGCGGGCGCGCGGGCACATGTTTCACAATAGAAATAAGCTCCCATTCCTCCCATTCCTCCCAAGGTGTTTGTAAAACCCTTGTGTCCCAATGGTTTCTTGAGTTGGGAGGATATTTTGAGAGCAATCGCAAGCTCCCATCCATCCTCCCAGTCGCTGCGGCACAGCGATTTGAAAAAAAGCGGTTCGCAATCGGTACCGCTTTTTTGAGCAAAACCCCCGGCCTTCCATCCGGGTTCGATTTTACAAGCGAGAGGGGAAAGCGATGCGGAGGAATGACGACGCTACCCAAGGCGTTCTCGCCGGAAGTGCTGGCGGAGCTGGCAAGGCCATTTGTGACGTTCGATCATCGCAATGCCGAGATGCAGGGCAATCTGGCGGCGACGTGGCATGTGATCGAGACCTATGCGAACGCCGATCGGTCTGTTGCCGAGGATCTGTCGTCTCGACGCTTCGGCATCTATCTGCCGGAAGAGGCGAGAACCGAAATCAAGCGCGGGCGGAAGGTCGATATCATCAGGCCAATGTTCCCGGGCTATCTGTTCGTTTTCGTGTGGTTGACCGATCAAAACTATACCCGGATCAGGTCGACGCCCGGTGTGCTGCAGTTTCTCGCATGTGAGGGAAGGCCTTTGGTGATCAGCGACGCTCTGGTTGACGTGGTGCGCGCCGTTGAGAACGGACAGCGTCCGGTGTGGCGGCCACGCAAGGCGCGAGGATATCGGAAGCAGAAGACCAACGACGACGATGTGGTTGTCTCCGCTCATCCACTGACTGAATTCCAGGATCGGTTGATGAGGCTTGACTCAAAGATACGGAATCAGACACTGCGTAAGGCCTTGGGCCTCTCGCTAGTACCGTCCCCATGATCGGGGAGTGCAGGAACGGAGGTGGTGGACCGAAGCGGATACGCCGCTTCACCAGCCCTCAATGTGCCCAAAGCAGAATACCCAGAGCGCGCTATCCGACATGCGCGGCAGAAAGAAAAACGGTTGCTGGAGCGGATAGCTGGCACCTACCTGAAGCCCGGACACGGCAACGTGCCGGGCTTTTGTGTGCATAGGGTGCAGGCCCTGTGGAAGGGCATGAACGCGACGATCACAACGATCATCAATCAACATTGGGAGTTGGTCATGAAGTAAGCGCTTCATCAGACCGTGACAGTCTCAAGGCCCGGCATGCCCCTATCGCGGCGCATGTGGGCCTTTGTCGTTTCTAAGTGCATAGGTGTGCGGTCGTTGTGCTGGGTAGCCCAACGGTCGCTGCCCTCCTTGGGCGTTTCCTCCCTTTGACTGGGCCGCCAGCTTCCGGGCCGGCGGCCCGCCTTTCTTGGATCGAAGGGGGTGGCGTCAACGGGTCCTTCCCCAGCGAAATGCAATGCGGTGGGGCGAAGAGCTTGGGGTCTCCAGCCGATCTGCGATCTTCGATCCTTAAGTGAAGGCTTAAAACTGCACTTAAGAGCAACCTTAACGCGGGGTGGAACCTTGGTTCCGATGTGATGTCGCAGGTTGTCTCAAAGGCCGCGTTTGCAAGGCTGAAGAACGTCTCGGCGGCGCGGGTGTCGCAGTGGATATCGGGCGGCAAGATCAACGGCGCGGCACTGGTCGGCGAGGGCCGCAACGCTCAGATCGACGTCACCATCGCCGACCAGCAGCTGCGCGAGCGGCTCGACATCGGCCAGCGCGTCGGCAACGGCCTCGCCACCAGGCTCGGCGATACGCCGGAAGCCTCGCCCGAGATGCCGCTGGCTGTGGCACCACCTGCTGCGCCCGCCGCGGCGGCGCCGGCAACCGACAAGTTTGAGGAAGCGTTCAAGCGCGAGCGCCTCGAGGCGCTGCAGCGTGAGAACCGCAAGCGGGCCGAGGAGGAAGCGGCCCGCGCCGGTCGCTACGTCGACGCCCAGGCGGCCAGCGCGCAAATGGCCAAGATCGCAGGCAAGACCATGACCATGATCGACGGCAGTCTGCCGGAAATCGCCTCGGCGCTGGCGGCGAAATTCTCGCTGCCGCAGCGCGATGTGCTGCACGCCTTGCGCGCCGAATTCCGCGGCCTGCGTCAGCAAGCGGCGGATTCGCTGCGCACCGAGGCGGCCGGGCTGCCTGCGATCGTCGAGACCGAGCTCGCCAGCGACACCGACGAACTGGTTCTGGCCTGATGGGTATCAACCTGGCCAACGCCGAGCGCCTTGCCATGCTGGCGATGGCCAGTGCGATCGAGCCGTCGCCGCTGATCGACTATCTCGGCTGGGCCGTCGACAACGTAGTGATCGAGGAGGGCTCTTTCCGCGGACCCTACAACCGCGGCCGCTTTCCGTATTTCGACGAAATCCTGCGCGCGCTGTCGCCCGCTGATCCCTGCCGCTTCGTCACGTTGCTGGGCTCGGCGCAGGTCGGCAAGACCACGATCGCCAACGTGTTCACCTGCGGCACCATGGCGCTCGGCAAGGGCACGTTCCTCTACGCGCACCCGACCGAGGACAACGCCAGCCGCTGGTCGAAGATCAAGCTGGCGTCGATGACGCGGGCGATGCCGGCGCTGCGGGCCGATTTTCCGCAGCGCTCGCGCGACGGCGCCGATGCGGTGCTGTTCAAGGAACGCCGCGACGGCAATTTCAGGCTGCTGATCTTCGGTGCCAACTCGCCGGCCTCGCTGTCGCAGGTCACCGTCGATTTCCAGGTGCAGGACGATCTCGCGAAATGGGATCTGAACGCCGCGGGCGATCCGGAATCGCAGGCCGACAACCGCTCGCGCGCGGTCGAATTCGCCAAGGTTCTGAAGATCTCGACGCCGCTGGTAATGCCGGGTTGCCGCATCACAAAGAACTTCGAGGCCGGCAGCCAAGAATATCCCTATGTGCCGTGTCCCCATTGCGATCACTACCAGGTGCTCGAATGGGAAAACATGCTGGCGAGCCTCGACCCCGAAAAGCCGGAGGCCGCGTGCTTCTCGTGCGTCGCCTGCGGCGTCACGATCGAGGAGCATCACCGCCCGCAGATGCTGGCCCGGTTCGAGTGGCGTGCCCACAACGCGCGCGCCAAGCGTGAGCACCGCAGTTTCTGGATCTGGTCGGCCTATTCGTACCTGCAGAGCTTCGAGCGGATCGCGCGCGAATATCTGAAGTACAAGGGCGACCAGGCCGGCGAGAAAACCTTCGCCAATGACACCACCGGCAAACCGTACCACGCGCTAGGCGAGGCGCCGCCCTGGGAAAAGCTGCGCGACCGCGCCGCCGCCTCGAGCTATCCGCGCGGCAAGATCCCGCCGGGCGCGCTTCTGATCTTCCTCGGCATCGACTGCCAGGGCGATCGCGTCGAGTGGCACCTGGTCGGCTTCGGTCGGAACTACCGCCGCTTCGTCGTCGATTACGGCATCGTGCGCGGCCACATCAGCGAGAAGGGCGCGCAGGAAACGCTCGGCGCGCTGCTGCAGCAGACCTGGCTCAATGCCAGCGGTCACGCGCTTTCCGCCGATATGGCCGCGATCGACGGCAACGCCTGGACCGAGGACGTCTGGAGTTTTGCGAAAAAGTTTCCGCGCTCGAAGCTGATCATGGTCCGCGGCTCGAACCGCGACGAGGCACCGCGCTTCATCCGGGTGCGCCGCGAGACCAACGAGAAGACCGGCAAGCTGCTGCGCTACGCCTCGCGGTTCTACAACTTCAACGCCTCGATCATGAAGATGGGGTTTTACCGCGATCTGGCCAAGGACGATCCGCTCGCCGACGGCTATGTCAGTTTCCCGCAAGGCCTCGACGACGAATATTTCCGCCAGCTGACTGCCGAGCGGCGCACGCCGGAAAAACGCCACGGCTTCACGGTCTATCGCTGGACCAAGGACGCGGCGCAGGCCAACGAGGCGCTCGACACCATGAACCAGGCCGAGGCCGCCTCGATCCGGTTCGGCGTCCGCGGCATGCCCGACCAGGTCTGGACCAACTACGAACTCGAGCGCGAGACCGCGATCGCACCAATGCAGGGCGATCTCGAAGATCTTCTGACCGCGCCACAAGCATCGCCGGCGGCACCCGCCGCGGCCGTGCCGGCAAAGCGGCCGGCGCCGGCGCCGAAACCCGCCGCGCCGCGGATCATCGTCAGCGACGATCCCTATCTGTGAGGCCACGATGACCGACACCACGACGCTGCGCACCTGGCTGACGCAGGCCGAGGCTGCCCGCCACAAACTGGTCACCGGCTCCAAGGTCGAGCGGTTGCAGCACGGCGACACCTCGACCCAGTTCACGCCGGCCAATCTTGCCGACCTCGACAGCTACATCGCCTCGCTGAAATCGCAGCTTGCGGGCGCCAACGCCGCGCCGACGCAGGTGCGCCGTCCGATCAATTTCGTCTACTGAGGCCAGCGCAACATGGAATCGTCCGAGGTGCTGCCTAACCCGTTCCAGTCGTCGTCTGGCGCTGTGACGGTTCGCGCGTCGACGTCGATGTCGGTCCGTCCCGAGATTGAGACCGCGCACGCCGCGGCCTCGCTCGGCGCGCGCGACATGGCGAGCTGGGCGCCGATGCGGCTGTCGCCGGATGCCGCGATGCTCGGCGAGCTCGACACCATGGTCGCGCGCTCCGACGACCTGGCGCGCAACAACGGCATTGCGGCGGGCGCCGAGCGCACCCTGGTCGACAACGTCGTCGGCCCGCGGCTGATGTGCAAGCCGACGCCGGACCGCGTCGCGCTGAAAAAGCCGGTCGGCTGGTCCGATGAATGGGGCCTCGAGGTCGAGTCGCTGTGGTCGAGTTTCGCCGACACCACCTGGTTCGACGCCGCCGACCGGCTGTCGTTTCACGGCCAGACCCGGCTCGCCTATCGCACCATCGCCTCCGCCGGCGAGGTGCTGGCGCTGCCGCTGTGGCTGACCAAGAACAACTCGCGCTGGAATACCTGCCTGCAGCTGGTCGATCCTGCGCGGCTGTCGAACCCGCAGGGGCGCGCCGATACCGCGACCTTGCGCAACGGCGTCGAGATCGACCGCTATGGCGCGCCGGTCGCCTACAACATCCGCAAGACGCATCCCGGCGATCTGTTCTCGTTCGGCCTGTCCTCGTTCGGCGCGGGCGAGTGGGAGCGGATCCCGGCCTATCTGCCGTTCGGCCGCAAGCGGGTGATTCACCTGTTCGACGCCGAGCGCATCGGTCAGAACCGCGGCAAGCCGATCGTCGCCGCGGTGACGCGGATGTTCAATTCGTTCGACAAGCTGATGCTGGAGAAGCTGCGCGTCGCCGTGCTCGACGCGATGATCTTCGCCGCGATCGAGACGCCGCTCGACCAGGAGAGCATGGCCGAACTGGTAGGCGGCGACAAGCGCGCCAGTTTCGAAGCCGAGCTCAAGGAATGGCGCATCCAGATGCGCGGCGGCACCATGGTGCCGCTGCCGCCTGGCACCAAGATGAGCGCGTTCACGCCGGCCCGCGGAACCAGCGAGCTGGAGTCGTTTGCGACCTTGATGCTGCGCCACATCGCGGCGGGCATGAACATGCCCTATGAGCTGGTGTTCAAGGATTTTTCCAAGACCAACTATTCCAGCGCGCGCGCCGCGCTGCTCGAAGGCTGGCGCTATTTCTCCGGCTGCCGCCAGTTCATGATCGAGGGCTGGGCGACGCCGGTTTACGAGCTCTGGTTTGAAGAGGCCGTCAACGCTGGCGATATCCCGGACTGCACGCCGGCGGATTTCTACAAGAACCGCGTGGCCTGGACCAAGGCCAAATGGATCGGCGCCGGCCGCGGCTGGATCGACCCGGTCAAGGAAGCGACCGCGGCGCAGCTGCGCATGCAGATGGGGATCTCGACGCTCGAGGACGAATGCGCCGAGCAGGGCCGAGACTGGCGCCAGACCATCGAGCAGCTCGCCCGCGAGCAGGCCTACATGCGCGAGCATAACGTTGTGCTCAATCCGGTGAAGGTGGTGCAGGTCGCCGCCGACCAGAACGAGCAGGATCAGGACCAGAACCAGCAGGACCAGAACCAGCAGCAGGACGCCGCCGCATGAACAATCCATTGCTTGCTCGCTTTGCGGATGTACCGGCGCTGATCGACCCGCGCGCCGGCAGCCGCTTTGAGGCTGACCTCTCTGCCATCCTGCAGCACCCGCGCGCGCATGAATTGATGGCGGCGGCCGAATTCAGCGCGAGCGACAATTTCTGGTTCGCGCCGGATGACTGGCGCAGCATGTATCGACCCTACGTCGTGGTGGATGGGATTCTGCAGATCCCGGTCAAGGGCGTGTTGCTCTATGACTTTCCCTGGGCGTTGGGATCGTATGCGACGGGGTATGCCTACATCGCGCGCGCCCTCGAGCGCGGCCTTGCCGACGGCAACGTGCGCGGCATTGCGTTGATCGTTTATTCCTATGGCGGGCAGGGCGATGGATGTTTCGACCTCTCCAACAAGATCTATGCCGGGCGGGCGATCAAGCCGATCAAGGCGTTTGCGCAGATGGCCTATTCGGCCGGATATGCCGTCGCCAGCGCGGCGAAGGTGATCACCGGGTCGAGCAATGCCGGGATCGGCTCTATCGGCGTGGTGATGACGCACCTGGACGTCAGCCGCGCGATGGAAGAGCACGGCATGAAGATTACCTTCGTGCACTTCGGCAAGCACAAGGTCGACGGCAACGCCTACCAGCCGCTGCCCGATGGAGTGAAGGCGCGCTGGCAATCGTGGTGCGACGAAACAGGCGAGCAGTTCTGCGCCCTGGTTGCTCGCAACCGCGGCATCGATATCGCCGTTGTCCGTGCCACGGAAGCCGAATGCTACCACGCCAGCGAAGCGCTCGACCTGAAGCTGATCGATGCGATCGCGCCGCTCGACGATGCTGTAACTGCGTTTTCACCCGAACTGTCCGATCCGGACGATGACGAAGAAGGAGATCCTCAAATGTCGACTGCTGCTTCAGTACCCCCGGCCGGGCAGGCCGCCGCGACCGCTACGCTGGATACCGCGCGCTCCGAGGGCCACGCTGCCGGCAAGCTGGAAGGCGCCAAGGAAGGCACCAGCGCCGAGCGCACCCGGATCTCGGCGATCCTTTCCTCGGACGAAGCCAAGGACAAATCCGATCTCGCCAACCATCTGGCGTTCTCGACCGACATGACCGCCGACGCCGCCAAGGGGATCCTCGCCAAGGCGCCGGCGCAGGCCGCGGCCGCCGCACAGGTCAACCCGCTCGCGGCCGCGATGGCGGGCGTGACCAATCCCGATGTCGGCGCCGACGCCAACGCCGGCGCGCAGACCGATGAGCAGAAGGCCGCCGCGATGGCGTCCGCGATCGTCGGTGCCTATCGCGGCGAGCCTGCCAAGGCTGCTGCCAAGTAACGGTGTAAAGCCGCGCGGCGCCGGCGTTTCAGTCTCGGCCGTCGTTTCTTTCAATCTCTCTAACGCAAAAAGGAGCGCGCCCATGGTGGCCGCATTTACGAGTGAAGGTTCGCTTTCGTCCCAGGACGCGCTGGTGCTTGGTCCGACCACCTCTCGCCAGATCACGCTGGAGGCCGGCAATCTGATCCGCGGCGCCGTGCTCGGTCAGCACGAGGAAGGCTCGGACTCCGATCCCGGCGGCGGCTATATCCTCAGCGTTGCCGCGGCCAGCGACGGCTCGCAGACGCCGAAGGTGATCCTGGCCGAGGATTGCGATGCCTCCGGCGGCGCCAAGACTACGGTCGCCTATTTTGCCGGCACCTTCAACGAGGAGCAGCTGTCGTTCGGCGCCGGCCACGACAAGTACTCGGTGCGGGAGTCGCTGCGCGACGTCGGCATCAACCTGCAGAACGCGATCACCTGATTCCTAAGTCGAGTAGGGCGCCGGGCCGATCACGGCCTGGCGGAATACGCGCATCGCATCCCGCGCGGCGTGGCACCGTTCAAACATCATCAACAGGAGTCCTCAAATGGACATCTTTTCGTCCGCGGTGCTTAACCGCGTGGTGCAGGATCTCAAATCGACGGTTCGGCCGCCGTTCCTGCTCAATCGCTATTTCGGCGAGGTTTCGGTCTCGACGCAGGAGAAGATTTTCTTCGACGTGCTGACCGGCAAGCCGCGCTTGGCGCCATTCTGCTCGCCCCTGGTCGAGGGTCAGATCGTCCAGTCGCAGGGCTACCAGACCAACAGCTTCGCGCCGGCGTACATCAAGGACAAGCGCGTCTTCGAGGACGGCAAGCCGGTGCGCCGCCGTGCCGGCCAGCCGATCTATGGCGCGCTCGATCCGATGACCAATCGCCAGCTCGCGATCGCCCAGGAATCCGAAGACCAGCTCGGTATGCTGCAGCGGCGCATGGAATGGATGGCCGCCGAGGTGCTGCGCACCGGCAAGGTGACTGTTTCGGGCGAAAAGTACCCGACAACGGTGGTCGATTTTGGCCGCGACGCGTCGCTGACCGTGGTGCTGTCGGGCGGCGCGAAATGGGACCAGGGATCGGCGACGCCGCTCGCCGACCTCGAATCCTGGGCCGGCCTGGTGCGCACCAAGTCGGGCGCCTCGCCGATCGACGTCATCATGGCGCAGAACGTCTGGAATCTGTTCCGCGAATTCGACGAGGTGAAGGATCTGTTGAGCTCGCAGCTCAATCTGAGCTCGCGCACTTCGATCGATGTCGGGCCCGACGCCGCAAAACTCGGGTTTACCGACAAGGGCACGGTCGGCGACTACCACATCTGGATCTATCACGACCAGTATGTCGACGAGGACGGCGTCACGCAGGACTTCCTGCCCGACGACTATATCCTGATGCCGGCGGCGACGCTGGAGGGCGTGCAGCACTACGGCGCCATCAAGGACGAGGCCGCGGGCATGCAGGCGCTGGATTATTTCTCCAAGTCCTGGACCCAGCCGGATCCCGCAGTGCGCTTCCTGATGCTGCAGTCGGCGCCGCTGGTGGTGCCGTACCGCGTCAACGCCACGCTGTCCGTCAAGGTCAAGTAAGGCCCGCACGGGCCGGGGGGAAGCCTCCGGCCCGGTCAGGCGTTGCTGATCCCTTTCCCTGTTTTGTTTTCACAAGGACTGTTTCAAATGAAGCTGATCGCAGCCAATACCGTGCAAGGCCGCAAGACGTTGCGCGCCCCAGACCCGAAGAATTCGAAGGATCGCGGCCGTCATCAGACCACGATGGTCGCGCCCGGCGCCGAATTCGACACCGCCGATCTCGGCATTTCCGACGACGAGGCGCTCGCGATGATTGCGTCGGGTGCCGCCAAGCGCAAGATGCGCGAAGTCACCGATGCCGACCATGTCGAGGCGGGCGCCGGCGCCGGTGCTAACGCGACCTGATCCGTCGCTGTGGTGGCACGTCACCCGCGAATGGGAGGGCGAGACCGCCTTCATTGTCGGCGGCGGTCCGTCGGTCCTTTGCCAGGATGTCGAGCAGCTGCGCGCCCGGCGCGTCCTCGCGATCAATTCGAGCTTCGTGCTGGTGCCGTTTGCCGACATCCTACTGTTTGGCGATTTGCGCTGGTGGATCGACAACAGGGGCAAGCTCGGCGAGTTTGGCGGTCGGATCGTTACCTGCCGCCGTTCGCCCTGCGAGCTCAAGAGCGCCGGCCGCCCGCTACTCACGCTCGAGCGGCAGAACCCGCCAGGGCTCGCCGTGGTTCCGACCCGCGTCGTGTTCAAGCGCACCAGCTACGTCGCGGCGATCAATCTCGCGGTGCATCTCGGTTGCCGCCGCATCATAGCCCTCGGCCTCGATGGAGCGCGTGATGCCAAAGGTCTCTCGCATCACCACACGCCGCATCGCTGGCCGGTAAGGCCTGATTGCTGGAAAGCACAGGCCGCCGAACTCGCCACACTGGTTGCACCGTTAAAGCAGCTCGGGGTCGAACTGCTCAACGCCAGTCCCGGCAGCGCCGTTCCGTTCTGGCCGATCGTCTCGCTGGAGGATGTTCTGTGATGGAGAAGACCAAAACGCTTAAGATCAGCGCACGGAATCCGAGAGGAATGAGCGGCGTTGTTCGTCAGGCCAACGCGAACTTTGCCGAATTGTATGATGGACTTTCAAAGCTGCGCGACGATTTTCAGACGCTGCTCGCGCGGCTGGAGCACATCGAGGCGCGCCCTACGTGACGGCGGACCTGGGCACGTCCGCCGCGCTGGACCGTCATCTCAAAGATGCGATTGCTGAACTCTCACCCAAGAAAGAGCAAGCCACCATGGCGCGAGGATTGCTGCGGCTGAAGAACCTGACCGAATCCCTGATGCAGTCTGTCGATGCGGCAGCTGAGAAGGCGGCGATCGAACTGCAGAAGGACCATGATGAAGCGATTACGGCTGTCGAGAGCGTCAGTTCGCATGTCGGGGGCGCGTTCAAGGCCGCGACCTCTGAAGTCAACGACATGCTCAACCAGATCAGCAATGGCGACCCTTCGAAGACCAAAGTGATTGAGGACTGATGCCTCCCTATCCGCGAGTTATTTCCGAGGACGAGACGATCGACGCGGCACGCGAAGGCTTCAGCCTGGCGCGGTTCGGCGACGGCGAGCTGCGGTTGGCGATCGGCGGCAACTGCATTAGCCAGCGCGAGAATTCGCCGCGGCTGATCGCGGAACTGAAGGCGATGCTGCAGATGCCGCCGACTGGCTGCATTGTCTGCATCCCCAATGTTCATTCGGCAACGCCCAAGGCAGATAGCTGGGCGCGTTATGCCGATTCAAAATTTACGTCGCTCTACAACGGCGTGGCGCATGTCGTTTACGGCTCCTCCTTCATCACGCGGCCGGATTCCGCGCCCTGGATCGACCGGCCCGATTATTGGGACAAGGTCGAGCAGCTGTGGAAGGGCAAAGAAATCACGCTGGTCACTGGCGATGAAAAGTCGCTGACGACGGAGCGCTGTGCGTCGGCGGCCAAGATCAACGTCGTGCGCGGGCCGCGCATCAATGCTTATGCCGAGATCGATCGGATCGAGGCCGAGATCCTGCAGCAGCCGGCAGGTCCAGTCCTGATGTGCCTCGGGGTTACCGCGACCGTGCTGGCGGCACGGCTAGCGGAGAAGGGCGTGCACGCGCTCGATCTGGGCCACATCGGCATGTTCCGCCGTCACGCCGGCGCCTATCGCTACGTGATCGACAATCTGGTTTCGCCGCACTACCGCGCCACGTTAACCGCCATGCACCAGCGGCAGCGCTGGGGCGCGGACGGCCACAAGCATGCCGAAGCCGTGCGCGGTCTGATCGAGGAGGTGAGGCCCTCGACCATCCTCGACTATGGCTGTGGCCGCGGCGAACTCGCCAAGGCACTGGCCCCGATCCGGGTCAGCGAATACGACCCCGCCATTGCCGGTAAGGATGGCATGCCGAAACCATGCGAGCTCGTGGTCTGCACCGACGTGCTGGAGCATATCGAGCCGGACCGGATCGACGCCGTGCTCGATCATCTCGCCGTGCTGGCGGGCAGGGCGCTCTATCTCGTGATCGCGACGCGGCCGGCCAATGCCGTGCTGCCAGATGGTCGCAACGCACATCTAATCGTCGAGGGAGCCGAGTTCTGGATCGCCAAGCTGAAGGCGATGCCGTTCGGCAAGATCGTTGTTCAGGGCAAGGGCGAGCGCGAATTGCGGGTGAGCCTGTTCAAATGAACCTTATCGTCGACGACAGCCATTTCGCCTATCTGAAGCTGCAGAAGGGCTCGCTCGATCATCTCAAGGATGATCGCGCCGCCTGGCACGCTGCCTATGAGCAGGCGCAGGGCGATGATTACGACAGCCTCGTTCCGTATCTGCCGCCGGTGCTGGCTGGCCGCCATGTGCTTGACGTCGGCAGCGGGCTCGGCGGCATCGACGTGCTGCTCGATCGGCACTATGGCGGCATCGACGTCCATCTGCTCGATGGTGTTGACGATCCGCCCGAGATGACGCTTCACCGCCGAACCTTCAACAGCATGAAGGTGGCCGGCGACT
The DNA here is from genome assembly GCF_018131075.1 of Bradyrhizobium sp. JYMT SZCCT0428. GTDB lineage: Bacteria > Pseudomonadota > Alphaproteobacteria > Rhizobiales > Xanthobacteraceae > Bradyrhizobium. Next base: position 120,168 of record NZ_JAFCLS010000004.1, on the reverse strand, counting down.
TCCTGACCAGGAACGGCGTCCATCAATGGAGCTATGTCGCGCTGCCGCCGGTCGCGGCGCGTCCGATGGATATCGTGATCAGTCTCGGTTCGTGGTGTTTTCACTACGGCCCGTCTGAGTATCTGGCCTTCGTCTATCGCTGCTGTACCTCGCGGACGGTGCTGATTCTCGACGTCCGCGCCGACAGGCCGGAGTGGCGCGTGGAGCTCCAGTCGAGGTTCTACGAGGTCGGCTGCGCCAAGGCCTCGCGCAAGTTCAACCGCCTGGTGTTTCATGCGAAGTGACATCATCAGCGTCGTCGGCGGCGGCTGGTCGGTCAGCCAGGTCGACCGCGAGCGGATCCCGGGCAGGATCATCGCGATCAACGATTCCGCGATCCATCTGCCGCGGTTCGACATCGTGGTGTCGATGGACCGGCTGTGGACCGAGTACCGCTACGACGATCTGCATCGGATGCAAAAGCCGGCGCATATCCGCCGCTCGGCGCTGCAAAAGCTGCCGCACAAATGGCCGTGGCTGCGATCGTTCGAGTGCGACCATACGTCGGCTGAATTTTCCGATCAGCCCGGCGTGCTCAACGGCACCAATTCCGGCCTCTGTGCCTTCAATCTGGCCTATCAGATGCGGCCGGAAAAAGTCCTGCTGTTCGGCTTAGACATGAAGCGCGGCGCGAATGGCGAGGTTTATTGGTATCCGCCTTATCCATGGTCGGAGAAGGGCGCGACCAAGAACGGCAAATATGCCGAGTGGTCGAAACAGTTTGCACAGGCAGCCCGGCAATGCGCCGCCGTCGGCATCGATGTCGCCGTCGTCGGCGACAGCGCGATCGAATGCTTTCGCAAAGTCCCGTCGTCTGATTTCGCGAGGATCGCAGCCTGATGGACGGATTCGGCGAAATGGTTGTCTTCCTCGCCGCGGCGGCGGCGTTTGGAATTCCCGCGGCGCTTGGGTTGTTCGTCGGCCTGGTGCTGGCGCTGTACGGCTTCCACGCGGCTGGCGTCATCGTCGCGGCTGCCGGCGTGGTGGCCGGGCTGATCTTCGCTCTTTGGGTCAAGAGGCAAGCATGACACCGACCACGCTGGTGATGGCCTATTACGAAAACCCGGGCATGCTGCGCGAACAGTTCGCGAGCATCCGCAGGTTGCCGGCAAAGCTGCGCGATCTGCTGCATGTCGTCATCGTCGACGACGGTTCGCCGGATCATCCGGCTGTGCCGGAGGATATCGGCTGTTCCTTACAGATCTGGCGGATCGGCGTCGATGTCCGCTGGAATCAGGACGCCGCGCGCAATATCGGTGTGCATCACGCCGAGACCGAGTGGCTGTTGCTGACCGATATGGATCATGTCGTGCCCGAGGCAACATGGCAGCCGCTGTTGCTGCGCCAATACGATCGCGACGTGGCCTATCGGCTGGCGCGGGTTTCGGCGCCGGACATGGCGCCCTACAAGCCGCATCCGAATTCCTGGTTCCTGACGCGAAAGCTGTTCGAGCGCGCCGGCGGTTACGACGAAAGCTTCGCGGGGCTCTACGGCACCGACGCGCTGTTCCGCGATGCGCTGGTACCAACGGCGCGGGAAATCGTCATGCTGAAAGAGGTGCTGATCCGCTATCCGCGTGAGGTCATCCCGGATGCCTCGACCACGCGATACCTGCGCAAACAGCCCGAGGACCGCGCCGGCATCGCTGCGCTCATGCGGCGCCGCAAGGCGGATGCCGCATGGTCACCGAAGCGGTTGTCGTTTCCCTATTCGCGGGTCGCCTGAACATGCTCAGCATCGTCTGCTGGAAATGGAAGCCGAAGACGGGCTATCGCTCGGCGTTCGGTCCCGAGACTGTCAACACGCTGCGCGCGATGGTGCGGCGGTATTACCAGAAGCCGCACCGATTCATCTGCGTGACGGATGACGCTGCCGGGATCGCCGGCGATGTCGAGATCATTCCGCTGTGGGACGATTACGCGGCGGTGCCGTCGCCTCATGGCGCTCACCAGCCGAGTTGCTACCGGCGGCTGAAGGCGTTTTCGTTGCAGGCTGCAGCCCTGTTCGGTCCGCGCTTCGTCTCGCTCGATCTGGACTGCGTTGTTACCGGGGATCTGTCGCCGGTCTGGGACCGCGACGAAGATTTCGTGATCTGGGGCGATACCTCGCCGAAGACGCCCTACAACGGCTCGATGTTCATGATGCGCGCGGGATCCCGGCGCCAGGTGTGGGAAGATTTCGATCCGCAGACCTCGCCGGCGAAGGGGCGGGCGCTCGGATATTTCGGCAGCGACCAGGCCTGGATTGGCGCCAGGCTCGGGCCGCACGAAAAGAAATGGTCGCAGGCCGACGGCGTCTACTCCTACCGCAATGACATCAAGGCCCTCGGCGGGCTGCCCGACAACGCGCGGATCGTGATGTTCCACGGCAAGGTCGATCCCTGGGATGCCGAGGCGCAGCGGCTCGCCTGGGTGCGCGCGCACTATCGGGGGAATTAGATGGCAGCGCGCTTCTGGGTTGGCGGAACGGGCAATCTCGACGGCAGCACAACCACGCACATAGCTGCCACGTCGAACGGTGCTGGCGGGGCCTCCTATCCCGGCTCCGGCGATACGCTGACCTTTGACGGAAATTCTGGCGGCGGCACGGTTACGGTCACGGCGCCCGTGAATTTTACATCGATCACGATGGGCGCGTTCACCGGCACGCTCGATTTCGCCGCCAACGACGTCAACGTCACCCTGCAATCGTTCAGTTTGACTGGTAGCGCCACCCGCACGCTGAACATGGGTGACGGCACCTGGACGCTCACGGGCACCGGGACCGTCTGGAACGCGCTTACGACGACTGGGTTGACCTTCAACGCCAACGGCTCGACGCTGCTGTTCTCGGCATCGACGCTGACGTCCAGAAACCTGACCGGGAATCTCACCTACAACAACGTGACCATCGCGGCCAACGCGACCGGCGGGGCGTTCCTGTTCAACACCGCATGCACGATCGGGGCGCTTAACATCGCCGGGCCCAACAACGTCGCGGTCTCCCAGGCGACGACGGTGGCTGTCACGACGCTCAATGTGAACGGCAGTTCCGGCTCTGAGATTTTCCTGCGATCGAGCGTGGATAGCGCCGCCGGCACGCTCTCGGTGGCGGCCAACGCGCCGACGATCACCTGGGCTGCGCTCCGGGATATCACCTGCTCGGGTGGCGCAACCTTCGTCGCCGATAATTCGTTCGACCTCGGTCACAATTCGGGCATCACGATCAACGCGCCTTCGGTCGGCGGCGGTGGCCGCGCCATTCAAATCAACAACGACAGCCTGGTGGCAGCATAATGTGGCTAGGTGATTTTACAGAAGACTTCGCCAGCGTCGTCTGCATGTTCACGACGCACGCCAGCACCGGCGCGCCGGTCGCGCCGAACTCAGCGTTCGAGGCCGCCGACGTCGTCATCTACAAGAACGGCAACGGCGCGCAGAAGGCGACCACCAACGGCGTCACCATGACGAGTCCCTTCGACTCGGTCACGGGCCTGCACTGCGTCACGATCGACACCTCGAACGATACCGGCGACGGCGGCTTCTGGGTCACGGGCGCAGTTTACACGCTGGTGCTCACGCCGGATGAAACGGTCGACAGTGTCACAGTCGCCAAGGTGATCGGCCAATTCGGTATAGAGTTGTCCGGCGCGCTCCGACCGACGACGGCCGGGCGCAAGCTGGACGTCTCCGCCGGCGGAGAGGCCGGGGTCGATTGGGCGAACGTCGGCTCGCCGACTACCGTCGTCGGCTTGAGTGGCACCACGATCAAGACGGCGACCGACGTCGAGACCGACACCGTCGACATTCAAAGCCGCCTGCCTGCAGCATTGGTCTCCGGGCGGATGGACTCGAGCACCGGCGCGATGGCCGCGAACGTGATGACAGCGGCCGCGGCGGCCTCTGATCTCACCACCGAGCTGCAGAGCGGGCTGGCGACGGCTGTGGCTGTGGCAACCCTGCAGACCAGCGTCGACGACGTGCCGACGAATGCCGAACTGGCGACGGCGCTTGCGAGCGCGGATGATCCCGTGCTGGCGCAGGTCGCATTGGTCAAGGCCAAGACGGATCTAATTCCGGCGAGCCCGGCGGCCGTCGGCTCCGAAATGACGCTCACGGCGGCCTACGACGCCGCCAAGACCGCCGCGACGCAGACTAGCGTCAATGACCTGCCGACCAATGCCGAACTCGCCACGGCGCTCGGGACGGCCGATGACGCGGTTCTGACGGCGATCGGGGCGCTCAACAACCTGTCGGCTGCGCAGGTTAATACCGAGGTGGACACCGCGCTGGCGGACGTTGGGCTTACCACCACGATCACCGGCCGGATCGATGTGGCGACCTCCACCCGGCTGGCCTCTGGGAGCTATACCGCGCCGGACAATGCCGGGATCACGTCGATCGGCGGCTATGTGGTGGCGATCGATGCCAAGACGGCGAACCTGCCGAGCGATCCGGCGGACCAAAGCCTGATCATCGCAGCGACGAGCTCGCTTGCCACTTTGATCGGCGACGTGCCGACCAATGCCGAGCTGACAACCGCGCTCGCCAGCGCCGATGACGCGACGCTGGCCGCGATCGCCCTGGTCAAGGCGAAGACGGACCTGATTCCTGGCACGATCGACGGTAAGACCTTTGCCGAGATAGTGACGCTGGTGGCCGCTGTGCTGCTCGGCAAGGCCAATGGGTTGGCGACCACGACGGCGCGATACCGTGCACTCGACGACGCTAAGGATCGCGTGGTCGCGACCGTCGACGCCGACGGCAATCGTTCCGCCGTCACGCTGGATGCTACCTAATGTTCGGCCGCTATTTCGCCGCCCGCTATTTCGGCCGGCGCTATTTCGGTGGCAGCGGCGGTGAGCCAGCGGCGCCGCTGGTACCCGATCCTTTGCTGACGCTCAAGAACCGCTTCCTGCGCTCGCGCCAGCTTTCGAGTGACATTCGCGTGCGTAGCCTGGCCGCCCGCCGGCGCCGTCAACGAAGCCTGGATTAGAGCCGATGTATGTGGGCCGCGATTTCTCGCCCTCCGATGAGGGCGAGTCCGAAATCTATTCGCTCGACTTCGTCCGGGACTGCGCCGCCGGCGAGACCATCGCGTCGGCGGCCTGGCATTGCACGGTCGCCGACGATTCCGAAGTGCAGGACGAAGATGCGGCGAGCCGGGTCTCGGGCAGTTCCAGCAACTCCGGCACGGTGTCCTCGCAGCGCATCGCAGGCCTGGTCGACGGGGTCAAGTACGTGCTTCAGGCTGTTGTCGTGACCAACCAGGGCAACACCAAGTCGCTATGGTCGCATGTGACCTGCGGGGTTCCGCAATGAGCGCGCCTGATTTCGACGCGGAGATGCTCGACCCGATTTATGACGGGATCGGTGTGCCGGCGGAATTTCTGTCGCGGGAAGGGGCGCGCGCCGACCTGACCGTGATCGACAAGACCTCGGGCGTCGAGATCCCTGAGGGGCCGGTGGCGTTGCAGAGCTCGCGGCCGGCGGCGTGCGTCCGGGTCAGTGAACTGGTCGCGAAAAACCTCGACCGCGGCAAGATGAAAAACGGCCGGCTGACGTTCAATAGCGCATCCTGGAACGTCGAGTCGACGCGACCGAAACCGGTGCCGGGCGGCAAGGGCGAGCTGTATCTGTTCCTGCAGGAGCGCAACGATGAGTGACAAACGCGAGGCGGTGATGGTCCGCTTGCTGGCAATTGCCAAGGACATCGAGGACGTCGAGAGCGCGGAGCGCAATGCCCCTCTGGCCGATGACGTCGATGCCAGGCGGATCTCGCTGCTCGAGGGCGCCGAGGAAGTCAACGAGGAATTCGGCAGCCGCCACGCCGCCGACAAGGGCATCGTAGTGATGATCCCGCAACTGTTGATCGCCTGCAGCGCGCGCACCCGCGATGTCGGCGCCGACTTGAACATGATCCGGGGCCGCCTGATCAAGGCGGTGATGACTGATACCGAATTGCTGGCGCTCACGGTCAACAAGCGTTCGATCCGCTACGCCGGCATGGATAGCGATCTGGCGTTCGCGATGCTGATGGAAGGCCGGATGGCGATCCGTTTCCGCATCGCCGTGATGCTCGATCCCAAAGCGCTGTAGCGCGTCAAGACACATCCGAACAGTAAACCCTGCGTTTTCGAGACGCTTCATCGCGATGCGTCGCAACCCTGCCGCATGTTCGCGGCTCATCACTGGAGCATGACAAATGGCCTCGTCCCCGAGCGACAAGAACTATTCGATCCCGACCGGTACCGGGTTTTTTACGCCGTCGAGTGGCGCCGATGTCGGCGTGCGGCGCTCGCTTGGCAACATCGTCAACTTCACCATCTCGGCGGAAGTGACCACCAAGGAGCACACCAAGAACTCCGGCGGCAAACGCACCGTCGACAAGAAGATCATCACCCAGGTCGGCGCCACCGCCAAGTTCACGCTCGACGAGATCACCGCCGCGAACCTCGAATATTTCGCGCTCGGCTTTCGCGAGGAGCAGTCGGACGGCAGCTTCATCATCAAGGGGTTGTCGCAGACCCAGTTCGAGGGCTTCCTCGAGGTCATCGGCGACAACGACACCGGCTCGCAAGTCGACTGGTCCGGCGACGTCTCGTTCATTCCGTCCGGCGATTTCTCGCTGATCAAGGACAATGACGACTGGAGCGTGATCGCTGTCGAGGCGACCGTGCAGGAAGATTCCGACGGCGATTTCGGCACCTGGGCCATTCGCGAAGAGGCTTGAGCCACCGCTTTGCGCAATGGGGCGACGGTCTCGGCAGCAATGCGGGGCCGCCGCTTCCTGCTGAGTGAACGGCTCTTTTTTTTTCAAACCAAGGAAATGGCTCCATGAACAACGATTTGTTGCATTTCGTACCCCTGACCGAGACCGTCACCATCCGCGGCAAGAAGATCAAGCTGCGCGGCATCGACATCGGCGAACTCGGTCAATTGTTCTTTCGCTTTCCCGACGTCGCCGCGATGATGGCCAAGCGTCAGTTCGACGTCCAGAAGGCCGCGGTCTCCAAAGAGGCGATGGTGGCGTTCGCCGTGGCCGGCGCCGGGCAGCCCGGCGACGCGGCGATGGAAAAATCCTTTGCCAACCTGTCGCTCGGCGAACTCGCCGTGCTGTTCAAATCGGTGTTCAAGCTGACCGCGCCAGGCGGCATCGGCCCTTTCGTCGAGCTCGTCCTCACCCTGCAGGGGAAAGAGGGCGCCGAGGAGGACGCGGCCGCCGCGCCGAAGAAGGAGCGCAAGGGCGTCAAGGTCCAGGTGAGGCCCTAGTCGACGCCGCCGATTTTCTGATCGGCTCGGGCTATTCGCGCGAAGCGGTGCTCGCGATGACGCCGCGCGAGATCATGTTTGCGGTCCAGCCGGCGGAGGCCCGCCAGCGCGCCGCGAGCGCCGAGGCGCTGGCGATCGCGACGCTGGCGGCACACGATCCGCAAAAGGCCATGGCGCAAGTGGAGAAGCTGACCTGATGGCGAACCTGCGGTTTCGGAAGGGCGATTTCCCCAAGGCCTACCGCGCCAACCTCGACCAGATGGCGAGGGCGGCGACGGCGGCGATGGGCGAGACCGCGCTCGCGGCCAAGACGGCGGCCCGCGCCAGCATCGCGGCGGCTGGCTTCTCCGCCAAGGTGCAGAACGCGATGCGGGCCAACGCCTATCCGTCCGCCGGCGCCTCGCTCAGTCCGGCGGCGCTGATCTTCAACAAGATTCGTTATTCGGCGATCTTCCAGACCGGCGGGACGATCGACGGCAGTCCGCTGCTGTGGCTGCCGATCGAGGCCAATCTGCCGGGCACCTCCGGCGGCAAGTGGACGCCAGCGCGTTATGCGCAGTCGGTCGGGGCACTGGTGTCGGTCAACCTGCCGGGGCGGCGGCCGATGCTGTTTGCCGCCAAGAAGCGCGGGCCGCCGCTGTTTGTCGGGATCGAGCGGGTGACGCTGCGCAAGCGGTTGAATGTCGATGAAGCGGTGGCAGCTGCCGCCGCCGCGCTGCCGTCGCGCTACGCCGCCAAACTGAAAGATCAATAGATGGCGACCGCCAATATCTCGAACCGGATTTCGCTCGACGGCGGCGACGACGTGCGCCAGCAGGTCGTCGGGTTCGCCGAAGAGTTCAACAAGCTGCTCGAAGGCGTTCAACGGGTCGCCGACCAGCTCGGCCGGATTGACGCGTCTCGGCTGGAGACCGTGCAGGGGCAACTTGCGGGCGCCTCGCAGGCCGCGGGCCAGGCCTCGGGGCAGGTGCAGAGCTTCGGCTCCGACCTGTTGTCGTTCGCCGGCAAGACGGTGGCCGGCATCGCCGGGCTGGCGGTGGCAGTGAGCGCGGTGATCTCGTCGATCGCCTCATCGGCCGCGGAGACCACCTCGGCGCTGGATTCAGCGGCGAGCAAGGTCGGGCTGACGGTGCAGACCTATCAGGCGCTGAAACAGGGCGCCGACGATGCCGGTATCTCGGTCGAAGGCCTCAACCGGATTCTGGGCAATATCGACAAGGCGGCGACGCAGGCCGCCGGCAGCCTCAGCCAGGTGATCCCGACCGATACCGCCGGCCGGCTCGCCGCGACCGGCTCCTCGCTGGAGCAGATCGCCGGCGGCCTTGCGGTCGCGCAGCGCTCGGCGGATGCGTTCGGCCGCACCGCGGGCTCCTCGATCGACCTGATCCAGAAGTTCGGCGACGCCACGGTCACGATCTTCAACGGCGTGTCGAAGTCGGCGCTCGATCTGGCCAAGAGCAGCGACAGCATCCGCCAGGGCGCGCGCGGCGCGGCGGAGGCGCTGTCGCAGCTCGGCATCAGCGCAGACCTTTTGTCCAAGCTGACGCCGGAACAGCGGCTGCAGCTGCTCGCGATGCAGCTCGACAAGATTCCGGAAAGCGCCGGCAAGGCGGCGATCGCCGCGCGCCTGTTCGGCGACGAGTGGCGCAAGGCGCTCGAGTTCATCAAGCAGCTGCCGCAAACGCTTGGCGACAGCGACGGCTCGCTGCGCAGCTTCTCCGACGGGGAGATCGCCGCCGGCAAGCGGCTGAAGGATTCGCTGGGCGAATTGTCGGCGGCGTTCACTTTCCTGAAGGACAAGATCGGGCTTTTGTTCGCGGCCGGGCAGAGCGCGCGCGCCGAATGGCTGACCAAGCTGATCGACGACGCCCGCAAGCTGTTGTTCGGCTTCATCGCGGTCGACGAGGCCAAGCAGAAATTGCTGGCGAGCGGCCAGTTCGATTTCTTCAGGGATCTCGACCTCGACAAGTTTCAGGAATTCCTCAACCAGAAGGGCGAGAGCGGGCTAGCGCAGGCGATCGGCTTCCTCCGCGATGTCAGCCGCGATCTCGCGCAGGTCTGGAGCAGCGTGCTGATCCCGGCCGGGCTGGCGCTGATCGCCGCGTTCAACGGCATCGCCGCGCAGATCAACTCCGCGTTCGGCACCGACATCTCCGGCCGCTTTGTGGCGATCGTCGCGGTGATCGGGCTGGTGACCGGCGCCTTCGGCGCGTTGCGCGCGGTGTTCTCGCCTGTGGTGGCGGCGTTCGGCGCCTTGCTGTCCTCGATCGGTTCGATCGGGCCGCTGCTGCTCGCCGGCGCGCTCGCGGTGCGGGCGTTCTGGGCGGAATTCCGCGGGGCCGGCTCGGCCGCGATCGGCGCGGTGCGGAGCGAGAGTGCGGGTTTCCTGGCGGCGTTCTCGCAGCTGGCGCGCGGCAATTTCAGCGGCGCCTGGGCGCTGTTTAAGAGCGCGGCACTCGATGCGTTCGCCTCGGTCAAGGATTCGCTCGGCAAGATCTTCGGCGGCGAGGGCAGCACCGTGTTCACCTCGATCACGCGGCTGATCTCCGGCATCGCGCTGGCGGCCTCCGGGCTGGCTGCGATCTTCAATGCGATCTTCGGTACCAATGTCAACGCCGAGGGGTTGCTGCTGGTCGCAGTGCTGGCGCAGCTGTTCGGCGCGTTCACGCTTTTGGCCGGGGTGGGGCGCATCGTCGCGCTGGCGCTGCTGCCGCTCGGCGCCAGTTTCCTCGCGATCGCGGCCAGCGCGATCATCCTGGCGCGGCAGTTTCCCGATCTCGGCAAGTCGTGGGAACAGGTGACGCAGGGCTTTAGCAACCTCTTGGCCGGCGACTTCGACAAGGCGATCACCAGTTTCGGCGCGGCGTTCGACGGCGTCTGGAGCAGCCTGAAGAATCAGGGCGTGCTGACCTGGACGATCCTCGGCGCCGGCGCGCTCGCGGTCAGCGCCGCGGTCGGCGGCCTGATCGGCCAAATCCGCACGCTGGCAACGATCCTGATCGCGATCACCCCGATACTGGCGGCGCTGGGCTCGGCCGGCCTGATCGCCAACGATTTGACCAAGGGCCTCGGCCCGCTGGAGGAGTTCGAGAACATGGTCAAGGCGCTCAACAGCCAGTTCCGCGACGGCAAGATCAGCGCCGAGGAATACAACAAGCAGATGGAGGCGCTGCATTCGAGCTCTGATAAGGCCAAGGATGCCAGCGGCGGCGCCACGAAGGGGTTTGCCGACAGCTGGAAGGCGGCGCTCGACCAGATCAAGGCCGTGCTGGGCGAGACCGGCGCCAACAGCAAGCAGGTCGCCGACGGCATCGCGCCGCCGTTCAACGCGGCCGCCGACAAGATCGCTGGCGGCTTCAAGAGTTCCGCCGATAAGTCCTTTAACGGTTTTCGCGAGATCGCGCCGGGCATCTGGTCCAAGATTCAGGAGGGCGGCAAGACCGCAGCCGATGGCGTCGCCGGCGGCTTCAAAAACGCCGCCGACGGCTCGTTCAACGGCTTCCGCGAAGTCTCAAAAGGCGTCTTTCAGAAAATTCCGCAGGATGCCAAGGCCTCCGCCGACGAGAGCAAGAGCATCTTCGACGGTCTGGAAAAAGCAATCGCCGACACGATTCGAGCTACGCCGCCGTTCGAATTGAAGGGCTCGGACAAGGCGACCGAGGACCTTTCTAGCGTCCAGCAAGGCATTCAGAACCTCGGCCAGAGTTCGGACGACCTGACGCCGCGCCTCAACGCGGCGTTCGCGGCGCTGCAGTCCGGCGGCTCCTCGGCAGCGAGCCAGGCGCAGGCCACGGCGTCCAGCGTGCAGGCGATTGCGCCGGCGGTCGACGGCGCTTCGTCGAGCGCGCGCGGGCTCGGTTCGGCGTTCGACGGGGTCGGCTCCAGCGGCGCCTCGGGGCTGTCGAGCGTCGCCTCGTCGCTCGATGGCGTGATCGGAAAATTGTCGCAGGCAACCTCGGGCGCGCAGGCGCTGGCGGCGGCGATCGCCTCGGTCAACTCGGGCAGCGGCGGCGGCGAAGATCTCGGCGGCTTTGCCGGCGGCGGTTACACCGGGTCCGGCGGCGTCTACGAGCCGGCCGGCATCGTTCACAAGGGCGAGTACGTCCAGCCCGCGCATGTGGTGCGGCAGCCCGGCGTGCTGGCGCTGATGGAAATGCTGCGCGCGGCGGGCGGCGATCTGAGACAAGCGCTGGCGAATTTCGGGTTCGTGCCGCGCGGCTTCTCGTTCGGCGGCCTGGTCGACTCGATGTCGCGGCAGCTGTCGTTTGAGTCGCCGCGGCTGTCCTATGCCGGCGGCGGCATCGTCAATCCGCCCGCTCCGTTGCGGCCGGTCACGCTGCAGTTCGGCTCCGGCGAGAACGCCAGGATCGTCAGCGGCCTGCACGCGAGCCCGCAGCGGGTGCAGGAGCTGGAAAAGGAAGCGCTGTTCGACCGGCTGCGATCGAGCCGGACGCCGTCGCGCGGATCGAGCAGGGGTTAATCACAAATGGCATTGTCCGATTCCACACTGCTGGGCCTGACCCGCACCGGCGGCGGCTTTACGCTCGCCGAATTTTCCGCGCGCGGCATTTCGATGCAGATGTCGGAGATCGACGAGGCCGCCGACATCGTCCGCGATGTCAACTACAACCTGATCAACCTGCTCGACGGCATCACCGCGGCGCAAAAATACAAGTTCTCGCTGTCCTGCGAGGACATGGAATCGCCCGGCTTTGCCGCCCATGGCGACGGCCGGATCGCGTTTCGCAAGGGCGACAAGGCGACCCTGATCTGCCTGCCGGACCTCGGCGCCACCGCGCAGCAGACCTTCACCGTGATGAACCTGGGCTGGACGGTGACGCGCGACGAGTGGAATTCGATCACCTCCTGGTCGCTCGAACTGGAGGAAGTCTGATGCCGGTTGCGATCGAGCACGCCGGCGGCGGCCCGGTCTATTTCGCCTGGGTCGGGCCGGACGAGACCAGTTTCGAGGCCGAGCACGTCCGCTACGACGAATACATTCTCAAGCTCGAGATCGACCTGGAGGAAGGCAAGATCCCGGTCGCGACGCTCGACATGATCAATCCGGGCTCGGACTGGTGGCTGGCGCCGGGTCGCGAGCGCTGGGCATGGATCGCGTTCGACAGCGATGAGGGCATCGTGCCGAAATTCTTCGGTCGCGTGCTGGCGCTGCCCTCGAAGATGTTCGGCGCGATCGTCACGGTGAAATTCTACGCCAAGCCGCTGGACTATCTGGCGCTCAAGCAGGCGGCGGCGAACGCGCTCAAGGTGCTGCCGTACTACGACAAGGTTTTCATCGATCCGTCCTATGTCGACGATCCCGACACCGTGCTCGAGGGCTATTCGGCGAGCTGGCATTTCGATCCGGTCACCGGCGCCGTCTCGATCAGCGACTACATCAATGGCGAGGCCGGCGAGCTGAGCTTTGCGGAGAGCGAGATCGTCGGCGACACGCTGTCCTTTACGCTCGGCGATCCGCCGCCGCGCGCGGTCAAGGTCGACGCCACCGTGACCTATACGCAGCGGGCGGCGGGCGCGATCGATATCGGCCGCAACGAGTTCATCAGCGTGACCGGGCAGGGGCTCTACGATGGCTGGCCGAAACCGGGCGCCTCGCTCGGGGCGGGGTGGAGCGTCAAATCGTCCCGCGCGGTCGATCGAAACGGCGTGCTCACCGCCACGGTGCCGCACCACGAGTTCCACTTCAAGAACCGCGACAAGGTCCATGCCAACGGCGACGCATTGTCGGTCGACGTGACGCTGGACGGGCCAGCGTTTCCTTGGCCGAACCTGATCAGCCTGAGCGAGAGCAGCAAGGCCACGTTCGGTGATCCGGATACCGGGCAGGCCCCCTCGCTTCAGGCACAGAGTAGCGGCACCTCCGTGTTGACCTGGCATGTCCAGACCGAGCTTGAGCTGCAATATGACGCGGCGCGGGAGCGCACCGAGCATTTGATGTTCACGCTGGCGCTGGAATCGCAGGCCATCCTGTCCGACGATGACGGCACCGACGACATCGAGACCCTGACGTTCACCGGCGCCGATGTCGGCCAGCCGCTGCCCGGCGAGAGCGAGCCGCCGATCGGCGACTTGTCCCGGCGTTCGTATTTTCCGATCGACCGCGGCCTGCAGAGCGTCGCCGGCCGCATCTGCGTCGCCCGCGCCCATCTGTTGTCCAAGGCGCGGCCGGCGGAGATCAGCTTTTCGCCGACCTCGTTTTCCCGCGCACTCGGCGTCACCCTGCGCCACACCGTGCGCGCGCATGATGCGCGGCGGCTGCCGGGCGGCGAGGCGGCCGGCAAGGTCGTCAACGTCAAGATCATCGCCGACGGCGGCAAATTCTCAAGCAGCATCACCGCCAAGGGCGCGATCGGCCTCGGCGGCTCGGTCGTGGCGGTCGAGGGCACGCCGAGCTACGTCGATGCCGACGTGCTGGGGCCGGAGGTGCAGCTGTTCACGGGGCGGAAGCTGGTGCTGGCCGGCGCCGACTGCGTCTATTCGCTGCCGGTCGACGGCGTCAATGATGACGGGCTGAGCTTTCCGCTGACCTATGACCAGGTGGTGGTGCGCAGCGAGACGCTGACCTCCGTGGAGACGGAGGAAGAGATCATGGAGCGCATGAGGGCCGCCGGCGCGGGCGGCGCGTCGAACGCTGATGTGTTCGGGCTCGCCGCCTCCAAGGAGCAAGAGGCGGCCTTTGCCAAGGCCGCGCTGGAAGGGTCGCGCAAATGGTACGAGCTGGAGCTCAAGCCGGTCGCCGATCTCTCCTTCGAATATTCCTTCGATATCACCGCCGGCCCGCTGCGGGTTCTGGCGCAGAACGATCTCGGGGGTGTCTGATGGGCTTTGAAAACATCGTCCGCCCGTTCCAGTCGGTCGACGTCAGCTATCCGCGCCGCATCGTCAAGGTCGACAGCACGCCGCCCGAAAATGTCGTGCTCAAGGTCGGCGATGGCGGCGGCGGCATCAAGACGTTGCAGTTTTCCTACTCCTATTCGATGACCGGCTACATGAACAAGGTGCAGAAGGAACTCATCCAGGGCGGCGACACGGGCACCTATGCGCCCAGCATCTGATCGTCGCGTTCGATAGAAAATCTCCAAAGGAAACCCAGATGGCTGACCTGACGCGCCGGGGCGATCTCGATCGCCCGCTCAACGCCGCCGAGTTCGACGCGAATATCGACAATTTCGACGAGCGCCTGCTCGCGATCGAGGACGCCGAGACCGAATTTCCGATCGAGGACATCACCGCGGCCGGCGACCAGCTGACGTTCGAATTGGCGAACGACACCTCCAAGTCGGTGACGATTCCGGTTCCGCGCTACAACCCGCGCATCTATGCCGGGGGCGCGGTGCTCGCGAAATACGACGTGTTCCCGTTCAACGGCTCGCTCTGGCTGGTGATCTGGCCGCATACCGCGGCCGCCGAATTCGTCGCCGGCGCCAATGACGGGCTCGGCCATGACTATTATTTCGAGCTGTTGCCCAATCCCGGCAACGCGCTGCCGGAGGGCGGCGAACTCGGCCAGCTGCTGCTCAAGCTGTCGGGCACCAATTTCGACATCGGCTGGCGCTTCCTCAACGCGATCCATGTCGCATTCGATCCCTCCAGCGAGAGCGACCTGACATCGGACACGGTCGCCGAAGCGCTGGAGGAGTTGGAAGCACTGATCGCCAGCGCGGTCGGCGGGGTGGCCTTCGAGGCGACCGAGATCGACTATTCGCCCTCCAGCGCCAGCGCGCTGGCAGCGGACAATGTCGGTGATGCGCTGGACGAAATTGCCGAGCGGTCGATCTCCGATTTCGCCGGCAACCTCAGCCCGGTGCAATCGCGCAACGCCGTGCTGGCGCTCGATACCTTCGGCACCGTCGCGCTCGACCCGGACCTGGCCGAGGTGTTTTCGGTGACGCCGACCACGGATATCACGCTGGATGCGGTGAGCGCGCCGGAGGGTGCCCGTGTGACGTTGATTGTCACGACCGTCGGCACTTCCAGCTACAACATCACCTTTGGCGCCAACTTCGTTTCGGCGGGCGTGCTGGCGAGCGGCACCGTGAATGCCAAGACGTTCTCGATCGAGTTCGTGGGCAACGGCGTCAAGCTGGTCGAGACCGGCCGCACCGCGGCGATGTAAGGCCTGAAGACAAAATGGCCGATCTCAACGCGCTGATCCGACCGTTCCAGGCGGTCGACGTCAGCTATCCGCGCCGCATCGTCAAATCGGACGCCGTGGCGCCGGACAATGTGGTGCTCAAGGTCGGCGACGGCGGCGGCGGCATCAAGACGCTGTCCTATTCCTATTCCTACTCGATGACCGGCTACATGGAGAAAAAGGCGAAGGAGGTCGAGGTGGAGCCCGAGGCCGCGCCGGACGGGCGCGAGCGCCACGTCAAGCGGATCCCCGGCAAGAGAAAGAAAAGCGACGGCTCGGTCGAGAAGGTGCCCGGCACCTATATCGACGTCGAGCGGATCGACAGCATGACCACGGAGGAGGGCAGCGGCCCCGACTACCAGAAGACCAAGACCAAGCTGAAATGGTATCTCGATGACAACGGCAACGATCCGAATCCGTCGCGCAAGCGGAGCACCATCGAGGTCACCTTTCCCGAAAACCCGGACGTGTTTTTCGAGCTCGATGTCAACGATGCGATCTCGGTGCGCGACGATGACCAGGTGATCAGGCGGCGCTTTGACAACTCGGCGGACAATTCGCGTCGCCGACACAGTGGCGCGGTTCGCCGCGTCAAGCATTACGACACGCCCTATGACGACGATCCGAACTACGAGGACGGCGGCATCATCCGCGGCTACCAGAAGACGCCTGGCACCAAGGATGACGATCAGTATCTCGACGTCGAGATCCCCGGCGAATTTGGCTTTGATGATTATCGCCTGCAAAAAAGCGCGCAGCCAAACTACTTCGAGCACTGGCAGCGCACGTCGACCAGGCTCAACAACGGCTATCTGATCGATCAGACCGACCTGCCCGACAAGGGCTACGGCGACAGCGAGATCAATCCGCCGTATCGGCTCGATCCGTTTCAGAACATCGTCAATGTGAAGCTTGGTCTCGACGTGATCGTGGTGCTGTTGAAAAGAGAAGCCAC
Organism: Bradyrhizobium sp. JYMT SZCCT0428; assembly: GCF_018131075.1. GTDB lineage: Bacteria > Pseudomonadota > Alphaproteobacteria > Rhizobiales > Xanthobacteraceae > Bradyrhizobium. Next base: position 103,768 of record NZ_JAFCLS010000004.1, on the reverse strand, counting down.
TCAAGTTGGTGCAACGGCGGTTGGAATCAGCGTGATCGATGACGCGGCAGAATTCCTCAGGAGCTGGAGCACGCCCTACGCGACCGGTCCCGGCGGTTTTCCGACCTTTGCCTACAAGGTGTCGGCCAGTGCCGGGCAGTTCATCCGGACTACGGCATCGCAAGGGTCGGTGATCGCAATGGCTTTCGCCATCATGCCGGGGCAGGACGGACTGGAGAAGAGCCTGTCGCGGGCCGAGCAGGGTGCGCGCCGCGTGCTGCCGGCCACGTTTTTGTTCGGCTCCACGAGCGATCCGGGACTGCCTGCCGACATTGCGCCTCCGGGATTGCTGTGGGTCGTGGAAACGTTGAGCGCGGCCGTCATCAGTGTGGTGTGGAAAATACGGTATGGAAAGCACCGGGACGATCAAAACAGCACCCCAAGTGATGTGATGGTGCAGTGCTATCCGCTCAGCGGCCCCGGGCTCGGCTACGAGATTTACGCCTACCGGCTGGACCGGCTGGGGACCGGAACGGTTTACAGCAAGCGCGCCGATGCTGAGAACGACCAGGCGCAGAACCTGCCGTCGGCGTGGAATCAGATCATTAATCCGGTGGGCGGCTCGGGCGCCAAGGGCATCCGCTACAGCGACCCACCACCATTGATTGGTGTTGATCTCGTTTAACTGCACGGCGCGATCAGGATCGCGCAGCCGATCCAGATTTTCCAGACCATTATCCGGAGATAGAGCGCATGATCACTTCAGCGCAAGTGAAAGCCATTGCCGGCGCCGGCGCGAGGCCCGCGCTAGTCTCGGCGATCGTGGGGGGCTGGCCAAGCGCGGTGGCTAAGGCGAAGCTGACCACGAAGCTGCGCGCGGCGCATTTCCTGGCGCAGATCATGACCGAGACCGGCGGGCTGCAGATCCTAGAGGAATCGGGCGCCTATTCGGCGAGCCGGATGATGGTCATTTTCGGCGAGGGCCGTCACTCCGCCAACATCACGCCGGCAGAAGCCCGGCGCATTGCGGCGCTGCCGGTCAGCCAGCGCGGCCCGGTCCTGTTCAACCGCGTCTATGGCGTCGGCAATCTGCGCAAGATGCGCGAGTTCAACAACACCGGGGCGAACGACGGCTGGCTCTATCGCGGCGGCGGCATGATGCAAGCGACGGGCAAGAGCAACTATGCGGCGATGGAAAAGAAAACCGGCCTGCCGCTGGTCGCGCATCCCGAGCTGCTGCACCAGCCTGCCTCGGCGTTCACCGCGGCCTATCTGGAATGGATCCAGGATGGTCGCTGCAACGCCGCCGCCGATCGCGACGATGTGGTGGCCGTGCGCCGGATCATCAACGGCGGCAGCAACGGGCTCGCCGAGTGCAAGGTGTTTCTGGCCAAAGCCAAAAAGGTGCTGGCGGATTATTCAGCGGCCCCAGCGCAGTCATTCGTTGCCGAGCCCGAGATCGAGCCCCAGTTCGACGCTGCCGATACGGCCGCCGCCATCGACGAGATCGACCAGGGGCCAGCGCCGGCCGGCGAGGACACGTCGGCGACCCCTGCGGCGGCGATCGACGATCCCGCGCTCTATGCGGTCAAGCGCCGCCTCAAGGCGATGAACTATAATTGCGGCGTGCTGAATGGCGAGTGGGGCGGCATGACCGCCGGCGCAATCGCCGGGTTCATCAATGACCGCGGCGGGCAGATTGCCGCGCCGGCCTCGCTCGCGGCCTTCAACGAAGTGAGGGAAGAGATCCGCGCCGAGCTGCAGCGCGCCGAGGATGAAAATCCGCCATTCGTGCGGCCGGTCTCAGAGGCCCGCAAGAATGCCGATCCGGCGATTGTCGACAAAGTGGCGCCGGAGGTGGTGCCGGTGCGGCGCAATTTCCTGCTGACCGCCTGGACCGCGGTCGGCACGTTTTTCGCCGGCATCGTCAATTCGGCGTCAGATTACATTTCGCAGGCCTGGGATTTTGTCACCGACCACAAGGAGGATCTGCCGAGTGATCCCGGTTTTCTCTCTAGCGCCTGGCAGTATCTCGGCGAGGTACCGGCGCTGGTGTGGTGGACGTTGGCCGCGCTCGGCATCGGCGTCGTCGCTTTCAATTCCTGGAGCGGGGTGAAGAAAATCACCGAGCAGGTCAAAACGGGGGCGCGGCAATGATCACGGGCATTTTCGAGGCGATCAAACTGTTCGGGATGCTGAAATCGTTCGGCATCCTGGTCGCGGTCGTGGCCGCGCTTGCAATCGGTTACGGCGTCTGGCGCCACAAGGTGTTCCGCGAGGGCTACGCGCGGGCGCTTTCCGACATCGCAGCCAATGACACGGCCGCGGTCGGCCGCGCAACTGACCTGCGCAAGACCTGGCGCGAGTGCCGCGATCGCGGCGGCCGCTGGGACCAGGCGGCCGGGAGGTGTGGATCATGATCGCGCGTGTGGTGGTGCTGCTCGCGCTATTGACGCTGCTCGGCGGCTGCATGCAGGCGACGATCGGCTCGGTCGCCGGCGGCGAGTGCAAGATCTTCGAACGGCCGACCTATGTCGTGCTCGGCAAACGGCCCTATGACCAGGACTGGATCGACAGCCAGGTCGAGGGCGGCGTCGGTGGCTGCAAATGGAAGCGGCCCGCGCAGCGCCCGCCGGAGCTCGACGCCAAGGCCGGTCAGGTCGTCATCAAGCCCGCGCCGGCGAAGCGTCGCGGCATCATCAAGCGGATCCGCTACCGGATCCTGCCGGCGCCAAAGCCGGCGGAAAAACCAACATGGCCGCCGGCCGCCGCGCCGATCGCGCCCGTCCTCAACCCGCCGCCGCCACCCGTTGCAAAGCCGCCGGAGAAACCAAGATCGGCGCTCGACGAGCTGCTCGATCCGTCGGGGCGCGGTAAATGACCCTGCGCAACCTGGTCGACCACTTCGAGAACCGGCTGTTCGAGCTCGCCACCACCGCGATGATGCTCGGGCTGGCGGTGCTGATCGCGCTATGGCCCGATGCGATCGCGGCGAGTGCGTTCCGCTATCTGCTGCTGGTGCTGTCGCCGGCCTGGCTTGGCGGCGGGTTCTGCATCGCCGGCACGCTGCGCCTGGCGGCGCTGGTCGCCAATGGCAGCTGGCCGTTCTACGGCCCTATCCTCCGCGCGATCGGCGCGCTGAGCGGTGCGATGATCTGGTGCCAGATGTGCATCGCGCTTGTCCTTCTGATCCCGAATGTCGGGTCGACGCCTTCACCCGGAATCCCGGTCTATCTGGTTTTGACCATCTTCGAGCTGTTCTCGATGTATCGGGCCCTGGTGCTGGTGAACCGTGATGACATTCGTTGAGAAGGTCTATGACGGGCTCTTTAACTTTCCCGTTCAATCGGCCGCGGCACTGGTGATCATTCTGCTGGCGCTGCCGCTGATCCGCAGCGGGCTTCGCGAGAAGCCGCCGGCGCCGCCGCCGCAGCCGGTTCCGATCGAAGTCGAATCCGCCTGGATGATCCAGAACCTGACGCGGATGCAGATGGACATCGAGAACATCAAGGGCCGGCTCGACGTGCTGTCCAGCCAGGTCAAGGGCGTTGCGGCGCTGCTGAAGCGTCGCGAACGGCGCAAGCCGAAGTAAGGCGTCTGTTTCCCAAATCGAAAGGCATCACCATGTTGAAAACCGTCCTCGCGGCGTGCGTCTTGCTGTGCGCACTCACGATCAACGCAGAAGCCCGCCAGCGTCATAAAGCGATCGGACTTCACCCGGAGTGCAACGTCACCATGCCCTGCGTGGCGCCCTCGGCTTCGACGCCGGACCAGGTCCGGGTCATCCGTGGCCGCTACATCGCCCGGCAAATGGGATTTGGTGCCGCGATCGAGCGGCGCGCTGTACGAGATTCCAAAGCCCGGCGATCGGCGGCCTCGTTTGAGGCGGCAAAAATTAACATCGCGGCACAGGTCGTCGCGCATCCGTCCGGCTGCCCGTCGCGCGCCTTCTGTGGCTGCGGGGCGGCGGTGCGCGTGTTCGGCGCGCCGATCCGCTCGCTATGGTTGGCAGCGAACTGGTTCAAATTCCCGCGCGCGGCGCCGGCGGCCGGGATGGTCGCGGTCCGCCGGCATCATGTGTTCGTGCTCGAAGCCCACCTCGGCGGCGACACCTGGCAGGTCTACGACGCCAACTCCGGCAGGCGTCTGACGCGCATCCATGCCCGCTCGATCGCCGGCTATGTGATCGTCAACCCGCGCGCAGGATGAGTGAAACTAAATTCACCGCCGCGATGGCGGCGATCGTGATCGTTGTCGCGATCACCATCGTCGCCGGCAATGCGACATGGATCGGTGCGATCATCGGCATCAGTGTCCTGGTGATTGTGGTCGCGGCCATCGTCGGGCTGGCGGGATTTTAGCGTAGCCCTGTGTCCGCCGCCGGACGGCATCCGGTAAAAAAGGAGAAGACGAAATGTCCAAAATCACCATGCGCGCCAAGATGCAAGTCAACAAGGTCGAACGGTTCAACGGCTCCGACCGTATTACCTGCAACGCCGTCGCGCGATCGTCGGCCTATCCGGAAGACGGCAGCGATGAAGACAACACCTATGCCAAGTTCAGCCCGTCCGGCGAATTGTCCCTGACGATCGCAAACCCGGTGTTGCTGGGTGTGATCGAGCCGGGCCAGAAGTTCTATCTGGACTTCACGCCGGCCGCCGAGTGATCGCTGCAACAGGGTAGGCGGCGCGTTTTAGGCGATGGCGACGCCGCTGCCCGTTTGGGCGTTTGCTCCCAAGACTTAAGCCCGCGGCAGATGTCCCCTGCCGCGGGCTTTTTCGTGGATTTGGTGTTGATCTCTGCCGCGATCTTTAATCTATTGCGCTGGATGTTGGTTTATCATGATAACGACTATGAAGCACATTTGGAGCGTCGAGCGCATCCGTACGCGCACGACGATCCCGCGCATTGCTGCATTGACCTTCGCAGCCATCCGGAGCTGACCGAGGAGACCCTCGCAGATTTTAAACCGTACGCGGATCGCGGAGCCGTACAACGGCTCTACGGCCTGGTGCGTTGGCTGAACGGCGCTGACTCGATTTTCGAAACTAATGATTCGGCATTTCAAGCCCCACCTTATCCGAACCCACAAAGAGACCAGTTTAAGCGTGATCTACAAGTTATGGGTCGTCTGACATTCTTCTTCCGCGACCTGCGCATTAACACTCGCCCGGCGATGATCGATTGGCTTTGTGAGAGTCTGGAAGAGCAGATCGCTCTGCAGCAACGTACTCTTCAATTTGGCTGTATTTCGTATGCTCGCTTCCCGCACTACTTCGCGGCGCTTGACGGCAATCCGTTTGAAACCGCCGATGGCGATGCGCTGGCCCTGAAGTTTTGGGCGTGGGGCAACACCGACGAAGAGGTTTTTGAAAATCTCGATATGCTGTTTGACGGCATGCGTGGCGCGCTGATAGCCATTTCCGATTTTGCGAAGGCAAGATTAAGATAATGACGATTGCGGGAATAACTCGGACACGAAAACGGCCTCAGCTCGGGGGACGTCGCTGAGGCCGCTGCCTTTCGAGGACGTGCCGGGGGCGGCCCGGCACGCCGCTTTAATCCGCCCCTAGCGCGAAGGTTCCTATCTCGGCAGGGCCCGTCGTCCCGGCGTCAGCGCGCCCTAGCCTCCGCCGCATGGCACGGCGCTTCGTTTCCAGAAACTCGGTCAGCCTGGCCTCATCCGAGCTGAAGCGCTCCCACGCTTGCTTGCCGCTTGAACGCCGGTGGCAGATGATCAGCTAGTAAAATGTCGCACTTTCGCCCAGTCTCGCTTTCTTGCGAGCGAAATAGGCAAGATCACTGTTCAAAATCCAGTCGAAATCGCATGCATTCATCCTAAAAAAATAGGATGGATCTATTTGCATCTGACCTACTTGCTCCGCGGGCCGAGTGGACTGGCCCAAGCCTTTGAGCATCCATTGGCGACCCCACCATGCGCAAAAGTCGGCAGGTTGTAGAAGTATGTGTTTTTGCTCCGTGCCGAAAGTTGGTTTGACCATGATCCGAGCCGCCGCATCCGGTGGCGCCGAAGCACGGAAGCGGTCCCACGCTGCGAGCACCAGCTTTTCATCCAAGTTTTGATGATCGAAGAAGAATTCGATCTGTTCGCCGCCTAATTGGCGTAGTTTCGCGGTGAAGCCAATCAAGCTTGTGAAGGCGAAGAAATAAGGGTTGAGCATCAATTGTTCGGGGTGCTGCTGCATCTTCTCGCGCAGCATTCCGATTTCGAAGCCGATACCAACCGATGCCACCGCGTGTTGCTGTATTAGGTCTCGCAAAATCTTGAGTCTACGAGGGCGCCACCTGTTCGCCTTATTCATTTTGAAAGCGGGAAGATCCCACTCACTGATCGTATGTGACCACTTATCTTTGAGCCTCGCCATCGGTTCTGGGTGCCCGATGATACCCTGCAGTACAAAGACGCCGGGCTCATCGGCTTTGCTATCATCGGCATAGAGGTGCAGCATTGTCTTCTCTGGGAGTGAACGGCAATTAAAGCTCTGCCGTTTAAGAGAGTCGAGTCCTCACTCCCTTCAGGGGCAATGTTGCTTGCTTGGACTGGGCCAATGGTCTTGAGCAGCCTGATGTCAGCAAGATTATGGATGAGCGCTAGATCTGCAACGGCAACGGCAACTGCACGCCGATCTTGCGCCCCAGCTGGCCCTCGATGAAATCCTGCAGGCCTTCGGAAACCTCGCGGCCGTCGGCGCTGATGCGGCGCTCCAGCTCGCGGGCGATGTCTTCGGAGGCGTCGCGCGACCATCCTTCGGAGGGATTGAAGGCGACGACCCGCAGCACGGTGCCGTACTCGCCGGCCAGCAGGTTCTGCATCAGGGCCTGATAGTCGACGCCTTCATCGGTTTCGCGGAAGGCCGCGCCGCTGCTGAAATCTTCAAGGACGATGTAAAAATCCCGGTCCAAACGGTCGTTTGGAATGATCGACGGCGAACTCATACGCAACTCCACACGCCCCTGATCCAAGATAGGACAGGCCTTGCGGATTTGCGAATCGCTCGGACACGAAAAACGGCCCCAGCTCGGGGGACGTCGCTGAGGCCGTTGCCTTTCGAGGATGTGCCGAGGGCGGCCCCGGCACGCGGCTTTAATCCGGCCGCAGGTTCCTTCTCGGCAAGGGCCAGCGCGCGCTAAATCCGCACAAATCGGATCATTTCGACGTGCTGGTGGTGAAGTTTTCCTGGGTGATCGATTGGCCCGGCTGCTCGGCCTTGTCTCGGTTGATGGGGTCGCACCTAGTAGGTGTGCATGAGTAACTAAGAATTCCCCAGCCCCATTGAAGCTCAACCTCTGCCGTGCGCTGCGGCCCGATCGAGCCGATCTCGATCCGCTCGTCATGGATTTCCAGTGCCACGCGGTAGTTGTCGGTCGCCTGCGGATGGTCGACTTTGCGGAGGAAGAGGTTGGCGGGCATGGCCGCGTTGATAGCGCGACCCGACCAAAAAGACACTATAGTGGGGCGGCTGCGGTGTGACACTTTCCTCGCCGCGGGGGTATCCGACCGCAGCCGATTCTGTCACGATTTGTTGAAAAGATTGATGATTTTTCGCCCTGTCACGGCGGAGGCCGCGGGTTCGAGTCCCGTCTCTCGCGCCATTTTTCAATGGCTTAAAGACAAATCCCCCGATCGTCGGACTGGAACTCGGTTGCGTTCACACGCATTCCGATAGTTCCAGCGTGTGGCGGAAGTGGCGGTGCAGCCAACAAAAAAGCCGCCCGAAGGCGGCCGTCTTGCCGGTGCTGAGAACAAAACCCCTTAGCGGACCGCCGAGGTCTGCGAGCTGGTGATGACCACCGGCTTGCCTGCCTTCACGACCTGGGTCGTCTGGGCCGTCTGGGTGAATTCCGAATTGGTGCGCGCCGAGATGCCGAAAGCTGCCACCGCGATACCAGCCACGAGCGCGACAACCACGATCTTCAGGTGGGTCGAACGGTCTGCCGAGTGAATTGAGTGGTTCATGTGATGCCTCCGAGGCGTCTATGCGCCATCTGATGGCAGGAGATGTACGCCTCGTCTGTTTCGGGACGGTTTCGTGGATTCCGTGAAATGGTTTCGTCCGGTGGGTTTTCGGGGCGATTTTGCGCCTTTTCGGCGTCCTTAGGCCGCCTGCCTGTTGTCGCGGCGAAGGCATAGTCAGGCGACGCGGTATGAAATATAAGCAATAACAATAGGATAAGCCGAAATCGGCGCTGCTCACCCGTTGTTTGATGTCCACGCGTATCGACCGGGCGGCCGAGATGAACAGCAGTGCGCCGAGTCGTGACCTCGGCCGACATAAGGGAATTGCGCGCGGTGCCGGCACCGTAGTCGTTCATCAGTTCGTCCCGCTGATCATACCGACCGCGAGCTGGCCGACGCCCCGGCCAGAGCAGGTTGGCGGTCAATCAGGATGAACGCGGACGCCAGCGCTCGCGTGCTCGGCGGCGGTGTGTGTGCGATCGCAAAAGTCGGCCCGAGGCGGAAGCCGACGCCTTGGTTTTGAAATCCTGCGTCAGCATGCACATCGCGAACACCGGAGCGGCGAGCCCGGACATTCTGTTGGCTGATCGGTACACCAATTGCGCGCCGCGCGAGCAGGGTTCGCATGGATCGATTGCGCGAGGAGCACGGCGCGAAACGCTGGCCAGGGTGGCGGCGGGAACGCCCTGCTTTCCTGAGTTGTCCACGGCGCGGCAGCACCGGTCAGACCGCAAAATAGCTTGTCTTGCGCCCTCTGTTGCGCTGCGCTAAGCCTCAAGAATAATTCCAATCAGCGAATCTGCGGCTGTCCGAAACCGCAGGAAAAGGTCCCGCCGATGAACGGCATCCTGCAGAATTACCTTCCACTTATCGTGTTTGTCGGGGTGGCAAGCCTGATCGGTCTGGCGCTGTTGATTGCCCCGTTCCTCGTCGCGTTCCAGCAGCCCGATCCGGAAAAGCTTTCCGCCTATGAATGCGGATTCAACGCTTTTGATGACGCCCGCATGAAGTTCGACGTCCGCTTCTATCTGGTGGCGATCCTTTTCATCATCTTCGACCTCGAAGTGGCGTTCCTGTTTCCGTGGGCGGTGGCGTTCGGCAAGCTCGGCGCCACCGGCTTCTGGTCGATGATGGTGTTCCTCGCCGTCCTCACGGTCGGCTTTGCCTATGAATGGAAGAAAGGCGCGCTCGAATGGGATTGAGCCCCACCGCCGTATCGCACGGGTCTTCGCCGGTGATCGCGCCGGCCGCGACCGGCATTATCGATCCCTCGACCGGCAAGCCGGTCGGCGCCAATGACCCGTACTTCCTCGAGGTCAATCACGAGCTTTCCGACAAGGGCTTCTTCGTCGCCGCGACCGACGATCTCATCACCTGGGCGCGCACCGGCTCGCTGATGTGGATGACGTTCGGTCTGGCCTGCTGCGCCGTCGAGATGATGCAGGTATCGATGCCGCGTTACGACGTCGAGCGCTTCGGCTTTGCGCCGCGCGCTTCGCCGCGGCAGTCCGACGTCATGATCGTTGCGGGTACGCTGACCAACAAAATGGCCCCGGCGCTGCGCAAGGTCTACGACCAGATGCCGGAGCCCCGCTACGTGATCTCGATGGGGTCGTGCGCCAATGGCGGCGGCTATTATCACTATTCCTACTCGGTCGTGCGCGGCTGCGACCGGATCGTGCCGATCGACATCTACGTGCCCGGCTGCCCGCCGACGGCGGAAGCGCTGCTCTACGGCGTGCTGCTGTTGCAGAAGAAGATCCGGCGCATCGGCACCATCGAACGCTAAGGTTTCAGGTCAATGGACGACGGCAAGCTCGACGCCTTGGGGCAGACGATTGTTAGCGCGCTTCCGGGTGCGGCCAGCGGCCATGCGGTCGCGTACAACGAGCTCACGATCACGGTCGACGCGGCCAAAATCGTCGAGGTCGTGAAATTCCTGCGTGACGATCCCTCCTGCCGTTTCGTCAGCATCATCGACGTCACGGCGGTGGATTATCCCGGCCGCGAAAAGCGCTTCGACGTGATCTATCACTTCCTGTCGCCTGTGCTGAACGGGCGCCTCCGCGTGCGCGCCGAGGCCGACGAGACCACGCAGGTGCCCTCGATCATCGACGTGTTTCCCGGCGCCGACTGGTTCGAGCGCGAATGCTACGATCTCTATGGCGTGATCTTCACCGGCCATCCCGACATGCGGCGGCTGCTGACCGATTACGGCTTCGACGGCCATCCGCTGCGCAAGGATTTCCCGCTCACCGGCTTCGTCGAAGTGCGTTACGACGACCAGGAGAAGCGGGTGCTGTACGAACCCGTCCGCCTCAACCAGGAATTCCGCAAATTCGATTTCCTCTCGCCATGGGAGGGCGCCGATTATCCGCTGCCCGGCGACGAGAAAGCGGAGCCGAAGGCCTGACCATGAACGAGCAGAATCTTCGAAATTTCACGATCAACTTCGGACCGCAGCACCCGGCAGCCCATGGCGTGCTTCGCCTCGTGCTCGAGTTGGATGGTGAGGTCGTTGCCCGCGTCGATCCGCATATTGGCCTGCTTCATCGCGGCACCGAAAAGCTGATCGAGCAGAAGACCTATCTGCAGGCGATCCCGTATTTCGACCGGCTCGATTACGTCGCGCCGATGAACCAGGAGCATGCGTTCTGCCTCGCCGCGGAAAAGCTGCTCGGCATCACGGTGCCGCGCCGCGGGCAATTGATCCGCGTGCTCTATAGCGAGATCGGCCGCATCCTGTCGCATCTGCTCAACGTCACCACGCAGGCGATGGACGTCGGCGCGCTGACCCCGCCGCTGTGGGGCTTTGAAGAGCGCGAAAAGCTGATGGTGTTCTATGAGCGCGCTTCGGGCTCGCGCATGCATGCGGCTTACTTCCGCCTCGGCGGCGTGCATCAGGATTTGCCGCCAAAACTGATCGACGACATCGACGCCTGGTGCGATCCGTTCCTGCAGGTCGTCGCCGACCTCGAAACGCTGCTCACCGGCAACCGCATCTTCAAGCAGCGCAACGTCGATATCGGCGTGGTGCCGCTGAAGGAAGCCTGGGAGTGGGGCTTTTCCGGCGTGATGGTGCGTGGCTCCGGCGCGGCCTGGGATCTGCGCAAGGCGCAGCCTTACGAATGCTACGCCGAGATGGATTTCGACATTCCGATCGGCAAGAACGGCGACTGCTACGACCGCTACTGCATCCGGATGGAAGAGATGCGCCAGTCCGTGCGCATCATGAAGCAGTGCATCGCCAAGCTGCGCGCGCCGGACGGGCAGGGGCCTGTCGTCGTCGAGGACAACAAGATCGCGCCGCCGCGTCGTGGCGAGATGAAGCGCTCGATGGAAGCGCTGATCCATCACTTCAAGCTCTACACCGAGGGCGTTCGCGTGCCGGCCGGCGAAGTCTACGCCGCGGTCGAGGCGCCGAAGGGCGAGTTCGGCGTCTACCTGGTCGCCGACGGCAGCAACAAGCCCTACAAGTGCAAGATCCGCGCGCCGGGCTTTGCCCATCTGCAGGCGATGGACCACATCTGCAAGGGCCATCTGCTCGCCGACGTCTCGGCCATCCTCGGTTCGCTCGACATCGTGTTCGGAGAGGTCGATCGGTGATGGCGCAGCCGCCAATCCAGTTTGACCGGGCTTCGGGTGCGCTTGAAGGCGCCAACCCGTGGGAACGGCTGGCTGCGGTGGCGCTGACGCTGGGATCGAAAATATCGTCGAATTTTTCGCATCGCGGCTACAACATGTGCGCCAATCTCCTGCGCAGGACGTTGCCCGAGCGCGACATCGACGTCAGGCTGAATTCGGATGCGACGTTCGCATTCCCCTATGGCGACGGCTACTGGAGCAAGCTGCTCAACCGCTCGTTCGCCTATGAGAACGAACTTGAATTGCTGTTCCGGGAATCGGTCGACGTCGACTACACGCTGCTCGATTGCGGCGCCAATTACGGTTACTGGTCGGTGCTGGTCTCGAGCAAGCCGTTCGGCGCGCACAAGGCGATCGCGATCGAGCCGTCGGGGCAGAATTTTCCAAAACTTGCCAACAACGCCAGACTCAACGGCAACCGCTTCGAGGCGATGAAATGCGCGATCGGCGCCGCGCGCGGCACCGCGCGACTGAGCGGCACCAAGCATGAAGCCTTCAGCATCGCCGGCGACCAGAGCGCCGGCGAGGAAGTGCCGGTGATCGCGCTCGACAATCTGATCGACGACGGCAAGGTTGCGGCCGGCGGAAAATTCCTGATCAAGCTCGACGTCGAAGGCGTCGAGATCGAGGCCATGAAGGGCGGCAAGCGGCTGCTGGAGGCCGACAGCGTGATCCTGTGCGAGGAGCACGGCAACGATCCGCAGCATACCGTCTCGCGCTATATCCTCGACCAGACCCCGCTGAAGCTGATCGTCTACGATCCGCGCAGCAATCGCCTTGAAACCGTGACCGACCTTTCCATCCTCGATCGCATCAAGGTTTCAACCCACGTCGGCTACAACGTGTTCGGCACCGCAAGCGCATTCTGGCTCGACCGGATCAATGCGCTCAATGCGAAAGCCGCAGCCCCGCGCGCAATGAGAGACTGAACGATGTCCGTCCGCCGCCTTGCACCAAAGGAACTGCAGCCCGCGAGCTTTGTGTTCTCCGAGGAGAACCTCGCCTGGGCAAAAAAGCAGATCGAAAAATATCCGCCCGGACGCCAGGCCTCGGCGGTGATCGCGATCCTGTGGCGCGTGCAGGAGCAGCATGAGGGCTGGGTTTCGGAAGCCGCGATCCGCGCGGTCGCGGATCTTCTTGATATGCCCTACATCCGCGTGCTCGAGGTTGCGACCTTCTACACCATGTTCCAGCTGCAGCCAGTCGGCAAGAAAGCCCATGTCCAGGTCTGCGGCACCACGCCGTGCCGCCTGCGCGGCGCGGAAGACATCATCAAGGTGTGTCAGAGCCGCATCCATCACGATCCCTTCCATCTGTCGAAGGACGGCAATTTCAGCTGGGAAGAGGTCGAGTGCCTGGGCGCCTGCGTCAACGCGCCGATGGTGCTGATCTGGAAGGACACCTACGAGGACCTCAATAAGGAGAACTTCGGCAAGGTGCTGGACGGCTTTGCCTCCGGCAATCCGCCAAAGCCCGGACCGCAGATCGACCGTCAGTTCTCGGCGCCGGTGGGCGGTCCGACGACGCTGAAGGAAACCACATGACGCGCGATCGCACATTGCGAGCGGGCGGGCCGGGGAGGACCGCTGCGATGAAGACCTGGCAGTTGATGACCCTTCACGCCCTGGCCGCGGCCACGTTCATTTTTCTGCTGCAGCGCTACGCGCTGAACGCCTCGTTCGATTCCGCCTTGTTGTGGGCGCTGACCTTCGGCGGATGCGCCGCGGGGCTCGCCTACTCTCAGTCCAAACGTTGATCCCGGGAAGTTCTGGTCATGCTCGACGACAAGGATCGCATCTTCAAGAATCTCTACGGCCTGCACGATTGGGGCCTTGAGGGTGCACGCCGCCGCGGCGCCTGGGACGGCACCAAATCGATCATCGACAAGGGCCGCGACTGGATCATCAACGAGATGAAGGCCTCCGGCCTGCGCGGGCGCGGCGGGGCGGGATTTCCGACCGGGCTGAAATGGTCGTTCATGCCCAAGGAATCCACCGACGGCCGGCCGAGCTATCTCGTCGTCAACGCCGACGAGTCCGAGCCCGGCACCTGCAAGGACCGCGAGATCATGCGGCACGATCCGCATCTTCTGGTCGAGGGCTGCTTGCTCGCGAGCTTCGCGATGAACGCGCATGCCTGCTACATCTATGTGCGCGGCGAATTCATCCGGGAGCGCGAGCATCTGCAGGCCGCGATCGACCAGGCCTATGACGCCAAGCTGGTCGGCAAGGACAATCTCAATGGCTGGCCGTTCGACATCTATGTCGCGCATGGCGCCGGCGCCTATATCTGCGGCGAAGAGACCGCGCTCCTGGAAAGCCTCGAAGGCAAGAAGGGCCAGCCGCGGCTGAAGCCGCCATTCCCGGCCAATGTCGGTCTCTATGGCTGCCCGACCACCGTCAACAACGTCGAGTCGATTGCGGTTGCACCCGACATCCTGCGGCGCGGCGCGGCATGGTTCGCCGCGATCGGCCGGCCCAACAATGTCGGCACAAAACTGTTTTGTATTTCCGGCCATGTTGAGCGGCCCTGCAACGTCGAAGAGGCGATGGGGATTCCGTTCCGCGAACTGATCGAGCGCCATTGCGGCGGCATTCGCGGCGGCTGGGACAATCTCAAGGCTGTCATCCCCGGCGGCTCGTCGGTGCGCATGGTGCCGGCCGAACAGATCATCGATACGCCGATGGATTTCGACAGCCTCGGCAAGCTGCGCTCCGGCCTCGGCACCGCGGCTGTCATCGTGATGGACAAGTCGACCGATCTGATCCGGGCGATCGCGCGGATTTCCTATTTCTACAAGCACGAAAGCTGCGGCCAGTGCACGCCGTGCCGCGAAGGCACGGGGTGGATGTGGCGGGTGCTCACCCGCATGGCCGACGGCCGCGCCCACAAGCGCGAAATCGACATGCTGCTTGAGGTGACAAAACAGGTCGAAGGCCACACCATCTGCGCGCTCGGCGATGCCGCGGCGTGGCCGATCCAGGGCCTGATCGCGCATTTCCGGCACGAGATCGAAGAGCGTATCGATCAGTACTCGCACAAGGCCGATATCGACGATATCGGCGTGCGCGACCCCGTCAACATGGTCGCGGCGGAGTGATGTCGATGTCGCAACCGAGCTTCTGGTGGCAGAGATACGGGACGCTTGCGCAGATGGCGCAGGCGACCGTGGCGCTGCTCGGCTTTGTTGCGATCCTGCTCCAGATCAACGAGATCCGCACCGGCAACCGCGCGACCAGCGCGCGGCAGGCGTTTCTGGGCTACACCGATCTGGCGTTCAAGAATCCGAAATTCGCGCAGCCGGACTACGAAAAGATCAAGGCCGGCGGCCGCGACGAGCAGGTCCAGTACGAGAGTTTCGTCACCTACTTCCTCTACGCCTGTGAGGAAGCGCTCGGCGCGTTCGCGGGAAAGCGCGAGTGGCTGGCTTCCTGTGATTACGATTTGAAGCCGCATCTGCCGTTCCTGTGCGAGAAGAACGCGGCGCAGCCGGCCTATCTCGCCACCTATGGCGCCGAGACCCAGCAGTGGATCAAGGCGTCGCTGAAGACCGCAAGCGTTACACCACCCGACTGCAAGCTCGGAAAGACTTGAGAGCGCAATGACCAAACTCATCGTCGATGGCAAAGAGATCGATGTCCCCCCGGAATACACGCTGCTGCAGGCGTGTGAGGCCGCGGGCGCCGAAATTCCGCGCTTCTGCTACCACGAGCGGCTCTCGATCGCCGGCAATTGCCGGATGTGCCTCGTCGAGGTGAAGGGCGGCCCGAAGCCGGTGGCAAGCTGCGCCTGGGGCGTGCGCGACTGCCGTCCGGGACCAAAGGGCGAGCCGCCGGAAATCTCGACGCGTTCGCCGATGGTGAAGAAGGCGCGCGAAGGCGTGATGGAATTCCTGCTGATCAACCATCCCTTGGATTGCCCGATTTGCGATCAGGGCGGCGAATGCGACCTGCAGGACCAGGCGATGGGTTATGGCGTCGATACCTCGCGCTTTGCCGAGAACAAGCGCGCGGTTGAAGACAAATATCTGGGCGCGCTGGTCAAGACCTCGATGAACCGCTGCATCCAGTGCACGCGCTGTGTCCGTTTCTCCGCCGAAGTCTGCGGCGCGCCGGAAATGGGCGCGACCGGCCGCGGCGAGGACATGGAAATCACGACCTACCTGGAATCGGCGCTGACTTCCGAACTGCAGGGCAATCTCGTCGATATCTGCCCGGTCGGTGCGCTGACCTCGAAGCCGTATGCCTTTGCGGCGCGGCCCTGGGAGCTCGGCAAGACCCAGTCGGTCGACGTGATGGACGGCGTCGGCTCGGCGATCCGGGTCGACACCCGCGGCCGCGAGGTGATGCGGATCCTGCCGCGCATCAACGAGGCCGTGAACGAGGAATGGATTTCCGACAAGACCCGTCACATCGTCGACGGCCTGCGGACCCAGCGGCTCGACCGGCCCTATATCCGCCAGAACGGCCAGCTCCGCGCCGCGTCGTGGTCTGAAGCGTTTGCGGCGATTGCTGCCAAGACCGGCCGTATCGACGGCAAACGGATCGGTGCGATTGCGGGCGACCTTGCCGCGGTCGAAGAAATGTTCGCGCTGAAGGAGCTGCTGGCGAAGTGCGGCTCAAGCAATCTTGCGGTGCAGGGCGGCGACGCCTTCGATCCCAGCGCCGGCCGCGCGTCCTACATCTTCAACCCGACCATTGCCGGGATCGAGCAGGCCGACGCGCTGCTGATCGTGGGCTCGAACCCGCGCAAGGAAGCCGCCGTCCTCAACGCCCGCATCCGCAAGCGCTGGCGCTCGGGCAAGCTCAAGGTTGGCGTGATCGGCGCCAAGGCCGACCTGACCTATGACTACGATTATCTCGGCGCCGGCACGGATTCGCTCGGTGACCTCGCGGCCGGCAAGCATTCCTTCGCCGAGGTGCTCAAGGGCGCCAAGAACCCGATCGTGCTGGTCGGCGCCGGTTCGCTGGCGCGCCATGACGGCGCGGCGGTGCTGGCGCTCGCTGCCAAACTCGCGGTTGACGTCGGCGCACTCAAGGACGGCTGGAACGGTTTTGGCGTGCTGCAGGATACGGCGTCGCGCGCGGGCGCGCTCGATATCGGCTTTGCGGCTGGCAAGGGCAGCCTGAATCTCGCGCAAATGACCACCTTCGGCACGCTCGACGTGCTGTTCCTGCTCGGCGCCGATGACGTCAAGGTTCCGGACGGGACCTTCGTGGTCTATATTGGCACCCATGGCGATCGCGGCGCGCATCGCGCCGACGTCATTTTGCCGGGCGCGGCCTATACCGAAAAATCCGGCATCTACGTCAACACCGAGGGCAGGGCGCAGATTGCCAACCGCGCCGCGTTCCCGCCGGGCGAGGCGCGCGAGGATTGGGCGATCGTCCGTGCGCTGTCGGATGTGCAGGGCAAGAAGCTGCCCTATGACTCGCTTCAGGCGTTGCGCCAGGAACTCGTCAAGGCCGTGCCGCATCTGATCCGGATCGACCAGATCGAGCCCGGTAAGCCGGAAGAGGTGAAGGCGCTGGCCGGCAAGGGCGGCAGCGTCGAGAAGACGCCGTTCAAGACGTCCGTCGAGGATTTCTACCTCACCAACCCGATCGCGCGTGCGTCGGCGGTGATGGCGGAATGTTCCCGCCTGGCGTCCGGGCAAATGCTGACGGCAGCGGAGTGAGCGTGACCTGATGGCTGAATTCTTCGCAAGCTCGTTCTGGACCGGTTTCCTCTGGCCGCTGATCATCATGGTCGCGCAGAGCCTGCTGCTGCTGGTCGTGCTGCTGATCGCGATCGCCTACATCCTGCTTGCCGACCGCAAGATCTGGGCGGCGGTGCAGATCCGCCGGGGTCCCAACGTCGTCGGCCCCTGGGGCCTGCTGCAATCCTTCGCCGATCTTTTGAAGTTCGTGCTGAAGGAGCCGGTTATTCCCTCCGGCTCCAACAAGGGCGTGTTCCTGCTGGCGCCGCTGGTCAGTTGCGTGCTGGCGCTGGCTGCCTGGGCCGTGATCCCGATGGATTTCGGCTGGGTGATATCAAACATCAATGTCGGCGTGCTCTACATCTTTGCGATCTCGTCGCTGTCGATCTACGGCATCATCATGGCCGGCTGGTCGTCGAACTCGAAATATCCGTTCCTCGCCGCGCTGCGTTCGGCGGCGCAGATGGTGTCGTACGAAGTCTCGATCGGCTTCGTCATCATCACGGTGCTGTTGTGCGTGGGCTCGCTGAACCTGACCGACGTGGTGCAGGCCCAGAACACCAGATTCGGGCTGCTCGGCTGGTACTGGCTGCCGTTGTTTCCGATGTTCGTGATCTTCTACGTCTCGGCGCTGGCCGAAACCAACCGGCCGCCGTTCGATCTGGTGGAAGCGGAATCCGAACTGGTCGCGGGCTTCATGACCGAATACGGCTCGACGCCGTATTTGCTGTTCATGCTCGGCGAATACGTCGCGATCACCACGATGTGCGCGCTCGCGACGATTCTGTTCCTGGGCGGCTGGCTGCCGCCGGTTCCCTACGCACCGTTCACCTGGGTGCCCGGGATCATCTGGTTCGCGCTGAAAGTGTTCTTCATGTTCTTCATGTTCGCGATGGCGAAGGCGATCGTGCCGCGCTACCGCTACGATCAACTGATGCGGCTCGGCTGGAAAGTGTTCCTGCCGCTGTCGCTGGCGATGGTGGTGATCGTCGCCGGGGTTCTGCAATTCGCGGGGCTCGCGCCGAAATGAGGTCGCTATGAGTGTCAATATCAACGCAACAGCCCGCTCGCTTCTCCTGACCGAGTTCGTATCGGCGTTCTTCCTCGCCATGCGCTACTTCTTCAAGCCGAAGCCGACGCTGAACTATCCGTTCGAGAAGGGCTCGATCTCGCCGCGCTTCCGCGGCGAGCATGCACTGCGCCGCTATCCGAACGGCGAAGAGCGCTGCATCGCATGCAAGCTGTGCGAGGCGATCTGTCCGGCGCAGGCCATCACCATCGAGGCCGGCCCGCGCCGCAACGACGGCACCCGCCGTACCGTGCGCTACGACATCGACATGGTGAAATGCATCTATTGCGGCCTGTGCCAGGAAGCCTGCCCGGTCGATGCCATCGTCGAGGGACCGAATTTCGAATTCGCGACCGAGACCCGCGAGGAACTCTACTATGACAAGGCGAAATTGCTCGCCAATGGCGACCGTTGGGAGCGTGAGATTGCGAAATCGATCGAACTCGACGCGCCGTACCGGTGAGGTGAGGGCATGATCCTTCCCGCGCTGTTCTTTTATCTGTTTGCCGGCATCTGCGTGGCGTCGGCGGTGATGGTGATTGTCTCGCGCAATCCCGTGCACTCCGTGCTGTATCTGATCCTGGCCTTCGTCAACGCCTCGGGCCTGTTCATCCTGATGGGCGCCGAGTTCCTCGGCATGATGCTGATCGTGGTCTATGTCGGCGCGGTCGCGGTGCTGTTCCTGTTCGTGATCATGATGCTCGACGTCGACTTCGTCGAGCTGCGCGAAGGCTTCATGCAATATTTGCCGATCGGGCTCGTGATCGGCGGCATCTTCGTGTTCGAGCTTCTGCTTGTCGTCGGCGGCTGGGCGATCAATCCGTCCGTGACCAAGAACATCACAGCGGCGATCCCGGCCAATATCAGCAACACTGAGGCGCTCGGCCTCGTGCTCTATACGAAGTACATCCATTACTTCCAGCTTGCCGGCATGGTGCTGCTGGTGGCGATGATCGGCGCCATCGTGCTGACGCTGCGCCACAAGGTCAACGTCAAGCGGCAGGACATCAACGTGCAGAACGCGCGGACGCCTGAGCTCGCCATGAGCGTGCGCAAGGTGGCCGCGGGCCAGGGCCTGCAGGACGCGGACGCGGCGGAGTGGGTGAAATGACGATCGGCCTCGGACATTACCTCTCGGTCGGCGCCATCCTGTTCACGCTCGGGATCCTCGGCATCTTCCTCAACCGCAAGAACATCATCGTCATCCTGATGTCGATCGAGCTGATCCTGCTTTCGGTCAACATCAACCTGGTGGCGTTCTCGACCTTCCTCGGCGACATCGTCGGCCAGGTGTTCGCGCTGCTGGTGCTGACGGTCGCCGCAGCCGAGGCCGCGATCGGCCTGGCGGTGCTGGTGGTGTACTTCCGCAACCGCGGTTCGATCGCGGTTGAAGACGTTAATTTGATGAAGGGCTAGGCGCAGCTATGGTTCAGGCAATCGTCTTTCTGCCGCTGCTGGGCGCCATTCTGGCCGGCCTGATCGCCATTTTTGGTGCGCATGCGCGCAACCTGAGCGGCGATACAGTCGAACATCATGATGACGGTCATGGCGCCGATACGCATGCGTCAGCCGCCCACGACGACCACGGCCACGACGATCACGGCCATGACGACCACCACGTGTCCGAGCCGCCGGCCGCGGGCTCGCGCGCGGCCGAACTGATCACGACCGGTCTCTTGATGATTTCGGCTGCCCTTTCCTGGGTCACGCTGGTCGATGTCGGCTTCATGCACCACGACGCGCGGATCGCGCTGTTCCCCTGGATCAATTCTGGCGATCTGCAGGTCGCATGGTCGCTCCGCGTCGATACGCTGACCGCGGTCATGCTGGTCGTGGTCAACACGGTCTCGGCGCTCGTTCACCTCTATTCCATCGGCTACATGGACGAGGATCCGCACCGGCCGCGCTTCTTTGCCTATCTGTCGCTGTTCACCTTCGCGATGCTGATGCTGGTGACCTCGGACAATTTGGTCCAGATGTTCTTCGGCTGGGAAGGCGTCGGCCTCGCCAGTTATCTCCTGATCGGTTTCTGGTACCAGAAGCCGTCGGCCAATGCGGCGGCGATCAAGGCCTTCGTGGTCAACCGCGTCGGCGATTTCGGTTTCGCGCTCGGCATCTTCGCCGTGTTCATGCTGCTCAAGTCCACCGATTTCGAGACCATCTTCGCGGGCGCGCCGGGGCTCGCAGGCAAGACCATCGACGTGTTCGGCTGGCATGCCGACGCGCTGACGCTGACCTGCCTCTTGCTGTTCATGGGCGCGATGGGCAAGTCGGCCCAGTTCCTGCTGCACACCTGGTTGCCGGACGCCATGGAAGGCCCGACGCCGGTCTCGGCGTTGATCCATGCCGCGACCATGGTCACCGCCGGCGTGTTCATGGTGGCGCGCCTGTCGCCGCTGTTCGAGCTGGCGCCGAATGCGCAGGCCGTGGTGATGTTCTTCGGCGCCACCACCGCCTTCTTTGCGGCGACGATCGGCCTCGTGCAGAACGACATCAAGCGGATCGTCGCTTACTCGACCTGCTCGCAGCTCGGCTACATGTTCGTGGCGATGGGGGCAGGGGCCTATTCGGTCGGCATCTTCCATCTGTTCACGCACGCCTTCTTCAAGGCGCTGCTGTTCTTAGGCTCCGGCTCGGTGATCTACGCGATGCATCACGAGCAGGACATCCGCAACATGGGCGGGCTGAAGGACCGGATTCCCTTCACCTATATCGTGATGGTGATCGGCACGCTGGCCTTGACCGGATTCCCGCTCACCGCCGGCTATTTCTCCAAGGATGCGATCATCGAATCCGCGTTCGTCTCGCATAATCCGTTCGCGATGTACGGCTTCCTGATGACGGTGGTCGCAGCCGGCCTGACCTCGTTCTATTCCTGGCGTCTGATCTTCAAGACCTTCCACGGCGAGCCGCATGATCAGGAGCACTATGAAGCCGCCCACGAGGCGCCGCTGTGGATGCTGGTCCCGATCGGCGTCCTCGCCGCCGGCTCGATCCTGGCCGGCTTCCCGTTCAAGGAATTGTTCGCAGGCCATGGCGTGGCCGAGTTCTTCCGCGAGTCGCTGAAGATGCATCCACATATCATCGAAGAGATGCACCACATCCCGGCATGGATCGCGTACCTGCCGACCGTGATGATGGTGGTGGGCGCCTATATCTCCTACGTCTTCTATATCCGCCGGCCCTATCTGCCGGTCGAACTCGCCAGCCAGCATCCGATGCTCTACCAGTTCCTGCTCAACAAATGGTATTTCGACGAGCTGTATGACCTGATCTTCGTTCGCCCGGCCAAGTGGATCGGCCACTTCCTGTGGAAGAAGGGCGATGGCTACGTCATCGACGGCTTCGGCCCCGACGGCATTTCCGCGCGGGTGCTCGATGTCACCCGCAACGTCGTGAAGATCCAAACCGGCTATCTCTATCACTACGCATTCGCGATGCTGATCGGGGTTGCCGGACTAATCACCTGGTTCATGTTCGGCTTGGGAGGCCAGTGATGACAACCTGGCCCATTCTCTCGGTCGTCACCTTCCTGCCGCTGTTCGGCGCGCTGGTGATCTACATCAGCCGCGGCGACGACGAGGCGGCGAGAAGCAACTCGCGCTGGATCGCGCTGTGGACCACGCTGGTCACCTTTGCAGTCTCGCTGATCCTGGTCTGGCGCTTCGATGCGACCAATCCGGACTTCCAGTTCATTGAAAAGGCGTCGTGGCTGGCGAGCGGCATCACCTACCACATGGGTGTCGACGGCATTTCGCTGCCGTTCGTGATCCTGACCACCGCCCTGATGCCGTTCTGCATCATCGCGAGCTGGAAGTCGGTGACGATGCGGGTGCGCGAATACATGATGGCGTTCCTGCTGCTGGAAACGCTGATGATCGGCACCTTCTCGGCGCTC
This sequence comes from Bradyrhizobium sp. JYMT SZCCT0428, assembly GCF_018131075.1. GTDB lineage: Bacteria > Pseudomonadota > Alphaproteobacteria > Rhizobiales > Xanthobacteraceae > Bradyrhizobium. Next base: position 81,501 of record NZ_JAFCLS010000004.1, on the reverse strand, counting down.
GACCTCGTGCTGTTCTACCTGTTCTTCGAGGGCGGCCTGATCCCGATGTTCCTGATCATCGGCGTCTGGGGCGGCCCGCGCCGGGTCTACGCCTCCTTCAAGTTCTTCCTCTATACGTTGCTCGGCTCGGTCTTGATGCTGCTGGCGATCATGGCGCTGTACTGGAACGCCGGCACCACCGATATACCGACTCTGATGCACACCGCCGTGCCGCGCTCCCTGCAGACCTGGGCTTGGCTGGCGTTCTTTGCGTCCTTTGCGGTGAAGATGCCGATGTGGCCGGTGCACACCTGGTTGCCGGACGCGCACGTCGAGGCGCCGACCGCGGGCTCGGTGATTCTGGCGGCGATCCTGTTGAAGATGGGCGGCTACGGCTTCCTGCGCTTCTCGCTGCCGATGTTCCCGCTGGCGTCGCATGATTTCGCCTGGATCATCTTCTCGCTGTCGGCGATCGCGATCATCTACACCTCGCTGGTGGCCTTGATGCAGGAAGACATCAAGAAGCTGATCGCCTATTCGTCGGTGGCGCATATGGGCTTCGTCACCATGGGCATTTTCGCCGGCACCACACAGGGCGTGGCCGGCGGCGTGTTCCAGATGATCTCGCACGGCATCGTCTCGGGCGCGCTGTTCCTCTGCGTCGGCATCGTCTACGACCGCATGCATACCCGCGAAATCGCCGCCTACGGAGGGCTGGTGAACCGGATGCCGCTCTACGCGCTGGTGTTCATGGTGTTCACCATGGCCAATGTGGGGTTGCCCGGCACGTCGGGCTTCGTCGGCGAATTCATGACGCTGCTCGGCACCTTCAAGGTCTCGATCCCGACCGCGACCTTCGCCACGCTCGGCGTGATCCTGTCGGCGGGCTACGCGCTCTGGCTCTATCGCAAGGTGGTGTTCGGAACGCTCACAAAACCGGCGCTCGCCAGCATCAAGGACCTCACGTTCCGCGAAGGCCTGATGCTGTTCCCGCTGGTGTTCCTCACCATCCTGTTCGGCATTTATCCGAAACCGGTGCTCGACATGTCGGCAGCCTCGGTTCAGCAACTCGTCAACAATTACAACACCGCCGTGACTGCCGTGAAGGCAGCCGCGTTGATCCAGTAAGGCCGCCTCCATGAGCTTCCAAAGTGCAGGTTATCAGTTGCTGCCGGTGTTGCCGGAGCTGGTGCTGGCCGCGGGTGCCATGGCGCTGCTGATGCTCGGCGCCTATCGCGGCGGCGAGGGGACGACCCGCCTCGTCACCACCCTTGCGATATGCCTGCTGGTGGTGACCGGCGCGCTGGAGCTGATGTTGCCGGCCGGCAAGCTCACGACCTTCGGCGGCAGCTTCATCGTCGACGATTTCGCGCGTTTCCTCAAAATTCTGGCGCTGATCGGCTCGGGCGCAACCCTGATCCTGTCGACCGAATTCCTCTCCGATCCGTCGCGGCGGACCTTCGAATTTTCGATCCTGGTGCTGCTCTCGACCCTCGGCATGATGGTGCTGATCTCGGCCGGCGACCTGATCATGCTCTATCTCGGGCTCGAACTGATGTCGCTGGCGCTCTACGTGGTCGCCGCCAGCAACCGCGACAACGCCAAGTCCACCGAAGCCGGCCTCAAGTATTTTGTGCTCGGCGCGCTGTCGTCGGGCATGCTGCTGTACGGCGCCTCGCTGGTCTACGGCTTTACCGGCACCGTCAGCTTCGCCGGCATCGCGGCGGCTGCGAAAACCGGCAATATCGGGCTCGTGTTCGGGCTGGTGTTCCTGCTCGCCGGCCTCTGCTTCAAGGTGTCCGCCGTGCCGTTCCACATGTGGACGCCCGACGTCTATGAGGGCGCCCCGACGCCCGTGACCGCGTTCTTTGCCTCCGCGCCGAAGGTGGCGGCATTGGCGGTGTTTACGCGCGTGGCGCTGACGGCATTCCCGGGCATCGTCTCGCAATGGCAGCAGATCATCGTGTTCGTCGCGATCGCCTCGATGGTGCTGGGCTCGTTCGCCGCCATCGGGCAGAAGAACATCAAGCGCCTAATGGCCTATTCCTCGATCGGCCACATGGGTTTTGCGCTGGTCGGGCTCGCGTCCGGCACCGTCGAGGGCGCGCAGGGCGTGCTGGTCTATATCGCGATCTATGTCGCGATGACCCTCGGCACTTTCTCGGTCATCCTGACGATGAAGCGCAACGGCCAGCCGATGGAGCAGATCAGCGACTTTGCCGGCCTGTCGCGCACCAATCCGCTGCTCGCCTTCTTCTTTGCGATGCTGCTGTTCTCGCTGGCCGGCATTCCGCCGCTCGCGGGCTTCTTTGCCAAATGGTACGTCTTCGTCGCCGCGATCAAGGCAGGCCTGTTCACGCTCGCCGTGGTCGGCGTGCTCGCCAGCGTCGTGGGCGCGTTCTACTATCTCAGCATCATCAAGGTGATGTATTTCGACGAGCCGGAAGGCCAGCTCGATCCGATGCGCACCGAGCTGCGCGTGGTGCTGGCGATCACCGGCGTCTTCACGATCTTCTTCTTCGTCTATCCGGGGCTGCTGGTCAGCGTGGCCGCGGCCGCGGCGAAGTCGCTGTTCTAGCGCGCATGATCCCGAAAAGTGGAAACCGGTTTTCGGAGAAGATCATGCGCAGAAATTTGAAATGACCTTCGCGCTCGGTTCCCGGGCCTTATCGGCGGGTTACCGTCTCGCCGCCTTTGACCAGGTCGGCTCGACCAATACCGAGGCCATGGCGCACGCCCGCAGTGGTGAGCCCGGCTCGACTTGGTTCGTCACGACAGAGCAGACGGCAGGAAAGGGACGGCGCCAGCGCGCCTGGATCGCGCCGCGCGGCAACCTTGCCAGCAGTGTTATCGAGATCATCGACGTCCCGCCCGCGACTGCCGCGACATTGGGCTTTGCCGCCGGGCTCGCGATCGCAAGCGCCCTGCAGCAGGTGAGCATCGAGGCCAATCTGCGAAGGGCCGGCTCTGACCCATTGAAATTCCAGCTGAAATGGCCGAACGACGTACTGGTCGAGAAGCAGAAGCTGGTCGGTATTTCACTCGAAGCCGAAGCTGTCGCGGGCAACCGGCTGGCCGTCGTGGTCGGGATCGGTACCAATGTGGTCGCAGCCCCCACGGGCACGCCGACGCCGGCCATTTCGCTGGCGGCGCTAGGTGTCCATGTCGGCGCCGAGGAACTGTTCGCCGTGCTGTCGGACGCCTGGGTCGAATTCCGCGGCATCTGGGACAATGGTCGCGGTTTTGCTGAAATCCGCCGGCTGTGGCTGGCGCGCGCCGCCGGCCTCGGAGAGCCGGTCGCCATCCAGACCGGAACTGCGACTATCGCTGGCACGTTCGACACGATAGATGAAAGCGGCTGCCTGATCGTCCGGACCGCAGAAGGCAAACACCTCCCGATCGCCGCGGGCGAGGTTTATTTTGGCTCGGCGGCCTCCGTGGGAGCTGCCTGATATGGCTAAACCAGATGAACTGACCTTTGCGCCGCTCGGCGGCGTCGGCGAGATCGGCATGAACCTGTCGATCTACGGGCTCGGCAACCGCCACCAGCGGTCCTGGCTCGCGGTCGATCTCGGCGTCTCCTTTGGCGACGAGGAGCATTTGCCGGGTATCGACCTGATCATGCCCGACATCCGCTTCCTGGAGAAGGAACGCAAGAACCTGATGGGGCTGGTGCTGACGCACGCCCACGAGGATCATTTCGGCGCCATCATCGATCTCTGGCCGAAGCTGCAGTGCAAGATCTACGCGACCAAGTTCAGCGCCGCGCTGTTCGAGGCCAAACTGGCGGCCGAGCGCAATCCGCCGAAAATCCCGGTCACGGTGGTGCCTTCAGGCGGGCGTGTCCATCTCGGCCCGTTCAACGTCGAATTTATCCCGGTTGCGCATTCGATTCCGGAATCGCACGCGCTGGCGATCCACACCTCGGTCGGCACCGTGCTGCACACCGGCGACTGGAAGATCGATCCGACGCCGATCATCGGCCTGCCGACCGACGAGCGGCGCCTGCGCCAACTGGGCGACGAGGGCGTGCTGGCGCTGGTCGGGGATTCCACCAATGCGGTGCGGGAAGGGCGCTCGCCCTCGGAAACCGAGGTCGCCGCCACCATTACGAAATTGGTAAAGGCCGCCAAGGGCCGGGTCGCCGTCACCACCTTCGCCTCCAACGTCGCGCGCCTGAAGGCGGTCGCCGACGCTGCCAAGGCCGCCGACCGCGAGGTCGTTGTGGTCGGGCGTGCCATGGAACGCGTGGTGCAGGTCGCGCGCGAAACCGGCTATCTTGACGGCGTGCAGAATTTCCGCGGCGCGGATCTTTACGGCCATTTCCCGCCCGACAAGGTGCTGGCGCTGTGCACGGGAAGCCAGGGCGAGCCGCGCGCGGCGTTGGCGCGCATCGCCAATGACGACCATCCGCAGGTAACCCTGAACAAGGGGGACTGCGTGATCTTCTCCTCGCGCACCATTCCCGGCAACGAGAAGGCGGTCGGCAGCATCATCAACGGCCTGGTCACGCAGGGCATCGAGGTCATCACCGACCGCACCGATCTGGTCCATGTCTCCGGCCATCCGCGCCGCGACGAACTGCGCGACATGATCTCCTGGGTGCGTCCGCAGCTCCTGATCCCCGTGCATGGCGAAGCGCTGCATCTGTCCGAGCATGCCAAGCTGGCGCGTACCGCTGGCGTGCCGAAGGTCCTGATTTGCAAGAATGGCGACCTGGTCAAGCTCGGCCCCGGCGACCCCGGCATCATCGACCAACTGCCTTCGGGCCGGATCTACAAGGATGGCACCATCCTGGAAGATTCCAAATCGCGCGCCGTGGTGGAGCGGCGACGGATGGGATTTGCCGGCTGTGCCTTCGTGGCGATCGCGATGACCGACAAGGGCGAGTTGGCCGACGATCCCGAGGTCGATCTGGTCGGCATCCCCGAGAAGAATACGGCCGGCGAACCCCTCGACGATATCGTGTTCGATGTGGTGGTATCGACCGTGGAAGGCCTGCCGCGGGCGCGGCGGCGCGATGCGGATGCGACCGCGGAATCGGTGCGCCGTGCGGTACGTGCCGTGCTGAACGAACATTGGGGCAAGAAGCCGATCTGTCTCGTGCATGTGCTGACGATCTAGCGCGTGTTCCGCGGAACTGGGCAATAAGGGAGGAGCTACGATGCTGGGTCGGCTCAATCATGTCGCGATCGCGGTCAAGGACGCCGAGAAGGCGGCCAGGATTTATGGTGGCGCATTCGGCGCCGAAATCTCCGGCGCGGTGCCGCTGCCGGAGCATGGCGTCATCACCGTGTTCGTGACGCTGCCGAACACCAAGATCGAGTTCATCCAGCCGCTCGGCGACGCGTCACCGATCGCCAAATTCGTCGAGCGCAACGCCGACGGCGGCATCCATCATATCTGCTACGACGTGCCCGACATCATCGCGGCGCGCGACAAGCTGATCAGCGAGGGCGCGCGCGTGCTCGGCGACGGCGTGCCCAAGATCGGCGCGCACGGCAAGCCGGTGCTGTTTTTTCATCCGAAGGATTTTTCCGGCGCGCTCGTCGAAATCGAACAGGCCTGAAACAGCATGATCCGGAAAAGTGGACACCGGTTTTCCCTCGCGACAAACGCGGAACGCGTTTGCGCGGAGATCATGCTCAAATGTGAGCATCAGATCATGATCCGATCAAATCGGAGCATGATCTGATGGCCTACAACATCTCGACGATGTTCGCGATCTACTTCGTGTTGTGGTGGGTCGTGCTGTTCGTGACGCTGCCGTTCGGCGTGCGCAGCCAGCACGAGGACGGCGAGGGCGCCCCCGGCACCGATCCCGGCGCGCCGGTCCTGGCGCGGATGGGTGGCAAGCTGATCTGGACCACGATCATATCGGCGGTCATTTTCGCCATCGCGATGTGGGCCTATTATCAGGGATTCTTTAATATCGAGCGGCTGGCCAAGCTGATGGGGACGCCGTTCTAGGGGCAATTTGAGTACCTCAATGCACACATGCGGCGCGGCGAGGCCAGGCACTAGCTTGCCGGGAGAACAGAAATGACTTTTCAACGCATCATGATCGCTCTGGTGATCCTGCTCGCCGCCGGCCTTGGCGGGTCGTTCTACATGAACTGGAAGACGCTGAACCAGCTTCGAACGGTGAAAGCCTTCGTCGAACAGGCGGTCTTTCCCGACGCGGTCGTGGCCTGCGAGAAGGCGCAGAGCTCGACGCCGTTCAAATGGAACGGCGGCAAACAGACCGCGGCGATCGGCCTGAATTCGGTCAAGCTCAACAAGGACACGATCATCGCGAGCTACACGCTGGTCGCCGACAGCGTCTACTGCGACTACGATCCGATCAAGAAAAAGGCCGACATCGGCTCCAACTTCCTCGAGCGGGAGTGAAACCGAAGCTCAGGCGCCAACAACCGGAGGCGACGACCGATGACCGCACAAGAGCGAGTGTTGGATACCCCTCGGCCGGACCAATACCGAATTCTGCGAGAGGCCGATCTGCGCGACTATCTCGCGCAGCTTCCCGCGATCGCAAGCCAGCTTGGCGGTGCGCCGGCAACCTGGTCGATCAGCGAGGTCGGCGACGGCAATCTCAACCTTGTCTTCATCGTGCGCGGCGGGGCTGGCAGCATCGCCGTCAAGCAGGCGCTGCCCTATGTGCGCCTGGTCGGCGAGAGCTGGCCGCTGCCGCTGTCGCGCTCGCATTATGAACATCTGGCGCTCACCCATCAGGCCCGGCTGGCGCCCGCCCTGGTGCCGGCGGTGCTCCACCACGATGAGGTGCTTGCCCTGATCGCGATGGAGTTTCTTGAGCCGCATATCATCATGCGCAAGGGGCTGGTGGCCGGGACGACTTATCCGCGTTTTGTCGAAGACATCACGACGTTTTTGGCGCGAACGCTGTTCTTCAGCTCCGATCTCGCGGTCCCCGCCGCCGAAAAGAAGGAGGGCATTGCCGCCTTCGCCGGCAATCATGCGCTGTGCAAGATCACCGAGGACCTGATCTTCACCGATCCCTACCGCGTCGCCGAACAGAACCGCTGGACCTCACCCTGGCTGGATACGACCGCGGCGCGCTTTCGCGAAGACTTGGATATTCATGTCGCGATCAGCAGGCTCAAGCTGAAGTTCATGGCCTCGCCGGAGGCGCTGATCCACGGCGATCTTCATACCGGCTCGATCATGGTGACGCAGCGCGAAACGCGGGTGATCGATCCCGAGTTCGCATTCTATGGGCCGATGGGCTTCGATATCGGCGCCGTGATCGCAAATCTCCTGATGGGCTATCTGGCCTCCAGCGGCCACGAAACGTCGCCCGGCGATCGGCGCGCCTTCGAGACATGGCTGCTGGAGACGGTCGAAGGCGTATGGACGGAATTCGCGCGCAAGTTCGTCGAACTCTGGCGCACGGAAGCGAAGGGCGACGCCTATCCCATATCGCTGTTTGCCGGACCAGGCGGGACGGCGCGCCTCGAGGCCGAGCGGCAGGCCTATATGGCGAAGCTGTTTGCCGACACCGTCGGGTTTGCCGCAGCGAAGATCATCCGCCGCATCCTTGGTCTCGCGCACAATATCGACTTCGAACTGATCGAGGATCCGAAGCGCCGCGCCGTCTGCGAAGCGGGAAGCCTGCGTCTGGCGCGGGCGATGCTGCTGGACCCGGTGTCGTTTGCGTCCATCGGCGCCGTCACCCGGGCGGCGCGGGAAGTGCGCGACTGGCAGCCGGATTTCAGGGAGTAAGGACGAACGGCTGGCCAAGCATGATCTACGTCCGCTTTCGGCGGATTGCGGACATGGCCGGACTTGCGCAGCCAGCGGGCAGTTATGAACTAGCGACGTCCTGATCGCTTGAGTTCGGCGACCTGAGGCTTCTCCCCGGCCAACTTCCCTCCGGCGAGCAGGCTGCTGCAATACCACCAGGCGCCAGCGTTGCTCCCACCCAAAAACAGTCGGCTGTTCTGGCACTCAGCATAGGTTTTGTAGTTGTGTGTACGTTTCTGCACGTTGGCGAAAAAGGAGGCGGACCCCCCCGGACACCGAGCATCCATTCCAGGGTTGGTTGCCGTACTTGAAACTTGTTTGGCAACCATCGTTGCAATTGTTGGAGATTTTCTCGAACGCGGCAAGCTTCTCCATGGTTGTACCTGGCCCCGCCAGTATGGCACCTGGCGAAGTCGATCGTATTGCCGCGGCTGGCGATCTCCGGGGAGATGCAACCGTGTGTGCCACCCGAGCGGGCCTTTGTGACCTTACCGCCGGCCGAAGCGGCCTTGCCACCTGCTTCGGCGCGTCGACCGTGACGGCAGGAAGCGGGGTGGTTGAGCCCGTTGCGGTTTGCGACATTGCCGTACCGCTCAGGCCGCACAACAATGCAGTTGATAGGATAGCGACAGCTGAGGGCGCGACAAGGCTTGACGACAATCTCATGACATGTCCTTCCAAATCCGGAACGGAAATGCCGTTCCGATAAGTGCACGGTACCATACATTCCGAATTGCGCTACCTAGGGTTGAAAAAATATCTACCGATGACCCGCCATCGACATGCTGGCCAAGAGAGCGCTGACCGCTCACTTAAGGCCGCTGCGATGTCTGCTTCTGATCGCCTCGAACTGATCGAGGATCCGAAGCGTCGCGCCGTCTGCGAAGCGCGAAGCCTAAGGCTGGCGCGTGCCATGATGGTGGGATCGTCCTCATTCCCCACGATCGGCGATGTGACGAAGCGGCACGAGAAATGCGCGACTGGCGGCCGAATTTCGATGGGTGCTGGTTCGGATGTGGTCTACTTCCGCTTTCAGCGGATTGCGGACTTGCTCGACGCGGTTGCGAATGACCCATAACAGACATACCTGCAAAAGGCGGCGGCAGAACCAGATATCGCCCCCGTGGTGATAGCCGTGCGCTCATTGTGGTACAGTTGCCGCAAGCCGTAGCCTGGAGAGCAGTCCATGGCACAGCAGCGGGTCGAACGCAGGCTTGCAGCGATCCTTGCCGCCGATGTGGCTGGTTACAGCCGACTCATGGGCTTGGACGAGGCAGGGACAGCGCGCCGCTTGCGTGACCATCTAGCGGCAATGCGGCCGATCGTCGGAAAGCACGACGGACGGATTTTCAAGACCATGGGCGACGGCGTGCTCATTGAGTTCCCATCGGTGGTGGCAGCGGTCGAATGCGCTATCAAAATGCAGAAGCTAATGGTCCGACGCAACGCCAAGCTGATCGCGGAACAGCGCGTGCTGTACCGCATCGGCATCAATCTCGGCGAGGTGCTGGTCGAGGGCGATGACATTCTGGGCGATGGTGTCAATATCGCAGCGCGACTCGAAGGAATTGCTGAACCCGGCGGAATCTGCTTGTCGCGTTCCGCATACGAACAGGTCAAGGGTAAGATCGCCGCCCAGTACGCTGATATGGGTGAGCAGCGTTTGAAAAACATCGCTGACCCGTTGCAGGTATTTCGGGTCAACGTCGGCTTGGCCGCTGCCGCGTCGGCTCCGCCAACTCTTCCATTGCCGGACAGGCCGTCCATCGTGGTCCTGCCTTTCACGAACCTCAGCGACGATCCGGAGCGCGCGTACTTCGCGGACGGCGTCACCGAGGACCTCACCACAGCGCTGTCCCGGCTTCGCTGGCTCTTCGTCATCGCCCGCAACTCGGCCTTTGTCTACAAAGACAAAGCCGTCGATGTGAGGACAATCGCCCGCGATCTGGGCGTGCGCTACGCCCTGGAGGGCAGCGTACGCACGGCTGGCCAGCGCATCCGCATCACGGGCCAGCTCATCGATGGCGAGACGGCCAAGCACATCTGGGCGGAGAAATACGATCGTGAACTGCACGACATCTTCACGGTCCAGGACGAGATCACGGAAAACATCGTTGCCGCGATCGAGCCGCACCTCTACGCCCAGGAGGGCTATCGTGCCACCCGACAGCCGCCTGAAAGCGTCGATGTCTGGGGACCCGTGGTCCGCGCCATCGACCTCATTAACAAGTTTGGCCGCAAGCACAACGAAGAGGCGCAACGCTTGCTGCGCCGCGCCATAGAGATCGACCCGAACTATGCGCGAGCGCACGCCACACTCAGCTGGGCGATCTGGTGGGCCACGCTCTACTATTACGTTGAAGACCGCTCCGAGGGCTACAGGCAGAGCGCCTTGCACGCCCAGGAGGCGTTGCGCCTCGACCAGAGCGAGCCGTGGGCCCACATGACCGTCGGCCTCAACTTGAGCACCTCCTGCCAACACCAGCGCGCGCTGGCCGAGCACCAGGCCGCCCTCAACCTCAATCCCAGCTTCGCGCTCGCGCGCACGGCTTATGGCTGGGCGTTGTTGCGCGCGGGTCGCTTCGATGATGCGATCGCCGAAACTGCAAAAGCGCTTCGCATGAGCCCATTGGATTCCTTTGCCGGCCTTTACACCACGATCCACGGTTTGGCGTTGCTCGCGGCGCGGCGCTTTGCGGAGGCGCTGCCATATGTCCGGGCATCGGTCGCCGCCGATGCCGAATTCGCCGGGCACTACAATGCGCTCATCAGCTGCTGCGGGCATCTCGGCTTGATCGAAGAGGCGGAGGAATTCACCGTCCGCCGCAACAAGGTCGGGCCACCGCTGAGGGTGGGCGTGCTGCGCAACAATCTGCGCGGCTTCGCCCATTGCGAGGTGTTCGCGGAGGGCTTGATCAAGGCCGGCATTCCCGAATAGGCGGCGTCCTTCAAGACATGATCGACAAAGATATCAACTCGGCGAAAGCCCTCGACCAGGTTTGCACCGCCATCAGACAGCCGTAAGAGTGGCGCAATTGACCCGTTTCAGACATCGACCGAACTCTGGATTGGGCCCGTCAGGGGCGCTGGCGACTGAGCGAAGCCAAGAATTCGTCCGCGATCGGTCGCCATCGGCTGGGATAAAGTCGCAGCAGATGGCCGTCACCAGGAACGTCGTGGAGAAGTTCAAAGCGCGCACGGCCCCCAGTTGCGGTGAACGCTTGGTAGTATTCGCGGATCAGGGCTTCGGGGTAGAGTTTGTCGCTGTCGGCATAAAGCCAGAGCTGCGGAACCTTCTCCGCAGCACCGCGGCCTGCCTTCGCATAATACGGCGTGGTCACCGGCCCGTAGGGGTACCAGCCACCAGTGAAATTCACCACGGCCATCACCTCTCCGGGCTTGAGGCCGGCATAGTGCATGGCGAGAAAGCCGCCGCGCGATTGGCCAGCGACCAGCACCGGTCCTGGCCGAACGCCGGGCAACGTGCGGCCGTAGGCAATCGCCGACTCGAGGTCCTCAACGGCTTGTGCGACGCCCGTCGAGACATCGACGAGGCTGCCGTCGTTAGCGCGTCCGAAGTCTTCCTCGCCGTTGATCCCTTCGGATCTGCCACGTCCTCGGCGCATCAGCGCCAGCACGGCAAAACCATTGTCGCGAAGCCAATGCGCCTCGGTTGAGAACGACCAGGTCCTTAGCTGATTCCGGCCTACATCGGACCCGTGGGTGAAGATCGCAAGGGGCGCCGGGCCAGGGCCGGTCGGCGGGTAGAACGTCGCCTCCAACATGATCGGCCGTGCGCCATCGGGCGTCCGAACGATGAGGTGCGGAATCCACACCCGCTCGCCGGGCCATGGCCAATCGCCGGGCCGTTGCCCCGCGGCCAAGCGAGCCGCGTCGGTACGGACCATTGCTCCAGAGGTAACGCCGCCCGACTTCAGCGTTGCAGTCACGTACAGCCGGTCCGGACCGTCGAAGGCGTAACGGAAGGTACGAAATCCTGTCATCGTCAGCACGCCGTCGACGATCGTCGCCTCGTCGCGCCACCATTCTCGATTCATGCCGTAAAAGGCGGAGTCCGACTGCGCGAAAATGACGTTCGCATGTCCGTCAGGTTTGACGCGCTCGACTACGAGGATATGCCTGTCGTCGTGCCAAGTGCCAATCCATGCGCCCTGAAAGCGGGCAATCTCAGGCGGCACGTCGGGTGCCGGTGTCTCCATGTCGAACTTCTCTGGCAGCGGGACGATCGACTCGGGGTCGACGGTGAGTGACTGGGCCTGAGCGCCGTGCATCCCGTTCATCAATACCGCCACAAATATCATCAGCAAGTTGCGCATGTTCCGTCCAGTGCCCAGCACCAAGCGCAGAGCAATCTAGACTTTACGACAACGTAAGGTAGGCGTCACTTCCGTTATTCGCACCTGGCGGACATGTCAGTCCGCGCAGACGATGTCGATCCATCGACGCAATGCGGACTCTGGCAAATGTGCGCCCTCGGCAGATCTATGGGTTCACGGCCTGGAACGCTGCCTTCAATCAACCGACCTTTCCCGCAGCCGCTGCGCATAGACGTTGATCACCAGCGCTGCGAGCAGGATCAGGCCGCGGATCAGGATCTTCAGGAAGCTGTCGATGTTGACGTGGTCGAGGCCGTTGTTGAGGACGCCGAGCACGAACAGGCCGACGATGGTGTTGCCGATGCCGCCGCGGCCGCCGAACAGGCTGGTGCCGCCGACCACGACGGCGGCGATCGAGTCGAGCAGGTAGGTGTCGAACTCGTTCTGCTGCGCGCTGCCGAAATGGGCGACGCCGAGCATGCCGCCGATCCCCGAGCAGACCGCCGCGATCACCATCGCGCTGCCGAGGATGAGCTTGACGTTGAGCCCGGAATATTCCGCCGCCTCGCGGTTGCCGCCGACCATGTACACGTAGCGGCCGAAGCGGGTGTAGGTCAGCACCAGATGGCCGCCGAGCAGCATCAGCGCGGCCACGATCACGATGCAGGGTATACCGCCGATCGATCCCGATCCGAGCGTCGTGATCACGTCGGGCACCTTGTAGGCGATCTGGCCGCGCACCAGCAGCGCGGAAATGCCCGCGGCGATCTGCATCATCGCCAGCGTCATGATGAAGGAGGGAATGCCGATCACGGTGAGCCCGAACGCGTTGACGACACCGAGCAGGGCGCAGAGCGCGAGCGCCAGCATGACCGCGGCCCAGCCGGGCATCGGGACGTTGGCGATGTTCACGTAGGAGTCCTGCAGGGTGAAATAGGCGACCGCGATGCCGGTGACGTTGGCGATGCTGGCGATCGACAGGTCGATCTCGGCGCACAGGATCACGAAGGTGAGGCCGACGGCGATGATGCCGGTCACCGATACCTGGGTCAGGATGTTGCCGAAATTGTCGAGCGTCGCAAACGACGGGCTGGCGGCGGCAAAAAACCCGGTCAGGCAGATCAGCGTCAGGAACGGCGCGATGTTGCGCATCTGCGAGCGCAGGAACCTGCCGACGCTGCGCGGCCGCTTGCGATCCGCCGGGACTGTCGCGCTTTCACTGCTCGCCATTCAAAGTTCTCCTCAAGCCGCTTGCAGCAGGCGGTCCTTGCTGACCATCTCATGGGCGAATTCGCGCACCACCGCGCCGCGCTTGAGGACGATGATGCGGTCGGCCAGCGACAGCACCGTCTCCGGTTCGGTCGAAAGCACGATCACGGCCAGTCCCTTGGCGCGCAGATCCCTGACGATGTTGACGACGTCGTTCTTGGCGCCGACGTCCATGCCGCGCGTCGGCTCGCACAGCACCAAAAGGCGCGGCGGATAGCTCAGCCATTTCGCCAGCGCCACCTTCTGCTGATTGCCGCCGGACAGCATGCCGAGTTCGAGTTCGACGGCCGCGGGCCTGATCTGCAACTGCTCGACCTGGCGCGCGGCGATCGACCGCTCGCGTGCGGGCTTGAGCAGCAGCGCCGAAATCCGGCCCAGCACGCTGATCGAGATGTTCTTGTAGACCGGCTCCTGGTGGAACAGCATGGCGCGACGACTCTCGGGAACGAAGGCGACGCCGGCGCGCCGCGCCGCCGCCGTGCTGGCGAAGGATTTGGGTTCGCCGCCCACGATCAGCGTGCCGCGGTCGGGCTTGATCTTGCCAAATAGAATTCGCGCCAGCTCGAGCTGCCCGCAGCCCATAAAGCCGTAGATGCCGAGGACCTCGCCGCCGCGCGCCTCGAACGAGACGTCCTGCAGGCTGCGGGCGAGCGTGAGCTCGTCCGCCTTCAGCACCGCCGGACGATCGGTTGGCGGCGGCAGCATGATGTCGTCGGTATAGGTCTCGCCCAGCGCCTCGCTGCCCTTGCCGATCATGGCCTCGATCAGTGCCGCCTTGCTGGTCGCGGCCGCTTCTGTCTCGGCGACTTTCCGGCCGTTGCGGAACACCGTCACGGTGTCGGAGACGCGCAAAATGTCCTCGATGAAATGCGAGATGAAGACGATGGCGCAACCCTCGTCGCGCAGCCGCCGCAGCGTCGCAAACAGACGCTCGACCTCGGGCGGCGAGAGGGCGGAGGTCGGCTCGTCGAGAATGACGATGCGGGCGCCCGAGAACAGGACGCGGGCGATCTCGATCAGCTGCTGCATGCCGATCGGCAGATCGCCGAGCCGCGACATCGGATCGACGTCGATGCCGAATTTGGCGAGCTGTTCGCCGGCCTCGCGCGCCATGCGCCGCCACTGTACGAGGCCGAAGCGGTTGGTTGGCTGGGTGCCGAGAAAGACGTTTTCGGCCACCGACAGGTCGGGGGCGACGCTCAGCTCCTGATGGACCATGGCGATGCCGGCCGCATGCGCATCGCGGGTCGAACGGAAGCGGGTGTCCTTCCCGTCCAGAATAGAACGGCCGGAGAACTCCGCATGCACGCCGGCGATGATCTTCATCAGCGTGCTTTTTCCCGCGCCGTTTTCGCCGACGAGACCATGGATCTCGCCGGCGAACAGCGCAAAATCGACCCCGCGAAGCGCCTCGACGCCGCCGAAGGCTTTGGTGATCCCTCGCAGTTCGAGGATGGGTGCGCGTTGCGGAATCATCAGGCTTCAGATCAGGAAATGATTCTCCATCCACTGCATGCCCGCGGCGTTGGCCTTGGTCACGACCGGGCCGTCCGTTATCACGTGCTTCGGAATGCCCTGGCCGCTCTTTTCGCCCCCGGTCACCGCGGCGACACCGGCGACGATGGCGCCGCCATGGATGCGGCACGAAGGATTGCGGACGGTTGCGAACATCCGGCCTTCGCTGACCGCCTGGATCGCCGGCGGCATGGCGTCGACGCCGCCGATCAGGATGTTGGTGCGGTTGCGCGCCTTCATGATGTTGTAGGCGGCGAGCGCCATGTCGTCATTGTGGAAGAAGGCGGCGTCGATCTGCGGGTATTTTGTCAGATAGGTTTCCCACAGACGCGCCGTCTTTGACACGTCCCAATCCGCCGGCTGGGTGTCGAGCACCTCGATGTTCGGGAATTGCTTGACGACCGTATTGAAACCCTTGGCGCGGCCTTGCGCGCCGGTGTGGCCGAGGGCGCCCTGGGTCATGATGATCTTGCCCTTGCCGCCCATGGCATTGCACAGCGCCTGCGTCACCGAGGCGCCCATGAATTCATTGTCGGGGGCGAGGAAGGAGTGGACGTTGATCTGGTCGAGCGGTGCGATCAGCGTGTCCATGTCGATGACCGGGGTGCCGGCGCTGATCATCTTCTGCACCGGCTGGGTCAGGGTGCCGATGCCGAACGCCTGGATGGCAACGAAATCCCATTTCTGCGACGCCATGTTGTCGATCGCGGCACGCTGCTTGACGGCGTCGAGCTGGCCGTCGAACCAGGTGACCTCGACGTTGAACAGCTTGCCCCACCATTCCGCGGCCTGCTTGCCCTGTGCGCACCAGGTGGCCTGCAGGCCGGCGTTGGAGAACGCCGCCTTCAGCGGTTTCTCGGAACGCGCGGCCTGCGCTAGCGCGGGGCTCACGCCCAAACCGCCGAACAGCGCGGTCGCTGCGCCGGCGAACGCCGCCGACTGAAGAAGATCACGCCTGGTCGTAGAGGATTTGTCCGTCCCTGACATTGCTTGCTCCCTCGTTTTCATTTTTATGACCGACGGCGTCGATTTGCACGCACCGCGGATGCAGGCAGTGTCTCACAATCGTTGTGCCCACGCCACCCGTCAGCTGATCACGTCATCGCCGAGGGCTGCGGATTCGATCGAGCAAGGTGAGTGGAAGCCGTTTTAGCTTGTGCGCTGCAAGACCAGCTGCTCGATCTCGTCGAGCAATTTCCGCCATGCAGCATCGATCTCGGGCGACCAGTCCTGATCGAGGATTTCGCGCAGGGTCGCGGCGATCACACCGAAGAATGCAATGAACAGGTCGCGCGGCGTGCCGTAGGCGTCGTGCGAGGAAATCTCGCACTCGATCATGCGGAAGTGGCCGGTGCGGGGACCTGCGAAATCCAGGATCGCATCGATCGTCAGCGCCAGCATCGAGCCCTTGACGAGTTCGCTGCCCTCGGTCCGGAACATGGTTTGTGTTTCGGGATGTTCGCCGTGCAGGCGCTCATACACCAATGGCGTCAGATCCGCGCAGCGCTCGGCGGCAATCTCAAAGCTTCGCAGAATCGGATTGGAGGATGCGATCATCGGGCGTACGTGATCTCGATTCTTCGAACGGCGGAAGAAGGATGATCGCAGAAAAAAAAGAGCAGGGCACGGAGCCCTGCTCAAAAATTGTGTCGACCCTTTTACCTCGAAAATTTGGGTTTGATCTTGATTGACGAGGCGACGCTGCTTGTGCGCGTCAGGGCTCCTCCCGAGACTTGGACCACCAGACTTCAACCTTTCGGCCAGCCTGAGCCAGCACATGTAGACTATCTTTTTCCACTTGTCACCATTTTCAGCAACGATTGTTCAAAATTCTAGCAATCTGCGAAATGATTGGAATTACACCACTATTCCTTGTGGTTCAGGGGCAGTACCCGTGCCCGGCAACGGGCACGAAGGGCCGGAATCTCCGCCTCAATCGGCTGGAACGCATCTGAAAAGCCGGGTTATTTGCGCAACACAAGCGGATAAACCGGAAACCCGATCTCGACTTCGGACCCTCTCGGTGATTAGTTCTTCACCCCGGATGGGTTTGCGATGCGCGCGCGGCTGAAAAATTTCCTACCGATAGTCCTGATCGCCCTGGTGGTGCAGATTTTCGCACCGATCGGCGCGTGCTGGGCGGCCAGCATCGCGGCTTCCGATCCGATCGCCGCGGCCGTGATCTGTCACGGCAATGCAGATGCCTCCACCGGCCAGAGCGACCAGACCGGGCATCGCGCGCACGATGGTTGCTGTTCGGTCTGCAGCGTGCTCCACACCGGTGCGCCGGTCGACGTGCCGCAAACCGCCGACGCTATCGTCATCGAACGCCAGCACGCGCGCGTGGTCTGGGTCGAATTCACAACGGAGCGGTTCGGTTCCCGCGCCGGCTCGCACGCGCAAGCGCGCGCGCCACCTTCCATTTCCTGACCTTTCGAACATCCGAACGATCGGTGCGGCCTCGGCTGCGCTGATCGGTGCAGTTCATTAACCGGCCGCTAGAGCCGGTGTCAGGAATACCACATGTTTCGCTATCATTTGCCCGCGGGCGCGCTTGCTTGCGCCGCCGTCTTTGCATCAGCTCCGGCGGGTGCTCAAACCAATACGCAAAGTTCGCTTCCGCCCGTCACCGTGGATGCCCCGACGCCGCAGCGGGCAGTTTCAGCCCGTGCTCCGCAGCGCGGTGCGGCGCGCACGGCGCGGGCGTCGCGTGCTCGAAATCCGGCCCCGGTTGCGCCGCCGGTCGCCAACGAACCGGCGAGGGGGCCGGCGCTGACGGTTCTCACGGTGCAACAGGCAATCCGCGAGATTCAGCAAACCCCGGGCGGCGTCGCGCTCGTTCCGGCCGAGGCCTACCGGAATTCGACCGTCGCCAATACGATCAAGGATGTTCTCGATTATGTCCCCGGCGTCTTCGCGCAGCCCAAATGGGGCGACGATTCCAGGCTCTCGATCCGCGGTTCCGGTCTGTCGCGCAACTTCCATCTGCGCGGCGTCCAGCTCTACATGGACGGGATCCCGATCAATACGGCTGACGGCTACGGCGATTTTCAGGAAATCGATCCGACCGCCTACAAATATGTCGAAGTGTTCAAAGGCGGCAACGCATTGCGGTTCGGTGCGAACTCGCTCGGCGGGGCCATCAATTTCGTCACGCCAAGCGGTCGCGACCCTTTCGTGAACGGCGTCAGTGTCGATGGCGGCGCTTTCGGGTTTCGCCGGCTGCAGGCAAACGCGGGCGGCGCCAACGGACCCTGGGACGGTTTCGTGACCGCCTCGACGCAGGCTGCGGACGGGTTTCGCGATCACAGCAACGGCAGTGCGACGCGCGTCAGCGGTAATGTCGGCTACCAGTTCTCGCCCGATTTCGAGACGCGGTTCTATGTGAACGCCAATCAGGTCCGGCAGCGCATTCCCGGCACGGTCACCAAGCAGTCGGCGCTCACGTCCCCCGAGACGGCGGCGCCGAACAACATCCTGATGGACCAGCAGCGCAACATCGATACGGTGCGGCTGGCAAACAAGACGACGATCCGCTTTGAGGACACCGTCGTTGATTTCGGCGTGTTCGGCGTCGACCGCCATTTGATGCATCCGATCTTCCAGTGGCTGGACTATCGCTACAAGGATTACGGCGGCTTTGCCCGCGTCACCGATGACCGCAACATCGGCGGCTTCCGCAATGTTCTCGTCGCCGGCGTCAATGTCATCAACGGCAGCATCGACAACCAGCAATTTGCCAATATCGCCGGACAGAAGGGAGCGCTGCTGTCCTCATCGGTCGACAAATCGCAAAACACCTCGCTCTATGTCCAGGACTCGTTTTATTTCCTGCCGAACGTGGCGGCTGTCGCCGGTACGCAGTTCCTGTACGCCACGCGCGACCGTCGCGACCGTTTCTTGAGCGATGGAAATCAATCGGGACGAACAGAATTCAATCTGTGGAGCCCCAAAGCCGGCCTGCTGTGGGACATCGATCCGACCTGGCAGGCCTACGCCAACATCTCGCGCAGCGCCGAAGTGCCGAGCTTCGGCGAAAGCGCGAATGTACCGGGCGTCGCGGTCATCCCGTTCACCAGCATCCGGCCGCAACGTGCGACCACCTATGAAATCGGCACCCGCGGGCGGCGTCCGGATTTGACCTGGGAACTGACCGGCTATCGCGCCGACATCAAGGACGAACTGCTGTGCCTCTACAGCGCGTTCGGCAATTGCAACGTGACCAACGCCAATCGGACCTACCATCAGGGGATTGAAGCCGGCTTGGGCGCAGCTGTCATCAAGGGACTGTTCGTCCCGGGCAGCGCGCCAGACAAGGTCTGGGTGAACCTTGCCTACACCTTCAATGACTTCCGCTTCGACAACGATCCGGTCTTCGGAAACAACCAGTTGCCCGGCGCGCCGCGTCATTACCTGCGGGCCGAACTGCTCTACAAGCATCCGACAGGAATCTATGTCGGCCCCAACGTCGAATGGGTACCGGAATCCTACTATGTGGATAGCGCCAATACCCTGAAGACGTCGGCCTATGCGCTTCTCGGGTTGAAGGCGGGCGTCGACAATGGTGGCACCTATTCGATGTACATCGAGGCTCGAAACATCGCCAACAAGGCCTACATCAGTTCCGCCAGCATCATCGACAGGGCAAATCCGAACCTGCCGTTGTTCGAGCCCGGCACTGGCCGTGCCGTGTACGCGGGCGTAAAAGCGCGGTGGTGATTGATTGCGACTCCCGGCGCGCGCACGTTGCGCCGGGGGGATTCGAGACGCCGTTTGCGGGCGCGAGCCGCAAAAAGAAAACCAAGGAAAATCCGATGAATTCGTTCTCTCGTACCGTTGCCTGCGTCGCTTTCGTGGCCGCGCTATTCACCGCTCCCTTGCACGCCCAAGAGGTCAAGGCCGGCAGTCTCGTCATCACCCAGGCCTGGAGCCGCGCCACACCGGGCGGTGCCAAGATCGCGGGTGGATACCTCACCATCGAGAACAAGGGCTCGACATCGGATCGGCTCATCAAGGGCACAGCTGACATCTCAGGCAAGATCGAGGTCCACGAGATGGCTGTCAACAATGGCGTGATGACGATGCGGGAACTCGACAAGGGCCTCGCCATCGAACCCGGCAAGACCGTAAAGCTCGCGCCGGGCGGCTACCACCTGATGCTGATGGATCTCAAGGGCCCGCTCAAGCAGGGCGACAAGGTGCCGCTCACGCTTGAGTTCGAAAAAGCGGGCAAGGTGACGCTGTCGCTCGACGTGCAGGGCGTCGGCGCCCAGGCGCCCGCGCATGATCATTCGGGTCATTCCGGCATGAAGAAGTAATGGCGATGGAAAGCGTTCGCCATTCAGAGCCAGGCTGTTCGCGCCTGATGCGGCGGGCGTCCGATTCAATCCAGCATGAGCATTTGAGGCCAAAAATGTCGAAGCCAGGCTTACTAGTCGCTGTCGCTGCACTCTGCGCCGCGTCTTCCGCCAACGCGCACGTCACGCTCGAGAAGCGCGAGGCGGCCGTCGGCAGTTATTACAAGGCGGTATTTGCCGTGCCGCATGGTTGTGCGGGATCGGCCACCGTCAAAATCCGGGTGCAAATCCCCGAAGGCGTGATCAGCGTCAAGCCGATGCCGAAGGCCGGCTGGACCCTCGAGACGACAAAGGGAAAATACGCCGTCGAGTACGAATATCATGGCAACAAATTCTCCGAAGGCGTCAAGGAAGTGTCTTGGAGCGGCGGCAAGCTCGCCGACGACAACTACGACGAATTCGTCATGGCAACCTTTCTCACTGGTGGCCTGAAGCCGAACACGACGCTGTATTTTCCGGTGGTGCAGGAATGCGAGAAGGGGGTAAGCCGCTGGATCGATATTCCGAAGGCCGGGGCCGGGGCGCATAGTCATGACGGCTCTTCACCGGCGCCGGGCCTCAAGCTGATTTCGAAGCCGTAAATTCGATGTTACGCGTCATCGCAGCCGTCGCGGCACTGCTGGTGGCGCTCTGTCTTGCAACGGGCGCGCTTGCGCATGCGTCGCTGGTAGCTGCCGAACCTGCCGATGGCAGCGTCGTGGCCGAGGCGCCAAAGACCGTGCAATTGCAGTTCAACGAAAGCGTCACGCCCGCGGTCGTCAACCTGATCGATGCCGCGGGCAAGACGCGCGCCGTCACGGTGCGCGCCGTCGACCAATCCGTCGTGATCGTGTTGCCTGATGATCTGCCGCGCGGGACGCAGGTCGTCAGCTATCGCGTGGTTTCCCAGGACGGGCATCCCGTTGGGGGATCGCTGGTGTTTTCGATCGGCGTTGTGACGTCCAGCGCCGCCAAGTCGAATGGCGGCGCGTTTGCGATCCTGATCTGGCTGGCCCGTATCGGGGTTTATGTCGGTCTGTTCGCAGGCGTCGGCGGCGCGTTCTTTGCCGCATGGATCGGGCAGGGCTCCGGCGGTGCGCGCGTGATCACTGGCGCGCTCGCCGTCGGTGTCGCGAGCGCGGTCGCCTCGCTTGGCCTGCAGGGCCTCGACTTGCTCGATCGTCCGCTCGGCGGGCTGGCGACATCAGCGCCATGGAGCAGCGCGCTCGGAACCAGCCTCGGGCCGTCGCTGCTGATTGCGATCGCGTCGATGGTCATCGCCTGGTTTGCGTGGCGCAGCCCCGCCGGGACGACCGCCAGAGTTTTGACTGTTCTTGCGATGGCGGGCGTCGGGCTGTCGCTGGCAACGAGCGGGCACACCGCAACGGCATCACCGAGATCGCTGACGGCGCCCGCAATGTTCGTCCATGGCGTTGCCATCGCCTTTTGGGTCGGCGCACTCGCGCCCCTTGTGGTGCTGGCGCGCCAATCGACGGGAGCGGTGGTGCCGGTGCTGCAACGGTTCGCGCGCCTGGCCGTGCCGGTCGTCGGGCTTCTGGTGTTGAGCGGATTGGGTCTGGCGATCATCCAGCTGGAGCGCGTTGGCGCGCTGATCGAGACCCGATACGGCGTTATCCTGCTGGTCAAATTGAAACTGGTCGCGGTCCTGCTGGGGCTCGCCGCGCTGAACCGGTACCGCCTGACACCGGCCGTGGCGGCCGATCCGCAGAAAACGCGGCCATTGATCGGCTCGATCCTGATCGAATGCGTCGTGGTGGTGGGCATCCTCGCCGTGGTCGCGACCTGGCGCTTCACACCGCCGCCGCGGGTGCTCTCGGCCGCCGCGCAGGCGCCGCTGGCGATCCATATCCACACCGAGAGCGCGATGGCTCAGGTGTCGATTTCGCCGGGCAAAGTGGGTTCGGACGATTTTGTGCTGCAATTGTTGACCGGCGACTTCGCCGCGCTATCGGCCAAGGAGGCAACCCTGACGCTGAGCCTGCCGGAGCGCGGTATCGAACCATTCGAGCGTCAAGCGACGCGCGGGCGGGATGGGTCCTGGCACGTGCGCGGCGTGCCGTTGCCGCTCGCCGGCCGTTGGCACATGCGGATCGACGCGCTGGTGACCGATTTCGAGAAGGTCACGCTGGAAGGCGACTTCGACGTGCGGTGACAGGGTGTGCTGCGTCGCCTCGCGCGCAAGCGTAATCTTGCGGTCAGCATGCGACAAAACAACCCGACGGGCAAATCAATTCTGATTTACGGAAATAATGTCAAGTACAAAGTTTCTGTAAATCAAAAATATTTTCCTTTCCTTCGACCCCAAATCACCGGCACATTCTCACCCATCCCGTCCCACTCAGAGGGGCGTCGGCCGTCGTCACGACGAGGGGCGGGTTGCGGTGGACGTAACAGTTGCGATGGACGGTCGCGGCTGAAGCGTACGGCGAAAGCGTGTGGTCCTGGCGCCCGTAACGGCGTCAAGTCTTGCGGAGCGATCTGCGAGGCGACGGTGGCAATAGAGGCCGTCTCACCGGGGAGAGCGAGCTATAAGCCGTAAAGCCATTGCGCAGGGAATGTCGGATGCTCTCCGCTGCCCTGTATGCTCGTGTGCGCATTTCTTTGCACTATTTGCACACGAGACCGCGGGTGCAGCGCGCATCCGGCATTCCCTGCGCCCTCTGTCTTAGGGGGCGAAAGTAACCTGCAAACCTCGGGCGCAAGGCGCCGCGAGAATGCGAAGGTGTATCTACCCGTCATCCTGAGGTGCGAGCGTAGCGAGCCTCGAAGGATGAATCGGCCACAGGCCGGGCCGTCGTCCTTCGAGGCGCGCAAGAGCGCGCACCTCCCGAGCGAACGCAGAGCGTTCGTCCGGGGATGACGGAGCTGAGATAAGGCACGCGGCGCGATGGATTGCTTCGCTTCGCTCGCAATGACGCGGGCGGAGCGGGTGGAAACAACCCGGACCTCTTCGCGCCGCAATCATGCAGTCAATATCGGCCGCAAAACGGCCGGAAATCCGCGCATCTTGCGGCTTTTTAAGGTGTTCCGGCCTTGTATTTTCGTACCCGATCCGGTTTCACTGCCATTCTTCCTTTGGTCCCCCTGATTCCCTGAGTTGACCCATGCGATTGTCGCGGTTTTTTCTGCCCATCCTGAAAGAGAATCCGAAAGAGGCGGAGATCGTCTCGCACCGCCTGATGCTGCGTGCCGGCATGATGCGGCAGGAAGCGGCGGGCATTTACGCCTGGCTGCCGCTGGGTTTTCGGGTGTTGAAGAAGATCGAGCAGATCGTCCGTGAGGAGCAGGACCGAGCAGGCGCCCTGGAACTGCTGATGCCGACGCTGCAGCTCGCCGACCTCTGGCGCGAGAGCGGCCGCTACGACGCCTATGGTCCGGAAATGCTGCGCATCAGCGACCGCCACAAGCGCGAACTGCTGTACGGGCCGACCAACGAGGAAATGATCACCGAGATCTTCCGCGCCTACGTCAAATCCTACAAGAGCCTGCCGCTCAATCTCTACCACATCCAGTGGAAGTTCCGCGACGAGCAGCGTCCGCGTTTCGGCGTGATGCGTGGCCGCGAATTCCTGATGAAGGATGCCTATTCGTTCGACATCGACGAGGCCGCGGCGCGGCGCTCCTATAACCGGATGTTCGTCGCTTACCTGCGCACCTTCGCGCGGATGGGGTTGAAGGCGATCCCGATGCGCGCGGAGACCGGCCCGATCGGCGGCGATCTCAGCCACGAATTCATCGTGCTGGCCGAGACCGGCGAGTCCGGCGTCTATTGCGACAGCGACGTGCTCAATCTGCCGATACCGGGCGACGACGTCGATTATGACGGCGATCTGACCCCGATCATCAAGCAATGGACCTCGGTCTATGCCGCGACCGAGGACGTGCACGATGCCGCGCGCTTCGACAGCGAAGTGCCTGCCGACAAGAAGGTGCACACCAGGGGCATCGAGGTCGGCCAGATCTTCTACTTCGGCACCAAATATTCCGACGCCATGAAGGCGATGGTCGCGGGCGCCGACGGCGTCGACGTGCCGATCCATGGCGGCTCCTACGGCGTCGGCGTGTCGCGCCTGGTCGGCGCCATCATCGAGGCCTGCCATGACGATGCCGGCATCAAATGGCCCGAGGCGGTGGCCCCGTTCACCGCCGTGATCCTGAACCTGAAGCAGGGCTCCAGCGATACCGATGCGGCCTGCGAGGCGCTGTACCGCGAGCTCGAGGCCAAGGGCGTCGATGTCCTCTATGACGACACCGATCAGCGCGCGGGCGCAAAATTCGCCGCCGCTGACCTGATCGGTATCCCCTGGCAGATTCTGGTCGGCCCCAAGGGCCTCGCCGAGGGCAAGCTCGAGATCAAGCGGCGCAGCGACGGCTCGCGCGAGAATCTCAGCCCGGCGGAAGCGGTCGCCAGGATAGTTGGACGATAAGCGGTCGATCGCGGGATAAAGATTATCCACGGGGGGCGGGTATTCTTGGCCATTCCCGGCCACATTTGGCCCCGAATCATGGGATTATCGAAAGATGGATGAGACCATGAACGAGACAGTCCGAACCCCGCCGTTTTCGCAGTTCGAATGGCTGTTGTCGGGACGTTACCTGCGGGCGCGTCGCAAGGAAGGTTTCATTTCCGTCATCGCCGGTTTTTCGTTCCTCGGCATCATGCTCGGCGTTGCGACGCTGATCATCGTGATGGCCGTGATGAACGGCTTTCGCAAGGAGCTGCTGGACAAGATCCTCGGCCTCAACGGACATCTCTTAATTCAGCCGCTGGAATCGCCGCTGACGGACTGGAAGGATGTCGCCGAGCGTATCAACCAGGTTCAGGGCATCCGGCTGGCCGCGCCTGTCGTGGACGGCCAGGCCCTGGCGTCCTCCTACTTCAACGCCTCGGGCGTGCTGGTACGGGGCATACGCTCCGCGGACCTGACCAACCTCACCTCGGTCGCCAAGAACATCAAGCAGGGCACGCTGGAAGGTTTTGACGAAGGGCAGGGCGTTGCCATTGGGCGTCGGCTCGCCGATACGCTGTCGTTGCATGCCGGCGACAGCATCACTTTGGTTGCCCCGAAGGGGGCCGTGACCCCGATGGGCACCACGCCGCGCATCAAGGCCTACAAGGTCGCCGCGGTGTTCGAGATCGGCATGTCGGAATATGATTCGAGCTTCGTGTTCATGCCGCTGCCGGAGTCGCAGGCCTATTTCAACCGCAAGGACGACGTCACCGCGATCGAGGTGTTCACCTCCAATCCGGACAAGATCGACGCTTTCCGCAAACTGGTGACGGAAGCGGCCGGGCGGCCGGTGTTCCTGGTCGACTGGCGGCAGCGCAACTCGACCTTCTTCAACGCGCTGCAGGTCGAACGTAACGTGATGTTCCTGATCCTGACCATGATCGTGCTGGTCGCGGCGCTCAACATCGTCTCCGGCCTGATCATGCTGGTCAAGGACAAGGGCCAGGACATTGCGATCCTGCGCACCATGGGCGCCTCGCAGGGCTCGATCATGCGGATATTCCTGATCACGGGGGCTGCGATCGGCGTGGTCGGCACGCTGACCGGCTTTTTCGTCGGCATGCTGGTTTGCCTGAACATCGAATCGATCCGGCAATTCCTGTCGTGGATGACCAATACCGAGCTGTTCTCGCCGGAGCTCTACTTCCTGTCCAAGCTGCCCGCCGAGATCGATTTCGGCGAGACCACCGCGGTGGTGATCATGGCGCTGACGCTGTCGTTCCTGGCCACGCTCTATCCGTCCTGGCGCGCCGCGCGCCTCGATCCCGTCGACGCGCTCCGGTACGAGTGATGGGTGAGACCATGAAGGAGACAGTTCGTACCCCGCCGTTTTCACAGTTCGAATGGCTGTTGTCCGGGCGTTACTTGCGGGCGCGCCGCAAGGAAGGCTTCATTTCCGTCATCGCCGGTTTTTCGTTCCTTGGCATCATGCTCGGCGTTGCGACGCTGATCGTCGTGATGGCCGTGTTGAACGGCTTTCGCAAGGAATTGCTGGACAAGATCCTCGGCCTCAACGGACACCTCTTGATTCAGCCGCTGGAATCGCCGCTGACGGACTGGAAGGATGTCGCCGAGCGGATCAGCATGATCCAGGGTGTCCGGCTGGCCGCGCCGGTGGTTGACGGTCAGGCGCTGGCGTCGTCGGCCTTCAACGCCTCGGGTGTGGTGGTGCGCGGCATGCGCGCCGCTGACCTGAACAACCTCAACTCGATCTCGGGGAACATCAAGCAGGGCACGCTGCAAGGCTTCGACGAGGGGCAGGGCGTCGCGATCGGTCGCCGGCTCGCCGATACGCTGTCATTGCGTGCCGGCGACAGCATCACCCTGGTTGCCCCGAAGGGGGCCGTGATCTCGATGGGCACCACGCCGCGCATCAAGCCCTACAAGGTCGCCGCCGTGTTCGAGATCGGCATGTCGGAATATGACTCAGGCTTCGTATTCATGCCGCTGCCGGAGTCGCAGGTCTATTTCAACCGCAAGGACGATGTCTCCGCGATCGAGGTTTTCACCTCCAATCCGGACAAGATCGATGCTTTCCGCAGGCTGGTGACGGAGGCGGCCGGACGGCCGGTGTTCCTGGTCGACTGGCGGCAGCGCAACTCGACCTTCTTCAATGCGCTGCTGGTCCAACGCAACGTGACGTTCCTGATCTTGACCATGATCGTGCTGGTCGCGGCGCTCAACATCGTCTCCGGCCTGATTATGCTGGTCAAGGACAAGGGCCAGGACATTGCGATCCTGCGCACCATGGGCGCCTCGCGGGGCTCGATCATGCGGATATTCCTGATCACGGGGGCCGCGATCGGCGTGGTCGGCACGCTGACCGGCTTTTTCGTCGGCATGCTGATTTGCCTCAACATCGAATCGATCCAGACATTCCTGTCGTGGCTCACCAACACCGACATATTTCCGCGAGAGATCTATTTTCTCTCGAAGCTTCCGGCCGAAATCGCCTTCCGCGAGACCTCTGCCGTCGTGATCATGGCGCTGACGCTGTCGTTCCTGGCCACGCTCTATCCGTCCTGGCGCGCGGCGCGCCTCGATCCCGTGGACGCGCTCCGGTATGAGTGAGGGCAAAATGGCCGAGGGCGCGGAAGATGTACCGGTGGTCTATCTCCACGAGATAAAACGCCAGTACACGCAGGGCGAGGCGACGCTGACCATTCTCAACGGCGCCAAGCTCGCGCTGTGGGCGGGGCAGTCGGTGGCGCTGGTGGCGCCGTCGGGCTCGGGCAAGTCGACGCTGCTGCACATCGCGGGCCTGCTCGAAAGCCCCGATGACGGCGAGGTCTATGTCGGGGGAGTGCCGACCTCGCAATTGTCAGACATCGACCGCACCCACATCAGGCGTTCCGACATCGGCTTCGTCTACCAGCAGCACAGGCTGCTGCCGGAATTCACCGCGCTCGAAAACGTCATGCTGCCGCAGATGATCCGTGGTCTCAAGCGCAACGAGACGATCAAGCGCGCAACAGAGATCCTGGCCTATCTCGGTCTTGGCGAACGCATCACCCATCGCCCGGCCGAACTGTCCGGCGGTGAGCAGCAGCGCGTCGCGATCGCACGCGCGGTCGCCAATGCGCCGCGGGTGCTGCTGGCGGACGAGCCGACCGGCAACCTCGATCCGCACACCGCCGATCACGTCTTCAACGCCCTGATGCAGCTCGTGAAGGCGACGCGGGTCGCGATGCTGATCGCAACCCACAATATGGAATTGGCCGGCCGCATGGACCGGCGGGTGTCGCTGGTGGATGGCCAGGTCGTCGAGCTGGAATGAATGGAATTGGAATCGCTCCACGCATTCGAATCTCGTTGTGCTCGGAGCGCGCTCGTCGCTTCGATCACGGATCGTTGAACATCTTTAGCCGCGCACGCGCACCATCTCTTCAACACAATCGCACACGGCAATACCGCTGCGCGGTTCCATTGTGATTTTTCTGCGGCGAACGTGCACACAATGTTTCGAAAAGTGCCTGTTACACAATATTAACTTACATTTTCGCTGAAGTCGTTTCGCGTGCGCTGTTGCAGCCAAGTTACAGTAATTCAAACGAACAATGGTATGACGCTGCCACGGCCTTGGGGGCTGTACCAACTGGAACGGGAATTAAAAAAGATGAAGAAGGTTTTGCTTGTAACGGCCAGTCTGATCGCGCTCGGCGCGGCTGCGCCGGCAGTGGCTGCGGATCTCGCCGCGCGTCCCTACACCAAGGCGCCGCCGATGATCGCCGCTGTGTATGACTGGAGTGGTTTCTACATCGGCGTCAACGGTGGCGGCGGTTGGAGCCGCAATGATTGGGCCGCGGTCGCTCCCAACGTTCTGGTTGGCCCCGAGGGTTCCCATGACGCATCCGGCGGCACGGTCGGTGGTCAGGTTGGCTATCGTTGGCAGGCCGGCCAGTGGGTGTTCGGCTTGGAAGCGCAGGGCAACTGGGCTGACTTCAAGGGCTCGAACACCAGCCTGCTGTTCCCCGGCTTCGTCAACCATTCGAAGATCGACGCGTTCGGCCTGTTCACCGGTCAGGTCGGCTATGCCGTCAACAACGTACTGCTCTACGTCAAGGGCGGTGCTGCTGTGACCTCGAACCGTAACCACATCAACACCGTTGCTGGCGCGCTTGCTGCGTCCACCGGCGACGACACCCGCTGGGGTGGCACGGTCGGTGCTGGCCTCGAATACGGCTTCGCCCCGAACTGGTCGATTGGCGTCGAGTACAACCACATCTTCCTGCAGGATCGGACCTACACCTTCACCACGCCGGCTGGCGTGTTCTTCGGCACCGATCGCGTCAGCCAGGACGTCGATCTGGTCACCGCTCGCCTGAACTACAAGTTCGGCGGCCCGGTCATCGCCAAGTACTGATCTAACTAAGTACTGATTTCGCTACTCGCTAGCGAGACCATTGAAGCCCCGGGCGTCGCCCGGGGCTTTTTTGTTGGCCCACTGGTTCGACATTGCGGAAGTTTTTGTTAACGCGAGAGCGCAAGTCCATTTATCGCGCCCTTAACTACAGGAACTTCGCGGACTTGAATCGCCCCGCCGCCGGCGCATAGTTGCGCAATGGCAAGCAGCATCTGGACCACAGAAGAATTTACCTGCCCCGGTTGCGGAATGGATTACTCCGCGACGAGGGAGCAGCATCAGCACAAGCATTCGGGCAAATTCGAATGCATGGTCTGCCAGACCGAAGTCCACGCCTGGTCCGGTACCCATGATTATTTCGGCTGGAAGCCGGTCAAGAAGACCTCGCCGGTCTTTGGACGGAAGACGGCCTAGCCGCGCGGGCTGGAATTGCTCAGCTCCCGAAGGCATATTCGGGACATGAAAATAAGATTCTCCATCATCGTTTCAGCCGTCCTTCTCGCCGTCGCAGCCCTGCTGATTTTCAACGGCCGACTTCACGCGCGCGGTCCCCATCACCCCACCACGGAATGTGGCTTCTGGGGGCCGATGGAGGCGGGGATGTCGTGCCAGTGACAAGCAACGTTCCCTGAGGGCTGGCAAACGCGCCGGGCCGGGCTCATATTTGGGGTATGGAAAACGTCCACAAATGCACCTCGGTTCTGAGCCCGCTGATTGCGGAGGCTAAGACGAGCGCCATTCCGCTGGCCGAAAATGCCATCGACGAGTTGGTCGCCGTGACGCCCGCACCCCAGCAGAGGGACGCCCTGGAAAGTGTTCGGTCGGTGGTGAAAGCTCACGGCGACGCGGCCGGGCCCGGCTCTCAGTGCGACTTTGCAGATGCCGTGAATGACTACATCGAAAAGCTGATGCGGCGTCTCATCTGACTCCGCGACCCCACCCAGTCGCCAAGTCGATCAGTTTGATTGTGGCAGGGTTGCTGGCTGGAAAACGCCCGGTTCCGGGCGCATATTCGGGGCATGGCGACGATTGTTCAATGCAATTGCGGCGCCGAGTACAGACGTACTGAAGAGAAGTTCTTGGTACCGCAAACGGGTGACGCGGTCTGCACGGTCTGCGGGGCGGCGCTGGAGTCGTGGTGGAATAGCGGCCACGTTCCCACCTACGAGCTTATTGAACGTCCTCGGACGGAAGGCGGGAACGGCAAGGCACCCGAAACGCCCTAGGGACCCCAACCAGTTCGCCAAGCGATCATGGACTTTGCGACGGGGGCCGGGGCCCGGAATTAACCACAGGGGTTGTTCTTCAAACGGACCCGTCAGGCGCGCTTGACTCCGAGAACAAAAAAGGAACAATGTTCCTCATATGTTCTTGGATCGGGAGTGCCTGCGATGTTGAGGATGTTTGTAGAAGAAGCCGCTGCTCTGGCGTCGATTACGCTGTTTGTCGGGATGATTGCGGTGTGGGCCCAGCTGATTCCCCAGCTCTGAGGTGGGAGCGGGATCGGCGCCGGCGTACCCCCAAAACAGGCTTCGACAGCCCCTTGGGGAAAAGCCGGATGGCGGGGGCCAGCTGAGCGTTCCGCGTGGACTTCGCTAGCCCAACGCATCACCATTGGAGCCGGCGAGTCGGCGCCCGGGAAGGTTTCCCGGAGAGCCTGACGATCGCTCCCAGCCACGATGCAAGAGCCCGCAAAGCGACATGTCCAACGCCGGATTCGTTCATCTCCACGTTCATTCGGCCTATTCGCTGCTGAAGGGTTCGATCAAGATCGCCAAGCTCGGCGAGCTTGCCAAAGCCGACCGCCAGCCGGCGCTGGCGCTGACCGATACCGACAACATGTTCGGGGCGCTGGAATTCTCCGACAAGATGGCGGGCTATGGCATCCAGCCGATCGTTGGGCTGGAACTCGCGGTCGATTTCGGCGACCAGGATCCCAACGCGCGCAATGCGCTGGCCACGGCGCCTGCGCGAATCGTGCTGCTGGCGGCACGCGAGCGTGGCTACCGCAGCCTGATGCACCTGAATTCGCGGGCGTTCCAGGAGACGCCGGTTCATCAATCTCCGCACATCAAGCTCGAATGGCTTGAAGGCCACTCGGAGGACCTGATCGCGCTGACCGGGGGCCCCGAGGGGCCGATCTCGCTGGCGCTGCACGGCGATCATTCGGCGCTGGCGGCGACGCGCTGCGACCGGCTGACCAGCCTGTTCGGCGACCGCCTCTATGTCGAATTGCAGCGCCACGGCATCGACAAGGAGCGTCGTGTCGAATCGGGCCTGATCGATCTCGCCTATGCCAAGGGCCTGCCGCTGGTCGCGACCAACGAGCCGTATTTCGCAAGCACTGACGACTACGAAGCCCACGACGCGCTGCTCTGCATCGCCGGCGGCCGCCTGATCGCCGAGACCGACCGCGAACAGCTGACGCCGGATCACCGCTTCAAGACCCGCGCCGAGATGGCGGTCCTGTTCGCCGACATTCCGGAGGCCCTAGCTTCCACCGTCGAGATCGCCGAACGCTGTTCGTTCCGGCCGATGACGCGCAAGCCGATCCTGCCGCGCTTTACGGTCGGCGCGGGATCGGGATCCGATGCAGTTGGCGAAGAGGCTGCCGAACTGAAGCGTCAGGCCGAGGAGGGGCTTGCCAGGCGCCTTTCGGTACATGGCCTGTCGCAGGGCACCTCGGAGGAGGACTACCAGAAGCGGCTGGCGTTCGAGATCGACGTCATCAACCGCATGAACTATGCGGGCTACTTCCTGATCGTTTCCGACTTCATCAAATGGGCCAAGGACAACGACATTCCGGTCGGGCCGGGCCGCGGCTCGGGCGCGGGATCGCTGGTGGCCTATGCGCTGACCATCACCGACCTCGATCCGCTTCGCTTTGGCCTGCTGTTCGAGCGCTTCCTCAATCCCGAGCGCGTCTCGATGCCGGACTTCGACATCGACTTCTGCCAGGATCGCCGCGGCGAGGTCATCGACTACGTGCAGCAGCGCTACGGCCGCGATCAGGTGGCGCAGATCATCACCTTCGGAACGCTGCAAGCGAGGGGCGTGCTGCGCGACGTCGGCCGCGTGCTGCAGATGCCTTACGGGCAGGTCGACAAACTGACCAAACTGGTGCCGCAGAATCCCGCAGCCCCGGTAACGCTGGCTGCTGCGATCGAGAGCGAACCAAAACTGCAGGCATTCCGCGACGAAGATCCCGTCGTGGCGCGCGCCTTCGACATCGCGCAGCGCCTGGAAGGACTGACCCGGCACGCTTCGACGCACGCCGCCGGCATTGTGATCGGCGATCGTCCTTTGAGCGAACTGGTGCCGCTCTACCGCGATCCCAAATCCGACATGCCGGTGACCCAGTTCAACATGAAATGGGTCGAGCCCGCCGGCCTCGTGAAGTTCGACTTTCTCGGCCTGAAGACGCTGACCGTGCTCGACGTCGCGGTCAAACTGCTCAGGCAACGCAATATCCACGTCGATCTCGCAACGCTGCCGATCGAAGACGCCCCGAGCTACCAGATGCTGGCCAGGGGCGATGTGGTCGGCGTGTTCCAGGTGGAAAGCCAGGGCATGCGGCGCGCGCTGGTCGACATGCGGCCCGACCGCTTTGAGGACATCATCGCGCTGGTGGCGCTCTACCGCCCCGGCCCGATGGCTAACATCCCGACCTATTGCGCGCGCAAGCACGGTGACGAGGAGCCGGAATATCTCCATCCGATCCTGGAGCCGATCCTGAAGGAAACCTTCGGCGTCATCATCTACCAGGAACAGGTGATGCAGATCGCCCAGGTGATGGCCGGCTACTCGCTCGGCGACGCCGACCTGCTGCGCCGGGCGATGGGCAAGAAGATCCGCGCCGAGATGGAGAAGCAGCGCGCGATCTTCGTCGCCGGGGCGGTCAAGAACGGCGTGCCGAAGGGGCAGGCCGATACGATCTTCGAACTGCTCGCAAAATTCGCCGACTACGGCTTCAACAAGAGCCACGCCGCGGCCTACGCGCTGGTGTCGTATCACACCGCCTATATGAAGGCGCATTATCCGGTCGAGTTCCTGGCCGCGTCGATGACGCTCGAACTCAACAACACCGACAAGCTCAGCGAGTTTCGCGCCGAGGCGCAGCGGCTCGGCATCAAGGTCGAGGCGCCCAACATCAATCGCTCGGGTGCGACCTTCGAGGTTGGCGAAAACACCATCTATTATGCGCTGGCCGCGCTGAAGGGCGTCGGCCCGCAGGCAGTCGAACTGATCGTGGAGGAACGGCGCAAAGGGCTGTTCACCTCGCTCGCCGATTTCGCCGCGCGCGTTAATCCGCGCGCCATCAACAAGCGCGTCATCGAAAGCCTGGCGGCAGCCGGCGCTTTCGACACGCTCGATTCAAACCGCGCGCGGGTATTCGGCGGCGCCGAGGCTATTCTGGCCGCCTGCCAGCGCAGCCATGAGGCGTCGACGATCGGGCAGAACGACATGTTCGGCGGTGCCGCGGATGCTCCGACCATCATGCTGCCGCAGATCGAACCGTGGTTGCCGGCCGAGCGGCTGCGGCGCGAATACGACGCCATCGGCTTCTTCCTGTCGGGCCATCCGCTCGATGACTATGCCACGGTGTTGAAGCGGCTGCGCGTGCAGTCCTGGGCGGAATTCTCGCGCGCGGTCAAAACCGGCGCGACCGCCGGCAAGGTCGCGGCCACGGTCGTCTCGCGCATGGAGCGGCGGACCAAGACCGGCAACAAGATGGGCATCATGGGCCTGTCCGACCCGACGGGCCATTTCGAAGCGGTGCTGTTCTCCGAAGGCCTCGCGCAATATCGCGACGTGCTGGAGCCGGGGGCTGCCGTGCTGCTGCAGCTCGGCGCCGAACTGCAGGGCGAGGACGTGCGGGCGAGGGTGCTGCACGCCGAGCCGCTGGATGATGCGGCGGCCAAAACCCAGAAGGGCCTGCGGATTTTCGTTCGCGATACCAAGCCGCTGGATTCGATCGCGCGACGGCTGAACATGCCGGAGCCGGTCGTGCCCGGTGCGCCAAAGGGCCTGCCGGCGAAACCGGCGCCCGCGCCGTTGGGCGGCGCCGATGGCGACGTCTCGCTGGTGATCATGATCGACCTCGAAACCGAGGTCGAGATGAAGCTTCCCGGCCGCTTCAAGGTCTCGCCGCAAATCGCCGGCGCGATCAAGGCGGTGTCGGGCGTGGTCGACGTGCAGACGCTGTAGGCGCTGGGCAATTAACCGGTCACTCGGATAACACGGCACAGCTATTGCAACCTCACGATGTTCTCGGCTATGTCCTCGCCGGGATAGTGCTGGGGGCGTTATGTTGAAGCGTGGAATTGCCTTGCTGTCGGGCGCGTTGCTGTTGTCGGGCTGTATGACGGCCAAAGTCGGAACAGACTATGCGGTGATGTCGCAGAAGATCGGTCCGCCAAAACCTGGACAGTCCCGGGTAGTGGTGCTTCAACGAAAGCGCGACGGGCTGTCGATGTCCCTTTGCGCCTGTGATGTGAAGCTGGACGGCAGTCCAATGGGCAAGGTGGTGGTCGGAACCTACGCCTATGCCGATCTCCCGGCCGGTCCGCACCAACTCACTGCGACCGAAGTGATGTTTCCCGGCGAGTCCAGGCGAGATTTCACCACGGCGCCCGGCCGCACTTATTTCTTTCTGGTAAAATCGAGCGCGAGGCATGACGCGGTAACCGGCACGACCATGGTTGCGGGATTGGCTGGGGCTCTGGTTGCGTCCGTTGCAACGTCCGGCAGCGACAATACAGGACCGGCCGACCTTATTGCGCTGGACGAGCCGACGGCGAGAACGACGCTCGCCGAACTACAATTAGCGGACTAAGCCTCAGCTGAGGCCCGCAGCGGCTCGGAGCCGGGCGATGAGCCGCGGACCGCGGCAGTCCGGCATCGTCGCGACCTCCTGTTAGAGCGACCGCGCGATCAACAGCTTCATGATCTCGTTGGTGCCGCCGTAGATCTTCTGGATCCGCGCATCCACGAACATCCGCGCGATCGGATATTCCTCCATGTAACCGTAGCCGCCGTGGAGCTGCAGGCATTCGTCCGCGGTTTCCACCTGCTTCTGCGAAGTCCACCATTTTGCCATGGAAGCGGTCACGGTATCGAGTTCACCGGCGACGAGGCGCTCGACGCACCAGTCGACGAACACACGTGCAATCATGGCCTCGGTCTTGCGCTCCGCCAGTTTGAAAGCGGTATTCTGGAATTCGATGATCGGCTTGCCGAATGCCTTGCGCTCCTTGGTGTAGTCGGCGGTCAGCTTGATCGCGCGCTCCATCGACGCCACGGCGCCGACGGCCAGCGAGAGGCGCTCCTGCGGCAATTGCTGCATCAACTGCACGAAGCCGTTGCCTTCCTCGCTGCCCAGCAGGTTTTCCGGCGGCGCCACCGCATTGTCGAAGAACAATTCGGACGTGTCGGATGCGTGCAGGCCGATCTTGTCGAGGTTGCGCCCGCGGCGGAAACCGTCATTGCCTTCGGCTTCAAGCACGATCAGTGAGATACCCTTGGCGCCGGGCTCGCCGGTGCGCGCGACCACGATGATCAGGTCGGCGGCCTGGCCGTTGGTAATGAACGTCTTCTGGCCGTTGATGACGTAGTTGTTGCCTTGCTTTCGGGCCGTCGTGCGGACGCCCTGTAAATCGGAGCCGGTGCCGGGTTCGGTCATGGCGATGGCGCCGACGAACTCGCCGCTGGCCATTTTCGGCAACCAGCGCCGCTTCTGTTCCTCGGACCCGTAGTTCAAAATGTAATGCGCGACGATTGCGCTATGCACCGAGTACCCGGTCGTCACTTCGGGTACCACGGTTTCGAGATCCTCGATCACGGCCGCTTCATAGGCGAAGCTGGCGCCCAGCCCGCCATAGGCTTCCGGCACGCTCGGAAGCAGGGCGCCCATTTCGCCGAGCCCGCGCCAGGCGGAGCGGTCGACCATCTTCTGGTCGCGCCATTTCTC
The DNA here is from genome assembly GCF_018131075.1 of Bradyrhizobium sp. JYMT SZCCT0428. Classification (GTDB taxonomy): domain Bacteria; phylum Pseudomonadota; class Alphaproteobacteria; order Rhizobiales; family Xanthobacteraceae; genus Bradyrhizobium. The sequence goes on along the minus strand of NZ_JAFCLS010000004.1, from coordinate 45,439 downwards.
CGCATGCGGCGCCAGATCCTTGGCGAGGAACTTGCGAAACTGGTCGCGAAAGACGTCCAGTTCCTCCGTCATCCAGGATGAACGATATTGCATTGATCCCTCGCGTCAGATGATGAGGCCGCCACCGCAGACGACGACTTGCCCACTGATGTAGTTCGATTCCGGGCTGCAGAACAGATAGACGGCGTCCGCCGCTTCCTCCGGTGTGCCGCCGCGTCCGAGCGGAATCATTCTCGCCATCGCGTCGAGCATCTGGGGCTGGACGCCGACCTTGATGTCACGGCCGGCGACGTCGATGGTTTTCTGCTGGGTTTCGATCGGCTGGGTCAGGCGGGTATTGATCAGGCCGAAGGCCACGCAATTGACGTTGACCTTGTAGCGTCCCCATTCCTTGCACAGCGTGCGCGTCAGCCCGACCAGCGAAGCCTTGGCCGACGAATAACTGGCCTGGCCTGCGTTACCGTAAAGCCCGGCAATCGAGGAGATGTTGACCACCTTGCGAAACACTTCGCGGCCGGCTTCGGCCTCTTTCTTTGCCATGATCCGGATCGGCTCGGAGGCGGCACGCAGCAGACGGAACGGTGCGACCAAATGGACGTCCAGCATGGCCTGGAACTGTTCGTCGGTCATCTTCTGGATCGTCGAGTCCCAGGTATAACCGGCGTTGTTGATGATGATGTCGAGGCCGCCGAATGTCTCCATGGCTGCTCCGACGAAACGGTCGGAGAAGCCGGATTCGGAAACACTGCCGTTGATCGCGATGGCTTCGCCGCCGCCCTTGCGGATTTCCGCGGCGACGGCGTCGCCCGGCGCTGCATCGAGATCGTTGACCACGACCTTCGCGCCCTCGCTGGCAAGTTTCAGCGCGATCGCGCGGCCGATGCCTCGCCCCGATCCCGTGATCAGTGCGACTTTTCCCTTGAGCTTGGTCATTTGTTTTCCCTGATCAGAGTGCGATGACGGCTTCGCCGGCGAGCTTGAGATCGCCGTTCTCGTCTTTGGTCGTCAGCGCCAGCTTCGCGCATCGCTCGCCATCATGCTCGACGAATTCGGCAACATGCCCCTCGCAGGTCAGGCGTGCACCGAGCTGCGTGATCGCGACGAAGCGCGTCGAGAACATGCGAAGCCGCGGGGGAGGGACCGCATCGGTCAGCGCCTGGCCGAGATAGCCCATGACCAGCATGCCGTGGGTGAAGACGTCAGGATAACCGGCGGCCCTGGCGAAATCCAGGTCGACATGGATCGGATTGTGGTCGCCCGAGGCGCCGCAATAGAGCGCCAGCGTGTGGCGGCTGATTGGCGGAAACACCTTGTGCACGAGACGGTCGCCTATCGCGGGTTGAGCTTTCACGGCGGTACTCATGCGGTTTTGGGATTGAGCACCACCACGGTCCGCGAGACGTCCGCGACGTGGGTGCCGTTCTGATTGGTGACTTTGGTTTCGATGCCGACCAGCGTCATCGCGCCCCCCTTTTTGTCGGCGACGCTGACGATGCGCGGCTGGAACTTGAGCGTGTCGCCGACCACCACGGGCGCGCGGTAGGTGAAGCGCTGTTCGCCATGCAGCAGGCGCCCGATGTCGACGCCGATGACGGTGATGAACTCGAAGGCCTGTTCCGCGTCCATCATCTCAAGGCAGAATAGATAGGTCGGCGGCACCGGCGTCGCGGCATAGCCGGCGGCCTGCGCGGCCCGGGCATCGCCATAGACCGGATTGGTCTCGCCCAGCGTCTCGCGGAAATAACGCAGGCGTCCTGGCTCGACATGCGCGGTGACAGGCGAAAGGCTGCGGCCGACGAGGGAGGGGTCAATCATGTCAGGGCCTCAGGCGCGTTCGTAGAGCGTGACGACGCAGGCGCCGCCGAGGCCGAGATTGTGCTGCAGGGCGCGCCTTGCGCCGTCCACCTGTCGCGCTTCCGCCGAACCGCGCAACTGATGCGTCAGTTCGTAGCATTGCGCGAGGCCGGTGGCGCCGAGCGGATGGCCCTTGGACAGCAGGCCGCCGGACGGATTGGTCACGGTCTTGCCGCCATAGGTGTTGTTGCCGTCGTCGATGAAGCGCTCCGCGCCGCCGTCGGGGCACAGGCCCAGCGCCTCATAGGTGATCAGCTCATTATGCGCGAAGCAGTCATGCAGTTCGACGACGTTGAGATCGTCAGGACCGATGCCGGCGGCCTCATAGACCTTGTTCGCCGCGGCGCGCGTCATGTCGAAGCCCACCACCTGCATCATGTCGCCGGCCTTGAAGGTGGAGGGCGTATCGGTGGTCATCGCCTGCGCCGCGATCCGAACGTCCTTGCGCAGGCCATGCTTGCTGGCGAATTTCTCCGAGACCAATACGGCCGCCGCACCCCCGCAAGTCGGCGGGCAGGCCATCAGCCGCGTCATCACGCCGGGCCAGATCACCTGATCGTTCATGACATCGTCAGCGCTGACTTCCTTGCGGAACAGCGCCAGCGGATTGTTCTTGGCATGCCGGCTCGCCTTGGCCCGCACCTTGGCGAACGAGGTCAGCGGCGTGCCGTATTTCTTCATGTGGCTGAGACCGGCGCCGCCGAAATAGCGCAGCGCCAGCGGGACGCCTTGCGCGTCGACCAATTTGTCGGCCGCGGCGTCAAACTCGTCAAACGCGCTCGGCCGGTCGGTGAAGACAGCGCCGAGCGCGCCGGGTTTCATCTGCTCGAAGCCGAGCGCGAGCACGCAATCGAGCGCGCCTGATTCAATCGCCTGCCGCGCCATGAACAGCGCGGTCGAACCGGTCGAGCAATTGTTGTTGACGTTGATGATGGGGATGCCGGTCATGCCGACCTGGTACAGCGCGCGCTGCCCGCAGGTTGAATCGCCGTAGACGTAGCCGGCATAGGCCTGCTGGATCATCTCGTAGCCGACGCCGGCGTCAGCCAGCGCGAGCCTGGTCGCTTCCGCGCCCATCACCGGGTAGGGCGCGTTCGCGCCCGGTTTGACGAAGGGGATCATGCCGACGCCGGCAACATAGACGCTGGATGCCATGGTGTGCTCCCTTTATTACCCATTGGACTTTTTCTTACCCATGGGTAATATACGGGCCGACGGAGCCCGTCAATGCAGAGCAGGCAAGAATCAGGATGGATGCGCAGTCACCCGAAACCAATCCATCGCCATGGATGCCGTTCGAGAGCCGCCGCCGTGCGCGCGACGAGAAACGCGAAGCCGTGCTGCGCACCGCGGTGCGGCTGTTTCTCGAGCAGGGCTATCACCGCGTCACGCTGAACGATGTCGCCGAGCGGCTGAACATTACCAAGCCGGCGCTGTACAATTATTTCCGCAGCAAGGACGAGATCCTGTTCGAATGCTGGGCGTTAGGGCAGGAAATCGTCGACGAGTTCATCGCTGCAATCGACAAAGGCGGCGGCAATGCGCTCGCCAAGCTGCGCAAGCTGATCCAGGCTTATGCCGAGCAGATGACGACTGATTCCGGCGCCAGTCTGGTGCGGTTCGATGCGCGCGACCTGACCGCGGAAAACCAGAAGATCGTCCGCGCCGCCAAGAAGCGCATCGACCGGACCTTTCGCAAGTACCTCGCCGACGGCGTCGCCGACGGTTCGATCAAGCCGTGCGACCCGAAACTCACGGCGTTTGCCATCGCAGGTTCACTGAACTGGATCGGTCATTGGTATCAGCGCGACGGCGCGTGGTCGGCGGAAGCCGTCGCCAGCCGGTTCGCGGCTCAACTCACCGAAGGGCTGGCAAAAGCCCCGGCAAGCAAACGCGGCCCGGCAACACCCAAGAAAAGCCGGCCGGCAAAGGGAGGACGGAAATGAACATCACGCACGGCCTGCGGCGCGCGCTGCAGATCAACCCGAACGGCCTTGCCATCGTCTATGGCGACCGCAAGAAAAACTGGCGCGAGGTCGGCGACCGCGTGGCGCGGCTTGCCGCCGGCATCCGGGCCCTTGGCGCGCAGGCCGGCGACCGTGTCGCGATCCTGTCGCTCAATTCCGATCGCTATCTCGAGCTTTATCTTGCGGCCGGCTGGTCCGGCACCGTGATCGTGCCGCTCAACATCCGCTGGAGCCCGCTGGAGAACGAAGACGCCATGCGCGACTGCCGCGCCGGCATCCTGTTCGTCGACAAGGCTTTCGCTGCGGTCGGCGCGACGCTTGCTCAGGCGATCCCGGATCTCAAGCTGATCTATGCCGATGACGGCGACGCCCCCGCCGGCATGGAGGCGTATGAGGCGTTGATCGCGCGCAGCGCGCCGATGCCGGATGCGATGCGCAAAAGCGAGGATCTCGCCGGCATCTTCTATACCGGCGGCACCACCGGACGCTCCAAGGGCGTGATGCTCAGCCACGGCAATCTGATGGTCAATGCGCTGAACGCACTCGGCGAAGGCCTGTGGCCGAGCAGCACGGTCTATCTGCACGCCGCGCCGATGTTCCACCTTGCCAACGGGGCGGCGATGTACTCGGTGCTGCTGAGCGGCGGCTCCAACGTCATCATCCAGGGCTTTACGCCCGACGGCGTCGCCGGCGCGATGCAGCGCGATCGCGTGACCGACGTGCTGCTGGTGCCGACCATGATCCAGATGTTCGTCGATCATCCGAAACTCGGCGAGTACGACCTGTCGTCGCTGACGGGTATCACCTATGGCGCTTCCGTCATCAGCGATGCCGTGCTCAGCCGCGCCATGAAAGCGCTCCCCAATGTGCACTTCACGCAAGCCTACGGCATGACGGAATTGTCGCCGATCGCGACGATACTGCACTGGAAGGAGCATATCGGCGATGGCCGCGCCAAGGGGCGGCATCGCGGCGCCGGCCGTCCCACGCTGGGTTGCGAGGTCAGGATCGTCGATGCCGATGACAAGGTGGTGCCCACGGGCACCGTCGGCGAGATCGCGGTGCGCGGCGACAATGTGATGATGGGCTATTGGGAGCGGCCGGAGGAAACCGCCAAGGCGGTCATCGACGGCTGGATGCACACCGGCGACGGCGGCTACATGGATGAGGACGGCTTCGTCTACGTGGTCGACCGCGTCAAGGACATGATCATCTCCGGCGGCGAGAATGTCTATTCGGCCGAGGTCGAGAACGCTCTGGCGCAGCATCCGTCGGTGGCGCAATGCGCCGTGATCGGTATCCCGAGCGAGCGCTGGGGCGAGCAGGTTCACGCCATTGTCGTTCCGAAGCCTGGCGCGAGCGCAACTCCCGACGAGTTGATGGATTTCTGCAAGACGCTGATCGCAGGTTACAAGTGCCCGCGCAGTGTCGAGGTCACACAGACCCCGCTGCCATTGTCCGGCGCCGGCAAGATCCTGAAGCGTGAGTTGCGCAAGCCGTATTGGGAAAAACGCCAGCGCATGGTGAGCTGAGGCCGCCGCCTGTGCGCCGGCCTGACCACTTAACGCTGGCGAGGCATCGTGGTTTGATGGACGTGCTGCCGGCAAGGGCTTTCCCTGCGTTGCGGAGTGGTCATCGCATTTTTTTGCGATGCCGTCCGATCCGATCCGTCGTATAGTCGAGCCAAGGGGGAACTGTTCTGCATCACGGGGATACCACCTGAAATCGCAGCAACGGAGGTCCGCCATGAAAGTCAAGGAAGCGATGCACAAGGGCGTCGACTGGGTTAGTCCCGACACGCCCGTCACCGAAATCGCAAAGCTGATGCGAGCGCATGATATCGGCTGCATTCCGATCGGGGAGGACGATCAGCTGATCGGAATGGTGACCGATCGCGACATCGTCTGCAAAGGGCTTGCTGGCAACGGCTTCGATGCCAGCCGGGCCAGGGCGCGCGACGTGATGACCGAAGGTATCCACTGCTGCCGGGAGGACGATGACCTCGCCAAGGCGGTGCATCACATGGAGACGCTGAAAGTCCGCAGATTGCCGGTGATCAACAAGAGCAAGCGGATGGTCGGCATGATCAGCCTGGGTGACATCAGCCATTCAACGTCCGGCGACGTTGTGTCCGGGTACGTCAAGAGCGTTTCAGCCCATCACTGAAGCGCGGCGACGCCTCGCGATCGACACGCCCTGGAGCAACCGGTCGCGGCTGTTCAATGGCGAACGCGCGATGGTGTTTGTTTGAGGCCGCTCGACCGGCGCTCGAGCGGCCTCAATCGTGCGTGGTGAAGTGGCCGTGCCAGGCCTTCGCGGTCAATCGTGCGAACTGCTCGCGGTCGAGACGGATCAGTGTGGCGTGGTCGCCACCCTCCATGTAGATCTCGCTCTGCCCATCGATGCTGTCGTCGACGATGACATCGAGCCCAAAGCATTCGCCAACCGGCGGCACGGCGCCGCGCTCGCAGTCGCCAAACAGCTTCGCGACCTCCTCTTCGCTCGCCAGATCAACCTTGTGGCCGAGCTGCATTTTCAAGGCCGGCAAATGGAGATGGCGGGAAGCCGGAAGGATCGCCATCATGTAGCCGTCCTCACGGCGAAGGACGACGCCTTTGGCCAGCGCGTCGCCCGGCACATGGCAAGCCTCGGCCGTGCGCGTCGACGACATGGTGCGGGCATGAGGGATCAGCTCGTAGGTGACGGTCTGGTCCAGGTAGTTCTGCAGGGTCGGGGAGACGGTCATAACGGTTCCTCCATTGCAACGCGTGCAACGCGCAATCCGGGCATCGGGAGGAACTCGCGTCGTCGCCTCACGATGCGGGCGCTTGCGAATTGGGTGAAGGTTACGCCTGCCGGAAACCGGCGACAATGCGAATCGTTCCCAATCGCCCCGGCCGGGATAGGGTCTCCGCGGGGGTTTTCGGCGGATTTGGGCCCCGAATGCCCGCATTTGCAGCCCCGGACCGGGCCGGCCGGTGACAAAACCGGCCGTATTTCCTTGCTTCTGGCTGGAATCCGGCTATATACCGCGCCATCTCACACGGAAGCATGGCTCTCAAAGGCCGTCCGGTGGCAGCCGGGCCATAAGGCTCGTCTGCTCACACGCTTCCGGAGGAACCAACCGGAGAAGTATTACCATGGCGCTACCCGATTTTTCTATGCGTCAGCTGCTTGAAGCTGGCGTTCACTTTGGCCACCAATCGCACCGCTGGAATCCCAAGATGGCGGATTTCATCTTCGGTGCCCGCAACAACATCCACATCATCGACCTCGCGCAGACCGTGCCGTTGCTGCACACCGCGTTGAAGGCGGTCAGCGACACCGTCGCCAAGGGCGGCCGTATCCTGTTCGTCGGCACCAAGCGGCAGGCGCAGGACGGCGTTGCCGAGGCCGCCAAGCGGTCGGCGCAGTATTTCGTCAATTCGCGCTGGCTCGGCGGCACGCTGACCAACTGGAAGACCATTTCCGGTTCGATCAAGCGGCTGCGTCATCTCGATGAAGTGCTCAACTCCGGCGATGCCAACGCCTACACCAAGAAGGAGCGGCTGACGCTGCAGCGCGAGCGCGACAAGCTCGACCGTTCGCTCGGCGGCATCAAGGACATGGGCGGGCTTCCCGACATGATCTTTGTGATCGACACCAACAAGGAAGACATCGCGATCCAGGAAGCGCAGCGGCTCAACATTCCCGTCGCCGCGATCGTCGACACCAATTCCGATCCCAAGGGCATCACCTATGTGGTGCCGGGCAATGACGACGCCGGCCGCGCCATTTCGCTGTATTGCGATCTGGTGGCCCGCGCCGCCATCGACGGCATCTCGCGCGCCCAGGGCGACCACGGCATCGACATCGGCGCTTCCGCGCAGCCGGTCCGTGAGGAAATCCCGGCCGCTCCGCAGCCGGCCGGCTTCCAGGGTCTGGCGGGCCCCCGTGGCACCGCCGACAACCTCAAGAAGCTCACCGGCGTGTCCGGTGCGATCGAGAAGAAGTTCAACGATCTCGGTATCTTCCACTATTGGCAGCTGGCCGAATTGGACCACGATACCGCGCACAAGATCGGCGAAGAGGTCGGACTTCCGAGCCGCGCCGATGGCTGGGTTGCCCAGGCCAAGGCGATGACCGCGGAAGCGGAATAATTGTAACGCCGCGTGGCCGGCCTTCCGGCCACCGGTTTGATTTCCCTGTTACGGCATTCCTGTAGCTGATGGCGGCACGGCGCAAGGCGCGCCGCGCTTGCGGCTAACAGGCAAGAAGGACATTCAACGATGGCAACGATCACTGCGGCGATGGTCAAGGAACTGCGCGAGTCGACCGGCGCAGGCATGATGGACTGCAAGGCTGCGCTCACCGAAACCGCGGGCAACATGCAGGAAGCGCAGGATTGGCTGCGCAAGAAGGGCTTGTCCAAGGCCGCGAAGAAGGCCGGCCGCGTCGCAGCCGAAGGCCTGATCGGCGCGATGATTTCGGGCCCCAAGGGCGTCGTCGTCGAACTCAATTCGGAGACCGATTTCGTCGCCCGCAACGAACAGTTCCAGGGTCTGGTCAAGATGGTTGCGCAGGTCGCGCTTCGCGTCGGCGCCGACGTCGAAACGATCAAGGCCGCGAAGATCGGCGACTTCACCGTCGAGACCGCGATTTCGGATGCGATCGCCACCATCGGCGAGAACATGTCGCTGCGACGCGCGGCGTTGCTCGAGGTCGCCAATGGCGTGGTGGCGAGCTACATCCACGGCGCTGTCATCGACAACGCCGGCAAGATGGGCGTGCTGGTGGCGCTCGAATCGACCGGCAAGACCGATGAACTCGCGGCACTCGGCCGCCAGCTCGCGATGCATGTTGCCGCGACCAATCCGCAGGCGCTCGATCCGTCCGGCCTCGACCCGGAAACCGTGAAGCGCGAAAAGGACGTGCTGGCCGACAAGTATCGCCAGCAGGGCAAGCCGGAGAACGTGATCGAGAAGATCGTCGAGTCCGGCCTGAAGACCTATTACAAGGAAGTCTGCCTGCTGGAGCAGGCGTTCATCCACGATACCGGCAAGTCGGTGGCGCAGGCCGTCAAGGAAGCCGAAGGCAAGGTCGGCGCGCCTGTGAAGATTACCGCGTTTGTGCGCTATGCTCTCGGCGAGGGAATCGAAAAGCAGGAATCCGACTTCGCAGCCGAAGTCGCGGCGGCCAGCGGCAAGAAGTAACCGCGGTCGACAATCTTCCGGCGCCGTTGCGCCGGAGGATGCCTGCGCGGAATGAAGGAAGCGACAAGCTATGGCAGAGCCGGTCTATCGTCGCGTCGTGATCAAGATCTCGGGCGAATATCTCGCCGGCAGCCAGTCCTTTGGCATCGACCAGCCTACCGTGGACCGTATCGCCGACGATTTGATCGCCGCGCGCCAGCTCGGGGTTGAGGTGGCGGTGGTGGTCGGCGGCGGCAACATCGTTCGCGGCGTCGAAGTCTCCTCGCGTGGCGTGTCACGCCCGACCGGCGACACCATGGGCATGCTCGCCACCATGATGAACTGCCTTGCGGTCGAGGCGGCCATCGAACGTAAGGGGACGCCGGCGCGAACCCTTTCGGCGTTCGTGATGCCCGAAATCTCCGAACTGTTCACCCGCAGTGCGACGCACAAATATCTTGCCGAGGGCCGCATCGTCCTGCTCGGCGGCGGAACCGGCAATCCGTTTTTCACCACCGACACCACGGCGGTGCTGCGGGCGGCCGAGATCGGGGCGCAGGCGGTGCTGAAAGCCACCAATGTCGATGGTGTCTACAGCGCCGATCCCAAAAAAGACCCGTCCGCCAAGCGTTTCGACCGCCTGACGCATTCGCAGGCCATCGAAGGTGGCTACAAGGTGATGGACGCGACCGCATTCGCGCTTGCCCGCGAGACTGCGCTGCCTATCATCGTATTCTCGATCGCCGAGCCCGGTTCGATCGGTGCGATCCTGCGCGGTACCGGCCACGGCACGGTTGTCGCCGGCTGACCGGCCCGCACCACGTCGAACCGCGGGCCTGATGATGCCGGCGGATGGTTTTTTGAGGAGGGGAGAGCTTTATGCCCACACCTGGTTTTGACATCAACGAATTGAAGCGCCGCATGCAGGGCGCCACCCAGGCGCTCAAGCATGAACTGGGCGGTTTGCGCACCGGTCGTGCGGCCGCCTCCATGCTGGAGCCGGTCCAGGTCGATGCCTACGGCACGCATATGCCGCTCAACCAGCTCGCAACCGTCAGCGTGCCCGAGCCGCGGCTACTTTCCGTCCAGGTTTGGGACAAATCCATGGTCAAGGCCGTGGAGAAGGCGATCGTCGATTCCAACCTTGGCCTGAGCCCCGCGACCGAAGGGCAGGTGCTGCGCCTGCGGATTCCGGAACTCAACGAGGAACGCCGCAAGGAACTGGTCAAAGTCGCGCATAAATACGCCGAAGCGGCCAAGGTTGCGGTCCGGCACGTCCGCCGCGACGGGCTCGATACGGTCAAGAAGCTCGAGAAGAACCACGAAATCTCCGAGGACGACCAGGAGCGCCTGGCCAATGACGTGCAAAAGGCGACCGACGGGATGATTTCCGAGATCGATCAATTGCTGGCGGCGAAGGAAAAGGAAATCCTTACCGTTTAAGGCCTTAAGATCGAAACTTGAGACCGAGACTTTAGGACTGGTCCTGGAACTTTAACGATGCCGAACGCCGCCGCCCCCGCAACCGAAGGACCGGATCGAACCGGTCCCTTGCACGTGGCGATTATCATGGACGGCAACGGGCGCTGGGCCGCCGCGCGGGGATTGCCGCGCGCGGAGGGCCATCGCCGCGGCGTCGAGGCGCTGCGCCGCGTGGTTCGTGCCGCCCATGAACTCGGTGTGGTCTACCTGACGATCTTCTCGTTCAGCTCCGAGAACTGGTCGCGACCGGCGACCGAAATCGGCGACCTGTTCGGATTGCTGCGCCGCTTCATCCGCAACGATCTGGCGACGCTGCACCGCGACGGGGTGAGGGTGCGCGTGATCGGCGAGCGCGAGGGACTGGAGCCGGATATCTGCGCGCTCCTGAACGAAGCCGAGGAATTGACGCGCGCCAACACCAAGCTCAATCTCGTCGTCGCCTTCAATTACGGCTCGCGCCAGGAGATCGCCAACGCGGTGCAGCGGCTGGCGCGCGAAGTGGCCGAAGGCAAGCGCGATCCGGCATCGATCGACACCGATACGCTGGGCCAATATCTCGACGCGCCCGATATTCCCGATCCCGACCTGATCATCCGCACCAGCGGCGAGCAGCGGTTGTCAAACTTCCTGATGTGGCAGGCGGCCTACAGCGAACTCGTCTTCGTGCCGATCCACTGGCCGGATTTCGACAAGGCGGCACTTGAAAGCGCGATCGCAGAATATGCCAGACGGGAGCGCCGTTTCGGCGGTCTGGCCGCGAAAACCGGATCGTGACCGAGGGCAAGGCCGCGCCGGCGGCCGCTGCCGGACAGGATACGCGCAACCTCTCGACGCGCATCGTTGCAGCCGCCGTGCTGATCCCGCTCGCCGTCGCCATCGCCTATGCCGGCGGCTGGTTTTGGGCCGCGCTGGTGACGTTGGCGGCGATCGGCCTCTATGTCGAATGGCTGATGGTGGTGGGCCTCGCGGCCGACAAACGCGTGGTCGTACCAGGTGTTGCCGCGCTCGCACTGGCCGGGCTTTGTCTCGCCGTCGGGCGGATCGATGCTGCGCTCGCGGTGCTGGCTGTCGGCCTGGTGGCGGTCGCCCTGATCACGCCGGCGCAGCGAAACTGGAGCGCTGCGGGATTTTGCTATGCGGCGGTGGCGGAGGTCGCGTCTGTTCTGCTGCGGCTCGATCCCGCGGAGGGCTTTATCGCGCTGATCTTCGTGCTGGTCATCGTGTGGGTGACCGATAGCGGCGGCTACTTCGCCGGCCGCGGCATCGGCGGCCCGAAACTCTGGCCGCGCGTCAGCCCGAAAAAGACCTGGGCCGGCGCCATTGGCGGCTTTGTCGCCAGTCTGGCGGTGGCCGGTATATTCGCGGTGCTGGATCTCGGGAAAATCGGGCCGCTGCTCGTGATATCAGGCGTTCTTTCGGTGGTTTCTCAACTCGGCGATCTCTTTGAATCTGCGGTAAAACGGCGCTTTGGCGTCAAGGATTCCAGCCAGATCATTCCCGGCCATGGCGGGCTCTTGGATCGCCTGGACGGATTTGTTGCAGCTGTCGCGGTGGCGGCGCTGATCGGTTTCCTCCGGGGCGGCGCCGATGGCGTCGGCCGCGGACTTATGGTTTGGTGAAAAAATGAGCGCGGTTCCATTGCGTAATAACAAGCCCGCGGCATCCGCCGCGCGCACCGTCACAGTGCTGGGCGCCACCGGTTCGATCGGCGACAGCACCATGGATTTGCTGCGCGGCGACCGCGCCCGCTACCAGGTTGAGGCGCTGACCGCCAATGGCAATGTCGAGGGGCTCGCCAAACTCGCACGCGAATTCGGCGCGCGCTTTGCGGCGGTCGCCGACCCCACCAAGCTCGACGCGTTGAAGGAAGCGCTGGCCGGCACGCGGACCGAATGCGGCGCCGGCGAAAGCGCGATCATCGAGGCCGCGGCGCGCCCGGCCGACTGGGTGATGGCCGCCGTCAGTGGCGCCGCCGGGCTGAAGCCGGCGCTCGCCGCTGTTGACCGCGGGGCGGCGGTCGCGCTCGCCAACAAGGAATGCCTGGTTTGCGCCGGCGATTTCTTCATGCAGCGCGCCGCCAAGGCGGGCGCCTGCATCCTGCCTGCGGATTCCGAGCATAATGCGCTGTTTCAGGCGCTCAGCTCCGGCAACCGCGACGAGCTTGTGCGCGTGATCATCACCGCGTCGGGCGGGCCGTTCCGCACCTGGACCTCTACCGACATCGAGCAGGCGACGCTGGCGCAGGCGCTGAAGCATCCGAACTGGAGCATGGGCCAGAAGATCACCATCGATTCGGCGTCGATGATGAACAAGGGCCTCGAGGTGATCGAGGCGTCGTATTTGTTCGCGTTGTCGCCCGACGAGATCGATGTGCTCGTACATCCGCAGTCGATCATCCACGGCATGGTCGAATTCTCCGACCGTTCGGTGGTTGCCCAGCTCGGCGCGCCTGACATGCGCATCCCGATCGCCCATTGCCTCGGCTGGCCCGATCGGATCGTTGGTCCCTCGGCCCGGCTGGATCTCGCCAAAATCGGTCAGCTGACCTTCGAGGCACCGGATTTCGAGCGGTTTCCCGGCTTGCGGCTGGCCTACGACGCGCTGCGCGCCGGCGGCGGTTTGACCACGGTGTTCAACGCCGCCAATGAGGTGGCGGTGGCGGCCTTCATTGCCGGCAAGATCAGATTCGGCGCGATCGCCCGGCTGGTCGAAGCGACCATGAACGACTGGGTCCGATCCGGAAACCTGGCGCCTTTGAGCTCGGCGGATGATGCGATTTCCGTTGACCATAATGCGCGAAATAAAGCTGCCTCCCTATTGCCTCAAATTGCCTTAAAGGCATCCTAGAGGGTTGGGGGCGCAGCCTTAGGCTCGCGTCGAGGGGAATCGAATGACTGAGTTTTTTCTACATAGTTTCAATACGTTGAGCAGTGGGCTCATCGGCTACATCATTCCCTTCCTGTTCGTCCTGACCATCGTTGTTTTCTTCCACGAACTCGGCCACTTCCTGGTTGCCCGCTGGTGCGGCGTGAAGGTGCTGACGTTCTCGCTCGGCTTCGGGCCGGAGCTCGCAGGGTTCAACGACCGCCACGGCACCCGCTGGAAAATCTCGGCGATCCCGCTCGGCGGCTATGTGAAGTTCTTCGGTGACGATAGCGAAGCCTCCACGCCCTCGACCGAGGCGCTCGCCAGCATGAGCGCGGAAGAGCAGGCGGGCAGCTTCCACCACAAGAAAGTCGGTCCGCGCGCGGCCATCGTTGCCGCCGGACCGATCGCGAATTTCATCCTGGCGATCGTGATCTTCACCTGCCTGTTCACCTTCTTCGGCAAGCCGAGCACGACCGCGCGCGTCGACAAGATCGAAGCCAACAGCGCCGCTGCGAAAGCGGGTTTTCAGGTCGGCGACATCGTCACCGCGATCGACGGCAAGACCATCGGCAGCTTCTCCGACATGCAGCGCGTCGTCGGCGTCAATGCCGGCGTTCAGCTGAACTTCACCCTCAAGCGCGGCGATTCCACGTTGCAGGTGAAGGGCACGCCGGAGCAGCGCGAAGTGAAGGATCCGTTCGGCAACGTCCACCGGCTCGGCGTTTTGGGCATCACCCGCGCGACTGCGCCGGGCGACGTCGTGACCGAACGCGTCGATCCGGCCACCGCGATGTGGCTGGGCGTCAAGGAAACCTGGTTCGTGATCGACCGCACGCTGGCCTATATCGGCGGCGTCTTTACCGGCCGGGAAGCCGCCGACCAGGTCGGTGGCCCGATTCGGATTGCCCAGATTTCGGGGCAGGTGGCCACCATCGGCCTTAGCGCGCTGGTGCACTTGGCCGCTGTGCTGTCGATCTCGATCGGCCTGCTGAACCTGTTCCCGGTTCCGCTGCTCGATGGCGGTCATCTTTTGTTCTATGCCGTGGAGGCGGTCCGCGGACGCCCGCTGTCGAACCGGGCTCAGGAGATGGGGTTCCGAATCGGACTGGGTTTGGTGCTGATGCTGATGGTGTTTGCGACCTATAACGACATCCTGCATCTGGCGGCATCGTGACGCGGCTTTTTTGTGGCGTTGCCCATCGGCAACGTCTTGGAATGAAAATGGAATCGCGGGGCGATGTTCCGTTTGCCGCCTTGGGGAAATTGGCTACAAGACATGCGGAAAATGGGAATCTGCTGGTTCGTGGGGGTGCGGGCCAGCACAAGAATGACAAGGGCGCTTGGCGCATGATGTTTGGAATGCGAGTGCGGGGGGGCCTGTTGGCCGCCTCGATCATGTTCGCCGTGCCGGTGGCTGCCGCGCTGGCGGCGGTGCTTGTTTCGGCGCCGACTGCTGCCCAGACGGTGGCTTCGATTTCCGTGGAGGGGAATCGGCGCGTCGAAATCGAGACCATTCGCTCCTATTTCAAGCCGGGACCCGGTGGCCGCCTCGGGCAGGCCCAGATCGATGACGGCCTCAAGGCGCTGATCGAAACCGGCCTGTTCCAGGACGTGCGAATCAATCAGGCCGGCGGCCGGATCATCGTGGTCGTGGTCGAAAACGCTGTGATCGGGCGCATTGCCTTCGAGGGCAACAAGAAGGTCAAGGACGACCAGCTCTCGGCCGAAATCCAGTCCAAGCCGCGCGGCACTTTCTCGCGCCCGATGGTTCAGTCGGACGCCCAGCGTATCGCCGAAATCTACCGCCGCTCGGGCCGCTATGACGTCAGCGTCACCCCGGAAATCATTGAACAGCCGAACAACCGCGTCGACCTGATCTTCACGATCAGCGAAGGCGGCAAGACCGGCGTCAAGAACATCGAATTCATCGGCAACCGGTTCTATTCGTCCTACCGGTTGAAGGACGTTATCAAGACGCGCGAATCCAACCTCTTGAGCTTCCTCGGCGGCGCCGACGTCTACGATCCGGACCGGGTCGAGGCCGACCGCGACCTGATTCGCCGCTTCTATCTCAAGAACGGCTTTGCCGACGTGCAAGTGGTGGCCGCGCTGTCCGAATACGATCCGGAGCGCAAAGGCTTCCTCGTCACCTTCAAGATCGAGGAAGGGCAGCAATACCGCGTCGCCACCGTCGACTTCCAGACCAGCATCGCGACCCTCGACGTGAACTCGCTGCGCAGCTTCTCGCGTGTCAGTGTCGGATCGCTCTACAACGCCGAGGCGCTCGAAAAGTCCGTCGAGGAAATGCAGATCGAAGCCTCGCGGCGCGGCTATGCCTTCGCCATCGTGCGTCCGCGCGGCGATCGCAATTTCGAGCAGCACACCGTCTCGATCGTGTTCGCGATCGATGAAGGCCCGCGAACCTATATCGAGCGCATCAATATCCGCGGCAACACCAGGACCCGCGACTACGTGATTCGCCGCGAATTCGACCTTTCGGAAGGCGACGCCTACAATCGCGCGCTGGTCGATCGTGCCGAACGCCGGCTGAAGAATCTCGACTTCTTCAAAACCGTGAAGATCATCACCGAGCCGGGGTCGTCCAGCGACCGTGTGGTCCTGATCGTCGATATAGACGAGAAGTCGACCGGCGACTTCTCGGTGTCGGGCGGCTATTCGACCACCGACGGCGCGCTCGCCGAAGTCAGTATTTCGGAACGCAACTTCCTCGGCCGCGGCCTCTATGCGAAGGCGGCGGTCACCTATGGCCAGTATGCGCGTGGTTACTCGCTGTCGTTCGTCGAGCCGTATCTGCTGGACTATCGCGTCGCGCTCGGCCTCGACCTGTTCCAGCGCCAGCAGCTTGCCAACAGCTACATCTCGTACGGAACCAAGACGCTGGGCTTCAGCCCGCGCCTCGGCTTCACCCTGCGCGAAGATCTGGCCTTGCAGCTGCGCTATTCGATCTATCAGCAGGAAATCCAGCTGCCGAGTTCGCTGTCGAACTGTAACAACAACCCGAACAACGGATTGCTGGCGTTCAACCCGTCGCCGGCCTGGGTGAATCTGAACGGCGCGGCGGCCGCGACGGCACTGGGCGCTACCGACGCCTCGGGCGTCGGTCTGTGGTGCTACAGCGACGGCGAAGCTTCGCTGCCGGTCCGCAAGGAGCTGCAGAGCGGCAGGACCCTGACCTCGTCGGTCGGCTACTCGCTGAACTACAACACGCTGGACAACAACAAGAATCCGACCACGGGCTTGCTGATCGACTGGAAGCAGGACTTCGCCGGCCTCGGTGGCGACGTCTCCTACATCAAGTCTGCGATCGATGCGAAGTACTACACACCGCTGGTCGCCGACATCGTCGGTCTGCTCCGCTTCCAGGGCGGCATGCTCAACCAGGTCGGCAACGACCAGTTGCGTATGCTCGATCATTTCCAGATGGGTCCGAACCTGGTCCGCGGCTTTGCGCCGAACGGCATCGGACCGCGTGACATCAACCCCTACGGTACGGGCGACGCGCTCGGCGGCACCAAGTATTGGGGCGCGTCGGCGGAATTGCAGATGCCGTTCTGGTTCCTGCCGAAGGAAGTCGGGCTCAAGGGTTCGATCTATGCCGACGCCGGCGGCCTGTTTGACTACAGGGGCTCGACGTCGTGGGCGCAGACCGGTGAAGTCAACGTTCCCGGTTGCGTGAGGCCGACGTCCAATCCGGCAACGCCGGGCACCTGCCTTGGCCTGCAGTATGACGAAGGCAATGTCGTTCGCAGCTCGGTCGGTGTCGGTTTGATCTGGGCGTCGCCGTTCGGTCCGCTGCGCTTCGACTATGCGGTTCCGATCACCAAGGGTAAGAATGATCGGGTGCAGGAATTCAGGTTCGGCGGCGGTACATCGTTCTAAATCCAGCAACCGGCCGGACTGCGACGGGTGGAATGGCGCAGCCGATGTTCTTCAGGGAACCGCCTTCGTCGACGCTGGCTGATATCGCCGCGTTGACGAAGTCGGTATTGGTCGACCCCGCACAAGGCGGCCATGTCGTCCGGGGCCTCGCGTCGCTCGACGAGGCCGGCCCGATGCACCTGGCATTCTTCGACAACCTCAAATACGCCGACCAGCTCGCCTCGACCAAGGCCGGCGCCTGCTTGGTCAGCCCGCGTTTTGTGGCGCAGGTACCGCCTCATGTCGCGGTGCTGCGGTCTGCCCAGCCGTTCCGCGCGTTCGTGCAGATCGCGCGCCAGTGGCATGAAGATGCGTTGCGTCCGCAGTCCTGGTTCGACAATGAGGGAATTGCCCCGTCGGCGATCATCGACCCGTCAGCCCATCTGGAAGACGGCGTCATCGTCGATCCGCTGGCGGTGATCGGCGCTCGGGTCGAGATCGGGGCGGGAACGGTGATCGGCGCAGGGGCCGTGATCGGGGCCGAGGTGCGGATCGGCCGGGACTGCAATGTCGGCGCGCGTACCGCGATCCAGTTCGCCCTGATCGGCAACAACGTGCTGATCCACCCGGGATGCAGCATCGGCCAGGACGGCTATGGCTTCATTTTCTTCGGTCCGGAGGGCCATCTGAAGGTGCCGCAGACCGGCCGCGTCCTGATCCAGAACAATGTCGAGATCGGCGCCAACACCACCATCGATCGCGGTAGCCTGCGCGATACCGTCATCGGCGAGGGCACTAAAATCGACAATCAGGTCCAGATCGGCCACAATGTGACCATCGGCAGGCACTGCCTGCTCGCGGCCCAGATCGGGCTCGCGGGCAGCCTGACGATCGGGGACAATGTCGCGCTGGGCGCCAAGGTAGGCATCAATAACCATCTCAAGATCGGCGACGGTGCCCAGGTCACCGCCATGAGCGGGGTCAAGGATGACATCCCGCCCAACGGCCGCTGGGGCGGGTTTTTTGCAAAACCGACCAAACAGTGGTTTAGGGAGATTATTGCAGTGGAGCGACTGGCGCAGAGCGCCGCCGATCCGAAGAACGAGGGACGGGAGTGATGGAGGAGGTGCCGGTCAGGTTTGAACTCGTTGATATCAACGAGATCCTCAAGACGCTTCCGCATCGTTTTCCGATGCTGCTGATCGACCGGGTGATCAACATCCGCACCGATTACTCCGGCATCGGCGTCAAGAATGTGACCTTCAACGAGCCGGCGTTTCAGGGACATTTCCCGGAACGCCCGGTCTATCCCGGCGTGATGATGATCGAGGCCATGGCGCAGACCGCCGGCGTGATCGGAATCAAGTCGGTCGAAGGCACCGAGAAGCCGCGCGCGGTGTACTTCCTGACCATCGACAAGTGCAAGTTCCGCAAACCCGTGATGCCCGGCGACACCATCGAATACCACATGCGGTCGATCGGCCGCCGCAAGGCGATGTGGTGGTTTCACGGCGACGCCAAGGTCAATGGCACCGTGGTCGCCGAGGCCGATGTCGGCGCGATGCTGACGGATTAATTGCGGCAGGCGAAGGCCGCGCCCGACTCTCCCCGGATATGGCGGTTGAAGAACCCGCCCATCGACGGCGCGCCCAGCAACGCGTCGTACGTCTCGGCCGGTAGATCGCAATACTGGTCGTAGGCTCCCTTGATCGCGACGATCAGGTGGCGTTGCGCGCGATCGTAGCAGACGCGTTGCAAGATGCTGCTGCGTGTGATGTCGCGGCACTCGAACGTCCCGAGATCGACCGGGCCGCGATCCCTGACATCAACGGTTTCGGCATCGACCCCGGCGGTGAACAGATGCAGAAGCAGCGTCGCAATTCTGACCATGGCGCGCACAGGATAGCGCAGATGCTTCGATTTTGGAAAACGCCCCGAAGCGCGCCGCCCGCTGCATTGGAACTTCCGCCAAACAAGCGCTTTGTTACGCCGGCGTGAAACCTGGTCCTCAACACTGGGGGCGAACATGCATTGCACGAATTTCTCGAAGCTCTGGATCGCGGTGCTTTTGGCGATTCTTTGGGCAGGAAACAGGAGTAGCGCGCGCGACGACGGCCGGTACGCCGCGTCTCCATTGAAGCCATGGTTCGATAGGCTGAGGAGCGGCCAGGGCCTGTGCTGCTCTGATGCGGATGGTTTTGTCGTGTCGGATCCGGACTGGGAATCCCAGAATGGACATTACCGTGTCCGCCTCGAGGGCATTTGGGTCGTCGTTCCCGATGATGCGGTTATCACGGAGCCCAATCGCGCCGGTCGAACGATGGTCTGGCCGGTCAAAAGCGCGCTCGGGATTTCCATCCGCTGCTTCCTGCCGGGCAGCATGACCTGTGCGTCTGCCGGTCTTGCGGCTTCCGGCCTCAGCCGGCGATTCCGGTATTGATTTCCATCGACCACCCAACCCGGAAGAGCGGAGGTTCGGGCAAAGGCCATTGATCCAAACGTGGCGACATCTGCCGTAACCATACGTCACTGGACAAGCGCGGTCCTGTCGCGGTAACCACCGGAAAACCCGAGATAATATCGCCCGGCGATATCAGCCCAACCTGGACGCATTTGATGACGACGATCGATCCCACCGCGCGGATTGAAGATGGCGCTGTGATCGGCGAGGGCACCTCGATCGGTCCCTATTGCATCGTCGGGCCTCACGTCGTGATCGGCGCCAATTGCAAGCTGATCGGCCATGTCCACATCACGGCGCAGACATCCATCGGCGACGGCTGCACGATCTATCCGTTCGTCTCGCTCGGCACCCCGCCGCAATCGCTGAGCTATCGCGGCGAACTGACGAAACTTGAAATCGGGGCCGGCTGCACCATCCGCGAATCCGTCACCATGAACGCCGGCACCGTTGCCGGCGGCGGCGTCACGCGGGTCGGGGAGCGCGGCTATTTCATGAACTGCAGCCATGTCGGCCATGATTGCCAGGTCGGCAATGACGTGATCTTCGCCACGTCGGCCACGCTCGGCGGCCATTGCGAGATCGGCGATTTCGTCTTCATCGGCGGGCTCTCCGCCGTGCATCAGTTCACGCGGATCGGGCCGCAGGTGATGGTCGGCGGCGTCTGCGGCGTGCGCGGCGACGTCATTCCGTTCGGCCTCGTCAACGGCCAGTATGCGAGCCTTGAAGGCCTCAACATCATCGGCATGAAGCGTCGCAAATTCACCAAGGACCGGCTCGTCACGGTGCGCTCCTTCTATCAAAAGCTGTTCCATGGCCCCGGCATCTTCGCCGAACGGCTGACCGAGGTTCAGCCGCTGGCGGCCAACGATCCGGCGATCGCGGAAATCCTCGCCTTCATCGATGCGGGCAAGCATCGCGCGCTGTGCCTGCCGGCCGACGGCGCTCATAAATCCTGATGACGGGATCGCCGCAGCCCATGAGTTCAGCGGCTTCAGAGATTTCTTCGCCGGTCGGCGTGATCGCGGGCGGCGGCGCCATGCCGTTCGCGGTCGCGGAGTTGCTTGCCGCGCGCGGCATCGCGCCGGTGCTGTTCGCGCTGCGGGGTTCCTGCGACCCGGTCCGGGCCGAACGCTTCCGCCATCACTGGATTTCGGTCGGACAAATCGGCCGGGCGAAAAAACTGTTGCGCAGCGAAGGCTGCCGCGACCTGATCTTCATCGGCACGCTGCTGCGGCCGGCGCTGTCCGAAATCAGGCTGGACTGGGGAACGATCCGCGTCATCGGCCCAATCCTAGCGGCGTTTCGCGGCGGCGACGACCATCTGCTGTCGGGCATCGGCCGGATTTTCGAGCAGGACGGCTTTCGCATGGTCGGGATACGGGATGTCGCCCCCGATATGCTGATGCCCGAGGGGCGCATCGCCCGCGCAACGCCTGATGCGGCCGGTACCGCCGACATCGAGAAGGGGCGGGAAGTGTTGCGCGCGCTAAGTCCGTTCGACATCGGCCAGGCCGTCGTGGTGATCGACGGTCACGTGGTGGCGGTGGAAGACATCGAGGGCACCGACGGCCTCTTGGCGCGCGTGGCGCGGTTGCGCAGTGAGGGCCGCATCCGTGCCAGCACGGGCCGCGGCGTGCTGGTCAAGGCGCCCAAGACCAGCCAGGATTTGCGCTTCGACCTGCCGACGGTGGGGAGAACGACGGTCGAAGGCGCGGCCAAGGCAGGGCTTGCCGGCATTGCCATCATTGCCGGACAAACCATCGCGGCGGACGCGCAGGCCATGATCGAGGCCGCCGACAGCGCCGGCCTCTTCATCCAGGGGCTGCCGGCGTGATGCCGCCGCGTCCGACCACCGACACGGTGCGCAAGATCGTGCTGATTGCGACGGAGGAATCCGGCGATCGCCTCGGCGCCAATCTGATGAAAGTGTTGCGCCAGCGCCTCGGCGACGCGGTGCAGTTCGAAGGCGTCGGCGGCCGCGCGATGGCGCGCGAAGGCATGAATTCGTGGTTTCCGATCGAGGAGCTCTCGATCATCGGCCTTGCCGCCGTGGTCAAGCAACTGCCGAAGATCCTGCGGCTGATCAAGCAAACCGCCGCCGCGGTGACCGAGGCGGCGCCCGACATTCTCGTCATCATCGACAGCCCCGATTTCACCCACCGCGTGGCCAAGCGTGTCCGCGCCAGCGATCCCAAGATTCCGATCGTCGACTATGTCTCGCCCTCGGTCTGGGCGTGGCGGCCCGGCCGGGCCCGCGCGATGCTGACTTACGTCGATCACGTGCTGGCCCTGCTGCCGTTCGAACCGCAGGCCTATCACAAGCTGCGCGGGCCGCCCTGCAGCTATGTAGGCCATCCCCTGACCGAACAGCTCGCCTCGCTCCGGCCCACACTAGAGGAACAGCAGCGGCGGGACACGGCGCCGCCGGTGTTGCTGGTGCTGCCGGGAAGCCGCCGCAGCGAGATCCGCCACCACATGGCGGTGTTCGGCCAGGCGCTGGCGCGGCTCAATGCCGAGGGCGTGGCGTTCGAGTTGATCCTGCCGACCATGCCGCATCTGCAGGAGGCGGTCGCGGAAGCGCTGAAGACCTGGACGGTGCAGCCCCGCGTCGTGATCGGCGAGCAGGAGAAGCGGGCGGCGTTCCGGATCGCACATGCGGCACTGGCAAAATCGGGCACCGTGACACTCGAACTTGCACTATCAGGCGTGCCGATGGTGACGGCCTACCGCACCGGCGCGATGGAAGCCTGGATATTGCAGCGGGTCATCAATGTGAGTTCGGTGATCCTGGCCAATCTCGTGATCGGCGAAAATGTCGTTCCCGAATTCCTGCAGCAGGACTGCACGGCGGAAAAACTATCGCAGGTGCTGCGCGAGTTGCTCGGCGAGTCCGCGCTGCGTCGAAAGCAGCTCGAAGCCTTTGCGAAAATCGACCGGATCATGTCGACCGGCAACACGCCACCGAGCGCCCGCGCCGCCGACATCGTGCTCGCGACGATGCGCAAAGCGCGGCGGTAAAGCTACGCCTTCGGCGCCGAACCTTCCGGCCATTCCGGCAATTGATCCTTCGGATCGAACCACGTTGCGCAATCCGATCGCCAGATGTGTGCGGCGGGCCGCTTGGTGATCGGCGTGTCGAGACACCCCATCCGCAGCAGGATGGTGCCGGTGCCGGCGCGCTCGGCGACGATTTGCGAGCCGCATTGCGTGCAGAAATAGCGTTGCTTGCCGGGCGAGGATTCAAAACCCCTGAGCAGGCTTTCGCCTTTGGTCCAGCGAAAGCGGTCGCGCGGGACGCTGGTCACCGTCGAGAACGCCGAGCCATGCGCCTTGCGGCAGGTGGCGCAGTGGCAGTGCACGATGGCGCCGGGTTCGGCGTCCACCTCATAGGCCACGCTTTTGCACATGCAGCTTCCGGTGAGCATGGGGGTCTCCTGGAATCTTAGTCCGTAGGATGGGTGGAGCGAAGCGATACCCATCACGTCGTAAACCAACAAGCGGTGGGTATCGCTTCGCTCCACCCACCCTACAAGAAAAAAGCCGGACGCGACTATCGCATCCGGCTTTCTTCGGTCTCGTATCCGTCGCGCCTTACTTGCGCTTGGTCATGTCGACGTAGTCGCGGCGGGCGACGCCGGTGTAGAGCTGGCGCGGACGGCCGATCTTCTGCTGCGGGTCCTCGATCATCTCGCTCCACTGGCTGATCCAGCCGACGGTGCGGGCGACCGCGAACAGCACGGTGAACATCGAGGTCGGGAAGCCCATCGCCTTCAGCGTGATGCCCGAATAGAAGTCGACGTTCGGGTAGAGCTTGCGGTCGATGAAGTAGGGATCGCTGAGCGCGATCTTTTCCAGCTCCAGCGCGACCTTCAGCATCGGGTCGTCGCCATGGCCGGTCTCGGCCAGCACCGCGTGACACATCTTCTGCATGATCTTGGCGCGCGGATCGTAGTTCTTGTAGACGCGGTGGCCGAAGCCCATCAGACGGACTTCCGAGTTCTTGTCCTTCACCTTGGCGATGAACTCGGGAATCTTGTCCACCGTGCCGATGTCGGCCAGCATGGCGAGAGCAGCTTCGTTGGCGCCGCCATGCGCCGGTCCCCACAGGCAGGCGATGCCGGCGGCGATACAGGCGAACGGATTGGCGCCGGAGGAGCCGGCGATACGCACCGTCGAGGTCGAGGCGTTCTGCTCGTGGTCGGCGTGCAGGATGAAGATCTTGTCCAGCGCGTCAGCCAGCACCGGGTTGATCTTGTAGTCCTCGCAGGGGACCGCGAAGCACATGTTGAGGAAGTTCTCGGCAAAGGTGAGCGAATTCTTCGGGTACACGAAGGGCTGGCCGACGGTGTATTTGAAGGCCATCGCGGCCAGCGTCGGAACCTTGGCGATCATGCGCATCGAGGCGATCATGCGCTGCTTCGGATCGTTGATGTCGGTACTGTCGTGATAGAACGCGGCGAGCGCGCCGACGGCCGCGACCATGATGGCCATCGGATGGGCGTCGCGGCGGAAGCCCTGGAAGAAGCGGGCCATCTGCTCGTGAACCATGGTGTGATGGATCACGCGGTGGTCGAAATCTTCCTTCTGCGCCTTGGTGGGAAGTTCCCCGTACAGCAGGAGATAGCAGGTCTCGAGGAAATCCCCCTTTTCGGCGAGCTGCTCGATCGGATAGCCGCGGTATTCCAGGATGCCGGCGTCGCCGTCGATATAGGTGATCTTCGACTGGCAGCTGCCGGTGGAGGTGAAGCCGGGGTCGTAGGTGAACATCCCGGCCTGGCCGTAGAGCTTGGCGATGTCGATGACATCCGGCCCCACCGTGCCGCTCAGGATCGGGAAATCGTAGGTCTTGTTACCTACCGTTAGCGTTGCAGTTTTATTGCTGGATTTTGCGTCCATCGCGAAGTCCCCGATGAAATCGTTGCGAAAACCGGGCTGACCTGATGCCGTTTTCTGGCAGATAACAGGGCAAGCCGGATTGTCTAGAAGGCGACTTCAAAATGCGTAGCTTATTGCCCTGTGCACTGCAAGATGGCCGGATGGAGGGGTTAGGCTGCGGCCTGATCGCCGAGCCGGGCCAGGCACTGGTCGCGCCCCAGCACCGCCAGGACGTCAAAAATCCCGGGAGAGGTCGTCCGCCCGGTCAGCGCCACCCGGAGCGGCTGGGCAACCGCGCCCAGTTTAAGATTATTCTGCTCGGCGAAATTCCGCATGGCGGCTTCGGTGGTCTCCGAATTCCAGTCGGTGACGGCCTCCAGCGCACTGCGCAGCTTGCCGATCAGTTCACGGGTTTCCGGCGTCAGCAGGGCGGCCGCTTTCGGCTCGAGTTCGAGCGGACGGTCGGCAAAGATGAAGTAGGAGCCGGCGATCAGTTCGAGCAGCGTCTTGGCGCGCTCCTTCAGGCTCGGCATCGCCCGCAGCAATTGCGCCCGCGTGGTGTCGTTGAGTTTTGCCTTTAGCTCGGCGCCGTCGGGGACGTAATCCAGTAACTGCTCGAACATGGTCACGAGGGATTGATCGTCGGCCTGGCGGATGTAGTGGCCGTTAAGGTTTTCCAGCTTGGCGAAATCGAAGCGCGCCGCCGAACGCCCGATCGCGGGCAGGTCGAACGCGTCGATCATCTCCTCCGTCGAGAAGATCTCCTGGTCGCCATGGCCCCAGCCGAGCCGGACCAGGTAATTGCGCAGCGCCGCCGGCAGATAGCCGAGCGCGCGGTAGGCCTCGACCCCGAGCGCGCCATGGCGCTTCGACAGCTTTGCGCCATCGGCCCCATGGATCAGCGGGATGTGGGACATGTTCGGAATGGTCCATTCCAGCGCGTCGTAGATCTGCTTCTGGCGTGCGGCGTTGATCAGATGGTCGTCGCCCCGGATCACATGGGTGACGCCCATGTCGTGGTCGTCGACCAC
The DNA here is from genome assembly GCF_018131075.1 of Bradyrhizobium sp. JYMT SZCCT0428. Lineage (GTDB taxonomy): Bacteria > Pseudomonadota > Alphaproteobacteria > Rhizobiales > Xanthobacteraceae > Bradyrhizobium. Next base: position 19,848 of record NZ_JAFCLS010000004.1, on the reverse strand, counting down.
CACGGCCAGCATGTAGGTCGGGTTGCCGTCGCCGCGCAGCAGCACGAGATCGTCGAGGTTCTCGTTCTGCCAGACCACGCGGCCCTGGACCTGATCGTCGATCACGGTCTCGCCGGTCTGCGGTGCCTTGAGGCGGATGGTGGGCTTCATGCCCGCGGGCGCTTCGGACGGGTCGCGGTCGCGCCACAGGCCGTCATAGAGGCGGGTGCGGCCCTCGGCGCGGGCCTTCTCGCGCATCGCCGTCAGTTCCTCCGGCGTGGCATAGCAGCGATAGGCGCGGCCGCTGGCGAGCAGGGACTCGGCGGCCTCGCGGTGGCGGGCGGCGCGGCTGAACTGGTAGATCACGTCGCCGTCCCAATCGAGCTCCAGCCACTTCAAGCCGTCGAGGATCGCGGCAATCGCCGGCTCGGTCGACCGCTCGCGGTCGGTATCCTCGATCCGCAGCAGCATCTTGCCGCCATGCTTCTTGGCGTAGAGCCAGTTGAACAGCGCGGTGCGGGCGCCTCCGATATGGAGGAAGCCGGTCGGCGAGGGGGCAAAGCGGGTGACGACGGGGGAGGTCATGATTTGGGCTGGCCTATGCTTGAACGGCCGTGGTGTATAGCAGGACGGTGCATAACTAAAGTCTCGCCGTTAAAGTCAGGTCATTGGTGTCGCCTTGGCCAAAGCAGGCTTGGCGGGCCGGGGCGAATTTGGCACAAGGGCCGCTTATCCGAGCGGGAACACGTACATGACCACAGAACCGGCAGCGGCAGAGGCAGGGCGCGATTTCATTCGCGACATCGTCCAGGCCGACCTCGACACCCAGAAGCACAGCCGGATCGTGACCCGATTTCCGCCGGAGCCGAACGGCTACCTGCATATCGGCCACGCCAAGTCGATTGCCCTTAATTTCGGCATCGCGCAGGAGTTTGGCGGCAAGTGCCATTTGCGCTTCGACGACACCAACCCGACCAAGGAAGAGCAGGAATATATCGATTCCATCCAGGCCGACGTGCGCTGGCTCGGCTATGACTGGGGAACCGATCTTTATTACGCCTCCGACTATTTCGAGCGGCTCTACGACTGGGCGGAAGGCCTGATCAAGGCCGGCCACGCCTATGTCGACGACCAGTCGCAGGAAGAAATCCGCATCGCGCGCGGCACGCTGACGGAACCCGGCAAGAACAGCCCGTTCCGCGACCGCCCGGTGGACGAAAACCTCGATCTGTTTCGCCGCATGAAGGCCGGCGAATTCCCGAACGGCACCCGCGTGCTGCGCGCCAAGATCGACATGGCCTCCGGCAACATTAATCTACGCGATCCCGTCCTGTACCGGATCCTGCACGCCCATCATCCGCGCACCGGCGACAAATGGTCGATCTACCCGAGCTACGACTACGCGCACGGCCAGTCGGACGCCATTGAAGGCATCACCCATTCGATCTGCACGCTGGAATTCGAGGATCACCGGCCGCTCTACGAATGGCTGCTCGACAAGCTGCCGGTGCCGTCGAAGCCGCGGCAGTATGAATTCGCACGGCTCAACATCACCTACACGCTGCTCTCGAAGCGGGTGCTGACGCAGCTCGTGCGCGAAGGCCATGTCGCCGGCTGGGACGATCCGCGGATGCCGACCGTCGCCGGCCTGAAGCGGCGCGGCGTGCCGCCGGCGGCGGTGCGTGAATTCGTCAAGCGCATCGGCGTGGCGAAATCCAACAGCGTGGTCGATGTCGGCATGCTGGAATTCTGCATTCGCGAACTGCTCAACAAGACGGCCGAGCGCCGCATGGCGGTGCTGCGGCCGCTCAAGGTCGTGATCGAGAACTATCCGGAAGGCCAGGTCGAGGAGCTCGAGGCCGTCAATCACCCCGACAATCCTGACGCCGGCACCCGCCGCATCACGTTCGGCCGCGAACTCTATATCGAGCAGGACGATTTCATGGAGAACCCGCCGAAGAAATTCTTCCGGCTTTCTCCGGGCAACGAAGTGCGGCTGCGCTACGCCTATTTCATCAAATGCACGGGCGTGATCAAGAATGATGCCGGCGAGGTGGTCGAGCTGCGCTGTACCTATGATCCTGCCACCAAGGGCGGTAACGCGCCTGACGGACGCAAGGTCAAGGCCACCATGCACTGGCTGCCGGCGGCGCAGTCGAGGCCTGCTGAAATCCGCGTCTACAACCAGCTGTTTGCAAAACCGAGCCCCGACGCCGGCAATTTCGCCGCCGACATCAATCCGCAATCGCTGGAAGTGCTGTCCGACGCGCGGATCGAGATCAGCGTCGCCGAGAGCAATTCGAACGAGGTGATGCAGTTCGAGCGGCAGGGCTATTTCGTGCGCGATCAGGACTCGACGCCGGACAGACTGGTGTTCAACCGCACCATCGGCCTGCGCGATACCTTTGCCAAGGAAGTCGCCAAGGGCTGAGAAGGGCTGACATCGGTTTCACAACGATTGGATATTCCGATGCCAAGCGCGGCCGACGACATCGCATCCGGCACCATGGCGAAATGGGCGGCGGCGTTCAGCAGGCTTGACGCCGATGCGCTCGCCTCGCTCTACTCGAAGCACGCGCTGTTCTATGGCTCGAATCCGACTCTCTATCGCGGCCGCGACGGCGTGAGGTCTTACTTCGCAGGCCTGCCGCGCTGGAAGGCGCAATCCGTCCGCTTCACTGGCGTGTCGACCGAAGCTGCCGGCACTGAGGTGGTCAACACGGCAGGCACGGCCAACTTCGCCTTCGACGATGCAACACTGGCCGTGAAGATCACGTGGGTCATTGTCCGCGAAGACGGCGACTGGAAAATCGTCAGCCATCACGTCTCGTCGAAGACGCCGTTGATCTAGCAACAGGGGCGCTGCGGCGTTCGCCCGTCAATTTCGCTGGACGATGCATTCTCCGCCGGCGGCCTTCAGGGTCTCGCACAAATCGAACGCTTCGTCGGCGGTCGGGAATGGGCCCTCGATATCCCGCTTCCGCTCCGTTGGTCAAAGCTTGAACAACGATCGCAGAAAATTCTGCACATCCGCTGTCGCCTGCTCGCGCGCCGCGGGATGATAACCATAGGACCCCTCCGACACCACGCATGGTGACCCCGTTCCTGCCAAGCCGCCGGTCATCACGTCGATGATCTTGTCGTCTTGTTCGAGGAACGTACAGTTGTTGTAATTCAGGAAGCCGGTCGGCGTTTGACGGTTGGCGAGATCGGCGTTGTCAAACCAGTGCTTGGCGCCAACGTATTCGAATAGGGCGGCGTCACGGCCGGCGTTGCGGAGCCGTGCGACGTAATCCCTGCAGCGGCCGATGATCGTCGCGTCGTCGGCTGCGCCATGAAAGATCCGTATCGGGACATTCGCCACGCGATCTTCATCGATGAGCTTGATATGACAGCCTGTGGGGTAAAACGCGAGATGGGCTGCAAAGGGTGGCCCGGGACCGTAGCGTTGCTGGAACCGCGAGGAGGCTGCCCAGAGCGCGTTGCGGCCACCGAAGGAAAATCCCAACAATGCAATTCGTGAAGGGTCGATGCGCGGATGGACTGCCAGAAGATCCCGTGCCCGATAGACATCCGTGAGCACGCTGGCTGTGCTTATCGTGTGAGGACCTGAGCAGACACGCGGAATACCCCTGCCGACAAGACTATTGACGACGAACGTAGCGACGCCGAGTTGAATGAGACCTTCCGCCCAGTACGTCTCCGCTCCAGTGATGCCCGAACAACCATGCGTTATGACGACGGCAGGAACTCGGTCCGTAGTCTCCGGAAGCCTCAGAATACCAAAGATCGTCGCCGGCGACCCCTCCTGTGGGGCAGCCATAAAAGGAGGTGTAAACAGGCTGCCGGGGAAGGTCAGGCTTTGGAAATTCACTATTTCGATGCGGCCTTGAGAAACAGCGGTTTGCGGGGCCAGGAGTGCGAACGCTGCCATGCCAACCAGCACGGACGACAAGCGTCTTGAGGCGCCGATCATAGGGCGCCGATATCGCTGCGCGCGTGAAGCGAAGAGCCGCGTGGCCAAAATCTTGCGCAAGAGTCCGATGATCGCCCGTCGCATAAAGCACCTCGCCAAAGTCAGGGTTGAACGGCGCTGAATGTTGGAAGGCAGTGTTTGCTCACCCGCGACCAAGTTGATGGCCGAGAGGCCATTGCGCAGCAGCGGGCATTGATCACGAAAACAGAAAGGTGCCTATCAGCAAACCGGCTGCAAATGACCAGAGTCCCAGAGTACAAATTGAGACCACGCGGACAAGAATACGGAGGTCGTCGTCCGGCGCGATTTCGTGCGATCGGTCCGTCATTTCAGCCACCGCCTGCGTTGGCCGCCAGGTTAAGGGCTAGGATCGCTGTTTCCGTCGAAAAACAGGCAAAAAAGGGGCAATCAAGCCCAGAGATTCAGGTGAAAACCAGATCAACCGTTGCTCAAAGTCACCAGTCGCACCGCGATCTGTGGCGACAAGGCGAATCATTTTGACTGTGCAGCGGGGCGAGTTGCTTACTTGGGCAACCCAGCAAGATCGCCAATGTTCGAGGCCGCCAATGTTCGAGGCCATTGCAGCATTTCTGATAATTCTCAGCCTCGGCATCCTTGTCGCTCACGCGCTGGACGCTTACAGGTCGTGGAAATAGTGCAGCCCGGGGCCGTGCGGGTCGCGGTTGCGGGAGCGCGCGCCTTACTGATCTCTTTTTAGCTTCCGCTTTCCCCAATGATGCTCTTTGGCATCGGGATTGAACTGCAGGACTTCGTGGCGGTGCAGTGCCTTGAGCACAGCCATGCGCGCAAAGAACATCCAGGCAATACCGCGCTCCGCGGCGTAGGTAAGCATTTCCGCCGCGGTCGTCACTGCCGGCATATCGCGTTCTGATTTGGGAACCGTCTTGGCGAGGTAGGCAACCGCGTCGCGCAGCGTGTTGAGCTGTGTGCCGTCCGGCGCCTCGATCGCCTCGTCGAATTTGCGGAGCCATCCTTTAAGCATCACGCAACCATCTCCGCGCCAGCCAAAGGTTCCCCGGAACCATATGACGTCATTTGCTGTTGAACAGCATGCCCGTCAGGTATTTTTTCAGTGCAGCGGTGGGAGCCAGCGTCGGGCTCTTGTTCGTTTTTATGCCCGGCATGTTTGCGGAGACGAGCCTCCGATGGGTGATGGCGCTCCTTGCACTGATCGGTGGTGCGAAGTTGGGCGTACTCGCCTGCTACTTATTGGACATGGCAGCAGGACATGCTCCGGACATTAACCGGCCGGACCACTAAGCCTTCGCGGTCGTCGGGTTGCCGTCAGGCGACGACGAGGCTTGCGGTGCGCTTCACTTCGCCAGCCCCAGCGACTTCAGCGCCTTGCCGTTGCTCTCGTCGTCGGCCTTCATGAACTCGCCGTACCTTGCCGCATCCAGATAGATCATGTCGAAGCCGCGCCGGGTCATGAAATCCTTGAACTCGTCGCTGTCCCAGGCCTTCTTGATCGCGGCCTCATACGTCTTGGCGATCTCCGGCGGCAGGCCCTTGGGCGCCGCAAAACCGCGCCACACGCCCTTGTGAACCTTGTGACCGGTCGCCTCCTCGGCGGTCGGCACGTCAGGGAAGTTCGGCGCGCGCTTGGGCGAGAAGAAGGCGAGGCTGCGGATACGCCCCGCCTTGATCAGCGCCTCGGCTTCCGGCATCGAGCACGCGACGAAGTCGACGCCGCCGGCGGCCAGATCCGTCAGCGCGGTCGCAGCGCCCGTGGACGGCACCCAGCGGATCGAGGTCGGCGAAACGCCGTCGGCCTGCATCAGGCCGGCGAGCGCGACATGCCAGCTTCCGCCTTGCCCGGTGCCCGAGGCCGCCACCTTGTTCGGGTTCGCCTTGATATGCGCGAACAGCTCCTTGACGTTCTTGAAGGGCGAGTCCGCCTTGACGTGGATCGCGGCGAAGTCCTGGTTGACCAGCCCGAGCGGCGTGAACTTCTCGAACGTAAGATCGGTAAGCCCCGCCCAGTGCATCAGGGTGATCTCCAGCGTGATGAGGCCGAACGTGTAGCCGTCAGGCGCTGCAGTCGCGATCGCCTGGTGGCCGACCACGCCCGATCCGCCGGTGCGGTTCACGACGTTTACCGGCTGCTTGAGATCGCGCTCCATGATGTTGGCGATCTGGCGCGCGACCGCGTCGGTGCCGCCGCCGGCGGCCCACGGCACGATCAGCGTGATGGGTCGCTCCGGGAAAGCCGCTTGCGCGTTGCCGGCGCCGAGCAGGCTTACGGCTGCAAGCGAAGCAAGGGCAACATTTCTGGCCAGACTTTTGGCATGGTGGATTACTTCGCGAAGCATTCGCAAACCCTCCCATTTTTTTTTGATGCGCCGGGCATTGCACCGCGGCGCGCGCTTTTTGCGCTACCCGCCATTCGGGCGGCGGATCGCCGGCATGTCAAGGGGAAGTGCCGGCACGGGGCGCGGCGAGGCCACGGGCGATCCCTTGCAAAAGGCCCGACCACCTCGTTCGGCGACATAACGGCAGGATGAGCGGCGCGGCGCCTTTCCCCGATATTCCACTTCCGTTCTGCTAGCCGGCACCTCACACCTTCCGGTAGCTTTGTCCGCGCGAGCGTATCGTGTGGGTAGCTTGATGTCGGAGCAGGGCAACACGCCGGGCCAAAGGCGAGGCTACGCCGGCACGTGGCCGCCGCGTGGGGCGGCGCCGGTCGGCGGCCTCGCGCCCCAGCGTCTTGCGCTGTGGGCGCCGCTGATCGAGACCTTGCGGCAATGGGCGCGCGCGGAGGCGGGGGCGGGGCGTTTGCTGCCCTGGGTGCCCGTCGCGTTCGGCACCGGCATTGCCTTCTATTTTGCCGCCGATCACGAGCCCGTGCTGTCGGTCGCGGCCGTTACCGCCATCACGCTGTGCGCGGCGGCGTTCTTTCTGCGGCGGCACAAAATGTTTCCGGTCGCCGTGATGATCGCCGCCGTCGCCGCCGGCTTTGCGATTGCGACCTGGAAGACCGCGCGGATCGCGCATGGTGTGCTGGCGCGGCCGATGTTCTCGGTGGCGCTGACGGGCTTCGTCGAGACCCGCGACATCCGCGAGCGCACCGACCGTTTTGTGCTGCGCGTCGTGACCATGGAGAGCGCGCGCGACGCGACAAAAATCGAACGCGTGCGGCTGTCGGTCAAGAAGGGCACCGCGCCTGACGTGGGCAGCTTTGTCGAATTGAAAGCGCGGCTGTTGCCGCCGATGGCGCCGCTCGGCCCGGCAGCTACGATTTCGGCCGCGACATGTTCTTCTCCGGCATCGGCGCCTCCGGTTTTGTGATGGGCGCGATCAAGATCGCGGAAGCGCCTGATGGCGGCGGGTGGAAGCTGCGCTATTCGGCATTCATGCAAGGCATGCGGGATGCGATCGATGCACGGATCCGGACCACGCTGGAAGGCGACAAGCGCGCGATCGCGACCGCGCTATTGACCGGCCGGCGCGACGCGATCTCCGCGCCCGTCAATGACGCGATGTTCATTTCCGGCCTTGGCCATGTGCTGTCGATTTCAGGCTATCACATGGCTGTCGTCGCGGGCGTCGTGTTCTTTGCGGTACGGGCGCTGCTGGCGCTGCTCCCGACGCTCACGGTCGGTTTTTGCGATCAAGAAATGGTCGGCGGTGGCGGCGCTCGCAGCATCGGCGTTTTATCTGCTGCTGTCGGGCGCTGAAGTCGCGACCCAGCGTTCGTTCTTCATGACGGCCGTGGTGCTGATCGCGGTCATGGTCGACCGCCGCGCCATCACGTTTCGAACGCTCGCGGTTGCGGCGCTCATTGTCTTGACCATTGCACCGGAGGCGCTGGTGCATCCGAGCTTCCAGATGTCGTTTGCAGCGACGCTCGGACTGGTGGCGCTGGTGCAGCTCGGCATGCCGCGCCTGTTCGCGCAGCCGGATCATTCCGCGACCGCGCAGGTGGCGCTGTGGGGCGGCCGCGAGATCACGATGCTGCTTCTGGCCTCGCTGGTGGCCGGCCTCGCCACCACGCCTTACGCGGCGTTTCATTTCCACCGGGTGACGCCCTATGGCGTGCTCGCCAATCTGGCGGCGATGCCGGTGGTCTCGGCGCTGGTGATGCCGGCGGGCCTGCTCGGCCTGGTCGCGATGCCCTTTGGTTTTGACGGCGTGTTCTGGGCCATCATGGGCGTCGGCATCGACTGGATGATCGTTGTCACGCAATGGGTCGCGGCCTTGCCGGGCGCGGTCGGCCGTGTGCCGGCGTTCGGCATCGGCCCGCTGATTGCGGCGAGTATCGGCATCATCCTGCTCGGCCTGCTGCGGACGCCGCTGCGCTATACCGGCGCGGCGGTGGTGCTGGTGGCGGCGGTTTGGGCGGCGAGGGTGCCGCAGCCGGACATCCTGATCTCCGCCGACGGGCGCAATGTCGGTGTCCGCGGCCAGGACGGCAAACTGCATTTGATGCGCGCGGCCAAGGGGACTTTGACGGGGACTTTGACGGGGACTTCGACGGGCGCCTCAAGGGATGGCTTCCTCGTCAGGGAATGGCTGGCGGCGGATGCCGACGCGCGCAAGCCTGCCGATGCCTCGCTCACCGAGGGCGTCTCATGCGATGAGAGCGGCTGCGTGACGCAGGGCGCGGGTGGCGGGTTCGTGGCATTGGCGCTGCGGCCCGAAGCGCTGGCGGATGATTGTGAGCGCGCGGCGCTGGTGGTGACTGCAAGGCAGTCGCCTGCGGCGTGCGGCGCTTCTGTAATCGATGCGGAGCGTTTGCGGCGGCAGGGCGCCATGGCGCTGCGGCGAAGCGGCAGCGGATTTACCATCGATGCCGTCAAGCCCCGGGGCGTCGATCGTCCATGGTCGCCGGCGATCGCGGGCGAGGGTGACGCGGAGACAACCATCATCGCGCCGCGCCGTGCGGCGCCGCGTGCGGTCGATGCGACCCCGTCGGAAGCGGACCTGCAGGCCGAGGAATAAGGATTCACGTTCCCCGGCGGGGCGCGACCGGCGGCGCGGAATTCAACCGGTGGAAAGCGGTGTCGTCGTCGCCGTGTCCGCCTTCGTTGCCGCGCGCTCGGGAATCGGATGCACCACCGGCAATTGCAGCACGGTGACGCGCTGACCCTCGCAAAGCTGCGTCACCAGCACATGGCTCCCGTCGGGAAATTCGATGGCGTCGTGGTGACGTTCCCTGATGTGCGGATCAATGGTGTTGAACTTGCCGACGCGGAAACCGATCGTCCGCGTCCAGATCCAGCGATTGTCGTATTTGACGTCTTGCGCGAAGGCCAGTTCGGTCCCGGGCAGCATGCAGACCGCGACTGCGGGATCGCGTTCGCTGGCAAAGCCGCGGGTCGAGGTGCCGCGGAAGGTGGTCGATATCAATGTCTCGCCGACCTCAGCAGGACGCGTTGCCATCGCGTGCAAACTATAGTCACACATCGGATCGCTCCCTCGTAAGAGATAGAGACCCGTGCCTCCCTCGAGGCGCTGGCCTCTATCAGAGTGGACTTGAGCAAAGTCTATTCCTGTTCTGGGCAATAGTGCGACGGAAAGGCCGGCGCATCCGATCACAAACGCGCTACGGCGGCTGTGGATTTTCGGGCATCGGCGGCAGCGGCAGTTCGAAGGAGCCGAGATGGAATTGCTCCCTTCCGTCGTCGGCAATCCCGGGCAGCGCGACCAGCGTGAACGCGGCCTCCGGAAATTGCTGCCAGATCGCGAGATCTTCCGCCGTCACCGTCAGCCAGCCGAACCGGAGCATGTAGCGGCCCGGCTCGGTCACGAGGCCCGCCCTCTGCCAGGTGATCTTGGTGATCATATTGCTGACCACGTCTCGTCCCCCCGGGTTTTTGCGTCTTCGAGTCGAAGAAAACGCGTCAAACCACCATCCTCGCACGCACAGTTTTTGCCGCATTCTGGGCAATTGTGCGACGCTAGACACGCACTCCGTCATGGCCGGGCATAGCCGTCTGTAGGACGGCGTCGCTTCCGCTCGCCTATGACCCGGCCATCCACGTCTTCCCTGCGTTACATCGACCAAAGACGTGGATGCCCGGCACAAGGCGGGCATGACGACTTGGGATAGGGATGACGGCTACTAAAGGCTTAGCAGCCCTGGCCGCCCTCAGTACTTCCGATAAAGCCCGATCAGCTTGCCCTGAATCCGGACCCGGTTCGGCGGCAGGATGCGGACTTCATAGGAAGTGTTCGCAGGCTCCAGCGCGATCGAGGCGCCGCGGCGGCGGAAGCGTTTCAGGGTGGCTTCCTCCTCGTCGATCAGCGCCACCACGATATCGCCGGTGTCGGCGGTCTCGTTGCGCTGGATCAGCGCCATGTCGCCGTCGAGAATGCCGGCGTCCACCATGGAATCGCCGCGGACTTCGAGCGCGTAATGTTCGCCGGAGCCGAGCATGTCGGGCGGTACGCTGATGGTGTGGCTGCGGGTCTGCAGCGCCTCGATCGGCGTACCGGCGGCGATCCGGCCCATCACCGGCACTGCGACCGGGCGTTCGCCGTCGTCAGCAGCGGGCGCGCTGGCGGCGCGGACCTTGCCGAGCGTGCCTTCGATGACGCTGGGGGTGAAGCCGCGGCGGCCGTTGCCGTTACCGGCGCCCGCAAGTTCGGGCAGCTTGATGACTTCGATGGCGCGGGCGCGGTTGGGCAGGCGGCGGATGAAGCCGCGCTCTTCCAGGGCGGTGATGAGGCGGTGGATGCCGGATTTGGAGCGGAGGTCGAGCGCATCCTTCATTTCGTCAAAGGAGGGCGGTACGCCGGCTTCCTTGAGCCGTTCGTTGATGAAACGCAGAAGTTCATACTGTTTGCGCGTAAGCATCTCGAGCAATCCCCCGGTTGGCGCGTCGTAATTCGTGGTCGTTCAGTTTCGCGGTTCTTCAGTTTCGCGGTTCTCAGTTGCGAGTGCGGTCTCAAACTCGGAAGTCCAAAACTCCCATTTGTAGACACCAGCTCTCGAAACAAATCATGAACGGACACTATATGTTCGATACATGTTCCGCAACCACTTAATTTCAGGTGAACGCGCGCCGACTTCGTCCGAACAGGCGGTCGCGATGTGTCATTCCGGCAGGCGCAGGAACTCGCAGGGCGTGCCTTTCGGCACCGCCGGCCCAAACGGCGGACGTATCAAAAGCGCCCGTGCCGCAGCGAGATTTCCAAGCAGCGACGAGTCCTGGTGGCTCACCGGCACCGCGATCAACGCGCCGTCCTCGCGCTCTTCAAGTCGTGCGCGAAGATAGTCTTCGCGCTGGTCGTTGGCGGGAAGATCGCGGCCGAGCAGGGCGGTCTCACGCACGTGATGGATGGTTTTTCGGCCCGACAGCGCGCGAATCAGCGGCACCAGAAACAGGAAGCCGCAGACATAGGACGAGACCGGATTGCCGGGCAGGCCGATCACCCGCATCGCGCCGAGGCGCCCGTGCATCATCGGCTTGCCCGGCCGCATCGCGATGCGCCAGAACGCCATGGCGACGCCCTCGGCCTCCAGCGAGCGCTTGACGAGGTCGTGGTCGCCGACCGAGGCGCCGCCCATCGTGATCAGGATGTCGGCGCCCGATGCGCGGGCGCGCCGGATGCCGTCAGTGGTCGCCTCGACCGTGTCGGCGGCGATGCCGAAATCGATGGTTTCGGCGCCCTCGGCCCGCGCCAGCGCGCGCAGCGCATAGCCGTTGGAGTAGACGATCTGGCCGGGGCCCGGGATCGAGCCCGGCATCACCAGCTCGTCGCCAGTGGCGAGCACCGCCACCTTGGGGCGGCTGATCACGGTGAGTTCCGGATAGTTCATGCCGGCGGCTAGCGACAGATCGCGGTCGGTGAGGCGGCTGCCTTTGGTGAGCAGCACATCGCCCTCGCGGAAATCGGCGCCGGCGGCGCGGATATGCCGTCCCGGTTTGGCAACTTCCGTGATCGTGATGTGGTCGCCGCTGGCGGCGGTGTCTTCCTGGATGATGACGGCGTCGGCGCCATCGGGGATCACCCCACCTGTGAAAATCCTGACCGCTTCGCCCGGGCCCACCTTGCGTTCGAACGGGCGGCCTGCTGCGACTTCGCCGATCACCTTCAGCCGCGCGGAGAGGTCGGCGGCATCGGTCGATCGCACCGCATAGCCGTCCATCGCCGACATCGCTTGCGGCGGCTGGGTGCGCTTTGCCGCAAGGTCGCGCGCGAGCACGCGATGCCAAGCGGCGTCGAGTGCGGCCATTTCTTCCGCCAAGGGATCGGCGCCCGCAAGGATCGCGGCCAGTGCATCAACGACCGGCATCAGGGCCACGGCAATCCCCTCTCAAATTCCCAGCGCGGCAAGCGCCTTTGCGATGTCATCGGGCCCCGTCACATGCACCGCGGTCAGGCCGCGCGCCCGCGCGCCGTCGATGTTGGCGGCGGAATCGTCGAAGAACACGATGCGGGAGGCGGGAACACCGATCGCCTTGACGACATGATCATAGGCCGCCGCATCAGGCTTTCGAAGCCCGATCGTCGATGACAAATAGATTTCGCGGAAATGGCCGAGCACGCCGGCATAGGCCTGGCTGAAATGCACGACATGCGCGTTATTGGTGTTGGAGAAGGCATAAAGCGGCAGGCGTTGTCCGGCCCGCGCCAGCGATGCGGCGATGTCGGGCATTTCGCCGGCGAAGATCGCGTTCCAGCCTTCCAGGAACTGGGCGTCGGATATGCCGATACCGAGCGAGACTCGCAGGCCTGCAAAGAATTCGGCGTCGCTGATCTCGCCCCGCTCGTGACGATGCCAGGCGTCGTTGGGCAAGAACCGCTCGACCAGTCGTGCGGGCTCGCAGCCGGCATGGCCGGCCCAATTGGCCACCACCTTGCCGAAGTCGATATCGAGGACGACGCGTCCGAGATCGAACAGCAGCGCGTCGGCGGAGTTGGGGAGAAGCGGGGCGTTCATGCCAGACGTTTACAAAACTGGACCGCTCTGGGCAACGACTGGCTGCAGCCGGCGAAATGCGTGTTTTTGAGAGCAATTTCCGCCCAATCCAGCATTAGGCCGGCGCGGGAGCTGTGCTATTCGTTTGGCCGGAAAGTTCGGGGAGTGATCGCATGAAAATGATTGGCATCGTGGCAGTGATGGCCTTGCTGGTGGGGCCGGCGTTGGCCCAGCAGGCACCCGTTCAAAGATACGGGGAAGAGGACAAGGAAAAGACGCGATCGGATATCGCGGCGGAGAAGGAGGCCGAGCGGGCTTACAAGCGGTCGCTGGGCAATATTCCGGAGCAAAAGAGCACCGATCCCTGGGGAACCGTGCGCAGCGACAGTGCCGCTCCGAAAGCCGCCGCCAAGCCGCCCGCGAAGCCGAAGGCGGCCAAAACGGATAGCAAGGCCGAGACGACCGCAAAACAATAACAGGCATCCGCCGGCCGCTTGCCGGGACAGCGATGCCCAGGATTCCAGGAAACCGGCGAGGACGCGAGCAGGGAACAACAATGTCGAACACGCTGCTGTTTTCGCCGGTGACGATTCGCGGCGTCGAGCTGAAGAACCGCATCGTGGTGCCGCCGATGCACCAATATTCCGCCGTGAGGGGGTTTCCGACCGACTGGCACCTGATGAACTCAGGCAAATTCGCCGCCGGCGGCGCCGGGCTTGTCGTCGTCGAGTCGACCAAGGTCGAGCGCCGCGGCTGCGGCACGGTCGGCGATCTCGGCATCTGGGACGATGCCTTTGTCGAGCCGCTTGGCCGCCTCGTCACGTTCATCCATCAGCAGAATGCGGTCGCGGGCATCCAGCTCGGCCATTCCGGCCGCAAGGCGCGCGCGACCCGGCCGTGGGAAGGCGACCGGCCGCTGCAATGGGCGCCCGAAATCGAGGATTGGGACGCCTGGTCGCCGGTGGCACCGAGCGCGATTGCCCATAGCGAAAAATGGCCGGTGCCGAAGGCGCTGGAACGCCATGAAGTGAAAGACCTGGTGCAGGCCTGGGGCGAGGCCGCGCGGCGTGCCCATGAGGCCGGCTTCGACGTGCTGGAGCTGCACGGTGCGCACGGCTATCTCGTGCATCAATTCTTGTCCGAGCGATCCAACCAGCGCACCGACGAATATGGCGGCTCCGAGGCCAACCGGATGCGCTTCATCATCGAGATCACCGAAGCGGTGCGCACGCACTGGCCCGACCACAAGCCGCTGTTCGTCCGCCTGTCGGTGGAAGACAACGCCGGATGGGGACCGGAGCAGAGCGCGCGGCTGGCGAAGATCCTCAAGGCGAAGGGCGTCGACGTCATCGACTGTTCGTCCGGCGGCATCACCGAGATGGCGCCGATTCTGGGCAAGGAAATCAAATACAGCTACCAGGTGCCGCTGTCGGATTATGTCAAACGCCACGCCGATATCATGACCATGGCGGTCGGCCTCATCATCCATGGCGACCAGGCCGAGCAGATCCTGCAGGACAAGCAGGCCGACCTGATCGCGGTCGGCCGCGAAATCCTCAACAACCCGAACTGGCCGATGGACGCCGCCCTCAAGCTCGGCGTCGAAGGCCCGTTCCGCAACGTGCCGCCGCAATTCGGCTATTGGCTGGGCACGCGGGCGAAGCGCGGCTTCGGCACGCAGCCGTCGACCTGGCAGAGCGGGTTGAACGAGGCGGGGAAGGTGGAGTGAGACCGCTAGCCCGCATGAGCGCCAGCGACATGCGGGTATCGAGGGAAATGCTGGAGTCCCGGATGTCGCGGAGCCTGTCATCGGGCGCGCGTTTGCGCGACCCGTTGGCTCATCCGGGCTACGCAACTCATCCCGGCTACACAACTAATCGAAGGCGACACCGATCCGGTATTCCTTGCGCCAAACAATGTGGCACGACAGCTTCAGGCCATCTTCCGGCACAATCAATATGAAGCTTTGAGGCACCCGAACGATATCGAATATCTCAAGCGCTGCTCCCGTAGCGGAGATATCGCGGATTATGCATTTGATCTTGTCGCCACCGTGATCAATCTTCGCGGGCTTGGCGACACGGAAGCGAGGCGCAATGCGAGTTTCGACCATAACCGGATTCTCCGGTTGAACAGAAAAAATTCATCATCGGACGAAACGCCTGATGGTCGCGTCTTGATTCTAGAACTTGATCTTTGAATTTTGATATTCCTGACTCGTCAGGATTTCCCGGGCCGCATCGCGCAGGTCTCTAATCATTTTGGCCGCTTCGTCCGCGGCTTTTCCAGTGGCCGTCCTGCTGCGCCCTTCCAGGCTATCCGCCGAGTCCTTCAGTAGTTCAGATATTTTCTTCAATCTAAGCATCGATCGGTCCAGCAATGAAATGAACTTCTGGACAATGGAGACAATGCCAACCGGATGCGACAAGCTAAGTTCCGGCGCCACTGTGCGCCCGGCTGAGGGCACATTGCCTTTAATGCAGTCCAGCCTAACAGCGAAGTCCTGAGAGTTTCTTAACTCAAAGCGGCGCCGGTTCCGCCCTGTGGGCAGGTTGAGCCGCGGCTGCCGTCCCGCCGCGTTATGCTTCACATCCGCTTCTCGAAGAATACACTCGCCGCAATGGAATGCGGCGCTTTCAGCGCGTAATCGCCAAACGCGGAACATTCCCGGAATCCCGTGCGTATATAGAGCCGCATCGCCGCGATCTGGCGCGTTCCTGTCTCCAGGCGCAACACGGGAAGTCCGGCGCCACGCACCTCGTCTTCGATGCGCGCGAGAATGGCGTCGGCAACGCCCTGGCCCCGCGCGGCGCCGCGCACATACATGCGCTTGACCTCGGCATATTCAGGGAAGAGGGCGACGCCGCCGCAGCCCACCGCCGCGCCGTGACGTCGCGCGAGGAAGAAGCGGACATGCGGTTGAAAGATCGCATCGATGGAAAAGCCATGCCGCTGCTCCGGCGGATACTCCACGGCGAGCACGGCCTCGAGCTCGCCGATCAGCAGGCGCACCTCATCGGTCGCAGCCTGCGCAACTTCGATCTGTACGTCATCGCCGTTGCTCATCGGTGCTCCTTCCTGGACCCGTACGTTAGCGAGCTTGGCCCGGGTGAGCGAAGCGATATCAGGATTTTTTCAGATTCGTCCGGATAATTGCAACGGGATGCCGAAGATTGCAGGCGGCTTAACGCGATCGATCAAATGTCGAGTAATTGACATTACCGCCCATCTACCATGGCTGAACGAATCCGGTTGCGCGCCAAGCCACTTGAACGCTTTAGCTGCTATGTGTCGACGCCTGAACAGATCACTTGCGCCGCGCATTCTTGATCGAGGAAAACATAATGGTAGATGGTGCCACCGCATCTGAGCCACCCTTCGTCCCCGACGCTCCCCCTCTCGCCGATGCTGCAACGCCTCCCGAGGCCTTCGTTCCCTCCGACGTCTCGATCTTCAGGATGCTGACCGCCGAACAGCGTCAGGAGATCCGGGGTTTCATGCGCGAGCTGGTCATTCTGCGCGGCGAGGAGCTTGTCGCCGAGGGCGATGCGTCGGACGCTTTCTTTGAAGTCGTGCGCGGCGCATTCACGGTGCAGCGCGCGGGTGACGAAGGGCTGATTGCCGAACTGGGGCCGGGCGATCTCATCGGTGAAATCGGCTTTTTTGGCAAGATCCCGCGGACGGCCACGGTAACCGCGATCAGGGATTCCTGTGTTCTCTCGTTGTCGCGTGCCGCCTACAACAAAATTGCAACTGAAGCGCCCAGCATCGTTGGTTTCCTGCTCGAGGCGATGGCGCTTCGGGTGGCCGAGACGACGTCGCGCGTCGTTCCCAATCGACAACTTGCGCGCACGCGAACGATCGTGGTTCTGGAAGGGGGAAGGGAGCCGGTGCCGCCGCGGTTTTACGCGTTGCTGACGCAGGCGCTCGGCAACGCGGTGGTTGAAATCGTAACCTCCCAGCGTATCAATCAACTGTTCCCCGGACGGGACCCGGACGATGAAGAAATAACCAGTTGGCTGCATCGACTGGAGCAGGCATCCGATCTCGTTGCCTATTTTGGCGACCGGGAGCTGACGCGCTGGACCCAGAAATGCATCCGGCAATCCGATCAGGTCCTGTTCGTATGCAGGGGCAGGGCGCCGGACGATTCCCTGACCGAAGTAGAGGCTGCGGCGTCGACCTATCACCGAACCAACGAGCGGCGGCTCGTGCTCGTTCATGATGAGCGAAGCGCTGAAGTGCGCGGCACGGGCGCCTGGTTGAGGCGCATGCCCGTCTTCATGCATCACCACATATCGCTTCAGGACGACGTCGATGTGCAGAGCCTGGCGCGCTTCCTGCTCGGGCGGGCGATTGGGTTCGTGGCGGCTGGCGGAGGGGGATTGGGGCCGGCGCATCTTGGGATCTACAAGGCGTTTCGCGAGCGCGGCGTCGACTTCGACATCTTCGTCGGAACGAGCGTCGGGGCTGCCATGGTCGCCGGCTTCGCCAAGAATCTCGAAGCTGAAGATCTGGATCGAGGCACGGACGATATCTTCGTCAAGAGCCGGAGTTTCAAGCGCCCCACCTGGCCGCGATATTCCCTGCTTGACCACAAGGCCCTCGACCGCGCGCTTGCGGAGGCGCTCGGGGCGGATTGCAACATCGAGGATTGCTGGAAGCCGTTTGCCGCCGTGGCAACCAATCTCTCCACTCAGGCAGGTGAAGTCATTCGTACCGGTTCGCTGTGGCAGGCCGTGCGGGCGTCAGCCTCGATTCCAGGCATCCTGCCGCCGTTCTATACCAAGGATGGCTCGATGCTGGTTGACGGCTGCCTGATCGACAACATCCCGCTTGCGCCGATGCACAATCTGAAACGCGGACCCAATCTGGTGGTCCATTTCGGCAAGCAGGAAATCGAACGCTTCGAGGTGGATTACGATGCGCTTCCGGGACGCCTCAAGCTGATTTCCAGTCTGCTGCTGCCGTTTGGCAGAAAGCGCCTGCCACGGGCGCCATCGGCGGTCAGCGTGCTCTGGCGCAGCCTGCTGGTGCATCAGCGCGTGGATTCGATTCCGGTGGGCCCCGCCGATTTTGTGATGCGGCCGCCGACCATTCCCGGCGCCAAGGTGATGGAGTTCGACAACCACAAGCGCGTTTTCGAAGCATCCTATCTGTGGGCGAAATCAACGCTTGAAAGCGCGGAAAGCGATCAGCACGCTGCACTGCTCGCGATCCTCTCAAAGGGCATGCCGCCCCGCGCCGCTGCCGGCCGGACGTTCGCCGAGCTGGCTGCAAGCTGAGTTCAAGCGTCGCTTTGGTGCCGGCAAATCTTGCATTTGAATCAAATTTATCCTTTTCGTGGGTTTCACCGCGAAAGCGAAACTGAAACCATTTTCCGTCCCACAGAACTATTCTCTGCAATTCACGAAGTCGTGCAGAAACGCGGCCTCCTTATGCGTCCGTTCCATCGCGTGAATGGAATCGCAATTTAAGGAGACGATCATGCCAACGACTTTTGCCGAGACCAGCGCATCGGCCCGAGAGAACGGAATCTCCTGGCTGAACGAGGCGGGCATCGATCTGTCTCAGATGACGCTGCGGCTTGGATGCGCCAGGACGAGGGTGGAACTCGACCACTTTCTCAGGAGATTGCTGCCGGCGCATCGCGAGGTGATCGAACTCGTCGACTTCGCGCTCAAATCCGTCGAGGAGGCAAGCGAGATCATCGGCCTCCCGCAGGCGACGATCAAGACGCGCTTGTTCTACGCCCGCAAGGCGTTGGTCGACGTGGTCAGGTATCAGGGCAACGACCGCGTTGCGGCGTAGTGCGCTCCCGGGGAGTGACGACCTCCTCGACCATTCACGTATATTCACGGAGGAGCCGATCATGAATTCGATCGAATGGCTGCACAGCTCGACGAATGCGAATTGCAACTCTCCGGCGCTCGCGCCAATGCTCCAGGGCGAAGTGCTCGACGTCGCCGCGACCTTCGTAGCCACGGCAGCCGCGGCGGTTTTCGAGGTTGTGCGGTTGCGAACCGGTAAGTCGGTCGTGATCCGCTTGCTTGAACCGGATGACCGCGAAGCGCTGCAGGCCTACTTCGAGGCGCTGTCGCCGGCCGCGCGGCGTAACCGGTTCACCGGCGCAAGCCATGGCCCCTCGGATCGGGATCTCGATTTGTTGTTCCGGTCCAGCGCGGACAGTCGCTTCGCGGTGGTCGCCGTCATGACGGTGAATGGCGTCGAAACGATCGTCGCCGAGGCCTGCTATGCGTTCGACCGGGCAACCGGCGGCCTGGAGTTCGGTGTTTCCGTCCACGATGACCACCGGGGCTGCAACATCGGCTCCGCATTGCTTTTGAATCTCGAGCGCCTCGCGGCGGCATTCGGCGCCCGCCATATCTTCGGCGACACGCTGCGGACCAACAATGAGATGCAGGCGCTGGCGCGCAAGGCAGGCTTTGCCTTCGTCAATATGCCGGGCAATTGGTGTGAGCGACGCATGATGAAGCCGTGTTTGGCGGCGTTGGGGACGATGCTTGGCGGCGTCATGCCGGGGTTCGGTGCGACGGCGAAGCTGTCTGTCGCCTGATCCGATGCGATCGGCTTGAAGCAGGCTAGCCGCCGCGATGGCCGTTCGGGCCTGCGTGCAATGACGCCTGGGCGCGACAAAACGACCCGACGGGCAAATCAGTTCGTATTTCCAGAAATCGTGTCAAGCCCTGAAATCAAAAATAAT
The DNA here is from genome assembly GCF_018131075.1 of Bradyrhizobium sp. JYMT SZCCT0428. GTDB lineage: Bacteria > Pseudomonadota > Alphaproteobacteria > Rhizobiales > Xanthobacteraceae > Bradyrhizobium. Next base: position 279 of record NZ_JAFCLS010000004.1, on the reverse strand, counting down.
TCTGTTTACCAGAATGAAAATCAGGTGCATATGTTTGCCCATCCCGTCCTACTCAGAAGGGCGTCGGCCGTCGTCACGGACGTTGGGCGGGTTGCGGTGGACGCTGGTTTGCGCTGAGACGACGGCGTGGACTAAGCGTACGGCAAAACCGTGTGGTCCTGGCACCCGTTGCAGGTGTCAAGCTGTCGGGTAGGCGAGAGCCGAACGGCAGCGACGGAGTCAACCAAGAACTCGTCTCCGGGGAGATCACGGCATAAGCCGTAAAGCCATTGCGCAGGG
>NZ_JAFCLS010000039.1 GCF_018131075.1 Bradyrhizobium sp. JYMT SZCCT0428 | reverse complement strand
CGCCAATGCCGTAATCAGGTCGGGACAGCCTTGGAAAGGCGCTGCCGCCTCTTGACTCTCAACACGGTAGATCCCGGCTCGGGGCCGGGACGACACCGAGGGTTTTGAAGCGAATTGCTACATCCTCAGCAACGCCTGCCGGTCGATCTTGCCGGTGCCGGTCTTCGGCAGTTCATCGATGAATCGCACCTCGCGCGGATATTTGTAGGGCAGCAGTTTCGCCTTGACGAAATCCTGCAGCTTCCTTGTCGCGTTATCGGCGTCGAAGCCGCCCTGGTTCATCACCACCACGGCCTTCAATGTCATGCGCCGGTCCGGCAGCTCGGCGGCGAAGACGGCGCATTCCCGGACATCAGGATGTTCGGCAAGGCACAGCTCGACTTCGAGCGGATAGACCCATTGGCCGGAAATTTTGATGAGATCGTCGGCGCGGCCGCGGAAAAAATGAAAACCGTCGGCATCGCGGACGAAGCGGTCGCCGGTGTAGATCCAGCCGCCTTCGCGGATCGTCTCCGCTGATTTGTCCGGCCGGTTCCAGTACAGCGGCGTGTTGGAATCGCCGCGCACCCACATGATCCCTTCCTCGTCGTCACCGACGTCGCGGCCGTCCTTGTCCCGAAGCGCGATTTCATAACCGGGGACACGCAGCCCCGCCGCGCCGAGCTTCTTGTGATCGGGCCGGTTGGAAAGGTAGATGTGCAGTGCCTCGGTCGAACCCAGGCCCTCGATGATCTCAAGGCCGGTCAGCGCCTTCCAGCCGTTGAACACTTCACCCGACAGCACCTCGGCGGCGGAGAGCGCCATCCGCAACGCCGAAAAGTCCGCGGCCGCTGCGCCGTCGGCCTTGGTCAGCGAGGTGTAGAGCGTCGGCAATCCGAAGAACACGCTCGGACGATAACGCCCGATTGCCTCGAAGATCGCGGCGGGCTTCGGCTGGCCGGGCAGCAACAGCGTGGCGGCGCCGACAGAGAACGGGAAGGTGATGGAATTGCCGAAGCCATAGGCGAAGAAAATCTTCGGTACCGAGAAGCAGATGTCGTCGGGCGCGAGCTTGAGCACGTTGCGCGCGAAGGCGGCTTCGCTATAGGCCATGTCGTGCTGCAGATGCACGATGCCCTTGGGGCGTCCGGTCGAGCCCGACGAGTACATCCAGAACGCCATCTCGTTACGGTGCGTATCGGCTTCCGCGAGTTCGGTGGGGAAGGCCTTCAGCCAGGTATCGGCGGCAAGCGTCTTCGCCACGGCGTGTTCGCCGGCGGTGCCGTTGACCACGACCAGCGTGTGCAGCGGCGTGTCCTTGCAGGCAACAGCGTCGAATCGGGAAGTGAACTCGGCATCGCTGACCGCGACGGCGGCGCCGGCATCCGAGAGATAAAACTGCAGCAGGTCCGGCGGCGTCAGGGTGTTGATCAACAGCGGCACGAAGCCAGAGCGTACCGCGCCGAAGAAGGCGGCCGGGTAAGCCGGCGTATCGTCGAGGAACATCAGGATGCGGTCGCCGCGCTTCAGCCCGAGCGACTGGAAGCCGTGGCCCCATTGCGAGGCCTCGCGGCACAGTTCGGCATAGCTGCGCGTGCCGGCAGGCCCGGTCAGGGCCAGGCGTTCGCCGCGGCCGTGCACGAGATTGTCGAACAGGATGCGGCTGGCGTTGTAACGCTCCGGGATCGCGAAACCGATTTCGCGCGCGCCGGGATTTTCCAGAGGTACCTGATCGTCGATCATCATGACCGGCTCCCGCTGTTCTTTGCTGCCTCATAACGCGCCATGAAGGCCGGCGACATCGCGCGCAGGCGCGCATCGTCGATCCGCCCGGAGCGAGTGATGTAGCTGTAGGCAAAATCCATCAGATCGAGCTTCATGTGTTCGGGAAAATGTTCGTACCAGTCGGCGCTGGTGCGCGCCGCCGTCACCAGTTTCTTCACGATTGGCTTGCGTTCGCTCTGGTAGCGGGCAAGGCCCGCCGGAATGTCCGCTTCCACCTCCAGCGCCTTGGTCAGCGCGATGGCATCCTCGATCGCCAGCCTTGTTCCCGAGCCGATCGAGAAGTGCGCGGAGTGCAGGGCATCGCCGATCAACACCATGTTGCCGTGCGACCAGTTCTCGTTCCAGATCCAGGGGAAGTTGCGCCATACCGATTTGTTCGACACCAGCGAATGGCCGTCGAGCGTATCGGCAAATATTTCCTCACAGATCGCCTGCGATTGTTCGACGGTCTTGTGCTCGAAACCGTAGGCCTGCCAGGTCGCCGCGTCGCATTCGACCAGGAAGGTGCTCATGGCAGGCGCATAGCGGTAGTGATGCGCGTTGAACGATCCGAGATCAGTCTTCACGAAGGTCTGAGACAGCGTCGCAAAGCGTTTGCTGGTGCCGTACCAGGCGAATTTGTTGGTCGAATGCGAGACCGAGGCGCCGAATTCCTTTTCGAAGCTGCGGCGCACCAGCGAGTTCAATCCGTCGGCGGCGACGATCAGGTCATAACCTTTGAGTTCATCCAGCGACTGGATGATGGTGTCGTATCGCGGCGTGATGCCGGCGGCGCGCACGCGCTGCTGCAAAATGGTCAGCAATTCGAGCCGGCCGATCGAGGAAAAGCCGACGCCATCGATCTCGACGCTCTCGCCGCGCAAATTGAGCGTGATGTTCTTCCAGCTTTCCATCCGCGGCGTGATCGCATCGACCGTCTCGGGGTCGTCGGCGCGCAAGAATTCCAGCGCCTGTTCGGAGAACACGACGCCAAAACCCCAGGTCGCGCCTTCGGGGTTCTGCTCGAACAGGTCGATCTCTGCGTCCGGATGACGCCGCTTCCAGAGATAGGCGAAGTAGAGACCGCCGGGGCCTCCGCCGATGACGGCGATACGCACGGTACCCCTCCCTAATTGACAGTATACTTACTAGTTGGGCCACCCTAAACCGGACCGGAGAATGGCGCTACCAAAAATTTTGCCGGAATTGGTCCGGGTCAACCCTGTCCGTGGGGCCGCTCGGAACTAGTTCTGCTTCGCCGGCCCCTCCGCCAGCATTTGCCGGCGGCGATAGATCGAATCTTCCAGCCGATGCGCCGTTGAAACCAGCGTCGAAATATCCTGCGCGTTCTCGCTTCTGATCGCGCTCGCCATCTCGGCATCGAGTGCCTGGTCGACCTGGTTTTCGATCTCGGTCAATTCGGCCTCGCTCTTCACTTCCCGGATCCGCCGCGGCAAGGCGAACAGGCTGCGCAACGTCGTCTCGGCCGGTTCCTGCCGACCGCCCAGGAACCGCCATGCGGTTGCGAAGATCGAGGCCAGTGCGCCCAGCACCATCGGCGTCAGGTAAATCCAGTTGCCGTACTTATCCATGAAGCTTTGCTGGGTCCCGTTATAGTAGGCTGCGGCCCCCGGATGGACCGGGATATAGGCGCCGGGATCGGTATCGGGTGCCGTCAGCCCGGCCAGCAGCGGCTGGTCGCGCACGAGATCGTTGCGGGCGGTAACCAGCGCCTGGGTCAGGGTTGTGATCGTGTCCGGGTCGATCTTCTTGTTGGCTACGAGATAAGTCCCGACGCGCAGCGTGGTCAGATCGGCATCCGGCACCGGCGGGCTGCCGCGCAGCGTGCCTTGCGGAATATCGAAGCTTTCATAGGCGCCTTCGACATCGGCGATCGCGCCGGCGGATTCAACCGGGATCAAGGCGGGGAAGGAATTATGCCCGCCCCGGAAGAAGCGCCTCACCAGGGAGATATACTTTTCGCTGAGCGGGACGACCAGCAGGAACGCGCTCGCCTCTTTCGACTGGATCGCGCGCGGCGTGTCCGCCGGCGCCATGTTCTTGAAGATCACCTTGTCGCCGAGGTCATACTCCTTTTTCAGGGCCTCGACGATCTTCTGGTTGATCTCGCCACCGACGACGCCGACCGTGTGGCCCTTCATCTTCTCGATGCTGGTCACCTGCGATCCCGGCAGGGCCAGGATCATCAGGACCGATTTGGTGACCAGCGCCACGCTCCGCGCCAGCGAGAGATCGCCGACATCGGCGCGCACGATGGCAAGGTCGGTCTTTCCCTCGGCAAAGATCTTTGCGGAATCCAGCACGTTGTCGGTCGGAACGATCTTGAAACGGACCGCGGATTTAGTGGCTTCCAGCCGGGCGGCGATGACGGACGCGACCTTGGCTGCTTCGCCGTCGAACGAGCCCACCGCGACGCTCAACACCGTCGGCCTGTCGTAAAAGCGATAGGCGATGAGGCCGGCACCGAGGACGATGCCGGCAACGCCCGCCAGCAGGAGCACCCGGGCCCAGACGGGCAATGCGATTGAATAATTCTTCATCCCGGATTCATGGCCATCGATAGCTTCGAGGCCGTCGATGCTGGCACATCAATCGCGATCCGGCAAAACAGGAATCGGCAAAAACCGGCCGCAGCGCCGCCGATGATGGCAGGCAGCGGCCGGCAGGTGCAGATGTCTTCGGTTTTGAGCCGGATCAGCTTCGATCAGGTGCAGCGGCGAACCTTCACGCCGTTCACGATCACGGTGCGGCACACGACCGCCGGCTTTGGCTTTTTGACGACGACCGCGCCTCGAGGTCCCGCGCAGCCGGCGCGAACGACGCCGTCTGCGCAGACAGCCGCGTTGGCATCGGTCGACTCGAAGGTCATGGCGGTACCAATGGCGAGCAGGGCGGCGGCAATGAACAGAAATGAACGCATGTTTCTCCCCGGACGTATCTTGGTTGGTGTTCAGGTTTCTTCTGGAAGGTGCTGCGGATGCCTCTCAGAGCGCGCCCTATTTCTTCTCCGCCGCCTGCAATACTTTGTTGCAAGCAGGTGTGAGCTTGTCGCTCTCCTTGGCGAGGCAGGCGATGATCCGCCCGCCGCCCGGCGTGACGCTTTTGCAATACTTCTCGTAATCGCCCATGCAGGCGTCGCGCTGTGCGGCAGTCATCTCCTGCGCGAACGCTTGCGATGCACACAACAGGGTGGCTGCAGTCAGGATGGCTCGTAGCATCTGTTTTCCTCCTCGTCTTGGTTGATGATTGTGGTTCTCAAAACGTCGGGCAGGCCCGCTCGCTTACCTCTCGATCTCGCCGCATTGAAGCTCCCTTTTCTGTTGCGAGATCAGGAGAACCCATGGCGGGGATCAGAGCCGGATGGCTTTCATTCCGTGCCGATCATGTCGAGCCGGCTTCCAAGGAAATATTTCTGCACGTCGAAAAAATGATCATCGGGACGTTGATCGTATCGGCAGGGCAAAGGTCAACTGGCACGTCGCGTATCAGATCGCGATGACGATTTGTTATGTCGCCCTGTCGGTACGGTTGGTTCAATTGATCCTGGCGTTTCGCGGCGAGTAGACGGCCGCAACCCTGCATGGAATGGCGCGATGTGTATCATTTGGGCGTGAAGTTGTCATCCGGAGGGCGTTGCCGCAGGCTAATTCCAAGGCAGGCGATGACAAAATAAGGAGCAACACGGGGCATTGCCTGATCGTTGAGCATCGGGCAGGGTCCCGCACTGCAAGGGGGATCCGAAGACATCGGCCGAACTGACCGGCGATGTCGCGATGCAACAGGGGACATAGGATGTTGTCTAGGAAATCGATGCTTGCCGCGGCTTTCGTGCTCGCCACCGCCGCGCTGACCACGCCGGTCCACGCCGACGCGCTGGACTCGATCATGGCGGCCAAGGTCATCAAGGTTGCAGTGCCGCAGGATTTTGCGCCGTTCGGCTCCGCCGGGCTCGATCTCAAGCCGCAGGGCTACGACATCGACATGGCCAATCTGATCGGCAAGGCTCTCGGGGTAAAGGTCGAGATCATTGCCGTCACCAGCGCCAACCGGATTCCCTATCTGCAGACCAAGAAAGCCGACATCGTCATTTCCAGCCTCGGCAAGAATGCCGAGCGCGAGAAGGTGATCGACTTTTCCATCGCCTATGCGCCGTTCTTCTCCGGCGTGTTCGGCACCAAGGAAATCAAGCTAGCATCGGCCGACGAGCTCAAGGGCAAGACGATCGGCGCCACCCGCGGCGCCATCGAGGAGCAGGAACTGACCAAGCTCGCGCCGGCTGACACCACCATCAAGCGTTTCGAGGATAACAACGCCACCATTGCCGCCTTCGTATCCGGACAGGTCGACCTGATCGCAACCGGCAATACGGTCGCCGCCGCCATCGCCGAGAAGGTCCCGGCCCGGGCGCCCGCGCTCAAATTCGTGATCAAGGACAGCCCGTGCTTCATCGGGCTCAACAAGGAAGAGCCGAAGCTGCTGGCCAAGCTCAACGAGATCATCGCGCAGGCCAAGACGTCCGGCGACATCGCCAAACTGTCCGAGAAGTGGCTGAAGGCACCCTTGCCGCCGGGCTTTTGACCTGGTCGCGGGGGCCAGCCCGTCATGAACTACAAGCTCCAATTCGGTGAATTGCTGCCCCACTGGGATGTGCTGCTGTGGGGGCTGCTGTTCACCGTCGTACTGACGGTCGTATCGACCGTCGCCGGTATCGCCGTCGGCACTGCCGGCGCATCGGCGCGCACCTTCGGGCCGAAATGGCTCGGCAGCCTGGTTGCCGGCTATGTCGAGGTGATCCGCAACACGCCGTTCATCGTGCAGCTGTTCTTTATCTTCTTCGGCCTGCCGGCCGCCGGGCTGAAGCTCAGCGAGTCGACCGCGGCATTCCTCGCCATGACCATCAATCTCGGTGCCTATTCGACCGAGATCATCCGCGCCGGCATCGAGGCGGTGCCGAAAGGCCATATCGAGGCCGGTATCAGCCTTGCCATGACCAAATGGGAAGTGCTGCGCCACATCGTCCTCAAGCAGGCGTTCGAGAAGATCTATCCGGCGCTGTCGTCGCAGATCATCATCGTCATGCTGGGCTCGGCGGTGGTGTCGCAGATCTCGGCGCAGGACCTGACCTACGCCGCCAACCTGATCGCCTCGCGCAATTTCCGCAACTTCGAGGTCTATCTGGTGGTGGCTTTGGCCTATCTCTTGCTCGCCATGCTGACGCGTTCGCTGCTGCGCGGCCTCGGCCGCATCCTGTTCAAGGCGAAGTGAGCCATGTTGCAGTTCAGCCTCTGGGACATCCTGTCGAACCTCTTGATCGCCACGCAGTGGACCATCGTGCTGTCGTTGATCGCCTTTGTCTGCGGCGGCATTGTCGGGCTGATCCTGCTGTTCATGCGGACCTCCAGGATCCCGGCGCTGGAATGGTCCACCAAGATCTACATCGAGCTGTTCCAGGGTACGCCGCTCCTGATGCAGCTGTTTCTGTTCTTCTTCGGCATCGCGCTGTTCGGCGTCGAGGTGAGCCCGTGGATGGCCGCGACCCTGGCGCTGACGTTCTGGACCAGCGCCTTTCTCGCCGAGATCTGGCGTGGCTGCGTCGAGTCGATCCCGAAGGGCCAGTGGGAAGCCTCCTCCAGCCTCGCCATGAGCTACATCGAGCAGATGCGCTACGTCATCCTGCCGCAGGCCTCGCGGATCGCGGTTGCGCCGACCGTCGGCTTCTCGGTGCAGGTGGTCAAAGGCACCGCGCTGGCTTCGATCATCGGCTTCGTCGAGCTGACCAAGGCCGGCACCATGCTCAACAACGCGACCTTCCGCCCCTTCGTGGTCTATTCGCTGGTCGCGCTGATCTATTTCTGCCTGTGTTTCCCGCTGTCCTGGTGGGCGAAAAAAATCGAGAGCCGCCTCAATGTCGCTCGTTAGCATTCGTGACGTCAGAAAGAGTTTTGGTCCGAACGAGGTGCTGAAGGGCGTCTCGCTCGAGGTCGCCAAGGGCGATGTGGTCGCCATCATCGGCCGCTCCGGATCGGGCAAGAGCACGCTGCTCCGCTGCATCAACGGCCTGGAGACCTATCAGTCCGGCGCGATCATCGCCGACAGCATCGAGGTCGGCGGCTCCACCACCAATCTGCGCGAGCTGCGCCGCCATGTCGGCATGGTGTTCCAGCAGTTCAATCTGTTTCCGCATTTGACCGCCGCCGAGAACGTGATGCTGGCGCCGACCGTCGTCAACAAGGTGTCGGCCAAGGAGGCGCGCGCCACCGCGGCCGAGGTGCTGGCGAAGGTCGGGCTGTCCGAGAAGATGGACGCCTATCCGAACCAGCTTTCCGGCGGCCAGCAGCAGCGCGTCGCGATCGCGCGTTCGCTGGCGATGCGGCCGAAAGTGTTGCTGTGCGACGAAATCACCTCGGCGCTCGACCCGGAACTGGTCAACGAGGTGCTGCGCGTGGTCGAGCAACTGGCGCGCGAAGGCATGACGCTGATTCTGGTCACGCACGAAATGCGTTTCGCCCGCGACGTCGGCACCAAGCTCGTCTTCATGCACCACGGCAGGGTGCATGAAGAGGGCGTTCCGAAAGAGGTGTTTGCCGCGCCCCGGACGCCGGAATTGCAGCAGTTCGTCGGTACCGTCGCGCACGCATAGTCCGACCACGCCGTTTCACGGCGTGATCGGGTCGCACGGGTTTACTAGCGCGCCGCGAACTGGCTCAGCACGTCCCTGCAGGCCGGTGACAGTGAAGCCGCGTTGGTAGCGAGGCACTGCACGATACGGCCGCCGCCCGGCGCCACGCCGCCGCAAAGGGTCTGGCGATCGGCACCGCAGGCGGACCGCAGCACCATCAGTTCTTCAGCCGGGCGCATCGGCCGCAGCACGATCACGGCAGGTGCAGCAGCGGTGCCTGCCGCTGCCGGAGCCGCCGCCGCCGCGGGAGCTGCGCCCGCCGCCGGTGCGGCACCGCCGCCGACGGCCGCCGTGACCGCCTTCTCGCAAGCCGGCGAAAGTTTTGCCTTGTTCTTGTCCAGGCATTGCAGCGCCGGGGCGCCGCCGGTCGGCACGCCCGCGCAGACTTTTGGATAGTCGGAGCGGCAGGCGCTGCGGACCGCTGAGACCTGCGCGCTGGACGGCTGCCCCGCCGCTGCGGCTGCGGGCTTGGCGTCAGCCTTGGAATCTGTCTTGGGCGCCGCGGTCGTGGTGGCAGGCTTTGCGCCGGCCGCGGCCGGAGCGGATTCGGGCTTGGCCGCGGGCGCGGCAGCCGCCGGCGCTTGCACGGCGCGTACCGCGCTTTGACAGCTCGATGACAGGCTCGACATATTCTTCTGCAGGCATTGCAGCGAAGCTTCGCCGCCCGGCGGAATGCTGGAGCAATGTGCGATATAATCCGAGCGGCATTGGGTCTTGATCGCGTCGCGCTGCGCCTGGCTCGGCGCCTGCGCAAATGCCGGTGCTGCGGTTGCGAATATCACTGCCGTCATCAACGCCCCGAGCGTTGCCGCACGTGTCAACGTGTTGATCATTTGAATAAATCCTTTTTGTCGTCGCTGGAGCCGCCGCTTCAACAGAAGTGAAATCATGAACGAGAAAGCGAAGAAAATTTCGCGCGCGCATCATTTTCGGTTTCCGGTTCCCCTGCAAGTGGATTGTTGCTATTTTTATGGGATGGTCGAACGCCATAATTTGAATAGAACGCGCTTTGCAAGAACAAACGTATTGAGGCACGTAACATGAAGTCCAAGCGTTCGCTGGCATGCAGCAGACCACATGACACTTTCAGACAGAGAGGCGCCATTGCGTGTCGCGCGGTCTTCGCCATTGCCGCATTCGGCGTCTTAAGTGCCTGCGAACAAAATACTTTTGTGCCGCCGCCGCCGCCGAAAGTTGAGGTCGCCGTGCCGGTGCAGCGCAGCATCACGCGCTATCTGGAGGCGACCGGCAATACCGCGCCGATCAAGAACGTCGATCTGGTCGCGCGCGTGCAGGGCTTCCTGCAATCGATCAACTACAAGGACGGCACCTTCGTTAAGGAAGGCACCACGCTGTTCACGATCGAGCCGGAAACCTACAAGCTGAAGCTCGATCAAGCGCAGGCCGCCCAAACCGGCATGGAGGCCTCGATGAAGCAGGCCGAAGCCGATTTCAAGCGGCAGTCGGAGCTGGTGCAAAGACAGGCGGTCTCGCAGGCCACGCTCGATACTTCGACGGCGGCGCGCGAGAACGCGCAGGCAAACCTGCAGCAGGCCCAGGTCAACACCAAGATTGCGGCCGTCAACTACGGCTATACCAATGTCACGGCGCCGTTCGACGGCATCGTCAGCGCGCATCTGGTCTCGGTCGGCGAACTGGTCGGCGTTTCGTCGCCGACGCAGCTTGCCAACATCGTGGCGCTCGACCCGATCTATGTGAATTTCAACGTCAACGAACAGGATGTGCTGCGGATCCGGGAAGAAGCGCGACGGCGGGGAGTAACCATCGAGGAAATCCGCCAGTTGCCGGTCGAGGTCGGATTGCAGACCGAGACCGGCTTTCCGCACAAGGGCAAGCTCGACTACGTCTCGCCGACCCTCAATCAATCGACCGGCACGCTCGCGGTGCGCGGCGTGTTGCCCAATCCCGATCGGGCGTTGCTGCCGGGATTCTTCGTCCGGGTCCGCGTGCCCTTTGACGAGCAGTCGAATGCGTTGCTGGTGCCGGATGTGGCACTCGGCAGCGACCAGGCCGGCCGCTACGTGCTGGTCGTCAACGGCGAGAACGTGGTCGAACAGCGCAAGGTACAAACCGGGCCGCTCGAGGGCGCGTTGCGCGTCATCGAAAGCGGTTTGAAGGGCGATGATCGCGTCGTCACCGCCGGGCTGCTGCGTGCGATCCCCGGTCAGAAGGTCGACCCGCAGGTCAAGAAAATCGAAGCGTCGCCGGCACCCACCAAATAAGGACCGGCCATGATTTCGAAATTTTTCATCGAGCGGCCCGTCCTTTCCAACGTCATCGCGATCCTGATGATCCTGATCGGCGGGGTGTGCCTGTTCCGCCTCGCGGTGGCGCAATACCCCGACGTGGTGCCGCCGACCGTGCAGGTGACGACGCGCTATCCCGGCGCCAGCGCCAAGACCGTGATCGATACCGTGGCGCTGCCGATCGAGCAGCAGGTCAACGGCGTCGAGGACATGCTGTACATGCAGTCCTATAGCGGCGCCGACGGCACCTATTCGCTGACGGTGACGTTCAAGATCGGCACCGACCTCAACTTCGCGCAGGTGCTGGTGCAGAACCGGGTGTCGAGCGCGCTGGCGCAGCTGCCGCAGTCGGTGCAGAATCAGGGCGTCACCGTGCAGAAGAAGTCGACGGCGGTCCTGCTGTTCGTGACGCTGACGTCGCCGAATGCGACCTATGACAGCCTGTTCCTGAGCAATTACGCCACCATCAACATCAGGGACGAACTGTCGCGCCTGCCCGGCGTCGGCAACGTCACGGTGTTCGGCGCCGGCCAGTATTCGATGCGGGTCTGGCTCGATCCGAACAAGCTGCAGGTGCGCAACCTGATGCCGCAGGATGTCGTCACGTCAATCCAGCAGCAGAGCCAGCAGGTCACGGCAGGGCAGGTCGGCGCCCCGCCGGCGCCTTCGGGTCAGGCGTTCCAGTACACGCTGAACGTCAGCGGACGGCTCAGCGACAAGAGCGAGTTCGAGGACATCATCGTCAAGACCGGCAGCAATGGCGATGTCACCCGCGTCCGCGACGTCGGCTGGGTCGAGCTCGGCGCCCAGACCTACAGCCAGGCGTTCTCGCTCAACAACAAGCCCGCGACCGGCATCGGCGTGTTCCAGTCGCCCGGCGCCAACGCGCTCGAGGTCGAGAAGGCCGTCAGGGAAAAGATGACGGTGCTCGCCAAGGCGTTTCCGCAGGACGTGAAATACGACACGCCGTTCGACACCACGAAATTCGTCTCCGAATCGATCAAGGAGGTCTACAAGACGCTGATCGAGGCCGGCTTCCTCGTCCTGATCGTGATCCTGATCTTCCTGCAGGATTGGCGGGCGATGCTGGTGCCGGCGACGACCGTGCCGGTGACGATCATCGGCGCCTTTGCCGCGATGGCGGCGCTCGGCTTCACCGTCAATATCTCGACCTTGTTCGCGATCGTGCTTGCGATCGGCATCGTGGTCGACGACGCCATCGTCGTGGTCGAGGGCGCGGCGCATAATATCGAGAAGGGCATGTCCGGCCATGACGCTGCGATATCGGCGATGGACGCGCTGTTCGCGCCGATCGTCGGCATCACGCTGGTGCTGATTTCGGTGTTCCTGCCGTCGGCCTTCCTGCCGGGATTGACGGGACGGATGTATTCGCAATTCGCGCTGGTGATCGCGGCGACCGCGCTGCTCAGCGCCATCAATGCCGCGACGCTGAAGCCGACGCAATGCGCGCTTTGGCTGCGCCGGCCGGCGCCGCCGGAACAGCGCAATTTCTTCTACCGCGGCTTCAACGCGGTCTATGACCGGGTCGAACGCGCCTATGCCCGGCTGATCGGCCGCCTGGTCGCGCACAGCAATATCTCGGTGATCGCAGCCCTCATCCTGATCTGCGGCGCCGGTTACGGCCTGTCGCGGGTGCCGACCGGGTTCATTCCGATCGAGGACCAGGGCTATCTCCTGGTCGCCGTGCAACTGCCCGACGGCGCCTCGCTCGATCGCACCGAGCAAGTGCTCACCCGGGTCAGCGACATCGCCAGCAAGCATCCCGGCGTCGATCAGGTCATCAGCATTTCCGGCATCTCGGCGCTGGATAGTTCTTCCAGCCTGGCAAATGCCGGCGTCGCCTATCTGATCCTCAAGGAGTGGAGCGCACGCGGCGAGGGCGAGGACCTGCGGTCGCTGTTCGTCGGCCTGAACGAGAAGATGTCTGTCATCGAGGAGGCGCGCATCCTGGTGGTTCCGCCGCCGCCGATCCAGGGCATCGGCAACGCCGCCGGTTTTGCGATGCAGGTTCAGCTGCGCGACGGCAATGCGGACTACGGCAAGCTGCAGGCGATTGCCGGCGCCATCGTCTCCAATGCGCAGACGCAGAGCGCACTGCAGCGCGTCAGCTCGTCGTTCCGCTCGATGGTGCCGCAGTTCGACGTCGAGGTCGACCGGGTCAAGACCCAGACCCTGCATGTCACGACCGACCAGATCTTCTCGACGCTGTCGTCCTACATGGGCTCGACCTACGTCAACCAGTTCAACAAGTTCGGTCGCACCTTCCAGGTCTATGCCCAGGCGGATGCGCAATATCGCCTGACCCTGCGCGACATGGCGAACATGATGGTGCGCAACAGCAATGGCGACATGATCCCGCTCGGCACGGTCGCCAAGATCACGCCGTCGGTCGGCCCCTCGCTGATCAGCCTGTACAATCTCTATCCATCGGCGAGCATCATCGGCCTGCCGGCCACGGGCTACAGCTCGGGTCAGTCGATGAAACTGATGGAGGAGATTGCCGGCCAAACCCTGCCGCCGGGGACCGGCTTTGAATGGACGGCGATGTCGTACCAGGAGAAGGTCGTCGGCGGGCAAATCTACTGGGCGTTCGGGCTTGCGCTGTTGCTGGTCTATCTCGTGCTGGCGGGACAATATGAAAGCTGGTTTGCGCCGATCTCGGTGATATTAGCGGTGCCGTTGTCGCTGCTCGGTCCGATGATCGTGCTGACGGGGCTGCGGATCGAGAACAACCTGTATACCCAGATCGGCATCATCCTGCTGATCGCGCTGTCGGCCAAGAACGCCATTCTGATCGTCGAGGTTGCGCTCGAACTGCATGTGCGCGACCGCAAGCCGTTGCTGGAATCCGCCGTTGAGGCGGCGCGCGCCCGGTTCCGGCCGATCCTGATGACGTCGTTTGCCTTCATCCTCGGCGTGGTGCCGCTGGTGCTGGCGACCGGCGCCGGCGCCAACGCCCGCAAATCGATCGGCATCACCGTGTTCTCGGGCATGCTGGCCTCGACCTGCCTCGCGGTGTTGTTCGTGCCGACGTTCTTTGTCGTGGTGCAGCGGTTCGAGAACTGGCTCAGCGAGCGGAAGCGAAAGGCGGGCGCGCAGGTGGCGCCGCAGACGCCGGGTGCTGCGCATTAGACTCTGTTCTTGTCGTCCCTGCGAACGCAGGGACCCATAGCCACCTCCGTTGGTTGCTTACAAAGGCAACTCCAACTGCCCGAAATCGAGAGGCCGCCGAGTATGGGTCCCCGCGTTCGCGGGGACGACGTGCAGACAGAGTTGCCCCTACACCTTCACCATCCGCTTGCCGCGGTTCTCGCCGGCCAATAGTCCGATCAGCGCCTGCGGCGTGTTTTCCAGGCCGTTGATGACGTCTTCCTGCACTTTCAATTTGCCGGAAGCCACCCAGGACTGCAGGTCCTTCAGCGCCTGGTCGCGCTCGTTCATGTAGTCCATCACGATGAAGCCCTGCATGATCAGGCGCTTCACCACGATCAGGCCGGGCACTCCGCGCGGGCCGGTTGCCGACGGCACGCCGTCATATTGCGAGATCGCGCCGCAGCAGGAGATGCGGCCGCGGTTGTTCATTAGGGCGATGCAGGCCTCCAGAATGTCGCCGCCGACATTGTCGAAATAGACGTCGATGCCCTTCGGCGCCGCTGCCCGCAGCGCCTTGTAGGTGGCTCCATCCTTGTAATCGACCGCGGCGTCGAAGCCGAGTTCGCTGGTGAGCCAGTTACATTTGTCCTTGCCGCCGGCGATGCCGACGACGTGGCATCCCTTGATTTTTGCAATCTGGCCGACGATCGAGCCGACCGAACCGGCCGCGGCCGAGACCACGACGGTTTCACCTTCCTTGGGCTTGCCGACATGGAGCAGGCCGAAATAGGCGGTGAGGCCGGCGATGCCGTAGATGCTGAGCAGATGCGTCATCGGCTCCATCCGGGGCATTTTTGTCAAATGCTTTGCGGGCACCGCGGCGTAATCCTGCCAGCCGGTGTCGCCGAACACGATGTCACCGGGGCTGAGGCCTGGGGCCTTCGAGGACACGACTTCGGCGATGCCGCCGCCGGCCATCACGGTGTTGGCCTCGACCGCCGCGCGATAAGTGGCGCCGTGCATCCATGCGCGGTTGGCGGCGTCGAGCGAGATATAGCGCGCCCGCACCAGCACCTCGCCGTCCTTCGGCTCCGGCACCGTGCCCTCGGACATCTTGAAATGCTCGGGCCCGAGTTTTCCGGTCGGCTTTTCCACCAGCAGGATCTGGCGATTGACGGTGGCGTTCATGGCGTTTTCTCCCTCGGCTTGATCGTTCTTGATGCAGTTGATCGCATATCGGGCGACCGATTGCACATGTTGTGCGCTGCACCGAACGCTAGTCGCCGTGCGCGTGATCCACAACGGAAAGATTTCGGCAAGTGTGTAAATTGTCGCAAGTTTGTTGCGTCGCCCTCCAAATCTGCCAAACTTAAGGTTGCCGGAAAAACGGGGGTCAGAAAAATGTCGAGCAGGTTCACACAATACATCCTGATCGCGATGGCGCTTGGTATCGTGATGGGGACCGTCGTTTTCAACTACATGCCTGACAATCGGGTAGCGATCGCGGCAGATGTAAATCTGGTCGCGATGCTGTTCCTGCGCCTGATCAAGATGATCATCGCGCCATTGGTGTTCGCCACGCTGGTCGGCGGCATCGCCCATATGGGCTCCGGCTCGAGGCTTGGCCGGATTTTTGCGAAGACCATGGGCTGGTTCGTCACCGCCTCGTTCGTCTCGTTGCTGCTCGGCCTTATCATGGTGAACCTGCTGGAGCCCGGCGCGAACTTCCCCGGCACGCTGCCCGACAAGTCGCAGTCGACCGGATTGCCGGTGTCGGCGTTCTCGTTCGAAAAATTCCTGATGCATTTGATCCCGACATCGATCGCCGATGCGATGGCGCAGAATGAAATCCTGCAGATCGTGGTTTTCGCGGTGTTCTTCGCGGTCGCCCTCGGTGCGATGCCGGAGGAACGCTCGAAGCCGATCCTGTCGCTGATCGACGATCTCGCCCATATCATGCTCAAGGTCACCGGCTACGTGATGCTGTTCGCGCCGCTGGCGGTATGGGCGGCGATCATGGCGACGGTGGCGAAGAACGGCCTCGGCGTGTTGTGGAAGCTGATCGTCTTCATGGGCGGCTTCTATCTGTCGCTGGCGATCCTCTGGATCATCCTGATCATCGTCGGCTTCATCGTGATCGGGCCGAGGTACAAGAACCTGCTGCGGCTGATCCGCGAGCCGCTGATGATTGCGTTCTCGACCGCGTCGTCGGAGGCCGCCTATCCGAAGACGCTCGAAGGGCTCAACCGGTTCGGGGCATCGTCGCGCATCTCGAGCTTCGTGCTGCCGCTGGGTTACTCGTTCAACCTCGACGGCACCATGATGTACTGCACCTTCGCGAGCGTCTTCATCGCGCAGACCTACCACATCGACATGCCGCTCGGGACCCAGCTGGCGATGCTGGCAACGCTGATGATCACTTCGAAGGGCGTCGCCGGCGTGCCGCGCGCCTCGCTCGTCGTGATCGCCTCGACGCTCAGCCAGTTCGGCATTCCCGAGGCCGGTCTGTTGATGATCATGGGTATCGATACGTTCCTCGACATGGGACGCAGCGCCACCAACGTGATCGGCAACTCGCTCGCCACCGCCGTGGTCGCGAAATGGGAGGGCGAGCTCAAGCCCGAGCACGAGCTCGGGCCTGATGACGTGGTCCCGACGGATGCCGTTCCCGGCGAGCCCATCCCGGCCACGCATTGATGGGAGGGATGCATGCATCAGTTCCCAAGAGGACCGACAAGAGAACCTACAAGAGGACGACCTACAAGAGCGCCTGCGCGTAGGCAGATAGCGGCTGTTGGCCTGTTGCTGGCAGCATGTCTGCTGGCAACGCCGGCGCCGGCCCAGACCGCGAGCGAGGGGCTCAGCCCCACGCTCGCCAACATCAAGAAGACCCATGTCGTGCGGTTCGGATATCGCGAGAGCTCGCCGCCGTTCTCGTTCCTCGACCACTCCAACCGGCCGATCGGCTACAGCCTCGAATTATGCGAGGCGATCGTCGAGGAAATCGGGGTCGAGGTCGACGATGCGAACCTCAAGATCGAGTACGTCAAGGTCACCTCCGACGATCGCATTCCGGCGGTGACGGACAACAAGATCGACCTCGAATGCGGGTCGACCACGGCCAATGCCGAACGCGCCAAGCTGGTGGCATTCTCGCCGCTGATATTCGTGGCCGGCACCAAGCTGATGGTGCCAAAAGCCTCGACGATCTCGGCGCCGACCGACCTGAAAGGCAAGACGGTGGTGGTCACCAAAGGCACCACCAACGAGCAGGCGATGTATAATGTCGACAAGAAGTTCTCGCTCGGCCTCAAGATCCTGACCTCGCCCGACCACGAGCAATCCTACCAGATGCTGGTAGACGGCAAGGCCGACGCGTTTGCCACCGACGACATCCTGCTCTACGGCCTGATCGCGCGGCACAAGGCCCAGGGCCAGTTAGGTCACGGGCGAATATCTGTCCTACGATCCCTACGGCATCATGTTCCGCAAGGGCGAGCCGCAGTTGAAGGCGGTGGTCGAGCGCACCTTCCGCAAGCTCGGTTCGGGCCGCGATCTGGTGCCGCTCTACAACAAATGGTTCGTGGGGCGGCTGCCAACCGGCGAGAAGCTCGGCGTCGCGATCTCGCCGCAGCTTGAAGAGGCCTTCAAGGTGCTCGACGACTCGGCCGGGGGAACCAACTGACGCAGTCATTCCGGGGCGATGCGTAGCATCGAACCCGGAATCTCGGGATTCCGGGTCTCGTCCTTCGGACCATCCCGGAATGACGAAATCAAAAAAACCGCAAATCCTGCACGCGGCCGCCACGGGCGGCCGTGGCGTATTCGATCGCCAGGAACAATCCGCCCGCGACATACAGTTTGCGCTTCCGCGCCGCCGCCAACGCACTGGCCAGCCGCACCGCCTCCTCGATCGTTGCGGTGACCTGAACATCGGCCGCGGGATTGGCGAGCCGCGCCGCGGCGGCGATGTCGTGCGGGTTGGCGCCCTTGTGGTATGCCGCCGTGCAAATGATCGTATCGAAGGACGGCGCCAGGCTGCCTACGATCTCATTGGCCTTCTTGTCGCCGGAGGCGCCGGTGACGAGAATCCAGTTGTCGCCGCCGTGGATCGCCTTGAGGCTCGCGAGCGATTGCCGGATGCCGTCGGGGGTGTGGCCGACATCGATCACCGTGAGCGGGTCCTGTGCGATGATTTCGAGACGGCCGGGCCATCGCGTCTCGCGCAGGCCGGCGCGGATGGCTTGCTCGATCCGCTCCGGCGCCTTGCTCGGCTGGGCGCCCTGCAGCCAGAGCAGGAACAGCGTGACGGCGATCGCGGCATTGTTGAACTGAACCGCGCCGAGCAGGCGCATCTCGATGCCGCGATAGTCGTGATGGCTGAACTGGAAATCGAACCGCTGGCCTGACGGGGATGCGGACTCGCCGTCGATGCCGATCTCGTCGCGGACGAACAGCGACGTGACCCCGCGATGGCGATTATATTCGAGCAGATGCCGCCGCAGGCCGCGGCAGTTCTCGCCATAGATGATGGCGCCGCCGCTGGCGCAGGCATCGCTCTTATCGGAGACGATCAACTCCAGCGAGTTGCCGAGCAATTCGACATGCTCGTAATCGACCGAGGTTACGCAGGTCTGAAGTGCACCAACCAGGCGGACCGGATCGTAGCGGCCGCCGATGCCGGCTTCGAACACGATGAACTCGCATTCCTTCTCCTCGAAATAGAGACAGGCGAGTGCGAACAACGCTTCGAAGGCGCCGAACTGTTCGCCGCGCTGCTGCGAAATCGCGGCGATGGTGGTCTCAACCCTTTGCTTGCACCGAGCGAAATCATCATCGCCGATTTCGGCATCATCGATCCGAATTCGCTCATTGAAGCGCAACAGGTGCGGTGAGGTGAAGAGGCCGGTTCGCAGGCCATAGGCGCGACCGATCGCAGCGCACATCGCCGCCGTGCTGCCCTTGCCGTTCGAGCCGGTCACCACGACCGAACTCCGCTGCAGCCGTGCGCGATCGATCCCGAGCGCGTCGAGCAATTCGGCGAGGCGCGCGAGGCAGATGCCGTCGCCATATTTCGGCAGGTCAAACACTAGAGCAGACCCATGGAAGAAAAGGTGTGATGCCAGATCTTGAGGATCAGGTCGCCGCGATCGGATTCTTCCAGCAGCCGGATCGACGGATTGGAATTGACCTCGATCACGGTTGCTGCGCCGGGCTCGCCGCCGATGCCGGCGAACAGATCGACGGCTGCGACACGAAGCCCGAGCGCGCTGGTGGCTTTTTTCGCCAGCGTAACCGCTGCTTCGGAAGGCGCTGCTTCGAGTACCATCGTTCCGCCTGCGCTCAGATTCATCCGCCCGGGGATGTCGCGGCGTTCGTCCTTTGCCAGCACGGCGTCGAGCGAAGAGTCGCTATCCCCTGGCGACACCGGCGAAAGGCCGCGGGCGCGAAGGGCATCGTTATGGGCAGTGAACAATTCGCGCAACGTGTACACGCCGTCGCCGCGGACGAAGGGCGGATATTTGCGCGCGCAGTACAGCGCATCATCGTCGAGCAGGAATATCCGGAACTCGACGCCTTCGACGACCGGCTGGATCAGGACCGCGTCATAATATTTCGCGACGTCGTCGAGATATCGGGTCAGCGCAGCTTCGTCTTGTACCCTTTGCGCGAAATCGCCGCGCGATCCCGTCAACGGTTTGACGAAGGCGGCCGCGCCCAGCTTGCGAAAATACGCCAGCGCGTCGTCGCGCTCGTGGCCCAATGGTCGATGCGCACGATAGCGATCGTGCAGGAAGAAATACTCACCGCCGATCGTTCGCACGCCGGCCTCTTCAAGAACTTTGCCAGTGAAGTATTTGTCGGACGCCAGCGTCGAGGCGGTGGCATTGTTTTGCGGGTACCACGAGCAGCGGCCGGCGCCGAAATGCAGGGATTTTGCCTTTGAAGCGATGCTGAAGATCAGTCCCGAGCCGCCGTCGAGATCGCGAAAAGTTAATCCGAATTCAGCGCAGGCGAATTCGGCATAGATCGACTGGTCCGGATAAAAGCCCGGTTTACCTTGCCGAAATTCTTTCACGCTTCGCATTCGGTCTCTTTTTTCTAATATTTGCGTAGCAATTTATTGCCAGATCGGCGCCGATTTCAGCAAGTTAATTGCGCGTGTGGTCTTACGTTAACGAAGACCAATCGAACCTTTCTGCAAAATAAACCGACTGCCATTCCGAGCTATCAATTGTGCGGCAATCGATCTTGACTATCTCTCTCTTTGGCGCAATTGAAACGTCAAATCGCCAATGATTTCGGGGGTTTTCGTCGTTTCGAGACCCGAAAACCCGGCAAGAAACTGAATTGTTCTACACCAAGACGTCAGGAAAAACGAAAACACATGAGCGCGTTCTATAGAGAGAAAGTTCTTTCTGTCCGTCATTGGACCGATACGCTTTTCAGCTTCACCGCCACCCGCGATTCCGGCTTCCGTTTCCAGAATGGGCAGTTCGCGATGATCGGCCTCGAGGTCGAGGGCCGGCCGCTGCTGCGCGCCTACAGCATGGCGAGCGCCAATCACGAGGAGGAACTCGAGTTCTTCTCGATCAAGGTCGCGGACGGGCCGCTGACCTCGAAGCTGCAGAAGATCCGTGAAGGCGACACCATCCTGGTCGGCCGCAAGGCGACGGGAACGCTGATCACCGACAACCTGATTCCGGGCAAGCGCCTGCTGCTGCTGTCGACCGGCACCGGGCTCGCGCCGTTCGCCAGCCTGATCAAGGATCCCGATGTCTATGAGCGCTATGAAACCATCGTGCTGGTTCATGGCTGCCGGCAGGTTTCCGAACTCGCTTATGGCGAGGAGCTGGTCGCGAAGCTGCGCGATGACGAATTGTTCGGACCGCTATTGTCCGAGAAGCTGCTGTATTATCCGACCGTGACCCGCGAGCCGTTCCGCAACCGCGGCCGCATCACCGACCTGATCACCTCGGAGCAGCTGTTCAACGACATCCACCAGCCGCCGCTGGATATCGCGACCGACCGCATCATGATGTGCGGCAGCCCCGGCATGCTGGAAGAACTGCGCCAGCTGTTCGAGAGCCGCGACTTCCTCGAAGGCAGTCACAGCCAGCCCGGTCACTTCGTGATCGAGAAGGCGTTTGTGGAACGCTGAGTCTCGGTTGTCGTCCCCGCGAACGCGGGGACCCATAACCACCGATATCTGATGTTACGCTGCGCTGTGGCGCCAGCCCGCGCAGAAACGTCGTCCAGTGGTTATGGGTCCCGGCTCGCGCTGCGCTTGGCCGGGACGACATAGGGGCAGTAGCCCACCCCATTCCCCCACTGCTATAACCCTCCCAACGCCATGCGGCCTGTGCCGACGCGGCGATCAGGGAGCCAAATGTTGTCGGTACGCGATCAGATAGGCACGGTGAAGACCGCCTTTGTGTTCGCCGGCGGCGGCAGTTTTGGCGCCATCCAGGTCGGCATGTTGCATTCGCTCGCCGCCCACGGAATTTCCGCCGATATGGTGGTCGGCTCCAGTGTCGGCGCCCTCAACGGCGCCTTCTATGCCGGCGATCCCACTCTCAAGGGCGTGGAGCGGCTCGGCGACATCTGGCGCGGATTGACGCGGCATGACGTGTTTCCGATGAATTGGCGCACAGTGCTGGGTTTTCTGTGGCGCCGCGATTTCCTGATTTCCCACGACGGCATCCGCAAGCTGATCGACGACCACATTCCCTATCGCAATCTGCAGGACGCCAAGGTGCCGGTGCATATCGTCACCACCGACATCATTTCCGGCGACAGCGTTGTGCTGTCGGAAGGCTCGACCTCGGAGGCGATCGTTGCTTCGACCGCGATCCCCGGCGCTTTCGCGCCGATCCCCTACAAGAATTATTATCTCGCCGATGGTGCGATCTCCAGCAACACGCCGATCCAGGTCGCGGTTCAGAAAGGCGCCAAGCGGCTGATCATCCTGCCGACCGGGCACGCCTGCGCCACGCAGGCACCTCCCGTCGGCGCGGTCGCCAACGCGCTGCACGCGCTGACGCTGCTGATCGCGCGACAATTGGTCATTGAGCTGGAGGGCCTCGACCCCGGCATCGAATATTTCGTGGTGCCGCCGCTATGCCCGCTGGTGGGGTCACCTTACGATTTTTCGCGCACCGCCGACCACATCGACCGCGCGATTGCCACGACAGATGCATGGCTGGCCCACCATGGCCTGCAGCAGGGCAAGATTCCCGGGGAAATGCGGCTGCACAGCCACTGAGGCACCACGGTTACGCTGCACTGCAAAAGCAGCTTTCGATCAATTGATTCAAGCACCGCCGGTTTCGGCAAATCTTTTTGCGATCCCCTGTCACGTCCGCGACGGCTAGACCGTATATCGTATGGCGCTTACTCCAATGGTTGGATTAAGCTGCTGGCGGACAAGAACAATTCCGCAAGAATATTCCGGCTGAGGGGATGTCATGGAAACGCTATTGATGCCGTTCTCGCCACGCTACATCGTGCTGACGATCTGCGCGGTCGTCACGGCACTGCTGATCGGCATCGGCATCTTCGATCATAATTTGAAGGTGTGGGAAATATTGCTGATCCCGATCGTGATCTTCGGCGGGCTTACCCTTCTCGGCATTCGCGACCTCACGCAAGAGAGCCACGCGGTGCTGCGGAATTATCCGATCTCCGCGCATATCCGTTTCCTGCTGGAAGAGATCCGGCCGGAGATGCGGCAGTATTTCTTCGAGAGCGAGAAGGACGGCATGCCGTTCTCCCGCGATACCCGCGCGCTGGTCTATCAGCGCGCCAAGATGCAGCTCGACAAGCGGCCGTTCGGCACCCAGGAAGACGTCTATCGCGACGGTTATGAATGGATGCACCATTCG
Organism: Bradyrhizobium sp. JYMT SZCCT0428; assembly: GCF_018131075.1. Taxonomy (GTDB): domain Bacteria; phylum Pseudomonadota; class Alphaproteobacteria; order Rhizobiales; family Xanthobacteraceae; genus Bradyrhizobium. The sequence continues at coordinate 59,973 of NZ_JAFCLS010000039.1, read as the reverse complement.
ATGGCGCCGAAGGCTCGCGCCGTCGAGCAGTTTCGCGTGACCATCGGCGGTCCGGATTGCGCAAAGCCGTATTCGGCCTCGGTGTTCAATATTTCGGCGATGAGTTTTGGCGCGCTTAGTCCAAATGCCGTACGCGCGTTGAATGCGGGCGCCAGGAAAGGTGACTTCGCGCATGACACCGGCGAGGGCGGCGTCAGTCCCTACCACCGCGAGAACGGCGGCGACATCATCTGGGAAATCGGATCCGGCTATTTCGGTTGCCGCAACCGCGACGGCAGCTTCAATCCCGAATTGTTCGCGCGCATTGCTTCCGACGACCAGATCAAGATGGTCGAACTCAAGATCAGCCAGGGCGCCAAGCCCGGACACGGCGGCGTGTTGCCGGCGGCCAAGGTCTCGGAAGAGATTTCGAAGATCCGGGGCGTGCCGATGGGTGAAGACTGCATCTCGCCGGCCACTCACCGCGCGTTTTCGACGCCGCTCGAAATGATGACCTTCATCGGTGAGATGCGGCGGTTGTCCGGTGGCAAGCCTGCGGGCTTCAAGCTGTGCATCGGCCATCCCTGGGAGTTCCTGGCCATCTGCAAGGCGATGCTGCAGACCGGGATCTACCCTGATTTCATCGTGGTCGACGGCAATGAAGGCGGCACCGGCGCAGCACCGCTGGAATTCATGGACCATCTGGGCATGCCGATGCGCGAGGGTGTCAATTTCGTCCATAATGCGCTGGTCGGCATCAATGCGCGCGACCGCATCCGCATCGGTGCCGCCGGCAAGATTGCGACCGCCTTCGACATGGCGCGCGCGATGGCAATCGGCGCCGATTGGTGCAATTCGGCGCGCGGCTTCATGTTCGCGCTGGGCTGCATCCAGTCGCTGAGCTGCCATACCGACCGTTGTCCGACGGGGGTGACCACCCAGGACCCGCTCCGCGCCCGCGCGTTGGTGGTGCCGCTCAAGAGCGAGCGGGTCTACAGCTACCATCACGCCACCCTGCACGCCCTGTCCGAGCTTCTCGCCGCCGCCGGCCTCGACCATCCGCAGCAGTTGCGGCCGATCCACTTCTCGCAGCGATCCTCCACCAACGACACATTGACGTTCGCGAAACTTTATCCGTCGCTACGCCCGGGTGAGCTGATCGACGGCACCAGCGATCCGCGCTTCCGCGACGCCTGGGATATGGCCCGGGCGGATTCGTTCCAGCCGGTGGGATGAGGATACTACTCGCGTCGTCCCTGCGAACGCAGGGACCCATGCGCCGCGGCCCAACGGTTGAGCGACGGAGCTCAACACACCTTCTTTCAGCAGCAACCGCCTGTGGTTATGGGTCCCTGCGTTCGCAGGGACGACGACGGAGATTGGTTTCGGGACGACAGATAACTCGCCGCAGGCCTGTTGCTCTGATAAAGCCTCTCTCTCTGAAATGACCACCCGTAAAAGGGAGACAATGCTTTACCTGGAACTCGGGATCGTGACGGTCCTGATCATCACCAATGGCCTGCTTTCAATGTCGGAGCTTGCCATTGTCTCGTCGCGGCCGGCACGGCTCGCCGCGCTGGTCGAAAAGAACGTCACGGGTTCCCGCCGTGCACTCGCGCTGGCGTCTGATCCCGGCAAGTTCCTGTCGACAGTGCAGATCGGGATCACGCTGATCGGCGTGCTGTCAGGTGCGATTTCCGGCGCCACGCTGGGCCAGCGCCTGACCAACCTGCTGGTCGAATGCGGATTGTCGCAAGGCGTGGCTGACGCGATCGGCGTCGGCGTCGTGGTGAGCGTCATCACCTACGCCTCATTGATCATTGGCGAACTGGTGCCCAAGCAAATCGCCTTGCGCGACCCGGAATCGGTGGCGGTGCGCGTGGCGCCCTACATGATGCTGCTCTCGAAGATTTCGTCACCCCTGGTGTGGCTGCTGGATCGCTCGGGCAAGGGGCTGTTGTGGCTGCTCGGCCACCGCGGTGAAGCCGAAGAAAAGGTCAGCGAGGACGAAATCCGCACCCTTGTGGTCGAGGCCGAGAACGCCGGCGTGCTCGAGCCCGGCGAAAAGGAAATGATCGCGGGCGTCATGCGTCTCGGCGATCTTCCGGTCGGCGCCGTCATGACGCCCCGCCCGGAAGTCAGCATGATCAATCTGTCTGATCCGCCCGATGTCATTTTCGCGGCGCTCGCCGGCCGCAACCACTCCCGTTTTGTGGTGTTCGACGGGGATCCGGACGCGGCGCTCGGCATTGTCCAGGCCAAGGACATGCTGGACAGCTATTTGTCGGGGGAGGCACCGGACATTCGGAAGCTAGTCAGGGATGCGCCGATCATTCCCGAATTCCTCGATGCGCGGGATGTCGTCGCGGTGCTGCGCGACTCCCCCGTGCATATGGGGCTGGTGCATGACGAATACGGCGTCTTCCAGGGCGTGGTAACCAGTGCCGATATTCTCGAATCGATCGTCGGTGGTTTTCATACCGAAGAGGGACCGCCCGAAGCGGCCGTGGTGAAGCGAGAGGATGGCTCGTACCTGATCTCGGGCTGGATGCCTGCGGTCGAATTTGCGAATTTGCTCCAAATCGTCCTGCCGTCGTCGCGGCAGTATCAAACCATGGCCGGCTTCCTGCTCCAGCAGTTCGGCGCGATACCTGGCGTCGGTGATCACGTGGAGGCGCAGGGCTGGCGCTTCGAGATCGTCGATCTCGACGGCCGGCGTATCGACAAGACATTGGCGACACGAATCGACGATGGGGCCGCCGACGAGCAGGCGTGATGGCGCGATGCCGAGTTTTCTGACGCCGAGGGTCAGAACTCCCCGTGCAAACGGCCCGAGAAGATCGAGACCGGGCCACGGTCGCCATTATAGGCGGGGTTTGCGATCAGCTGATAGTCGGCGGTGAAGGTGAAATTCTTGTCGATCGCGAACGCGTAGTAGGTCTCGAAGATGCGTTCATTGCGGTAGTTGAGCCGGCCGTCGCCGATCAGGAGGCCGAGGCCGCCCGCCGCCAGGAAGTCGCGATGGTCAGATGAAAGTCCATTGACGGCGCCGCCGATGCCGAACGTATCGCTCGGCCGGCCCCAATAGCTGCCCTTGACGGACAATCCGGCGGAGACGCTGCGATCCACATCGGTGAAGGACAGGATTTCGTTGCGCCCGTCGTTCCAGCTCGCGCGGGCGAACATCCCGACATCCCTGATGATCTGCTGTTCAGCGTTGATGTAGAATCCGTACTTGGTGTTTTCGCGCCTTATGCCGACGATGACGTCGTTGATATCAAGCGTTGGGTCCGCCGCTGATATCCCCAGCGCGTTTCGGTAGCTGCCGGTGTTGCCGCGGTTGCCGAAAATGCCGAGCCTGAGCTTGCCGGGCTGATCGAAGATCGTATGACGCTCCTCGAACTCCACCACCGCACCGCCGGACTTGAACACGAGGACGTCGCTGTTGGGCGCGTTGGGGACCTGGAACAGGCCGCCGCGGATCGCCCAGTCCTTGCGGTTGAGTTCGACCACCGCGCCGCGGGTGAAGCCGGGCAGGTCGGCAGGGAAGTCGTAAGCCGCGGCCGACCACATTGCCCAGTTCATGAAATCGACGCGGGGATCCTTGGCGTAGGAATTGCCGTCGAAATAGTCGCCGACCGCAAAACGGCCGACCGTGACCGTGACGCGGTCGATGTCGCGCTTGCCCGCGAGTTGCATCGGACCGTCGGCGACATCTTCCTGCTCGCCGCCGAGGCCGAAGGTTTGGCGAAAGACGTAGCGCTGCGGGCGATATTTCGGATAGGGCGCGCCGCCCTTCTGCGCTTCGCCGTTGGGGAAGCCGGCAAGTCCCAGCGTGCTGTTGAGGCCAAAACCCTGCGCCAGTTCGGGGTTGAAATAGAACTCGCCGCCCTGCCACAGCCGCCAGCCGAGAAACACATCCGCAGTCCATGTCTCGCGCCCCTGGCCGCCGCCCGGAAGACTGTTGGTGCCCTCATAGGGCGAGCGCATGCGCGGATAGGCTTGCGCGATAACCGTGGTCTGCCCGTGTACGTTCCAGTTTTTCGGCTCGGCAAGCGCGGTGCGTCCATCGACCAATGCGGGGCCTGCCCAGGGCGGCGTCTCCCACAGCCGGTAATTCAGTCCGAGCTTGAACAAGTGTATGTTGGGATCGACGTTGACGCGCGGCAATCCGACATCGGTCAGGTCATAGGTCCGCCGCGCCAGATCGACGTAGTCGTATTCGGCCTTGGCGGTCCAGTTGCCGCCGACGGCGACCTCGATGCCCAGCCCGGCGGTCCAGCCGACATGCGTGAGGTACCGCTTCGGCGGGATGATTACTCCGAGGTCGTTGAGGTTGACATGGGTGCTTCCCCAAGCGATGCCGCCCGTGACGTAAGGCATCCACGTTCCCATCGCGTAGCCGACCCGGCCGCGCGCGGTTGCGATGTAATCGATGGTGCTGTTGAACGGAGCCGGCGCGAGCCGCGGAATGTCCACCGGGCTGCCGAACGAAACGTCAGCCTCGATACCGAGCACGACCTTGTTGGCCAGCTGGCGGTTGTAGCCGGCCTGGTAGCCGCCGGTCAGTCCAGTCACGCTGTGGGGTAGGAACACGCCCTGCAAGGGCTCGGTGTTGGTGCCCGGGCCAAGGCTGCCGGCGCCGTAACCGACATGGCCGCCCACATAGAAACCGGTCCAGCTGTAGACAGCCTTGAGCGCGGGCGCCTTGAGAGACATATCGGCCGCCAGGACGGGACTGGCGAGCGTCATGGCACCGACGGCGGCGCCAGCCAAAACATGCTGCAGGGAATGGCGGTACGAACCCATGATGCGGCCTGTTCCCGCGCGAAGCGGGCTGCGGTCTCGCACCATCACTGCAGATTTGAACGCCTGCCGCCACCCAAGAAATGAAGTCATCAACCCCGCCGCCCCCGGTCGGCTTCTTCCCGATTCGCCCCCTCAAGGCCAGATCGGGAAAACGCACTATACGCCCCAATCCCAGTTGCAATTAATTTGCAACAATATAGCGATCGAGTCCGTCTTTGGATGGCATTGCTACATGACGGTTTTGCAACAGCGATGGCGCAGGGATGGTTGGTCCAAAAAAATGACCCGCCCGGGGGGGACAACCGGGCGGGTCGGTTCGGCACAGGGTGGATGAGGCGCCATGCCGGACAGGGAACCACGAGAGCAACCGTGAGGCGGTCATCGTGGTCCGCACCCAGTTGGACGGGGCCATCCCGATTCCGGTTCGAACGAAGATTGGTGAATCCGGTTTGGAGATTATTCGGCAGTCAAAACAGTTGCTTAGAGGATGTAATCGGGCCCACTCGCCAGCCGCTTCACGTCGAATTTATCGACCTCGTCAAGCAATTCGCAGAACGCGCGGGCGCCGTGATCGAGTAGCTTTTCGCCCTTCTCCGCGGAGGCCTGGGTAGCGTCCCCGACGGCGCCGCTGCCGTGCAGGTCCTGCGCCTGCCAGGCGAATGGCACGGGCCGATGTGCCGACAGCCAGCGGTGATCCTTTTCCATCGCGATGCTGCTGGGGTGAAAATCGATAATCGCATCCTGGCGCACGGCTTGCGGATATCGCGCCAGCATGATCGAGGTTTCGATCGCGCCGCCATGGATGCCGTGGCGCAGTTCTTCCGCCGAGAAAAGTCCGTCCGGGACGCCGAACCGCGACCAGCTGGTGGTGACCACGAGCAGTCCATGTTGTGCGCGCAAATCCTGCGCGACCAGCGTCATCGCCGCGCTGTTGCCGCCATGGCTCGTCACCATCACGAGCTTCCTGACACCGGCGCGCGCGACGCTTTCGCCGAGCGCCATCCAGCTCTTCAGCGCGACTTCAGTGGGCAGCGTCAGCGTGCCCGGATAGTCGATATGTTCGGTGGAAATCCCGACCGGCTGCACGGGCAGGAACGTGACCGGAACGCTCGCCGGCAGCAACTCGCGGACCCGCGCCAGATAGGCCTCGCCGATCATGACGTCGGTACCGACAGGCAAATGCGGGCCGTGCTGTTCGGTTGCCGCCAGCGGCAGCACCGCGATCCAGCGCTCGGGGCCGCTGGCTGCGATCTCGGGCCAGTGGATGTCGGTCCAGTTGCGGGGCGGAACAGACGAAGTCATCGAGCCAAGCGTTTCTTTGAATGAATTTGCAGAGTAGTTTGTTAGTCATTCCCGGGACGATCTTCGTCCCTGGGGACCATCTCCCGTTCCCGGGGCGTGATCCACGTCCATTACCTCCTTATCATGGGCCAGAATGATCGACGGAGTCCAACCATGAACCCGGCCTTTTTGCCGCGAACGTTAACCGCAGCCCTATTGGCGCTGGTGGCCGCGCTGGTGCCCGCGCGCGGGCAGACCCTCGATAAGGTCTCGTTTGGAACCAACTGGGTCGCCGAAGCCGAGCATGGCGGCTTCTTCCAGGCGGTCGCCGACGGCACCTACAAGAATTATGGGCTTGATGTCACCATCGTGCCGGGCGGCCCCAACAGCAACAACCGCATGCTGCTGATCGCCGGCAAGCTCGACTTCTTCATGAGCGCGAACACGCTGCAATCCTTCGATGCTGTGACCAACAAGGTGCCGCTGGTGGCGGTCGCCGCCATCTTCCAGAAGGATCCGCAGGTCTTCCTGACCCATCCGGAATTCAAGATCGGCAAACTGGAGGATCTCAAACCGCTGACGCTGCTGGTGTCGAAGGAAGGCGTCGCGAGCTATTTCCAGTGGTTGAAGTCCGAGTATGGGTTTAGCGAGAGCAAGGTCAAACCCTACACCTTCAATTCGCAGCCTTTCATCGTGAACAAGCAAAGCGCGATGCAGGGATATGTCACCTCCGAGCCGTACGCGGTCGAAAAGGCCGCCGGCTTCAAGCCGAACGTCGTGCTGCTGGCCGATTACGGCTTCAACGCCTATTCGACCCTGATCGAGACCCGCACCGAGATCGTCGACAAGAAGCCCGACCTGGTGCAGCGCTTCGTCGATGCGTCCATGATCGGCTGGTACAATTATCTGTACGGCGACAACACGCCGGGCAATGCCATGATCAAGAAGCTCAATCCGGAAATGACCGATGAACTCTTGAAATATTCCACGGCCAAGATGAAGGAATACGGCATCGTCGATTCCGGCGAAACGCTGAAGGACGGCATCGGCGCCATGACCGACGCGCGCGTCGCCAGCTTCTTCGACAAGATGGTGCGCGCCGGCGTGGTTCGCCGCGATATCGACTATCGCCAGGCCTATACGCTGCGGTTCATCAACAAGGGCGTCGGCCTCAATCTGCGGCCGAAGAACTAGGCGTGATGGCCGGTCCCGCTTTGTCTGAAGCCGATGCGATGGCGGTGCGCCTTGGTGCCGTTACCAAGGTCTATGACAATGGCGTGGCCGCGCTTGGACCGCTCGACCTCGACGTCAGGCGTGGCGAATTCGTCTCCTTGCTCGGCCCCTCCGGCTGCGGCAAATCCACCGCCTTGCGGCTGATTGCGGGACTGACCACGCCGAGTTCAGGTGTGGTCGGCGTTTCTCGCCGCGCGAACGAAACCCGCGCGGGTCATGCCATCGGCTTTGTGTTTCAGGAGCCGACCCTGATGCCGTGGGCCAGCGTGCAGGACAATGTCCGGCTGCCGCTGAAGCTCGCGGGCATGCCGGCGACGGAAGCGGACAGGCGGATCAGCGAGGCGCTGGCGCAGGTGGCCCTGTCGGAGTTCGCCACTGCATACCCGCGCGAATTGTCCGGCGGCATGAAGATGCGGGTGTCGCTGGCGCGAGCGCTGGTCACCCGTCCGGATATCCTGCTGATGGACGAGCCGTTCGCCGCACTCGACGAGATCACGCGCTTTCGTCTCAACAACGATCTCCTGGAGCTGTGGCGCAAGCTGAATATGACGGTCATCTTCGTCACCCATTCGGTGTTCGAGTCGGTGTATCTGTCGCAGCGCGTGGTCGTGATGTCGTCACGGCCGGGGCGCGTCAGCGCCGAATTTCGCATCGACACGCCGGAGCCGCGGGTCGAGGACTTCCGGATGTCGGCTTCCTATGCCGCCTATTGCCGCGAGGTCTCACAAGCGCTGGTGCCCTCCTATTCGGAGCTAACAAGCGCATGAGTTCTTCACGGGATTTTGTTCGCTTTTTGCTACCCGTCGTGGTGCTCGCCGCCGGCATCGCGTTGTGGGAACTGGTGGTGCGCGTCAACGATATCCAGCCCTATGTGCTGCCGGGGCCGTCAGCCGTGTTCCAGACGCTGGTCGCGGACTGGCCGGTGCTGTCGGAATCCCTCGGCGTCACCTTGCTGACCACGCTGGAAGGCTTCATCGCCGCCGCCATCGGCGGCGTCGCGCTGGCGCTGTTGTTCAATCAATCGAAATGGCTGGAATATTCGCTGTTTCCCTATGCGGTGATCCTGCAGGTCACGCCTGTGATCGCGATCGCGCCATTGCTGCTGATCTATTTGCAGCAACAAACCGCGGTGATCGTTTGCGCATGGATCGTCGCCTTCTTTCCGGTGCTGTCCAACACCACGCTCGGGCTCAATTCGGTGGACCGCAATCTGGCCGGCCTGTTCAGCCTCTATGGCGCGTCACGGCTGCAGACGCTGCGGTATTTGAAATTGCCGGCAGCATTACCCTATATTCTCGGTGGATTGCGGATCGCAGGCGGATTATCTCTGATTGGCGCAGTGGTCGCCGAAATCGCGGCCGGGACGGCGGGCGCAGGCTCGGGCCTTGCGTTCCGTATTGCCGAGTCCGGCTACCGTCTCAACATTCCCCGAATGTTCGCCGCTCTGCTGTTGCTCTCCGTCGCCGGGATTGTCATCTATGGCCTGCTGGCGCTAATTTCGCATCTGGTACTGCGGCGCTGGCATGAAAGCGCGCTTCGAAAGGAAAACTGATGGCTGCCGGGAATATTTCGTCCGAAAAGATCGATTTGCTGGTCTATGGGCCAATCAGGCCGATCCTCGAAAACGGCTTTTCCGACCAATATGTACTGCACAAGGCGGAGAGCCGGGCGGATCTCGAACGGTTGACGCCCGACGTGCTGGCCAAGACCCGCGGCATGGCGGTGACCTATCATTCGGTGCCGGCCGACGCCAAGGCGTTGTCGCATTTTCCCAAGCTCGAGATTATCGCCAGCTTCGGCGTCGGCTACGACCATGTCGATTGCAACTATTCGCGCGAACACAATGTGGTCGTCACCAACACGCCCGACGTGCTGACCGAAGAGGTCGCTGACGTCGCGATGGGGCTGTTGATCTCGACCTTGCGCGAATTCGTCAAGGCCGATCGCTATCTGCGCTCGGGCCTGTGGCAGACGCAGAATTATCCGCTCAGCGTCGGGTCGCTGCGCGACCGCAAGGTTGGCATCGTCGGCATGGGTCGCATCGGCCAGGCGATCGGCCGCCGGCTGGAGGCTTCGCTGGTGCCGGTCTCCTATCATTCGCGCAATCCGTCATCGGCCGTCTCCTACAAGCACTATGGCGACCTGATGGAGATGGCGAAGGCGGTCGACACGCTGATCGTGATCGTGCCCGGCGGCGCCGCTACCGCGAAGATGATCAATGCCGACGTCCTCAAGGCGCTTGGGCCGCGCGGTGTATTGATCAACGTGGCGCGCGGCTCGGTGGTCGACGAAGAGGCGCTGGTCGCGGCGCTGAAGTCGGGAACGATCCTGGCGGCGGGGCTCGACGTGTTCGCCAAAGAGCCGAGCGTGCCGGATGAACTGAAGGCGATGCAAAATGTCGTGTTGCTGCCACATATCGGCTCAGCCTCGGTGGTAACGCGCAATGCCATGGATCAGCTCGTGGTCGATAACATCAAGAACTGGTTTGCCGGCAAGGCGCCACTGACGCCCGTGCCGGAAACGCCGGTGAAGGGGCGCTGATGCAAGCTGGCCGCCCAGGTGTCGCGGTTGCGGTGCTATCAGCGCTGCTCGCCGTTCTGCTTGCCCCAGGGTCGCCTGCGTGGTCGCAGGCGGCTCCGAGCCTGCAGAAAGACATGGTCGGCCAGTGGGAGCTTGCGACCACCGAGCGCAGCAAGACCTGCGTCGTTACGCTCAAGAGCGATGCGACACCGCAGGGCCTGAAGCTCGAACTTGAGCCGAGCTGCGCGGCGGCGCTGCCCTTCACCAAGGATATCACCGCCTGGAGTATCAAGGGCCTCGGCGACATCGTGCGGATGCAGGATGCCGCCGGCCAGCCGGTGATCGATTTCACCGAAGTCGAGAGCGGCATTTTCGAAGGGCTGCGGACCGGCGAAGGTGTCTACATCCTGCAGAATCTCGCGGCCGCCCGCTCGCTCGCCAAATCGATGGACCAGATGATCGGCGACTGGTCGATGGTGCGCGGCAATGGCAAGGCGATCTGCGGCCTGACGCTCACCAACACCGAGGCGACAGGCGATAATTTCCAGGTATTTTTGAAGCCGCGCTGCGATCCTGCGGTGGCGGCGTTCGCGCCCAACCAGTGGCGGCTTGATCACGGCCGGATGATATTGCTGTCGGCCAGCGGCCAGACCTGGCAGTTCGAGGCCGACGACAATGCGCAATGGCGACGGGTGCCCGACAGCGCCGATCCCCTGATCATGATCCGGGGACAGTAGGCACCATCGGCGCCGACCCCGACGACAGGAGGGTCCGGCGGAACCTTTTCGCTGTCGCCGCCTTTCTTCGAACCACTATGCCACAGCGATCACCAATTGGTGTCGCCAGGTCCCGCGCACGCGGTTCGATCGTGTGGAAGCTGAACCGCGGCGGGCCGGGAACCGTAGGGATCAGTCATGTCGCTCTTTGGCTATGTCAGGCGCATGTTGATGGCGCCCACTACGCTGCTGGTTTTGATGGCCGCTGGATCGGCTTCGGCGCAGTCATCGGTTCCGCCCCAGCTAGCAGGCTGGTGGATCGCGGTCGACAACATCGCCTTTCCGCCGCTGTGGCGGGACGGCACCATCGTGCCGATGGAGGAGCTTGTCATCATTGAGGGCGACGGGCGGTTCGAGAACCGCATGATGGGATTTTACGGTATCGATCCCGGCTATTGCGCCAAGGAAAATCTCTGCAGCGATGCTCCGCTGATTGCCACCGGACGGCTCACGCTTTCAGGTTCGACCCGCGCCACCAGCAACGGACAGACTTTTGAGCCCGGCAACAAACTCCTGCTCAGCGAAATCAGTACAGCGGCGAACCGAATTGACTCGCCGCGTGGCGATCCGATCATCCGCGCGCGCAGCGTGAGCGCAACAAGTGCCTGGATGGTCGAGGGTCGGGTGGATGTGGACGACGGCATGCTTTTGTTGCGTCGGGCCGCAGGCGAGGAGCCACGCGCCTTCGTCAAGATAGCGCCCGAGAAATTGCGCCGGCTGCGCGCGGGCATCATGGTGTCCAACCTCTCCGCCCTGCAGCATTGGCGCTGCTATCTCGCTTCCGCCACCGGCGGAGACGTCAGGTTGATGCCGCTGCGCAATGACAAGCCGATGCTGCCCGCGGTCCGCGACTACATCGCGGCTGCGCACTACTACTTGACCGCACTGACCTACGCGAACCGCCCAATGGCCGATGATCCCGATCCCGCCCAGCGTCGGCTTGCCGGGGTCGCGCTTGAGGACCTGATGACCGGATCGCTGGCAAAGCTGCCGCAGCCCAGGACCGTTCAGGAGCGGCGCGAGGTCAAGGCGGTTGCAAGATATCTCACCGTGGTGGTCAAGGGCGAGCAGCCCGAGGCGGCAAAGGCCATGATGGCGCGGGAATTCCCCGGCGTCCCATTGCGCCAGGATCTGGCCGAACCGGAAATATTGGCGTTGACGACCTATTTGCGCGGCGGCGCGGATCGAAACCGCCTGTTTTGCGCTGGATGAGGCCGATATTACTGCCGAGTCCGCGCTGATCTGGGATCGCCGCGTCCATTGGCCCTCTCGAAAAATTCTCAAAACCCCTGTCGATTCCCGGCAATCCCGTTCGTCGTCTTGAATAGCGGGACAGTTCCGCGGGCTGGGTGCCTGCGGCTCGCCTCAAACAGGAGTTTTTCATGCGCTTCATGTCGATCGTCATGTCGTCCCATCCGCCCGCAGAGCCGCCGGCAGCAATGATGGAGGCGATGAACAAGCTCGCCGACAGGGAAATCAAGGCCGGCCGCATGCTGGACACCGGCGGGTTGATGCCGCTGGCGATGGGCGCGCAGGTGCGCATCACCGACGGCAAGCTCAGCGTCGTCGATGGCCCGTTTGTGGAGGCCAAGGAAGTGATCGGCGGCTACGCGATATCAGAACTGCGCAGCAAGGAAGAGGCGGTGGCGCTGGCGAAGGAATTCATGCAGCTCCACGTCGATCACATGCCGGGCTGGGAAGGGACGTGCGAGATTCGCGCGTTCTTCGACGGCGCGCCGGGCGAGTGTTCCTGATCATCGCCGTTCGCCATCCCGGCCGCCGCTAACCAGCGATAGCGGTGGCTAACTCACAAGGGAGCTCTTCACATGCGCTTCATGTATATCGTTGTCCACCCCACACCGCCGACGCCCGAATTGATGGCGGCCGTGCACAAGCTTGCCGAACGCGAAATCAAGGCCGGCCGCATGGTCACCAGCGGTGCGCTACAACCTAGGACGTTGGGCGCGCAGGTACGGATCACGGATGGCAGGCTTGGTGTCGTCGACGGGCCGTTCGTCGAAGCCAAGGAAGTGATCGGCGGCTATGCGATCTTCGAACTCCGCGACAAGCAGGAGGCGATCGAGAAGGCGGTCGAGTTCATGCAGGTTCACCGCGATTACATGCCGGGTTGGGAGGGCACGTGCGAAGTCCGCGCTTTTGTGACGGCGGATTGGGAGGCGGCCTGCTCGGTCAGCGCGCGGGCCGCCTCTTGAATCCCACACCATGCAAGCACCGTCGGCGGCGATGACCGCCGCCGACATCCATCGCACCGTCGTCGCCGTCTGGCGCATCGAGCAGCCGCGGCTGCTCACCAGCCTGTCGCGGATGCTGCGCGACGTGCCGCTGGCCGAAGACCTGACGCAGGAAGCGCTGCTGGCGGCGATCGAGCATTGGCCGGTGACGGGCGTTCCGGAAAAGCCCGGCGCCTGGCTGATGGCGATCGCCAAAAGGCGGGCGCTGGATCAGCTGCGCCGCCGCCAGATGCTCACCCGCAAGCACGAGATCGTGGCGCGGGACATGGAGCAGGAACAGCAGGCCATGCCCGATTTCGACAGCGCGCTCGACGACGATATCGGCGACGAATTGCTGCGGCTGATCTTCACCGCCTGCCATCCGCGTCTGTCGCGCGAAGCCCGCGCCGCGCTGGCGCTGCGGATGATCTGCGGCCTGACCACCGACGAGATCGCACGCGCCTTCCTGCTGCCGGAGGCGACCATTGCTCAAAGGATCGTGCGGGCAAAGCGGACGCTTTCGGAATCAGGTCTCGCTTACGAGACCCCGCGCGGCGAGGAGCTTTCCGAAAGGCTCGCTTCCGTGCTTGAGGTCGTCTACCTCATCTTCAACGAGGGCTATACGGCAGCCCGCGGCGACGAATGGCTGCGGCCGCAGCTCTGCAACGATGCGCTGCGCATGGGCCGTGTGCTGACCTCGATCGCACCGCAGGAGTCCGAGGCGCACGGCCTGCTGGCGCTGATGGAATTGAATGCCTCGCGCATCGCCGCGCGCACCGATCAAGCCGGCGATCCGATCCTGCTGATGGACCAGAACCGCGGACTGTGGGACCAGCTCCAGATCCGCCGCGGCATGTCGGCACTGGCGCGGGCGCACGAACTCGGCGGCGCCGCCGGTTTCTATGCCCTGCAGGCGGCGATTATCGCCTGCCACGTTCAGGCATCGACGCCCGATGAGACACCCTGGCCGCGCATTGCGGAGCTTTACGCTGAACTGGCGGCTCTGGTGCGCTCGCCCATCATCGAACTCAACCGCGCCGTTGCGGTCGGCATGGCCGAGGGACCGGCGGCAGCGCTCGTGATCGTGGACCGTCTCGCGCACGAGCCCGCGCTGAAGGCCTATCATCTGCTGGGAAGCGTTCGCGGCGATCTCCTGCACAAGCTCGGCCGCTTCGAGGAAGCGCGCGCCGCGTTCGAGGCGGCTGCCAGTCTCGCCGGCAACAAGCGCGAGCAGGAATTGTTGAAGCGGCGCGCCGCGAAAGCGGGCGTAACAGCGGCGTCCTGACTCCGAAACGGGCGCGCAAATCGCATCTCCGAAGGTCCGGAATGGAATTCCATCCGGAGAGGCGGTATTTAGCCGCTGCGGGCATAATCTGCTTGACGCAACCTCTGGAAGTCGCAACTATTAATTGTTATTATTACCTAATGACTTTCAGGGAGAGCACGAATGCGCGCGCGTTATCATGGCGAACCAATCTCATCCTTAGAAGCGAAGTCCCTGCCCAAGGCGCTGCCAGGTGCGCCGGTGAAACCCACCGTTGGATTTATGTTCGGTGATCTCGCCGGCGATCCTGCCAACCGACTGCCGGAAGGTCCGATCACCATCGATGCACTGTCCAAGCTGGGATTCGCGATGGCGGAGGACCCGTCGAACGAGCAGAGCCAGATTCCCGCCGCCTATACCTATTTCGGGCAGTTCATCGATCACGACATCACCAAGACAGTTTTCGATCCGGCGATCCAGGCGCCGGGCGTGTCCGACATCATCGAGGCATCGACCTTCATCCCTCTTTCGCAGGGCGACGCGATCGCCAGGGTTAGCAACGCCCGCACGGCGATCCTCGACCTCGACAGTGTTTACGGCGGGTTGGCGCAGGATGCCACGCAAGAGAACGGCGAGATGGAGCTTGGCGACGTATCGCCGGCGCCGTTTGGCACGATCCGCACCGCGAGCAAGAAGCACGACCTGCCGCGGCGGCCACTTATCCCAAATCCGGTCACGGATGACGAAAAGGATCTGGATCGCCAGGCGCTGATCGGCGATCCGCGCAACGACGAGAACCTGCTGGTCGCCCAATTGCATGTCGGGATATTGCGCTCACACAACGAACTGATGCAGCGGGGCGCGGACGGCGCGTCGGCAAAAACCATGATCCGGCGTCGTTATCAATGGGCGGTACTGCAAGATTTCCTGCCACGCGTCTGCGACCCAACCGTCGTCAAGGACGTCCTCGACAACGGACCAAAGCTCTGGAAAGTGGCAAGCGCCAAAGACCTGTTCATGCCGCTTGAATTCTCCACCGCTGCATATCGGTTTGGGCATTCGATGATCCGGGCCGATTACTCGCACAACTCGACCTTCAATCCCGATGGAATCCCGGCAACCTTCAACTTCCTCTTCACCTTCACGGCGCTGTCCGGCGATCTGCAACCGGGTCCCGGGCAGGACGGGGAGTTTCCGACATTGCCGGATAATTGGATCATCGAGTGGCCGCGCTTCTTCGGCACCGACGCCAACAAGGCATCGATCAATCCGGCGCGCCGGATCGACGCCAACCTGACCCCAGAACTCGGCAGTTTGCGCGACGTCCAGGGCAACCCGATTGCTACCCTGATGGGAAAACTCGCGGCGCGGAACCTGCTTCGCGGCTATCTGCTGGGGCTGCCGACCGGGCAGGCGGTCGCCAACCGCATGGGCGTTCCGCCGCTCTCGCGCGACGTGATCAAGAGCGCAACTCCGTCCGGACTGAGCGCGACGATCGAAGCGGCGGGCCTCTTCGAGAGGACCCCGTTATGGTTCTATATCCTCGCTGAGGCAGGCGCCCCGAAACCAGGCGGACCTGACGGCCAGCATCTGGGCCCTGTTGGCAGCCGTATTGTGGCCGAGACCCTTTTTAATCTCGCTAAGTTTGCGACCGACAGCGTGATCGCTTCCCCGCCGACCAAGGAAGAGTTGGCGACCGGCGAGTTCACGCTCAAAGGCCTTATCAAGATCGGCCAGGATCCCATGATGGCTCCGCTTGCACAGTAGCAGGCCGCCGTCGCTCTGAGCGGTGGAGGTGTTGATGCGCGCGGCTGCTCGGCTGCAGCCGCGCCTGTTGAGAGCAAGGGGCGATACGAATGCCGGAAATTGACAAGGCGATCATTACCAACCGCGCCGCCGTCGTTGCCAAGTATGGCGTCGCCGGCGCCGCTTCGGTCCGACAGACCATTGAGCGCCTGATTGCGGCTGACGCGGCGCGAGGTCTGACCTCCGTGGTCTTTGAGATCGACGATGCGGCTCAAATGGCGGCGGTGAACGGAAATGCAGTCATCAACGCCAGCGACGAGCGCGGCGCCAAGCAAGCGGTCGACGCGATCTACGTCCGCGAGACCCCGGATTATATCCTGCTGCTGGATGGTCCGGACGTGGTTCCGCATATCACGCTGAATCCAGTCGCCGGCATCACCGACGCCGATCCATCGATCGCAAGCGATTTGCCGTACGCATGCGCCGCCGCCTTCGGCAAGAAGGCGCAGGCCTATCTCGGCGTGATGCGTGTGGTGGGCCGTCTGCCCGCAGCATTGAGCGAGACCGATCCTCAGCGACTGATCGAACTGATCGATCACAGCATCCGGCACACCGGCCGGTCGGGCGCCGATTACTCCCGCTATTTCTCGATCAGCACCGAAGTCTGGCAGCAATCGACCCAACTCAGCCTGTCGTCCCTTTTTGGCGATCACACGTCGCTGTTTCTGGCGCCGGCGCATGGTCATCCCGCGATCGATCCATCGCTCGCCCATCTGGTTCATTTCATCAATTGTCATGGGGCGACCACGGATTCACGATTCTACGGCGAGAGCGCCGGCGCGTTATCGACCGCCATGGAGAGCCAGCTTCTCCAAGCTCAGGGTGTGACGGCCGGGACGGTGGTGGCTGCGGAGTGCTGTTATGGAGCGCAGCTCTATAACTATCGAACGTTCGGGCATCATCCGCCAATTTGCATGACCTATCTCGGAAAGGGAGCCGCGGCCTTCCTGGGTTCGACCAACATTTCCTACGGTCCGCCCAAATCGAACGCGCAAGCGGACCTGATGACGCAATATTTTCTCGAGGAGATCCTGGCGGGCGCCTCGACCGGCCGCGCGATGTTGCAGGCCCGGCAACGCTTTGTGCAGACCCAGACCATGGCCAGCCCCGTCAATCTCAAAACCCTGGCGCAGTTCGTGCTTTATGGGGATCCTTCCTTGCATCCCGTGCTCGATGCAGAGCCTGCACGGAAGTCGGTATCGGGCCTTGTTGCAGCAGCCCCGGCAGAGCTGGCCGTGGACGCGGCGAGCCAGCGCAAATTCCGGCGGATCGCGCTCGCAACCGAGGGAAAGACAATCGCGTCGTCGGCCTCGATGCCAGGGAAGAAGATCGATCCAAAGGAAGGATTGGAGGTGCTCGACAGATTTCGTGATATCGCTGCCGGCAAAGGCTATAACGATCCGCCCGATGTCCTGTCCGTGACCGGAGGCGCACAGTTCAGGAGCACCGGCAAGACGATGGAGAACGAGCGGCGCGTGGTGATTGCCACGAAGAAAAAGGACGGCCCGAAGGCTGTTTCGGGCGAACAATTCCCCTCGTATGAGATCATTGTCGGTCATATATTGGGGAGCGGCATCATCGCCGTCGAAGAATGCGAAAGCCGGTAGTATGGAGCCTAAACAGGTCGAACTCTCTGGCCAGGTGGTGCGGGAGCGTGTCGACGCCGGATCGAAGAGCGAGCGCGAGACCGTCGTTCTGAAAGCAGAGGACGGTGCGACCTATGTGCTGCGGCAGCGCGGGGGACCGGCGTATGGGGACAACAGTTTGGACGCTCTCGTGGGTTCCTCGATCACCACCAAAGCATTTAAGATTGACCAGACCCTGATCATGCAAGACTGGCACCTGAATAAATAGCCCTGCGGCCCGCGGCAGGTCCGTTCCACGCATGGATAGCGGGCCCTGGCCAGGCCTGCCCCTGCGGCAGGAAATCTTTCAGTAGATTCGCGACCGCCGCTTCCTCGCCCGGACTGACCGCCCAGAACGCGGTGACGACCAGGCTTTGGTTGGCGTTGTCGATTGCTGCCATGTTGTTCTCCTGTGAAGCATCCAGCGCCGCTACCGGCGACTGACATTCATCCTAGTTCGGACCACGACATCAATGCTTCGGCGTCAGTCGAAGTGTCATATCAAAGCGGGATTTGGAACCGGCGCGAGGATCCATGCGTTTGGTCAGCGAGCGCTTCACCCGATATGGAACCAACGCATGGCGGAAAAGACCGTGCTCGCGATCGGCATCGAGCCTTCCTTTGTGGATTTCAGCGCCTTTCCGGGGCTGACACCCGAACTCGTCAGGAATTTCATCGAGGCGCAGATCGAAATACTGCGCGCGCTCGGCTACGACGCGGAGAGCTGTCTGATCGATCCCAATGAGACCGCCGAGGCGATGACCGTTGCCGCGCTCAAATCGAGACATCTGGACTGCGTCGTGATCGGCGCCGGCCTGCGCGAGCCCGCGGAACGCCTGCTGCCGTTCGAGAAGATCATCAATCTCATCCTGATCCACGTGCCGCATGTCCGGATCTGCTTCAACACCACGCCGGCCGATACGGCCGAGGCGGTGCAGCGCTGGATCAGGTTGTGAATGGAAGCTTTCGGTCGGTCACCGTTCCCGCCCGACCGTCAACGCGGTAACGAGATCGATCGCCAGCGAGACGGTGACCGCGCCCGCACCGATCACGAACAGGGTCGTGTAATGTCCGCGGTATGTTCGAACAGATACGAAAGCCCATAGGCCGCGATCGCCTGAAACACCGCGAATGTCGTGGTGGCTTGCGCCCAGACCGCGCGCTGGCCGTTCGGGTCGTGAGGAATGAGCTCGTGAATGCGGCCGAGCACGAGCGGCACGATGCCGGGCGTAAAACCTCCGACGATGACGCTCGAAACGATCAGGGCTGCCGGAGCCGAACTCAGCGCCGGCAGCAGGATAGCGATCGCCTCGATCACGAATGCCACGCGTAGCGCTGGGCCAAACCCGGTGCGGTCAGCAAGATGGCCCGTCAGCAGCGGACCGATGGTGGCGCCGATACCGTACAGCACCCAGTAATGCGAGCCGGTTGAAATTCCCTGGCCGAGCCCGCGCGCGACGAAGTCGACCAGAAAGACCATGTGGGGCACAAGCGCCAAAGCGTTGAGGCCATATTCTGCGCTCAGCACGCGGACGACGGCCAGCTTCTTGCCGCGTACCGGGACATGGCCGCTCGAAGCGCGGTCGGCCGCCGAATTATCTGATGGCCAGGCCTTCCAGCTCACCAGCGTCAGCAGCGCCGACAAAACGCCGAGGCCATACCAGCTCTGCTTGACGCCTTGCTGCAGCAACAGCGGAACGAGCGTGCCGGAAGCCGCCACACCAAGGCCCACACCGGCGAAGATGACCCCGCCGACAAGACCTCTCTTGCCCGGTGCGACGTGCGGCAGGATGGTTGACGCCGCCAGAACCATGATCACGCCACCGCTCAGGCCGGCCAGAAACCGCCAGCCAAAGAACCAGATGAACGAGATCGGCATGGCACAGGCAAAGGCCGAGAGCGAGGCCAGCACCATCATCGCGCGCAATGCGCGAACGGAGCCTGCGCGGCTTCCGAGTTCGCGTGCGATCAGCGCGCCGGCCAGATAGCCCGCGAGATTGGCTGCTCCGAGATAAACCGCTTCCGCCGGGCTGAACCATTTCGCCGATATCAAGGCCGGGATCAGCGGCGTATAGGCAAAGCGGGCCAGTCCAAGCCCGACCAGCGATGCGCAAAGACCCGCCATTGCGGACAGCCACACCGGACCGCCCTCATTGCGATGTTCGGCCGTTGCCGCGTGGGCGGGGTGACCGAGATTCGTCCTCGTCATGGACATGGCTTAGAATCCTGGACGCCTCATGGAAAATGATGAGTTGAGATCGAAGCCATCGCTGTTGGCGATGACTTGCGATCTCGGGACACTCGTCGTCTACCCTGCGGAGCCCGCGCGCTCGCTCGCACGCTTCTTTCGGTAGTCGAGCACGGGAAGCCCGCCCCAACCCCAGTTGTCGGTCTCGACTTCGTCGATGACGACGAAGGTCGATTCCAGCGGCTTCTTGAGCACGTCGAGCAGCAGCTGGCTGACGCCCTTGATCAGTGCGGCCTTTTCTTCCCTAGTGGCTGCGTCGGCACCGCCTTCGGTGCCTTCGCGGGTGATCTGGATGGTGACGATGGGCATGTTCATTGTCCTTGCTGGAGTTGTTCCGAATGGCTGTCAGTGACCGGCGCTCTGGCCGCCATCGACATGCAGGATTTCGCCGGTGACGAAGGCGGCGCCTTCCAGGAACAGCACGGCGTCGACGATGTCCTTGGCTTCGCCCATGCGCCCGACCGGATGCAGATTGGCCAGGAATTCGTGCGTTTCAGGTTTGTGCATCGGGGTCTTGATGACACCCGGGGAGACAGCGTTGACGCGGATGCCTCGCTTTGCGTACTCGATCGCGAGCGATTTGGTGGCGGCGTTCAAGCCACCCTTGGTCAGCGAAGCCAGCACCGAGGGAACGTTGCTGTTGGCATGATCGACCAGGCTGGTCGTGATCTGCACGATGTGACCCGAACCCTGCTTCAGCATCTCGGCCGCGGCGAGCTTGCTGAGGTGGAAAAAGCTGCCGAGATTGATTGCAATCACCGATGCGTAATCTTCCGCGCTGTACTCGGTGAACGGCTTGGCGATGAAGATGCCGGCATTGTTGACCAGGGAATCGATGCGGCCGAAACGCTCCAGCGCCTGCGACACGATTTTCTGCGCGGTCGCGAGGTGGGAAACGTCGCCTGCGACGGTCAGAACATCCGGATCGCTGGACGGCTTGATCGAACGGGAATTGGCGACGACGCGGTAATTGCGGTCGCGATATCCCTTCACCAGATCCGCGCCGATGCCCTGCGATGCACCGGTGATGATGACGACTTTCTGTTCCTTACCCATGGTAGCCTCCTGATCTCTGTGAAGCGGCAGGTTTGCCGCCGGGCCGTGTGGCGCCGATGCAGATCAGGCTAGGCTCTTGCAGGGATCGCGCGAATGCCTGCTACTCGGAAGGCACTCTTCCGCTACGCGAACGAATGGCGCTGGCATTCTTGTCGGCCTCGTTCGAAAGCCGGGTGAAATACCGCTTGAGGCGCGGCGCGGCGAAATCGACAAAGGCGCGCACCTTCGGCACCGACAGACGCCCCTGCGGCGCCAGCAAATGAACCGGCAGCGGCGGGTGTTTGTCCTTGCCGAGCAGCAGTTGCAGCCGGCCGTCGCGGATTTCGTCGGCGATGTGATAGGAAAACAGCCGCGTGACCCCGTGCCCTTCGGTCACGGAGGCGATCGCCGCGCGAACCGTGTTGACGACCAGCCGCGGCGCGAACTGGACCACCCGTGGAACGGAGGATCCCTTCAGCGGCGGGAAGCTCCAGGAATCCAGCCCGAAATGGGTCATGGCGACAATCCGGTGCTTTGCCAGATCGGCCGGTTCGCGGATGACAGGATGCCGCGCCAGATATCCCGGTGACGCCGCGATCACGCGGCGAACTTCGCCGACACGGACTGCGACGAAATTCGAATCAGCGAGATGCGCGATGCGGAGCGCGACGTCGATGCCCTCGTCGATCAGGTTCACCGGCCGGTCGAGCAGAACGAGCCGCGCCGACACGGCCTGATGTTCGTTCATGAAGGCCTCGAGGATCGACCGCAGAATATCTTCACCGGTGATGATGGGCGCGGTCAGGGTCAGCGTGCCGCGTGGCGCCGAGCGCTCGCTGCCGGCGACGAGATCGGCCTCCTCGAGTTCGACGAGGACGCGGCGGCACGCCACGACATAGCGCTCGCCGGCCTCGCTCAGCTTCAGCGACCGCGTGGTGCGATGAAGCAGTTCAGCCCCGACATGGATCTCGAGGAAGGCGATCGCGCGGCTCACGGCGGCCGGTGATCGGCGCAGGCGCCGGCCGGCACCGGCGAGGCTGCCCTCGTCGACGGCGGAGACAAAGACTTTCATCGCGTCGATGCGGTCCATTTGGTCTTCCGCCTGGGGAAACACTGGCCGTCCGGTCATAGGCATTCTTCCGCGGATCGGCAAGGTGGGTAAGCGGCTGACGAATGTAGCTCCGGTGTCGAGCTCGGTTGCGGTGCGCAGCGGCGATTGACATTCCGATCCCAGGTCGCAAATGATTGAGCCCACAATCAAGCGGCGAAGCGCTCATGCCAAACATACGATCTGCCGTCTCAAGGACCGCGCTCGGCATCTTCGCTCTGGCGGCCCTGATCTGCGGCCCCGCAGCATTTGCTCAAGCGGCAGCAGAAGGCGTCTGGCCCACCCGGCAATGGCAAACTTCCTCGCCGGAAGAGCAGGGCATGGATTCGATGGCGCTCGCCGACCTGCTCGATTTCGGGAAAACCCGCAGCCTCGACAGCCTGTTGCTGGTTCGGCGTGGACGCATCGTGCTGGACGCCTATTACGCGCCATATACGGCCGACATTCCGCACCGGATAAACTCTTCGACCAAGGCGGTGGTCGGAACGTTGGCGGCGATTGCCCACAAGGATGGCCTGCTTGATAGCTTCGATCATCCGGTGCTGGATTTCTTTGGCGATCGCAGCGTCGCAGATGCCGACGACAGAAAGAAAGCCATCACGGTTCAGCACCTGTTGGATATGACATCGGGAATCGACTGGAAGGAGCCGCTGGACGGGCGTCCGGATTCGGTCATCGAAATGAGCCGCCAGAAGGACTGGATCAAATTCATTCTTGATCGTCCGATGTCGGGCGCGCCGGGAGAGGCCTTCAACTACAACAGCGGCGGCACGCACCTGCTGTCCGGCATCATCACCAAGCTCACCGGCATGAGCGCGGCGGACTATGCGAAGGCCAAGCTGTTCGGGCCGCTCGGGATCACCGTCTCGAACTGGTGGCGTGATCCCCAGGGTAACTCGACCGGCGGATACGGTCTGGCCTTGCTGCCGCGCGACATGGCGAAGATTGGCTATCTGTATTTGCGCAACGGCCAATGGGAGGACAAATCGCTGCTTCCACCCGGCTGGATCGACAAGGTGAGCCACGCCACCGTGAACATGAATATGCCGAGAGCGCCGGATCTGCGGTATTCCAATTTGTTCTGGGCGCTTCCCGACAAGCACGTCTACATGGCGAACGGATACCATTGCCAGCTCATCATGGTTTTGCCCCGGCTTGATATCGTCGCGGTGACCACCGCCAGGGATTTTTGTCCGTTAGGCAGGCTGGCTGATCTGATTTCTGGCGCCGTCAAATCCGAAACGGCATTGCCCCCTGACACCGCCGCCTCGAATCGGCTCGCGGACAAGATTCGCGAGATATTGACCGAGAAGGCGACGGAAATTGGCGAAACGCCGGGGACCGCAGCCGCGGTCTCGGGACGTGCCTACAAGTTTTCGGCCAATGCGCTGAACGTGAAATCGATATCGCTGATCCTCGCTCATCCGAGCCCGCACTACGACCTCGAGTTATACGCATCCGATCCGAGCCAGCCGTCACGCCGGTTTATCGGTCCGATTGGACTTGATGGTCTGTATCGCAAGGCAGACTCGATCGTCGGCGGCGTATTTGCGACCAAGGGGAAGTGGTTGAACGGCTCCACGTTTGAGATTGAGCGGCAGGCGGTGGGAATGGACGAGCTACAGAAGTGGACCCTGTCGTTTGACGGCGACAAGCTTCACCTTCGCGGCAGAGACAGGACCGGCCGCGAAATTTCGGCCGATGGCGAAGCCGGCGGCTAATCGGGAAAAAAACCGGTTGTGCGGCAGGCGTTTCGTCCAGGCCTCGATATCGCCGCGCAGAAAACTATTCGCTCGGGCTGATTGCGATGATGATCGCATCCGACGGGACGCCGCTGACCTGCAGCGTGAACGGGGTGGCACCAAGCTCCAGGCGCAGGCTCTTCCGCAATCTCGGGCAATCGCTTCGCCCGGTGCTGCCGACGGAGCGTGCATAGCGTCCGTCCTGGACGATATCGATCCACGCGTCCTCCGAGAGGGTCACCTGATAGATGCCTGGCCGCTCGGTCGCCGGAAATCGAACGGAGCCGCCAAACCATCGTTCGATCCGCGGCTTTCGCTCCGGCGGCATTTCGAATGCCGCCTGACCACCCGGCTGCAGCCTAATCGCAATGGCGGCCTTCGGAAATGCTGCGAGCGTTGCGCCGGACGCGACGCTCGTTTTGTCGGATGCCGCAAACCATGCGCGTTCACGCGCCAGCGACCACGCGAATTTATCGCAGCCGTCGTCGGCCGCGCTCGCTTGTGTGAGCATCGCAAGGAGCGTGATGCCGAGCAGGTCGATGCGGCGCATCTTCAATCCATCCCCTATGGCGCTGCGCCCGGCGCGGCAAAACCGTGCTTGGCGAGCAGCTGCTGGCCCTCGGTCGAAAGAATGAACAGCGCGAATTTGTAGGCGGGCGCCGACGCGTCGTTAATCACGGTCAGTCCGTAGTCGGCGCCGACCGCCAGCGTGTCGGGAAGGCCGACGATCTGCTGCGCCGGATTTTCCTTTTGCGCCGCCAGCGCGCCGGTGCAATAGGTCAGGAAGATGTCGGCGGCGCCCTGTGCGAGCAAATTGCCATAGATCGAGCGGTCTGGAGGTGCCGGGGGGCTGGTCGGCCCACCGGTGAGCTGCAGCGCTTTCTTGTCGAGCAGGGCGTAGGCGCCGGGTTTGATCTTGTCGGCCTTGCGAAACACTTCCCAGGCATAGTCGCCTGACGGGTCGGCGCGCGGCGTCGAGGTGCCGAGCTTGATCCCAGCGTCGAGCATCCGGTCGAGCAGCGTCGCGGGCTCGATTGCGAGTCCCGGCCTCACCAGCGCGCACAGCTTGTTACGCGCGAACAGCACCGCCGGGCCGCTGCGTTTGGCGAGCGCCAATGCCCGCGGGTGCTCCATGTTGGCGGAGGCGAACACTTCGGCCTTGGCGCCGCCGGCGATCTCGTCCTTCAATAAACCCGATGCGCCGAACTTTGACTTTACCCTGGTCCCGGTTGCGGCCTCGAAACTTGCCGCAACGTCGCTTAGCGCGCCGCGCAGGCTGCCGGCGGCATGAAGCAGCACCTGATCTTCCGCAATGGCTGGTGCTGACATCAACGCGAGAACCGCAAGGCTTGCAAAAAGGCGAATGCGCATCAGGCGCCCGGATCGCTGGCATTGGGATAGAACAGCTGCTCGCCGTTGATCTTGAAATCGGCGATCGCCTTCTGGCCCTCGGTTGAGACCAGCCAGTCGATGAATTGCTGGCCGAAATCCTGCTTGACGTTCGGATGCTTCGCCGGATTCACCAGCATGACGCCATACTGGTTGAACAGCCGCTTGTCGCCTTCGACCTCGATGACGAGTTCGCCCTTGTTCTTGAACGAAAGCCAGGTGGCGCGATCGGTCAGCACATAGGCGTTTGACGCCGCCGCAGTGTTGAGCGCGGCACCCATGCCCTGGCCGATCTCCTTGTACCAGGGGCCCTTGTCCGTCGCGATGTCGATGCCGGCGACCTTCCAGAGATTGAGCTCGGCCTGGTGCGTGCCGGACTTGTCGCCGCGCGAAATGAAGTCGATGCCTTTGTCCTTGAGCGTCTTGAACGCGGCGACGATGTCCTTTGATCCTTTGATGCCAGCAGGATCGCTTTTCGGGCCGACCAGGACGAAGTCGTTGTACATGACAGGGTAACGCTTGACGCCAAAGCCTTCGCTGAGGAATTTTTCTTCCGCCGCCTTGGCGTGGACGAACAGCACGTCGGCGTCGCCGCGGCGGCCGGTATCGATCGCCTGGCCGGTGCCCTGCGCAACGACCTTCACGTCGATTCCGGTCTTGGCCTTGAACATCGGCAGCAGATGGCCGAACAGGCCGGAATCCTGCGTCGAGGTGGTCGACGCCACCAGGATCGATTTGTCCTGCGCGAAAGCGGAGCCAGCGAAAACGACGCTGGCGGCGATCGCCATCAGCAAGCGGCGAGTAAACATTTCATGTCCTCCAAAAGATCAGTCAAACGAGCAGTTCGCCGGCGATGAACGTTTTCGCTTCGCCGGTTTGTGGTGTGTTGAAGAATGCTGCCGCCGGACCGGTTTCGATCACGCGGCCGCGGTGAAGCATGACGATGTCGCCCGCCAGCCGCCGGGCTTCGCCGAGGTCATGGGTCGCCATGACGATTTTGATGCCGCGCTGGCTCACCGCATGGACGACGTCCTCGATCGCCTTGGTGGCAGCGGGATCGAGGCTCGCGGTCGGCTCGTCCAGAAAAAGGATGGCGGGGTCGCGGGCGAGCGCGCGCGCCAGCGCAAGCCGCTGCTGCTCGCCGCCCGACAGCCGGCGCGCGGGACGATCCGCCAGTTGCCCGAGACCGACCAGTGCCAGCAGCTCATCGATCCGGCTTTGCTGTTCCGTCCGTCCGACGCCCGATGCGCGCAAGGCGTAGCGGATATTGCCGCCTGCGCTCCGCCGCAGCATCGCCGGGCGTTGCAACACGATGGCGCGCCGCGTCGGCGGGACATCCTCCCGTCCTCCCCACGTCACGCGCCCCTGTGATGGCCTCACCAGTCCCATCGCCGTGCGCAAGAACGTGCTTTTTCCCGAACCGTTTGGCCCGATCAGGATGGTCGGCGTTCCCGGGTTCAGCGTGAGGCTGATGCCGTCGAGGATCGTTACCGCGCCGGCGGCGACGGTGACGTTCTCGAACCTGATCGGCAGATCGGAAACTGGCGCGCGCATGGTCACCCCGCCATTCGCTCGCCTGCGCGGCGGGCGGTCCAGGCGAGCGCGTTGACCGCGATCACGATCGCGATCAGCACCATGCCGAGTCCGACGGCCAGCGGCAGGTCGCCCTTGGACGTTTCCAGTGCGATCGCGGTCGTCATGGTGCGGGTGAAGCCGTCGATATTGCCGCCGACAATGATGATGGCGCCGACCTCGGCCGCTGCCCGGCCAAAGCCGGCAAGCAATGCGGTGACGAGGCTGAAGCGCGCATCCCAGATCAGCGTCGCCACCCGGCCGACCGGGCCGACATTCATCGCGTTGAGTTCGTCGCGGTATTCGAGCCACAGATCTTCGATGGTCTGGCGCGTGAGGGCCGCGATGATCGGGGCCACCAGCACCGTTTGCGCGATGATCATCGCCTTCGGCGTGAACAGCAGGCCCCATGAACCGAGCGGACCCGCACGCGACAGCGCCAGGAAAACCGCCAGCCCGACCACCACCGGCGGCAGGCCCATCAGTGCGTTGAGCACGACGATGACGGCCTGACGGCCGGGAAACTGGATCAGTGCCAGCGCGGCGCCGAACGGGATCCCGATCAGCGCGGCAAGGACGACGGCGGAAAGGCTGACGATCAGCGACAGCCGCACGATGGCCAGCAGCGCTGGGTCACCAGTCAGCACCAGCTGAAGTGCAGAAACATCGCCCGGCATCGAAATCCATTCCTTTGCGCATCTTGTGCAGAAGCCGCGGTTATGGTCAAACATCGTAACATATTCATATTCATGCATGTCTGTGCTTGTTTGCCATGGCCGATCTGCTCACCACCGACGAGGCCGCGACCTACCTGCGTCTGTCCGAGCGCAAGCTCTATGAGCTGGTCGCGCAAGGCGCGGTGCCGTGCACCAAGGTGACGGGACGGTGGCTGTTTCCGCGCTCGGCGCTTGACCGCTGGGTGACGGCCGGCCTGATCGCGCCGGCGGCGCTGACCCATGTCGCTGCGCCCCCGATCGTCGGCGGCAGTCATGATCCCCTGCTGGAATGGGCGCTGCGCGAGAGCGGCTGCGGCCTGGCGAGCCTGCCGGAAGGAAGCGAAGAGGGATTGCGGCGGCTGACGCGCGGCGAGGTAATGGCCACGGCGATCCATTTGCACGCCCAAGGAGGTGATGGAGATGACGCGCAGGTCAATATCGCAACCGTTGCTGGCGCACCGGGGTTGCACGATGCCGTCGTGATCTCGTTTGCGCGCCGCGAGCAAGGCATCCTGGTCGCGCCGGGCAATCCACTCGGGCTGAGCGATATCGCCTCGGTCGCGCGGACCGGCGCGCGCATGGCGCAGCGGCCGCTTGGCGCCGGCGCGCAACTGCTGCTGTTCGCGCTGCTGGCCCGCGCCGGCCTCGCAGCGCATGATCTCACTTTGTTGAAGCCGGCTTGCCCGACCGGAACCGACATCGCGCAGGCGGTGCGTTCCGGCCGCGCCGATTGCGGGATCGCGACACGGTCGGTCGCGCTCGCCGCCGCGCTCGAATTCCTGCCACTGACGTGGGAAAATTTCGATCTGGTGCTGCGGCAGCGCGATTACTTCCTGCCCGGGCCGCAGCGCCTGTTCGGCTTCCTGCGATCGGCGGCGTTCCGCGAGCATGCGACAGAACTAGCCGGCTACGACATCGACCGCGTCGGCGACGTTCTGCTGGTGAATTAGTTCCTGCCGGGCCGGGCCCAATGCTCCCTTGTCAACATCAGGCGCATGAGCTCGGCCTGACGCGCGAGCAGCGAAAGCGCACTCTTGAACGCACCGCGCGAGATGCCAACCGAGTCGCGCATGTCGCTTTCGTCCGCCTGCGCGCTGGCCGCAATCGCCAGATGTAAACGGGCCGTCTCTGCCGCAGAGGCGCCGCAAAGCACGCCGTCGTCGAGCCGCAGGCCATCGGCGAACGCGCTGTCGCAGGCCCGGTTGGCAAACAGGACGCGCGCCCTGAAATCGACGACGAGCACGCCCTGACCGATGCTGTCGAGCGCGGCGAAGGAATAATGGCGATCGAGCGCAAGGGTTTGCAGGCGATGGTTGAGCTGCACCGCCCGTTTCAAATGCGGCGCAATCGCCTCATAAAGCTTCAGGTGCTCCGGCCCGAACTCGTGTTTGCCGGGAACGACGAACTCGACGCGCCAGTCGTCGTCGGCCAGCAGCGTTGCTCCCATCACCGAGAGATACCCTTGCGGCCGCGACCATTCGTTGAAGAACGGGCTGGAATGCAGCGTCTCCTTGGGCAGCACCATGCGGTCGGTCACGACCGTCCCGACCGGCAGGCTCGCCGCCCGCTGCCAGAACAGATTGAGCGGGTGGTAGTACGCGCCATAGCTTTGCAGGAACGCCGGGTCGGTGCGGGGCGCCACCAGCCACGGGACGTCCCGCTGCGAGACCGCACTCAGCGAGGCATCGCCGGCGCCAAACGCATCGGCGATGGTCTGCAGCACCACGGGCCAGCGGTCGATATCCGCCGCCGCGCCATAGATCTGGTCGATCAGGGCGAGCAACTCGTCCTGGTTCATCGGCCCCCCGTGCCGCCATGCCGGCGGTCGCAATCGGACCAAAGCTTAGAGCCTGCAAGACAGCTGGCAAGGGACCACGTCACAATTTGGCTGGATGCTGGAAATGAGATGGTGGCCGTTCGAGACTCATGTTCGATCACGATTCTGCGTTTGGCGCCCGCTTGGCGGATTGAACGATGATGTGCAAATGTTCCGTCAGCGCAGCTTGAGTAGCGGGCGAGACGCATAAGGCGTTGCATCGAGAAAATCATCCGGAGCGTTTTCGGTCGTGGGCAGCAGCGGTCTCTTGTCGATCGACCTCGGTCTTCGTGGCGCGGCGGCAGGGTTAGCGTTGCTGATCGCGGCTGTGGGGCTGCGGGATCTCCGTGACAGCACGGTCGCACGCCTCGGCGCGGCGGTCGCGATCAGCGCAGCCGCTTCCGCAATCTGTTCGGCGCCGAATTTTCCGCGGCCCTGGCAATGGTGGGGTCTGATTCTGCTGGCATTGGCGGCCGGCGGCGGGGTCCTGTTCTGGCTTTGGGCGCGTGCGGCCTTCGATGACGACTTCGTGCTGCAGCGCTGGCATGGCGCCCTGTGGGTCGTGTTGGCCGGCACCGAAGTGCTCATCGCCGGCGGGGCCATCGATTGGCCGATGCCCGGACAGGTGCTCGACCGTGCGGTGCAGATCGCATCTCTTGGCCTGACTCTCTTGGCCGTGGTGCAGGTGCTCGTGACATGGCGAGCGGACATGGTGGAGGGACGACGGCGGCAGCGGCTGGTCATTCTGATCGGAGCGTCGGTCTACACCGCCATTGTGACATTGCTGAACTTTTTTCCGCCGCTATCGCCTTCCGGGGCGTCGATCGCGAGCGCCGCCAAGGCTTTCGGCCTCTGCGTGCTGATGGGCCTCTATGGCTGGAGTCTGTTGCAGGCGGTCGGAATGCCCGAAGGCCCCCGGCCTCTCCCGGCGACAGACATCCTCGGCGATATCAGCGCGGTCGCATCGGAAGCGGAGGACAAGCCTCCCGTCATCGAGCCGGCCTTGTTGCGCCGGCTGCAGCACCTGATGATCGTCGATCGCGCCTATCGGCGCGAGGGGCTGACCATCGGCGTGCTGTCCGCCGAGCTTGATGTGCCGGAATACCGGCTGCGGCAGCTCATCAACGAAGGCCTGGGTCGCCGCAATTTCAATGCCTTTCTCAACCGCTACCGGATCGAGGAAGCCAAGGCGGCGCTGGCCGACCCCGGACAAAAGGACGTACCGGTCCTGACGATCGCGATGGACACCGGCTTCCAGTCGATCGGGCCGTTCAACCGCGCCTTCAAGGCCGCCACCGATCTGACCCCAACCGAATTCCGGCAGCTTGCCATGGCGAGGAATGCATTGATCCCGTTGAAAGCGGGCGCCAGTTCAGCAATCGGCAAGCCGGACTGAGGAATCGGCTAACCGCATTTCAGGATTTGGCGAGATGGAACCAAAACGATCGGGCAGGCTCTCCGGGCGAAGTATGGGAATCCCGGTTTGGGATCGTCTGAAAGGCTCCCCAATGAAAATCATCCAGGCATCATGCGTGGCCGCGCTCGCACTCTGTCTGGTGGGTACGGCGCTTGCCGACGATTTGCAGGCCGTCGGTGATCCCGACATTACAGGCTTTTCGGCGCGGCGCCTGGCGCGCATGACCGCCTGGTTCGAGGCGCAGACCAAGAAGGGCGACCCCTCCGGTTTCGTCGTGGCGATCGCCCGGGGCGGAAAGCTCGCTTATTTGCAGCCGACCGGCTTTGCGGACCCGGACAGGAAGATTCCGATGCGGCCGGATTCGATCTTCCGCATCGGCTCGATGACCAAGCAGATCACCAGCGTCGCCACCATGATCCTGGTCGATGACGGCAAGCTCGAACTCGATGCCCCCGTCGCACAATATCTGCCGGAGTTGAGGGACATGCAGGTCGTCAAGAAGGATCCGGCGACCGGGGATGCAACACTGATCGAGCTCGAGCCTGCCAGGCGTGCGATGACGATCCGCGATCTCCTGCGCAACACGTCCGGCCTTGTCTATGCAAGCCCCGACTATGCCGATCCCGGATTTGGCAATGCGGCGATCCATGCGCTTTATGGCGTCAGGGCGCCGTTCCGGCGCGACAAGACCATAGCTTCCCTGATCACTGGTCTTGGTACGCTCCCGCTTCTGCACCAGCCCGGCGAAGTCTGGGAATATTCGGTCGGTTACGACGTGCTCGGCCGCGTCATTGAAGTCGTCTCGGGCCAGACCTTCGACAAATTTCTGCAAAGCCGCCTGTTCGCGCCACTGCGGATGATCGATACCGGTTTCCACGTGCCGGAGGACAAGCTCGCCCGTCTCGTCGCCGTGCCGGGCGCGCAGCCCGCACCGCTGACGGTTGGCGACGTCGCCAAGCCACAAACGTTCTTTTCGGGTGGTGGCGGGATCGTTTCGACGGCGCCGGACTTCCTGCGCTTCTGCCAGATGCTGCTCAACGGCGGCGAGCTCGACGGTGCGCGCATCCTGAAACCGGAAACGGTCCGGCTGATGACGACAAATTCGCTGCCATCAGAAATGCACATGGCGGGACACGAAGCCGGTCCCGCGTTTGGGACGGGGTGGGGGCTCGGCTTCGCGGTTCGCACCAATCCGGATTTCAGTTGGATTCCGGGCGCGGTCGGGAGCTACAACTGGCAGGGAAGTTGGGGCACGTTCTTCTCGGTCGACCCGGCCCAGAAGCTGATCCTTGTCATGATGATGCAGCGACCGGAGCACCGTGCGAACGGATTCTATTTCAACGCAATCCGCCGTCTGCCTTATGCGGCGTTGAAGGTTCCGGAAGTTTCGACGCCCGCCGCGTCAACGCAATTGAACCCGCGCGAGCTTACGGAATTTGCCGGACGCTACGATTTTGGCGGATCCGTCAGTTCACTGGACAGGCAGACCGCGCTTCTCGTCGACAGTAACGGTTGGACCGGTCTTGAGTCCGTTGTCGCGGAGACAGATGGCCTGAGGGTGCTCAAGCCGACCAACGGAGGGCCGGCCGCGAGAGCCGGCGTGATGGCCCAAGATCTCATCACTGCAATCGACGACCGGTCGATCAAGGGCCTCGGCCTGGAAGCGATCTTTCGACGGATTTCGGGTCCGTTCAACGCGCCGATCAAGCTCAGGATCATCAGACAGAACCAGGCCGATCCACTCGTCATCACCTTTGCCCGGGAAGCGGTGCCGTCGCACAGTGTCGAGCTCCAGGTCCGCACAGCCGACGGCAGGCTTGTGGTTGAAGCAACCGGCGCCTGGTCGATCCTTGATTTCGACAAGGGCAAGACGACGCCGGTCGCGGTCCGCTCGAAGGATGAATTCCAGGTCGAGAGCGGTGACCATACGCGGATCGCCTTCGTCAGAGACGCCGCCGGCAAAGTCAGCGGCGCGGTGCTCAATCCGGGACCCTGGGAGCAACGCGGCGCGCTCGCCCAATAGGTCACTCGCGGATCTTGATCCCGGCGTCCTTCACGACCGTGCCCCAGTGCGCGATCTGCGACTTGATATGCGCACCGAACTCTTCGGGCGTGCCGCCGGCGGGCTCGGCTGCGATCTTCGAGAACGCCTCGCGCACGCTCGCCTGCGACAAGGCCTTGTTGATCGCCTCGTTCAGTGTGCCGATGATGGCGTCCGGTGTGCCGCTCTTGACGACGAAACCAAACCAGTCCGCGATAATGAGCTCGGGGAATCCCGCCTCGACGACGGTGGGAACGTCCTTCAGGGCCGCCATGCGCGTTGGTGCCGTGACGGCGAGCGCCCGGAGTTTGCCGGAGGCAATCAATTCGAGAACAGGCAGAGGCGTGATGAACTGATAGTGGTTGGTGCCGTTGATGAGATCCCCGATCGCCTGCGGCAGGGCCCGGTAGGGGACGTGCGTCACGCGCACCCCGGTCTGAAGCCTGAACTGTTCGCCTGCGAGATGGGCTGGCGTGCCCATCCCGCCTGATGAGAATGTGAGCTTGTCGGGCTGGCTCTTCAGCAAGGCGACAAGCTCCGCCATCGACTTGGCAGATACCGACGGATTGGCAACCAGAACGTGATGCGCGGTCATGACCTTGATGACCGGTGCGAAGTCAGTGTCGTGCCGAAAGGCTATGTTCGGCAGCAGTGCGGGAGCCGCCGAGGCGCTCAGCGTGAAGGCCAGGATCGAATATCCGTCCGCCGGCTGCTTGAGGACCTCGCCGGCTGCAAGCGTCGCGGCGGCCCCGGGTTTGTTCTCGACGATAATCCGCCAGCCTTCGCTCCGCCCGAGCTCGTTCGCGACAATGCGCGTGATGATGTCCGGCGGCGAGCCCGCGTTGCTTCCGACGAAGATGCGGATCATGCCCGACGGGTAGGATTGCGCGAGCGCCGGCTGGGCCATTGCTCCCAGGCTCACTGCCAGCAGGAGGCGCCAGAGCCAACGGATTCCCCGGAATGTTTGCGTTGCCATTCTCACCCTCCTCGGGATGCGCAGCATCGTGCTGCCTCGGATGTCTCGCTCGCGAAGGATCGGGCCGAGATGTGCAAGACACCACAAAAATCGGAGCGGATTCCGGTAAGCGGAACGCTGGATTCCGGACTGCGGAACGCTGGACTCGGCGGGGCGGAACGGGAAAAATGGCCGGGCTCGACGGGCGATGAGGAATCGGCAATGCCGAAGGTCGAAACAATCCGGGGATTGGAGCGAGGACTGCAGGTCCTCAAGTTTCTTCACTCGGAACCGATTTCGTCACTGCACGACATCCATCGCGCAACGGCGATATCCAAGCCCAGCCTGCTGCGCATTCTCAACACGCTGGAGCGGGCGGGCATGGTCGCGCGGCGTCTGGCCGACGGCCGCTATCGGCTCAGCGTTTTCACGGACGTGGTGCGAAAGCGGGACCGGTACGACCGGGTTGCCGAGGCTGCGGCGCCCGTTCTGGCGCAGCTGTGCAAGAAAGTGAAATGGCCGTCCGATCTGTTCGTGCCCGCCGGCAACTGCTTGGAAAGACGCGAGACGACAATGCCGCACAGTCCATTCGTGCTCCCGGGGCATGACGGCCGGATTGGCAACCGGGTGGGGTGGCTGATGACGGGCGTCGGGCGCGCCTATCTCGCCTGGTGTCCGGAAAAGGAACGGGAGGCGACTTTGCGCACACTCCGGAAATCCGGCAACCCGGAGGATTGGCTCGCGCGCGAGCCGAGGAAGCTCGAGCGAATTCTCGGTGAGGTGCGGCACCGGGGTTACGCAACACGCGACCCAAGCTACGTGGCCGGCCGATACGGAGAAATGCCGGTCGATGATGGAGCAGCCGCGATAGCCGTCGCGCTATTCGATGGCAGGCGCGTTCATGGCTCGATCAATTTTCGCTGGATCAGGACGGCATTCACGGTGGAGGATTTTGCAGCCCGGCACCTTGCCGATCTGCAGAATGCAGCACGCGAGATCGTGGGCTCTCTGCAGAGGCCGGCCAGCAGGTAGCTGATTGGCTTCGCGGCTGAAGGTCGAATTGCTAGAGCTAGATCAGTCGCAGCCCCTTCAAGCTCGCATGCCCGTTCTTGCCGACGATGATGTGGTCGTGGACGGAGATGCCGAGCGGGGCGGCGATGTCGACGATTGCCTTGGTCATCAGGATGTCCGCCTGCGAGGGCGTCGGATCGCCGGACGGGTGGTTGTGCACCAGGATCAGCGCGGTCGCGGATAATTCCAGCGCGCGCTTGATCACCTCGCGCGGATAGACCGGGGTGTGGTCGACGGTGCCGGTCTGCTGCACCTCGTCCGCAATCAGCTGGTTGCGCTTGTCGAGGAACAGCAGGCGAAATTGTTCCTTGTCGGCGAACGCCATGCCGCTGCGGCAATAGCCGATCACGTCGTTCCAGGACGACAGCGCGATGCTGCGCTTGATCTCGCCTTTTGCCACCCGGCTCGCGGCCGCCGCGAGCAGCTTGATCTGGTGGACGGACGCATCGCCGATCCCGTCGACTTCGCGTAGGCGCACTTCCGGCGCGTGGACGACTTCGGCAAAGGAGCCGAACTTCTTCAGCAGCAGTTTGGCCAGCGGCTTGGTGTCGCGCCGGGGCAGGGCCGGGAATAGCGCCATCTCCAGCAGCTCATAATCGCTGAGCGCGTCCGGCCCGGCGCTGTAGAAGCGCTCGCGCAGCCGCTCGCGATGGCCGTGGTAATGCGGCGTCTCGGCGGGTTCGCTATTGGGGTCGCTCTTCTTGGCGGGCATCGATATCAAGCATGCCGTGCCGGCCAGCTTTTGCAACTCTGAAGTGCGGGGCGGCGGTGGATTTCGGGTAGAGAAAAGGCGCCGCACTAAATGCGGCGCCCCCTTGTTTCGAACCAGCCCTCGCCTCAAGCTTTCACGGCCGCGAATGCATAGCCGTTGCCATCCTTCGACAGCGTGCCGACATTCGGGAAGCCGAAATGATAGCCGGCGATCATGCCCTTCTCGGCAATGACGCGATCGAAGAAAGCGCGGCGCGTGGCTTCCGCTTTCGGCCCATCGGCATCGAAGCTGGAGAACCAGCCGGGGTTCCTGACGAACAGCTGGTGCATGCCGGTGACGTCGCTCTGGATGAAGAGCTGCTGTCCGCCCGAGGCCACCAGGAAGGACATGTGTCCGACCGTATGACCAGGCGTGGCGATCGCTTTCACGCCGGGCGCGAGGTCGGCGCCGTCGCTGTATTGCTTGACGTTCTTCCAGGTCGGGAACGTCGCCTGGATGCGCTTGACCATCGGACGGTTGGCTTCCGGCACCTTCTCCACCAGCGCCGGATCGGTCCAGTACTTGAACTCGACCTCGGGCATCATGATTTCCGCGTTCGGGAACACCGGCGCGCTCGTCTCCTTCACCCACAGGCCGGAGATGTGGTCGCCATGGAAATGCGAGATCACCACCGTGGAGACGGTCGCGGGATCGAGGCCGGCGGCCTTCATGTTGTCCGCGAGCTTGCCGACCGTGGCCGGACCGTTGCCGCCAAAGCCGGTATCGAACAGCACGACCTTGCCGCCGGTCCGGATCGCCGTGACGGTAAAGGGATTGTCGATCTTGTCAGGCCCGATGCCCGCCGCGCTCAGCGCCTT
This sequence comes from Bradyrhizobium sp. JYMT SZCCT0428, assembly GCF_018131075.1. Classification (GTDB taxonomy): domain Bacteria; phylum Pseudomonadota; class Alphaproteobacteria; order Rhizobiales; family Xanthobacteraceae; genus Bradyrhizobium. Next base: position 23,770 of record NZ_JAFCLS010000039.1, on the reverse strand, counting down.
CTTGACGTCGTCGAGCGAGGCATTCTTGACCATCGCTTCAGTGACGGTGCGCTCGACGGATCCCTCATGCAGGCTGAAGACCTCGATATCCCCGACCTTGTATTTGAGGCTGTCCGCGGCGCGCTGCGCGTGCGCCGCATCGATGAACGAAACCGGTCCCTTGAGGCCGAAAACGAGCGCGGCCCCCGTGCTCCCGAGAATCAGATCTCTGCGTGAAATCTCGAACATTGTTCTTGCTCCCTTGGTTGATCGCCCGTCGGAGGCCCCGACCGAGAGCGTCCGCGTCGAGTTCTACCCCGTCGCGCGCGGCGTATTCCGCAGGGATTCAAGTTAAGGGACCGGCATCTTGCCGCAGGAGAGCAGGCGGCGGGATTTGTATTGAGAACGATTTGCAACTAGGGCCTTTGGCCGTCGTCCTCACGGCATCGCGTCGTGCACAGGGATCAACGGTATGGTGCAGAAAGTTGGGCTCGATCGGAATTTAATCCGTAACCCCAACTACGCCTTGGCCAGCGGCTTCTCGGCGTGGCGCTGCGACAGCGTGAAGATTTCGACGCCATCAGCGGTTACGCCGACTGAATGCTCGAACTGCGCCGACAGCGAGCGGTCGCGCGTGACAGCGGTCCAGCCGTCGGACAGGATCTTCACATGCGGCTTGCCGAGATTGATCATCGGCTCGATGGTGAAGAACATGCCGGGCTTCAGCGCCACGCCTTCGCCGGGCCGGCCGATATGGATGATGTTGGGCTCGTCGTGGAACATGCGCCCCAAACCATGGCCGCAAAAATCGCGCACTACGCTCATGCCTTGCGGCTCGACGAAACTCTGGATGGCGTGGCCGATGTCGCCGGTGGTGGCGCCGGGTTTTACGGCGGCAATGCCGCGCATCATCGCCTCATAGGTGACCTCGATCAGCCGCTCGGCCTTGCGGGCGATCGGGCCGATCACATACATGCGGCTGGAATCGCCGTACCAGCCGTCGACGATGAAGGTGACGTCGATATTGACGATGTCGCCTTCCTTCAGCGCGCGATCGCCGGGCATGCCGTGGCAGACCACGTGATTGATCGAGGTGCAGGTCGAATAGCGGTAGCCGCGATACATCAGCGTCGCCGGGTAGGCGCCGTGGCTGAAAGCAAAGTCGCGGACGAATTCGTCGATCCGCGAGGTGGGAATACCTTCCTTGATGATGTCGGTGAGCTCGTCGAGGCATTTGGCGACCAGGGCGCCCGCCTTGCGCATGCCGGCGAAACCGCTCGCACCATGCAGCTTGATCTGTCCGGTCTTTCGCAAGGAGGTATCTGTTGCTTCGATATAGCTCATGGGCGGGTCATGCTTCGGGAATTGAGGGCGTCAAAGGTTGATTTGCCGCCTAATTTAATGATCGCGGCCAGCAGTGCAAGCGGGCTGGGGGGCATCTAAACGCTTGATTTCAGCTGGAAACCTCCACCACGGATTCGACCGGCAGCGCCCCGCCCCGGACCCGGATTTCACGCACCGGATAGGGAACCCGGATGCCCTCGCGTTTGAAGGCGTCCCACAGCGCCAGCATCACGTCGCTCTTCACGGTGTCCATGCCGTCGGGGTCTGATATCCAGAAGGTCAGGGAGAATTTCATCCCGGCCTCGGCGAATTCGGTCAGGATGCAGTTCGGCGGCTTGTTCTTGATGGCGCGGGGCGCGGCCGCGGCGATCTCGATGGCCAGCTTGCAGACCAGCCGCGGATCGGCGTCGTAATTGGTGCCGAACAGCACCTTCACCAGCGTGTTCTTGTCGGTATAGGTCCAGTTCACGACCTTCTGGGTCACCAGATCCTCGTTCGGGATCAGGAATTCGCGGCCGTCGCCGGCGGCGACCGAAATGTAGCGCGTCTTCATCGCGCTGATCCGCCCCGAACTGTCGCCGATGGTGACGAGATCGCCGGGCTTTACCGACTTGTCCGCCAGCAGGATGATGCCCGAGATGAAATTGGCGACGATCTTCTGCAGGCCGATACCGATACCGACGCCGACCGCACCGGAGAATACCGCGAGCGCGGACAAATTGATGCCGACGGCGCTGAGCGCGATGATGATCGCCAGCACCATCAGGCCCATGCGGATCATCTTCACCAGCAGCACCTGGATCGACGGCGTCAGGTCCGCGGAGCGGGTGATGCGGCTTTCGACGAAGTTGCTGGCGATGTTGGTCAGCCACAGCGCCACGATCAGGAGGGCGCCGAGCTTGATCAGGACCAGCGGCGTCAGCCGCAATCCACCGAGCACGATCGAGGCCGCATCCGAATCCAGCAAGTCCAGGGTCGGTTGCAGCTGGCCGACGACGCTGAGCGCCGCGACCAGCCAAGCCGACAGCGATACCAGGCGGACGATGAACTCGTTGCGAATGACTGACGTCACCAGGCGAATGACCAGCCAGGCCAGCGCCAGCTTGGCGCAGACCGCCAGCAGATAGCTGCGGCTCGGCCAGGTCGAGTGGTACATCGTGATGCGGGCGGCGATCATCAGGACGGCGAACACCGCGGTGGAGGCGCTGAAGACCAGCACGCGGGCGAAGTGCCTGAGCGGCAGCGGCAAGCCCATCGCGAACGAGGTCATGTCGACGCGCGAACGAATGGCCGCGTCGCTCGCATAGGCGATGCCTGCGCCGGCGAGGATCAGGCCAAACTGCAGATAGAACCAGGGCGAGGTGACCTCCGCGCCGAGCGACCGCGCGGTGGTGTGCAGCAACTCGATAATCTCTTTCGGATCCATCGGCAAAATCTCGTTCGGGGCCAGCTTGCTTATCAAGCCGCCCCATCATGCAAAATTGATTCGAAGCGCTGGCAGATTCCCACAAGCCCGCTGCGGATGCCATCGATACCAGGCGTCCGCAAGGGCAAGTTAGGCCGATAAACCGGGCACATTGCCGCTATCTGGAGAAAATGAGTTGGCGTTCAACTGTGGCGACGATAAGGATGCATTTGCAAGTATTTGCCCAACGTTGCAGAGCTGCAAATCTTCTCTAGATTCGAGGCTTCCCTAAATTTATGGCTTCTCTCGATTCAGTAAGTCTGGCGATTTTGCTCGGGGCCGTCCTGATAATGGCCGGAATTCTCTCGAGCCTGCTGGCGCTGCGCTTTGGCGCGCCGTTGTTGCTGGTCTTCCTGCTGATCGGCATGCTGGCGGGCGATTCCGGGCCCGGCCAGCTCAGCTTCGACGACGTGCGCTCGACCTATCTGGTGGGGTCGGTGGCGCTGGCGCTGATCCTGTTCGATGGCGGTCTGAAAACGCGGTTTCAAAGCATCCGGGCTGTGCTGGCGCCGTCCACCGTGCTGGCGACGGTCGGCGTGTTGCTCACCGCCCTGGTCACGGCGCCGTTCGCCAAATACGTGCTCGATCTGAACTGGAGCGAGTCGCTGCTGGTCGGCGCCGTGGTCGCCTCGACCGATGCGGCGGCGGTGTTCCTGCTGGTGCATGCGCAGGGCCTGCGGCTGCGCCCCCGGGTGGGTGCGACGCTGGAAGCCGAATCCGGCACCAACGACCCCTTCGCGGTGTTCCTCACGCTGATGCTGGTCCAGTACATTTCGCTCGGTCAAAGCTCGGCCGCGCATATCGCGCTGGAATTCATCCGTGAAGCCGGGCTCGGCGCCGTCGTCGGCGTGATCGGCGGCCGTCTGGTGGTGGTGGGGCTCAATCGCGTGGCGCTGCCGCAAGGCCTGCATGCGCCCTTTGTCGCCACCGCGGCGCTGGTGATTTTCGGGGCGGCGCAGATCGCGCACGCCAGCGGCTTTCTCGCGGTCTATCTCGCCGGCATCATCATCGGCAACCGGCCGACGCGCGCGCATAATTCGGTGGTGACGTTCCTCGACGCCGCGACCTGGCTGGCGCAGATCGTGATGTTCGTGATGCTCGGCCTGCTGGTGTCGCCGCAGCGGCTGGTGAGCAGCATCGGTCCGGCCGTGCTGGTGGCGCTGGTGCTGATGCTGCTGGCGCGGCCGCTGGCGGTGTTTCTATGTCTCGCGCCGTTTCGCTTCAACTGGCGGGAAAAGCTCTTCATCGCCTGGACCGGCCTGCGTGGCGCGGTCGCGATCTTCCTGGCGTCGATCCCGATGCTGGTGGGGCTGTCGAAAGCCTATCTCTATTTCGACGTCGCCTTTGTCGTCGTCTTCATCTCGCTGCTGCTGCAGGGCTGGACGCTGGCGCCGGCGGCGCGGCTGCTGCATGTGGCGCTACCACGCGCGGACCGTGGCCCGCGCCGTGTCGAGCTCGATCTGCCCGGCCAGCTGGAGCAGCAACTGGTCGGCTACCCCGTGCGTTCAAAGAGCCTTTATTTCCGGCGCGGGCTGATTCCGTCGTGGTCGAAGCCGACGCTGGTGATCCGCGACGAGCGGATCCTCTCGCCCGTCGAGGCCGATCCGATCGCACCCGGCGATTACATCTACCTGCTGGCGCCGCCGGAAAAGGCCGAAGCGCTGGATCGATTCTTTGTCGACATGGCGCCGAGTTCGGCGCCCGATCCGCATCTGCTCGGCGATTTCACGGTGTCGGGCGAGCACACGCTGGGTGAACTTGCCGAGATCTACGGCGTTGCGGTCGGTGAAGACCAGGCCAAGCTGACGCTGGCGGATTATTTCGACATCCACCTTGACCACGCGCCAAAGGAAGGCGCGGAACTGGTGCTGGATCCCATCGTCCTGGTCGCGCGCAGCATCAGTGGCGGCCGGGTCAGTGTCATCGGCCTGCGGCTGCCCGAGGATGAGGAAATGGCCGTGCCCCTGACGCGCATGCAGCGGCTCAGGCGCAAGCTTGCCGAGACATGGTCGCAGGTCGCGGGGGTCTAGGCCTCGTTTTTGCCGGAGCGGCATCGAATATGCGCTGTTGAGGAACGGGCAGACTATCATTAGCTTGGGTCCAACTTAGGGAAACGCAGGAGACACAACAATGTCCGGTCCGTCCGACGATCAACTGGGCTTTGCGCCCGACTACGATGCTCCGGTCCCCTATATGCAGCGGACCCGCGATTATTATGCCGCGATCGGCTACACCACGCCCTACCGCTGGGCGCATTACGTCGATGCGCCGTTCCAGCCGCTGAAGAAGCCGCTGGCGCAATCGCGGGTGACCATCGTTACGACCGCCGCGCAATATGACCCCACCAAGGGCGATCAGGGTCCGGGTGCGGCGTATAATGGCGGCGCGAAATTCTACACGGTGTATGACGGCGATACTTCGAAAGCGCACGATCTGCGGATCTCGCATATCGGCTATGACCGCAAGCACACGACGGCAACCGACAGCGGCACCTGGTTTCCGCTACCGCAGCTTCTGAAGGCGCAAGCCGCGGGGCGGATCGGCGAGGTGGCGCCGCGCTTCTTCGGCGCGCCGACCAATCGCAGTCATCGCGTCACCATCGATACCGACGCGCCGGAAATCCTTGAGCGTTGCCTCGCCGACAACGTCGATGTCGCGGTGCTGGTGCCGAACTGCCCGGTGTGCCACCAGACCTCGGCTTTGGTCGCGCGCCATCTCGAAGCCAATGGCATCGCCACCGTGGTGATGGGCTGCGCCAAGGATATCGTCGAGCACGCCGCCGTGCCGCGTTTCCTGTTCTCGGACTTTCCGCTCGGCAACTCCGCCGGCAAGCCGCAGGATGTGGCCTCGCAGGCAGAGACGCTCGAACTGGCGCTGCGCCTGTTGGAAACCGCGTCCGGCGCGCGCACCACGATGCAATCGCCGCTGCGCTGGAGCGACGATGCCTCCTGGAAGCTCGACTACAACAACATCGCGCAGATGAGCCCGGAAGAACTGGCCCGGCGCCGCGCCGAGTTCGACAAGCAAAAAGAAATCGCGCGCGGCAACCGCGCGGCGTGACGCGGCCGCTTTGCCGTCATTGCGAGCGCAGCGAAGCAATCCGTCTCTCCGCACAAAGAAAGAATGGATTGCTTCGTCGCTTAGCTCCTCGCAATGACGCCAAATATAGTCTTGCGCTGAGACGCTCAGGAGGACCTCCATTGACCCGACCGTTCGAAGGCGTGAAGATTCTCGACTTCACGCAGGTGCTGGCCGGCCCCTATGCGAGCTACCAGCTCGCGCTGCTCGGCGCCGACGTCATCAAGGTGGAGCGGCGCGAGGGCGAGGACATGCGCCGGACGCCGCTCTCCCGCGAATGGGCCGAGCGCGGTCTCGCTCCCGGCTGGCAGGCGATCAATGGCAACAAGCGCAGCCTGACGCTCGACCTGCAAAAGCCGGAAGCGATCGCGATCGTCAAGCAGCTCGCGGCGCAGGCCGACGTGGTGATGGAGAATTTCCGTCCCGGCGTGATGGACAAGCTCGGCATCGGTTATGCTGCGCTGTCCGCGATCAACCCGCGGCTGATCTATTGCGCGATCTCGGGTTTCGGCCAGACCGGTCCGGCGCGGCTCGGCGCCGGCTATGACGGCAAGATCCAGGCCCTGTCAGGCATCATGTCCATTACGGGCCATGCCGAGACCGGGCCGACCCGCGCCGGCTTTGCGGTCTGCGACGTCTTGTCCGGTTCGACCGCGGCGTTTGGCGTATCGAGCGCGCTGTTCCAACGTACCCATACCGGCAAGGGACAGATGGTCGACGTCTCCATGCTGGAGGCGACGCTGGCGTTTCTTTCAGGACAGGTGGCGGATTACGCGGTTGCCGGTCATCGCCAGCAACTCTCCGGCAATCAGGCCGTCAGCCGCCGGCCGACCGCCAATTTGTTCAAGGCCGGCGACGGCTATCTCCTGCTCGCCGTCAACAGCGAGAAGCAGTATCAGTCGCTGATGAAGGCGCTCGGCCGCACTGACGCACTGGAAGATCCGCGCTTCGTCGACTGGTTCGCGAGGCAGGAAAACGAGCCGGCCTTGCGCGCCATCATCGAGGACGCGCTGTCGAAGAAAGACCCGCGCGAGTGGGAGACGGTCCTGGAAGCGGCCGGCGCGCCCTGCGCCAGCATCTGGAAGGTCGAGGAAGTGATCGATCATCCGCAGATCGCAGCGCGCGGCGCGATTCAGGAGATCGACACGCCCTATGGCCGGCTGCGTTTTGCCGGCAGCGGGTTTCAGCTCGCCCATGGCGGCGGCAAGCTCGACCGCATGGCGCCCGAACTCGGCGCCCATACCGACGAGGTGCTGGCCTCGCTCGGCTACGATGCGGGCGCGATCGCGGATTTGCGCGCGCGCGAAGTCGTTTAGCGAGTCACCCCTGAGGCGGACGCCAACACCACCGGCATGAGTATCCAGATCTCATCGTCATGCGCCTTCGATGATGATGAAGTCGGCATCCGCGTTCGCCTGGCGGATCACCTTTGCCTTCTGATATTCGTCGCTGCGGTAGCAGGCGGTCGCCGTTGCGAAATCCGCGAACTCGACCACGACGTTGCGTTCCCGTGCCTGTCCCTCCATCAGCTCGTACGCGCCGCCGCGCACGATGAATTTGGCGTCGAACTTTTCGAAGGCCGGGCGCGCCGCGGCGAGGTAGTCCGGGTATTGCGCCGGCTGATGAACGCTGACGCGTACGATCCAGTATGCTTTGGCCATGATGGTTTCTCCGTTTCAGGTCTGGTGATGTGAGATCAGGTCAATCTGGTTGAGTTGCGCGGCCGCGCGTAGCGTTTGGCGGCAAGGCGCACCTGTTCGTCGATGTAGCTTCGCGCGATGCCGATATCCCTCAGCGAGTGGTCGCTCAGGCTGTGCAGCTCCGCCGCCGCCAGCCGCTGCCGCCGCCAGCGCCAAAGTGCCGCGCCGGCCGTTCGCAGGGCACGAAAGGCGTTCAGGGCGAGAGAGCCGGTGTCGAGTCGAACCAGTTTCATAATGGTGATCAGCATGATCGTTTCTCTTTCAAAGGTGATGCCGGTGACGCCGTCGTTTCGTTGTTACTGACGGTGATTGAGATGGTGCGTTCGGCTGCGCCAGCGCGCGGGCAGGAGGGTGTCGCGCAAGGCGAACGCGTCACAGGCGACCGATGACAGCAGGCGCACGCCGCGCGCGGCAGCCGCAAACCCCCGGACGACGGTGTCACCGATAGCCGCAGCTCTGGCGGTTCGTGCCTGTCGGACCATCCGCTCCGTCAGTAAAAGAAGCTTCACCGGCGAGGCCCGGCGGATGTCGGACGGGTCGCCTTGCATTCCATGTGCTGTTGCCATCGTGACCTCCATCGATCGCGGCTTGCGCCGCCGGGTCTTCCGGGGCGCTGCGATGGGACCTCTTTACGGCCGAGCATTCATCACATAAAATGAATAATTATGATGATTATGATACCGTGGAGAGATGTATGGATTTGTCCGATCTGAAGATCTTTAGTGCGGTCGTACGCGAGGGCGGCGTGACGCGCGCCGCGGAGCATTTGCATCGCGTCCAATCCAACGTCACGACGCGGATCCGCCAGCTCGAGGACGACATCGGCGTTGCGCTCTTTATTCGCGAGGGCAAGCGCCTGCATCTTGCCCCGGCCGGTCAGGTGCTGCTCGATTACGCGGACCGTCTGCTCGCGCTGGCCGATGAAGCGCGCAACGCGGTGCAGGATCCGCGGCCGAGGGGAATCTTTCGCCTGGGCGCGATGGAGAGCACCGCGGCCGTTCGCTTGCCGGGACCGGTCAGCGAGTATCATCGTCTCTATCCGGAGGTGGAGTTCGAACTGCGCACCGGCAATCCGCCGACGCTGTCAAAGGCAATCCTGGCCGGCGAGCTCGATGCTGCGCTGGTGACGTTGCCGATAGCGGACGCTTTGTTCGAAAAGGTCGCGGTGTTCGAGGAGGAGCCGGTGATCGTTTCCGCGGCCGGCACGCCGGCAATCGGTCAAGGCAAGAACAAAGGCAAGACAGAATACTTTCCGAGAACCATCATTGCCTTCGAGCACGGTTGCCCGCATCGCAAGCGGCTGGAGGACTGGTACGCGCTTCGCGACCAGATGCCGGAGCGCACGATCGAACTCGGCTCCTACCATGCGATGCTTGGATGTGTGGCGGCGGGAATGGGCGTTGCGCTGTTGCCGAAAAGCGTTCTCACCACGTTTCCAGAGAGCAAGCGCCTGCGGGTTCATCGGTTGCCGCCGGGCGAGAACAGGGCGGATACCTACCTGATCTGGCGCAAGGGCGCGGGCTCGCCGAAGATCCAGGCGTTGCGTGACGTGCTGGGTACCCACCGTGCAGGCAAGCGCATGAGCTAAAACGTCGCTTCGCCAGACTTCGTCACGGCGAACGCTGCAAAAGGGAGAAGGCCCCAGCCTTCGGCTGAGGCCTTCTTGCGACGGCCGTCAGCTTACAGATAGCGGCCGCAAACGTAGACGCGACGCGGTCCGAAGTCGGTCCACACCGTCCGCCAGCAGCTTCCGCCGATGTAGAACGATCCGAAGTGACCGTGGTGATGATGACCGTGGTGGTGGTGATGATGGCCATGACCGTGATGATGATGACCATGATGATGGCCGTGATGGCCACCATGGCCGTGGCCGTGTCCGCCATGACCGTGGCCACCGTGACCACCGGCCGAAGCCGGGGCAACAGCAGCAGCGGTCAGAGCGATCGCGGCAGCGGCTGCAAGAGCGAGTTTACGAAACATATTTGTAGTCTCCATTGTGCTAGGCGTGATTGCCTGATGCGCTTATGAGACGTGCCGCCCGCGAAAATAGTTCGAAAGATTTTTCTGAACGGGTGTTCAGGAAGTGACTATAAACACTGACTTTTTTGAGTTTTTCGCCGTTCAGATGTGATCTGGATCACGGACGACATCAAGCAGGCGTGCTGCCCGTCAGTACCTTCACTCCACCGAGCGCGGTGACGCGTCCATTGCGCAGCATCACGATCTGCGTTGCGAGCTGGCGCAGCTCGGCTGCATCGTGGCTGACATAGACCATCGGGATGCCTTCGTCGCGCAGCCGGATCAGATAGGGCAGGATTTCGACCTTGCGTCCCTCATCGAGCGATCCCAGCGGCTCATCGAGCAGCAGCAATCGCGGTTTCGACAACAGCGCGCGGCCGAGCGCGACGCGCTGACGCTCGCCGCCCGAGAGTTTTCCGGGCCGGCGATCCAGCAGGCCGCCGATGTCGAGCAGACCGGTGATGCGCGCATGCTGCGCCGGGTCCTCGGCGAGGCCGTTCATGCGCCGGCCGTAGTCGAGATTTTGCCGCACGTCGAGATGCGGAAACAGCCGGGCATCCTGGAACACGTAGCCGATGCGGCGGCGGTGCGGCGGCACGTGCGCGCCCGTCGTGGTGTCGTCGAGCGTTTCGCCATCGAGGGTGATGACGCCGCGGTCGGGCCGCAGCAAGCCCGCGATCATGTTGATCAGCGAGGTCTTGCCGGCGCCGGACGCGCCGAACAGGCCGGTGACGCGGCCCTCGCTGGTGAACGAGGCTTCCAGCGAGAACTCGCCAAGCTGCTTTGTGACCTCGACGCGCAGCATGGTCAGTTCCCGTGCAGGCGCTGCGTGGCGCGCCGTGCGAACCACTCGGATGCGATCAGCGCGCCCATCGCGATCACGATGGAGATCAGCACCAGCCGCCCCGCCGCGCGGTCGCCGTCGGGCGTCTGGATCAGCGAATAGATCGCCGAGGAAATGGTCTGGGTCTCGCCGGGAATGTTCGAGACGAACGTAATGGTGGCGCCGAATTCGCCGATCGCCTTGGCAAAGCCGAGCACCATGCCGGCCAGGATGCCCGGCAGCGCCAGCGGCAGGGTCACGGTCGCAAATACCTGCCACGGCGCAGCGCCGAGCGTGCTCGATGCCTGTTCCAGCCGCCGGTCGATCGCCTCGATCGACAACCGGATCGGCCGCACCAGAAGCGGAAACGACATCACGCCGCAGGCCAGCGCAGCGCCGGTCCAGCGAAACGCGAACACGATGCCGAGATTGTCGGCCAGCCACGCGCCGACCATGCCGCGGCGGCCGAAGGTGAGCAGCAGCAGATAGCCGGTCACGACCGGCGGCAGCACCAGCGGCAGATGGACCAGTGCATCGAGGATCGACTTGCCCCAGAAATTATGCCGCGCCAGCAGCCACGCCAGCGCGATGCCGAACGGCGTTGCCACCAGCGTTGCAATGACGGCGACCCGCAAGCTGAGCAGGATCGCCGTCCATTCCGTCGGCGAGATATCGAACATCAGGTCGAGGGGCTGACCAGGAACTTGAAACCGTATTTCTCGAGGATGTTCTTGGCCGCGGTCGAGCGCAGGAAGGCAAGATAGTCCGACGTTTCCGGCTTGGCGGTCGTGGTCGCTGCGACGGGATAGATGATCGCTGGATGGGAATCGCCGGGGAAGGTGCCGACGACCTTGACGCCGGGCTCAACCCTGGCGTCGGTGGAGTAGACGATGCCAAGTACGGCTTCGCCGCGCGCCACCAGCGTCAGCGCCGCGCGCACGCTGTCGGCCATCGCGAATTTCGGCTCGGCCGCCTGCCAGGAGCCGAGTTTCTCCAGCGCCGCCTTGGCGTACTTGCCGACCGGCACGGATTTGACGTCGCCGGTCGCGATCTTGCCGTCACCCGCGAGCTTGGCGAGGTCGAAGCCCGCGCCGATGCTGACATTGTCGATCTTCGAATCCTTCGGCGCGATCAGCACGATGGAATTGCCGAGCAAATTGAGCCGGGTCGGCTCGTTGATGGTCTTCTTGCCGATCGCGTAATCCATCCAGTCGGTGTCGGCGGAGATGAACACGTCGGCCGGCGCGCCCTGTTCGATCTGTTTTGCCAGTGCCGAGCTCGCGGCATAGCTGACCGTGACCTTGACGCCGGTTTTGGCAGCATAGGCGGCGTCGATGTCGTCGAGCGCATTCTTCATCGAGGCGGCGGCGAACACCGTGATGGTCTTGTCCTGTGCGGCAGCGGGCGAATGGATCGCGCCGAACAGAATGAAAAAGGCGGCAAAAATTCCGGCGGGACGATACATGTTGGCGCTCCGTGCGAGTCCGCGGCGCGGTTGGCGCGCGCAAATCAGGCATTGGTTGGGTCAGGGATGCGACAGGCGGAAGCGCCGTTCCGGCAATCCCGATGACTTACGGTCGGTCGGGATATCGCTGACCGGAACATAGCAGGCTGGCAGGCCGGGTAAAGAGACCCAAGGGGACTTCTCGTCTCACAGCTCGGCCTATTCGGTCGGCAGGATCGCGATCGAGATCGAGTTCTCCCTGGTCCCGCTGACCTGCACCACGAACGGGTTCGCCGACAGCTCGAATTTCATGGTCTTGCGGATGCCGTCGCAATCGGTGGCGCCGCTGTGCGCCTTCGGTTTCAGGAAGCTGCCGTTTTGTACCACATCGACCCAGCCGCCCGAGGACAGGCTGATGCTGTAGAGGCCCGCCTTCGGCGGCGCCTTCACGCTGACGAAGCCGGCAAAGGTGCCTTCCTTGGGCGCGCGCTCCGGCGGCGTCGGCAGCCTGGCTTCCGCGGGCGCGACCATGGCGAGTGTCAGGCCCGTTGACGGCAATGTCCCGAGTTCACCGCCCGACGCAAACCTGGCGCGATCCGGCGCGGTCAGCATCGCGCGTTCGCGCTCGATCGGCCATTTGAACTTGTCGCAGCCGCTCGGCTCTTCGGCGGCAAGAGCGGGCGCGGCGCCGATCAGCAGCGCCACCAGCAGGATAGCGCGCATGTCAGTCCACCGCGATCATGACGTCCGAGGCCTTGATCACAACGATGGCCTTGCCGCCCGTCTTGATGCCGAGGTCATCGACGGCTTCGTTGGTGATCGAGGAGGTGATGATCTGGCCACCTCCGATATCGACGCGGACATGCGAGGTGGTCGCGCCTTTCCTGACTTCGACGACGGTGCCCTTGATCTGGTTGCGTGCACTGATGCGCATGACGGTCCTCACGAAATGATGCCGCGCGCAGCTAGGCCGCGCACAAGTTATCGGTTGAGATGTGAAGCGAAGGACCGTCGTCCCAGGAAATCTGCCCGCGCTTACGGCGCGAGGCGCTGCAACACTAGCGCATTGCGGACGAGAATGAAATGCCGGCTATTGCTTTGCATCCGGTGCGGTCAGCACCGCCTTGCAGGCCGGGGGGAGCTGCGCCATCGTCATCGGCGGTTTTGGTTTCGGCGGGATGAGCGGCGGTTTCGGATGGAGGACCGAGTCCTTGAACCAGAAGGCGAGGTCGCCGGCGCTGCAGCCTTCGCCCTCGGTCGGATCGGGCTGGCTCTCGCATTCGCCGGCGCCGGGCGGGCATTTGATGCGGATGTGGAAGTGATAATCGTGGCCGTACATCGGCCGCACCTTGTGCAGCCAGCTGCGATCGCCCTTGGCCTCGCGGCACAGCGCCTTCTTGATCGCGGCATTGACGAAGATGCGCTGCACCGTCGGCTCTTGCGCGGCAGCGCGGATCACCACCAGATGGCTCGGCGTGAACACTTTGGGATCGATGTCGAGCCGGTCGGAGCGCACCATCATGACCGCCGATATTTCCTCGCGTTCGTTGCGCGACAACCGTCGGTTCGGCATCGGCGTCAGCCAGATGTCGGCATCGAGCCCTACCTGATGGCTGGCATGGCCTGTCAACATCGGGCCGCCGCGCGGCTGCGACATGTCGCCGACCAGAATGCCGGGCCAGCCGGCGTCCCTGTGCGCCTTGTTGGCCAGCCGCTTCACCAGCGCGACTATGTCGGGATGCCCCCAGTAGCGGTTGCGCGACAGCCGCATCACCTGCCAGGTGTCGCCGTTGATCGGCAGTCCCTCCGCGCCCGCGATGCAGCCATGGGCGTAAAAACCGAGCACCCGCGTCGGCGTCGCCGCCGGCAGCAGCTTGCGGCCGAACAATTCCTTGGCGGCGATGTTGGGGTCGTTGGGGTTGGCCAGCGGCGGCAGCGGCTTGGGGTCAACGCTGCCCTTGTCCTGCGCCCATGCCATGGTGGCATTGGCAAGACCGATCAGGACCAGGAGCGGGATCAGAATCAGGCGGGGTGTCATCGGATCACTCTAGCTGCCCAAGACGTAACATGGAATCGGCAGCGCGGGACAACCGCGCTGATCGCAATTGTTTGATCTCCCCCAGCATCTGCACGCGGCAATTCCACGCTATCCCGGTTGCCCCGGGTTAAGATTAATTTCGGACCCCTTGCGCCCGGCGGGGCCGCCGCTCTTTACAAGGGCGCGTTTCCAAAACACATCATGCCGCCATTAGAGAGCTGTTTTTGGCGGCAGGGCGTCATTATGAAATTTCGGTTGGGTATGCGGCTGTCATTTGCGGCCGCGATTTTCATGTCGGCATTGGCACTGAGCCCGGCACGCGCCGCGGTCGTGGTCCAGATCGATAAATCATCGCAGCGCATGGCCGTCAGCATCGACGGCGCGACGCGGTACAGCTGGCCGGTCTCGACCGGCCGCAGCGGCTATGGCACGCCGAGCGGCGTATTCCGTCCGCAATCGATGCATCGAAGTTATTTCTCGCGCAAATACTATAATTCGCCGATGCCGCACGCGATCTTCTTCCATCACGGATTTGCCATTCACGGCACCACGGACATCAGGCGGCTCGGCGGCCGCGCCTCGCATGGCTGCGTCAGGCTGCACCCGTCGCATGCGGCGGCGCTGTTCGCGCTGGTGCAGCGTAACGGCCAACGCAATACTCGGATTCAAATCAACTAGCGGCGTGACCTGGGCCACCAGCGTGCCACTCGTTTGATGTCTTATTGCAGCTGGATGTTGGCCGACTTGATCACCGCGGCCCATCGATCGACTTCCTCCCGCATGTATTTGGATGTCTTGTCGATGGATCCGCCGAAAATATCGGCGGACAATTTCCGCAACTGTTCCTGTACTTCGGGCTGACGCAATACCTCGTTCACGTCGGCATTGATCTTGTCGGTGATGTTCTTCGGGGTGTCCGGCGGCGCCACGATGCCATACCAGGCGACCGCCTCGAAACCGGGCAGCGTTTCGGCGATCGTCGGCACGTCGGGCAGCGCCGGCAAGCGGGCGGGCGAGGCGACCGCCAGCAATTTCAGCTTGCCGGCCTGCACCAGCGGCAGCGAGACGCCGAGATTGTCGAACATCACGTCGACGTCGCCGGCGAGCAGGCCCTGCAATGCCGGCGCCGAACCACGATAGGGAATATGGCGCAATTTCACCTTGGTCATGAGTTGAAACAGTTCGGACGTCAGATGCGAGGTCGTGCCGTTGCCTTGCGTGGCGCAGGTGAGTTTGTCGGGATTGTTGCGCAGATATTCGATCAACTCGGTCACGTTCGACGCCTTGACCTTGTCCGGATTGACAATCAGTGCGTTTGGCACCTGCGCCATCACGATGACAGGCTCGAACCTGGTCGGATCGAAGCCGAGTTTCGGGTACAGGTTTTGGTTGATCACCAGCGGTGGCGGTGGTGACGAGAGCAGCGTGTAGCCATCCGGCGCCGAACGATAGGCGGTTTCGGAGCCGATGTTTCCGGCCGCACCCGTTCGGTTCTCGATCACGACCGGCTGGCCCCATTTTCGTGACAGCCATTCCCCGACAATCCGGGGAACGGCGTCAGCGGTCCCTCCGGCGGGAAAGGGCACGACGATCTTCACAGCGCGATCCGGATAATCTGCAGCCGATGCCGGCGAGTGAGAGTGCGCGGACAAGGCCAGCAGCAATGGCAGCACCGCCAAATGCCGGCCGTTCGGGGCGAGAGCCGTAAAGCCGTGCATTGAAAATGCTCCGCTGTCGCTTCTCTTCCGCCGGTCTGCGCTGCCGGCGATGGCGCTTGGTGTTTCCTGCAAGGGAGGATAGCCTGAACGTGCAGGCTTCCGAAGCTTTTTCGGTTTCGGAGCCGAAGGATAACACGATGCAACGGAAACGGCTCAGGGTTGTCATCGCTGGCGGTGGGATTGGCGGATTGTTCGCGGCGAACGCGCTGATCGCCCGCGACTTCGATGTCTCCGTCTACGAGCAGGCGTCCGCGCTCGGTGAAATCGGGGCAGGCGTGTTTCTGACGCCAAACAGCGTGCGCCAGCTGCAACGGGTGGGCCTCGGGCCATCGGTGGAGAAGTTCGGCGCCAGGGTCGGCTCCGGTTCGCATTATTTCCGTCATGACGGAGCGCCCATCGCCCCGGTTCAGGTGACCGACTCTTCCGGATGGAACGCGACATTCGGCATGCACCGTGCCGACATGGTCGAACTGCTGGCGGCCGCGCTGCCGCAAGGCATCGTGCATACCGGACATCGCGGCGTCGGTCTTGAGCAAGCCGGCGACGTCGCGCGTGTATCGTTCGCCAACGGCGCAACTGTCGAAGGCGACATCGTCATCGCGGCGGATGGCATCCACTCCGATCTCCGGCACTACGCCGCGCCGCCGTCGCGCCCGGTGTTTCATGGATCCGTCGCCTATCGCGGCGTGCTTCCACATCACCTCATTCCGCACTGGCCGGCCGATCGCTGGTTGATGTGGCTCGGCAAGGCAAAACACTTTCTCACCTTTCCGGTGCGATCAGGCGAACTGATCAACTATGTCGGCTTCGTGCCGGCCGACGCGGAGATGAAGGAATCGTGGTCGGCGCCGGGTGACCCTGACATGCTCCGCCGCGAGTTCGAGGGCTGGGACCCGCGGATCGGGACGCTGCTCAGCCAGGTTCAAAAGACATTCCGCTGGGCGCTGTACGACCGCGAGCCGTTGCCGGCCTGGACCAAGGGGCGGCTGACGCTGCTCGGCGACGCCGCGCACCCGATGCTGCCGCATCTCGGGCAGGGCGCCAACCAGTCGATCGAGGACGGCATGGCGCTGGCGACAATTCTGGCGCGTGCCGAGCCCATCAACGTCCCGGCGGCGCTGCTGGCCTATGAGCGCCTGCGGCGCGAGCGGGTGGCGGCGGTGCAGCGCGGCGCACGCGAGAACGGCATGCGCTACAACTCCTCCTACGCTGATCTCGGCGTACGCGACGCCGAGATCACAGCGCATGCGGCGTTTCGCAGGCAGCTCTACGATCATGATGTCGTGCCGGAAGCGGAAGCCGCAGCAAGCGCGCTGACGCCAATCGCTGGCGCCTCACCGGCATCTTAACCCTTCGATAACCTTGCCGGTCACGGCAAGAATTTCGGACACTTGTCGCCGATCCGCGCAAGTGGCGATTCGGCCTTGGGTATTTCGTGGGTAGTTGGTCGATCGCCTTATGCGGCGACAGGTGCAACCCGGCCGTGAACCTCGCCTCGATTCAGCAACCGTACAAATACGCACCGCTCAAATCATTAATCTGTTCTGAAGCTATCTGGCCCACAATCGCAACGCAGTGTTGCTGTGTCGTCATGCCAACGATGACGCGGGCCAGCAGATCCGTTCGACCATTACACCCGCCAAAGGACAATTCATATGCGAGCTACTCCGTTCAACGCCTTCCTTGCTGCGTCGGCTGTTCTCCTCGCGACGAGCATTCCCGCATCCGCCGAAAACGGTGTGTCGGCTGACAAGATCGTGTTCGGTCAAGCCGCGGCGCTTGACGGTCCGGCCTCGGCCCTGGGTCAGGGCATGAAGATCGGGCTGGAAGCAGCCTTCGCCGAGATCAACAAGGCCGGCGGCGTCAAGGGCCGCAAGCTCGAGCTCAAGAGCGTCGACGACGGCTATGAGCCGACCAAGTCGATCGAGGCGGCCAAGAAGCTGCTGGAGGAAGACAAGGTGTTCGCGCTCGTCGGCGCGGTTGGCACCCCGACCTCCGCCGCCACCCAGCCGATCGCAACGGCGGCAGGCGCGCCCTTCATCGGTGCCTTCACCGGCGCTGAATTCCTGCGCGAGCCGCACAAGCCGCTGGTGATGAACATTCGCGCCAGCTACTTCCAGGAAACCGAAGCCATGGTCGAACGCGTGACCAAGGACCTCGGCGCGACCAGGATCGCGATCATGTACCAGGACGACGCTTTCGGTCAGGCCGGCCTTGCCGGCGTCAAGAAGGCGCTCGAAAAGCGGCAGATGCAGCTTGCCGGCGAAGGCACCTTCGAGCGCAACACCGTGGCCGTGAAAGCCGCGCTGCTGGCCATCAAGAAGGCCGAGCCCCAGGCCGTGATCATGATCAGCCCCTACAAGCCCGCGGCTGAGTTCATCAAGCTGGCCAAGCAGATCAAGCTCGACGCCACGTTCGTGAACATCTCCTTTGTCGGGTCCGATGCGCTGGCAAAGGAACTTGGCGCCGCCGGCACCGGCGTCGTGATCACGCAGGTCGTTCCGTTCCCGAAGGATGCGGCGATCCCGGTGGTCGGGCGCTACCATGCTTCACTCAAGGCCAGCGCGCCCGACGCCCAGCCCGGCTTCGTTTCGCTCGAGGGTTACCTCGTCGGCCGTGCGATTGCCGCAGCGCTCGAGAAGGTTGATGGCGAGCCCACCCGCCAGGCCATGATCGACGCCGTGCAAAAAGCCGGCAGCCTCGATCTCGGCGGCTTCAAGCTCTCCTACAGCCCCACCAGCAACCGCGGTTCGAATGAAGTGTTCCTGACCGTGATCCAGGCGGACGGCAGCTTCAAGGCGGTCGATCGGCTTGAGAAGACCGGATCGTAAGCACAACAAGCCGCGAGCACCGGGTAACGCCCCGTTGCTCGCGGCGCTATTTTGCCGTTGTTATTTGTTATTTGGAGTTTTGCGATGAACGCTGGCATGTCGTGGTATCGCCTCGGCCTTCGCGGTCGCTTGTTTATGGCCTTTGGCGTCGTCGCCGCTCTCACCGTGCTCGCGAGCGGCAGCGCGATCATCTCCTACGACAGCCTCGGGCGTTCGCTGGGCGCGATCTCCGAGAAGAGCCTGCCCGAGATCACGCGGGCCTCCGAGGTCGCCAGGGCCGCCGGCGATGTCGCCGCCGCGGCACCGCGCCTTCTCGCCGCGGCCGATCAGGCCGAGCGCGATCACGCCTCCAAGATTTTGACGGCCGCGCGTCAGGAGCTCAAGCAGAGCATCGGCGCGCTCGCTCCCGATGACGTCGCCAAAGTCAGCAAGACCGCCGATCGCATCCTGGTCAATCTCGACCGGCTGGTGCAATCCGTCACCGAACGCCAGACCATTGCCGCCTCGCGCGACGCGCTGGTCGCGAGCCTGCGCAAATCGCATCAGAAGCTTGCCGAAAAACTGTCGCCGATGGCCGATGACGCCGGGTTCAGCCTGACGATGGGCCTGCAGACCGCGGCCGACAACAAGGATCTGGAAGTCGTTCAGAAGACGCTGTCGGCGCTGGCCGACAATGAACTGGCGTCGCTGCAAGCCATTCTGGAGTTGCGCGCGGAATCCAATTTGATACTGGGAATCCTGGTGGAGGCCGCCGACCTGCCATCCGCCGACCTGCTGCCGCCGGTCAAGGACCGCTTCACGGCGACCGCGGGCCGCCTTGGCAAGGCAGCCGCGGCCTTCAAGAATCCCGAGGCGTCGAAACTGGTCGACGAGCTGGTCAAGACCGGCAAGGACGCCGGCAACATTTTCGAGCTCAAGCAACGCGAACTGGTGGCCGCGAAGGCCGGCGCCAATGTGGTGACGGAGAACCGCACGCTCGCCCAGGAGTTCGAGAAGGAAGTCGCCAGCCTGCGAAAGCGCAGCGAAGCGGGCGCAGCCACCGCGGTCCGTGAATCGGAATCGGAGATCGGGCAGGGACGCATCATCCTGATCAGTCTTGCGCTCGTCAGCCTCTTAACGGCGCTGGTCATCGGCTGGTACTATGTCGGACGCGGCGTCGTGCGCCGTCTGGTGCATCTGCAGAACAGCATGAAGTCGATTGCCGCGGGTGATCTGGCGACCAACATCTCGACCGGCGGCTCGGACGAAATCGCCGACATGGCGGGCGCGCTGCAGGTCTTCAAGGACAACATGCTGGAATCGAACCGGCTGCGCGCGGAACGTTCGGAAACCGAAAAGCAAGCGCATGCCCAGCGCAAGGCGGAGATGCAGAAACTCGCGGCCGAGTTCGAGGCCGCGGTCGGCGAGATCGTGCAGACCGTATCCTCGGCCTCAACGGAACTGGAAGCCTCGGCGACCAGTCTGAGCCGGACCGCCGAAGAGACGCAGCAGCTCTCCGGCAGGGTAGAGGCGGCGTCCGAGGAGGCCTCCTCAAACGTCAGATCGGTCGCCGCCGCGACGGAAGAAATGACCGCCTCGGTTGCCGAAATCAGCCGGCAGGTCCAGGAGTCGAACCGGATCGCCGGCGAAGCCGTCAATCAGGCTGAGATGACCGACGCCCGCATCAACGAGCTGTCGAAGGCAGCCTTGCGGATCGGCGACGTCGTCAATCTGATCACCACCATCGCCGAACAGACCAATCTCCTGGCGCTGAACGCCACCATCGAGGCGGCACGCGCGGGCGATTCGGGACGGGGCTTTGCGGTGGTCGCCCAGGAAGTGAAAGCGCTCGCCGCGCAGACCGCCAATGCAACAAAGGAAATCAGCAGCCAGATTGCCGGGATGCAGGTGGCGACCCAGGAATCGGTGCTGGCGATCAAGCAGATCGGCGCCACCATCGGCCGGATCTCGCAGATCGCGGCGACGATCTCGACCTCCGTGGAACAGCAAGGCGGCGCCACGCAGGAGATCGCGCGCAATGTCGAGCAGGCTGCAGTGGGCACCTCCGATGTCGCCACCAACATCGTCGATGTGAACCAGGGCGCCCGCCGGACCGGCTCCGCTTCCGCGCAGGTGCTTTCCTCGGCTCAGTCGTTGTCCGGCGAAAGCAACCGCCTCCGGCTGGAAGTCGGCAAATTCCTCGACACGGTGCGCGCGGCCTAAAGCTTTTTGGACGGCTTGCACGGTGCGGCGACCAGCGCCGGCTTAACGCTTCAATAACCCTGTCGACCATTGGCGCATATTGATGCGCCGGCGCGAGATTTCTCGCATTCCGTGTACAATCCGAATGCGTGTTGCTTGTTCTTCGTGCGCTGGATGAGATTCCGCGTGTGCATTTGCGTTTGGTGGCGCGCGCCTGTTGCAGCAACACACGCATAGCGTGAAGCAGCCTTTTTAGCGGGCACCGGAGAGCCGGGCGCGGGGCGCTTCGAACCGGCAAGAGATACCATTTTTTCAGACACTTATCGGAGAACATTGCACGCAGAAGGCGGGTGAGACGCAGCAATGCCGAAGATAAGGCCAAAGACAATCAAGAAACCAAAGCGGACCTCGATTGCTCGCCTGTTCGGTCGACCGGTAAAACCCAGCCCAAAGCTTTCAGGTAATCGCCGCCATGGTCCCGCCGAGCGGAACGAAATCCTGCGCACGCGCGCCGAGGCGGAGGCCGCGATTGCGGACGCGCGCAAGTCGCATGAGCGGCTGCGCGAGGCGATCGACATCCTGCCCCAGGGCATCGTGTTCCTCGACGCCGAAGGCCGCTACATTCTCTGGAACAAGAAATATGCGGAGATATACGACCGCAGCTCGGATCTGTTCAAACCGGGCGCGCGGCTGGCGGACACCATCCGCGTCGGCGTCGAGCGCGGCGATTATCCGGAAGCGATTGGCCGCGAGGAGGAATGGCTCGCCGAGCGTCTGACCAGGCTTTACCAGCCCGGCGATCGTCACGAGCAGACGCTGGCCGAT
Source organism: Bradyrhizobium sp. JYMT SZCCT0428 (assembly GCF_018131075.1). GTDB lineage: Bacteria > Pseudomonadota > Alphaproteobacteria > Rhizobiales > Xanthobacteraceae > Bradyrhizobium. The sequence goes on along the minus strand of NZ_JAFCLS010000039.1, from coordinate 2,325 downwards.
GGCCGCGTGATCCTGATCGACGAGCGTTTGACCGAAGACGGCGGCGTCATCGGTCTGCGTGTCGACATTACCGAGTTGAAACAGCGCGAGGCGTCATTCCGCCTGCTGTTCGACAGCAACCCGGTGCCGATGATCGTTTGTTCGCTGGATGGCGAGCGCATTCTCGGCGTCAACGACGCCGCGCTCCAGCACTATGGCTATAGCCGCAGCGAGTTCGAACGACTGACGATCCGCAGTCTGCAGGCGTTCGATCCGGAATTGCCATGGGCGGGCGACCGCAGCAGCGACGAACAGGCGGCCCGGACCTGGAAGCATGTCAGGGCCGACGGCGCGCTGATTGATCTGGCGATCTACTCGCGCCAGCTCGTCTACGGCGGCCAGCCAGCCATCCTGCTGGCGCTGATGGACATCACCGAACGAAAACGTGCCGAAGCGCGGCTGGCCTTCATGGCCCAGCACGACGGTCTGACCGGATTGCCGAACCGCACCCTGCTGCGTCAGCAGATGGACGATCTGATGTTGCATACGCGGCGCAGCGCCGAGAAGGTGGCGGTGCTGGTGCTCGGCCTCGACAATTTCAAGGCGGTCAACGACACGCTCGGCCATGGCATCGGTGACAAGCTGCTGCGCGGCGTCGCCAAGCGTCTGCGATCGACGCTGCGCGAGGAAGACGTGCTGGCGCGGCTCAACTCCGACGAGTTCGCGATCGTCCAGAGCGGGGTGACGCGCCCCGAAGACGCCGTGCTGCTGGCCAGGCGCCTGCTGGAGGCGATCGGCGACCCCTATCTGCTCGACGGCCATTCGGTGGTGATCGGCGCCAGCATCGGCATCGCGATGTCGCCGGGCGACGGCGACGAGTCCGAGAGATTGCTGAAGAACGCCGACATGGCGCTGGCGCGCGCCAAGAACGAGTTCCGCGGCACGTTCAGCTTCTTCGAGGCCGAAATGGACGCCCGCGCCCAGTCCCGCCGCAAGATCGAGATCGAACTGCGCCACGCGATCGAGAACGATCTGCTGCGGCCGCATTATCAGCCGCTGGTCGACCTTTCGACCGGGCGCGTCACCGGCTTCGAGGCGCTGGTGCGCTGGCCGCATCCCGAACGCGGCATGGTCTCGCCCGGCGAGTTCATCCCCGTTGCCGAAGAGACCGGCCTGATCAACGCCGTCGGCGGCTTGATGCTGCGCCGCGCCTGCATGGATGCGGCGCAATGGCCCGACGACGTCCGCGTCGCGGTCAACCTGTCGCCGCTGCAGTTCCGCGTCGGCAATCTGCTGTCGATCGTGATGGAAACGCTGAAGCAGACGGGTCTCGCCGCCACGCGGCTCGAACTCGAGATCACCGAGACGCTGGTGCTGGAAAAGAGCAGCCAGGTGCTGGCGACGCTGCATGCGCTGCGCTCGCTTGGCGTCCGCATCTCGATGGACGATTTCGGCACCGGCTATTCCAGCCTCAGCTATCTCCGCAGCTTTCCGTTCGACAAGATCAAGATCGACCAGTCGTTCGTGCGCGATGTCGGCTCCAACCGCGACGCCCAGGCGATCGTGCGTTCGATCATCAGCCTCGGTAAGGGCCTCGGCGTCACCATCACCGCCGAAGGCGTCGAGACCGAAGCCGAACTGAGCTGCCTGCGCAATGAAGGCTGCCACGAAGGCCAGGGTTTCCTGTTCAGCCGCGCCCGCCCCAATGCCGAGATCGTCAGCCTGCTGAAGGCGCAGCGCGGCGAGGAAGCCGGCGGGGATACGGCGCTGGTGGCGTAACTCCTGAGTACGACTCTGCTTCCGCGCAGCAAGTGCGTTCCCTCCCCCCTTGCGGGGGAGGGTTAGGGAGAGGGGTGGCGGCAACGGCAGCGCCCGTGGCTTACCCCTCTCCCCAGCCCTAAGAGCGAGCTTCGCTCGTCTCGACCCCGCAAGGGGGGAGGGAGCCGACCTTTCGCGCGGTTCGCTTCTCGCTGAACACAAAAGCCGCGACAAAACGACCCGACGGGCAAATCAGTTCTGATTTACGGAAGTCGTGTCAAGCCCTGAAGTAAAAAATATTTCTGTTTACCAGAATGGCAAATCAGGTGCATATCTTTGCCCATCCCGTCCTACTCAGAGGGCGTCGGCCGTCGTCACGGACGTTGGACGGGTTGCGGTGGACGCTGGTTTGCGCTGAGACGATGGCGCGGATTAGCGTACGGCAAAACCGTGTGGTCCTGGCACCCGTTGCAGGTGTCAAGTTGCCGGAGAAGCGCAAGCGGAACCGGCAGCGACGGAGTCAACCAAGAACTCGTCTCCGGGGAGATCACGGCATAAGCCGTAAAGCCATTGCGCAGGGAAGGCCGG
>NZ_JAFCLS010000038.1 GCF_018131075.1 Bradyrhizobium sp. JYMT SZCCT0428 | reverse complement strand
GAAAATACGACGGGATATTTGCTGGCGATGCCCGATGAATCCCGGATCATTACACTGATCGATCAATTAGGTGCGGCGCTCAAGGAGGCGGGTCTGCAGCGGAGTAGCTTCGGCGAGAAGTACTCGATCTATAGCTTCCGACATTTTTACGCAGTGAAGCCTTGCGCAACGGGATCGGTGTATTCGAAGTCGCCCGCAACATGGGTACGTCGGTCCAGATCATCCAAGTATTACGGCAAGCAGGCAATAGCCGCTGTCTTTGCAACGAGGTTGGGCGATTGACGATTTCGCTGAAGCTCCGACGTTCGACGTTTGTCCTCATAAACGCTTTGGGTACTGGCCTTCCAGCCTCAGTGGCTTAATTTTGAAAATCGCATTGGCCTAGTTTGGATTTAACGAAGATGAACGGATGCGTTCGTTCATCTTTATGAACAGCCGCCGCACACTTCTGCCGCGACCTGTACGCCGAAAGACTACGGTATGTTCATGTACCCTTTAGGGGTACCTCATCGGGGTATCCCGCCGAAGGAACCGATGTCCACTTTGTAACTTAGCGCGGTCGTCCGATAGCGAAGCATGAGCGCCGAGTTCAAGAACGAAGTCTTTTCCAGCTACAACCCCAATCCGGTTCGCTTGTGCGACTCCTGTGGGGAGAAGCCCGCCCTCGTGCGGACGATGCTGGACTCCCTCAGTGGCCGAACCGTCCGTATGTTCAAGTGCAAGTGCGGGCAGCAAACCTGGGCCGACAATAAGGAGTAAGGCCGCCTCAGTTGGGGCCTCTTTCATTCGATGAAGCGTTCGACGGGCGGCCTAATCCCTCGCAGACGTCCCCAGCAGACACCCTTAGAGCCGCCAATCCATTTGGGGTTTTCTCCCGGTGGCTTTCAGGGGGCATGAAGCCGGGAGACTCTGGAGTTGGGAAGTTCCAAAAGCAACGGCCTCAGCGCCCTATCGGGGTGGGCGCTGAGGCCGTTTTGATATGTCTGGGTCGTCTCACTCCAGACATGCGACCTCAACGCAAAGTCAGTGCCACTTGTTCCCGACATATTGATTACAGAGTCGGGTGGCGGACAGACAAATATGGGTCTGGGAAAATAGCCTCAGGGAGTTGCCAATCCAGGATGGTACTCGGCTTTTTGATTTCTTCGCCCCTCGAATTGCCCGGCCTTCGAGCCGGGCATTTTCGTTAGTGGCCTATTTCGCATCGGCGAGTGCCGGAACAATGCAGCGCCCCCGGCATAGTCACTTCATGGACGATTTAGACCAGCGCAAGGAAGAGGCCCTAGTCTATGTGTCGCTGAGCACAGCGACACTAATAATGTGCCTCGCTGTCGTGCTGGCGCTGTATTGAAGGCCGCCTCAGCTGAGGCGGCCTCTTCGGATAAGATATCGGCTAATCAGTGGTCCTGATAACTTAAGAGCCGTGGTGGTCCTGGAAACAAATCCAGTCGGTCGGCATTAGTCGAGAGTTCGCTCTCGATGCTTTGAAGGCGCTCGGCTTTCAGCCGAGTGCCGCTTCTAATAAATCCTGGGTAGGGTATGGCTTAAGCAAGAACCGTGTACCGAGTGGAATGTAGGGCGGATCATTCCCGGAAATCAGCACCACGTTGAGGCGAGGGAATTTGCGTTTAGCATACTCGGCCAGCTGAACGCCGGACATATCACCAGCTAGTTTCACGTCTGTCACCAACGCGATGAGCTCGGTACCTGTCGTTACTAAAACGAGTTCAGCGGCTTCGGCAGTGCTGCATTCAACCACTTCAAGCCCATGATCCCTAAAAAGATCGGCGAGTAACTCTCGATGGAAGGCATCATCCTCCACGATTAAAGCCACGAAGTTCGACATTCTCGCCTCCAGCTGTCGAGGCTAATCCTTCGTAATAGAATTTGTTCACCAAGCGAAATGGAGTTGTTTGAGGTATTGATTCAAGAAGAGCACCACGATGTGGGTGCATGGCGCTGGCAATTCACTAATCGGTGCCCTGCTTAATTTCGATTTGTGCAATCTCAGTGATCATAATTTCTAACCTTCCTCTTTGTCGAAACACTGGCGAACCTTGCGGACGACATGGCCCCTCTTCATGGACCTTGTTGAGCGAAGCGTTATCTCCACCACGGGAGTGCCATTCTCCTCAAACCCGACCATGTCTGCTCCGTTGTATGTTAAGCGGAGCGGGTCTAAGGATGTTGTTCTAATTGCTTACGCAGTGTTTCAGCGATGCGTTCAGGTGACGTGCCGGGCGGAAAGAAACCTACGTAACTCCCATCGACCCCCATCAGGTAGATGAAAGCCGTGTGATCGACAGTATAATCATCGCCTTTAGTAGACACCTTCTCGTAATAGACCTTGTAGACGTCGGCGGCCGCTCGGATTGCCGACGTGCCACCTGTTAGTCCAATTAATCGGGGATGAAACAGCGGCATGTACTCTTTAAGATGCTCAGCTGTATCTCGTTCAGGATCGACCGTAATGAACAGCGGCTGGACCTTATCCGCTGCTCGACCTAACTGGTCGAGGGCAAGCCCGATATTTTGCAAATCCGTAGGGCAAATGTCTGGGCAGTACGTGAAGCCAAAATAGATCAACAATAGTTTGCCTCGGAAATCCCCATCGGTTCGGCGCCTGCCGGTATGATCGATTAGGCTGAAGGGACCGCCCACAGGCTCGCGGCCCCACATAAGAAGATCCATGATTTCGGCAGCGGAGCGTTGTTGGGCGCCTACCGCAGGAAGCGGTAACGCCAAGAAAAGCATCAATGCAAAAGCGAAGGGTCTCACACGCCGAACGTTATGCGGCTGCCAGTCGTTGTGACCAGTACGTTGTTGGGCATTTGCACTCGGGCCTCTGCAACGAAATTAAGCCCACTGCAATGCATCGGGAGAAGTACATCGGGCTCCAGCTTCTTGATTTCACCAACCACCTGGGTCAGGTAATCCTTCGGTGCGGGGCCAAGGTGGAAGCCGCCAACTATCGCATGGACCTTAGTGACACCTGATACCTCTTGGGCCTGACGCACGGAATTGACGATGCCGACATGGCCGCAGGAGGAAATGACCACGAGCCCCTTATCTTTCACGTTGAAGCACGTGGCATGCTCATGAACATGCTCGTCTGGCACGATTTTTCCCTGCAGTTCGGCTGCTGTATAATGGCCGTAATCGCAACCAGCAGTTTCCTTCGTATAGTCGACCGATGAATTTGGCAGTACTCGTTCTATCGACGTTCGTTTGATCTTGCCTGTAGTGAAGGCGTGACCGGCAATAAGGGTCGGGCTTTCAGCCAGTACAGTTGTGACCTTCTTCGATGCGAGTTCACCACGATCGAGACGACCAAAATCGCCAAAGCCCTGTTGAGCATTGCCGCTAAGGCGGTGGCAAAAGTTGTCCTCCCCACCAGCGTAGAGCTTCAGCTCGGATGGCATTACATTGCGATGCTTATCTAACAAAGCAAGCAGTCCACCGAAATGATCGTAGTGACCGTGGCTTACGACTAGCGCATCAATTTTCGAAGGATCGACGCCAACCAAGTCCATGTTGTTGAGGAGCACCGCTGGAGTATATCCATAGTCCAGCATTACTGTGCGCTTTTCGGATCCACGTTCCGACTCAAGCCAGAGCGATAATCCCCACTCATTATGCAAGGAACGACGGTAATCGGACAAACGTGGTGGCGGAGAGACCTTTACTCCATTCGTCTCCGCAGGACGAAAGAAAAGATCGTAACTGGAGTCTACCAAGACACGTATTGCGAGCTTGTCTACCGTCGGCACTTCAATTGGCGCAGCGCTGGCAATTTCAAAGCATGAGAAGCTATTCGCTGCGGAAGCCGCTGCCAGTGCGGCCGACGTTCTCAAGAATTCACGGCGTCCCATCCTCATGGTATTCCCCTCCGCTGTTCTACGGCAGCTTAACGCCAGTGGAGGGGCCGTCAATCGAGCTCGACGAGCAATGTCGGGAAGGCTGCCTAGGCATTCGATCTCTTAGTGATTGAACGTGGTGGTGAGTAGAAGTACTTAGCCGAGGCCTGCCTGCTTCTATTAGCGTTCCCGTCCGACACCTCATCCAGGCGGTCGCTTAGATCCTTGCCGCTAGCGCATCTTCATGGACATACGCATCAGATCCGAGGGTCCAAACCCGGCTCTCTGAACTTCAGAACTAATTGGCCAGCTCGATCTCCGCCTTCAGGGCCGCAATCCGTCGCTCGGCTTCCTTTGACGTTAAGTTCGGCTGAAATAGCTTGGGCTGGTAGGCCTCGGCACTGAGGGTGCGCAAAGTAGCCAGCTGGCGTGGGCTCATCGGAGCATCGATCTGGTGTGGTAGGCGGGCCATGGAACTTCCCAAACATTTTGCGATTGTCCGCATTCTTCACTTGAAGTTTGTTCTTTCTTTGTTCACGTTAGCTCTTCAGTTGGCGAGGTGAAGCTATGGACAACCGCATTCTAGAAATTCGAAAGAAAATCAGAGCCTTAAGGGTGAGCATGCTTCAAGCGGAAGCCATTATGCATGATCAGATAAACCGGGATGAGGAATGCTCCGAGATCGCCGGAGAAATCATGGTGATGCGTGCTGCCATGAGCTTGCTCGTCGATGAGCGGGCTCGGCTGGGCGACCGGGAGCCCATCTTGGTCAATAGCATCTTCATACCCCGTCGCCCTATAGCATCTCCAAGACCAGTAGCTGCCCGTCGGCGAAGCGTCAGCTAGCGCTCCAGGAAAAACGTGTCCGATGAAATGGAGATACTGAAGCTTCGTGGCGAACTTCTCGAACTGGGTTCGACGGTTCGCCAGCTCAAGCACGCAAGCCTTGATGATGCCGCTGCGCAGCTGTTGCTGTTGCGGAAGCGGGCGGAGCTGGAATGTTGCGGAGAAGAAATGCCGTCCGAACACCTGAAGTGGTACGACGAAAAGGAGGATAATCCGCCTTGGATGAAGTCACTGTCAGAGACCCGCCGTCTCGCCACTCGGCAAGGCTGGTGTTACCAGCACGTCCAAGCGATCATCGTGGCGATTGACCAATACGCAGAAGCAGCCACGGGCAACCGGTCTTACTTCCTGGATAAACCGCAACGCATCGGCGGCAGTCGGAGGAACGGCGACGTCCCTTGAGCGTTGGGACTCGTGGGAGAAGTATGAGTAAACTGCCCGCCGTTGCTCAGCTTCGGCGGGCTTTGCGTGAGTAGCGTTTGTGTCAAAGCGTATTGAGATGCCGGGGTTCATTAAGCCCCAGCTTGCGACCTTGAAGGCTAAAGCGCCCAAGGGAGAACATTGGATTCACGAAATCAAATACGATGGATACCGAGTTCAACTTCATATCAACAGCGGCAGAAAGAAAGTCTACACCCGCAACGGGCTGGATTGGACCAAGCGCTTCTCTCTCATCGCTGGTGCCTTCGACATTCCCGGCCAAGCCATCATCGACGGCGAGGTGGTGGTCATCCATGAAGGCAGAACTAACTTTTCCGAACTCCAAGCTGAGTTAGCAGCCGGAGGGCAGGATCGGCTGGTCTTTTACGCCTTCGATCTTCTCTGGCGTGATGGTGACCTTCGCAAGGTTCCACAGATCGAACGCAAAGGAATGCTGGCGGATCTTCTCGGCGAGAACGATGTCGATATGCCGGTTCTTTATAGCGAACATCTGACAGGAGACGGTCAAGAGATGTTCGATCATGCCGCCAAACTAGGTTGGGAAGGGATTGTCTCCAAGAACGCCCAAGCGCCTTACCGATCGGAACGGACAGAAGCCTGGTTGAAAATCAAGACAGTGCAGAAGGGGAAGTTTCCCGTAGTGGGTTTCGTCAAGGACCCTACGGGTGTTGCGGCTCTATACCTTGGCAGGCAAGAAGGCAAAGAACTGGTCTACATGGGAAAAGTAGGGACGGGATGGTCCCGAACCGTATCCAGCCAAATCCGAAAGCAGCTCGATACAGTCGTCAGCCCGAAATCGAAACTAACGAAGTCGTTCAAGAACCCCAAGGCAACCTGGGTCGAACCGACATTCTCTGCCGACGTTGAGTATCGAGACATCACGTCGGAGGGCCTGCTGAGGCAGGGTTCGTTCAAAGGACTTTCCCGAAATGATAAACCGTAACTGTCCTATCTGCTTTGGTTTGGGTTGGGTGTGCGAAAACCATCCGCATTTGGCATGGACAGATGAAGGAAGGGGTTGTCAATGCGGCGCCGGCATGCGCTGCGAATGCAATCGTTCAGAACGGATAGATGCACGTGTCGAGATCGATGTGAGTAGTGTGCCCTCATAATCGGGAGGCACAGCCGGTTCGCCGCCTTGACCTTGGAGCCCTGTCCCAGCCGCAGCCTGGTCGAAAACTTCGGCTCCCATCCGAACCGCAAAGTTGCTCGATGTCCCGTCGGAGGTAAAAAGACTGCCGCGGTCTATAACTCACGGAGCTTCATAGTTCGTCTCGGCGAAGTCCTTGAAGCCGCAAACTCATGGTAGAGATTATCCAGGCAAGAGCTTATCGTGACGAGGGGATTCGCGGAGAGCGTTCGATGTTTGGTTGGTTCAACTCGGAAGCCCGTGAGCGGCGTAAGAAGGTAAGATTGGACCGCAAGCACCTTGAGGAGCGGGCCCGGCGTTTTCTGAAAAGCTATCTGGAAGCAGATGAAGCACGAAAGCATCAATTTTATCGTGCGGTCGAAGACGTAAGCAAAAATTGCCACCAGGGCGAAAGTCTATCCCGAACTGACATAGATGATGCTCGCATTGCGGAGAATACGTCACGAGCGGCGATTCAATTGGTTCTGGATCGCGCGGGCCGGTTACACCAAGACGAACGTGTTGATAACTTCGTCACTGATGCCTGCGCCACGGTGGCTATTGCTTACCAGCGTGCGACTGGGGTCTATGTGGAGGATAAGGAAATGCAGCAATTGGGGACCGCAGCCGTCCATCTTCTCACCATGGCCACGTCACATACGACTACGCACGAGGACTGATATGAAATAACCTTCTTGGCGGGTACTCGGTCTCCAACGCATTTTATATGCGGCGCCGCTCGCTTGCTTCGGGAGTTCCACCCGGTGACTTGAAGTCTCCGGATCTGCCAATTGTTGATGCGGGGCCGTTCTTGGCCTCCATCCGAAACTTTTCATTCAAGCCGAAGAATCCACACAATATCGCAATAACCAAACTGGCCATCATTACAAGCGCTCGCTTCCGGGTCATTGTCGGCCCCCGTACATCGGTAACGATGGCAGCCCTCCATCTGAACTTCCTAATCCAAACAAGTTCAGGAGCTCGCAAATTCTGACAGCTCATGCGAAGCCGAGCTTTGCTAGTAGCGCAAAGCATTCAACACCGTCCGTCTAAAATACCTTGCATTACCGATTGTTCCCGGGTTGGCGAGGCGATTCTGCCGCCGCCCTGGGAAGGCATAACATTTGTCCAGACTGCCTTCTGAAGCCTAGCCAAAGGCCCAGATTGCCACGTTTTCCCGGTTCGATCGGTTCCGAGCACGAGAGCCGCGAGATGGGAAATCGTCAAAATGATTTCCTATTCACTGCATTGCCGCAGTTCGCCCCACAAATCTCCACATCTAGCCCCTATGCGAGCGCCATCTCCCAACGGATGGATTTAATGCGACGCTATTTCGCCGCCGCCTTGTCTGCTGCCTTCGTTTTTATCGTGGATTTTGGTCAAGAAAGTTCCGACGCCCAGATGTGGGCAGGTTCGCTTGTCGGAGCTTCCAACATTCCAGAAGCACATCCAAAGGAGGTCACGGAACATGTAGGCGCTCCTATTAGCTCTACGTTTCCGGACCCTGCTTCGAAGCATTATGCTGTACCCATCGTCGACCCAAGCGACTATGACCGCTTCAACAGCGTCTCGTCTCGAGATGAAGCTACATCCCCGACAAGCCGACTGTGTGAAGCGATAAAAGATGCAGCAGAGGAAAGCGGGATTCCCGTTAGCTTTTTCGCACGCCTTCTGTGGCAGGAGAGTAGATTTCGCTCTGAAGTAGTGAGTTCTGCAGGAGCGAGAGGCATAGCACAGTTCATGCCCCAGACGGCTGCCGAAGAGGGGCTAAGCGATCCTTTGGACCCCTCCAGGCCATTCCGGCGTCGGCAAGATTCCTTCGTAAGCTTCATATTCGGTTTGGAAATCTTGGGCTCGCTGCGGCGGCTTACAATGCGGGAGGCGGTAGAATCGAGAAATGGCTGTCACGCCGTGGGCCGCTGCCTCAGGAAACACGTGCTTACGTGAAAATTATCACAGGCAACAAAGCAGAAGATTGGATAACAGAGTCAAAGATAGTCTCTGTACCAACAGACCTGCCACGACTAGCGCCATGTGGTGGAGTCGGTGGGCTATCGAAGTCTAAGCGCGACCAGGTTGCTGAAATCCCCGTCAAACTCACCTCTTCCGTTAGCGAGATGCTGCGGAAGGCTGATGCAGATGAGGTGGAAGCGAGACTAAGCGCAGCCCGAGCCGCTTCAAGATTAACTGCGAGGCGTCCCACGCCGTCTCATATGGCAGAAGCCAAGTCGAGAAAATTGAAAGTAGTTCATTTGGCCTCTCGCCATAAGTCCCAATCCACCAAAAAGCCAGTTGTCCGGTTGGCATCAGCATCTGGCCGCTAAGCTTCGAAGAGATGGCGGCCTCGGAACCAATCGAGCAATGGTATCTTATAAAAACGACCTCTCCATTGCTCTTTTCTTGACTGGTAATCGGAAGTGCCATTTGGACGCTATTTGCTCGGAGTCGGAAGCGCATTGATAGCGCTTCTTTTTATTGCAGACCTCTATCTTCCTCCTCGTACATCGTCATTTGGACGGGAAGGTCGGATTGACAAGTCGATTATAAGGATAACGTCCAGTCATAAGTGGCCCGAAAAGGTCGTGTATGACACCAGCCTGCCAACGATCGTGCCCCAGCCCGCCGTCGCTATAGCAGAGCCTCCACGTTCTTCCCCAAATGCTCACAACTCTTTTGCCGAATTGGTTACGGTCCAGCCTGCCTCGAAACGCAATGTGCGTTCTAAGCGGAAAGTCGCCCGGCGAGCAGCCGGACCTCGGATTGCATATCGAGCACCGCTCTTGGAGACTTGGCCTTCAGAACAATGGTGAGTGCACGGAACCAAGGTTCCGGTCGCCGCATTGTGGCTTCAATGACATTCACTGATCCAAAGGGCGCACCATGAGATTGCTCGCCGTTATGCTTGTCGGAGCGTCGCTATCACTTGCTGCGTGTGGAAAAGACCCCGGCCCCAAGGGCGACCCGGGACCACAAGGACCGGCGGGCCCTCAAGGCGCACAGGGGATTCAGGGTGTGGCAGGCACCCAAGGTCAGACGGGCGCTCAGGGTCCTCAAGGGCCGCAAGGCGCTCCGGGTGAAAAGGGGGAGAAAGGCGAAAAGGGGGACAAAGGCGAAAAGGGCGATAAAGGCGATCCCGGCAAGGGAGACAAAGGTGATCGGGGAGAAAAGGGCGAAAAAGGTGATCCAGGTACCTCAGTTCGACTCGTCCAACTTGATGGCCAAGTGGCGTGCGAATCCACTGAGGTTTTGGTGTCAGTTTTCTGTCCCAATGGTGGTGCCCCCGACGGAGCCAAATGCCCGTCGTCACCCACGGTTGGCCTCTGTTTCAAAAAGCCATGAGCACCGTTTTAAAACTGGGTGCCGAGACACTGGGCCAAAAGGCAGCTCGGTCCAATTCGGAAGCCTCGTGGTGGACACCGCACGTAATGCGCTATCTGTTAGCTTCAGCTTTTTCGATTTGCATAATCTTGCCAGTTATAGCTGGCGGTCTTGATGCGCAAAGCGTCAATAGCGCAGAGTTCACGTCCAAAGTGAACAAGGACAAAGCCGACCCGACTGTTGTTAAGGCCACTATTCTTTTAGATCGAGCCAAATTCTCGCCTGGCGAGATCGACGGAAAGCTTGGCGACAATGCGAAAAAGGCTCTAAACGCCTTCGCCCAAGCAAATGGATTGCCGACCGGTCAGTCTTTGACACCCGAGCTTTGGACAAAACTTGTCGCAACAAGCGAAGACCCAGTAATCACGCAATATAAAATCACCGAGAGCGATACCAAGGGTCCATTCCTAAAACGTCTACCTACGAAATTGGAAGACATGAAGAATATCAAGGCCCTCAATTACACTAGCCCCCGGGAGGCTATCGCAGAGCGCTTTCATATGAGCGAAAGCTTACTGGTGTCGCTGAATCCTGGGAAGCATTTCGACAAAGTGGGGGAGACCATTTCGGTGGCGAACGTTTTGGACCGGGTGTCTAAACCCAACATCGGTCGAATCGAAGTCTACAAATCGCTGCAGTCGGTCAAAGCCTTCGACGATCAAGGAGTGCTCGTCGCATTCTTTCCGGCTTCCATTGGTAGCGACGAGAAACCGACACCCGCTGGAACGCTCAAAATAACTTCAACCGACGCCAATCCGACTTATCGCTATAATCCCAATTACAAATTCAAAGGCGTTAAATCAAAGGAGCCCTTCACGATTGAGCCGGGACCAAACAATCCTGTCGGGACGCATTGGATCGGTCTCTCTGCGGAAGGCTTTGGCATTCACGGCACGCCCAACCCTAGCAAGATAAGTAAATCCGAATCGCACGGTTGCGTCCGCTTAACCAATTGGGATGCGGCTTGGCTCGGCAAGATCGTCAAGAAAGGAACGCCGGTCGAGTTCATCGATGGCGACGCTCGGAAGAGCTAGCCGGTTGAGCCCTTTCTGATTTCGCCTAAGAAAAGCCGGGCCATGGGCCGGGCTCCATCGTTTCCGCTAGAGCTGTTGTTGGCTTTGACTAGCAACTAACGCATTAGCGGGATGAGTATGATCAACGGAATGGGAATTCCGACCAACCAAAGAAAGAATTCCTTCAGCTGGGCTTCGCCTTTGACTTTGGAGGTTTCGAATTTTCCTTCGACGAGTCTGTCTTAATGACACTCAACTCACCGTTAGCTTCCAAACAAGCCTCTCGAACCTCGGCGAGTTCTGAAATTCCTTGCAGGCGCAACTGACCCCGTAGTTCTTCTTCGGTTATAAACTCCTGGCGCATATTGCGACGATTCATCTTGCCATGTTTTATGAGCGCAAGTGGCGGGGGAGATAAAAGCCGCTCAAAAACTTTGAAGCGGTAGCTGATCCAATTCAGAAACAGATTCCAGAACACGAGAACCAGAACGATTCCCTCGGAAATCGACTTGTATTCTTTAGAGAATCCGTTCTGTGCGGCATCGGCTATTACGACGATAACGAGAATGTCGGCAATCCCGATGGTTGAGGTCTGACGCACCATCACAAACCGTAAAATGATGAAAAGCGATAGGTACATGACTGTGCCCCGCAACATCATCTCCGCAACCGAATGAGTCGGAATTATTAGCTCGGCCCATTCGATTAGGAGTAGTTTGTCCACGGGGTCCTCGTAGTAGCAATGTTTCAACAGAGAAGAGCATAGTCCGTCGTCACTCGTGCGCACTGTCCTTTGCCGGCTATATATGACGTTGCGATGGTAAGCAGGTGCACAGCCGCAGTCCCTAGCTTTTGCATGTCATCATCAACCGTGTAGGCGGCGGAGGCACGGCGATATGCAATGGCTACCGTGGCGTAAGCATCAGTGATCAACTGCGCTAGTTGGTCGTTGTCTGCGATTGCTCGATGCTCACGCATCCTAACGACCTTGAGGGCAACATCGGCAGAGGCTTGTGCGAGCCGCACGCCCTCTAGCTTCGGGTCAGACATATCTGGCTGGCACCCTGCAGAAGCTCCAGCGACCAGTTCGTATATTGCAGCTTTCGATGGGCCATCCGCAGACAGGTAGTTTTTCAACAGGCGTCGAGCCCTGGCCTCAAGGTGCTTGCGATCCTGCTGGATCGTCTCTCGCTGCCTATTTGGCTTGAACCAACTAAACACCGTTGTCTCTATTGCACGGTTCGAGGGACGTTCGAGAGTCGACGCAGCTAGCTCTACAAAGTTCCCAATTGTGCCCGGTGATCAAGCGTCCAGCCTTTTTGGCTCTGCATCACCCTTTTCCGGCTCGACCTTCTTTCTGACGGCTGTAGATCGGCTTCTGCGACTATCCCGTCCAACAAGCAGGAGCCCAACATGTCGACCCCAATCCTTAAGTCGTTTACCTTCGTGCCTCAGCCCAAAGTCAGCAACGATCCCGTCGTCATCAAGCGGGAGCGCATCGTCTCTCGGCTTGAAGACCAGAAGGCGCTCCTGGCCGACCCCACATTCGTACGACGAGTGAAGCGATGGGAGCACAAGGAGGGCGGCGAGAAGGTGCTGATCGAGAAGCCTATCCGCACCTCAAAATGGTGGCAGACCGATCCGAACGGCGGTTACGTGATGACCGTGAAAGTCGGATCGAAGCGCATCGAGTTCGAGAAGGGCAAGGCGGCCATCGCTGTGGGTACGCTGGAGAAGCTGCCGGGCGTGATCGATGCGTTGATCAAGGCCGTGCGAGGTGGCGAGCTTGACGAGCAGTTGAAGCAATCTAGCAAATTCGGAAGGCCGATACCTTCACGTAAGGTGGCGTAGGAAAACGGCTGCCGGCAACGGCGACCCACCGAGAACGTCGGCAGCCATTGATCCACTAATCCTTACGGCTTTCGTCAAGGAATGCTTGAACCGCCTCAAAGAGCTTGAGGCGGTTCTTTTCCATGATGATGGTGTGCGTTCCCTCAGCTAAGGCGACGTACCGCTTCCCAGGGGAATTCACCAGGAGAGGAAAGAGCGTTTGAGCCATATATGGCGGCGTATCCCTATCCCACTCGCCATGGACGAGAAGGGTCGGTACCGTTATTTTGGCGGGGTCATAATACGGTTTTCCCACACCGAAGAACTGCTGGCCGTCCTGAACGACTCCATTTGGAGCACGAAGCACTGGCGGATTGGCCGCAGCGCCGACTGGGTCGGTTGCAAATGTCGCATCAGCCCATGCCTCAAACCAGCCGGTGGGTACCAGAGAATCCTTTTTGTCCGCAGGAACTCCGGTGTACCAGCGCTCCTTGGATTGCTCTCTCGTCACTGTTCGGTATGCGCCAAGCTTACCGGGACCACCTTGTACAAGTGATGCGGTTTGTCGAATCCAAGCAGGTGCATACAGGACCAGACGGTCGACTTTCGATGCATTCGCAGTGGTGTAGGTAGCCATTAGGGTCGTACCCCAAGACCAACCGAGCAGGTTCAACCGGGGAATGTTACGACGCTGCAAGATGTAATCGACGGCGGTTCCGATGTCTTTGACAGCTGTTTCCCCGGTCACAATGGGCCCGTTGGCGTCAGGTTTATCGGCCATTTCTGGCGGGCGGGTTGACTTACCATATCCTCTCACATCCAGCAGCCAAACATCGTAGCCACGAGAAGCGATGTATTCCATCCACGACAGGCCATCTAGTTTCAGATCGAATGCAGTTTCGGAGGGGTAAGTAGCTCCGTGTACATACAGGACAGTCTGCTCTGGCCTGAACGTCGCCATATCCGCCGGTCGCTTATTTCGAACATAAATTTCGATTCCGGGGTCAACTGTTTTGACCATCGCTTCTTCTGTGACCAGCTTAGGCGACTGAGCGAATGCCGAGGTGCTTAACAAAACTGCTGCCGCAAGACCGATTAAACGATACCCTTGAGTCATGTACCCCTCCGGTGTCCTGGGTCTAAAGCTCAGGTGGAGTGAAGCTTAGGCCAGTCTCCCCGTATGGCAAGAGCACTTGTTAGCTTTATTCGGTTGTGAGCCAAGGCCGCCAATAATAACCCTGATGTTGGATCGAAGCGCATCGAATTCGAGAAGGGCAAGCCGTCGATTGCCCGCTGTGGGAACGATGGAAAAAGCAGCCGGGCGTTATTTAATGCGTTGATCAAAGGTCCGGGCTAGCGGATTCTCGACCCATTGAAGTCGGCGAAGGGGGGCCTGTCCCTGGTGAGCGTTAGATTGAAGCGAGGGAAGCGATTTCTTTTGCCTATTGGCGCCGCAGTCGCTTCGGTTGTTAATTATTTAGTTGTGCCCGGTACCGTGTGAAAAACCTCGATATTCGGTCACGTTCCTCAATCCGTGGCAACTCGAACGGCATATCGAGAAATTCTTGCAGCCCGCTCTGGTCTCGGAACTTATTCCCATATTCCAAACAAAAGAAGATTGCTCTTCGAGCAAGTTGCTCTACTTGGTAGGCGATAACGTGAGCCTCCCGTGTGTCACCGCTCCCTGAATGCACTGAAGCATTCCGGCGATGGCGGAGATGGTTTGCGACTTGCCGAATCTCTTCGGGATTTGGAAAGATCCGTATGATCCTATCAATCAACAAGTCGTAGTTATCTGTGCCGGCGATTCTTTCGAGCGACCGCCAAGTGCCAAGCAATAGCTCGTCATGCAAATGAGCGTCCGTTCCTCGACAATACTTCACCAACGCATCCGATATCATCGCCTCCAGAGGATTAGCGTTCAACTTTTTCCACCACTTCCTTAACTCTCTGCCATAGTCCTTTGGGTCTTCGAATTTTGCTGAAGGAGCCTCATGCATCCATTGCGGTACAAACCAAAACGTCTCAGTCGCAAGACTTCCATCAGTCCTGTGCAAAGTATGAAAAGGCCCTAACCGGACTGAATTGACAGCGTGAGGAGAAGAAAATGTGGCAAATGGATTCAGCTGATGTTGAAAATTCATCATGCAGTTCAGCAGGCCACGGAATCGATCGATAGCGTAAATCCCTGCCTCGAATGCACTAAGGACATCCCGAGCAGATACAAACGCAAGAAGTGGGTTAAGATTATCGTCACCTGGAATTTTTCTATGGTGCCGCTTTGATGAGAGACTTTGCCGTGCGGCGACTGCATTTCTTAGGAATGGGCCTTCCTTTGGCTGCCAGACGATCCTGCTCTTTCCGTCACCTAGGCTGTCGATCAATTTCGGACCACTGTAGGTCACTGTCGTGTAGAGAACGAATTCAGAGTCCAGGGTAGTAGATAGTGCGAGGTAGGTCTGCTCGCATCGAGCTAAGAAGTTATCAGGGTCGTTGAGGTTTAAAGAAGCGTCCGACAATGCCGCCACAATCGAACGTCGCCTGTCGAGATCGGAGATATCTTTAGATCGGATGGCCGACCGAAGCACTGCGAGCCAGTAATCATATTCCTGAGCCGGTGAAAATGAGCATCGATCGTCGTTTACTTTGCGGGTGGCAGCGATCTTACTTAGTATTAGATTTCGGCTGTAGCCTCTGACCCAGCTAAACTTATCGCCCATCTGACTACCATCCGAAAAGCCGGTTGTGTCTTACCGCTTAAGTTGTAGTATCATTCTCTTCGGATCGCTATGCGAAATTGGATAGAGGCATATGAGTTGGGGTTTTGAAGAAGGCAAAGTTTACAATCGACGATCGGATATTCATTCCAAATTCGGCGGCCAGCAGCAAGGCGGCATTATAACGCCGGTGCAGCATCCCTTGGTGATCATTGTCACCGGAGAAGAGGGACTGTCGCACGGGTACGCCGATCGAACACGAGCGGATGGCGTATTCGAGTATTTCGGCGAAGGCCAAGTCGGCGATATGACACTGCAACGGGGCAACTTGGCAATTGCGTCTCATTCCGCGGAGGGAAAGAGTCTGCTTCTCTTCCGAAAAACGAATGAGGGGCTGCGCTTTGCAACTGAGATGGTCTATGAGACGCACCATCTCGAAAGAGCGCCCGATCGAGAAGGTAACGAGCGATCTGCCATAGTGTTCGAGCTAAGGCCGCTGACCGCCGTGGTCGAAAAGACGGAAGATGGCGTCGCTACAGTCAATTTGGCTGAGTCACTTGAGGAACTCAGAGCGCTCGCAAAGGCGGCCGTAATTGTTGGGCACCAAGACGTCACAACGGTCGTACGAAATGTGTATCAGCGAAGCCAAGATGTACGCAACTATGTGCTAGCTCGTGCGCTTGGCAATTGCGAGGGATGTGGGTCACCGGCTCCCTTCAGTCGGAAAGATGGTAGTCCTTATCTCGAGCCGCATCATATTCGACGGGTAAGTGATGGCGGTCCTGATGACCCGGCTTTTGTGATCGCCTTGTGTCCAAACTGCCATCGACATGTGCATGCCGGCGCTGATGGAGACATTTACAATTCGTCTCTTTTGGATCGAATGGTGACCATCGAGCCTCGCTGAGATGGCAACAATTGATCAAACAATGATCAACGGTCATCCAGGGATACGAAACCGACTCTGATCAGGAAATCGTTCGTATGCTTCTACAATCTATAGAGATTGCAAATTATCGGGGGTTTGGGAGTTCTCAGGAAGTTGAGTTTGCAGACCCAGCGAACGGCTCAGGGCTGACGGTACTTGTCGGACCGAACAACAGTGGTAAGTCGACTGTCTTGAAAACAATTCGGCATCTTGTTTCTGACGATGACGTCTTTGTTGCCGGATCCGATGATAGAAGGGCCCAGGCTCTTAAGATCACGCTGAAGGGTAAAAACGACAAAGATTTCGAAATCGGCGTGAGTGGCAGGGGTTCTGCTGCTCGCCTGAAGAAGGAAGGAAAATGGGCCTTCGGGATTGGCAACGATATCATCTATGTGCCAGCACGGCGCCCTTGGAACGACCGATTTCATGCGCATCAATTCGGCGAGGATCACAAAAAGCAGCACGAAACTGGCTTCTACAACAATCTGCGCCAACAAGAATTCTATGTTGATGCGGCTTTTGGTGCCTCGATGGCACTAATTGAAATAACGGCGTCATCAAAGAGGGAATTTACGCAGCTCTTGACTAAATTCGAGCCTACTATTGAAGATTGGACCATCGATAACCGAGATCAGGATTTTATCTCCTATAAGAGCGTTTCGGGCGCCTCCCATAGAATTGGATTGGTGGGAGACGGTGTCTCGAATATTTTCCGTCTGGCTTATGCTCTCTACGATTTCAAGCGGGGAAGCATCTTATTGCTCGATGAGCCCGAGCTTTCACTCCATCCACAAGCGCAGAGGCGATTGTATGAAGAATTGCGCAAGCTGGCAAAGACTGGACAGATTGTTATAAGTACCCACTCGCCTCACTTCGTCTCTTGGCAAGATATTCAGTCAGGTGCGAAAGTTTACAGGGCTAATCTCGTCAAGCACGACGGTACACAGCTAACCACCCTGTCACGGGAGACGATCAGGGATATTGGAAAGGTAGCCGACGAGAAGAAGAACCGAAAGCTGTACGATGTCGTCGCTAGAGAAGTGTTTTTCTCCCGAGGGACACTCTTCGTTGAAGGGCAGGAAGATGCTCACATAATAGCCAATTACGTGCAGGAGAATACTCTACCAGACATCGAGATTTTCGGTTACGGCGCTGGGGGTGCATCTCTTATTGGCGGATGGCTTCGTTTGGCACGTCAACTGGGCATCAGGGCAGCCGCTATATTCGACGGCGATCCAGAAGGAGTACTGGCCTTCAAAAAGTGCAGCTTGGAATTCCTTGATGACGAACAGGTGTGGTTGCGTAAACTGCCAACTCCCGACATCAGGGATAAGCTCGATAACGGCGTGGAGGGCATCTTTGATGAGCGCTGGCAAATCAAGGAACAATATATGGCCGAATGGAATGCGTTGCTGAGTGAGTGTGAAGCGTTTCTAAGATCGTAGCTCCGTTCTGCTCCTGACGCTCTAGGGATGCCGTCTCAGAATAGTAGGCAGTAACGCAAAACGGGTCGAACTTTTCAGAGGCGAGCACCACCCACAATCGCCTATCGGCGATACTCGCTTCGCTCGTTACCTTGCTATTGGAATGTATAGGTCAATCCGATAGGACCATTGGGACCAATATTGTAACGGGGTTTTCGATTACCTTCGGCTCCGAGCGATACTTCCAACCGATGTAAGCGGCTTCGCCGCTGCGAAGCTCTTGTTGGCCTTCGTGTACCTCGATAGGCGAAGCATTCGTGGTGTGCCAGCAATGGCCACCGTCGCCATAATCACCATCGTTGGCATCAATACCAAATTCTCCACCAACGATCGCCTGGCGGCGATACTCGCTGCGCTCGTCCATCTGGTGTAGGTTAGATTTCGATTATGGCATGGGCCAAACCGTATATTAAGACCAACATCACCACCCGAAAGCGGCGTAGCCGCTGCGAAGCTCTTAGTGGCCTTGGTCTACTTCGATGGACCGAAACAACCGTGGTGTTACCAATGTCCATCACCACCATCGTTACCGTCATCATTACATCTACACGTCGCCTGCGGCGACACTTCGTTACCTTATTAGTGAACCACCAAACTCTCCTTCCGCTCACACTTCAGCCGAGCAGGCCAAAGTGATTCGAAGAGACCTTCGACACACGCCAATCTGAATCGCCATTGCTGGTACGGGGCGGTTGAGCGATCTCCCGTTTACGTTCAGTTCTCAACGCTAGGTCTGTAGAGCCAATTGGCCGACATCTACATCCTTGAGGGTCGCAGTGTTGCGTTGCCCTCATCGTGCAAACGGAATGATTTACCGTTCGCTTGTGACTCGTCCACCTCGATTTTGATTGACACCCTAACTGAATTTCTGCGGCGTGTGCCTAGCTCGACAGGTTTGGTATCCAAGGCTGTTGTGGGACAGTCTGCCTATTTATGCAGTGCGTCAGCGGAATGGACGTGCTGACCAACAAAAAGTCTAACTGCCGCAAGAAACCCACACCGTTCCAAATGGAACGCCCACCACTCAGCCGCTACGTCTAATGGCATTTCGATCAATTCGATTGTTTGGCCAGCGACGTTACCATCATCATCAAGCCATCCACATTTTCACCGGTGAAATCTGGATCGCAACCAACGCACTGCCCCTGTACAAGCCCGGCAGCCCACGACGAAGCCCGACGATGCGTTCAAATATTTGGGGCGCTGCGAAACACTGCGAAACAACAGAACGCACAGACGAGGCTCGTAGAGCTGGGGAGGTTGTTGAGGCAGGAAAGCACAGCAGAAAAGGCTGCCTGATTGACAAATGATTGACACGCAAATTTCAAGGCAGCAAAGCTACTGATGACGCTCCGGAAATTCACTTGCCGTGAGCGTTCAAGCATTGTCACGGCAAATACGGCTGAGCTGCTTGTCGTCGTGCGCTGACGGCACCTCTATCGTCGTCCCGGCGAAGGCCGGGACCCATAATCACGAATGTTGGTTATGGATGGGACCAAAGCCCCACTAATTTCGCGCAACATTGAGATCGGTGGCTATGGGTCCCGGCCTTCGCCGGGACGACAGCGATTTACTTCACCGCCCCGAAGCGGCTCTCGAACGAGTTCGACGAGACGATCGGCGCCGATCCGGCGACCTGCGCGGGAGCCGCCGCGGCGGCTGGAGCCGCGGTATCGGTCACCGACGGTTTCAGCGGCGGCCGGGCTGCGGCTTGCTTGGGTTCGGCCTTCGGCGCTGACGCCTTCGGTACCGCAGCCTCTGCGCGCGGCGCTGGCTCGGACCGCTTGGCTTCAGTAACCTTCGGCTTCGCCGGCGCGGGCGGCGGTGTGCTCGAGGTGCTCGCGGTCGCATCGCCGCCGCCAATGCCTACCTTGCGGGCCAGGCTGGAGAACCATCCGTCGGATTGGGTGGCCGGCACGGCGTTCGCGACCCGTGTCGGGGCCGGGGTCGAGGCTGTCGGTCCGGCCGTTGGCGCGCTGGCGACGGCAGCAAGCTTCGGCTCCTGCGGCGCGCCGAGCAGGAGATTGTCGGAAGGCGCGCGCGGCGGGTTGACGTGGGAGGGGATGGTGCCGGGGGCGCGGGCCAGCGAGAGCGCCGCCAGTCCCTGGCTGTCGCCGCCTTCCGAGAGCCCGGTGCTGGCTTCGGGAACGCGCGCGGCGAAGATCTTGTGCATGCCGCCGTCGATGCCGGTGTTGAGCCGCGCGACCGGCGTACCCTTCGAGATCAGCTTGGCGGTTTCAGCGGCCTCGGCCTGCTGCCTCTCGCGCACGGCGTCGGCGACTTCATCTGATATCGCGTAGGCCGGGCATTTTCCCGACGCGTCGAACGCCGGGTCGCGCGTGGCGTTGGGCGCCCTGATGGCGTCGAACACGTATTTCTTCTCGCAGAAATCGACCTTCGGCTCGTGCTTCGTCACCTCGAAATGATCGTAGCCCTGCTTGATCATTCGCCAGAACGGCATGTTCGGATTGTTGCGATGCTTCGCCATATTGATTGGCGTCATCTTGAACGGATAGGCCTGCAGCTGGAACGACTTCTGGCCACCGAAGAAGGATTCGCGGCCCAGCGAATAGATTTCCGCGATCTGCTCGTCGGTCATCGCGTAGCAGCCGCGCGAGGAGCAATCGCCATGCACCATCAGCTGTGATCCGGTGCGGCCGAGTGCCTTGTCGAACGCGTTGGGATAGCCGGTGTTGAACGACAGATAATAGGCCGACTGCGGATTCATCTGCGCCGGCGAGATCGAGTAGAAGCCTTCCGGCGCCTGACGGTCGCCCTCTTTGACCTTCGGTCCGAGATCGCCCGACCAGCGGCAGATCGGATAGGTCTTGAGCAGCGCGAAACGCCCGGCGCGATCCTGCTTCCAGATTTCGAGTTCGGCTTCCTGCTTGAAGATCCGGACCAGAATCGGCGAGTTCAGGTCCATGTCCTTTTCGACCATGGCCTGGATCAGTTTCGGCGGCACCGGCTGGTTGGCCTTGGCGTTGTTGGCCAGCGAAATCTCGTCGCTGTTGCAGCCAGTCAGCAAAACGCCGGCCGCGAGGGCAGCCGACGTGACGAGCGCGCGTACCAGCGAGCGATAAATCAAAAGCTAAGCTCCACACCCATCGGGCGATTTTCGCACCCCAACCACAGCGTCATGCCCTGAAGCCGATGTATAAAATCTTACCCTTTAGGCCGATTTGTCGCAACTCGAACCCGCCGCACAAGCCGGTACCTTGGCGGGCATGGTCAACAGACCATAAAGAACGCGGTCGGGGCATAATTGCGGCTAAATTCAACGATTTGGCGAAAAATCGGCGATTCTGCGATCGGGCCTGCCGCTTTGGGCAGGGAATCGAGCCCGTTCAGCCCAGTTTGCGGCCGATATCGAGGAATTTCTGCCGCCGCTGCTTGCGCACCGCATCCGCATCGAGGTTGCGGAGGTCGTTGAAGGCCTGGGCAATGGCGTCGCCGGTGGCGGCGATGATGGCGGCGGGATCGCGATGGGCGCCGCCGGGGGGCTCTTTCAGGATCTGGTCGATGACGCCGAATCGCAGCATGTCCTGGGCGGTGATCTTCATGCTGGTGGCGGCTTCCTGGGCCTTGGTGCCGTCCCGCCACAGGATCGAGGACGCCGCTTCAGGCGAGATCACACTGTAGATCGCGTGCTCGAACATCAGCACGCGGTTGGCGGTGGTGATCGCAATCGCCCCGCCGGACATGCCCTCGCCGGTGATGATCGCGACATTGGGTACGCCGAGCGACAGGCAGGCGTCGGTGGACCGCGCGATGGCTTCCGCCTGTCCGCGTTCCTCGGCGCCGATGCCGGGATAGGCGCCGGCCGAATCAACGATCGACAGCACGGGGATGCCGAACCGGTCGGCCAGCTCCATCAGGCGAACGGCTTTGCGATAGCCTTCAGGGCGCGCCATGCCGAAATTGTGCTTGATGCGGCTTTCGGTGGTGGCGCCCTTTTCCTGGCCGACCACGCAGATGGCTTCGCCGCGGAAGCGGCCGAAGCCACCCATCAGCGCTTCATCCTCGCCGAACTTGCGGTCGCCCGCCATCGGCGTGAATTCCGTGATCAGCGAGTTGATGAAATCGGTGAAGTGCGGCCGCTGCGGATGGCGCGCCACCAGCGTCTTCTGCCACGGCGTCAGGCTGGCATAGAGGTCGGTCAGCGCCTGCGACGCCTTGTCCTCGATTCGCGCAATCTCATCGCCGATGTCGCTGCCGGTCGCGGCCAGCGCGCGCAACTCGTCGACCTTGGCCTCGAGTTCGGCGACGGGTTTTTCGAAGTCGAGGTAGCTGCGCATCTGATCCGGCATCAAACCAATATAGGGAGGAACTTAGCTGCGGGCGAAGTGGTTTCGTCTTTGAGAAAGAAGATTAGTCTCTTCAACGATTTAGCTGACGGTCTGGGCGGAGGCCCATGGCGGGTAGCGATAGCGTGAGGCTGTTTCGGGGGAGAAGGCGTCGAAGTCAAGGCGGATACTTGCTGGATACGCGGAAGTCTACTTCTCCGCCAGCGGATGCAGGTCACGCACCAGGCTCTTGAGCCGCTCCTCGACCACATGGGTATAGATCTGCGTGGTCGAAATATCGGTGTGGCCGAGCAGCGTTTGCACGATGCGCAGGTCGGCGCCGTTGTGCAGCAGGTGACTGGCGAAGGCGTGACGCAGCACATGCGGTGAGACCAGCCGCGGCGCCAGCCCCGAGGCGGATGCGAGCTCCTTGAGGTCGCGCGCGAAATGCTGTCGCGTCAGGTGTCCGCTTTCGCCGAAGGAGGGAAACAGCCATTTCGAGGCGGGAGCGTTTTTCTTCTTCTCGGGCTTCAGCGCTTCCATCGCGGCGAGATAATCGGCCATCGCCTGCCGCGACGCCTCGTTCAGCGGTACCAGCCGTTCCTTGTTGCCCTTGCCGCGCACCACGATCATGCGGGCGTCGCGGCGCGCCGCCGACAGCGGCAACGCCACCAGTTCGGAAACGCGCAGGCCGGTGGCGTAGAGCACTTCGAGCAGGCAATGCAGCCGCAGCGCGCGAAGCCGCTGCTGAGGCGAGGCGTCGGTTTCGGTGAGTTCCTTGGACCGCGTCAGCATGCGGTCGACATCCGCGATCGACAGTACCTTGGGCAGGCTGCGGCCGCGTTTTGGACCGGACAGAATCGCCGCGGGATCATCGCTGCGGATTCGTTCGTTGAGCAGGAAGCGGAACAGATGCCGCATCGCCGACAGCCGGCGCGCCACGCTGGACGATTTGAAGCCGCGCGTGTCGAGGTCGGCGAGATAATCGCGCAGCGTCTGGGTCTCGGCACCGGCAAAACTTTGGCCGGTACGGCCCAAAAATTCGGAAAAATCCGTAAGGTCGCGGCGATAGGCGTCGAGCGTATTGTCGCCCGCCCCCTGTTCCGCCGCGAGCATGTCGAGGAACAGGTTGGTCAGCTTTTGGTCTGAATTCGTCTTCGAGGTGGTCTTCGAAGTGGTCTTGGAAGTGTTCCTGGGGCCCATCCTTGAGACCATAGCGCCTATTTCTTGAGGAACTTATCCGGAGGGATCGTCACGATCATCTCCCGTGGCTTCGGATTGACGAAATTCGCCAGTGCGAAGACCACGCCATAGCCGATCCCGGCGATAATGCCGACCACCGTCAAAAAGCGGAACAGACTGGGCATCAGGGCGCCTTGAGGGCGGGCTTGAAAGTGACTTTGGGCCGCGAATTAACCATTGAAATCATCGGGGTTGGACGCGCCTGACTACCTACATGTTCCCCTTGGCGTTGCAAGAGTCTCTGGCATGGGTATCGGCGGGGGTAGTATAGGTGGCGCAGAAACGCGGAAAATCCGCTGATGACAGAGTTTGGGATGCCCGAGACCGCCTTACCGGCACCAGCAAGCACCCCCCAGGAGGCCGAGATCGCGGCGGCACTGGGGCGGCGTTCGGTCGTGCTCGTCGGTATGATGGGCGTCGGCAAATCCACCATTGGCCGCCGGCTGGCGGCCCGGCTGCGGCTGCCATTCCTCGATGCCGATATCGAGATCGAGGCGGCCCATGCCGGTGTGACCATCCCGGAGATATTCGCAACCCACGGCGAGCCCTATTTTCGCGACGGCGAAGCGCGCGTGATCGCCCGCCTGCTGGAGGGTGGGCCGGCGGTGATCGCGACCGGCGGTGGCGCCTTCATGCGCGAGGAAACCCGCAAGCGGATCGCCGACAAAGCGGTGTCGATCTGGCTTAAAGCGGACATCGACGTGATCATGAAGCGCGTCAAGCGTCGCGCCGACCGGCCGCTGCTGCAGACCGAGGATCCGGTCGCGACGGTCACCCGCCTGCTCGAAGCCCGCGAGCCGGTCTATCAGGGGGCTGATCTTACGATCCTGTCGCGCGACGTGCCGCATGACCGGATTGTCGATGAATGCCTGGACGCCTTGCGTGGCAGGCTGTGTGGCGTCGTCGCGCCGCCGGCCCAGGAGTCAACGATTAAAGAGTCAACGACGACAGTAACGGCTACAACGGACGGGATAAGCGCTACCTCATGACGGCACCCCTGAAACATTCCGATTCCATCACCGTCGACGTCGCGCTCGGCGACCGCGCCTATGACATCATCATCGGCCGCGACGTACTGCAGACTCTTGGCGCGCGCGTCGCCGCGCTGCGGCCGGGCGTACGGACCGCCATCGTCACCGACCGCACCGTTGCCAAGCACTGGCTCGAAGCGGCGCAAGCGTCGCTGGCCGCGGCCGGCATCCCGACGTCGCATGTCATCGTCGAGGAAGGCGAGGGGTCGAAAACCTACGCCGGACTGGAGAAGGTCTCCGAGGCGCTGATCGCAGCCAAAATCGAGCGCAACGACCTCGTGATCGCGCTCGGCGGCGGCGTCGTCGGCGATCTCGCCGGCTTCGCGGCGGCGATCCTGCGCCGCGGGGTCGATTTCGTGCAGGCGCCGACCTCGCTGCTGGCGCAGGTGGATTCTTCCGTCGGCGGCAAGACCGGCATCAACTCGCCGCAGGGAAAAAATCTGCTCGGCGCGTTTCATCAGCCGGTGCTTGTGATCGCCGATACCTCCGTCCTGGACTCGTTGTCGCCGCGCCAGTTCCGCTCCGGCTATGCCGAAGTCGCCAAATATGGCGTGCTCGGTGATGAAGCTTTCTTCGCCTGGCTCGAGACCAACCACTCCGGCATCTTCTCCGGCAGCGCGGCGCGCGAGCATGCGATTGCCACCTCGTGCCGCGCCAAGGCGGCGATCGTGTCGCGCGACGAGCGCGAAACCGGCGAACGCGCGCTGCTCAATCTCGGCCACACCTTTGGTCACGCGCTGGAGGCCGCAACCGGCTTTTCCGATCGCCTGTTCCATGGCGAGGGCGTTGCGGTCGGCATGGTGCTGGCGGCGGAGTTTTCCGCAAGCCTCGGCATGATCTCGCCAGCCGACGCCGCGCGCGTCGAGCGTCATCTGGCTTCGGTCGGCCTGCCGACCCGGTTGCAGGACATCGCCGGCTTCGCCCAGGAAGGGCTGGCGGATGCCGATACGCTGATGGCGCTGATGGCGCAGGACAAGAAGGTCAAGCGCGGCAAGCTCACCTTCATCCTGCTGGAGGCGGTGGGGCGCGCGGTGATCGCAAACGACGTCGAACCGGCATCGGTTCGCGCCTTCCTGCAACAGAAGCTGTCGGAATGAGAACGGGACTGTCAGGGCGCATCATGGAGCCGTCGCGCGGGCCTGGTGCCGTCGCGAGGCAGGCATGAGTTCGACCGCGTTCAACCTGCTGCTTGCGTTCCTGCTGCTCGCCGCCAACGCGTTCTACGTGGCGGCCGAGTTTGCGCTGGTGAAGAGCCGCGGGTTTCGCATCAGGGCGATGGTCGAGCAGGACCGGTTCGGCGCGCGCCTGCTGCACAGCATGATGGGCAACATCGAGGCCTATCTCGCGTGCTGTCAGCTCGGCATTACCATGGCCTCGCTTGGCCTCGGCTGGGTCGGCGAGCCCACCGTTTCGGCGCTGCTCGAGCCGTTGCTGATCCCGCTCGGAATGTCGCAAGCCACATTGCACTTCGTGTCGTTCACGGCGGGCTTTCTGGTGTTCTCCTCGCTGCATATCGTGATCGGCGAGCAGGTGCCGAAGACGCTGGCGATCCGGCAGCCGATGCCGGTTTCGCAATGGATCGCGTATCCGCTCTATTTGTCCTATCTGGTTTTCTGGCCGCTGAACTGGCTGCTCAACAGCGCGTCACGCGGAATCTTGCGCCTGCTCGGCGTGCAGGAATCCTCACAGCATGAGATCCTCACCGACTCCGAGATCGAGGGGCTGGTGGAGGAATCGGCCGTGCACGGCGGCATCGAAAGCGGCGAGGCCGAATACATCCACAATGTGTTCCGCTTTGGCGACCTTGCCGTGTCTGATGTCATGGTCCACCGCACCGCCATGGTGATGATCAATGCCGATCTGCCGCCGGACGAACTGGTGCGCGAGGTGCTGGCGACCGAATACACCCGCATCCCGCTGTGGCGCGAGAAACCTGAAAACATCATCGGCGTGCTGCACGCCAAGGATCTGCTGCGCGCGATCCGCGCCTCCGAGGGCGATACCTCGCGTATCAACGTTGCGGCCATCATGCTGCCGCCTTGGTTCGTGCCGGAGATGCGGCCTCTGTCCGAACAGCTCAAGGCGTTCCGCCGCCGCAAGACCCACTTCGCGCTCGTCGTCGACGAGTATGGCGAAGTCGAAGGCATGGTGACGCTGGAAGACGTTCTGGAGGAAATCGTCGGCGACATTTCCGATGAGCACGACGTGGTGGTGGCCGGCGTCCGCGCCCAGCCCGACGGCTCCGTGGTGGTCGATGGTTCGGTGCCGATCCGCGATCTCAACCGCGCCATGAACTGGCATCTGCCCGACGAGGAGGCGACCACGATCGCGGGTCTCGTCATTCACGAGGCGCGTTCGATCCCCGAGCGCGGCCAGAGTTTTACGTTCCACGGCTTCCGCTTCCGCGTGCTGCGCCGCGAGCGCAACCGCATCACCGCCTTGCGGATCGTGCCGGTGCCGCGCGAGGCCGAGGAACAGAAGCCGAGGCGGGCGGGTACGGCGTTTTAGAGCGTTACGCGGGGACCCGCGGTCAAGCCGGGATGGCGCGATTTCCGAGATAGTCATAGGCAATCGCCGCCTTGAAGTCGTCGATCCTGCCAATGATGAGCGCTCGATAATCTTCTGCGGAAATGGCGCGATCCGCTACCCGCGTCAGGCCGCGCGATACCGGGATCAGCAGGTCGCCTGGCGTACTGCCACGCAATGAGTGAATGGCCGCAGCATCGCCGCCTTGCGCGCCAAGGCCGGGCGCCAGGATGATCGAGCGGGGCAGCAACTGGCGCAGACGCCGGCCTTCATGCGGGACGGTCGCGCCCACCACGGCGCCCACCGCATTCAAACGGGAGGCGCTGTTGGCGTTGGCTCCCATCGCGGCAATGAGATCGGCGAGGCGGTCGGAAACAAGGCGATTGCCGGTCATCTTGTCCTGCAGCCAGCCAGCGCCGGGGTTTGATGTACGACAGAGCACGAAAAGTCCCTTGCCGAAGCGGTTCGCGCATTCCACGAAAGGTTCGAGCGTGTCCGGGCCCATCAAGGGATTGACGGTCAGGCAGTCGGCTTCGAAGTCGCCGCTGCCGCCGGCGGAAGCCGGGGTAAGATAGGCGCGGGCGTAGGCGGCGGCGGTGGCGCCGATATCGCCGCGCTTGGCGTCGAGAATGACGCCGATACCTGCGGCCTTAGCTTTCTTGATTCCGGAAGCGAGCGCGCTGAGGCCGGTCAATCCGCATGCTTCGAAATAAGCCGACTGGAATTTGACGAAGCCGATGCGCCCCTCGATGGATTCGATCGTGAAGTTGACGAACCGGTCGATCCAGCCGCTGTCGTGGCCGAAAAACTCCGGGATGTCGGAATGCGAAGGGTCGATGCCGGCGACGAGGTCGCCAAATCTGGCAACGTTGTGTTCGACCAGCTCAATCCATGAAGGAGCGTCCATCGATTGCCTTTCCGGAAGAAGATACCGTCACCGCAGCGTCCGAATAACATTCTCCGCGGGCCAAGGGGAATGAAGTTCGAGTTTCACACCGCTTATTGTCCCGGCACGAAGCCCTTTGCGGTTTCGTCGTATTCATTCCGCTTGGTGGCTGCGCATTATTGGAAAATCCTATTCAATATCGATCGCAACGCCGCTGAGCTTCCACGTCCCTTCGGATTCGATGAAGCCAAGTTGGTATTTCACCTGCTTTGGCGCCGTCTGGAAACGGCCTTTCAGTTTCAACACGCCTTGCTCGTCAATCCTGGCGTCCTCGTCGGGAATCATTTTTTGCGCCACCACGGCGTCGAACACGGCGTGCTTCTCGACCAGGTCCTTGAACACGGCCCGCAGCTTGTCCGGCGGGAACTGCTCGCGAAACGGTTTTGAGATCTTGGCGTGGAGGACGGTGAAATTGTCAGCGGCGACCGCGTCGTTCAGCGTCACCAGGATGCTTTTCACCAGCACCTCCTGAGCGGCGGGACCGGGCATGTCGAGCGCGAAAGCCTTGATGGGACACGTGGCCATCAACGCCGCAACGGCTGCCGCCAACCCCTGATGTGCCCAATAGCGCATCGGACGACCCCATCACATGGCGATGGCATCCGGGGTTCAGTCCGACCCCGCGTTCTCATGGAAACCGCACCACCGCGCGACTGATTGTCTCACAAAGATGAATGCGCTGCCACCGTCCTTGGCCGATCTTCGCTTCGCCATGGCGTGCGCTCAGGCCAGATAGCGGATCGCTTCCGCGAGCAACCGTTCCGGCGGCTCCGCCGAGGTATCCAGCGTCAGCCTTGCATCGGTCCACGCCTCGTATTCGGCGCGCCGTTGTTCGACCCTGGCCCAGTCGACCTCGGCCATCCCGTCGATATTGCGGATACGGGCGTCGATTCGGCGGCGGTGGATCGCCGAGTCGACGCAGATGCATTCGATGATCTTCAAATCCGCGCGATATTTTGCCGCAAGCTTTCGCCACGCCGCGCGCGGGGCCTCGACCGGATTGACGGCGTCGATCAGGACGGAATGATCCAGCCGCAATTGTTCTGCTGCCAGGGCTTGTGCGACCTCATAGGCCGCGATCCCCGTTTGATCCCGCAAGAGGCCGCCGCGCCACATCGCCGCCTCGATCGGATCGACCGACAATAGCGGCAGCGAAAAGTGCCGCGAAAGCCCTTCCGCCAGCGTGCTCTTCCCGGAACCGGGAAGCCCGGCCAAAATAATGAGCTTCAGCGTGGTCATCGGACGCTTATATCTGTGGCAGGGGCGATATAATCAGCGGCCCGTAGTTTCCCCGGGTGCCTGCGCCTTGATCGCCAGCGCGTGCACGGACCCCTTCAGTTCCGCCTCGAGCGTCGCATTGACCATGCGATGGCGTTCGATCCGGCTCTTCCCTTCGAAGGCCGGCGACACAATATATACCCGGAAATGCGTCTCGCCGCCCGGCCTGTGGCCGGCATGGCCCTCATGCAGATGTGATTCGTCCGTCACGTCGAGGCTTTCGGGTGCGAAAGTTTCACGCAACTTGTTTATGATATCGTCCTTGGTGCTCATGACGGCGGCATTACGTCCGGGACCGTTTTTCGTCAATGCCAGATCGGAACAGAGGTATTCGCAATGTCAAGACTTGAAGCCTTGGGCATTGCGTAGTCAAAGTCAGCCATGCCAATCGATTCATCCAAATTCTTCGACTCCATTCGCATCAAGCCCAACAAGCTGAGCGCGAAGCAGCAGGCTGCGGCGCGCGAAGAATCCGCCATGTGCGAATGGCCGGAGTGCAAGAACAAGGGCCCGCACCGCGCGCCCAAGGGCCGCGAGAACTCGAAAGAGTACTGGCACTTCTGTCTCAACCACGTCCGCGAATACAATCAGGGCTACAATTTCTTCCAGGGCATGAGCGCCGACTCAGTCGCGCGCTACCAGAAGGATGCGCTGACCGGCCATCGCCCGACCTGGAAGATGGGCGCCAATGGCGGCAAGAAGGGCAAGGCCGGCGCCGAGCCCGATATCGACGCCGCTTCCGATCCGTTCAGCATGTTCTCGGAGCTCAACGGCCGCGGCCGTTGGCGGCCTGGTCCGGGAGGCGCTGCCGGCGAGACCAAGCCCGAAACCCGAAAAGTGATGAACGCCGAGCGCAAGGCGCTGCAGGTGATGGGTCTCGGCCCCGATGCGACGCTGGAAACGGTGAAGGCAAAATACAAGCTGCTGGTGAAGCAGCACCATCCCGACGCCAATGGCGGCGACCGCTCCACCGAGGATCGCCTGATCGAGATCATCAAGGCGTATAATTATCTCAAGACCGTCGTGCGCGGCGCGTGAGCCGTCGTCCCTGCGAACGCAGGGACCCATACGCCGTGGCCGTGCGTTACGGCGGCGCTGGCCGATACCTTCTTTAAACAATAACCCCTTGTGGTTATGGGTCCCTGCGTTCGCAGGGACGACAGCGGAGATAATGGCTCCGCTGTTGCCCTCCAAACTCGCCCTCTCACCCCGGCATCGGGCCGATATACGCCGAACTCGGCCGGATCAGCCGCCCGGTGCGCTGTTGCTCGCGGGCGTGCGCGGTCCATCCGGCGGCGCGCGCCACCGCAAAGATCGGCGTAAATGCCTGGCGCGGGATTTTCAGCGCGTCGAGCAGGATCGCGGTGAAAAACTCCACATTGGTGTCGAGCGGACGGTCCGGATTTTTCCGCTTCAGCGCATCACGGATATAGGCCTCGACCTCGCCCGCAAACGGCAGATCCATGCCGCCGCCGGCGAGCCGCTCGATCGCGCCCTTGAGCACGTCGGCGCGGGGATCGCGCACCCGATAGACGCGGTGACCAAAGCCCATCAGCCGCTCGCCGCGCGCCAGTGCGCTGTCGACCCACGGCTTGATGCGTTCGCTCGAGCCGATGGCGTCGAGCATTTCCAGCACCGGCTCCGGTGCGCCGCCATGCAGCGGCCCCGTCAGCGCGCAATAGCCGCCCGTCACCGCCGCAAACAGATCGGCATGGGTCGAGGCAATGACGCGCGTCGTGAACGTCGAGGCGTTCATGCCGTGGTCGCACACCGTGACGAAATAAGCATCGAGCGCCGCCGCTTCGCGCGCGTCGGGCTTGCGGCCGAGCATCATCGACAGCGTGTCGGCGGCATGGCTCGCGGTCGGATCGGGCTGCACGGGATCATTGCCTTTGGCGCGCTGCACCAGCGCGCCTGCGATGACAGGAAATGCGCCGACAATGGTGGCCTCGTGCGTCAGTCCCGCTTCCGCGCGCAGCCCCGCGATGGCTGCGCGGAAACCATCGACGATCGACAGGCCTCGCGTGATTCCGAGCAGTTCCGGCAGCCGGGCGAAGGCGCGTTCGCGACCCGCGCCAAGTGCGGCACGCACCGCGGCCTCGCCGACCGGCTGGCCGGTACCGCCGCTCCAGAGCCGGGCGGTCACGCCCTCGAACCCGGTCTTGCGGGCCAGTTCGCCGACGCGCTCGCCGGCAATGATCAGTTCGCCGTGCTCGCCATCGACATGGCTCAGCACGGTTTCGGCGGCGGGGACGCCATCGAGGCCGATCGGGGTCTTTGAAAGCTGCATGTTCATGATGGATCTCCTTTGTGCACCGCAAAGGTCGGTCCTCTCGACAGATTGATCAATCTTGATTATGTAAATCAATATGAAAAAATCCGCCGGCCTTTATCTCTCGGCCCGCGAGGCCTCCGCCGAACTCGCGATCTCGCAGGCGACGCTCTACGCCTATGTCAGCCGCGGCCTGATCCGCTCCGAGCCGTCGGCCGATTCGCGCAGCCATCGCTACCGGGCCGAGGACGTCCGCACGCTCAAGGAGCGGCGGGCGCCGGCGCCCGAGCCGCGCGGGATGCGCAGTTTCGATGCGGATTTGCCTGTCATGGATTCGGCGATCGCGACCATCACCGAGGACGGCCCGATTTATCGCGGCGTGAACTGCGTCGACCTCGCCGAGCGCGATACGCTCGAACACGCCGCGACGCTGTTGTGGGACGTCACCGGCGTCGATCCGTTCGCTCCGGACAATTGCCCGTCGATCTCGGATGAAATGCGCGCGGTGGCCGAGGCCACCCGCGGCGCCAACGCGATCGATCGCGCCATTGCGGTGCTGGCGCTCGCGGCCGTTGCCGATCCGCGCGCCTTTACCCGCGCGCCCGAGGGACGCGCGATGGTCGGCGGCCGCATCCTGCGTCTGGTGGTCGCGACCATGCTGAACGCGAAGACATCGCCGCAGCCGTTGCACCTGCAGATCGCCAGGGCATGGGCGCCCGATCACAAGCACGCCGCCGATCTGATCCGCCGCGTGCTGGTGCTGCTGGCGGATCATGAATTGAACGCCTCGACCTTCACCGTGCGCTGCGCGGCGTCGACCGGCCTAAACCTCTATGACGCGATGATCGCAGGCCTCGTTGCCCTGAAAGGTCCCAAGCACGGCGGCGCCGGCGTGCTGGCGGCGCAGTTGCTCAAGACGCTGGCCAAGGGCGACGTCGCGCCCCTGATTCGCGAACGGGTGGCGCTGGGCGAACGTTTCGCGGGCTTCGGCCATGGTGTCTACAAATTCGGAGATCCCCGCGCGCAGGCCTTGCTGGAGGCTTTGGCGCGCTCGGGCGCAGAGCGCAAACTGACCCACGAAATCCCGGAACGCATTGCGGAAGCGACCGGCGAATTCGTCAATATCGACTATGCGCTGGCGGTGCTCGTGCACACGCTGGGCCTGCCGCCGGGCCATGAGTTGGTGCTGTTTTCGATGGCCCGCACGGTCGGATGGATCGCGCATGCGAGCGAACAATTGCGCCAGGAGCGGCTGATCCGCCCGCGTGCGCGCTATGTCGGCCCCGCCCCGGGACGCGCCCGGCTTACTTGACCGGCCTGGCCGGCTCGATCACGCCGCCGCCCTGGCGCCGGCGGATGATCCAGATCACAAGCGCCGCAACCAGTGCACCGCCCAGCACCGCCAGCATCCAGAGATGCTTGGCCGTGCCGTGATGATGCGGCAGCCCGAAATATTCGTGCAATGCCGAGACCGCGAATACGCCCGGCAGCACATGGGCCATCGCCCAGACCAGGATGGCCGGAATATTCACGCCGTAAAACCGTAGCGGCGGCATGCCCAGCGCGCCCGCCGTGACCGGCACGAAGGCGCGGATCGGCGGCACAAAGCGCGCAAAGAACACCGCAAGCGCGCCACGGCTTTGGAAGAAGGCTTCGCTCTGCGCCACCACGGCGGGGTAGTTCTTCAGCGGCCAGACACTGAGAATCTCGCGCTGCGAGCGATGGCCGACCCAGAACGCGGTGCCGTCGCCGAGTGCGGCCCCGGCAATCGCCGCCGCCAGCACCGCCCACAATTTCAGTTCGCCGCCCGGGACCAGCGCGCTCAAGGCGAGGATGATGGTTGATCCCGGCACCAGCGAGCCGATCACCGGAACGGCTTCCAGCAGGGCGGCGAGGAACAGCGTCAGGTAGGCAAGCCCCGGATGGGCCGAGACAAAAGCGATCAGAGGATCGAGGAAGGAGGCCACAAAATTCCCGATGCGGTCGCGTGGTTTGCCTGATGGCCCAGACCTAACAACTCGCCAGGGGGCCGGGAAGGGCCGTCCCTAGGCACGCCGGTTCCGGGGCGGCTGGCCCGGCCGCCGGGCAAAAGTACGGCGTGATTCGCAGAGCTGCCCTCCAAAAATCGAGTTCAGTGCCTATCTCAATGATAAGGCAGCGGAACTTTCATTGCGTCGCGGGCTTCTGCCGGCCGTTGCTCTCTGCTAGGTTCGCAGCCAGCACCCATCCGCAGCCATTCAACAAATCTGGTTTCGGGAACGCCCGGGACCTCGGAGGATTGATGACGACCGCCGCCATGACCAAAACTCAAGAGCCCGTCGGTATCCCCGATATGAAGGTATCGGTGCGGCAGGTTTTCGGGATCGATACCGATCTTGAAGTGCCGGCCTATTCCGAAGTCGACCCGCACGTGCCGGAAGTCGATTCGGATTACCGCTTCGATCGCGCCACCACGCTCGCGGTTCTTGCCGGCTTCGCCCACAACCGCCGCGTCATGGTCACCGGCTATCATGGCACCGGTAAATCGACCCATATCGAGCAGGTCGCCGCGCGGCTGAATTGGCCCTGCGTGCGCGTCAACCTCGACAGCCATATCAGCCGTATCGATCTGGTCGGCAAGGACTCCATCGTCGTGCGTGACGGCAAGCAGGTCACGGAATTCCGCGACGGCATTCTGCCCTGGGCGCTGCAGCACAACATCGCGCTGGTGTTCGACGAATACGACGCCGGCCGTCCCGACGTGATGTTCGTGATCCAGCGCGTGCTGGAAGTCTCCGGCCGCCTGACGCTGCTCGACCAGAACAAGGTGATCAAGCCACACCCGTCGTTCCGCCTGTTCTCGACCGCCAACACGGTCGGTCTCGGCGATACGTCGGGCCTCTATCACGGCACCCAGCAGATCAACCAGGGTCAGATGGACCGTTGGTCGATCGTCACCACGCTGAATTACCTGGCACATGACGAGGAAGTCGAAATCGTGCTCGCCAAGGCGAAGCACTATCGCACGCAGGAAGGCCGCGACATCGTCAACAAGATGGTGCGGCTCGCCGATCTCACCCGTAACGCGTTCGCCAATGGCGACCTCTCGACGGTGATGAGCCCGCGTACGGTGATCACCTGGGCAGAGAACGCCGACATCTTCTCCGATATCGGCTTTGCGTTCCGCGTCACCTTCCTCAACAAGTGTGACGAGCTGGAACGGCCGCTGGTGGCTGAATTCTATCAGCGCTGCTTCAATGCGGAGCTGGCCGAGAGTTCGGTCAACGTGGCGCTCAGCTAGCCCATGCCAACCATTTCCGTCGAGCGCACCATTGGAAAGACCAAGAAGGCGGTGCTCGGCGGATTGATCGGCTACAACACCGAGAAGATGGGGAAGCAGAAATACAAGCGCCTCGCCATCTCGTTGCGCGAAGGCGACAAGATCGTCGGCGGGATTGTCGGTGAGGTCTGGACCACGGTGCTGTTCATACAGCTCTTCTGGATGGAGCAGAAACTCCGCGGCAAGGATTTTGGAACAAAGCTGATCAAGGCGATTGAAGACGAAGCGAGACGGTTTGGGGCCACGCGGTCCTATCTCGATACGATGAGTTTTCAGGCGCCGGGTTTCTACCGCGCCTGCGGCTATGAGGAATTCGGTTCGATCGAAGGTTATCCTGAAGGCGTGACGCGCCATTGGTTCACGAAAGCGCTATGAGCACATCCAACTCCAAATTCCGCACTGGATCCAAGGAAGCGCCGACCGAGCCGTTCAAGCGCGCGGTGACGTCGTGCCTGCGCGCGATCGCAAGAGCCCCCGAACTCGAAGTGACGTTCGCGGCCGAACGTCCGGGCCTTGCGCCGGGCAAGGCCCGGCTGCCCGAACCCGCGCGCAAGATGACGAAACGCGATGCCGCGATCGTGCGCGGCCATGCCGATTCGATCGCGCTGAAACTCGCCTGTCACGATCCTAAGGTCCACCGCAAGCTGATGCCGGGCAATCCGCAGGCGCGCGGCGTGTTCGAGGCGGTCGAGCAGGCGCGTGTCGAAGCGATCGGCTCGCGGCGGATGGCCGGTGTCGCGAAAAACCTCACCGCGATGCTCGACGATCATTTCCATCGCGGCAAATTCGACGAGATCACCGACCGCGCCGACGCGCCGCTGTCGGATGCGCTGGCGATGCTGGTGCGCGAACGGCTGACCGGCATGGCGCCGCCGACGGCGGCAAAGAAGATGGTCGACCTCTGGCGTCCGGTGCTGGAAGACAAGATCGGCGCGCGCCTCGATCAGTTGAGCCGCGTTACCGAGGACCAGGCCAAGTTCGGCGACCTCGTACACGATCTGCTGTCGGCGCTCGACCTTGGCGACGACCGCAACGCTGATGCCGATGACGACGAGAACAACGAGGAGAATCAGGACGGCGAGAACGACCAGTCCGGCGCCGAAGGTTCGCCCGACTCTGACGCCGCACAGGAAATGAGCGCCGATCAGGCCCAGGCCTCGACCGACGAGATGTCGGAGAGCGCGATGGAAAGCGCGCAGGCTTCCACGTCAGATACGTTCGATGATGGCGAGCTCGGCGACGACGAGACCCCGGGCGAGGCGACGCGGCCGAATTCTCGCGGCGCCAACGAACCGCGCGGGCCGGAATATCACGCCTTCGCGCCGAAGTTCGACGAGGTGATCGCGGCCGAGGATCTCTGCGACCATGACGAACTGGAACGGCTGCGCAGCTATCTCGATAAACAGCTTGCGCATCTGCAGGGCATCGTCGCCCGGCTCGCCAACCGGCTGCAGCGCCGCCTGATGGCGCAGCAGAACCGCGCCTGGGAGTTCGATCTTGAGGAAGGCATCCTCGACCCGGCGCGGCTGTCGCGCGTGGTCACCGATCCCTATCACCCGCTCTCGTTCATGCACGAGAAGGAAGCGACCTTCCGCGACACCGTGGTGACGCTGCTTCTCGACAATTCCGGTTCGATGCGCGGCCGTCCCATTACGGTGGCGGCGACCTGTGCGGACATTCTGGCGCGGACGCTGGAGCGTTGCGGCGTCAAGGTCGAGATCCTCGGCTTCACCACGCGCGCCTGGAAGGGCGGGCAATCCCGCGAGGCGTGGCTTGCCGCCGGCAAGCCGGCCAATCCCGGCCGGCTGAACGATTTGCGTCACATCATCTACAAATCCGCCGATGCCCCCTGGCGCCGCGCGCGGAAAAATCTCGGGCTGATGATGCGCGAGGGGCTTTTGAAGGAAAATATCGACGGCGAGGCGCTGGATTGGGCGCACAAGCGCCTGCTCGGACGTCCCGAGCAGCGCAAGATCCTGATGATGATTTCCGACGGCGCGCCGGTCGACGATTCCACCCTGTCGGTCAATCCGGGCAATTACCTCGAACGGCATCTGCGCCACATCATCGAGGAGATCGAGACCCGTTCGCCGGTCGAACTGATCGCGATCGGTATCGGTCACGACGTCACGCGGTATTATCGCCGTGCGGTTACCATCGTCGATGCCGAGGAACTCGGCGGCGCCATCACCGAAAAGCTTGCCGAGCTCTTCAGCGAGACCCACGGCGCCGCGCCCACGACAACGCGCCGGCCACGCCGTCTGCATTCCTGAGAGTATGCGCGCACCGGTGAGCCGCCGTCGCTTTCTGACAACTGCAGCGGCGGGGCTCTCGGCCGTGGCGCTGCCGGCCATCGCGCATGCGCAGACCGCAGTTCAGCGGCCGCCGAAGCCGGCAATCCCGGATGAATATTCGGTCACCGCGCCGGTCTCGATCGAGGTCAATGCAAGGCCGCTACCGTCGTTCGATACCCGCGACCGCTCACATGTGCGGTTTGGCTCGCTGGAATACCGCAGCGGGTTGATTCTGACCTCGCGGTTTCGCGGCTTCGGCGGCCTGTCGGGGCTGCGGCTCGATGCCAAGGGCGAGCGCTTCATCGCCATCAGCGACAAGGGCGGCTGGTTTACCGGCCGCATCGTCTACAAGGGCCGCGAGATGACCGGCCTCGACGATGTCGAAGCGTCGCCGATACTCGGTCCCGATGGCAAGCCGATCACCGCGCGCGGTTGGTACGATACCGAGGCGATCGCACTCGATGGTTCTTACGTTTATGTCAGCCTGGAACGCGTCAATCAGATACTGCGGTTCGATTTCGCCAAGGGTTTTACGCGCTCGCTCGGCGAGCCGCTGCCGTTGCCGCCGGCGGCGCGCAAGCTGCCGTTCAACAAGGGGCTCGAGGCGCTGGTGATGGTGCCGAAGGGCTTTGCCCTGGCGGGGACGCTGGTCGCGATCTCCGAGCGCGGCCTCGACGCCGACGGTAACATCATGGCCTTCCTGATCGGCGGCAAGACGCCCGGCCAGTTCAGCATCCGCCGCACCGAGAATTTCGACGTCAGCGACGCGGTGTTGTTGCCCTCGGGGCAGCTGTTGTTGCTGGAGCGCAAATTTTCCATGCTCGGCGGCATCGGCGTCCGGATCCGGCGCATCGCGCCCAACTCGATCGCCCCCGGCGCTGTGATCGATGGTCCCACGATCTTCAACGCCGATCTCGGCAGTGAGATCGACAATCTGGAAGGCATCGACGCCCATGTGACCGACGAGGGCGATACGGTGCTGACGCTGATCTCCGACGACAATTTCTCGATGATCCAGCGCAATCTGCTGCTGCAGTTCACGCTGGTGGATTGAGGCAGGCGGGGAGTAGCGCTGCTTGCGGAACGGTTCTTGCAGCGATGCGGGCAGTGAAACCGGAGCATTTGATGACCAGGTCCATTCGCGTAGTTTTCATTCTTTCGATCGTTTTCTCTGGTTTCGCTGCGCAGGCGGAAACCTGGCCCACCCGGATGATCAAGGCGACCATCCCCTTTGGCGCGGGCAGCGCGGCCGACGTCGTGCCGCGGCTGCTGTTCGATCGCCTGGCGGTTGAGCTTGGCCAGCCGATCGTGATCGAGAATCGCGCCGGCGCGGGCGGCACGGTCGGGTCGGGCCTGGTGGCGAAGGCTGATCCGGACGGCTACAGCATTCTCTCCAATTCCAACGCGTTGACGATCGCACCGGCGATCTTTCCGAATCTGGCCTTCGATGCCGCGCGCGACCTCGCCTCGGTGCTGATGATCGGCTCCACCGCCAATGTGATGATCGTGCCGAATTCGCGTCCGTGGAAAACCATCGGGGATTTCATCGCGGACGCCAAGGCGAAGCCCGGATCGATCTCCTACGGTTCGGTCGGCATCGGCAGCGCGGTCCATATCAGTTCCGAAAAATTCCGCCTCGCCGCCGGCTTCGAGGCCACCCACATTCCCTATCGCGGCGGCGGCGAGGTGATCGCCGATATCCTTGGCGGCCGGATCGACTTCTATTTCTGTCCGCTGGCGACCGCGCTGCCGTTGATCCAGCAGGGCCAGGTGCGCGCGCTCGTGGTGTCGACGGCCAAACGCGCCACCGAGCTACCCGATGTGCCGAGCCCGGTCGATGTCGGATTGAAGGATGCCGACAGCGCGATCTGGTTTGGCGTCTTGGTGCCGTCGAAGACGCCGCGCGAGATCGTCGACAAATTGCATGCGGCGGGCACCAAGGTGCTGGCTGATCCGGTGACGCAGGAGGGCCTGAAAAAGCTCGCCATCGAGCCGATGCCGATGACCCCCGGCGAGATGGACGCACTCCTCAAGCGCGAGATCGCGGCCAATTTTGAGCTGATCAAGGCCGCCGGAATCAAACCGTAAGGGGAGGGTTGCGCCGGCGGCGGGTTGAGGGGAAGGGGGCGGCTCGCTACAGAGGAGGCCAGCATGCTTTCCCCCGGTCCGGATATCCCCCAGGAATCCCCATGAGCAACCTGTTTTCCCCGATCCAGCTGCGTGGCCTGAAGCTCGCCAACCGCATCATGGTGGCGCCGATGTGCCAGTATTCCTCTGATGATGGCGACGCCAATGACTGGCACTTCACGCACATCAACTCGCTGGCGCTGTCGGGCGCCTCGATCTTCTGCATCGAGGCAACGGCGGTCGAGGCGATCGGCCGGATCACGCCGGGCTGCCTCGGCCTCTACAATGACGCCAACGAGGCGGCGCTGAAGCCGATCCTGGCCTCGGTGCGCAAGCGCTCCAAGGCTGCCGTGATGATCCAGCTCGCCCACGCCGGCCGCAAGGCGTCGAGCCACACGCCGTGGGACGGCGGCCAGCTGATCCCGGTTTCCGAAGGCGGCTGGCAGGCGGAAGGGCCGTCGGCGATTGCGCACAAGGAGAGCGAGACGCCGCCAAAGGCGTTCGACGCCGCGGGTCTTGTCCGCGTGCGCGATGCGTTCGTTGCTGCCACCAGGCGCGCCGAGCGGCTCGGCATCGACGCCATCGAGGTGCACAGCGCCCATGGCTATCTGCTGCATCAATTCCTGTCGCCGATTTCCAACCAGCGCACCGATCAATATGGCGGGTCGCTGGAGAATCGCATGCGCTTTCCGCTCGAAGTGTTCGACGCAGTGCGCGCGGCGTTTCCGCACGACAAGCCGGTAGGCTTGCGGCTTTCCTCGACCGACTGGGTCGAGGGCGGCTGGGATCTGGCGCAGACCATCGAATATGCCAAGGCGTTGAAGCAGCGCGGCGTCGACTGGATCGACGCGTCGTCGGGCGGCGTTTCGCCGTTGCAAAAAATTCCGCTCGGCCCCGGCTATCAGGTGCGGTTCGCGGAGGCCATCAAGCAGGCGACCGGCCTCACGACGATTGCGGTCGGACTGATCACCGAAGCCAGACAGGCCGAGGAGATCGTGGCCTCCGGCAAGGCCGACATGGTCGCGCTGGCCCGCGGCATGCTCTACGACCCGCGCTGGGGCTGGCACGCCGCCGCCGAACTCGGCGGCGAAGTGTTTGCACCGCCGCAATATTGGCGCTCGCAACCCTCGACGCAAAAGGCGCTGTTCGGCGCCACCACGTTCGGCACGCGGTAAGCGACTCTTCGCAATGTCATTCCGGGATGGTGCGCTAGCACCAGACCTCAGATGCGCAATGCGCATCGGGGAATCTCGAGATTCCGGGTTCGATGCTTCGCATCGCCCCAGAATGACGATGACGCCGCGCGAATTTCTGCCTGACGAATTCGTCATATCTCGGCCACACGCCCGGCGTGCTATGCTCTCGCTTGCGCGCGACAGACGCGTTTTGAAAAAACAGCGAGAGGACGCCCCATGGAGATCGGATATTTCACGATGCCGTCCCATCCGCCGGAGTGCGGGTTGAAGGAGGGTCACGACTGGGACTTGCAGACGCTACGATGGCTCGATGAGCTCGGCTATCAGGAAGCCTGGATCGGCGAACACCACACCGCGCCCTGGGAGCCGCACCCCTCGCCCGATTTGATCCTCGCGCAGGCGTTTCTGCAGACCAAAAATATCCGCCTCGGCCCCGGCGGTTTCCTGCTGCCCTATCACCACCCCGCCGAACTCGCCAACCGCGTCGCGATGCTCGACCATCTCTCCGGCGGCCGATTGAACTTCGGCGTCGCCGCGTCGGGCCTGCCGAGCGACTGGGCGATGTTCAACGTCGACGGCATGTCCGGCCAGAACCGCGACATGACCCGCGAGGCGCTGGAGATCATCCTCAAAATGTGGACCGAGGACGCGCCGTGGTCGCACCAGGGCAAGTTTTGGACCGTGAACAAGCCCGACGTGATGTTCGACTTCCTCAAGCCCCACCTCAAGCCGCTGCAGGCGCCGCATCCGCCGATCGGCGTCGCCGGCCTCTCCAAGGGATCGGATACGCTCAAGCTCGCCGGCGAGCGCGGCTATATCCCGATGAGCCTCAACCTCAACCCGGCCTATGTCGGCAGCCACTGGGAATCGGTGGAGATCGGCGCCGCCAAGACCGGCCGCAAGCCGAACCGGCAGGACTGGCGGCTGGTGCGCGAGGTGTTCATCGCCGATACCGACGAGGAGGCCTGGCGGCTGTCGGTCGGCGACATGATGGGCCGGATGATGACCGAGTATTTTCTCCCCCTGCTCGGGCATTTCGGTTTCAAGGACTACCTCAAGCACGCGCCCGACGTGCCTGACTCGGATGTCACCGCCGACTATTGCGCGAAGCGCAACTGGATC
Organism: Bradyrhizobium sp. JYMT SZCCT0428; assembly: GCF_018131075.1. GTDB lineage: Bacteria > Pseudomonadota > Alphaproteobacteria > Rhizobiales > Xanthobacteraceae > Bradyrhizobium. Next base: position 42,025 of record NZ_JAFCLS010000038.1, on the reverse strand, counting down.
GTCGGCTCGCCTGCAACCTGCGCCGAGAAGATCGAGAAGATCTATCACGAGGTCGGCGGCTTCGGCACGCTGCTGGTCTTTGGCTTCGACTACAAGCACAAGCCGGAAGCGTGGCACCATTCGCTGCGCCTGCTGAAGCAGGAAGTGATGCCGCGGCTGAAGCACCTCGACGCGAGTCTCATTCGCGCGGCGTGACGATTGTCATTCCGGGGCGATGCGTAGCATCGAACTTTGGTGCGCAATTGCGCACCTGAGAATCTCGAGATCCCCCGGTGCGCAATTGCGCACCTGGGGTCTGGTCCTTCGGACCATCCCGGGATGACGGATGCGCTTTGGCGCATCCCTCAGTTTACCCCCGGTGCATCGGTCGCCTTCACCTGCCAGAACCGCAGCATGCGCTGTGCGTTGTCCAGCGTCAGCTTGGCGTATTGCGATTTGGCCTGCGCCAGTTCGTGCGGGCCCATATTCCCTGATGCAAAACGGCTGTCGAGCACGGCGGCGACGGTCTCCCAGCTCAGCCCCGCAACGCGGCAGGGAACCAGCAGGCCTTCGTCGCGCAGGCTCTGCATCAGCGGGCGGATGACGTCGATGCCGGAGCGCGACAATTCGGCGAGTGCTGCCACCGTCTCCTCGTATTTGCGCTGCCTGGCAAAACTCATCAGCGCGCCTTCGTTGAGCTGGCCGTTCTTGGCGAGCAGCGTCACGTAGCGCTTGGCGGAGGCAAAATCGCGCACGCGGGACATTTCGCGGCTGGCGCCGTCGGCGGCGGCCGCGATCGCGCCGCGGATTTCCTCGAACAGATGCGGCGGCGCGCGCGACAGCAGCCGCGTGCGCACGGCTTCAGTGGCGTCGCGCAGCAATTGCCGCCTGATATGCGCCGGCAGGTCGACGCGGATGCCGGTCTCGACCGCAAGCTCCGGATCGTGTTCGGCCTGCGCCAGCAGCACCGCAAAACCATTCGTGGAAACCTTGGCGCCGGGATTGGCGACGAGCTTGCGGCTGACGCTCGGATAATGCCGCGCCAGCAGCGCGTCGGTGACGATCTCGGCGAGCCACCAGCGGCCGGATATTGCCAGGAGATGCGCCTCGCTCTTGCTCTGCGCGAGCTCGACCAGATCCTCCGCGGACAGCCGCGCGGATTCGGTCAGCACGGGCGCCGCGACCGAAATATCCTCGTTGTGGGCGAGGCGGCGGATCACGGCATGCGGCGCCTGCTTCACCGACGCGAGCTGGTTGCTCATTTCGGCGAGCGCGATGCGCGCGCTGACGTCGGCGATGGCGCGCAGCTCGATGGTCCTGATCAGCCGTTCGAGCACGTCGCCGAACAGCTCGATCTGTTCGCCATTGAAGCCGTCGGCCGAGGTCAGGAACAGGTCCGTGACGCGGCGAAAGGTCTCGAGGTGTTTTTGCGCCGAGCCGGCCTTGATGGCCGCCTCGACCTCATCGGCGATGGATTGTTCTAGCATCGCTCGTCCTGAGCGTTCGAAGCCAATTCTGGCACAGGCGAAAAGGGTATGGTGAATAGCTGAACAGTCGGTAAAATTCGGGATGTTGGGCCGGCCTCTCACCGTCATTGCGAGCGAAGCGAAGCAATCCATTGGGCGAGCTACTCAGTGAAACTACGGAGATTTGGGCCGCCGCGTTTGGCGGCGCACTGATGGTGAAGGTGGGGTAGGATTTTTGCACTGCTGTCATTGCGAGCCCAACTCCGTTCCCTCCCCCGCAAGGGGGGAGGGAGCCGACCGTCCGTGCGGCGCGAGTGGTGGCAAACACACCTCTACATTCCCGCGGCAGGTTTCGCCCGGGTTGTTCAAATCGTTCGCCCCCGAAAATCCAGAGGGCGCAGGGAATGCCGGATGCGCGCTGCACCCGCGGTCTCATGTGCGTTCTGTGCTAAAAAAGCGGCACATGAGCATACAGGGCAGCGGAGAACATCCGACATTCCCTGCGCAGTGGCTTTACGGCTTATGACGCGCTCTCCCCGGTGAGACGGCCTCTATTGCCACCGTCACCCCTCGGAAGCGTTAGCTTCCTCAGAGCTTGACGCCGTTACGGGCGCCAGGACCACACGCTTTCACCGTACGCCTCAGCCGCGACCGTCAATCGCAACGTCAGCGTCCACCGCATCCCCGTCCCTCGTCATGACGACGGCCGACGCCCCTCTGAGTGGGACGGGATGACTACTGATGTGCAGGTGATTTGGGGTGGAAGGGAAGAGGATTATTTTTGATTTTCGGAAATTTTGGGCTTGACATGATTTCCGTAAAACAGAAGTGATCTGCCCGTCGGGTCAATTTGCCGCGGCAAAACGTCATTGCGAGGAGCGCAAACGACGAAGCAATCCATAGCCGCTATGCCGCGCCATGGATTGCTTCGCTTCGCTCGCAATGACGCCGATCGAGCCGCCCGAACGGTCGCTCCCTCCCCCCTTGCGGGGTCGAGACGAGCGAAGCTCGCTCTTAGGGCGGGGGAGAGGGGTGGCGTCATCGGCGGTGTCTGATGGATTGCTGTCGTCTCGCCATCGCACGCGCGGATAGGGAAAGCGTCACACCGGCAGTCCCGCTGCCGCCACCCCTCTCCCTAACCCTCCCCCGCAAGGGGGGAGGGAACGCGCCTTTCACTTGGCGCGCGTTCGGGCTCACACCTCCGCCGGCATCTCCACCGCTTCCGCCTTCACCGGCATCGGCCAGGTCTCGTATTTCTCCGGCAAATTCACCGGCCGATAATCCTTCACCTCGGCCATCCGCTTCACCACCGACTCATGCACAACCGCGCCCTCCCGAATCACCCTTGGCTCCGCATCCGGAATGTAGAACCCGAAATACACCTGCCGCTTCGGCCACTCCCGGTACTTCGCGCTCTTCGGCAGGAATTCGAGAATCCACCATGCGCCAACAAGCGAATTGTGCACCTCGCCGCGCACATCAGGCGCGACATAGGAGAACGGGCTGTTCTTGCGCTGATAGCCCCAGGCGAGCTGGTTGACGTTGGCGTGGTTGAACCTGAGGCCGGCTTTCTCGGCCTCGTCGATCATCCAGAGCAGCGGATATTTGGAGAGGCCGGATTGCTTTTCGGGATAGCCGCCGCCGATATCGGCATGCACGCCTGAAAACCAAACCTGCAGGATATCCTGCGGCGCGTTCTTGATGTCGTTGAAGCGGACCGGCTTGTAGGTCTGCGGCGCGTCCCACTTCTTCAGGCGGAACATGCAGCGCCGCTCGTCGATCGAGATCGCCTGGCGGAAAATCTGCACGCTCGGGTTCTGCAGCGTCCAGGCCAGTTCCTCCAGGCTCGGGAGATAGAACCGGTCGGGCCGCGGCACGATGACGCTCGCCACCGTATCCCAGACGCCGACGAAGCGGATGACGGGCCAGCGCGCCGAGGTGATACTCGCTATGATCGAACGAATATGGAGTTCAACTTAGGGGGAATAGTTGGCTTTCAATGTAGACGATCTGCGAGTAATCGCGACTCAGCGTGACCGATATCAGGCTCAGCTAAATCGCCTCAAAAAGCTCGGCAAACAGACGTCGTGCATCGAGACGGCCGTATCTAGTGCGGAAGACACGCTCAAAGCAGAAACGAATTCTTTCGTTATCTACGGCGAACCGCAGAGCGGCAAGACGGAAATGATGATCTGTCTTACCGCCAAGCTTCTCGACGACGGAAACCGCATCATTATCCACCTGCTGAACGACAGCGTGCAGCTACTTCAGCAAAACCTCGATCGTTTTCAGCGATCCAATCTCTCGCCAGCGGCGCGCAATTTTTCTGACGTCATCGATCCCGAATACTCGTTCGCGACCGGTTATCACGTTGTCTTTTGCAAAAAGAACGCAAGTGATCTCACCAAGCTAAACCAAAAGCTCGAGAGAGTTCGTGAAAAGGTCGTCATCGACGATGAGGCTGACTTTGCAACACCCAATGCCCTAATCAATAAAGGTGACGTAACTAGCATCAACGCGCTAATAAAGAAGCTCATTAGCAATGATGGAATTTACATTGGTGTGACTGCAACACCCGCGCGATTGGACCTCAACAACACTTTTGATAATGACAATGAGAAATGGGTCAATTTTCCGCCGCATGAAGCCTACACCGGCCAAGACGTTTTCTTCCCACTCGATACCGACGTAACCTTCTCGCTCCAAACCCTGCCTGACACCGACGACAGCCCCAAGTATCTGCGGAAAGCAATTTTTCGATTTCTCGTTCGCGCAGCGGCTTTAAATTTATCTACAGGCGCCGACGAAAATTTTTCGATGCTGATTCATACGAGCGGCAAGAAACTCGACCATAAATCGGATAAGAAGCCGATCGATGATGTGATGAATGCCTTGTCGGATGTGCATTCGAAAAAATTCGAGACCTACACACACGAACTCGACAAAATTGCTGCCAAACTCTACGGGGTTGAACAAGCCGGTCGAATTCTTGGCTATATTGTCCGAAATTGCGATCAGACCACCACAATCATTATGAACAGCGAGAGGGACAAGAACGTCGATTTCAAATCCGCCACGTCACCTGCTGCGATGTTCACGTTTATTATCGGAGGCAATATTGTTTCGCGCGGAGTGACATTCGACAATTTGCTGTCCATGTTTTTCACACGAGATTCAAAGCACAAAATACAGCAAGATACTTATATTCAGCGCGCACGAATGTTTGGATCGCGCAAAAAACATCTTTCACATTTTGAGCTGACAATCCCCGAGCCGTTGTATCTCGATTGGCAACGCTGCTTCGTTTTTCACAGACTCGCACTGGAAGCAATCAAGACGAAGAAGGGATCTCCGGTTTGGCTCGCGGATCAACGCATCGCAGCCGTAGCGTCAAGCAGCATCGACAAGGCAAACGTGCTCTTAGATAAAGGGGAAATGACGTTCCCCATTTTTGATTACTCCCCCGAAGTCGAGCAGATTATCAAGGAAAGCAATGATCCCCTAGCGTGCCTTAAGCGCCTACACTCGCATCTCTCCGGGGCACCCTCATGGATTCCAGAAACATCGTCATCTGCTGCGACGGCACCGGCAACGAGATTTCCGAAAACATCTCCAATGTGCTGAAGCTCTATCGCTGCCTGCGCAAGACCGAGAAGACCGAGCCCCGGCAGCTGGTGTTTTACGATCCCGGCGTCGGCACGCTGGCGCGGCCGAACACGTGGCACCGGCTCAGGCAGAACTTCAACGCCATCCTGGGGCTCGCCACCGGCTATGGGCTCGATGACAACGTGCTGGCGGCCTATTGCTTCCTGGTGCAGAACTGGCGCGAGGGCGACCAGATCTACCTGTTCGGCTTTTCCCGCGGCGCCTACACCGTGCGGGTGCTGGCGGGGCTGATTCACAAGATCGGCCTGATCACGGAAGAGCAGGCCAATCTCGCAGGCAGCGGCCTGATCGCCTACAAGGCGTTCTCCAGCGACGAGGCGCCGAAGCTGCGCGCCAAATACAGGGGGCGCGTTGACGCCGCCGCCGCCGAGGATGCCGAGCCGCCCTCGCCGTTCGACAACGCCGCGCAGTTCGCGCGCATCGGCGTTGCAGCAAGGCTGCGGGTGCGCGTTGATCCCAACAAAACAAAAACGGCTAGGTCCTTCGACCCAGCCGTTCAAAACTCTAAAGCCCGCGTTGAAGCGGAGCTAAACCCCTAGCTCGCCTTCTTCACGTATTCCGGCTTGCCGACCTTCTTCTGGATCGCACGCTTGAGATCGAGCGCGCGGGGCGACAGCACGTCGGCCTTGGCCTTGAGAAGATAGCCGTCGAGGCCGCCATTGTGGTCGACGCTCTTGAGCGCGTTGGTCGAGACGCGCAGGCGCACGTTGCGGCCGAGCGCGTCCGAGATGAAGGTGACGTTGACCAGGTTCGGCAGGAAGCGCCGCTTGGTCTTGATGTTCGAGTGGCTCACCTTGTTACCCACCAGCGGGCCCTTGGCCGTCAGTTCGCAGCGCCGAGACATCGCACAAAATCCTCTTCCATCCCCGCAACCTGGCAGCGCATCATGGCGCCGCGCGGGGGTCCAAAATCATGTCCATTTCCAGGAACCGCGGACGTATAGGGCGACAGGCCCTAGGCGTCAAGGTTTTGCGGGGTTTCGCTTAAGATTTTGCGCACTCTTAAGAAGCCGGCATTGCCGGTTTGGAAGCCATTACAAGGGTTTAAGGATATCAAGACGTTAGGACCATATAAAGGGCGCAATCCCCGCCGACATCTCTGTTCCCCGCGGATTGAGCCACCGCGAGGAGGCCACTACGCGTTGTTTGCCGGATATTTCTGACTACATAAGCAAGAGCTCGCGCCAGCAGGACCGTCAGTTACGTGACCACACGTGCCATTTCGCATCGTTTCGGCCTGTTGGGCAGTCTTGCGGCCGGCGTACTGCTGTGGCTGGCGCCGCTGGAAGCCTCCGCGCAGGGCCGGCTCGATGCCCATTACGAGGCGTCGCTGGCGGGCATTCCCGTCGGCAAGGGCACTTGGACCATCGAAATCGGCGATGACGCGTTTTCCGCCTCCGCGCAGGGCGGTTCCACCGGCCTGCTGCAGGCGTTTTCGGGCGGCAAGGGTTCCGGCGCCTCGCAGGGCCGCGTTGTCAACGGCGCGCTGGTCGCCAACGCCTATACCGCGACCACCACGAGTTCGAAGAAGTCCGAGACCGTCCGCCTCGTGATCGCAAACGGCGGGGTGAAGGATTTTTCCATCGATCCGGAACCGCCTGTCGATCCGGACCGCATCGTCGTCACCGAAGCGCATCGGAAAAACGTGCTCGATCCGATGACGGGCGCGATGATCCGCGTGCCCGGAACGGCCGATCCGCTGTCGCCGGAGGCCTGCCGCACCGGTACCGGCATCTTCGATGGCCGGCTGCGCTACGACCTCAAGCTCGATTACAAGCGCATGGAAAACGTGAAGGCCGAGCGCGGCTATCATGGGCCGGCCGTGGTCTGTTCGGTCTATTTCACGCCGATTGCGGGCTATATCCCCGATCGGCCCGTGATCAAGCACCTCGCCGCCCAGCGCAACATCGAGATCGCCTTCGTGCCGATCGCAGGCACGCGCATCCTGGTTCCATTCCGCATGACGATCCCGACCCCGTTCGGCCCCGCGATGCTGGAAGCCACGAGTTTTGTCACAACGGCCGCGCCGCCCCGGGTGGCGAAGACGCAGTGATGTAGCAGCGCGCTCTATCGCTCCCTCCCCCCTTGCGGGGGAGGGTCGGGGAGAGGGGTTCTCACGGGCAGTCTCGCTTTTGGCCACCCCTCTCCCCGCCCTCCCCCGCAAGGGGGGAGGTAGCGCACTGTCGCTCGCGGCGAGATCGATGCAACTCATGAAGATGAATCCCATTGACTCTTCACCGCTTCTGATTCGACTCCGAGCCCTCTCAATTTTAAAGGAATTCGCTTGAAAACCCTGCCTTGTGGAGCACCGGCAAACTTGATCTAGTGCCGCATCATGAGCGCTAACGCTGGATGTTGCGGTGAACGAAGCCAGTTTAAGTAAGAGTCAGCGATTCCTTCGCGATTCGTTCTAGACTCGTTCCAGAGCTTAAGCCGCGACCGCATCACCGTCGCAAACTGACACACAAACCGACGGTTTCCGTCATTGCGAGGAGCGAAGCGACGAAGCAATCCATACTTTCCTTTGTAGCGCGATGGATTGCTTCGCTGCGCTCGCAATGACGGCGAAAAATAAAAGAAACACCTGCAAATTATGGCTTTCTCCTACTCGTCCACGTTTGGACATGAACGCGCTCCCGGCGCCGGCGTTACCGCGGTGCTGGGGCCGACCAACACCGGCAAGACGCATCTGGCGATCGAGCGGATGCTCGGGCATTCGTCCGGGATCATCGGCCTGCCGCTGCGGCTGCTCGCGCGCGAGGTCTACAACAAGATCGTGGCTCGCTCAGGTGTCGAGAGCGTCGCGCTGATCACCGGCGAGGAGAAGATCAAGCCGAAGAACCCGCGCTACTGGGTGTCGACGGTGGAGGCGATGCCGCGCGACATCGACGTGTCGTTCCTCGCGGTCGATGAAATCCAGATCGCGGCGGATCTCGAACGCGGGCATGTCTTCACCGATCGCATCCTGCACCGCCGCGGCCGCGACGAGACGCTGCTGCTGGGCGCCGCGACGATGCGGCCCATTATCGAGCGGCTGCTGCCGGGCGCGTCGATCGTCACGCGTCCCAGATTGTCGCAGCTCGAATTCGCCGGCGACCGCAAGATCACGCGGCAACCGAGAAGGACCGCGATCGTCGCGTTCTCGGCCGATGAAGTCTACGCCATTGCGGAGTTGATCCGCCGCCAGCATGGCGGCGCGGCTGTCGTGCTCGGCTCGCTGTCACCGCGCACACGCAATGCGCAGGTCGAGATGTTCCAGAACGGCGACGTCGATTATCTCGTCGCCACCGACGCTGTCGGCATGGGCCTGAACCTTGACGTCGATCACGTCGCGTTCGCGTCCGACCGCAAATACGATGGCTACCAGTTCCGCCGCCTGAATCCGTCCGAGTTTGCACAGATCGCGGGGCGCGCCGGCCGCGCCACGCGCAACGGCACCTTCGGCACCACCGGCCGCTGCGCGCCGTTCGAGCCGGAACTGGTGAACGCGCTGCAGAACCACACGTTTGATAGCGTCAAAATGCTGCAGTGGCGCAATTCCAAGCTGGATTTCGCCTCGCTCGGCAGCCTGCAGGTCTCGCTGGCGCTCTCGCCGCAGCACGAAGTGCTCACGCGCGCGCCAATCGCGGAGGATCTGCGCGTGCTCGATCATGCGGCACGCGACGGCGATGTGCGGGAGATGGCCCACGGGCCGGCGGCCGTGGAACGGCTTTGGGACGCCTGCCAAATCCCGGATTACCGGCGCCTGGCGCCCGCCGCCCATGCCGAACTCGTGACCACGCTGTACGGATTCCTGATGAAAAAGGGCCGGGTTCCCGACGAATGGTTCGCCGCCCAGGTCGACCAGGCCGACCGCGTCACCGGCGATATCGACACGCTGTCGGGCCGGATCGCGCAAATCCGCACCTGGACCTTCGTCGCCAACCGGCCGGACTGGCTGGGTGACCCCGATCATTGGCAGGGGATCACGCGCGAGGTCGAAAATAAATTGTCCGATGCGCTGCATGATCGGCTAACGGAGCGTTTCGTTGACCGCCGTACCAGTGTATTGATGCGCCGCCTGCGGGAGAACAGTGTTTTGAATACGGAAATCGGCAAGACCGGCGAAGTGATCGTTGAAGGCCATGTGATCGGCCGCCTCGACGGATTCACCTTTGCACCAGATGCGGCGGAGGCCGGAAGCGACGCCAAGGCGTTGCAGGCGGCAGCACAGCAGGTGCTGGCCGGCGAGATCGACACGCGCGCCGAGAAACTCGCCGCAGCGCCCGACGACGCCTTCGTGCTGACGTCAGATGGCACCATCCGCTGGACCGGCGATGCGGTGGCGAAACTGGTCGCGGCCGACGACGCGCTGCATCCGCGCCTGCGCATCATTTCCGACGATCGCCTCAATGGCGCGGCGCGCGAAGCCGTGCAGACGCGGCTCGATCTGTGGCTCAAAACGCATATTGAGAAATTGCTGGGCCCGCTGTTCGGGCTTGCCAAGGCCGAGGACATCACCGGCATCGCGCGCGGCATCGCGTTTCAGTTGATCGAGGCGCTCGGCGTGCTCGAGCGTTCGAAGATCACCGCCGAGATGAAGGATCTCGACCAGCCCTCGCGCGCGACGCTGCGCAAATACGGCGTGCGCTTCGGCGCCTATCACATCTATTTCCCGGGTCTGTTGAAGCCTGCCGCGCGCTCTCTCGCCTCGCTGCTGTGGGCCGAGAAGCAGGACAATGTCGATATGTCGGCGCTGTCGGGCGCGCAGCATCTGGCGTCAAGCGGCCGCACCTCGTTCGCGGTCGACAAGGCGCTGGCGCGCGACGCCTATCGCGTGCTCGGCTATCGCCAGTGCGGCGAGCGTGCGGTGCGCGTCGATATTCTGGAGCGTCTTGCCGATCTCATTCGGCCTGCGCTGGCCTGGCGCGAAAGTTCGCCGGGCGAAAAGCCCGCCGGCGCGTTCGATGGCCGCAGCTTTGTGGTGACGCAGGCGATGACCTCGCTGACGGGATCGGCCGGCGAGGATTTCGCCTCGATCCTGCGCGCGCTCGGCTATCGCTCCGAGCGCCGTGCGCCGCTGCCGCCGAAGCCGGTCGCGGCGACTGAGCCGGTGGTGGTGGAAGCCGCGCCTGTTGAGGGCGCTGAGGCTGTGACCGATGCGGCGGCGCCGACCGAAGCCGCGGCAGACGCCCCGGTGGAAGCTGCGGCGGAAGCGCCCGCGCAGACCGCTGACGAGACCATCGCCCAGCCGGTCTCCGGCGACCCCGCGCCATCGGCCGCCTTGCTGCCGGAGGTCACGCTCGCGCCGGCGCCGGCCGAAGAGCCCGCGGCGGAAGCTGAACCCGTTGTCGAAGCCGCCGCAGAGCCCGCGCCTGTGGAAACACCTGTCGTGGAAGCGCCGGTCGCGGAAGCGGCTGCTGCGCCTGAAGAAGCGCCTGCCGCTGAAGCCACGACCGAGACCGTCGCCAGCGACGCCGCCCCTGCGGACGCCGCACCAACAGAAGCTGCCGCTGAGCCCGATGCGCCTGTCGTGCCCGAAATGGTGGAAGTCTGGCGGCCCGGTGGCCGCTCGGAAGAACGCCGTCCGCACCACGACCGCAACCGCCAGCGTCGTCACGGCCATCAGCAAGGTCGCGCGCAAGCTCCGCAGGACGGCGCTGCGCCCGCGGCTGCCGCCGGTGAAGGCGGCGAGGCCGCAGCGCCCGGACGCGAGCAGCGTCATCGCCGCGGCCGCCGTCACAACGAGTTCCGCAAGCCGCGCGAAGGCGCGCCTGTTGATGCCAACGCCACGCCGCCGGCCGAGGGCGCGCCGCAGGAGGCGCGTGCCGACAGCCGTCCGCCGCGCGAGCGCTTTGAAGGCAAGGGCCGCGACAATGACAACCGCCGTGACAACAAGGGCGGTGGTCGTCCGGAGAAATTCGGCGGCGATCGCAACAAGGGTGACCGCAACAAGGGTGGCGGGCGCGATAAAGGCGGCCGCGATTTCGGCGGGCGTGACAAGGGCGGCCGCGACAAGCGCGACTCTGGTCCGTCGCATCGGCAATACGCCACCAGCGCCGCGCCGCGCGAGCGCGACCGGCCGATCGATCCCAATTCGCCGTTCGCAAAACTGGCGGCGCTGAAGGAACAGCTCGCCGGCAACAAGGATCGCTAGACTTATTTTTTGACGCGTTTTCTTCACGCGAACCGGTACCCACTTCGCTTGAAAGCGCTACGTTCGAGCAGGTTGATTGGAGCGACAGCGTCTCGATAAATGGCTGTGGCATGCGCGGGTGGTGAAGGCCCGCACAAGCGCTGCCGCATTGGTCGAGGCCGGCCACGTCCGCATCAACGGCGTGCGCGAGAAAGCTCCGGGACATGCCGTGAAACTCGGCGACGTCGTCACCATCGGGCTCGACAATTCGGTGCGGGTGCTGAAAGTCGCAGGCTTTGCCGAGCGGCGGGGCGATGCCGCGGCCGCGCGCGTAACTTACGAGGATTTGCAGAACCGCAGGGAATGACTATCTGCCAACGAGCCCGTCGGGCGCTTGAAGACCCAAGCTCTCCGGCGCTGCGGCCTGCTTGTCGTTGCCTTGCTCTTCCCTTGCGGCTGCGCAGTTCATGCGCTACGCAAACCCCGGAAAAAGTTGATCGTTTCGGAGCCAATTCTTTCGGAGTTATGGATGACTTACGTCGTCACTGATGCCTGCATCAAATGCAAATATACCGACTGCGTTGAGGTCTGCCCCGTGGACTGCTTCTACGAGGGCGAGAACATGCTGGTCATCCATCCCGACGAGTGCATCGACTGCGGCGTCTGCGAACCCGAATGTCCCGCCGACGCCATCAAGCCGGACACCGAGCCGGGCCTGGAGAAGTGGCTCGAGGTCAACACCGAATACGCCAAGGCCTGGCCCAACATCACCCAGAAGAAGGACCAGCCGCCCGACGCGAAAGAATTCGAGGGTGTGGAAGGCAAGTTCGAGAAATATTTTTCCAAGGAACCCGGTAGCGGAGACTGATTCGCCGGATCACCCTTCCAGACCAGTGAGAACGCTCCGGACCTAATTTGAACCTAATTCGGGGCCACCAGACCCATACACAGCCTGCCGATTTAACCTTGTTGACGGACTTATGACCGAAAGGTCCCTGAGAAGGTCCGAAACAGGGCGTAAATCATTGATTTTTGCGGAAAATGTGCTATATTGGGCACATTACAAGCCGGATCCGGCCTTGCGTAACTTAGGCCCTCCCGGTGGTCCCGTAAAAAACATCGAACAGGGGCGTGGCAGTTCCGCGCGCAGGCTGTGTCACAGAAAACGCGTAAAAAGAGTGTTTCAAAGACTTCGACTTCGAAAAAAGCCGCCGCGGCCAGCCGCAGCGCAACCAAAGGCCGTGCCAAAGCTTCTGTAAAGGAAGCCAAGAAGGCTGCGGCCACAAAGTCCTCGAAAAACAAAAGAAGCTCAATGCCTGACAAGACTGCAAAAACCGCCGCGAAAGCGACGGCTTCGAAGGCCACTGCCTCGAAGGTCGCCGCCAAGACTGCCCCCAAAGCCGCCGCCGTTCCTCCCAAGGCTGCCGTTGCTGCGCCCAAGGCCGCTGTTGCGGCGCCGAAGGCCGCCGTGGTGCCCCCGAAGGCCGCCGCCCCGCGCGTGGAGGAGCCGAAGAAGGTCGTGACCCAGCGTCAGGGCTTCAAGGCCAATGAATTCGTGGTCTATCCCGCTCACGGTGTCGGCCAGATCCTGGCGATCGAGGAGCAGGAGATCGCAGGCGCCAAGCTTGAGCTGTTCGTGATCAATTTCATGAAAGACAAGATGACGCTGCGGGTGCCGACCGCCAAGGTCGCCAATGTCGGCATGCGCAAGCTGTCCGATCCGGCACTGGTCAAGAAGGCGCTCGAGACGCTCAAGGGCCGCGCACGCGTCAAACGCACGATGTGGTCGCGCCGGGCGCAGGAATACGAAGCAAAGATCAATTCGGGCGACATCGTTGCGATCGCCGAAGTGGTGCGCGATCTCTATCGCTCGGAATCGCAGCCCGAACAGTCCTACAGCGAACGCCAGCTCTATGAAGCGGCGCTCGATCGCCTGTCGCGCGAAATCGCCGTCGTCCAGCATTCGACGGAGACCGAAGCGGTCAAGGAAATCGAGAGCCAGCTCGCCAAGAGCCCGCGTCGCGGCGCCAAGACCGAAGCCGGCAGCGAAGCTGACGGTGAAGGTGATGAAGCCGATGCCGACGGTGACGATGCTGCCGTTGCGGACGAGGCGGCGTAAGCTACGCTTCAAAGATTGAATTGCGAAAAGCCCGGTCGAAAGACCGGGCTTTTTGTTTTTTGTGATTGGCCGAAAATCTATCAACACGTCGTCCCCGCGAACGCGGGGACCCATAGCCACGACTGCGTGTTGTCGGAATACGCTGTGGCTCCAGCTCAGCGCGATACAGCCATCGGCGGCTATGGGTCCCTGCTTTCGCAGGGACGACAGTGTGAGGGATACCAGAAACGACGTGTGCATTTGACGCGAATGTCGATGCCGACGCCGGGAGCTCCTTGCGGAAACCTATCTTGGCTCCGGCGTTGTCATTCAACGCAAGCGATTGGAGCAAGAATGGCCACGGAACTCACACCGCAAATTCCCCACAACGCGCTTATCCTGGTCGGCGACGGTCAAAAGGCGCTCTTCCTGCGCAACAAAGGCACCGCGCATCAGGTTCGGCTAGTCGTCGAACGCATTATCGAGCGCGACAATCCGCCGACCCGCGAGCAGGGTACCGATCGTCCGGGGCGCTCCAATGCAAGTGTTGGTGTGGGCCGGAGCGCCATGGAAGAAACAGACTGGCACCACATTGCCGAGGAGCGATTTGCCGGCGAGCTTGCCGACGCGCTGTATCGCCATGCCCACGCCAATCTATTCCAGAAGCTTGTCATTATCGCCCCGCCGAAAGTGCTGGGCAATCTTCGCAAGGCCCTCCACGCGGAGGTCATCGCGCGCGTGATCGCGGAAATTCCAAAGGAACTGACATCGCATCCGGTGGTCGAAATCGAGCGGCTTATTGCCGCTTGAGCGGTGCGCGCTGGAGCGCGCTCGCGAGTCGAAGGCGTTCTGGAAATTTGCCGTGATGGCGGGAACGTTTCCTGCGCGGATTCATTCGAGGCATGCGGCCGGCAACAAACCGAGCCTCGGCTGCACCCCATCCACGATCGCACGCCCGGGAACGAACTGGATTTGCCTTGCCTCGGGCTCTTCTGATGCACGCGGGAGCAGAAGGAGGGGAACACACCGAGACAGACCAAAATCGCGCACTAGAAGGAGCAGATCATGAAGTTAAGCTCGACACAGGTTAAACAAACCCTGAGCCAGTTCCAGGCCGAGGTTCTTCCCGACGATCATCCGGCGGTCCCCCAGCTGAACAATCTGTTCGGAGACCACACGTTCTTTCTGGATACCCGCGGCCTCAAGGTTCTCGAACCCACCGGGGCGCCGGAGACGGAGGCTCAAAGCGGCGAAGTCGTCAGTCTCGCCGACTGGAGCGATGCGACGCTCACAAGTCTGAGGCCGCATGAGCCGGAAATGACGGGCTTGGTCGTGGTGCTTGAGCCGAGCAGGCACTGAGGCGCGTCATCCGTCATTGCGAGGAGCGAAGCGACGAAGCAATCCATCTATCGGCTATGCCGATGCCGTCCGCTCGCAATGACGCCCGACGATTTGCGCTTCGCTGGCGAGACCGAATGCACTTTCCGCCTTCGCTCTTCGAGCTACGGCGGACAAGTCGCGCGTCAATCCACCACGATCTTGACGCGGTCGCGGGTCTTGACCTGGGCGTTGCCGTCGAGGCCGTTGAGGATGCGGAAGCGCTGGGCCGGGCGGTCGACGCCGGACATGCGGTGCGAGAGCGATTCCACGGTGTCGCCGGGCTGCACGGTGATGACTTTTATGCGCAACGGACGTGCCGCCTGAATCTCCTCGAGCGTCAGGCGGCGGAACGAATTGACGGTCTCGCGCGCGTTGCGCTCGCTTTCGGTGGTCTTCTGCTTGGCAGCAAAAATGAAGCGGTAGACGTCGCTGCCGAAGCGCAGCGCGTAGACCTTGAACTGCCACTGGTCGCCACTCGCCGAGGCCGACGCCGCCGGGAAGCCGTTGATGGTGAGGTCCTCGGTCGAGGCCTTCTCGACGCCTTCCATCCAGCCGGAATTGAGGTAATCGCCGAGCGACTGCTCCGCCGGCACCCGCACCACGTCGAAGCGCATCGCCTGCGTGCCGCCTTCGCGGACGCCGATCACGGCCTGTGCGGTGTTGTCGAGCGTGAAGGTGTCGGGGGCGGCAAACGAGAAGCCGAGCTTGGGATGCAGGAAGCGCCGCCCGCGCACAAAACCTTCGCTGGGGTCTTCGCCATAGACGATGTTGTCGATCGCGGCGAGATAAGTCTCGCGGTCGCGCTCGCCGCCTTCCGGCGACGAGAACTGCCGGGCCGAGTTCTGCGCATTCTGCACGCGCTCCGGAGTTGCCGGGTGCGACGACAGAAAGTCCTGCGCGCGGGGGTCGAGCGAGGTCTTGCCGGCCTTCAGCGCCGCGTTGCGCTCCATCGCGCTCAGGAAGCGCGAGGCGCCGTAGGGATCGAAATGCGCGCGCGCCGAAATGCCGACGCCGATGCCGTCGGCCTCGAACTCCTGGGCGCGGGAGAAGCTCGCCATCGTCAGTTTCGTTTTCGCAAGCGCCAGCGCGGTCAGATCCGGGTCGTTGCTCATGTCGGTGACGACGCGGGTGACGACGGCGGCCTGCCTTGCCTTGTCGTCGCGGATCGAGGCGTGCTTGGCCAGAACATGCGCCATTTCGTGGCTCAGCACCGAGGACAATTCCGAGGTGTCGCTGGCGAGCGCGATCAGGCCGCGCGTCACATAGAGCTGGCCGGTCGGCAGTGCGAACGCATTGACCGCGCCGGAATTCAGGATCGTGACGCGATAGGCCTGGTCGGGACGGTCGGAGGCCGCGACCAGCCGGTCGACGGTCTTGCTGATCAGCGCTTCCAGCTTCGGATCGTCATAGGCGCCGCCATAGGAGGAGAGGATGCGCTCATGCTCGCGCTCGCTCGCCGGAGTCTGCGCCACGGTGCGGTTCGGTTTGGCGGGCGACGTGGTCGTCGTCGGCGAGGCGGTCTCGAACCGGCCGCCGACACTGCCGCAGGCCGACAGCGTCAAAGCAGCGCACAGCACGGCCGGCGCAGCCAAAAGGCCGCGGCCTGTACTTCCCTCGCGCCATCCTGAACGCTTCGTCACGTCAGCCCACTCTTCTTTTGAAACGAGCTAATTCCCGCCGAGTACTTCAATCTGTCCCACCCGGAGCACGTCGATCCGTGGCCCACCCCGCGCCTCGACATAGCCGCGGACACGAATTCGTCGATTTTCGAAGGACTTAGGCAACAGCCCGGCCGCCTCGAACGCCGGCATCATGCGCCTTGAAATAGTCACAGCAAAGTCCCGAGTCCAGTTCCGGCCAAAATTCAGATAGGTCGTTGCCCCTGCCTGCCGCACGGACAAAACCTTGCCCTCGACCACCGAAAAGCGCCCAATCCCGGCCAAAATATCGCCGGGACTTTCCGCGTTTTTTATGGCCGCCGGATCGGCCCAGGTTCCCCTTTTGACGTGCCGCGCCTCGGCCTCGGCGGCCGCCAGTTCCGCGGCGCAGTCCTTGTCGGCCATTTCGGCCGAAACGAGTGCCTCGCCGCGGCGCAGCAGTTCGCTTTGTACTGTCGTCTCGGAACCCGGCAGGAATACGAAGGCGGACTGGCGGCCATACCGGTCCGGGGCGTCGTCGTCGCCGCGCAGCGTCACATCGTGCCCGGTGACGATCGATGACAGGGCTGCCGCGCCGTTCCTCTTGTCCGGGGCTGAAGGCACGATGCCGGCGAGGCGGACCTCGCGGCCGTCATCGAGGCGAAAGCTGCGCGCGTCGATCACGGCGGCGACGCGGCCTTCGCCTTGCGGTTCGAAGATGCAGCCGGCGGCGTTGGCGGGAGTGGTGGCCATGACGGCCAAGCCACATATCAGCATGACCGCGATGTGCGAACTGTGACGGTTTTGGTCCACGCGTCTCATACCGTTGGTGTCGGCTCCTTGTGTTGGCATCATAGCGCATCATCAATCCTCATGGTGAGGAGGCGCGCATGCGCCGTGTCGAACCATGAGGCCGCCGCGGTGGTCCTCTCTGGCTTCGTCCTTCGAGATGCTGCTTTGCAAGTCCTCAGAGTCTCGCAAAAAGAGATCAATGAAATAGCGCCTGGTACCAACGTCGTCATGCCCGGCCTTGTGCCGGGCATCCACGTCTTTGCTTGTGCGCGAAGGAAGACGTGGATGGCCGGGACAAGCCCGGCCATGACGAACCCTACCAAGAGATCCCATTCCGCTTAACGGAAAAACGCATGCGAGACACGCTTCGCACGCGCCTTGCCGCTATGGGTGCCATGCGGCATGATCGCGCCGAGTGAAATTCAAAGCCGCAGGTAATGCGGCACGCAAGAAAAAGGGAGGCCTTCATGAAGCGGGTTATCACAGGCATTTTCGCCGCTGTTCTGGCGATGTCGAGCACGGCTGCGCTGGCGCAGGCCAAGCCGCCGCTCAAGCTTGGCGGCATCCTCGACATGTCGAGCCTGTACGCCGACATCACCGGGCCCGGCAGCGAATATGCGGCGAAGATGGCGGTGGAGGATTTCGGCGGCGAGGTGCTCGGCCGCAAGATCGAGATCATCGCGGCCGACCACCAGAACAAGGCCGACCTTTCCGCAAACATTGCCCGTGACATGTTCGACAATCAGGGCGTCGAAATGCTGTTTGACGTGGCGGCATCCGCGACCGCGCTGGCCGCCGGCGAGATCGCCAAGACGCGCAACAAGATCGTGATCTTCAACGGCCCCGGCTCGATCCGGCTCACCAACGAAGCCTGCGGTCCCCTGACCGTCCACTACGTGTTCGATACGTTCGGCCAGGCCAATGTGACCGGCCTGGCTTCCGTCAAGCAGGGCCTCGACAGCTGGTACTTCCTGACCGCGGACTATGCGTTCGGTCACGATCTGGAAAAGGATACCGCCAATGTCGTGACGAAGTCCGGCGGCAAGGTGCTCGGCAGCGTGCGGCATCCGCTCAACACCTCCGACTTCTCCTCGTTCCTGCTGCAGGCGCAGTCTTCCAAGGCCAAGGTGATCGGCCTCGCCAATGCCGGCGGCGACACCATCAACGCCATCAAGCAGGCCGCCGAGTTCGGATTGATGAAGAGCGGCCAGAAGGTCGCGCCGCTGCTCGCCTTTGTCACCGATATCGACAGCATCGGGCTGGAAACCGCGCAGGGCCTGCTGCTTGCCGAAGCGTTCTACTGGGATCTCAACGACGATACCCGCGCGTTCTCAAAACGCTTCATGGAGCGCATCAAGCGCGTGCCGACGTCGGCGCAGGCCGGCGTCTACTCCTCCGTCACGCATTACCTCAAGGCGGTGAAGGCCGCGGGCACCACCGATTCGGCGGCCGTCATGAAAATCATGAAGGAGACGCCGATCAACGACATGTTCGCCAGGAACGGCAAGATCCGCGAGGACGGCCGCATGGTGCACGACATGTATCTGTTCGAGGTCAAGAAGCCGTCGGAATCGAAAGGCCGCTGGGACGACTACAAGCTGCTGGCGACCATTCCCGGCAATGAGGCATTCCAGTCGCTGGAATTGTCGCGATGTCCGCTGGTTAAAAAATAGCCCCGTCATTGCGAGGAGCGTAAGCGACGAAGCAATCCATCTATCCGTTATGCCGAGACATGGATTGCTTCGCTACGCTCGCAATGACGTCGAGAGAGCCAACCAATAACCACGAAAGAACCCGCACATGAGCCAGAACGAAATGGTCCTCCAGCAGCTCGACCAGGGCTTGCTCACCATCATCATGAACCGTCCCGACCGGCGCAACGCGCTCAATCCGGACATGACGCGCGGGCTCGTCGAGGCGGCGCGGCGCGCGGCCGAGGATCACGAGGTGCGCGCGGTGCTGCTGAAGGGCGCCGGCGGCACGTTCTGCGTCGGCGGCGACGTCAAATCGATGGCGGAGGGCCGGGCGCCGCTGTCGTTCGAGGCCAAGATGGTCAATCTCCGCCGCGGCATGGAAGTCTCGCGCATCCTGCACCAGATGCAAAAGCCTGTGGTGGCGCAGGTCGACGGCGCCGCGGCCGGCGCCGGGCTCTCGATCGCGCTCGCCTGCGACCTTCGGGTCGCCAGCGCGTCCTGCAAGATCACGACGGCGTTTGCAAAGGTCGGATTGTCCGGCGACTACGGCGGCACGTATTTCCTCACCCAAATGCTCGGCAGCGCCAAGGCGCGCGAATTGTATCTGACTTCGCCGGTGCTCAGTGCGCAGGAAGCCTACAACCTCGGCATGGTGACCAAGGTGGTGCCCGACGCCGAGGTCGAGGCGGTCGCGTATGATCTGGCGCTGTCGCTGGCGCAGGGCCCGTCGATCACGCTCGGCTACATCAAGCGCAACATCAACAACGCCGAGACGATGTCGCTGGAAGAATGCTTTGACGCCGAGGCGATCCACCATTCGCGTTCGGGCGAGACCCTCGATCACAAGGAAGCGGCGAAGGCGTTCGTCGAGAAGCGCAAGCCCGTGTTCCAGAACCACTGAGGGGGCTGGAAATGGCCGGCTATATGAGGCTGCGGCAGATCTGCCTGGTGGCGCCGAAGCTGGAGCCCGTGATTTCGGATATTGCAGGGATCATGGGGCTGAACGAGTGCTTCCGCGACGGCAATGTCGCCAAATACGGCCTGGAGAATGCGCTGCTGCCGGTCGACACGATCCTGCTCGAAGTGGTGGCGCCGTTCCAGCCGGGTACGGCGGCGGGGCGCTTCATCGACAAGAATGGCGGCCGCGGCGGCTATATGGCGATCTTCTGCTGCGATGACCCCGATGCATACGGCAGGCGCGCGAACGAGATGGGCGTGCGCACCGCGAACGTGATCACGCACGCGCCGTATCACGGCGTGCAACTGCACCCGCGCGATTGCCGCGCCGCCTTCATCGAATTTAACCACACCGAAGGCAGCGACGACATTCTGGGAACCTATCCGCCGGCCGGTCCCGACTGGCTGAAGTCGATCGCCAAGGACGTGACGCTCGCGCTAACCGACGTCGAGATGGAAAGTCCGGAACCGGAGGTGCTGGCCGCGCATTGGGGCAAGATCATCGGCGTCGCCGGCAGCAAGAACGCGAAGGGCGAGCCGGAGCTGAAACTGCCCAATGCCAGCTTCCACTTCGTCAAGGGGCCTGCCGATTTGATGAGCGGGCTGACGTTCAAGGTGGCCGATATCGCCAAGGTGCGGGAGGCGGCCAGGGCGAAGGGCTGCAAGGTGGTAGGCGACGGGTTTGATCTGTGCGGGGTGAGGTTTAACCTTACCGCGTGATTGACGCGCGTTCACCCAGTCGTCATGCCCGGGCTTGTCCCGGGCATCCACGTCTTTAAGGTCCAGCAGCAAGAAAAGACGTGGATGGCCGGGCATAGGCGAGCGAAGCGACGCCGTCCTTCAGACGGCTATGCCCGGCCATGACGGAGACATAGGACCACCCCATGCCGCATCCGCTCGACAGCTTCTTCGCACCCGACAGCATCGCGCTGATCGGCGCCTCGCGGGATCATGAGAAGATTCCGGGGCGGCTGCTGTCGATGCTGCGGAAGAACGAATACCCGGGCAGGATCTATCCGATCAATCCGAACTATCCCGATATCGACGGGCTGAAATGCTACAAGACCATCGCCGAGATCGGCGCGCCGGTCGATCTCGCCATCATCATCATTCCCGCCCGCGCCGTGGTGGGCGCGCTGGAGGAGTGTGCCGCGGTCGGTGTCAGGAATGCCGTCATCATCTCCTCGGGCTTTGCCGAGGAAGGCGGCGACAGCGCTGTCATGCAGGACAAGATCGTCGCGATCGCGAAGCGCACCGGGATGCGGATTTCAGGTCCCAATGCCGAGGGTTTCCTCAGCGAAGTGCAGAAGGTCGCGGCCACCTTCAGCCCGACGGTCGACGTCAAGCCGGGTCATGTGCCGCTGGTCGCGACCACACGGCGGATCGCCATTGTGGCGCAAAGCGGCGGCATCGGCTTTGCCATCAAGCATCGCGCCAAGGCGCTCGGCGTTGCGATCAGCTATTGCGTCAGCGCCGGCAATGAAAGCGATCTCGGCGCCGGCGAATTTCTGGATTACATGGTGCAGGACCCTTCCACCGACGTGATCCTGCTGTTCATCGAAGGCATCCGCGACGTCGACAAATTTCTCGCCGCCGCGCGCCGCGCCGCGGAGATGCGAAAACCCGTCATCGTGACAAAGGTCGGGCGTTCCGGTGCGGGCGAGCGCGCGGCGGCCTCGCACACCGCCAGCATGGCCGGATGGTCGGCTGCCTATGACGCGGTGTTCGCCAAATATGGCTTCATCGTCTCCAACGATCTCGATGAGGCCGTGACGATCGCGGCGGTGCTGGCGACGAATCCGCTGCCGAAGGGCGACCGCGTCGCAGTGCTGACCGTGTCCGGCGGCGGCGGGATCTGGGGCGCCGATACGGTCTCGATGCAAGGCCTCAAAGTCCCGGAACTGTCGCCGTCAGTTCAGAGTGAAATCAGGAAGTGGATGCCGTCCTATGGCGCCGCGGGCAATCCGGTCGATGTTACCGCGCAAGGCGTCAGCAGCGGCGGCCTGCAGAAGACCATCGATCTGCTCGCCGTCTCCGACGAAGTCGACGCCATCCTGGTGGTGCTGTCGCTGTCGAGCGAGGTGCGGATGTGGTTCAAGGAGGCCGAGCTGAAGCCGGTGATATCGGCGCAGAACAAGCCGATCGTGTTCTATTCCTACACGCTGCCGTCGGCGTTCGCGCGCGGAGAACTCGCGAAGTCCGGCGTCGTGGTGCTGTCGGGCCTCACGCATGTCGGCGTCGCGATGCGGCGGCTGGTCGAATTCGCGAATTTCAAATTGGCGCCGCCGGCGGATGTGGCGGCATTGCCGCCGCGCGATCTATCCGCGCATCTGAAATCGACCGCGCTGTCGGAATTCGACAGCAAGTCGCTGCTGCGTGACGCCGGCATTGCATTGCCGGACGAAATGCTGGCGACGGAGCGCGCCGAACTGGATGCCGCGATCGCCCGCGCGGGCTTCCCGCTGGTCATGAAAATCCAGTCGCGCGACATTCCGCACAAGAGCGAGGTCGGTGGCGTCCGCGTCAACATCACGACCAAGGGCGAGGCGTTTACGGCCTACGGCATGCTGCTCGACAACGCGCGAAAACACCGGCCAGATGCTGCGATCCAGGGCGTGCTGGTCGGCCCGATGGCCAGAAAGGGCGTCGAGATCATCGTCGGCACGCTGACCGACAAGGTGTTCGGGCCGGTCATCATGGTCGGCTTCGGCGGCATCACCACGGAATTGTTTCGCGATGTGATCTACAGGCCGGCGCCGGTGAGTGCTGAGGAGGCGACAGCGATGCTGGGAGCTCTGAAAGCAGCGCCGCTGCTGAACGGGTTTCGTGGCGCCGCGAAGGCCGATGTGGCGGCATTGTCGCGATTGATATCAGAGCTGTCGGTACTGGCGGCGCAGCATGCGAGTGAGATTTCGGAGATCGAGATCAATCCGGTGCTGGTGCATGCCGAGGGGCAGGGCGTGACGGTTGTCGATGCGTTAGCCATACGCAAGAACTAACAACGGGTCGTCCCGGCGAACGCCGGGACCCATACGCCGCGGCCGTATTTGTCTTGAAAGGTATCTAACGCCGGTACTCTCACCGAGAGTGCACGGCGTATGGGTCCCGGCTCAAGGCCGGGACGACGTGTTGAGAGAGCGGTGCGCGCCCACGACGCTGTCTAAGAGCCTACCGCCCCTTGAAGTTCGCGACCCTTCGCTCGGCCGTCGCCTTGACGCCTTCCTTGAAGTCCTCGGTGGCGCGCAGGCGCGATTGTTCGGCGAGCTCGTGGTTGGTCGCGGCCAGCACGCGGTCGGCGAGACCGGCGCGCATGGTGGCGCGGGTCGAGAGCAGGCCGAGCGGCGAACATTCGGCGATTTCAGCTGCGAGCTTCATGGCTTCAGTGCGCACCTGATCTTGCGGCACGCAGATATTGGCGAGGCCCATTCTGGTGGCCTCCTCGCCGGTCACGCGGCGGCTGGTGTAGAAGATCAGCTCGGCGTTGTTCTTGCCGACCAGTTCGGGAAGCGTCGTGGTGAGCCCGAAGCCCGGATGAAAACCGAGTTTGGTGAAGTTGGCGGCAAAGCGCGCTTCGGGGCAGGTGACGCGGAAGTCCGCAGAGACCGCAAGGCCGAGGCCGCCACCGATGGCTGCGCCATGCACGGCCGCGACGACCGGCTTCTTGGCGCGGAAGATCCGCACCGCGTGCAGATAGAGACTGTTGATCGAACCGAGGCTGTCGGCGGGATCGCCCTTTTTGGCTGCTGCCGCCTCGGCGGCTTCCTGCTCCTGCCGCTTCGGATCGCTGAAATTGGCGCCGGCGCAGAACGCCTTGCCCTGGGCGGCGAGCACCGAGGAGCGGATTTCGATATCCTTGTCGAACTCCTCCAGCGCATCCGCGATCTGGTTGATCAGCGAGATGTCGAAGAAGTTCAGCGGCGGCCGCTGGATTTCGATCAGGCCGACATGGCCGTGCTTCTCGACGCCGATATCAGTGTATTTTGTCATTTTGTTTCCTCGTTGAATGAGCGCAAGCCAAGTTGCGCGCTAGCGCAAGCCAAGTCCGCGGGCGATGATGCCACGCAGCACTTCGGTGGTGCCGCCCTGGATCGTCAGTTTTGGTGCGGTCTTGATCGCAAATGAAAGCTGGTTTTCCAGCGTCTCGCGGTTGGTGGCGGTTTCCTCGACGAACGCCGCAAGATCGCGCACCCGGTGCGGCAGCGCCTGCTCCCATACCGTGCCGATGTCTTTCACGATGGAGGCTTCCACCACCGGCTCCTTGCCGGCCTGCAGCATGCCCGCCACCGACACCGACATGCGCCGCATCGTGTGCAACTGCGCCACCAGCCGGCCAATGCCCTCGGCGCTGCGGGTGTCCGGGTTCTTGCCGACCGCGCGGACCAGTTCGGTCAGCACGTAATAGGTTTCCAGAAAACGCTCGGGGCCCGAGCGTTCATAGGCAAGTTCGGAGGTCGCCTGCTTCCAGGCGCCGTCGACTTCGCCAAGCACGTGATCCTCGGGGACGAAGAAATCGGTGAAAACAACCTCGTTGAACTCGTACTGGCCGGTGATCTGCTGGATCGGGTTCACCTCGATGCCCGGCTGCTTCATCTTGACCAGAAACTGCGTCAGGCCGTGGCGGCGGTTTTCTTTCGTGGGCGGTGACGTCCGGAAGATCGCGATCATGTAGTCGGCGATGTGGGCCGAGGAGGTCCAGATCTTGGTGCCGTTGATCAGGTAGCCGCCGTCGGTTTTGGTGGCGCGGGTTTTGGCCGCGAACAGGTCGGAGCCCGAGTTCGGCTCGCTCATGCCGATCGCAAAGCAGACCTCGCCGCGGCAGATGCGCGGCAGGATGTCCATCTTGATGTTCTCGGGCGCGTATTTCAGCAGCACCGGGCCGCTCTGACGGTCCGCGACGAAGAAGCGCCGCGTCGGCGCGTTGGCGACGCGCATCTCTTCGGTGACCACATAGCGCTCGAGGAACGAGCGCTCATGGCCGCCATATTTCTTCGGCCAGGTCATGCCGAGCCAGCCCTTGGCGCCGACCCGGCGGGAAAATTCCGGCGCGTCGGTGTCTTCGCGGTTGGGCTGGTGCGGATCAAAGGTGCCGGCGGCGATCTCCTCGGCGAGGAAGGCGCGCACTTCCTTGCGAAGCTGTTCGCATTCGGGCGGCAGGCGGATCGGATCGAAACGGAGGGCTGCGGTCATGGTGCGTCTCTATGCAGGCAAACGGTTATGAGAATCAGCGCGAGGCCACCAGCGGCCACAATTCATCGGCGCCGCGGTTAGCTACAAGCTTGCCGAGTTCGACCGCCCAGTAGCTTTCAGAGCCGAAATCGTCGCGCCATCCGAGCGCCCGCAGCGAATAGCGATGCAGGATGTGCTCGATGGTGAAGCCGATCGCGCCATGCACCTGATGGGCGATGCCGCCGCCCTTTTCGGCTGCTTCCGAACAACGGATTTTCGCCGCGACGGCTTCAAGGAACACTTCGTCGTTGAATGAAGTGGCGTTGGCGATGGCATCCGCGGCCGAGGTCGCCGCGGCCAGCGCCGCTGCCGACTCGCCGGCGAGCCGCGCCAAATTGTGCTGCACCGCCTGGAATTTCGAAATCTTCTTCTCGAAGGCGACGCGTTCGTTGGAATAGCGCACGGAAATTTCCAGCATCGATTCCAGCGCGCCCGCGATCTGCAAGCTACGTGCGACGCCGCCCATCAGCATCAGATGGGTCTGCTCAAATCCTTTCGGCGCCGGCTTGGTCGTGACCGGTTGCACCTTGTCGAAGGTCACGGTGTCGCTGTGGTCACCGCCGAGACCGAGGCCGGAATCGATCCGGCATTTGCCGGCATCGACGAGCGCGATCGATAGACCCTTGGCATCGCCGGCGATCACCGCGATATGTTTGGCGGCCTTCGCAAACGGCACGCCGCGGGCCTTGCCGGACAGGCTGCCATCGGCGTTGAGCGTGATGCGGTCCTTCGGGCTTGCGGGTGCGACCGTCATTTCGCCGTCGGGCGAGGAGATTTTCGCCTGCACCAGCAGCCATCCCGCCAGCATGGTCTCCGCCAGCGGTACCGCGACCGCAAAACGTCCGGCTGCGCTGAGAACGGAAAAGCCTTCGGCAAGGCTCGCGCCCGAACCGCCGCAATCCTCCGGCACCCAGGACAGCGGCAGGCCGGACTCGCTCAGCGCCTGCCAAAGCGGGGCCTTCCACGCGCCATTCTTGTCGCGATTGATGGTTTGGGCGTCGGCGAGATCGGCGAAGATCTTCTCCGCGGTCTCGGCAACGATGTTCTCACTCTCCGCCACAGCGTTCCTCATCCTGATTGGCACAGCTTATTGGCACTGGGCCCGGCTGTTCCGCCAAGCTTGGGTGCAGTCTTTTCTTGCGCTTTATGATGCGGAAAAGCCATAGCCCTGACAAGCGCTGCCCGCAGGGCTGCCTGCGGCGGCGGCATACAGATCGACAGGCGAAGAATAAATTCCGCGCAACGGACTTCCCCGATTTGCAGGGACCTTGCCGCACGATATGGTAGACGCGGAAATGGACGGTTCGAACAAAGTTTCAAAACAAAAAGAGGAAATGCGGATGTCGAAGGATGGTTTGTGCGCGATCGTAACGGGTTCGGCATCCGGCCTTGGGGCTGCGACCGCGGCCATTCTGGCCAAGGGCGGTGCGCGTATCGTCGTCAATTATTCCAACAGCAAGGCCGAGGCCGAAGCGACCGCTGACCTCTGCCGCACGGCGGGCGCCGAAGTCATCGTGGTGCAGGGCGACGTCTCGCGCGACGAGGACTGCAAGAAGATCGCCGCGGCCGCCGCAGCCTGGGGACGGCTTGACGTGCTGGTCAACAATGCCGGCACCACCAAGCACGTGCCGCACGACAAGATGGATGATCTGACGGCGGAAGATTTCCAGCGCATCTACGCCGTCAACACCATCGGCCCGTTCCAGATGATCCGCGCCGCGCGCGCGCAGCTCGAAGCGGGTGCCAAGGCCTCCGGGCGGGCATCCGCCGTCGTCAACGTGTCGTCGGTAGCAGGCATTTCCGGCGGCGGCTCGTCGGTGGCCTATGCCGCGAGCAAGGGCGCGCTCAACACCATGACGCAATCGCTGGGGCGCGCACTGGCGCCGTTGATCCGCGTCAATACGGTATGCCCGGGCTACATCGATACGCCCTGGTTCACCAAGGGCCGCGGCGAGGCCGGCGCCAAGGCGGTGCGGGATTCGGTGATCGCGAAGGTGCCGCTGAAGACGGCCTCAACGGCTGACGATATCGCGCAGCTCGTCTGCTTCCTCGCTTTGCCGGCGTCGGGACAGATGACCGGCGAATTCGTGCGCATGGACGCGGGGATGCATTTGGTTTTGTGAGGATGCAATCATTTGTCGTCCCGGCCTTGAGCCGGGACCCATACGCCGTGACGTTGCTGTAAGAGCTCCGGCGTTAGAGACCTTCTGCAAACAATGACGGTCGCGGAGTATGGGTCCCGGCGTTCGCCGGGACGACGGATAGTTTTTCTATCTGTTACCCGGATCCGAAATCACGCGGCTGGCCACCAGCCGGTTCCAGATGAACAGCACGATCAGCGCGCCGACAGTGGCGGTGATGAAGCCGGCGCCCTGATTGGGGCTGTAATAGCCCAGCGCCTGGCCGATGAAGGTCGCGAGAAACGCGCCGACGATGCCGAGCACCGTGGTCAGGATGAAGCCGCTCGGGTTGTTGGGGCCGGGCGAAAGCAGGCGCGCGATAATTCCGGCGACAAAGCCGACGACGATGACCCAGATAATGCCACCCATGGCGATGGTCCTTTGCAATGTTCTATGAGGGAGAATGCGGCGCGCGAGCGCGCCGCGGTATCAAAGCCGGCCTGAGATTTCGTTCTCGTCCGGCAGCCTTCCGTCCGGGGTCAGGTGATTGATCACGTCAGGCAGATACTGGCTGAGACCCTGCAGCAGATCATTGCGCGACATGCCGGTCTGCGAGGTCAGCGATTCGATCTGGTCGGCGCCGAGCGCGCTGGCGAGATCGCCCGGTGCGATGTCCTTGTTGGGGCCGTTGCTGACCCATGAACTCGCCGCGTCGCCCTGGCCCTTCTCCTGAAACTGCTTGAGCAGGTCGCCGAGACCGCCACTGAGGATGCTGCCGGCGGCGCCGCCCGCGAGCAAGCCGCCGAGGCCGCCCTTCATCATATCGCTGAGACCGCCTCCACCCGCAGCGCCGCCCAGGCCGCCGGGCAGGCCTGCGGTCACGTTGCCGGGCAGTTTCGGCGGGGCAGAAGGCGCCGAGGGCGCTGCACCGGGCTGACTGCCGCCGAAATGTTTCACGGCTTTCCAGGCCAGCAGGGCCAGGATCGCCATGGTCATCGGCGACATGCCCTCCTTGCTGTCCGATTGCGCGTTCGGATTGCCGGGGCCGCGCGGGCCGTTCTGCATGCCGTTGAGTATGTCGAGTAAACCCATGGTCGTCTCCTGCAGCGTGGTCAGCCCCCGGGCGAAACATAACGGTGGCCCATGACGGTTACAAGGCGCGCCCGGACAAGCGGTTGCGCCTTCGATAGGCACCGGGTGCCGGTTCTGCTATCGAAGGGCCGGCAATAGAGACACTTGAAGATGAACGCAGGCCGAACGATTGGCGTGGCGGGCGCGGGCAGCATCGGCTGCTTCGTCGGCGGCATGCTGGCGGCCGGCGGCCGCCGTGTCGCATTGCTGGCACGTTCGCGCGTGATCGCCGAGATCGAGGCCAAAGGCCTGCGGCCGACGAGCTTTGAAGGTTTTGACCGGACGATCGAAGCGAAGGCGCTGAAATTGTCGGATGATCCGTCGATCTTTGCGGATGCTGGCGTTGTGCTGGTCACGGTCAAAAGCGCCGACACCGCTGACATGGCGGATATCATCGCACGGCACGCGCCATCAG
Source organism: Bradyrhizobium sp. JYMT SZCCT0428 (assembly GCF_018131075.1). Taxonomy (GTDB): domain Bacteria; phylum Pseudomonadota; class Alphaproteobacteria; order Rhizobiales; family Xanthobacteraceae; genus Bradyrhizobium. Next base: position 13,350 of record NZ_JAFCLS010000038.1, on the reverse strand, counting down.
ATGTCATTGTCGTCAGCCTGCAGAACGGCGTCGGCAATGCCGCGGTGCTGCGCAATCGCTTGCCCGGCCGGCGCGTGCTCGGCGGCATGGTGCCGTTCAATGTGGTCACGGCAGGCGAAGGGCGGTTTCATCGCGCGACGTCGGGCGACATCGCGATCGAACAGGACGCCGCCGGTACCGCCGAAAAGCTTTCAGTGCCCGGATTGAACATGCGCCCGACCGGCAATATCGACGGCGTGCAATGGGGCAAGCTGCTGCTCAATCTGAACAACGCGCTCAATGCGCTGGCCGATCTGCCGCTGCGCCGCCAACTCGCGGAGCGGCCTTGGCGGCGGTTGTTTGCGGACCAGGTGACGGAAGGATTGGCGGCGATGCGCGCAGAGGGCATCAAACCGGTTTCGCCGACGCCGCTGCCGGCAGGCTGGTTGCCGCCTTTATTGCGTTTGCCGGATATGATCTTCGAAGCCGTGCTGGGGCGGACGATGAAGATCGATCCCGAGGCGCGCTCCTCCATGTGGGAAGATCTGCAGCGCGGCCGCCGCACCGAGATCGACTATTTTCAGGGCGTCATCACCGAGATTGCCGCTCGGCGTGGGCTGGACGTGCCGCTGTCGCGCCGGGTCGTCGAACTGATCCGCAAAGCCGAGGCCGCCGGCCAGGGTTCGCCGGGGCTGACACCGGATCAGATCCGCAGCTGAAGCGACGGGTTGCCATGAAATGGCGCCGGTGCTGCGCGAATTTTGCCTGGAGCGTTCACTGGGAGAAGCGGCATGAAACCGACACGAACAGCCTCTCTGGCGATCGCCGCCGTTCTCGGCTTTGTATCCGTGCTTCCCGCGTATGCCGTGCCGCCCGTTGCGACGCCGTCGCCGGGCTATGAGGCACGACTGCAGGAGCAGCGGGCCGCCGCGGCGCGGGCCCATAGAGCGGTCGCGCCAGTGACGAAGCCGCTGCGCCGGAGCAAGCGAGCCCGGTGAACTGGTGCTGTTGATGCGATGGTGATGACGGATTGACAGGAGTTCTCCCTCGCCCCGTTCTTACGGGGAGAGGGTTGGGGTGAGGGGCATCTATCCACGAATGCTGATGCAAGTTGAGGGACCTGTACCCCCCTCACCCGGATCGCATCTGCGATGCGATCCGACCTCTCCCCGCAAGCGGGGCGAGGTAAGAAAGTCAGCCCCGCTTCGGCTTGCTCGGCGTCGGGTTGCTCGGCGTCGCGCCGAACAGCTTCTTCAGATCGTCGATGCTTTGCGACAGTCGCGGCCATTCGCAGGAGAAGGAATCTTTTTTGCAGTTGGAAGCCTTGATGCGCGCGGCCTGCTTGACCGGGCTTGCCACCGGCACCGGGATTTTTTCGACTTCGGTTCGCAACGCCACCTGCTGCACGCTGCGTTGCGATTCCTGCTCCTGCTGCTGTTGTTGCTTGGCCGTCAAGGCCGCCGCGATGCTGCTGCGGCGCTGGCTTTCGAGATAGGCGGTATATTGCTGGTCGATCTTCTTCTGCTCTTCCGGCGTCGGGTTGGGCCCCGCGATGTCGAAGGTCCGGTCCTGCATGAAGTCGTAATAGGTGTAGCCCCCGCCAGGCTTGCGGCGGCCGGCGAACTTCGCGTTGCATTCGGCAAGCGCTGACGTCCTGTCTTCCTTGGTCTTCGCCCTCTCGGCGGCGTCAGCGCAAGATTCGAAATCGACCGGCGTGCCGCGCCACCACTGCGCATGCGCATGCACCGGGCCCAGCACGACGAGGCCGGCGACGGCTGCGATAGCGAGCAGCGATGATGGTAACGCAATCACGGACGAAGTTTCCTCAACGTGAGTTCCAAAGTTGATTTGCGGTCATGGATTAAACGGATTGTCGCCATTTTGAGAGGCCTTGTCACCCCCGGAACCTCGCGATTTCCCAGCACTGGTTTCTTGCCTGCGATCGATGGAACTCACCGGCGGTTCGCTGGAATTTAGTCTGGAAATTCAACGCGAAAGGGGCTTGGACCATTGGGCGGAAGCCGGCCGGAGGCGGCTTGCGCCGCAGTCACCCCTGTTGATGCATTGTGGCAGGACTTTGCCATTTATTCCCAGCGCCGGTCCGGTGCGGTTTCGCGCGAACATCGTGCACAACGAAGGGCGCGAGCTCACATCCGATGAAAATCCGTTCGATCCGCCGCCGGATTTCCCGGCGAGTTCACGCGAACCCGATGCAATACCCATTGGAATAGAATTTGGGCATATCAATCTGTGCAAAAAGGTATTTGATTGCCTGGGTTTGGCGCTATCAAAGATGTCCGCGAACAAGAAGAAGCATCACGGGAAACCAACTGCATGAGCGTCACCATTGCCATGGATAGCGTGCCAAAGCCGGCGTCTGACCTGATCGAGGCATTCAGGAGCGCGTCGACATCGATTATCAGCGACAACCTTGCCCGGCTGCCGGGCGCCGTGGGGCTGCGGCCGTTCCATCGCAGCGGCAGGCTGGTGGGCGTTGCCTTTACCGTCCGCACCCGGCCTGGCGACAATCTGGCCATTCACAAGGCGCTCGAACTGGTAGGGCCCGGCGACGTGATCGTGGTCGATGGCGGCGGCGACGAGAGCCGGGCGTTGGTCGGCGAGATCATGAAGAACATTGCCGAGTATCGGGGTGCAGCGGGCTATGTGATCGACGGCGCGATCCGCGACGTTGCCGCGTTCGCCGCGTCCGACTTTCCGTGCTTTGCCCGTTCGGTTATTCATCGCGGCCCCTACAAGAGCGGCCCCGGCGAAATCAATGTGCCGGTCTCGATCGGCGGGTCGGTGATATCGCCGGGTGATATCGTGGTGGGGGACGAGGACGGCGTGGTGTCCTTTCCGGCTGCGATCGCGCCTTCGTTGCTCGAGGCCGTGCGCGCCCAGACCAGGCGAGAAGAGGAAACGTTGGTGGCGATCCGCGAAGGCCGCTATCAGGGCTCCTACGGCAAATCATGATCGAGACGCAACGGACATTGGGACAACTGACGTTGAGGAAGCGACGATGAGTCAGAGGGACGAGTTTCACAATCTGGACAACCCGGATGACGGTCTGTTTCGCGATCTCGCGCCGGGTCTCACCACGCGCATTTTCGCCGGCGAGCAGGCCATGCTGTCGGTGGTGACGCTGGCGCCGCATTCGCAAGGCACCCTGCATCATCACCCCGAGGAGCAATGGGGCGTGCTGCTCGAAGGCTCAGCCGTGCGGGTGCAGGGCGATGAGGAGATTACGGTGAAGAAGGGCGATTTCTGGCGCACGCCGGGAAACGTGCCGCACACCATGCGCGCCGGGCCGGAGGGCGCCCGCGTGCTCGATATCTTCAGTCCGCCGCGGCCGGAATACAAAAAGCCGGGATCGGGCTTCGGTAATCAATAGACCTGCGAAACAAAAAACAAACGCAGCAACAATCAGGGGGAGAGAAATGAAGAAGATCACGAGACGGTCGATGCTGGCGGCGTCGGCCGCATTCACCTTCGCGCCGTCGCTGGCCTTGGGGCAAGCGGCGAAGAACATGACGCTGGTGGTGCCATTCCCGCCGGGAGGCTCCACTGACGCGCTGGCGCGGCTGCTGCAGTCTCATTTGCAAACCAAGCTCGGCCGTATCGTGCTGGTGGAGAATAAGTCGGGCGCCGCCGGTTCGCTCGGCGCGGCGCAGGTGGCCAAGAGCCCGCCTGATGGTTCGTCGTTTCTCGTGACCTTCGATTCTCACGCGGTGATCCCATCCATTCTTGAAAAGCCGCAGGTCGACGTCGAGCAGGATCTGATGCCGGTGTTTCTCGTCGGCACCGCGCCCTATGTGATCGCGGCGAACGCCGGCCGGCCCTTCAAGACGTTTGCCGATGTCGTTGCCGCGTCGAAAAAGGAGCCAGGCTCGATCAAATACGCATCCGTCGGCATCGGCACCCTCGGCCATTTGGCGATGACGATGCTCGCGAAGCAGGCCGGCGTGGAAATCACGCATGTGCCGTATCGCGGCGGCGGACCGGCCATGAACGACGTGCTCGGCGGACATGTCGACCTGATCGCGGGATCGGCGGCGCTGATCATGGCGCAGCTGGGGACCAATACGCTTCGTCCCATCCTGCAGCTGGGACGCGAGCGGATGCCATCGCTCCCGGACACGCAGACGGGGATCGAAGCCGGCTACCCCGATTCCGAGACGCTGGCCTGGTGGGGCATTTTTGCGCCCAAGGGTACGCCGCCTGATGTCATCGATGGCCTCGCGAAGCCGGTCCGCGAAATCCTGAGCGAGCCCGCGGTCGCGGCGCAGCTGCGCGAGACGCAGCAAATGACGCTGCTGCTGGCCGACGCCAAGGATTTCGGCACGTTCTTCGCCAAGCAGGTCAGCGCATGGGGCAAGGTCGTGCGCGAGAACAACATCAAGGCGTAGGGACCGGTTCTCATCCTCCTGATTTTTCGGGACGCAGTCCGGCGGCCGCCCGGCAGGTCGGCTGCGGCGCCTGCCGCAACGTGCCCGTATGATTCCGGACCTATCCCAAAGACGCATAGGAAAAGCGGCCGACTCGTGGCGAAGTTCCGGGAACCGCGCCCAACCTTTATGGCTACCGCGCGTTGTCAGGCTACGAAAAGTCACCGTTTCGGAGATCGTTGTGAACAGCACACTCACGTTGAAGCCCCGTCCCAGCAATACGGCCTTGATCGCCTGGCAGTTCACCGGGCAGCCGCTCTACGAATGGCCGAACTGGGTGCAGTCGAGCTGCTCGCTTCAACGCAGCGACGACGGACAGCTCGAGCTTCGACACGAGCGGCGGAGCGGCGCGCAGATCGTCTATCTCGGTGAGTGGCTGGTCCACGATCTCGACGGCGGCATCTGCTTCTACACCGACGCCGAAATCCGCAAAGAGTTCGAAATCGCCTGAGCGCTAGTGACCCTGAGCGCTATTGACGCAGCAAACTTCGCGGCGAAGTGTGAACCACGCAACAATCTGCCACAATCTATGGGATTATAGCTGATGTCACTCACCCAGAGGGGCAATGCTGAAATTTCGAATGGTATTTTAAGGAACTGAGACGACTCAACTGGCGCCCCTCTCCTCGCAGCATTTTCCTGATTGGAGAAACGTGATGGCAACAGAAGTGAATGTCCAGCCCGGCCATGGCAAAGCTGGCCGTCATCCGACACGACAATTTCTTGATACGCTTTCCGGGCATGACGATCCCGGCATGTTCGGTCGGATGTTTCCGACCCTGGAGCCGCTGGCGGTCGATGACAAGCCGCTGCAGGAACTCGCCGACGCGATGAAAGACCCGAACCCCGGCGACCCCGCCGGGAACAACACCAAGGTGCCGGCCGGCTTCACCTATCTCGGGCAGTTCGTCGATCACGACATCACGCTCGATCTGACGTCGTTCGGCGAGAAGGAATCCGATCCCAACGCGGTCGAAAATTTCCGCACGCCCGCGCTCGATCTGGACAATGTCTATGGCCTTGGTCCGGATGGCAGCCGGCAGCTTTACGCGCGCAATCCCGGCGACCTCGACGGCAAGACGCCTGGTCCGAAACTTCTGATCGGCAAGACCATCAGTGTGCCGGCCGGCAATGTAACCATCACCCCTCGCAATGATCTGCCGCGCAATCCTGAAGGCTTTGCGCTGATCGGCGACCATCGTAACGACGAAAACCTCGTGGTCGCGCAGACCCATCTGGCGATGCTGAAATTCCACAACAAGGTGTGCGATCAACTGGCGGCGAAGGGAACGCCGGTTGGCGAGATCTTTGCGGAGGCCCGCCAGATCGTGACCTGGCACTATCAGTGGATGGTGCTGCACGATTTCGTCGAGCGCATCACCGAAAAGGGTATCGTTGCGAAAATCCTCGAACAGGGGCGCCGCTTCTACCGCTTCAAGAAGACACCCTATATGCCGGTCGAGTTTTCCGCGGCCGCCTACCGGCTCGGCCATAGCATGGTGCGCGAGGTCTACAGCCACAACCGTATCTTCACGCCCGGTCCTGGCGGAATCGTTCCGGCCTCACTCGAACTCTTGTTCAGCTTCACCGGTCTGTCCGGCGGCATCATCGGCGATCTCGCGCCCAATCCGCCGGTGCCGCCGCTACCGATCCCGCTGTTGTCCAGCAACTGGATCATCGACTGGCGGCGTTACCATGAAGTGCTGGCCACCAATCCCGCTGACGTCAGGCTCAATCCCTCGCGCAAGCTCGATCCGTTCGTGGTGCCGCAACTGCATACGCTGCCGGGCGGCGGCGGCAGCCTGCCGTTCCGCAATTTGAAGCGCGGCGTGCTGCTCGGATTGCCGTCGGGACAGGATGTCGCCAAGGCGATGCGGATCAAAAACCCGCTGACTTCGACCGAGATCGCCAAGGGTACCGACGGCGCGGTGGCGAAGAAGCATGGCCTGCACGAGCACACCCCGCTGTGGTACTACATCCTGAAAGAGGCCGAGCAACGCGGCGGCGGCGAAAAACTCGGACCGGTCGGCGCCACGATCATCGCCGAAGTCTTCGTCGGCCTCGTGCATGGCGACCACCAGTCGTATCTGTGGCTCAAGGGCAAGAACTGGAAGCCGACGCTGCCGTCGAAGACACCGGGCGAATTCACCATGGCTGACCTCTTGCGGTTCGTCGGCGATATCAGCCCGATCGACGGCATTTCGACGGTGTAGAGCGTTCTCCAGCGAAGTGGCGTCCGCTTTGCGTCAAGAAATCGCGTCAAAACAAGAATCTGGAGCCCCGTTCCGACTCCCTCGGAACGGGGCTCCAGGCGGCAGAATCACCGGGAATCCAGCGGTTGCGCGTTCCAAATCGCGGTGCAATCGCAGGCTGGCGATCAGGCTTCCGCTCTGGTATGGAATCGCGAAGCCTGCCTGTTCGGTGGGTTCGCGGTCCCGTAGCTCAGCCGGATAGAGCGACGGTTTCCTAAACCGTAGGTCGCATGTTCGAGTCATGCCGGGATCGCCATTTAAATCAATGGTTTAGTTTCGGTGTGGCAGCTGTCAATATCGCCATTTTGACGTAGGGGCAACAGCAGGGGCAACAATCCACTGACTGGCGACGGACCGCACTGCTCCTGCGGTCACTTGCTCTTATTGGTATGCGATAAACAGCCCGGCGAGATATTCGGTTGATGCGCCCTGCAACGGCGATTCACGCGAGTGGCGCATGGTTTGGTGGATCAGGGCATGACCCTCTCAAGGCTGAAACAGGGGTTCGATTCCCCTAGGGAGCGCCAATGAATTCAATGTGTTCTCTATTCTGGCGGAACCGTTTCGAAGTGCGGTAAGCACTGGGTAAGCTACCTACTTCATTTCAGGCGATCTTCGATCGCGTATCGTTAGCGCCTAATCTCCGTCGCTACATTGATCGATTCCCGCCCCCGAGCGCCTGCAGGCCCGGTATTCCCAGGGCTCAACGAAACTGCCATTCCAACTCCACGGCGTGGCTCCAATTTTCGGGGTCTTTGCTTTTTCAGCGCGGCGTGATGCAATCTCCGAAGGTAACTGCGAAAGACTAGGCTGAGGGGCAGGATCATGAGAGTAGCTTTGATCGCCATAGCGTTACTGATTTCTACGCTGGGCGCCCGTGGTCGATGACGGAATGACGTCTTGCGAATTTGCTCTCATGATGTGCTGGGGATGTGCACGGGCCTTGCACCGCAGTCCACTGGCTTTTTAATTGCAACCGTATCGCAAGGGGAAAAGCAAAAATGCATGTCGGCATACGCCTATTTTTTGCTGGCTCGCCCAGTGGAAAGCGGGGACAAGATGACTGCGGTCGATTGCCTACTTTTAGTTCGCGGTCAGATGTCCGCGGCCCGTGGATTGGAGTTCCGACATGCTAGTTCGCCCCCGTGATTTAGCCGACCGCATGACCGGCGAACGGCTGTCAGAAACATTCACGTTGCCGCTTGCGGCGGCTCGTAGCAAGGCCCGCGAAATTATTGATCAGGCACCGCAGAGCGGTTTCACCCCTGTCATCGAGAAGTGGCGGCAACTGCCGGACGGTCAGATCTCATTTGTGATCCGGAACTTCCCGACCATGGACTGACGGCGAAGATCGCCGACGGTTTTCAACGTCTCGCCAATCGCGCCAAACCTTTCCACCCCGCCGCGCAATCACCTGGAAACAAATCGGCCCCATCCTCTCGTCATCAAACGACGGGGGACCGACCATGCTAAACTCCATCTTCAATGCGATTTATCGCCACTTCCTCACCGCCGCCATCGTTGGCATGGCAGTGACCCAGGGGAGCCGCCGGTGACCGAGGTCGTAGCAGCGGTGTTGGCCTTCCTCAGCTTAGGTGTTTTCCTGGCTCACGCGTTGGACGCCTATCGCACCGGCTAGCGAAGGTTGCCGGCGCCTGAGGCTGGCGTTTAACTGATCCGGCGAATGATCGCGGCCCGCATCATCGACCGATAAAAGGCGGCGTCGCTCTCGCTGATGATTTCCTCGCCGATCGGGTAATGATCCGAGCCGGCTGCCAGTAGTGACAAAAGCGCCTCTACTGGGCCAATCGGTCCGTAGCCGTTTTCCCACTCGAGAATTGTGCCGCCGCCGCTCTCCGGCGGGAGACCGCAAAGCTTGGCCATATCGCTAACACTCAGCAGCCGGCCGATCGCCTCGCCAAGGTCCTCGCGTAGCTTCTTAAGCTCGGCGCCTGTCACTCCCGTCCCCAGTCCTATGCAAAAGCCGCCGCTGATGCCCACAGCGACGGCTCCTACGCGTTTACTTGTGACCACCAGAAGGTCACCGGCAAGTTTGCCCGCGAACGGTTAATCGGCGGTTACCGTAACTGGCAAGGTTCTTGCGATCGTTAGCCTAAACCACTTGGCATTGACGCCAGGTCTCCGGGAGCCGCCAGTGAACAAGCAGCGTCATACTGAAACAGCCAGTGCAATAGCGATCCGAGAAGCCAGGGTGATCAGAATCCTGCTGGCTGATCTCGACCGCACCATCGGTCTGCTGGATGGCGATATCGCCGCGGAGGAGGAACGCTCACAGGTCTTTGACATTTTCGACCATCGGTATTCCTGCTAGCACGGACCCTGGTGGCAAGACGTGACAACGTCAAGGTCACGGTCGCCACCCTCGCGCGACGCCTGCGCGCCATCACTGCGGCCATACCCGAGGCCATTCCAGAGGCGGCCTGATCCCACGTCAGGCCGCAGCTACGGTTCGATCTTCCCGCCGTCGGGCGGGAGCTGACACAGATGGTTCAGTCCAGCTCTGGTGAGGCTTCCTTCGTCCCGAATGCCCTGTTTCGAAAGCTGCACAAGACGCCTTGCCAATTCAGTCCGAGCGACATCCTGATTGAATGTCACCCGCCCGGAGCGGTAGTAGGTTTCCCACGCTCGGTCGAACGCTCTGGCGAGCGATCGGCGGATGTCTTGGTCATCGTCTGGCATGCGTGGAAACTAGGTAACAAAAGAGAAACCCGCCAGTGGGAACCGGCGGGTTTTCGAATTGCCGCTAATTGAACAGGGCGGCCCGGCGAGACCGGAACATACCAGGGCACATGTCAGTTAACTCGTGACTCTCATCAAAGGATTCCGAAGATGAACAGGATCGCCGCAGTCGCCTTTTCCGCTCTACTTGCTTCTACATCTTTGGTAAACGCGCAAGGCAGTGCCAGTTCGGGCGGGAGCGCTAGTTCAAGTGGCAGTGCAAGTTCAAGTGGCAGCGCAAGTTCCAGCGGTAGCTCCAGCGGGAGCGGAAGCGCCGCTAGTACCGCAACCTCCCCAACCGTCCGACCGTAGGTCAAGGCCAGGGCAGCAGCGTGTCGACAACCCCGCCCGCCCCCGACGCAAAATCAAACAAACAATAAAGTAACACTGCTCTGGCTGCGTGAGGGCCTCAAGTATCAGGCTAACCTCGTCGGGCAAGGAGAAAACCCGCCGGCGTGAATAACCGGCGGGCTCCGCGATGCACTAGCGGAACTTCAGGAAGCTGAAAGAGGGCAGCGAGAAGTGCTGGTTGATCGCGAAGTGAGAGAAGTTGCTGAGTGAATTCCAGCGCGGCGGAAGCGGCTGCGGATTCAGACCGCCCGCGACCGCGTCCAGGGGTCCGAAAGGAGATTGTTCTTAATCGCACTTTTCAGAGTGGTCATTGTGATGTCTCCCGAATGAACAGGTTTAAGATCAAGTGCGCCGGTCAGCGCACGCGAACTATGACATTCGGAGCAAGGGCCTTCCGTGACTCATGTCACAAACTTGAGAAAGCCAGCCGGCGGGACCGTCAGACAGCTTCTGCATTCAAAACCGCAGAGCTTTATCGACCGCACTTATAAAGTTGCGAAGCCATCCTAGTCCGTCGCCGCCACCGGTGCCCTTGCCGTTCCTGGGGTTTCCGCGGCCCCGTTTCGGGGCGTGCCGCCAGTAATGATGGAAAGTTGTTCGTCGTTGAGTTGATCGTATTTCATGGCGCGGTGTCCTCTGTGGCGGCGATCCATTTCTCCCATGTCGTCTCCATAGAGATCCCTCAGCCGGCGCGGCTGTTACTTGGGGAACAGGCGGCAACTGGCCCGCGGGCGTCTCACCTCGTTCACGGACCTGTTATCGAACCCTCAGCACGCTCGCAGCGAACTAACGACGCTGGGGGATTTCAGGGCCCAGTACCTAAGCCAACGCCGCCCAGCCAACATATTCGGCTGGCGCGGCGTTGCGCGTGCGTCCCAAGAAAAAGTCCTGCCGGTGGGGCGGGGCTAAGTCGAGAGGTATCATCGCTACGGCCCGCGTGTGGGCCGTAGAGAGCATATCCAAACCCCTGGAGAGAAATCCGCTGGCGTGAACCGGCGGGCCGGGAAAAAGAGAGCCCTCGGGAGCGGCCCGTCACTTGGGGGGCAACGTTGCGGTGACCGCCGGTTCGTAGCCGTTATCGGGTAGTTTCAGGTACAGACGCAGTGGGAGTAATCGGAGTTCCCGGCGCTAACGGTCGTGGCGGACCGCCAACATCGGCAACAGCCGTACCGGCCGGATCCTTCTCGACTAATCTCGGACTCCACGGCCCCGAAATTAACAAAAGAGCCATAACGGCCATCGCAACAAAGGCGGGCATCATCGGCCAGCGCATCCTGCTCATCGTGCTTCTCCCGTGGCCAAGAAATCCTAACCCGGTTGAACGTCACTTTCAGCGCCGGGGCCACGCGGCCGCAAGCTAAAACAATGCCGGGCAGTCACAGACGTTCCGGCAAAATTCCGTGCAATAAGCCCCGCCGGTTAGGGCGGCGCGAAGTGCGGAAAGTGAACATTGCTCTGGCCGCGTGAGGGCCACAAGTATCAGGCTAACCTCGCCGGGCAAGGAGAAAACACGCCGGGCGTGAAGGGGCGGGCTTGAACCTTGCCTCTACTGATCAAGCATCGGAGGTAAACGAAAGTTGTAGCTTACGTCCTTTTCGGATATCGAGAACAACGTTGATGCTGCGCATCAACGTTAACGATGCAAGCCGCCTTTTAGAGTCCCTACGTTGTCCGTGTAAATGATGCCGGCAGCTATGCCGCCAGTTATCGCAAGACCGAGGACGACCCCTATCTCTGCCAGGATAAAACCGCCGCCGTTCACTTGGTCTAATTCGGCTTCGGTAAGTGAAGTCTGCTGGTTATCAACGTGCATTTGTCAGTCTCCATGGCTAGTTGAGGGCGGACCCATTCCGCCTCCCCAATTAGCGATCCTAACTAGTCGCTCTTGCCGCGACCGTGATGCCGATCACAGTCACCGCATGGACTTGCGCCTTTGGGCGGAACTAGTGGATCGCGATTATTGGAGGTGCATTTTTCTACGTGACTTGGCACATCACTGAAATGCTATTTGAACGCCCGGAATATTATGGATTCGCGAGGTTGGTCTTGAATGAAATTGACCAATCACGTGGGCAAAATGAAAACTGGCGGTTGACGGTAAAGCGAAGGGCGTTATGCGCGGCCGCGCCTACCTGTGATGACCGATTTATCATTATCCGGTGCGGCCATAATGCCGGCTGGAATAAGCGTCCGTGTCGTACTGGGAATGGGCAAAGCTAATCGGCGCGGCGCCACAGATTGCTGTTGGGGATGACTTTCTCAACCTCGCGGTAGACGGTTTAGAGGATCGTCAATCCATGGACGTGAGTTTTTTCAACGACATCCGTCGAGCCGCTAGCGCGGGCCGATCCAGTTCAAAAATCATTGGCGACAAGTTCGTAAGAACCCTGAGTGTTCCTGACATACTTTTTGGCGGCAGCGACAATAATCAAATCGCGGCTCGCGTCAAAAGCACTTAAGAACCCGGCCTCATCAAGGCTAGCGTCTTGGTCAAAGCGTCTTCATTTATAAAAAACGAGGCCTCGCTAGCGCTATCGTAGCCCCAGAAATGCACGGCGCGCCGCGTCCGATCGACTGGGATTTGGAAACTCGATCACGTATTCAAAACTCTCTTAGGGCGACGCGGCTGAAGTTTCAGCCAAGGTACCAGATAGCCGGGTGCTGGTCGCGACAAAAAAGGTAGTCCATTTTCCCCTCCGTCATGGCGCACCCATTTAAAATCGCCTCCTTGTAAACTTTCTTTAGAGTGGGATCAGCGAGAATTGCATCGCCTGCGTTGAAAGTTGTATCTTCAGTCCACTCGGCATCGGGCAGCAATTTGGATAAAGCCGCCGTGCTCGTTGCGTAAGCCACACGAGAGGGCGATTGGCCAAACGACACTTTTTCGAGGAATCGACGAAGCCGGTTCATTTGTTCGACCCGTTGCGTGTCGCAGTAGCCGCATCTACCTCCTCGGCCAGCTTTTGCCACTCTTCAGCAATTTTAAGCCAGTTCGCCTTATCTTGCTGGCGTGCGAGCTTGCAGGAATCGTAGGTGGCACTCGTCAGCGTTATGCTGCGTCCCGGCCAAGCTTATCTTTGGCCGGGACTTGTATTTGTGCATCGGCTCAGCGGACCAACGTTATTTCCGTGGGCCGCCAAGCCTTAGTGAAGAACGATTCACGCGGGCTGTAGAGGCGAAGGAGGGTGAACCAACCCTTGCCAGGGGTGGTCTGTATCCAGTTGCCATCCTTCGCTGCGGCATGCTTAGTTGGGCCGAAAAAGATCGTCGTCGAGCCGTCCACTTCCGCAACGGCGGCAGGTGAAGGATACGTCTGGCTTCCCGCGCGCGGGTAACGCTGGGGCGTCTGCAACATCGAGCGAGTCTGGTTGTCATCGTCAGTTTGCGTTCCGAAAATCTGATCCGCCGCCCGCGACACCTTGAAGGCGTCCTCTTTCCAGACGCGGTGGCGGTTACTTTCCCGCAGGCTTTCACGGATTGCGACTTCAAGAATTGCCCCGTGGCTTGCTTATAGCCATGAAAACATGGCCGAAACTATGTAAATGTGAAATCAGAAGCTAGGAGCTGGTTCTTGTTTACGCCGA
>NZ_JAFCLS010000037.1 GCF_018131075.1 Bradyrhizobium sp. JYMT SZCCT0428 | reverse complement strand
CACGCCGTCGTCGAGGCGTAAACCAGCGTCCACCGCAACCCGTCCAACGTCCGTGACGACGGCCGACGCCCTTCTGAGTAGGACGGGATGGCGAAAGATATGCACCTGATCTGCGTTCTGGTAAACAGAAATATTTTTTACTTCGGGGCTTGACACGATTTCCGGAAAACAGAACTGATTTGCCCGTCGGGTTGATTTGTCACATGCGGGTCGCAAGATTGCGCTTGCGTGGGGAGCGACGCAGCAAATTCGGCAGGGCTGGAAACCCGCGGCTCCGCGCCAGGCCGGCCCGCGCGGTCTACGGGGGCGTTTAGTTATTGCAGCCGGGATGGGCGGCGGATAGGCTCCCTGATGCCGACCGGATGTCGCTCGTCCTGGTTGTCCTGGCCAGGGAGCATTCTGCGGCGACCGATTACTGCGGGATACCATCTTCATGAGGCGCAAGATCGCCGCAATTCTGGTGGCCCACATCGCCGACTACGGCAGGTTGGTCGCCGAGGACGAAGAAAAGACGCTGCGGCGAATGGCGTCCTGTCGAACCACCACTGACGACTTCATTGCGGTAGCGGGCGGCCGGATTTTCAATACCGCGGGGGACGCAGTTCTTGCAGAATTCCCCAGCGCGGTCGAAGCGGTACGCTGCGCCATCGATATCCAGGAAAGCCTGCGCACGCGAAACCTCGCTTATCCCGGCAGCCGGCAGCTGAGCTATCGCATCGGCATTGGTATCGGCGACGTGGTCGAGCGCGATGGCGATCTGCTCGGCGATGGCGTCAATATCGCGGCGCGCCTGGAAGGCCTGGCCGAAATCGGCGGTATCTGCATTTCACGCGCGGTGCATGAGCAGGTGGCCGGCAAGTTGTCCGCGCGATTTATCGACATCGGCGCGCGGCAAGTGAAGAATATTCCGGCACCGGTTCATGCCTATATCGTGGTGACGTGGGACGACAGCCGATCCTCTGAAGCGTCACAGGCGAGTGCCGTTCCGGCAGGCGCAAGATCGGCCAGGACGTTGCTTGCGGTCGCACTCATCGGCGCCTTCATGCTATGCACTGCGGCTCTCGCGTTCGTTCTTGTAAACCAGAGGCCTGACGGCAAGGCTTCACCTGGCCCAACCGCTGCCGCGGCAATGCCGCCGGTGTCGACGATCGCACCCCCGGCCTCGTCACCGCCTCCGACATCGCCATTACCTCCGGCTTCGTCATCACCCGCGACATTGCCATCGCCTCCGGCCTCGTCATCACCTCCGAAACCGGCAACGCCCGCCCCAGTCATCATCCGTCGCACCAGCTCTTCCATGAGCGAACCTGATGCGCCGAAGCGTTCATTTGAAGCCTGCAGCGCGATTGCGGCTCAACGTGGCTGGAAGGGCACCGGTCATGACATGATGAACGGACAGGGTGCCTTTATGACAGCATGCATGCAAGGTCGCGAGTGAGGTTGTAGGGGTACCAAGGAAGGATTGCGTCGCCTTGTCGGCCGTGCTCGCAGAGCGAAGGCGGAAGGCCGGCTTCAATTCGTCCCAAGAGCTTCCCTTGAGAATGGCTTGGCGTCTTGCTGCGCGGCGCCATAGCGAGCGGCACCACCACAGGTGGCAAGCTTCTTGCTTGGTTGCTTTCGGCTCGAACGATGAAACAGGACACCCGCGATGCTCTCCACGCAACGCTCGCTCACAACGACCCAGCTTGGCCGCAACAGCTTCGAGGAGATTCTGGAATCCCGCACGCCATGGCGCGAAGCGGCCCTGGAGTCATTCCGACGCCGAAACGCGATCCTTGATGGTATTTTCTACGACATCGGCAAGGTAACGCGTGAGGAAACGCTGAGAATCGCGCCTTGGCTGGCACGCGAGGGCACCATTCTGGTCGTGCCGCCGACCGGCGCCGGCTCTCTCGTGCTGTGCGGCACCGTCGACGATTTTGCCGACGCCGGTGGTTCGGAAATCCGTACCCTGGTGGTTGCCGGAGTTGGCAGCTCGGCGTTGGGTGCGGCTGCTTTCGCCCGCAATGTCGCCGACGCATTTGGGACGCCGGTTGCCGCCGTGGTTTCGGGCTATGGCCTGGCAGACCTGTTGACGGAGGCTCTTGGCGGATGGTTCTGGTTTGGCACGCTTAACCGCCTTCGCCATCAGTTCGAGGGCATCGACGCGATCAGCCGTGCGCTCAATCGTCCGGAGACGGTCAGTTCAATGAGCTCTGCACCCGAACTCGGACGCCTGAGCCTCGATACAAAGACCGTCATGGAATTGCTTGCCGATCGGCGCTTCGATTTCTCGCTGCTGACCGGACATTCCAAGGGCAATTTGGTGATCTCGGAAGCGCTCTACGAGCTGGAGAATCACGCTCAAATTCCCGACGACAAGTTCTGCATCGTCACGGTTTCTGCGGCAGTCGCCATGCCCAGGCGCTACAAGAAGATCATTGACGTGATGGGCACGATTGACGGCTTCGGTGCATTGAACTCGACACCCGGAATCTCAATCGAGAAAAATTGCCCCCTGAGTTGGCATCATACGAACACGGATATGTTCTTTCACTTGCCCGTGACGAAAGTCTTCAAGGAGCTCAGGTCGGAGCGAAAGCTTTCCCTTTGAGCCAGGGGCTTGGCCGTAGGGAGGATTGGGCCGAAGGCGTAATCCGCCGGGCCGCCTAAGTCGCAAACGAAGGTGAGGGATTCAGTCCAAAATGGCGGATTACGCCTTTGGCTCCAATCCGCCCTGCGAGTTCTGTCCAAAAAAACAAGGTAAGTTGTCGGAAGCCGCGCCGGTCGTTCGTCCTGCGGACGCAATTCCTCTATCTCGACGGCGTCACGCAATTAACCGGAGCCCTCCAATGATCCCCACCATCACGGCCTTTGAAAGTTCGCCCGACCGCGGCAAGGGACAGGCACGTGACATGCGCGTTCGTTGGGCACTCGAAGAAGTGGGCCAGCCTTACGACGTTCGTCTTGTTTCGTTCAGCGAGATGAAGCAAGGCGCGCATCGTGCACTTCACCCTTTCGGGCAGATTCCGACCTATGAAGAAGGCGATCTCGCCTTGTTCGAGTCGGGGGCAATCGTGTTCCATATCGCGCAGCGCCATGCTGGACTGCTGCCTGATGATGCGATTGCCCGGGCGCGGGCGATCACATGGATGTTCGCCGCGCTGAGCACGGTGGAGCCGCCGATCGTTGAATTCGGAACCGCCAGGCTTTTTGAGAGCGACAAGCCCTGGTCCGCGCAACGCATGCCTCTCCTCGAGGAACGCGTCCGTGACCGGCTGGGCGAACTTTCCCGTCGCCTCGGCAATGCCGACTGGATCGATGGTGCGTTCAGCGCCGGTGACCTTCTGATGGTAACCGTGCTGCGCCGGTTGAATGCATCTGGTATATTGAGCGAATATCCGAATCTCTCCGCCTACGTGGCACGCGGCGAAGCGCGGCCGGCGTTCAAGCGTGCGTTCGATGCTCAATTGGCGGTTTTTGCCGCAGCATCGAATCCGTAGGATGGGTGGAGCGCAGCGATACCCATCAACTTCGTCATTGGTGGTGATGGTGATGGGTTTCGCTTCGCTCTACCCATCCTACAGGCTATCCGCTACGCCGGCACCCGCCCGCCGAAAAACGGCATCAGCGCGTGGCTCAGCGTGTGCGGCCGCTTCGAGGTGAACACCATCTCGGCGCCGGCGGTGTCGGATTCGCGGCCGGGTCCACCAAGCAAATCGGAGACGCGCCGCGCGATGGCGGGCGCGGGGTCGATCCAGTCGACCGGCCATGGCGCGAGTTTTACGAGGCGATCGAGCAACAGCGGATAGTGGGTGCAGGCCAGCACGACGGTGTCGGTGCGGGCGTTGCCGTGATCGACGAAGCAGGGCGTGAGTTCGGCCGAGATGTCCTTGTCGCTGACATAAAAGCCGTTGAGTGCGCGTTCGGCCAGCGAGGCCAGTTCGGCCGAGCCCACCAGCGTCACCTCGCAGCCTTGCGCGAAATCGTCGATCAGCTTCCTGGTGTATTCGCGCTTCACCGTGCCCTTGGTGCCGAGCACCGACACGCGTTTGGTTCTTGAGCTGGCGCAAGCCGGCTTGATCGCGGGCACGGTGCCGACGAACGGCACGGAATAGGCGCTGCGCAGATGCGACATGACCAGCGTGGAGGCGGTGTTGCAGGCGATCACCACCAGATCGGGGGTGTGGGCCGCGATCAGTTCGCCGACCAGCGGCACCACCCGGGCGATGATCTGCTCTTCGGTATGGTGGCCATAGGGGAAGAACGCATCGTCGGCGACATAGACGTAATGGGCATCGGGCCGCGCGCCCACGATCTCGCGCAAGACCGTGAGGCCGCCAAGGCCGGAATCGAAGACGAGAATCGTTGGAGGAGCTGCCACGCTGCGACTTTAGCCGATCCGCGGTTACCGTTCAGTTGTTTTGGCGTTTCGGGGGCGGCAATTTGCACAAATCGGTGATTTGCAATGATTCAGGTCGCGTTGATTGTCGCCGCTGGCTATCAGGATAAGCCATTGCCGCTACGAGCGAAATCGTCGACCCCCGAGTTCAGAGGCTGCGCGGGAAATGATCCGGAATACACAAGCGAGTTGGGGCAGTGTTGCCCGCGGGTTCCACTGGCTGCTCGGCATCGCCATCGTCGGCATGATTGCCTTTGGCTGGTGGATGAACCATTTTCCGGCGCGGCCCGACCGCTTCTTCTATCGCTCAATCCACGCCGATATCGGCTATGCCGTGCTGCTCTTGATGGTGCTGCGACTGATCTGGCGCGGCCTCAATCCGACGCCGGTCTTGCCCGATGCCTCACCGCGCTGGGAACGGATTTTGGCGCGCGTCAGCCATGGCGCGCTCTATGCCGTCACCATCCTGGTCGCCATGTTGGGCTGGGCGCATTCCGGCGCGCGTGCGCAGAACTATTCGGACTGGTTCGGGCTGTTTCATGTCCCGCAGTTTACCGCGCCCGACCGCGCCGCCGCGCAGGCCTGGGAAGACCGCCACATTTTCTTTGCCTACGTGCTGCTGGCGCTGATCGTGATCCATGCCGTGGCCGCGCTGTGGCATCATTTTGTCAGGCGCGATCGGGTGGCGTCGCGGATGATCGACGGTGAGGCAGGGTGAGGGGATATAGAGCGGCGTTCATTCTTACCTCGCCCCGCTTGCGGGGAGAGGTCGGATTGCATCGTAGATGCAATCCGGGTGAGGGGGTACAGGTCCATCGATAAATCACGACGGAGGAGAGAGGCCCCTCACCCCAACCCTCTCCCCGCAAGAGCGGGGCGAGGGAGATCAACACCTTCGCCTCACGACTCGCGTCGTCAACCCGCCGGCATCGACTTCTCGATCAGCCGCACCCAGTAGGATGCGCCGTGGCCGAGGATATTGTCGTTGAACGTGTAGCCGGGATGGTGGCATTCATTGCCGTCGCCCATGCCGAGAAAGATGAAAGCGCCGGGGCGCGCTTCCAGCATGAATGCGAAATCTTCCGAACCCATCAGTGGCAACGCGCGCTCGTTGACGCGGTCGGCGCCGACGACATCGCGGGCCACTTCTGCGGCGATGCCGGCCTCTCGCGCGTGATTGACCGTCACCGGATACGAACGTGTGTATTTGATCTCGGCCGATCCGCCGTAAGCCCGCGCCACGCTGTCGGCAACCTCGCCGATGCGGCGCTCGACGAGATCGCGGATTGCAGGATCGAGCGTGCGCACCGTTCCACCGAGCTTGGCGGTCTCCGGGATGATGTTGAAGGCGGTGCCGGCCTGGAACATGGTGATCGAGATGACGGCCGATTTGAGCGGATCGACATTGCGCGATACGATCGACTGCAACGCGTTGACGATCTGCGAGCCGACCAACACGCTGTCGACCGCGTTGTGCGGACCGGAGCCCGCATGGCCGCCCTTGCCGTGCACCGTGATCTCAATCTTATCCGCTGAAGCCAGCATTGCGCCCGGCGTGGTGTGGAAGTGCCCTTCGGGCAAGCCCGGCATGTTGTGCAGGCCATAGACCTCCTGAATGCCCCAGCGGGTCATCAATCCATCGTCGACCATCGCCTTGCCGCCGGCGCCGCCTTCTTCGGCCGGCTGGAAGATGACGACAGCCGTACCGTCGAAATTGCGCGTCTCGGCGAGATATTTGGCCGCGCCAAGCAGCATCGCGGTGTGCCCGTCATGGCCGCAGGCGTGCATCTTGCCGGGAATCTTGGAGGCGTAGGGAACACCCGAAGTCTCCTCGATCGGCAGCGCATCCATGTCGGCGCGCAGGCCGATGGTCTTGCCGGACGTGCTCTTGCGGCCGCGGATCACGCCGACGACGCCGGTGCGGCCGATGCCCGTCACCACCTCGTCGCAGCCGAATTCGCGCAAGCGGTCGGCTACGATGCCGGCGGTACGGTGGACTTCGTAGAGCAACTCCGGATTCTCGTGGAAGTCATGGCGCCAGGCGGCCATTTCATCTGACAAGGCGGCGATGCGGTTGACGATGGGCATGGGAAATCCGTTTCTTGTGTTGTTCGTTTGCGGCTTGAAAGCGCTCTAACCCTTGTAATTCTACGCTGCCCCGAACACGCGCCTGAAGATCGTGTCGACGTGCTTGAAGTGATAGCCGAGGTCGAAGCGTTCCTCGATTTCGGCGTCGCTCAGATGCTTCTTCACGTCGGGGTCTTTTTTCAGCAGCGTCAGGAAATCGCCTTCGCCGCGCCATACCGGCATCGCGTTGCGCTGCACGTATTTGTAGGCGTCCTCGCGGCTGGCGCCCTTTTGCGTCAGCGCCATCAAAATCCGCTGCGAATGCACGAGGCCGCCGAGGCGGTCGAGGTTCTTCTGCATGTTCTCGGGGTAAATCAAGAGCTTCTCGACCAGGCCGGCGAGGCGCATCAGCGCGAAATCGAGCGTCACGGTGGCATCGGGGCCGATCATGCGTTCGGCGGACGAGTGCGAGATGTCGCGCTCGTGCCAGAGCACGATGTTCTCCATCGCCGGCATCGCATAGGCGCGCACCATGCGCGACAGACCGGTGAGATTTTCCGACAGCACCGGGTTGCGCTTGTGCGGCATCGCCGAAGAACCCTTCTGGCCCTCGGAGAAGAACTCTTCGGCTTCCAATACTTCCGTGCGTTGCAGGTGGCGGATTTCGGTGGCGAGACGTTCGACCGAGGAGGCGATCACCCCGAGGGTTGCAAAATACATCGCGTGGCGGTCGCGCGGGATCACTTGCGTCGAGATCGGCTCCGGCGTCAGTCCCATCGCCTTGGCGACATGTTCTTCGACGCGCGGATCGATCTGCGCAAAGGTGCCGACGGCGCCTGAGATCGCGCAGGTCGAGACTTCCTTGCGGGCGGCGACCAGGCGCTCGCGGGCGCGGGAAAATTCCGCATAGGCATAAGCGAGCTTGAGGCCGAACGTTACGGGCTCGGCATGGATGCCGTGGGAGCGGCCGATGGTCGGCGTCATCTTGTGTTCGAAGGCGCGCTTCTTCAGCGCCGCCAGAACCTTGTCGATATCGGCGAGCAAAAGATCGGCGGCGCGGGTGAGCTGGACGTTGAAGCAGGTGTCGAGCACGTCGGAGGAGGTCATGCCCTGATGAATGAAGCGCGCCTCGGGGCCGACGATCTCGGCCAGATGGGTCGTGAAGGCGAGGACGTCGTGCTTGGTCTCGCGCTCGATCTCGTCGATGCGGGCGATGTCGAATGTGACGTTACGCGCCTTGGCCCAGACGGTTTTGGCGGCTTCCTTCGGGATGACGCCGAGTTCCGCCTGCGCGTCGGCCGCATGCGCCTCGATCTCGAACCAGATCTTGAAGCGGGTCTGCGGCTCCCAGATGGAGGCCATTTCCGGGCGGGTATAGCGGGGGATCATCGACGACTCCGGGGAATTGTTTTTTACGCCGTGCTTTAGCAGGGCCGCCCAAATGAGACAAACAAAGCCAGACAAACGGCGGGGAAAAACGGCCGGGATACCGCTGGGCCTGGCTTGAGCCGAGTCTTGGCGGAAGGGGCGGCCGGAAAGGCCCCCAATCACGAAAAACTGAATGACAGATATTGAAATCTGTCAGCGAGACATGCTATATCCTTCTTCGACGCAACGCATAGGGGCGTCATCCGGGCTCGCTGGCACTGAGCCCGGGTACTTGAAGAGGACTTAAGCCATGACAATCGAAATCATTAATCTGACGACACAACTCAGCCGCTGGCTGAACGCCCAGGTGGCCCGCCATCTGGAAGCCCAGGCCACCCGTTTGGGACCGCTGAAAAGCTGAACCTTCCAAGCGCTAGAGCATTGATGCTCTAGCTTCTTGTTTTGACGCGTTTTCTTCGAAATCGCTCTAAAGGGATCAAATGACCACCCGTTCCATCATTCCGCAGGTGCGCGCATGAACGAAGTCGTGGTTTTGACCCCTGAGCGAATTCTCGAGGTTACCGAGGACGTATTGCGCCGCTACGGGCTGGCCAAGGCCACGGTGGTCGACGTTGCCCGTGCGCTGGATGTCAGCCACGGCAGCGTCTACCGGCATTTCCCCAGCAAGGCGTCGCTGCGCCAGGCGGTTGCAAAACGCTGGCTCGACCGCGCCAACGCGCCGCTGCAGAAGATCGCCGAATCCTCCGGGCCGGCGCCTGCCAGGCTCGAGAAGTGGCTGCGCACGATGTTCGAGATCAAGTACAAGAAGGTTTCCGAAGATCCCGAGATGTTCCAGACCTACCTGACGCTGGCGCAGGAGGCCTGCGAGGTCGTACACGCGCACAAGGAGCGCCTGGTCGGTCAGGTCGCGGATATTCTGTCCGACGGCGTGAAACAGGGGGTCTTCCAGGTCACCGACGTCAAGGTTTCAGCGCGCGCGGTGTTCGACGCCACCATCCGCTATCATCACCCCGCGCATTCGGACGAATGGAGCAGTCCGGAAACGGCTGCTCGGATCGACGCGCTGCTGGCGCTGGTGATCAAGGGCCTGGAAGCGCCGAGGAAGCGCTGATCCGCGGCGGGCCCCTGCATATCCCAGCCTTCCGCATCATTGCGGGCCGCATGCCTCCCGGTGTTTGATATCCATCAAGCCACGTGCCGGCAGCGGCGCGATCACGGACGTGGAGGAAGTTGTGCGTCTTGCGGTGTTTGCGGATATCCATGCCAACCGGCAGGCGTTCAGCGCCTGCCTTGCGGCGGCGCGCGCGCGGGGCGCCGAGCGGATCATCTGCCTCGGCGACGTCGTCGGCTATGGCGCCGATCCCGAATGGGCGGTCGAGACCGTGATGGACCTCGTCCATGACGGCGCCATCGCCGTGCGCGGCAACCACGACAACGCCATCGGCACGCCCTCCGAGACCATGAATGGCGCGGCCCAGGCCGCGATCGAATGGACGCGCGGGCGCCTCAGCGCGCCGCAGCGGCGGTTCCTCGCCGAATTGCCGCTGACGCAACAGGAAGACGATCGCCTCTACGTGCATTCCGAAGCAAGTCATCCGGCGCGCTGGCGCTACGTCGAGGGCACCTCGGAAGCCGCCCGCAGTATCGAGGCCACCGACGCTCACGTTACCTTCTGCGGGCACATCCATCAGCCCGCGCTCTATTCGATGTCGTCGGCGGCGAAGATGACGGGTTTCGTGCCGACCTCTGATGTACCGGTGCAACTGCTCGGCGGCCGGCGCTGGCTGGCCGTTGTCGGCTCGGTCGGACAGCCGCGCGACGGCAATCCGGCGGCGGCGTTTGCGATGCTCGATACCGCGACGCGCGAGATTACCTATTGCCGCGTGCCGTATGACGTCGAGACCGCGGCGGACCGGATTCGCGCCAACGGCCTGCCGCGCTGGCTGGCCGATCGTCTGCTCGAGGGGCGCTGAGATGGCGAAGCCTTCGATTGAGCCGGGCGCAGAGCTCGACGGTTTTGCGATCGGCGAGCGCGTCCATCAAGGCGGCATGGCGACGCTGTGGAGCGTGACCCATCCCGGCATCACTGTGCCGCTCTGATGAAGATCCCGAGGATTTCCGAGGGCGAGGATCCGGCGGCGATCGTCTCTTTCGAGATGGAGCAGATGATCGTGCCGCGACTCGCCGGCCCGCACGTGCCGCTTTGTTTCGGCTCCGGCGATTTCGACCGGCAGCCTTATGTGGTGATCGAGCGCATCCCCGGCAAAACGCTCTATGACCGGCTCGGCGATCTGCCGATCCCGTATGAAGAGGCGAGGGTGATCGCCGGCAAGATCGCCACCGCGCTGGCCGATCTGCACCGCCAGAACGTCATCCATCACGACATCAAGCCGAGCAGCATCATGTTTCGCGACAGCGGCGAGGCCGTGCTGATCGATTTCGGGCTGTCGCATCACAATCAATTGCCTGATCTCTTGCAGGAAGAATTTCGTCTGCCCTACGGCACCGCGCCCTACATGGCGCCGGAGCGCCTGCTCGGCGTGCGCGACGATCCGCGCAGCGATTTGTTTTCACTCGGCGTGCTCCTGTATTTCTTCACCACCGGCGTGCGGCCGTTCGGCGAAAGCGAAACCCTGCGCGGCATGAAGCGGCGGCTGTGGCGCGATCCCTATCCGCCGCGAAAGCTCAAGCCCGACTATCCGCTTTGGCTGCAGGAAATCGTGCTGCGGTGCCTGGAAATCGAACCGGTCTGGCGTCACCCGACGGCGTCGCAACTGGCGTTCGAGCTGGCGCATCCGGATCAAGTCAAGCTCACCGCGCGGTCGGAACGCCTCCAGCGCGATCCGCTCACCACGGTGTGGCGCCGCCGCTTCAATCGCGGGCTGACGCTGCCGAAACCCAAATCGGATGTCGCAGCGCAACTGGCGTCGGGGCCGATCGTGGCGGTCGCCATCGATACCGAAGAAGGCTCGGGACCGCTCAATGAATGCCTGCGCGCGACCGCCGAGCAGTTGTTGGCGACGCTGCCGTCGGCGCGGCTCGCCTGCATCAACGTGCTGAAACTCGGCCGCATCACCATCGACCGGACGCTCGACGAGCAGGGCAACAACAAGCACATCGACCGGCTGGTGGCGCTGCGGCACTGGGCCTCGCCATTGAAACTCGACGAGAGCCGGCTCACGGTGCATGTGCTGGAGGCGATCGATCCGGCATCGGCGATTCTGGAATTCACCGCAGTCAACCGCGTTGACCATATTGTCATCGGCGCGCGCCAGAATTCGATGATGCGGACGTTTCTGGGCAGCGTCTCGGCCAAGGTCGCGGCTGAGGCGGCCTGCACGGTGACCGTGGTGCGGCCGCCGCGCTCGGCCGTGGCGCAAGATAAGAGCAGCAGCACGCCGAAGGCGATCGAGGCTTAAGGCGTCATCTGAAGCGCTGCACGTGATCGATCAGCGCGCGCAGCTTCGAGGCCGTGTTGCGTCGGCTTGGATAATACAAATAGAAGCCGGCGAAGCGCGGGCAATATTCTTCCAGAACCGACACGAGCTCGCCGCGCTCGATCGAGGCGCGAAAGCTCGCTTCCATGCCAAAGGTGATGCCATAGCCGGCGACGGCGAGCTTGATCATCAGCGCCATGTCGTTGGTCGTGATCTCGGGTGCGACGGCGACGCTGAACTCCTTGCCGCGCTCGGCGAATTCCCAGCGATAGGGTGCGACCTTGGGCGCGGGGCGCCAGCCGATGCAGCGATGGCCTGCAAGCTCGCTCGGATGCGAAGGCGCTCCGAACCGGTCGCGGTACGCCGGTGCGCAAACCGCAAGCTGGCGCTCGTCGCCCGCGACGGACACCGCGATCATGTCCTGCTCGATCACTTCGCCGAGTCTCACCCCGGCATCGTATCCCTCGGCGACGATATCGAATTCCTCGTCGGTCACGGTGATGTCGATCTGGATTTGCGGATTGGCCTCGGCAAACGCCGCCAGGAACGGGCCTGCGAGAAAGCGCTCCGCGATCGATGAGACGGCCAGCCGCAGCTGCCCGCGCGGCAGCCCGCGCAAATTCCCTGTCGTCTCGATGGCCGCGCGCATCTCTGCAATCGCGGGCGCCGTCTCGGCAAAGAGGCGTTCGCCGGCCTCGGTCAGGCTGACGCTGCGGGTCGTGCGCTGCACCAGTGCAATGCCGAGCGTCTCTTCCAGCCGCCGGATCGTCTGGCTGACCGCCGAGCGCGTGACGCCGAGGCGGTCGGCCGCCGCGCGAAAACTCCGCTCCTCGGCCACGAGGGCGAAGACGGCCAGCGCGTTGAGGTCTGGCTCCATTGGTTAGATTTTCTTTCTATGTTGGGAAGAAATAGTCGGCTTCCGGCGACAATGGGCTGGATCTAGCTTCCTGGCAACCGCCCAATGGCGGCTCGCAAACTCAGCCAGGAAGAAGACAAATCATGTCGCTCAACAAAGTCATCCTTGTCACGGGCGCTTCGAGCGGCATCGGCGCCGCCATTGCCCGGGAGCTCGGCGCCGCCGGCGCGAAGGTCATGCTTGGTGCGCGCCGCACCGACCGGCTCGACGCGCTCGCGGAGGAAATCAGGGCCAGGGGCGGGGAGGCCATGCCGCGCCGCGTCGACGTCACCGACCGCGCCGATGTCGCCGCGTTCGCCGAAGCGGCGCGCGAGGCCTGGGGCCGCGTCGACGTCATCGTCAACAATGCCGGCGTCATGCCGCTTTCGCTGATGGCCTCGATGAAGGTCGATGAGTGGGATCGCATGGTCGACGTCAACATCAAGGGCGTGCTGCACGGCATTGCCGCGGTGCTGCCGGAGATGGCGGCCCGGGGTTCCGGCCATGTCATCAACATCGCCTCGATCGGCGCGCTCTCGGTATCGCCGACCGCTGCGGTTTATTGCGCGACCAAATATGCGGTGCGCGCGATCTCGGACGGGTTGCGGCAGGAACACAACAACATTCGCGTCACCTGCATCCATCCCGGCGTGGTCGAGAGCGAGCTTGCCGACACAATTACCGATCCGGTAGCGGCGGAAGCGATGAAGACCTATCGGGCCATTGCGCTGCAGCCGGATGCGATCGGTCGCGCCGTCCGCTTCGCCATCGAACAGCCCGAGGACGTCGACGTCAACGAGATCGTCATCCGGCCGACAGCCTGCAAATAAGGAGGCAGAAATGGGTTTTGGTTTTCACAGGCAACCGCCTACGCGCCGTTGCATGCTTGCAGCCATCGCATTGTTCGCCGGTGCTGTCGTGTTCTCCCTCGAGAAAGGTCTTGCTCAGATGAATTCCGTTCAAAAATCTGCTGCCCAGCCGGCACAAAACCATCCCTATGCGGGGATGTGGATCACGGCCGACGGGAACATCCGTCACAACCTGCTTCCGAACGGCCGCTACGACGAAGCCCGCGGCAATCGCGAGAGCGCCTACCAGGGACGCTATGAGGTCAGGGGAAATCACATCGATTATTGGGATGACACCGGTTTCACCGCCGATGGCGAATTCATCGACGGCGTGCTGCATCACGGCGGCATGATCTTGCGCCGGAAGGAATAGCGGTTCCGCACCAGCGCCGGGTGCACAGGCAGCTTGGGCAGTCTGGCGTCAGGCGGCGCGAACCTGATCGATCGGGCGCTTCTCGTCGCGTGGCGGCTTGGTGTCGCGATCCTGCCAGACCTCGAAGAACTGGATGATTTCGCGGCAGGGTTCGCAACGGAACATGTTGCGCGACGACGCCGTCTTCGACATCTCGTTCAGACAGCTTGGACAAAGCGGATTCATGGCTCTCTCGAAATTCTTTGGCTGTAAAATTCTCAGGTTGAGCGAACAGTTCCCACGCACGGCGCAAAAATGCGAACAGGCCGGCTTCGACTTGGGGGAACGGTATTAACGGCGATCCTGTAACCGCGTCCGGCTTTCCAATTCGTAAAGATCGGACCGGGAACCGCTATCGAGCCGGTCCATCGCCGGCCGGCGCCGCTCGTACCGGCTGAAGAAGAATTCGAGATCGGGACGCGGGCGCCGCGCGATCAGGCGCTTGCGCCTCACCGATCGCCTGGCGATCACGCCCATGGCTCACATCCAGCGGGGAACGCGATTGTTTGTGCGCCGCTTTGTGCCGGGCTCTGCCGCTACCAGGCAAACGGTGACGGCTGCATTCAGGGCCAACCACAACGCCACGCCGGTCCAGACAAATGTCATCGTCATGATGCCGCCCTCCGCGAAATTCGGAAGCGCGTTGTGCGTGATTTGCCTGAATACGTGAAGACCGGACTTCTACGGTAGCCCGCACGAAGTTTGTGCATGCGGCGGCGCAATATGAATTGCTGCAGGTGCGGTGCGTAAGCTGCGCGACGGCACTATTCGCGAGCCAGCGGATTGTCGACGTCAGCTACGCGCCGGACTCACTCGAGTGTCTGCACAGGCGGTGGTGACGTTGCCGCAGGCGCTGCTGTCGTCGCCGCAGGCGCCGATGTCGTTGCCGCGGGCGGCGATGGCCTCGCGCTCGGCGCTGCATTGCTGGCTTCGTTTCTGGTCGTCGCGACACGCGCATCTTTTTCGACGCGAGCGGTGGCGGGCCTGGTTTCGCGAACAACTTCCGCTCGCGCGCCACGCACGCGCTCTTTCGAGGCTTGCCGGCGCGGACGCTGCGATCCGGACCGATCAATTCCCCAGGACCGTGCGATCGCAGGCCCAGCCGAATAGCCGATGAAGGCGCCTGCGACTGCGCCAATCGGCCCGAGCACCACAGCGCCCGACACCGCGCCCAATGCAGCGTCGCCAGCCCGGTGCTGCGCAAAGGCTACGGAGGGCGCAAGCAGCAGGATCATGGCGGCTGCGGTGAGGGCTTTGGTCATGGGCTGGTTCCGTCGAGAATGAGCTGCGACGGTGTTACGGCTTTATGGCCAGACCATGAACCTTCGTGGCCAGACGATGAAGCTTCATGGTCAAGACGATGACGCTTCGGGTTCCATCAGCCGCGAGCGGAACTTTGGCGAGTGCCGGCCGACCGGGCCGCGTCTTCGCGACGTGCACGCTCGAGGATATCGCGCACCGCTACGGCGTCTCGAATGCAGTGAAACCCATAATGGCCGGTGTGATCGGTATCGGCAGCACGGGGCGAAATGCCGGACGCGAAATACAGGGCGCAGGGGCCGCGGCCAATGTCGAGGATCTCGAAGGTCGCGTCCATATCGCTGAACAAGGTGTCGGTCACGGTTGGCTTGCCGAAGGTGCGCACGATCAGCGCGCGGCGATTGGTGATCACGTACAGCGTCTGCAGGTCGTGCAGCAGCACCAACAGAGGTGCGCCAACCATCGCTACCCCGAGCACCAGGAGGAACATGGCCGATTCAGCGATCCAGCCTCTGGTGACCGCAATCGCGACGAGAGCCAGCCAGGGAATTCCGATCCACCACAGAAATCGCCAAAACATCATGCGGGCAATACCATCGGGCTGCCCCTGCCACAGCACGCGCTCGCCGCGTTGCAGTGACTGGGCCAGCAGCCATCGCAGCTTCGCGGTAAACAACGTCGATCGGATTTCATCCATGCTCATGCCCGTTGGTCGCTTGCAGTGCAGGAATGGTTCGGACCGCGTCGCCACAACGTTGGATGGCGCGGTCTCGCAAGCGGGATTTGGCGGAAACGCTAGAGCGTGATGATTTCTCTTCGATTCATCATCCCGCTCTAGTCTTTTGTTTGAGCATGATCTCCGCGCAAACGCTGCGCGTTTGTCGCGAGGGAAAACCGGCTCCCACTTTTCCGGATCATGCTCTAGTCGCGCTGCGAGTTTCCGCTACGTGCGCGCTCGAGAATGTCCCGCACAGCGGAGGGATTTCGAATGCCACGAAACCCGTAGCGGCCGGTGTAGTCGGTATCGGGCGACCGGGTCGAAACACCGGACGCGAAATTCAGGTGGCCTGCGCCGCGGCCAATGTCGAGGATTTCGAATGTCGCGTCCATGTCCTTGAACGAGGTGCCCTTGACGGTCGGCCTGCCCCAGGCCGTGCGCAAAATCAGCGCGCGGCGATTGGTGATCACGCATAGCGTCTGCCAATCGTACAGCAGCATCACCAAGGGGGCCGCGATCATTATGACGCCGGACAGCAGAAAGAACATCGCCGATTGATCGATCCAGCCTTTGGCGGTCGCGACGACGGCGAGCGTCAGCCACGGGAATCCGATCCACCACAGAAACCGCCACATCATCATGTCGGCGACAGCGTCGGGCTGGCCCTGCCAGAGCACGCGTTCGCCGCGTTGCAGTGCCTCGGCAAGCAACCGCTGCAGCGTCGCGGAAAACAGCGTCGATCGAATTTCATCCATGCTCATGCCGTTTGGTCGCTTGCGGTGCAAGAATGGTTCGGACCGCAACGTTGGATGGCGCGGTCGCCGGGGATGGCGTAATATGCGGCGTGGGGCTTCTGCTACCGGTGAAGGAGGATCTCCCATGTATGCCGCCATTCGTCAGGGCAAGGCAAAGACCGGCATGGCCGAAGAACTGGCACGCAGGATCAAGGAAGGCGCCATCCCGATCATCAGTGATGTCGAAGGTTTCATGGCCTACTACGTGGTCTATGCGCCCGACGACACCGTGACGGCGATCAGCATCTTCAACAATTACGCAGGCGCGGAGGAGTCGAACCGGCGCGGGATCGCGTGGATCGAGCAGAACCTGACGCCGCTGCTCACCGGACCAGCGACGGCGGTTGCCGGACCGGTGATCGTCCATACGCTGGCCTAGACTAGTTGAGGAATCGTAGGGTGGGCAAAGCGAACGGGTCGGGCGAATGCGCGCCGGACGGCAGGCTCCGCGTGCCCACCGACAGAAAGATGGTGAGCACGGCGCCAGCGCGCCTTTGCCCACCCGACGAATTGGCAGCAAGCAGAAACGGCGTCGCTCGCCAGGGCGTGAACCCGTAAATCTGTAGTCGTCGGTGGAGTCCGCTTTGGTGCGCACAACGGACTCAAGTCGGACATCGCTCCATGTCCGAAAAGTGCCAATTCCAGACCTGAGCAGATGCAGCAAACTAAGCCAACTTACTCGATCACTTCGTCGCGTGCGCCGAGCAGGGTAGTTGGCACGTCGATGCAGAGCACCTTCACTGTCTTCTTGAGGTTGATGACCAGCTCGAACTTGGTCGGCGCCTGAACTCCATGGCCGGATAGAAGATCTTCGAGCCAAGGTCCGCAGATACCCTGCGGAATCATTCGATCACGCGGTCGATTCGCAGAAGGACGGAGGGCGGGACTTTAATTCCGAGAATCGTCGCTATCTTGAAGTTCACCACAAGTTCGAAGCGCGTCGGCTGCTCTACTGGAAGCTCGCTCGGTTTTGCTCCCCTGAGGACTCTGTCCACGTAGCGCGCCACGCTACGGAAGCTTTCTTGCGCGTCCGGCCCGTAGGACATCAAACCACCCGCGTCCACGAATAACCGGGATGAAAAGATCGTCGGCAGCCGCTGACTTACGGCGAACTCTGCGATCATGCTGCGGTAAGCCAGGGTTCTATAATCGAAAAAGGTCAGCATCGCGTGCGGCCGGTCGGATTTGATTTCCGCGAAGGCGCGTTCGAGGTTCGTGAGCCGCGTCACATCATAGGGCTCGAGCAAGATTCCTAGGCGCCGAGCGGCGGCCTGAGCCTCTTCCAGCTCGCGCATATGCGCCGGATGAGCCGAA
Source organism: Bradyrhizobium sp. JYMT SZCCT0428 (assembly GCF_018131075.1). Classification (GTDB taxonomy): domain Bacteria; phylum Pseudomonadota; class Alphaproteobacteria; order Rhizobiales; family Xanthobacteraceae; genus Bradyrhizobium. Next base: position 66,853 of record NZ_JAFCLS010000037.1, on the reverse strand, counting down.
GTCCAAAGTGCAGCGACGCGCGACAGGGCTGGTAGCACCTCCTTCAGGAGCTCTACCTTTTTGCCGGCGAGTTCCGGTTGCATAGCCGAGATACCGGTGACGTTCCCCCCAGGGCTGGCGAGGCTGGCGACCAGTCCGTTCCCCACCGGGTCCGAGACATATGTGAAAACCACAGGGATGGCTTGAGTCGCTTGCTTGGCGGCCAATGCGGGGACCACGCCGGTAGCCGCGATCAGATCGACTCCTTTCTCGACCAGCGTCTCCGCCGCATCAGGCAGCAGTTCAGGATAAGACTCGGCCGAGCTATATTCGATTTTGATGGTTTCGCCCTCGATGTAGCCGAGTTCGCGCAAACCCTGTAGGAATGCTGCGCGTTCGGGAGACGGTTTGTCCGAAATCGGACTCAAGGTTAGATAGCCGATGCGCGGTATTCGCGCAGAAGACTGTCGGGCGCCGAGTGGCAGCGGCCAAACGACTGACGCCGCCGCGCCGCCGAGCAGCGTGATGAACTCCCGCCTTCTCATGTCGAACATAGAGCTTCCTCCTGGGCTACTTCCCAGGGGGCGAGGAGGGAGTTGGTTTCCGCTCCTATGCTCCCGAGCATACGGTAGCACAGATCACCATTACGCGGGAGAACGCTGCGCCGCGGACTTTCAAGCCAGCTTATGTCGCAGTTGGGTCATTCGCGTCGGTTTGGCCGGACCACGGCAACTTCCGGTCTACCCCATTGAACGGACATCGCCAGATCGGCCCGGCTCTTCAGGCGACATCAATCCGTCTATTCGATCACCTCGTCGGCGCGAGCGAGCAAGGTCGGCGGAATGATCAGGCCAAGTGCCTTCGCAGTTTTGAGGTTGACTACCAGTACGTATTTTGACGCTTGCTCCACTGGAAGGTCTGCCGGTTTTGTGCCTTTGAGAATCTTGTCAATGTACGTTGCCGCGCGTCGATAGAGGTCGTTGAAATCCGCGCCATAACTCATAAGACCACCCGCGTCCACGTTTGGTCTGTACGCAAAGATCGCGGGCAGCTGGTGCTTCAACTGCAATTCGGCCAAGAGTGGTCCCTGTGCGTTGAAGATCGGGGACCCCAAGACGAGAATACCACGGACGCTTTCTCGAGTCATTGTCGAGAATGCTCCCTCGATTTCCGCGATGGTTCCAGCGGGAGTTATGACCAGCTCGACGCCGAGTTTTTCGCTCGCAGCCTCCATCGCCTTGATAGCGGTTGGATGAGAGGGGGTCGTGGGATTCCAGAGAACACCGATCCTCGTTGCGTGTGGCAAGGCTTCTCTCAAAATCTCCAGCTCCTTAACGGAGAGTTCAGTGAGAAGCATCCAAAGTCCGGTGATATTGCCGCCCGGCCGCGAGAGACTCACCACATCCCCAAGACCGACGGGGTCCGCATGTGTTGCGAAGACAATCGGGATCGTTTTGGTCACCTTTCGGGCAGCTTCAACATGGGTTGAGGCAGGTGCGAAAATAACATCAACATTCATGCTGGCGAGCTGGGCGGCGAGATCAAGCGTCTGGTCAGCCCGCTCCGCCCATCGGAACTTAATGAGAATATTCTTGCCCTCAACGTAGCCGAGAGCACGCAAGCCGCTCCGCAGAGCCTCAACCTCGCTCGTCCAATTGGACGCCGGGCCAAATCCCAAATACCCGATCCGCCACACCTTTCCCAACTGTTGCCCGCGCGCCGCAAGCGGCCAACCAGCCGCCGCGCCGCTCAGAAGCGAGATGAACTCGCGTCGTTTCATTGCAAATCTCGCCCTCGATGATCTCAACGCGAGCGTAAGCAATTCTCCGCACAGCTCAAGCGGTCTGATGTCTCAGTTGGGTCAATCGCGTCGGTCTGACGGTCGGCCAGCGACTTCCGGTCTACCCCCGTCAACGGACATGGCCAGATCGGCCCGGCTCTTCCGCTTCGTGCCAATAGTCGACATCAAGATTGGTACAAGCTATCGCGATAATGGCCAAAGCGAACGAGCCAAGAGCATTCTTAATCCTGGTGCGCTCCTGCTTGAACAAGGTCGGCCAGTTGGGGTCGTAGTCACGACAACGATCGACCTTACTCCGTATTCTCCATGCTAACCCCGTGATAGTCTTTTCTCGGAATCGTATCACGAGGGTAGCGGCCAAGGCATCACCGCTGGATTATCGTGCCGCTAGGGCAAGTCCGCTTCTTGTGCGCGAACGCTTCCGCCGATCTGCTCGTCCTCCGCTGTCATCAGCAGGAATGCGACAAGCGGCTGCTTCGAGAAGCTCTGATAATCGTGCGGTGGTCGTGACGCCGGCGACGGGAACACTGTTAATTAGCTCCGGCGATCTAAGTTGAAACAAAACCCCGATATATTGGAACGGGGTCACTTTGTTCATCGGATCGGCGAAGCCAAATCTCGCGCCAATAGGTGAGTTCGCAGCGCGAGCACCCCCCCATGCCAAAGCCCATGTAAGAGCATCCGCAGGTCGAGTCCTCGAGACACACCGTGTTGCGGAGCGGCGTCATCTGTCCTGTACCATCCACAATTATCTTGTCGAGCCGCCCCTTCACCCGACGCCGCTGGCCGCATGATCGACGCATGTCAGGCGAGAACCACAGCCCGCGATTAAGCCCGCGCACGTCCAAGGTCTCAATGATGCTCTGCATCGATTTCACTTCGACCCATTCGCCGGGCTGGAGGTTCAGGCTTTCCACCGGCGTGGACTTGCTGCTTCCGCGCGGATACTCGCCGACCAACATCCGACGAAATTTCAGAAATAGCCATATTCCACTGTGTTGTGCCATTTGCAGGGCGGTGAAATTGCCCGCACGGAGTCCGCTCAAAAGTCTTCCTAATTTTTCCCACCGCGACAGGGGATCGGTTGCTTTCAACAATTCACTAGCCTGACAAATGTAGGTCTTCGCTCCGATCGACACTTTGAGGCGGGTTCGCAATCGATCCAAACTTCGCAAATCCACCTGCGATTGACCTGTCGTGTCTTCGACTTTTCTGAGCCAGGCTTCGCGCCAGAAAATTACGCACGCCTTCTGACAACCGTCGTGGGCGGCGCCGGAGCAGCGGACGCCATCGAGGGTGACAACGTCATCGGCTCTGAACGCCCGGGGCGAGCCTGGTCCTGAGAAGCATATCGGCAATGCTCGTCTTGAGACCCTAAATCTTCGCCCACAAAATTGTATCATTTCCGGCATGAACGGCAGATGGTCCAATGCTCCGTTGGCATCCAGGGTTTGCAGGATTTCGTCCGGCGCCTTCACTTCCACAAGGTCGTCGCGGTAAAGTCTCTTGGTTGGTTGGTTCATGAAGTTACCTCAAAATTGTCTGGTAAATTCCGCGAGAACGCATAAGGCTCGCAGCCCTGCTGCGAGCTTTCGCCTAGCCCTAGCTCATTGTGGTGGGGGCCAGTGCGCCGCGACATTGCGGCCCACGCATTCAGCCCGATGATCTCGAATGGCGCTCGAACACGCGCATTGCAAGACCGCTAAGAGGCATGGGCTTGCCTCCTTGTCCTTGCCCGTGGCGCTCCACTTGGCCGTAGCAAAAACAACCTTGTCGTCTCCCCTCCGTCGATGACCTCCGGCTTATGTGCCATCACGCCGTTGGAGCGAGAAACCGGCCATCCGGTTTCTGAGTACGCACACGCAAAAGAAGGTCGGTGTGGCGTTATGCGGCATTGACAGCTCGGTTTGCCAGAAATGCGCGCCGCCTGCGGCAATATGTCTTATTGAGTAGTCAAGAAGGATATGGGCGCGCACCGCGGTGGACTGACGATGACGATCCCACGACGTGCTGTCGCCCTTGGCGAATGCAGCCTGCAGCTCGGAGAAGTTGGTACGGCCTTCGTGGACGACGGCATCCTCGCCATCAATGATCGCTTGCCCAGAATATCGAAGGCCACCACCGGGTTATCGTGCCGCGATGGTAAGTCCGCTTCGGGTCGTTCGCGTCGATTTTGACACGTCCGCAGCATGTCCGGTCACGGGGTAATCTCGGCAGTTCCGGTTGTCCGGTTTTGCCGGTTGAAGGCATCGGTTTGGCCGTGATTCAAGCGCTATTTCTGACGCGAGCGGACATTCCAATTTAGCGAAACCAAGCCGACCATGCCGGGGACGCGGTTAGCTATGCGGCTATCAGAATGAAGGCCGTTCCCGATGTGCGTGTGGTGCACGACATCATCCGGAAGGCATCGGCGACGACGTCCTGACTGAGCTAGATCGCTTCGCCGCGCGCCATCGCCGCCGCATTGCGGATCGCGGATATGTTGGTCTTGTAGGCTTCCACGGTGCCGCCCTTGAACACCGCGGAGCCCGCGACCAGCGCGTTGGCGCCGGCGGCGGCGAGTTCGCCCGCGACGTCAGGACCGACGCCGCCGTCGACCTCGATATCGATCGGACGGCCCGCGGTCATCGCCCGGATGTCGCTGATCTTGCCGAGCGCCGAGCGGATGAAGGCCTGGCCGCCGAAGCCGGGATTGACCGACATCACGAGCACGAGGTCGATCAGGTCGATGACGTATTCGATTGCGCTTACCGGCGTGCCCGGATTGAGCGAGACGCCGGCCTTCTTGCCGAGCGCGCGGATCGCCTGCAGCGAGCGATGCAGATGCGGACCCGCCTCGGCGTGGACGGTGATCTGGTCGCAGCCGGCCTTGGCGAAGGCTTCGAGATAGGGATCGCACGGTGCGATCATCAAATGCGCGTCGAAGATCTTCTTGGTATGCGGGCGCATCGCCTTGATGACGTCGGGGCCGTAGGAAATGTTCGGCACGAAGTGCCCGTCCATCACGTCGAGATGGATCCAGTCGGCGCCGGCGGCGTCCACCGCGCGGACTTCCTCGCCCAGCCTGGAGAAATCCGAAGCGAGGATCGACGGGGCAATGACGAGCGGACGCGAGGCAAATTGCTGGGACATGTGCGCTCCGGTGCACAAGGGACGGATTCCCCCGCGTATCATGCAGGGCGGCCGGGGGCAATGCGGCTGCGATGACTCTGGTCGAGCGGAAAAATCTGCCGCGGCGGGCAGCTATTGCCGGGCAGGTTCCTGCCTCGACGGCCCGGGCAAGATCAGGAAAGCCGCGGTTTTGTTGGGTTTCTCGCCGTGGCATGGCGCTTGCTGAGGAACCGGCATGAACGAAGGGCCGCGCTCTGCGGCGTTGTTGGGGTTCTGTCATGTTGCTTGCTCTTGGTGCCGCGTCATCGGCGATCGATGCCCTCCAGGCGCTGACTTCCTCGAAGTCGTCGTCCGCAAAAGCCACCGGAACTGCCAAGACAAGCCTGTTCGACTCCTTCGCGACTGCCTCGGCCTCGACCGGTTCGAGCAGCAGCGCCGGAGGCAACGGCGGTTCGCAGATCTCGCCGGCAACCATGAGCGCGCTGCTGGCCGCGCAAAGCCAGTCCACCACGGGATCGACCTCACAGGAGCCCACGAGCCGCTCGGACGCGCTCAAGAGCCTGTTCGCGCAGATCGACGGCAATGGCGACGGCAAGATCACCAAATCGGAATTCGAGGGCGCGCTGGGCGCCGGCGGCACCAATCTGGATAATGCCGACAGCGTCTTCGGCAAGCTCGACAAGGACGGCGACGGCTCGGTCAGTCTTAGCGAATTGGCGTCGGCGCTGAAGGGCGGCAAGGGCCGCCACCATCGCGCCGCCAGCGGTTCGGGCGAGGGCGGATCGAATTCCGATCCCCTGATGCAGGCGCTGCAGGGCGCATCCAGTACGTCCGTCACCAACAGCGACGGTTCGGTGACGACATCGCTGACCTATGCGGACGGTTCCAAGGTTACGATGACGTCGGCTGCATCGGCGAGCGCTTCGAGCGCCGCAACATCGTCGTATAATATCATCGAGAAGATGATCCAGCGTCAGGCGCAGGCGATTTCGGCCTCGGCCACCGCGTCGCTCTCGTTGAGCGCCTAAACTAGTCTAGAGACCCGGCGATGAGCTTCGGAGTGCGACCTAGCCGAAGCGATCCCTCCACGCCGGTAGCGCGCCCAGAAAGGGCAGCGCGGTCGCCTGGTGGACGCCGCGCGCGATCGCGCGGGCGACCACGTTGGCCGCCACCATCCCGAGTTCGGTGAGGCCGTGCCGCGGATCGACCGGCTTCCTGCCGGTCGCCGCCGCAAACACCACATCGCCGTCGGTTGGCGCATGCACCGGGTAGATCGCGCGCGCCATGCCGGTTTGTGCGATCATCGCGAGGCGCTTGGCCTGCGCTTTCGTCAGCACCGCGTCGGTGACGACGACGACCAGCGTGGTGTTTTCTCCGGAGATCGGTTCCGGGCCACCCTTGAGCCGCGCCTTCAGCATGTCTTTTGTGAATGACGGCGGCAGTCCGCGTCCGCCATACTCGCCGCCCATTTCAAACGGCGCCGCCCAGAACCACGGCCCGTCGCCGACCGTCACGCTGCCGACGGCATTGACCACCGCAAGCGCCGCCACCATGACGCCGTCTTCGGTTTGCGCGGAGGCCGAACCAAGGCCGCCCTTGAAATTGGCGGTGGTGGCGCCAAGCCCGGCGCCGACGCTGCCGAGCGCGAAATCGGTGCCAGCCGCGCAGGCGGCGGCATAGCCGAGATCGCGATAGGGCGGGAAACGTCCCCAGGCCTTGTTGCCGCCGTTGAGAAGATCGAAGCAGATCGCGCCGGGCACGATCGGGATAATCGCTTCGCGGATCCGCAGGCCGCGCCCCTGTTCGGCGAGCCAGGCCTGCACGCCGCCCGCGGCATCCAGCCCAAGCGCGGAACCGCCGGAGAGCGTAATCGCGTCGACGGCCTCGACCGTGGCTTCAGGCTTGAGCAGGGCTTCATCGCGGGTGCCGGGGCCGCCGCCGCGGACATCGATCGACGCGGTCGCGGGGTTATCGAAAATGATTGCAGTCACGCCGGACGCGACGGAAGCGTCTTCGGCGTGGCCGACGCGAACGCCGGAAATGTCGGTGAGAAGGTTTTTCAAGATGCCGGTCCGTTCAAGTCCGCACCGATTGCGGCCATCGATACCTGGTCATCCTCGCCGATATATTGGCCGTCAACAAGGCTTCAACTGCCAAGCGCCAATCTGAACATCCTGGCGAGTTCGGACTTGCGGTACGGCTTGGCGAGCAGCAGCACGCCGGAATCGAGGCGGCCGTGGTGAACGATGGCGTTTTCGGTATAGCCTGAGGTGTACAGGGTCTTCAGCGACGGGCGCCGTTTCAGCGCCTCGTCGACCAGCTGGCGGCCATTCATCATGCCGGGCATGATGACGTCGGTGAAGAGCAAATGCAGCGTCGGGGCGGTATCGATGATCTGCAGGGCCTCGCTGGCATTGGCCGCCTCGAGCGTGGTGTAGCCGAGGCTTTCGATCTGCGTCATCACGTAACGGCGCACCAGCGAATCGTCTTCGACGACGAGAACGGTCTCGGTGCCGCCCTCGACATTGGCTGATATCGCGGCTTCGGCGGCGGTCTGGTTCAATCCCGTAGCGCGCGGCAGGTACATCTTGACCGATGTGCCGTGGCCTTCCTCGCTGTAGATCTTGATATGGCCGCCTGACTGCTTGACGAAACCGAACACCATGCTGAGCCCGAGGCCGGTGCCCTTGCCGACCTCCTTGGTGGTGAAGAAGGGATCGAACACGCGCTCGATCAGCGCTGCGGGGATTCCGGTGCCGGTATCGCTCACCGCGACCATCACATAATGGCCGGGCACAACCTCGCTGTGCATGCCGGCGTAGTTCTCGTCGAGAAAGATGTTGCCGGTCTCGAGCGCGAGCTTGCCGCCATTGGGCATGGCGTCGCGCGCGTTGAGGGCAAGGTTGAGCACCGCCGTCGAGAGCTGGTTCGGATCGACCAGGGCTGTCCATGCATCCTCGGCCAGCAGCGGCGTGATCTCGACGTTTTCGCCGAGCGTCGGGTGCAGCAGTTTGGCGGCCTCCAGCACCAGCCCATTGACGTCGACTTCAACAGGCTGCAGCGGCTGCTTGCGGGCAAAAGCCAGCAGATGCTTGGTCAGGTTGGCGCCGCGTTCGGCGGCTTCGTCGATCAGCCTGGTAATGGCGACGAGTTCGGGCTTGTCGGCAACCGATTCCTCCAGGATTCCGATGGTCCCGGTGATCACGGTCAGGATGTTGTTGAAGTCGTGCGCGACGCCGCCGGTCAGCTGGCCGATCGCGTCCATCTTCTGGATGTGCCGCAACTGGGCTTCCGCGGCCTGCTTCTCGGTGAGGTCGCGGCCGATGAAGAAATGCCGTTTCACCGGCTCCGACCACGTGCCGGTCCAATTCAAGGTGACGGACTGTCCGCCCTTGTGCATGTAGCGGGTCTCGAAATTTCGCAGCTGGTTTCCGCGCCGCGCCGCGCGCATCTCGTTGCGCGTGCTCTCGAGATCCTCAGGGTGGATGAAATGGATGGCGCTCCGGCCGATCATTTCGGCCGGATCGTAACCGAGGATGATCTTGGCGCTCGGACTGACCTGGATGAAATTTCCGCTGCTGTCGGTGACGAAGATCAGGTCGTGCGAGGTTTCGAAGATGCGTTGGCGTTCTTCGATCTCCTGGTTGAGCGCCTTTTGCGTCCGCTTGCTATCGGTAATGTCGCGCGCGATCTTCGATGCGCCGACAATTTCGCCGGCAGCCGACCGGATCGGCGCGATGGTCAGCAAGACATCCACCGCTCGCCCGTCCTTGTGGGTACGCACCGTTTCGAAGTCTTCGACCCTCTCGCCACGGCGGACCTGTTGGAGGATATTGCGAACCTCGGCGCGGCGGTCTGCCGGAACAATAAGGTCAACGTGCCGGCCCACGGCTTCGATCGAAACGAACCCGAACAGGCGCTCGGCGGCGCGGTTCCAGCCGGTGATGATGCCGTCGAGCGATTTGGTGATGATGGCGTCGTTGGAGGATTCGACGACCGCGCTGAAAAGACGTTCGCGCTCGGTGTGGAGGCTGCGCTCGGAAGCAGCCTGTCGGCGCAGCTTGTCGAGCAGCCGGGCCAACTGGGCTTGCAGGGCGACATTGTCGATCAGGAGCACTGCGAGGACGAAACTGGCCGCACAAAGTCCGTAGATCCGGCCGGCGTAAAACCCCAGATCGAACCGGGCCGCGTTGAGAATTCCGGACAGCGCGATGTCGTACATCCAGGCACACATCACGACCATCAGCCAGACGTCGAGCACGGAATGCGGTCGCCGGTGCCACAGGATCAGCAGCGCCGCGAAGCTGAGGAGCACTTCCGCCGTCAGGGTGCCGATCAGGGTGTAGGTGAAATGCCCGCCACGGATCATGACAGGCAGCAGGTCATGTCTGGCGGTGACGAACCAGGCGGCAAAGGATATGGCAGCCGCGACCGCAACGATGCTGCCCAGGATCGCCCGTACCTCGGATCCCGGTATTGTCGGGCCACCATCCTTGTCTTTCAGGAACGCATAGCCGAGCACGACAACCGAAAATACGATGTGCCAGATCTGGTAAAGCCATGCGGTTGTCTGCGGGCCGGCATCGAGCAGCCCGGTCGGAGCAAAGACACCTGGAAAGGTCAGGGCGTGAACGATCGCCGCGACGGCGGTGAACAAATATCCGCTCGCGAGCAGCAGCAGCGCCCGCGAGCGTAAGATAGCGAACTGCGAGAACAGCAGGATCGCGGTGATGAGATCGTTGATCGCGAGCGCGGATTGATAACTTGGAATGAAGGCCGGAACGGGGGCTAGCGGCACCCTGGCGTAAACTGCGGCGAGGACGAACAGAACCGTCGAGACGCCGACCACTGCCAGCGCAGCCCTGCGATCGCGGCTGCTCGCCGGCAGGGTCGATAGAAAGATGTTGCGTTCGTCAGCCGTCTGCATCGTTGTCCCTGGCAAACTGGCATCGAACGCGCCATCGGACCAGTACCAAATGCGCGAACATTAACCTATCCACTGAAGGGGCGTATCTAGCCGATAGGCGGATATCGATCGGGAGGACTAGAGCCCTTTCCGTTCCGATGGAATCGGAACGGGGCTCTAGATTCTAGTTTTGACGCGTTTTCTTCACGCGAACGGGTGTCCACTTCGCTGGAAAACGCTCTAACAGACTAAAAACAGGCAGGCGACGCGGAGCTGCTCAGGGGCCGAAATGGGCACGCCGAGTCTACAATGAGGTCGGGCCGGATGGAATCAACCCAGGGTTACATACTACCCATTCAATTCATGGCCGGAAAGACAGGTCCCGGGTAACCGGCCCTTTACCCAAACGCTGAATATTCCACGCGGCGTGGCGTCTACGTCGGGTACTTTTATCATAGGCTATTTGCACGGCCGTTCGGGAATTTTTGCATGCCCCGTGTTCTTGTGATCGACGACCAGTCCGACGTGCGCACGATGATCTCGATCGTGCTGCGGATCAACCAATTCGAAATCGTCGAGGCTGCCACCGCCGATGCGGGATTGACGGCATTCGAAGCTGCCGATTTCGATCTCGCGATCGTCGATATCTTCCTGCAGGGATCGAACGGCTCCGATGTTATCGCGACGATGCGCGAACGGGTGCCCGACCTGCCTGTTGTCGCGATATCCGGCATGACGGCGCTCGACTTCCTGTCCAAATCACCTGAACTGGCTGACGTGGTCTGCCTGCAAAAGCCGTTTCGTCCGACCGACCTGATCCGCGCGATCGACGCGGCCCGGGAAGCGGTGCGGCCATCGGCGGGCGCCGTTGCCGGGGCGGCCGCGCGGTAATCCGCCCTTCAGCCGTCACGGCCGGGCCGATTTTCCAACGCGTCTGTTGCCGGCTTTATCCGCCACGGTTTCCCGAGGCGGAGCCGGATCGGGCGCGGTCTGGCGCGCCAGCGGAACCAACAGCCGGCAAACGAGACCTTCGGGACGCCAATCGAATTCGGCCTTGCCGCCGAGTTGCGACTCGATGCTGGCGATCACGCTCCGTGTGCCAAATCCCCTTGATATCGGTTTTTCGACCACAGGCCCGCCAGTCTCCATCCAGACGAGTTCGAGAAGGCCCGACTCGAGCTCCCACTTCACCGATAGCCGGCCCGTCAACGCCGACAGCGCGCCATACTTGGCCGAATTGGTGACGAGTTCGTGCAGCGCCAATGCCACCGTCTGCGCGGTCGCCGGTTGCAGCTGCACCTCGGCGCCGCGCAATGCGATCTGATCGCCCATCGAATATGGCGCCAGCTCTTCGTCGATCAGCTTGCCTATTTCAGCACCCTGCCAACTCGACAGCGAAAGCACGGTGTGCACGCGTGCGAGCGCGGTGATGCGGCCTTCGACCGAGCGGATGTAGCTCTTGACGTTTTCGCCGCGCGTCAGCCGAACGATCGACTGCGCCAGCGCCAGCGCGTTCTTGGCGCGGTGATCGACTTCGCGCGCGAGCAGGTTTTGGCGTTCTTCGGCCTGTTTGCGTTCGGTGATGTCGACCGTCACGCCGCTGACGCGGATGACGCGGCCGTCCTTGTCGGTGCTCGCCGCGGCCGTTCCCGCGCACCAGCGCACTTCGCCGTCCGGGCGGATGACGCGAAATTCCGCTTCGTACGATTTCTCGCCCCGGGCGAAACTCGCCCACGCATCGTGCAGTTCAGGAACGTCGTCCGGATGGATCAGGGCCTGAATATTGGCCGGTGTCAGCTCAAGGCTGCCGGGATCGACGCCGAGAATTTGATACTGGCCCTCGTCCCACATCCAGTCGCCATTGACCCAGTCCCAATCCCACGACCCCATCTTTCCCGCGGCGATCGCCAGGCTCCGGCGCTGCTCGCTTTCCAAGAGCCGCGCATGGGATTCTTCCAGTTCGGCGGTGCGGGCGCGTACCCGATCCTCGAGCTCGACATTGAGCCGCTCCAGCTGACGGGTCTTGCGATAGAGTTCGGCGAACACCTTGATCTTGGCGCGCAGCACTTCAGGCACCACCGGCACCGGAACGTAGTCGACCGCGCCCATCTCGTAGCCGCGCAGCCGGTCCAGATCGCTGACCTGGATCGCCGAGATGAAGATCATCGCCGTCTTCTGGAAACGGGGGTGTTCGCGGATCATCGCGGCGAGCTCGAAGCCGTCCAGTTCCGGCATGCAAACGTCGACCAGGATGATGGCGACGTCGTTCTTCAGCAGGAACTCAAGCGCCTCGCGCCCCGAGGCGGCCGAGACCAGGTTCTCTCCGAGCTCCTTCAGGATGACCTCATAGGCGAGCAGCTTTGCCGGCTGATCGTCCACCAGAAGTATGTTTACTTTCTCTTGGTCCATCATCTGCATCAGCGGTGGAGCCACATACGGATGGCAAGGAGCAACTGCTCGGTGTTGACCGGTTTTGCCAGATAGTCCGACGCGCCGGCCTCGAGGCATTTCTCGCGGTCGCCCTTCATCGCTTTGGCGGTCAGCGCGATGATGGGCAGACGGCCAAACGACGGGTTTTGCCTGATGACCCCGATGGTCTGGTAGCCGTCCATCTGCGGCATCATGATATCCATCAGCACGATCGCTATCTTGGGATTGGATTCGACCAGCGCAATGGCCTCATGGCCGGTGGTCGCCGTCAGCACCTTCATGCCGCGCCGTTCCAGCACGCTCGACAGCGCGAAGATGTTGCGGGCATCGTCGTCCACCAGAAGCGCGGTCTTGCCAACGAGATCCTCATCGGAACTATTGAGCTTCTCCAGCATCCTCTGCTTTTCGACGGGCAATTCCGTGATCACACGGTGCAAAAACAGCGACGTTTCGTCGAGCAGGCGTTCCGGCGATTCCACGCCCTTGACGACGATGCTGCGGGCCATGGTGTGCAGTTCCGCGTCTTCCTCGGCGGAAAGTTCCCGCCCGGTGAACACGACCACCGGCACGTTCGACAGCGTCTCGTCGTTGCGGATCTGGTCGAGCACCTCGAAACCGCTCATGTCCGGCAACCGCAGGTCCAGCACGACGCAGTCGCAGGGGTTGTCGCGCAGGGTCGAGAGGGCGCCGGCGCCGGTATCGGTGGTGACGATCTCGATATCCTCGTGATCGAGCAGCGCCTTGATGCTCATCTGCTCGGCGGCGTTGTCTTCCACGATCAGAAGACGCTTGCGCCGCGGCTTGGCGTATTCCTTGATCTGGGACAGTGCGGCACTGACGCCTTCGGTCGTGGTCGGCTTGTTGACGAACGAGAATGCGCCGCGTGCCAGCGCGTGCTGGCGGTCCTCGTCGAGCGTGATGATCTGCACCGGAATGTGCCGGGTCAGCGGATTGTGCTTGAGTTGGCTGAGCACGGTCCAGCCCAGCATGTCAGGCAGGAACACATCGAGCGACACCGCCGTGGGCTGGAACTGCTTGGCGAGCTCGAGCGCTTCGGCGCCGCGATTGGCGACCAGGACCTTGAAGCCCTTGTCGCGGGCGAGATCGATCAGCACCCGCGCGTAATGCGGATCGTCCTCGACGATCAGGAGGATGGTATCGCCGGCCTCGAGGTTGAGCCGGTCATCCGGCAGTTGCTCGATCACCCGCTCCTGGGTCGCGGCAACCTGCAGCGCCGGCGCGGTCAGATAGGGCGACGGGGCAGGGATGCGCGGCGCAACGGTGGGCCCGGAATATTTCAAGGGCAGATACAGGATGAAGGTGCTGCCCTTGCCCGGGGCGCTGCGCAGATGAATCTCGCCGCCGAGCAGGCTCGCGAGTTCGCGGCTGATGGCGAGGCCAAGACCCGTGCCGCCATATTTTCGGCTGGTGCCGGCGTCGGCCTGCTGGAACGCTTCGAAGATCAGCTTCTGCTTTTCCGGCGGAATGCCGATGCCGGTGTCGGTGACCTCGAAGGCCACGACGGCGGGGGCATGGTTCAGGATCGGGTGCTCCGCGCTCCATCCGCCGAGGGCTGCGGACACGGTCAGCCGCACACCGCCTTCGGCGGTGAACTTGAACGCGTTCGACAGCAGGTTCTTCAGCACCTGCTGCAGGCGTTTGGAATCGGTCACCATGCTGCGCGCGAGGTTCTCGTCGACGCTGATGTTGAACGAGAGCTGGCGGTTGTCGGCTTCGTGCCTGAACGGCCGGCCGACGGTTTCCAAAAGGCTCGAGGTGAGGATTTCCTCGGCGTCGACCGTCACCGTTCCGGATTCGATCTTCGACAGGTCGAGGATGTCGCTGATCAGGTTGAGCAGGTCGGTGCCGGCGCCGTGGATGGTGCGGGCGAATTCGACCTGCTTGGCCGACAGATTGCCGTCGGGGTTTTCGGTGAGCTGCTGGCCGAGGATCAGGATGCTGTTGAGCGGCGTGCGCAGCTCGTGCGACATGTTGGCGAGGAATTCGGACTTGTACTTCGAGGTCAGCGAAAGCTCGGTCGCCTTCTCCTCGAGCGCGCGCCGGGCCTGTTCGATTTCCTGGTTCTTTCTTTCCACCTCGACGTTGCGTTCGGCGAGCTGCTGGGCCTTCTGCTCGAGCTGTTCGTTGGTCTGCTGCAACTCTTTCTGCTGGGTCTGCAATTCGCCGGCGAGCTGCTGCGACTGCTTCAGCAGGCCTTCGGTCTGCATCGTGGCCTCGATGCTGTTGAGCACGATGCCGATACTGTCGGTGAGCTGTTCGAGGAAGGTCATCTGCGAGGTGGTGAACGAGCTGACGGAGGACAGCTCGATCACGGCCTTGACCTGGTTTTCGAACAGCACGGGCAGCACCACGAGGTTTTTCGGAATCACGCGGAGCAGCGCCGAATTGATCGGCACGGTGTCGGCCGGGATGTCCGAGATCACGCGCTGGCGCTTGTCCAGTGCGGATTGCCCGATCAGTCCCTCGCCGAATTGCACGAATTGCGGGTGAGGGTGGTTGCCGTCGCCGGCGTAAGCCGAGAGCAGGCGCAGTTGCCGGTTGTCTTCGCTTTCGACGCGGTAGATGACGCCCATATGGGCGTTCACCAGCGGCGTCAGTTCGGTGAGCAGCAGCCGGCCGACCGTGGTGAGATCGCGCTGGCCCTGCAGCATGTTGGTGAATTTGGCGAGGTTGGTCTTCAGCCAATCCTGTTCCGAGTTCACGTCCGTGGTCAGGCGGAGATTGCCGATCATGGTGTTGATGTTGTCTTTGAGCTCGGCGACTTCGCCGCGGGCATCGACCTGGATCGAGCGGGTGAGGTCGCCCTTGGTCACCGCGGTCGCGACCTCGGCAATGGCGCGCACCTGCGAGGTCAGATTGGCGGCCAGCAAATTGACGTTGCCGGTGAGATCTTTCCAGGTGCCGGCGGCGCCGGGCACGTTGGCCTGACCGCCGAGCCGTCCTTCGACGCCGACTTCGCGCGCCACCGAGGTGACCTGATCGGCGAAGGTCGCCAGCGTCTCGGTCATGTTGTTGATGGTATCGGCGAGAGCGGCGACTTCGCCCTTCGATTTCACCGTCAGGTCCTGCTTCAAATCGCCGTTGGCGACCGCGGTCACCACCTTGACGATGCCGCGCACCTGTTCGGTCAAATTGGCCGCCATGAAGTTGACGGTGTCGGTAAGGTCCTTCCAGGTGCCGGCGACGCCGGGCACCTGCGCCTGGCCGCCGAGCTTGCCTTCGGTGCCGACCTCGCGGGCGACGCGGGTGACTTCGCCGGCGAACGCGTTCAGCTGATCGACCATCGTGTTGATGGTGTTCTTCAGTTCGAGGATTTCGCCCTTCACGTCGACCGTGATCTTGCGCGACAAGTCGCCGCGCGCCACCGCCGTGGTGACCTCGGCGATGTTGCGGACTTGCGTCGTCAGGTTGGCCGCCAGCAGATTGACGTTGTCGGTCAGGTCCTTGAACGTGCCGCCGACGCCGGGCACCACCGCCTGGCCGCCGAGCCGTCCCTCGGTGCCGACTTCGCGCGCCACACGCGTGACTTCGGCCGCGAACGAGCGCAGCTGTTCGACCATCGTGTTCAAGGTGTCCTTAAGCAGCAGGATTTCGCCGCGCACGTCCACCGTGATCTTCTTGGACAGGTCGCCGCCGGCGATCGCGGTCGCGACCTCGGCGATGTTGCGGACCTGCGCCGTTAGGTTGGAAGCCATGAAGTTGACGTTGTCGGTGAGGTCCTTCCAGGTGCCGGCGACTTCAGGCACTTGCGCCTGGCCGCCGAGCTTGCCTTCGGTGCCGACCTCGCGCGCGACGCGGGTCACTTCGGAGGCGAAGGCGTTGAGCTGGTCGACCATCGTGTTGACGGTGTTCTTCAGCTCGAGAATCTCGCCCTTGACGTCCACGGTGATCTTCTTGGACAGGTCGCCCTTCGCCACCGCCGTGGTCACTTCGGCGATGTTGCGGACCTGGCCGGTGAGGTTGCCGGCCATCGAGTTGACGTTGTCGGTCAAGTCCTTCCAGGTGCCGGCGACGCCGGGCACGTTGGCCTGGCCGCCGAGCCGGCCTTCGGTGCCGACCTCGCGCGCCACGCGCGTCACTTCGCCCGCGAAACGGTTGAGCTGGTCGACCATCGTGTTGAGCGTTTCCTTGAGCTGCAGGATCTCGCCGCGCACGTCCACGGTGATCTTGCGCGACAGGTCGCCGCCGGCGATGGCGGTCGCCACTTCGGCGATGTTGCGGACCTGCGCGGTCAGATTGCCGGCCATCGAGTTGACGCTATCCGTCAAGTCCTTCCAGGTGCCAGCGACGCCGGGCACTTCGGCCTGGCCGCCGAGCTTGCCGTCGGTGCCGACCTCGCGCGCGACGCGCGTCACTTCGCCGGCAAAGGCGTTGAGCTGGTCGACCATCGTGTTGAGCGTTTCCTTCAGCTGAAGGATTTCGCCTGACACGTTCACCGTGATCTTCTTGGACAAGTCGCCCTTCGCGACGGCGGTGGCGACTTCGGCGATGTTTCGGACCTGGCCGGTGAGGTTGCTGGCCATCGAGTTGACGCTGTCGGTCAAATCCTTCCAGGTGCCGGCGACGCCGCGCACCAGCGCCTGGCCGCCGAGCTTGCCTTCGGTGCCGACCTCGCGCGCGACGCGCGTCACTTCGCCGGCAAAGGCGTTGAGCTGGTCGACCATCGTGTTGACGGTGTCCTTCAGCTCCAGAATTTCGCCGCGCACGTCCACCGTGATCTTCTTCGACAAGTCGCCATTGGCGACCGCCGTCGTCACTTCGGCGATGTTGCGGACCTGCGCCGTCAGGTTGCTCGCCATCGAGTTGACGCTCTCGGTGAGATCCTTCCAGGTGCCGGCTACGCCGAGCACGTTGGCCTGACCGCCGAGCCGCCCGTCGGTACCGACTTCGCGCGCGACGCGCGTCACTTCGCCGGCAAAGGCGTTGAGCTGGTCGACCATCGTATTGAGGGTTTCCTTCAGCTGAAGGATTTCGCCGGACACGTTGACGGTGATCTTCTTGGAAAGGTCGCCGCCCGCGATCGCGGTCGCGACGTCGGCAATGTTGCGCACTTGCGCCGTCAGGTTGGACGCCATGAAGTTGACGTTGTCGGTGAGGTCCTTCCAGGTACCGGCGACGCCGGGCACCTGGGCCTGACCGCCCAATTTGCCTTCGGTGCCGACCTCGCGCGCGACGCGCGTCACTTCCGAGGCGAACGAGTTGAGCTGGTCCACCATCGTGTTGATGGTGTCTTTCAATTCCAGAATTTCGCCGCGGACGTCGACCGTGATCTTGCGCGAGAGGTCGCCGCGGGCAACCGCGGTGGTGACGTTGGCGATGTTGCGGACCTGCGCGGTGAGGTTGCCGCACATCGCGTTGACGGAGTCGGTGAGATCCTTCCAGGTGCCGGCGACGCCGGGCACGATCGCCTGACCGCCGAGCTTGCCGTCGGTGCCGACTTCGCGGGCCACACGTGTCACTTCGGAAGCGAACGAGCGCAGCTGGTCCA
This sequence comes from Bradyrhizobium sp. JYMT SZCCT0428, assembly GCF_018131075.1. Taxonomy (GTDB): domain Bacteria; phylum Pseudomonadota; class Alphaproteobacteria; order Rhizobiales; family Xanthobacteraceae; genus Bradyrhizobium. The sequence continues at coordinate 49,117 of NZ_JAFCLS010000037.1, read as the reverse complement.
CCATCGTGTTGATGGCTTCCTTCAGCTGCAGGATCTCGCCGCGCACGTCGACGGTGATCTTTTTCGACAAGTCGCCATTGGCGACCGCGATGGTGACTTCGGCGATGTTGCGGACCTGGCCGGTGAGGTTGTTGGCCATGGAGTTGACGCTCTCGGTCAAATCCTTCCACACGCCGGTGACTTCCGGCACCTGCGCCTGGCCGCCGAGCTTGCCCTCGGTGCCGACCTCGCGCGCCACGCGCGTCACTTCCGAGGTGAACACGCTGAGCTGCTTGATCATCGTGTTGACGATGTTGGCGGACTGCAAAAATTCGCCGCCCAGCGGGCGGCCATCGACATCGAGTTGCACGGTCTGCAGCAGGTCTCCCTGCGCCACGGCGGCGACCGCCCGGGTCACTTCGCGGGTCGGCCACAGCAGGTCGTCGATCAGGGTGTTGACCGACCCTTCCATGTCCGCCCACGAGCCGCTCGAAAGATCGAATTTGACGCGCTGGCGGGTTTTGCCCTCGCGGCCGACGACCTGTCCGACGCGCTCCAGTTGCTGCGCCATTCTCTGATTGGCGGCGACGATCTCATTGAAGGTGTCGGCGATCTTGCCCTCGATGCCGAGATGATCGCCGGTCATCCGCACCGAGAAATCGCCGGAGCGCATCGCCTGCAGCGCGTGCAGCAGGTCCTGCATCGGGTCGGGCGTGCCGTTGGCCTGGGCTTTGGCTTTGGAGACGCGGCGGACCGGAGATGATGCTCCGGGGGAAAGATCACTCATGGTGTCTCCTCGAGGCGATGTCGCGCGAATCTGGCCGCTGGTATGCGATTTGCGCCATAAGACGTGCCGCCCGATCGGAGATCAAGGTGGAACAGCAGGTGATGCAGCAAAATCAATGACATGGAACCCACCCCGAACTGTTTAAAACCGCTCGGATGCCTTTGGTTCCACCACCCCGGGAAAAAAGTTCCATAGCGTGAAAGGCCGTTAACCCTTTGCAGGCTCGGCTTTCCTTGATGAACGCGCCGCCAACAAAAAACGCCCCGGCAAAGCCGGGGCGTTCGTTGCTAACAAAGCTTGGGAGGGGTCTTAGGAACCCTTCGGATTGATCTCGGTGTAGTTGCCCTTGGCATCCCACTTGTAGACGACATAGTCGATCGCCTTGATGTCGCCCTTGGCATCGAAGCCCATCTTGCCGAGCACGGTATCCCACTCGCCGGCCTTGATGGCTTCCATCACCTTCTTCGGATCGGTCGAGCCGACCTTCGCCACCGCCTTCGTCCAGACCTGCATCGCGGCGTAGGTGTAGAGGGTGTAGCCTTCGGGATCGATGTTCTTGGCCTTGAACTTGGCGACGATCTCCTTGGCGGTCGCCTTGTTGCGCGGGTCGGGGCCGAAGGTGAACAGCGTGCCTTCGGCGGCGGGACCTGCGATCGAGGCGAACTCCTTGTCGTTCAAGGCGTCGCCCGCCATCAACACCGTCTTCAGGCCCTGGTCGCGCATCTGGCGCAGGATCAAGCCGGATTCCTGATGGTAACCGCCGACAAAGACCAGATCGATATTGTCGCGCTTCAGCCGCGACACGATCGCGTTAAAATCCTTGTCGCCCTTGTTGTAGGATTCGAACATCTTCTCGGTGACGCCGGCCTTGTTGAGCGCCTTCTTGGTTTCGTCGGCGAGGCCTTTGCCGTAGGTGGTCTTGTCGTTGAGGATGGCGACGTTCTTGCCCTTGTAGTTCTTGACGATGTAATCGGCGGCAATCAGGCCCTGCTGATCGTCGCGGCCGCAGACGCGCGCCACGTTCCAGAGCTTGCGCTCGGTGAACAGCGGGTTGGTCGAGGCCGGCGTAATCTGCAGCACGTTGCCGTCGGCATAGGCTTCCGACGCCGGGATCGACGAGGACGAGCAGAAGTGACCGGCGACGAACGGGATCTTCGCGCTGGCGAACTTTTCCGCCACCGAGCGCGCCTGCTTGGGATCGCAGGCATCGTCGCCGACCTGCAGCGCCAGCTTCTTGCCGAGCACACCGCCGGCGGCGTTGATATCGGCTACCGCCTGCTCGGCACCGTTTTTCATCTGCCGGCCGAATGCGGATTCGCCGCCCGTCATCGGGCCCGCCACTGCGATATTGATGTCCTGCGCCAGCGCGGTGGTCGAAAGCGCCAATGATGCGCCCAATGCCAGGCCGATGAGTTTCAATGATTTCATGAGGTATCCTCGCGGGTTGTTCGATTTTCGGGATGCACCCGGCGGGCCGGGCGCGAAAACCGCAGCCATTGTCGGCTGATTTTACCGCGAAGTCATCGGCAAATTTCGGGCAAATCCACCGTCCGTTCGCAGCATCTTGCCGCAGCGGGCGGTTTTCGCCGCCGGCTTGGGCAACGCTAGCCCCGGCGGCCGCCTTCCAGATAGGCGGCGCGGATTTCCGGGCGCTGCAGCAATTCGCTGCCGGTGCCGGAAAGCGTGATCAGGCCGTTGACCATGACATAGCCGCGATGGGCGAGCTTCAGCGCGTGATTGGCGTTTTGCTCGACGATCAGCACGGTCAGGCCATCCTGCCGGTTCAGGGTCCGGATGGCGTCGAAAATCTGCCGCGCGATCAGGGGGGCGAGGCCGAGCGACGGCTCATCGAGCATCAGCAGGCGTGGCCGGCTCATCAGGGCGCGGCCGATCGCCAGCATCTGCTGCTCGCCGCCCGACAAGGTTCCGCCGCGCTGGGTCATGCGTTCCTTGAGCCGCGGGAACAGGTTGAAAATGCGCTCCAGGCCGCTGGCGCGGTCGGCCTCGCTGGAGTCGGTCGCGTCGGCGCCCATCTGCAGGTTTTCCGCCACGCTCATGCGCGGGAAAATCCGGCGGCCTTCCGGGGATTGGGCGATGCGCAGCCGCGCGATCTCATGCGTCGGCACGCCGGTGATATCCTGGCCGTCATATTCGATCTTGCCGGCGCGGGCGCGGGGCCTGCCGAACACCGTCATCATCAAAGTCGATTTGCCGGCGCCGTTGGCGCCGATCAGGGCGACGATCTCGCCGGCGCCGACCTCGAGATCGACGCCTTTCAGCGCCTCGATCTTGCCATAGGCCGCGCGCAAGCCGCGGATCGCCAGCAGCGGCGTTGTTGGGGATGATGCGGTCACGTTCCGCTCTCCATCACCGCGATGGCTTCCTCCTCGTCGGCGCCGAGATAGGCGGCGATCACTCTGGGGTCGTCGCGGACATGCTGCGGCGTGCCCTCGGCGATCTTGACGCCGTAATCCATCACGACGACGTGGTCGGAGATTTCCATCACCACCGACATGTCGTGCTCGATCAGGAGGATCGAGGTGCCCTGATTCGCGCGGATCGAGAGCAGCAGCTCGCTTAAGGCCGCGCTCTCCCGCGCGTTGAGCCCGGCGGCCGGCTCGTCAAGGCAGAGCAGCGCCGGTTCAGTGCACATGGCGCGCGCGATTTCGAGGCGGCGCTGATCGCCATAGGGCAGGTTGCCGGCGGCATCGTCGGCGCGGTCGAGCAGGCCAATACGCTCCAGCCACGTTCGCGCCAGATCGATCGCTGCTTTCTCCGCGACGCGCCAGGACGGCGCGCCGATCAGCCCGAGCAGCGTAAGGCCGGAGGCGCGCATCAGCGCATTGTGCTGCGCGACCATCAAATTCTCCAGCGCCGTCATGCCGGGGAAGAGCCGGATGTTTTGGAAGGTGCGCGCGACTTTCGCCTGCTTGGAAATCCGGAAATCGTTCAGCCGCTCGAGCTGGATGGTGTGGCCGTCATCATGCGCCAGCCGCATGCTGCCGCTGGTCGGCTTGTAGAAGCCGGTGATGCAGTTGAACACGGTGGTCTTGCCTGCGCCGTTCGGTCCGATCAGCGCGGTGATCTTGCGCCGTTCGGCGCCGAAGGAGAGGTCGTTGACCGCGACGATGCCGCCGAAGCGCATCGACAAATGATCGACCGAGAGGATCTGATCGGCGCTCATCCGTGCCCCTCCTTGACGAGGTCGGACGAGATCGCCTGGTTGCGTTCCAGGAACACGGTCGGCGCGCGGTGACCGATCAGCCCGCGCGGGCGCCAGATCATCAACAGCACCATCGCCATGCCGAACACCAGCATGCGGTACTGGTCGAGCCCGCGGAACAGTTCGAAGCCGCCGATCATGGCAAGCGCCGCCAGCGCCACGCCAAGCTGCGAGCCCATGCCGCCGAGCACCACGATCGCCAGCACCAGCGCCGATTCATGGAAGGTGAAGGATTCCGGGCTGATGAAGCCTTGTCTGGTCGCGAAGAACGCGCCGGCGAGACCGCCGAACATCGCACCGGTCGCAAACGCCGTCAGTTTTGTCGTTGTCGTGTTGATGCCGAGCGCGCGGCAGGCGACTTCGTCCTCGCGCAGGGCTTCCCAGGCGCGGCCGATCGGCAGGCGGCGCAGGCGGATCGTGACCCAGTTGGTGAGCAGCGCCAGCGCCAGGATCAAATAGAACAGAAAGACGATGCGGTGGGTCGGCGAGAATTCGATGCCGAGTTTGGCCGCAAGCCCGTCGTCGCCCGGCGACAGCGGAATGCCGAACATGGTCGGCCGGGGAATGCCGCTGACGCCGTTCGGGCCGCCGGTCACGCTTTGCCAGTTGAGCAGGACGAGGCGGATGATCTCGCCAAAGGCGAGGGTGACGATGGCGAGATAGTCGCCGCGCAGCCGCAGCACGGGAAAACCGAGCAGCACGCCCCAGAACGCGGCGAGGATGCCGGCCAGCGGCAGGCAGATCCAGAACGACAGTCCAAAATTGGTTGCCAGCAGCGCGTAGGAATAGGCGCCGACCGCGTAGAACGCGACATAGCCGAGGTCGAGCAGGCCGGCGAGGCCGACCACCACGTTCAATCCCCATCCGAGCATGACGTAAGTCAGCACGAGGATGCCGAGGTCGAGAATGTAGCGTTCGTTGTAGAAGATCACCGGCACCAGAAAGGTGAAGATCAACAGCACCGGCGCGACGAGACGGCCCGCGAGCGAGAGCGCCGATGTCACCTGTGCCGGCACGACGCGGACGGTGCCGACCGGTCCCCACCATTGCCGCAGCAACTCGACGATGATGCTGCCGCCGAATACGGTCGCGACCATCATGGCGAGGTCGCCGAAGCGGGTCCAGTAGGTCAGTTGCCCGTCGGATCCTGCTTCGGTGCGCACGCCGATCATCAGCGAGAACAGCACCAGCGCGACCAGCGCGCTGATCAGGGCTTTCTTGAAGATGAAGGCGACGCCGGGTGCGCGTGATGTTTGCATGGCGGCGGCGGGGTTTGCGCTCACGCTGCGGCCCGTCAGACTTTTTCGACTTCAGGCCGGCCGAGCAGGCCGGTCGGAAGGAAGATCAGCACGACGATCAGGATCGAAAACGCCGCGACGTCCTTGTACTCGACCGAGAAGTAGGCCGACCACAGCGTCTCGATCAGCCCGATCAGCAGTCCGCCCAGCATCGCGCCGGGCAGTGAGCCGATGCCGCCGAGCACGGCGGCGGTGAATGCCTTGATGCCGGCGACGAAGCCCATGAAGAAATCGACCAGACCGTAATAGAGCAGGTACATCATGCCGGCGACCGCGGCGAGCGCCGCGCCGATCACGAAGGTCATGGAGATGGTGCGGTCGACGTCGACGCCGAGCAGCGAGGCCATGGTCTGGTCCTGCTCGCAGGCGCGCATGTCGCGGCCGAGCCGCGTGCTCGATACCAGCCAGGTGAACAGCGCGAGCAACACGACGGTCGTGATCACCACGATGATCTGGATGTTGGACAGTTGCACCACGAAGCCGCCGGCACCCTCATGCAGCGTGTAGCCGCCGGTGATGATCGGCGGCACCGGTTTTACGCGCGCCCCCTGTGCGACTTGCGAATAATTGGTCAGCACGAATGACATACCGATGGCCGACAGCATCGGGGCGAGGCGGAACGAATGCCGCAGCGGCCGGTAGGCGATGCGCTCCACCGTCCAGCCATACAGCGCGGTGATCGCCATCGATACCAGGAGCACGATCAGCAGGATCAGGGGGATTGCGGTCAGGCCGAACGAAACCAGGATCAGGAACGTGATCAGGGCAATGAAGCCGCCGATCATGAAAATATCGCCATGGGCGAAATTGATCATGCCGACAATGCCATAGACCATGGTGTAGCCGATGGCGATCAGGCCGTAGATCGAGCCGAGCACGAGGCCGTTGATCAGTTGCTGGGCGAAATAATCCATGCGCTGCCGTAGGAGCCTGTTCGGCTGAGCGAACAGGCTCTAGTTTTGTTTTGACGCGTTTTCTTCACGCGAACCGGTACCCACTTCGCTCGAAAACGCTACGTCGAGGTCAACGCGCCGAGGCCCCCGGCAGCCTTGATCGACGCGTCGTGTCGTTTTCTTACAGTTTGGAACCGGGGGCGGCAACAGCGGCGGCTGCGGCTTAAAGGGCTTGTACAGAGCTAGTTTTGAGCTGCGGGTTCCCGGAGAGTTCCTTGGGTCACAATGCCAACACGGCTTTGCCGCGCAATCATCCCGCCGGAACCGGTGTTCCCTCGCAACCAAAGCCCGGACTTTCCGTTGCCTCTGACTGTGTTCAACAAGGGAGATCCCCCAATGAGCAAGCCGACCCAAAAGCCGGGCCAGCAGAACCAGAATCCGGGTCAGAAGCCCGGCCAGCAGCAGCAGGGCGGCGGTCAAAAGCCCGGTCAGCAGCAACAGGATCCGAGCCGCCGTCAGGGCGAGCGACCCGGCGAGATGCCCGATCAGGACCGGTAGTTCGCAGGACCCGCTGGTTCGAACGTAAGCGAGAGTTACGAAGGCCCCGCCGAAAGGCGGGGCTTTTCCGTTTAGCGGGAAGGCCATGTCTACTCGTCACCCCCGGGCAGAAGCGCGAAGCGCGTCTTCGCGCTAAATGACCCGGGGGTCCATCTTTTTTCAAGAGCGATGGATTGCCGGGTCAAGCCCGGCAATGACATGTGTACTCCAGCCGGTCGCGAGCAAATTAAGGTAAACAAAGGGTTTAAATTGCCGCTCGCCGTTTAAGGGAGTTACGTCGCCGTCAGCCCGCCGCCTCGAATCGCGGCGGGGCCAACGGGAAGCGACATGGCCAAACACTGGCGGATCAGTTCACTCAGCGGCGCGCTGCTGGCGGCGTATTTCATTCCGGCCTGGACCCTGATCGCGTTCAAGATCATGGTTTCGCCGATCCACGGCCTCTACGACCGCCCCAACATTTCGCTCGCCTTGTTCGTCAGCGATCATCTGCAACTGGCGGGCACGGCGACCGTCCGTTTCGCCTGGCTATTGGCGCTCGGGCGCATGACGGTCGTGGCGTTCTTTGCGGTCTTTCTGGTGTTCCTGACCCGCGCCGCGATCCGCAGGAGTGGCGGCTGCAATGAAGCGCTCGGCATGGCGCTGGCGTTCGGCAGCGTCATCAGCTTTGCGGGCGTGCTGATGGCGTCGCAGGCCGGTGAGACCGCCGCCCTTCGAATGCATGCGGCCGAACTGTTGATGATGCTCGGCACGGTGATCGTGATGCTGGTCGAGGCGCCGGCGCAGAAGCCGGCGGATGCCGGCGCCGGCTCGGGCGAGCTATCCCTTCAGCAAACCTAGTTCGGCGACGATCCCTGCGGCTTCCTTGACGGCGTGGTTGGCCGCGGGCACGCCGCAATAGATCGCCTGCTGCAGGATGATTTCCTTGATATCGTCGGGCGTGAAGCCGCCCTCGCTGAGCGCTGCGCGCACATGCAGGCGGAATTCATCCCATTGGCCGAGCGCGACCATGGTGCCGATCACCAGCACGCGCCTTGTGTGGTGATCGAAATGCGGCCGGGTCCAGATATCGCCCCATGCATAGCGGGTGATCAGGTCCTGAAAATCGGTGTTGAACGCGTTGCGGTTCTTGATCGATTTGTCGACCCATTCATTGCCGAGCACCTTGCGGCGCTGGGTCATGCCGTTCTCGCGGCGCTTGTCATCGTCCATGGGATTCTCTCCTTTCGTCATTGCGAGGAGCGAAGCGACGAAGCAATCCATTCTTCCTTCCTTAGCAGAGAGATGGACTGCTTCGCTGCGCTCGCAATGACGGCTGCTAGCGTTGCGTCAGGAAGCCGACCACCGCGTCGGTGAAGGCGTGCGGCTGCTCGACATTGGAAATATGCGCGGCGTCCAAAATCGTCATGCTGGCGCCGGGAATCTGGCTGCGGATGTATTCGCCGGCCGCAACCGGCGTCGACATGTCGTGGCGTCCGGCGATCACCAATGTCGGGCTTTTGATCTTCGGCAGCATCTCGCGGTTATCCAGCGTCGACAGCGCCTCGCAGCAGGCGAGGTAGCCCTCGACCGGTGTTGCCAGCATCATCGCCTTCATGTTGGCGGTGATCTGCGGTTCGCGCTCGCGAAAATCCGCAGTCAGCCAGCCGCCGATTACGGTGTCGGCGACCGCGGCGATGCCGCCTTCCTTCACCGCCTTGATGCGGTTGTGCCAGTTGGTCGGGTCCGGATAGTGGCAAGCGGTGTTGGCGAGAATGAGTTTGCCGAATCTATCAGGCGCATTGGCGCCGAGCCATTGCCCGACCATGCCGCCCATCGACAGCCCGCACCAATGCGTCTTGGCGATGTTGAGATCGTCGAGGATCGCCAGCACGTCGCGGCCGAAGCGTTCCATCGAATAGGGGCCCGGCGGCACGCCGGATTTGCCGTGGCCGCGCCGGTCGTATCGGATGACGCGAAACACCTGCGTCAACGCCTTCATCTGCGGCTCCCACATCTGCATGGTCGAGCCCAGCGAATTCGACAGCATCAGCGTCGGTCCGCCGTCGCGGCCTTCGACGGATACGTTGAGCAGGCACCCGTCGGCGTTGATCATCGGCATGGAATTTCTCCGGTCTCTTACGTGTCCAGTGAAGCGAGCAGGCGGTCGATCAGGGCTTGCGAGGCGCCCTGATAGGCCATTGGCTCGAACAGTTTTGCGATCGTCCCGGCGCTGAGCTGCGCGGTGATTCTTGCATCCGACGTCAGCACGTCGCGCAGATGTTGCTTGCCGGCGACCGCTTTCTTGCTGGCCGCCTCGATCAGATGATGCGCGTCGCTCTTGCCGATCTTCTCAGCCAGCGCGAACGTCACCGCTTCCGCCATGATCAGCCCATCGGTGGCGTCGAGATTGGCGCGCATCCGCGCCACATCGACTTCCAGTCCCTCGGCGATATCGACGATGGCGGCAAGCGCCCCGGAAGTAACCAGTAACAAGGTCGGCAGGGTCGGCCATTCCGCATGCCAGGGACCGGCGCTGCGTTCATGGTCCTGCACCTGGGCGGCAAAAACCGTCGCCGCGAGATTGGGCGCCATGGTGGCGGCGGCGAGCGCGGTCGCGGCCGCCACGGGGTTGCGCTTGTGCGGCATGGTGGAGGAGCCGCCGCGGCCTTCGCCTGACGGCTCAAAGGCTTCGCCGACGTCGGTCTGCATCATCAACGAGACATCGCGGGCGATTTTGCCGCAGCTGCCGGCGAGAATGGCGAGCACGGATGCGGCCTCCGCGATGCGGTCGCGGTGGGTGTGCCAGGGCGCCTCGGGCAGCGGCAGTTTCAGCTCCTGCGCCAGCTTTTCGGCGACCAGCAATCCCTTGTCGCCGAGCGCGGCGAGCGTGCCGGCGGCGCCGCCGAACTGCAGCGCCAGCGTCTCGCTGCGCAGCCGCCGCAGCCGAGCCTGCGAGCGGTGCAGGGCTGCGGCATATTCGGCAAGCTTGAGCCCGAACGGCATCGGCAGCGCATGCTGCAGCCAGGTGCGGCCGACCACCGCGGTGTTGCGGTGCTGGCGCGCCAGTTTGGCAAAGCCCGCGATGGCGCGGGCGGTGTCGTCAAGCAGCGCATCGATGCCGGCGCGCAGGCCGAGCATGGCGCCGGTATCGATCACGTCCTGGCTGGTCGCGCCCCAATGCACGTAGCGCGCAGCATCGGCATCCAGCTTTGCCACATCAGCCGTCAGCGCCTTGACCAGCGGGATTGCGAGGTTGCCCGACCGCGTCGCGGCCTCGGCCAGTGCGGCGAGGTCGAATGATTCGGCTTTGCAGGCGCTGGCGATCGGGCCCGCCGCGCTGCCGGGAATGACGCCTGTCGCTGCTTCCGCACGGGCCAGCGCGGCCTCGAAATCCAGCATGTTCTGCAGGCATGCGGCATCGTCGCACACCGCGCGCATCGCGGCGCTCGACAGCATCGGGGCAAGCAGCGGGGACAGGGACGTGCTCATCGGTGCGGACCTAACCATTCCAAGTTGGCGTTGCCAACCGGGTTGGTCACACCAACCGGGTTGGCTCTGCCAATGCCCCGGATTATCCGGCCGTATCCGGGTCACAACACCGGGAGCCAAAATTTGCGGCATTGCGGCGATCCCTGCTGGCTTTGCGAATATGCATCGCTCGTCGTCCCAGGGCGGCCTTTCCTTATGCGCGGCCGTGCATTACTTGGAAGAACAGTTTTGAAGCGTTACAGGAGGCACCACCATGGCCATGACGATGAACGGCGAAGTCCAGCTTGCGGCGCCGCGCGAGGCCGTGTGGGCCAAATTGAACGATCCGGAGGTGCTGAAGGTCTGCATCCCCGGCTGCGAGGAGCTTGAGAAGACCGAGGACAACGGCTTCCGCGCCACCGCCAAAATGAAGGTCGGCCCGGTCTCCGCCCGCTTCAAGGGCAAGGTCACGCTGAGCGATCTCGACCCGCCCAACGGCTACAAGATCTCGGGCGAAGGCGAGGGCGGCGTTGCCGGTTTCGCCAAGGGCGGCGCCACGGTGGCGCTGGCCGAAAAGGATGGCGGCACCTTGCTCACCTATAATGTCGAGGCCCAGATCGGCGGCAAGTTGGCCCAGCTCGGACAGCGCCTGATCAACGGCTCGGCCAAGAAACTGGCCGACGAGTTCTTCGCCAATTTCGCCAAGGCGGTGCAGGGCTGATCCAGGGTTGAGGCTGGCTGCCTCTTGGGCCCGCCCAAGATTCCCGCCTCAAGTCCAGCCCGAATATCCCGTCAAGAGTCCCGCTAAGCCGCATCTGGCCATGCCGGAAGTGAGTGACTGCCAAGGTTGCTCATTGCCGGGATGGCCCATAATATGGCCTTGGAACGATTTTAAACGCCTGCACAGCCGATATGCGGCAGTGCAGCTCAAGAGAGTGCTGATGGCCAAGATTTCCCTGATCGTGAACGGCAATCCCGTAAACGCCAATGTCGACTCCCGTACCCTCCTGGTCCAGTTTCTCCGCGAAAACCTGCGGCTGACGGGCACCCATGTCGGCTGCGATACCTCGCAGTGCGGCGCCTGCGTCGTCCATCTCGACGGCAAGGCGGTCAAATCCTGCACCACGCTGGCGGTCATGGCCGACGGCCATGAAGTGCGGACCATCGAGGGCCTGGCCGCCGACGGCGCGCCGCTGCATCCGATGCAGGAAGCGTTCCGTGAGCACCACGGCCTGCAATGCGGCTTCTGCACCCCCGGCATGATCATGACGGCGGTCGACTTGGTGCACCGCAAGGGCAACGACCTTTCGGACCACGTCATTCGCGAAGAGCTCGAAGGCAATCTGTGCCGCTGCACCGGCTATCAGAACATCGTGACCTCGATCGCCGCCGGCGCCAAGGCGATGGCCAAATCCGACCTAGCTTAAATCCGACCTGGCTTAAAGTCCGCCTCGCATCATCGAATTCATCGCGACCGCGATCAGGAAGTTCTCATGTACGAATTCAAATATCATCGCCCCGCGACCGTGCGTCAGGCCGCCAATCTCCTGGTGAAGAACGAGGACGCCAAGGTGATCGCCGGCGGCCACACGCTGGTGCCGGTCATGAAGCAGCGGCTCGCCAGCCCGCCGCATCTGGTCGATCTCTCCCATATCGAAGGCCTCGACGGCATCGAGATGAAGGGCCGTTCGCTGGTGATCGGAGCCACCGCCAAGCACGCCGCGGTCGCGACCTCGGCTGTCGTCGGCGAAGCGATTCCGGCGCTGGCCGAACTCGCCGGCATGATCGGCGATCCCGCGGTGCGCCACAAAGGTACCATCGGCGGCTCGCTCGCCAACAATGATCCGACCGCGGATTATCCCGCCGCGGTGCTGGCGCTCGGGGCCACCATCGTCACCAACAAGCGCCGCCTCAAGGCCGAAGAATTCTTCCAGGGCCTGTTCACGACGGCGCTCGAAAGCGACGAGATCATCACCAAGGTGATGTTCCCGGTGCCGAAGAAGGCGGCCTATATCAAATTCCGCAACCAGGCCTCGCGCTACGCGCTGGTGGGCGTGTTCGTCGCCAAGCGTCCGTCGGATGTCCGCGTCGCGGTCACCGGCGCCGGTTCGGACGGCGTGTTCCGCGCCGAACCGTTCGAAGAGGCGTTGAAGAAGCGCTTCTCGCACAAGGTGCTCGACGGCGTTTCCGTTCCGGCCGAAGGGCTGAACAGCGACCTGCACGGCAGCGCCGAATATCGCGCGCATCTGATCGGGGTGCTGACGCGCCGCGCCGTCGAAGCCGCGACGGCGAAGTAAGTTTGCCGTTTCCCGGCTCAGCAAGATTGGCTTTGTCATGAGTGCATCGGCGCTACCGAAATCCGTCGATGCGATGCAGGAATTGCTGACCTCGCGCGGCTACCTCGCCGAGCGATCGCTGGCGACGGTGACCTACCTGTCGCTGCGGATGGGACGGCCGCTGTTCCTCGAAGGCGAGGCCGGCGTCGGCAAGACCGAAATCGCAAAAGTGCTGTCGGCCGCCCTTGGCCGCAAGCTGATCCGTCTGCAGTGCTACGAAGGCCTCGACGTCGCCTCCGCGGTCTACGAGTGGAATAGCGCCGCGCAGATGATCGCGATCCGGCTGGCGGAAGCCGGCGGCGACACCGACCGCGACCAGCTTTCCAGCGATATTTTCGCCGAGCGTTTCCTGATCAAGCGGCCGCTGCTGCAGGCGCTGGAGCCCGATGTGGCCGGCGCGCCCGTGCTGCTGATTGACGAACTCGACCGCGCCGACGAAGCCTTCGAGGCGTATCTTCTGGAAATCCTCTCGGACTTCCAGGTGACGATCCCGGAATTCGGCACCGTGAAGGCGCCGCAATCGCCAATCGTCATCATCACCTCGAACCGCACCCGCGAAATCCACGACGCGCTGAAGCGCCGCTGCCTCTATCACTGGGTCGACTATCCCAATGCCGAGCGCGAGCTTGCGATCGTCAAATCGCGCGTGCCGGATATTTCCGCGAAACTGTCGCAGCAGGTGGTGCGCTTCGTGCAGGCGCTGCGCGATCAGGATTTCTACAAGTCGCCCGGGGTAGCCGAGACCATCGACTGGGCCACCGCGCTGACCGAACTCGACGCCCGCTCGCTGACGCCGCAAGTCGTCGGCGACACGCTGGGCGCGCTCCTGAAATACCAGGACGACATCGCGCGGATGCGGGGCGACACGCTGCAGAAGGTTTTGAAGGAAGCGACGAGCGATACCTGATCGTCATTCCGGGTTCGATGCTGACGCATCGCCCCGGAATGACGAAAGTAGAGTTGTCCAATGGCCGCCATCAACCACCTCACGCCCCCGACGGGCCAAATGGCCGACAACGTCATCGGCTTTGCCCGCGCGCTGCGCGCTGCGGGGATTCCGGTCGGGCCGGGCGCGGTCATCGATGCGCTCAACGCGCTGCAGGTGATCGAGATCGGCAACCGCGCCGATGTCTACGCCACGCTGGAAGCGATCTTCGTCAAGCGCCATGAACATGCGCTGATTTTCAAGCAGGCCTTCGACCTGTTCTTCCGCGCCGCCGAAGAGTGGAAGTCGATGCTGGATTCGGTGCCGCTGCCGGACCATGCCAAGAAAAAACCGCCGCCGGCCTCGCGGCGTGTGCAGGAGGCGTTGGCGCAACCCTCGATGCGCGAGGAGGCCCCGCAGGCCCAGGAGCAGGAACTGCGGCTGTCCGTCTCCGACAAGGAGATTTTGCAGAAGAAGGATTTTGCGCAGATGAGCGCGGCCGAGATCGCCGAAGTGACGCGCGCGATTGCGGACATGCGATTGCCGCAAGCCGAGTTGCGCACCCGCCGCTACCAGCCGGACGCGCGCGGACTCAAGCTCGACATGCGCCGGACGCTGCGCGCGTCCTTGCGCACCGGCGGCGAGATCATCGACATCCGAAAGCTGGGGCGGATCGACAAGCCGGCGCCGATCGTGGCGCTGCTCGATATCTCCGGGTCGATGAGCGAATACACCCGCCTGTTCCTGCATTTCCTCCATGCCATCACCGACGCCCGCAAACGCGTCTCGGTGTTCCTGTTCGGCACCCGCCTGACCAACGTGACGCGCTCGTTGCGGGCGCGCGATCCCGACGAGGCGCTGGCGCGCTGTTCGTCCTCGGTTGAGGACTGGGCCGGCGGCACAAGGATCGCCACCTCGCTGCACTCGTTCAACAAATTATGGGGCCGCCGCGTGCTCGGGCAGGGCGCCATCGTGCTCTTGATCTCGGACGGGCTGGAGCGCGAGGCCGACGACAAACTGGCATTCGAGATGGACCGGCTGCATAGGTCCTGCCGCCGCCTGATCTGGCTCAACCCGCTATTGCGCTATGGCGGCTTCGAGGCCAAGGCACAGGGCATCAAAATGATGCTGCCGCACGTTGACGAATTCCGCCCGGTGCATAATTTGAGTTCAATGGAAGGGCTGATTGCGGCGCTTTCGGCGCCGCCTCCGCCCCATCATCGCAGCGTGATCCGATCGGCAGCTTGAAAAGAGGCCCGCTATGCTCAATCGCGACGAAGACATCCTGCAGGCCGCCGAGGCCTGGCAAAAGGCCGGTCATGGGGTTGCATTGGCGACCGTGGTCGAAACCTGGGGTTCGGCGCCGCGCCCGGCCGGCTCCAGCCTGGTCATCAATGACGACGGCACGTTCTTAGGGTCGGTGTCCGGCGGCTGCGTCGAAGGCGCCGTCGTCACCGAGGCGCTCGACGTGATCGCGAGCGGCCAGCCCAAGATGCTGGAATTCGGCGTGGCCGACGAGACCGCCTGGAATGTTGGTCTAAGCTGCGGCGGCACCATCCGCGTCTTCGTCGAGAAGGTAGCCCAGTCGTGAAGCTACAAACTCTTTCCGAAGTGAACATCGAGCGCGCCGCGCGGCGGCCGGTGATCGTGATCACCGATACCGCCAATGGCGACCAGCGCCTCGTCAAGGCAAAAGACATCGCGACCGATCCCCTGCGGGTTGAGCTTTCAAAGCAGTTGCGCATGGGAAAGAGCGGCATGATCGAGGCCGCCGGCAAGAAGCTGTTCCTCAACGTCTACGCGCCGACCGCCAGACTCGTCATCGTCGGCGCTGTCCATATCAGCCAGGCGCTGGCGCCGCTGGCGCGCTCGCTGGATTACGATGTGACGGTGGTGGATCCGCGCACGGCGTTCGCGAGTCCCGAGCGGTTTCCGGATGTGCCGCTGATCGCGGAATGGCCTGACGTCGCGCTGCCGCCGCTCAATGTCGATCATTACACGGCGTTCGTCGCGGTCACGCACGATCCCAAGATCGACGATCCGGCGCTGCTGCATGCCTTTGCGCGCGACTGCTTCTATATCGGCGCGCTGGGCTCGCGAAAGACCCATGCCAAGCGTGCCGAGCGGCTAAAGGCGCAGGGCGCATCGGACGCCGACATCGCGCGCATTCACGCGCCGATCGGCCTCAACATCGGCGCGGTGTCGCCGTCGGAGATCGCGGTCTCGATCATGGCCGAGATCACCGCCGAGCTGCGGCTGCCGAAGGAAAACGTGAAAGAGCAGGCGGCATGAAATTCGGCCCCGCCAATCCGGCCGACGCGATTGGCAGCGTCACCGTGCATACGCTGCGCCAGGGCGCGCTGGTGCTCAAGAAGGGCACGACCATTGGTCCCGGTGAAGTCGAGGCGCTGACCAGGGCCGGCGTCAAGGAAATCGTGGTGGTGCGGCTGGAAGACGGCGACGTCTCCGAAGACGTCGCGGCCGCCAGCATCGCGCAGGCGGTGGCGGGCGAAGGCGTCAATGTCGAGCGCGCCTTTACCGGCCGCTCCAATCTGTTCGCCGCGCAAGCCGGTGTGCTGGTCGTCGACCGCGCCGCGGTCGACCGCATCAACGGCGTCGATGAAGCCATTACCTTTGCGACGCTTGCCGCCTTCAAGCCGGTGGTCGAAGGTGAGATGATCGCGACGGTCAAACTCATTCCGTTCGGCGTCGAAGCGAAACTGCGCGACGCTGCCGTTGCCGTTGCCGGCAAGAACGCGCTGCGGATTGCGCCCTACACCATCAAGCGTGTCGGCGTGGTCTCGACCCTGCTGCCGGGGCTGGCACCGAAGGTGATCGAGAAAACCTTGCGCGTCACCGCCGAGCGGCTGGCGCCGGCGGGCGCCGCCATCATCGCCGAGCGCCGCGTGCCGCATGACGAGACCGTGCTCGCCGCCTCGATCAAGGAGTTGCTCGGCCTCGGCGCCGAACTCGTGATCGTTTTCGGCGCGTCCGCAATTGCCGACCGCCGCGACGTGATCCCGGCCGCGATCACTGAGATCGGCGGCGCGATCGAGCATTTCGGCATGCCGGTCGATCCCGGCAATCTGCTGCTGATCGGCAGCGCCGGCGGCGTGCCTGTATTGGGCGCGCCGGGCTGCGCGCGCTCGCCGGTCGAGAACGGATTCGACTGGGTGCTGATGCGCCTGCTCGCAGGCCTGAAGGTGACGCGCGCCGAACTCACCGGCATGGGTGTCGGCGGCCTCTTGATGGAGATCGTCACAAGACCGCAGCCGCGCACCGTTGCCGACACCGAAGCCAGCCGCAATGTCGCCGCCATCGTGCTCGCGGCCGGGCGTTCGACGCGGATGGGCGGACCCAACAAGCTGCTCGCCGAACTCGACGGCAACAAGCTGGTACGCACTGTGACCGAGCACGCGCTGGCCTCGAAGGCGACCGAGGTGATCGTCGTCACCGGCCATCAGGCCGATCTGGTCGAGCAGGCATTGGCAGGTCTCAAGGTAAAATTCGTCCGCAACCCGGATTTCGCCGGTGGGCTCGCAAGCTCCGTCAAGGCCGGCATCGGGGCGGTGCCCGCGAATGCCGACGGCGCGCTGGTGTGCCTCGGCGACATGCCGCTGATCGATGCCAAGTTGATCGACCGGTTGATCGAGGCGTTCGAGCCCGATCGTGGCCATCTGATCGCCGTCCCGGTCAGCGACGGAAGGCGCGGCAATCCGGTGCTGTGGTCGCGGCGTTTCTTCCGCGAATTGATGACGCTGGATGGCGACGTCGGCGCCCGCCATTTGATCGCCAAGCACGCCGAGGCCGTGGCTGAAGTCCCGGTCGAGGGCGAAAGCGCGTTTCTCGACATCGATACGCCACAGGCGCTCGAGGCGGCACGCCGGGGGTAGGCGAACTCTGTCCATGTCGTCCCGGCCTTGAGCCGGGACGACGAATGGACACATCCGTTGTCGCGTCGCAGCCCTTTTCAACCTTCCGTTCACCAAGTCTCAACTCCCTCCCGGCTAGATTCCGCCCGCTGTCTTGGGGGATGGGGCCTTGATCGTTTCGACCGCGGCCGCGCAACGCCGCGCGCTGTTCATTCTTGCGTTCACTTTGGTGATCGGCGCGTCGCGTTTTGCGACTGAGAGCCTTGTGACCAAGGCCTCGGCGGCCGGCGCATTCGCGGTCGGCAAATGCGGCGCCTATGGCCAGGCCTATGACTATCCAGCTGAAGCCACCGCGCGCGCGGCGGCGCTGAAGCAGTGCAAGGGCGACTGCACCGCCGTGACCATGAAGCGCGCCTGCGCCGCGCTTGCGATCGACATGAAAAACCCCTGCGGTGCCCATGGGTATGCCGTGAAGCCGAAGATATCGAGCTCGCTCAATGCCGCGACCAAGAAGTGCTACGAATTCGGCGGCAAGGAATGCGTGATCCGCGCCTGGGCCTGCGACGCCAAGGGGTGATACGCTGGCCTCATCCCTGATACACTGACCTCATCCTGAGGAGCGCGCTCTTGCGCGCGTCTCGAAGGATGGACGCGGGCTCCCATGGTTCGAGACGGCGCTAACGCGCCTCCTCACCATGAGGGACTGAGCTCTCAGGAATTCTTGGCGCGGGTGAAACTTCCATGCAATTCGACACCAAAATCGCGGTCGTGATCCGGACCGATCTCGAACCTTGGCAGAAGCTCAACGTGGCTTCGTTTCTGGTCGGCGGCATTGCCGCTTCTTTTCCCGAATGTATCGGCGAGCCCTATGGCGACGGCTCCGGCACCAAATATCTTTCGCTGATCGGCCAGCCGATCCTGATCTATGGCGCCGATCGCGCCGCGCTGTCGCGCGCGCTCGAACGCGCGCTGGCGCGCAACGTGACGCCTGCGGTCTATACCGAGGACATGTTCAAGACCACGCATGACGCCGCCAACCGCGAGGTGGTGAAAGCGGTGATCCGCGCCGAACTCAATCTCGTGGGGCTCGCCATGCGCGCCGAGCGCAAGGTGATCGACAAGATCGTCGATGGGTTGAAGTTTCACAGCTAGCTCGTGTCGAGTCTGGCGCTTTGCCGTCAGGCGGAATCGCCGCCGCCGCCCGCAGCGCCCGCGCCGATTCCCGACCCGATCGAGGTGCCGATCACAGGACCCAGAAAAACGCTGGCGGGCTGGCTCGCGAGATACGCGCGGATCATGCCCAAAGAGAGCATTCCGCCGGTGACGTGATCGAGATATTCGATACCAAGTTCACGAATTTCACGGCTTGAATTGGTCATGTTTCACCCCTGCGACCTTCGGTGAGATTCACGCTCACCTGAGGCCGCTGGGATACGCCAATCCAGGCTGACTTTATGTGCCTGACGTCACGCTGGTTCCGGCAAGATGGCTGCGGCCAGTTCAGGCCGGCGGCAAGCCGAGCGCCTGTCCGGCCTCGATCCAGACCGGCAATTCGCGCTGATACAAGGCGTTGCTTTCCTTGAAGCCGATTGCCGGTTCGAGCACGAAGGTAGCCAGAATTTCCTTCACCTTCGGATCGTTATTGGCGGCCACGCAGAGTTCGGACAACCGGTCGACGATCGGCTGCGGCGTCGCCTTCGGCACCGCCCAGCCCGAAAAGCCGCTGACGGTGAAGAATTTCGAGGTCGCGCCGAGTTCAGGCAGGGTCTTGACGTTAGGAATCGCGTCGACCTTCTTGGAATGCACCGCGAACACGACGCCGGCGTTGCTTTGCAGGACGGATTGCGCGGCCGTGTAGCTGCCCATCGCGACGTCGAGGGTGCCGTCCGCGATGCCCGTCCACATCGGCGCTTCACCCCGGTAGTGGATCGGCTCGATGTTGAGACCATACTGCTTGTTGAGTTCATTGATGGTGATGTGCGGGGAGGAGCCGGCGCTGTAGGTGCCGAAGTTCATCTTGCCGCTCTTGCGCGCGAAAGCGACGAAGTCGTCGAATGTCTTGATGCCGGATTTCGTGCTTGCGACCAGCAGCAGCCCGGCGCCCGGGATGATGCTGACGAGTGCCAGGTCCTTGTCCATGTCATAGCCGGGGTTCTTCATCATGACCCGGTTCATCACAAAGGTCGTCGAGATCGAGCACAGGATGGTGTGGCCATCCGGCTCCGCGCGCGCGACTTCCTGAGCGCCGATCGAACCGGAAGCGCCCGCCTTGTTTTCGACGACGACGGTCTTTCCCACCTGCCTGGAGATGTAATCGCCGAAGCCGCGCGCCAACAGGTCGGTCTGCCCGCCCGCCGGATAGCTGCAGACCATGCGGATTTGCCGCGACGGCCACGCGCCTTGCGCCGAGGCTCCGCGCAACAGGAATGGCGACGCAAAAGCAGCGGTACCGGCCGCGATGAAGTGACGGCGACTGAATTTCGTTGACATGATTCCTCCCTGAATTGGCGGGGAGGGTATCGCATCGTCCGGCTTCCGCCATGCGTGAAAGACGGGACAGATTGGCGCAGTGCAGCGAATACCGGAGTGTCCCGCGGTGAATATGCATGATCGCGTGCGCTTCATTGTTCGATTTTGCGCGTAAGACCGCGGGTGCAGCGCGCATCCGGCATCTCCGCGCTCTAATCGAGGGCAATCTGTTCAAGGACTCGGGGCGTGTCGCGCCGCGGAGGCGAGCCCGTGTTCGGGTCGCGCGAGTGCGTGGCGAGATGGATTGCTTCGCTGCGCTCGCAATGACGGCTGAACGACCAAATCCTCACGGGGACGTGAAAACGGCAGCTTCAGCCCGATATTGACAATGACTGACCGGTCAGTCATATAGCGGATATGAGCAAAACACGCCCCAGCACCCGACGCCCGTCCAAACCGGCCGCAAGCCGCGTTGTGAGCAGGGCTGCCGCCGCCAAAACGCCAAAAGTGGTCTCGGCGAAGGTCGAGTCCACAAAGCCCGCCTCGAACCGGGCCGAACGCGCCGCCGAGCGGCGAGGGGCCATCATCGAGGCGGCGATGGACGAATTCATCGCGCGCGGCTTTGCGGCCACAAGGCTCGACGACGTCGCCAAGCGGGCAGGCGTCGCCAAGGGCACGATCTATCTGCACTTCAAGGACAAGGAGGCGCTGTTCGAGGAATTGATCCGGACCGCGATCGTACCCTTGGTCAACCGTCTTGCCGCAGCAGGGCCGCCGCCGGCTGGCGCCTCGATCCGGGACATGGTGGAGAACTTTGCCCGCGCCTTCATCCATGACGTGGTGACGACGCGGCGCGGCGACATCGTGCGCCTGATCGTTGCCGAAGGACCGCGATTTCCCGATATCGCCGATTTCTACTACCGCGAAGTGGTCTCGAAGGGGATCGCCGGCATGCGCGCGCTGATCGAACTCGGCGTCGCGCGTGGCGAAATCCAGCAGAAGAATCTGGCGCGCTTTCCGCAGATCCTCGTGGCGCCCGCCATCGTCGCGATCATCTGGCAAAGCCTGTTCAGCAAACACGCGCCACTCGATGCGAACGAGATGTTTCGCGTTCATCTCGATCTGATTTTTGGCGAACGGAGGACGACATGACTTCGTCGCGCAAGACCTTTTTGAGAGCGTCGACCATTTTCACCGTGCTCGCGCTGGCCGCCGTGCTGGCCGGCTGCAAGGAGCGCAGGGATCCCGGCTTTCAGGGCTGGGTCGAAGCCGACATGATCTTCGTCAGCCCCGACGAATCCGGGCGCGTGACCAAGCTCAGCGTGCGGGAGGGCGACGAAGTGAAGCCCGGCATGCAGATCTATTCGGTCGATGACGAACTGCAGAAGGCCGATCTCAACCAGAACAATGCGACGCTGGCCAATGCCCAGCAGACCTATGACCGTGCGGCATCTTTGTCCAAGACCGGTTCGGGCACCCAGGCCAATCTCGACTCCGCGGTCTCGGCGCTCCGGGTGGCGGAGGCGCGGGTCAACACTTCGCAGACGCGGCTGGCCCGGCGCAACGGTTTCGCGCCGGTCGCCGGCACCGTTCAGCAGATCTACTTTCGCGAGGGCGAGATGGTGCCGGCGCAGCGGCCGGTGTTGTCGATCATGCCGCCCGGCAACATGAAGCTGCGCTTCTTCGTTCCGGAGACGCAACTGCCGAAGCTTGCGATCGGCGACGAGGTCAAGGTGACCTGCGACAATTGCGCGGGCGATCTTACCGCAAAAATCTACTTCATCGCGACGACAGCGGAATATACCCCGCCGGTGATCTACAGCCTCGATGAGCGAAACAAGCTCGTCTACCTGATCCAGGCGCGACCGAACAAGCCGGCCAGTCTGCGCGTCGGGCAGCCGATCAGCGTGTTCGTCAATGCGCCGATACCGGTGGCGGACAAGCGATGAATTCCGCCCCATCAACCGCGCCCGCTTTTGCGATCAATGTCGAGGGTCTGTCGAAATCGTTTGGCGGCCGGGCGGTCGTGCAAAACCTCTCGATGCAGGTCAAGCGCGGCTCGATCTACGGCTTCCTCGGCCCCAACGGGTCCGGCAAGACCACGACCATCCGCATGCTCTGCGGCTTGCTGACGCCGGATTCCGGCGAGGGCACTTGCCTCGGCTACGACATCCGCCGCGAGGCCGACAAGATCAAGCGCCAGGTCGGCTACATGACGCAGCGCTTCAGCCTGTATCAGGACCTCTCGGTGCGCGAAAACCTGGAATTCGTGGCGCGGCTTTACGGCCTGCCCAAAGCGCGGCAAGCGGCGCGCGACATGATCCAGCGCATCGGCCTCAACGGCCGCGAGGAGCAGCTCGCCGGCGAACTTTCCGGCGGCTGGAAGCAGCGGCTGGCGCTCGGCGCCTGCACGCTCCCAAACCCGCAATTGCTGCTGCTGGACGAGCCGACCGCCGGCGTCGATCCCAAGGCGCGGCGCGATTTCTGGAACGAGATCCATGCGCTCGCAGCCGACGGCCTGACGGTGCTGGTCTCCACCCATTACATGGACGAGGCCGAGCGCTGTCACGAGATCGCCTATATCGCCTACGGAAATCTGCTGGCGCATGGCACGGTCGATGAGGTGATCGCGCAATCGGCGTTGTCGACCTGGACGGTCACCGGCGCCGATCTCAATGGTCTTGCCGCTGAACTGTCCGGCAAGCCCGGCGTCGACATGGTGGCGCCGTTCGGCACCAGCCTGCACGTCTCCGGCCGCGACAAGGCCGCGCTCGAAGCCAGCGTCGCGCCCTACAGGGATAACAGGGGGTGGAACTGGCAGCATGGAGCTCCGTCGCTGGAAGACGTGTTCATCGACCTGATGAGCCGCTCAAAGGACAATTTCCAATGAGTACGACCGATACAAGCAGCGGACGCCGCAATGTGCGGGAGCCGTCATTCGGTTTCTGGTGGCGCAGCTATGCGATGCTGGTGAAGGAATTCATCCAGCTCCGCCGCGACCGGGTCTCGTTCGCGATGATCGTGATGCTGCCGGTGATGCAGCTCGTGCTGTTCGGCTTTGCGATCAACACCACGCCGCGCCATTTGCCGACCGCGGTGTTGCTGCAGGAAGACAGCGACCTGGCGCGCTCGATTCTGAAGGCGATGGAGAACACCGCCTATTTCCGCTTTACCCATGAAGTCCACAGCGTCGCCGAGTTCGACGATCTCCTGCAATCCGGCAAGGTGCTGTTCGGCGTCGAAATCCCGCGCGGCTTTGAGCGCGCGGTGCGGCGCGGCGATCATCCGGCGCTGCTGGTCGCCGCCGATGCGACCGATCCGGTGGCGGCGGGCTCGGCGCTGGGCACGCTCAACGGCATCGTGCAGACCGCATTGGCGCACGACCTGCAGGCGGGCGATCCGCCATCGACGCCGTTCGAGATCCGCGCCCATTCGCGCTACAATCCGGCAGCGTCCTCGCGGCTCAACATCGTGCCGGGCCTGGTCGGCACCATCCTGACCATGACCATGCTGATCTTCACGGCGCTGTCGGTGACCCGTGAGATCGAGCGCGGCACCATGGAGAGCCTGCTGTCGATGCCGATCAAGCCGGTCGAGGTGATGTTCGGCAAGATCATACCTTACGTGATCGTTGGTTTCGTTCAGGCAACGCTGATCATCGGCATCGGCGTGCTGCTGTTTGGCGTGCCCATTCTCGGCAGCCTGGCCACGCTGGCGTTGCTGACGACGCTGTTCATCACCACCAATCTTGCGATCGGCTACACCTTCTCGACCATCGTGCAGAACCAGTTGCAGGCGATGCAGCTGTCGATGATGTTCTTCCTGCCCAGCATTCTGTTGTCCGGCTTCATGTTTCCGTTCGCCGGCATGCCGAGATGGGCGCAATATATCGGCGAGTGTCTGCCGCTGACGCATTTCGTCCGCATCGTTCGCGCCATCATGCTGAAGGGCGCGACCATCCAGAATTTGCAGTACGACACCATTGCTCTCATTGCACTGATGCTTTTGGCGATGACGATCGCCGTGACCCGCTTCCGTCGCACGCTCGATTGATGCAGGATATGATACGCGACGTCATTCCGGAACGCCTTGAAGAGGCGAACCCGGAATCTCGAGATTCCGGGTTGCGCATCGGAATGACAGGGTGGGGAAATGTTCGGTTTCTGGGGCAACACAAGCGAGAAGCCGGTGGTATCCGCTGATTTTCAGCGCGCGCTGACGCAGCAGATCCTGCGCACCGAGCTGATCCGGATCAAGGCGCTGATCGGGACCACCGTCCTGATCGGGGCGCTGATTCTCATCGTCCATGTGTTCGATCCCAATGCGATCCAGAAGCTCTGGCACGGCCGGTTCGATCCGAGCGAGCTCTTCATCGTCCTCGTCCCGTTCGTTCTGTTCGAACTCTGGGTCCACTCCGTCATCACCCGGCACCTCGGCAAGGACCAGGACCTGCCGGTTTACCGGCGCTATGTCGGTGTGCTGGTCGAAACCTCGATGCCGACGCTCGCTTTGGCGATGCACATCGACAGCATGGGTCCGGTGGACGCGCTCGGCTTCGCGGTGCCGCTGACCTATTTCATCTTCGTCATTCTCTCGACGCTGCGGCTGGATTTCTGGCTCTCGACCTTCACCGGGTTCGTTGCCGCGGCCCAGCTGCTTGCCATGGCGATGCTCTATCATCGTACCGGCAGCGCCGATCCGCCGCCTGATCTGTATTATCACGCGGTGCGCAGCGTTATCATCCTGATTTGCGGGATGCTGGCGGGCGCGGTCGGCGTTCAATTGCGCCGGCAGTTCGAGGCCAGCATCCTCGCCGCGACCGCGCGCGACCGCATCACCAACCTGTTCGGTCAGCACGTCTCGCCGCAGGTGGTCGAGCGGCTGATGGCCGAGGGTGCGGCGACCGGCAGCGAAATCCGGCGTGTCGCGGTCATGTTCGTCGATTTTCGCAGTTTTACCTCGGGCGCCAGCACCCGTACCCCGCAGGAAGTGGTGGACCGTCTCGATGGCGCGTTCGCGGTGCTGGTCGACATCCTCGATCGCCATGGCGGTATCGTGAACAAGTTTCTCGGCGACGGCTTCCTGGCCCTGTTCGGCGCCCCCTTCGACGCAGGCAACGCCGCGCAGCATGCGGTGGCGGCTGCGCGCGAGATGCTTGAGGCGAACGAGCGCGCCAACCAGGCGTCCAGCTGGCCGCTGCGCATCGGCATCGGCATCCACGTCGGCGAGGTCGTCGCCGGCAATATCGGCTCGCCGCGGCGCAAGGAATACACTGTGATCGGCGACACCGTGAATTTCGCCAGCCGGCTCGAGGCGCTCAACAAGGATTTCAATTCCCAGTTCCTGATCTCGGCGGCGGTCCATGACGCGCTCGGAGAGGAATGTCGCGATGCAGTCGCGCTCGGCGAAGTGCCGGTCAGAGGATATGAGCGACCGGTGACGGTCTGGAAAGTGGCATAGGGCATGATCCGGAAAAGTGGAAACCGGTTTTCCGAAACGATCATGCCCCAACAAAAAGTGAGATAGCAATGCAACGGCGTTACATCACCGTCGACGTGTTCACCGATCGCGCCTTCGGCGGCAATCCGCTTGCCGTAGTGCTCGATGCCGGCGGGTTGTCCACGGCGCAGATGCAGGCGATCGCCAGAGAATTCAATTATTCCGAGACCACTTTCGTGCTGCCGCCGGTGGACCGCGCGAACGACGCGCAGGTTCGTATCTTCACCGTGAACCGCGAGCTTCCGTTTGCCGGCCATCCCAATGTCGGCACCGCCTACGTGCTGGCGACGCAGGCTGCAAAACCGCCGGCGCGCCTCTTGTTCGAGGAGGGGGCGGGTCTCGTCCCGGTCGAGATTGCGACCGAGCAGGGCAGGGTCGTCAGCACCGAATTCACGGCGCCGCAGCCGCTGAAGCGGATGTCGCATCTCAGTGCCGAACAGGCGGCTTCCTGCCTGTCGCTACCGGCGAGCGAGGTAAAGCAAGACCGGCATCCGCCGCAGATCATCTCGGTCGGGCTGGCGTTCCTCGCCGTCGAACTCACCTCGCGCGAGGCGCTGCGCCGCGCGAAGCCGAATGCGGAGGGGTTCGCAAAAACCTTCCCGTGCGACGGCAGCGATGCGGTCTATTTCTATACGCGCGACGTGCCGCCTGGCGAAACACCCTGCGAGTTGCAGGCGCGGATGTTTCATCCCGGCGCCAGCGGTCTTTCCGAGGATCCCGCCACCGGCAGCGCCACCGCCGCCTGCGCGGCGCTGCTCGCGGACATCGATCCGTTGAAAGATGGCGAACTGAAACGAACGATCGGCCAGGGCGTCGACATGGGGCGGCCGAGCCTGCTGCTGACGCGCGTCCGCAAGCAAAACGGCGCGATCGCCTCCATCCATGTCGGCGGCGCCAGCGTGCAAATGATGGAAGGGACGTTCCGCCTGGCCGGCGAGGGGTGAGAAAATCGTCGCCCTCCTCGTCATTCCGGGATGCGCCACTTGGCGCAGGCCCGGAATCCATCGAGCCGCATAGTTCGTATTGTCATGGATTCCGGGCTCGCGCTCCGCGCGCCCCGGAATGACGACTAGACTTGCTTCGCCGCCAAATTCTCGATCCTCACGCCATCGCGGTCTTCGATGATCTCGGCGATCCATTGGCGGTGGCACTGCTGATGGTCGCGCTCGTAACAGAGAATGCAGACCGGACCGGATTTCTTCACCAGCGCTGACAATTCGTCGAGTTCTTCCCTGGCCTGCGTGGTCTTCAGATGCGCCGAATAGATCTTGTGCAGCAAACCGAACTTGCCGCTGCGCGCCGCCTCGCGGCCGGTTTTCGGCGTACCCAGCCCCTTCAGATGCAGATAGGAAATGCCGCGCTCGTCAAGGCCGGCCGCGAGCTGGTTCTTGGAAAAGCCCGGCCGCCGTGACGCGGCCACCGCGCGCACGTCCACCAGCAGCTTGACGCCGGCGCTTTCCAGTTCATCGAGCACGGCCTTGGCCGGCGTCTGCTCATAGCCGATGGTGAAGAGGCGATTCCTGCGTGCCATGTCGATGTCCCGGCGCCGTTATGTCCCGGCGTCAGGCTAAGTCACCCCGCAACGGATTTCCATAACCGCGGAGGTTATGCCGCAGCTGCCCGGCCGCCAGATGCGTTGCCGCCGGGGGCGCCATGTCGCATAGTCGCGAAAACAGCGCCTGTTGATGGCCGGTTATATCGGGGGAAATACGATGCATGGATTTTGTCGCTCGCTGGCATGGATGGCCGCCATCGCGTTGCTGGTTTGCGGCGGCGCAGCGCGGGCGCAGGGCACCTATCCCGACCGGGCCGTGAAAATCATCGTCCCGATCGGTCCCGGGGGCAGCTACGATCTGGTCGGGCGGCAGATTGCCGACGTGCTTGCGAAACGCATGGGACAGGGCTTCGTGGTCGAGAACAAGCCCGGCGCCGGCACCGTCGTGGGGACGCAGGCCGCGAGCCAGAGCGAGCCGGACGGCTATACGCTTGTCGTCGGCGGGCTCTCCAACATGGCCTTTAATTCGGCGCTGTACTCCAAGCTCGGCTACGATCCGCTGAAGGATTTCGTGCCCGTCGCGCTGGTCTACAAGTTCGGCTATGTGATGGTCGGCCGCAAGGATCTGCCGCAGCCCAAGCTGGCGGATATCGTCGCCGCGGCGAAGGCCAGCCCGGGCTCGATCTCGGTGGCGACCGCCGGCGTCGGCACCGGGCAGCAACTGGTGGCGGCGGCCTTCATGAAAGCTGCGGGCGTGAAGCTGCTGGAAGTGCCCTACAAGGGCTCGCCGCCGGCGTTCACCGATCTGCTGGCGGGCCGCATCGATCTGTTCTTCGACTCGATGGCGGCAGGCCTGCCCCATGTGCAGTCCGGGCAGGCGAAGGGCATCGCCGTGCTGGCGTCCAAACGCAGCCCGCTGGCGCCTGACGTGCCGACGATGTCGGAAGCCGGCGTTCCCGGTCTCGACGTCGATTCCTGGCTCGGAATCTTTGCGCCCGCCAAGACGCCGCCGGAGGTGATCGCAAAACTGCGCCGCGATATCCGCGCCTCATTGCCCGACCTCAAGGAGCGCTTCGAGAAGAGCGGCGGCGAGGTCTGGGACCTGCCGGACGACAAGCTCAATGCCTTTGTCGCGTCCGAATACGAGACCTGGACAAAATTGATCCGCGAGGCCGGCATCAAGCTCGATTGAGCTTCGCTCGAAACGCTGTTGTCTATTTCACCCGCTCGATCAATTCCATGGCGCCTGCGGGCGCGCGCACCTTGCCCTCGTGGATCACGTAGGCGAAGACGTCGCGCGGCGCCTTCTTCGGCTTGGCCGCATCGACGCGCGGCAGGTCGTCGGGTTCACTTCCCGAAGCCCAGGCCTGAAACCGCTTCGCCCAGGCGTCGAGCTGTTTTGGCGGGTAGCAGGTCTTGAGTTCGTCATTGCCCTTCTGCAGCCGCGCATAGACGAAGTCGCTCGCGATGTCGGCGATCGCCGGATATTTGCCGTGCTCGGCGAACACGACAGGCGTTTCGAACTTTCGCAGCAGCGCGATGAAATCGGGCACGCAGAAACTGTCGTGGCGGACCTCGACCACGTGACGCAGCGCGCGGCCTTCGAGTTTGCGCGGCAGCAGTTCGAGGAACTTGCCGAAATCCGCCTCGTCGAACTTCTTGGTCGGCGCGAATTGCCACAGCACGGGGCCGAGCCGGTCGCCGAGTTCGAGCACGCCTGAATCATAGAACCGCTTCACGGAGTCGCCGGCTTCCGCCAGCACGCGCCTGTTGGTGGCGAAGCGCGGTCCCTTCAACGAGAACACGAAACCGTCGGGCACTTCACGCGCCCATTTGCGAAAACTCTCCGGCTTCTGCGAGCCGTAATAGGTGCCGTTGATCTCGATCGAGGTCAGCTTCGACGCGGCGTAGGACAACTCCTTCGCCTGCGTCAGCTTCTCTGGATAAAATACACCGCGCCACGGCTCGAAGGTCCAGCCGCCGATGCCGATAAAGATGTTGCCGCTGTTCTTGGCGGACGATTTTGCAGGTTTGCTCACCGGGGGCTCGTTACGAAGGAGGGATGATTGCGGGCCGATCTTAATCCAGATCGGGCCTAATTGGCCAGATTGCCGCAGGCAAAGATGAGCGCCCGGAAGTGCGGGATAGAAGCCGGGCGCTGCGGCGCGATATATGGACACAGACGCCGGTTCAGCCGACAATACACGCAGAACTTGGCGCGCCAATTGCAAACCTTTGCAACAGTAGCAGGCCGCAGTCCCAGGAACTTTTCCGTTCATATCGACGCAGGTTCGGAGTTGGCTACGAGCGGATACATGACAAGCAAACATCAACCATCGCAACGAGAGACCAAGGGCGGCGGGCAAGCCCAGTTCGGAGCCTTGCTGATGACCGACGGTGGAACGCAGCGGAGCGGGCCGCCGTCGCTGTTCCATGGCCTCACCGAGTCCGAAATCGCGCAGGTGTTGGGCTCCGGAAAACGCAAAGTGCTCTACCGCGGCGCCCAGCTGTTCAGCCAGGGCAGTCCGCAGGACGGCATCTTCCTGATCGAGAGCGGCCGCATCAAAGTGTTCTACATCGCCCCATCGGGCCGCGAGATCACGCTCGCCTATTGGCACTCCGGCAATTTCGTCGGCGGCCCCGAGGTCTTCAAGCAAGGCCTGCACATTTGGTCGGGGGTCGCCGCCGTCAACAGCACCGTGCTGCATTTGCCGGGCGATATCCTGCGCCGGATGGTGCTTACGATCCCCGCGCTCGCGATCGGAATCATCGAGGGCCTGACTTTCAAGGGCCAGTGCTATTCGGCACTCGCCCAGATGCTCGGGACGCGCTCGCCGACCGAAAGGCTGGCGCAACTGCTGCTGCATCTGATGAACCTGTACGGCGTTGAAGAACGCGAGGGGTCGCTCATTGCCGCCTCATTCACGCATGCCGATCTCGCGCACATGACCGGCGTGACGCGGCAATCCGTCACCATCAGCCTGAAGCGATTCACCGAGCTGGGAATCCTGCACGCGCACGGCTCAAACCTCGTCATCAAGGACGCGGCAAGGCTGAGCGATATCCGCGACGGCAAGCTCGCCAAGGCCGCGGCCTCTGACGAGATCTGAGGCGAGGGACTAAGCGAGTCCCGCGTCAAACCGCCGCTGATGTCGGCGGGCTTTCAGACGTCTGCGGGCCGAACCCTGCCTGATTGCAATGACTAATTTATAGACATTTAGCCCGCCGGATAACCAAGGCCGGCGCAAAATCTGTTCATTAATTGAGCATCCGCAAATTTCTTAGCAATAGGTTGCTGGTTCGAAGCGTTCGTCGTTTCGGATTCTGAGGAGGCCGTTCAGAACTTGCTGACCGGACGTGATCACGTCCGTGATGGAAGCAAGCGAGTTAGCGGCAAATGACGCCTACCACTCCCTTCGTTAGCCACGCCCTTCGCGAACCGGGCCTTCGCGAACCGGAAGCCGTCCGCGCCGTCAGAATTGGTCTGATGGCATGTCGTTTGCACCATCAAGGTCATCAAGCCAGTCAGTCTGCTCAGCGCCGAGTAACCCTGCCGCCCTTCGCCGCGGCCGGGGGATTCAGCATGGGCCATGCAAGTCACACCGCACAGTTTGGTTCGAAAGGATTTGTCCCATGAGCATCGGCCCTGCGTCTAAACTCTCTGGCTTCCTTCCTTTGATCGCTGCGGCAGCCATCGCATTGGCGCCCGGACAGGCGAGCGCGCAGACGATCGAGATCGGGATCGGCACACAGAATACGACGACCAACACCGTGACCGGCGGCGTCGTGCTGAAGGAGCTTGGTCTCCTGGAGAAGCACCTGCCCAAGACCGGCAAGTACAAGGACATCCAGTACAAGCTGAGCTGGCAGAACGCCACCTCCGGTCCGCCGATCACCAACGGCATGATGGCCAACAATATCCAGATCGGCATGATGGGCGACTACCCGCTGATGGTGAATGGCGCCACCGGGCAGGCGACCAAGAACGAAACGCAGCTCGTCGCGATCATCGCCTACAACGCGTTTGGCGGCGGCAATGGCATCGTCGTCCACAAGGATTCGCCGTTCTACGAACTCGCCGATCTCAAGGGCAAGAACGTGTCGGTGCCGTTCGGCTCCGCCGCGCACGGCATGATGCTCACCTCGCTGCAGAAGCGCGGCCTGCCGCCCGATTTCTGGAGCCTGGTTTCGCAATCGCCGGAGGTCGGCACCACCAACCTGCAGGAAAAGCGTATCGACGCTCATGGCGACTTCGTGCCGTTCGCCGAACTGCTGCCGTTCAAAGGCTTTGCCCGCAAGATCTATGACGGCGCCGAAACCAAGGTGCCGACCTTCCACGGCGTCGTCGTGCGCAAGGACTTCGGCGAGAAATATCCGGAGATCGTGGTGGCCTACATCAAGGCGTTGATGGAGGCGAACGACTGGATGCGCAAGAACCCGAAGTTTGCGGCCGAGAAGATCGAGGAGTGGACCAAGATCAACAAGGAAGTGATCTACATCTTCCTGGGTCCCGGCGGCGTGCACACGCTCGATGCGACCATCAAGCCGAAATGGGTGGAAGCTGTCGGCGCCAACTACGCGATCCTGCAGAAGCTCAACATGATCAAGGAACTGAACATCGGCGCCTGGGTCAACGACAGCTATGTACGGACGACCTACAAGGAACTCGGGCTCGACTACGACAAGCAGCTTGCTTCGTACGACACCTACAACGTCACCGGCACCGATCCGGTCTGCAACGCGCCGGTCAACAATCCCCTGCAAACCGGTGAGATCTGGATCCAGGGCGGCGACATCGTGCCGTTCAGCTCACCGGTCTGCACGCTGCTCGGCGTGAAGAAGTACGGCTCCGAGGGCAAGAAGTTCAACGCCGTCTATCTGGTCGACCGCGAGCTCGGCATCAAGGTATTCGCCGACGCCGCGTTCTATTCGGTCGGCGGCCAGGATCCGAAGAAGCCGGATGTCGTGCCGTTCCTGCTCAAGAAGGATGCGGAAGCCTATGCCGCCAAGAATGGCGGCAAGCTTGCCACCTATGCCGAAGTCCTCGGCGCCATCAACTTGGGGCAATAGGGGAATCCGATGGGCAGCACGGCAACAGCCAAGATTGTGGCGCTTCCTATGGTCGACAAGCACGCCGATCCCGAGCCGGTGGCGGTGGAGGTGAAAGCCTCCGCAGCCCAAATGTCCGCAGCGGAAATTCCGGTGCCGGAACCGGAGCCGATCCCCACGGTCTCGCTGACCAAGGTGTTTCTGGGCCTGCTCGGGTATGTGACCCGCGAGCGGATGATCACGGCATTGCTTGCCTGCATCTCGATCGGGGCTTTGTTCCTGTTCTGGTATCTCGGCACCAAGTACAGGCTGGAATTCTACATCCGCTTCAAGAACGTTCCGACGCCCTATGAGGTGTATCAGCAGCTGACGCTGGTTGGGCTGTCGAACAAATACCTCTTCAATATCGCCATTAGCGTGCGACGCATCCTGCTCGGCTTCATGATCGCGACCATCATCGGCGTGCCGCTCGGGCTGGCGATCGGCAAGTACGAGCGCGTGCGTGACTTCTTCATGCCTGTCGTCGAGATCATGCGGCCGATTCCGGCGATCGCGTGGGTGCCGATGTCGATCATGCTGTGGCCGAACAACGAGGCCAGCATCGTCTTCATTACCTTTATCGGCGCCTTCTTTCCGATCCTGCTCAACACCATTCACGGGGTTCATTCACTGGATGGCGTGCTGGTAAGGGCGGCTCGCTGCCTCGGCGCCAGCGAGATCCGGCTGTTCATGAACGTGATCCTGCCTGGCTCGTTGCCGCACATCTTCACCGGTCTTGCCGTCGGCATGGGCGTGGCCTGGGTCTCGCTGATCGCCGCCGAGATGATCTCGGGTCAATTCGGCGTCGGCTACTTCACCTGGGAAGCCTACTCACTGGTGGACTATCCCGCGATCGTGCTCGGCATGATCACGATCGGTGTTCTTGGACTGGCGTGCAGCGGCATCATCCGGATGGTTGGCGTCCTTCTGATGCCCTGGCTCGCATTCGCACCCGGAGGCCGGCGATGAGCATGACCATGGCGGAAACCGAAGTCAGCAAGGGCTTCATCGACGTTCGCGATATGGGCGTAACGTTCGGTGCTAACGACAACAAGGTCGTCGCCGTCGATAATGTCTCGCTCAACGTGCAGCCGGGCGAGTTCGTGTCGCTGATCGGGCCTTCCGGTTGCGGCAAGTCGACCTTGCTCAGCATCGTCGCCGGCTTCGTCAAGCCGACCCGCGGCGAGGCCTTGCTCGATGGCAAGGCGATCACCAAGCCCGGTTCGGACCGTGGCGTCGTGTTCCAGCAATACTCGCTGTTTCCGTGGCTGTCGGTTCGCAAGAACGTCGAGTTCGGCCTCAAGATGGCCGGCGTCGAGCAAAGCAAGCGCAACACCACGGCGCGGGCGCTGCTCGATCTGGCCGGGCTGCTCTCGTTCGAAAACCATTATCCGGACCAGCTGTCCGGCGGCATGAAGCAGCGTATCGGCATCGTCCGGGCGCTGGCGACCAGCCCGCAGGTGCTGCTGATGGACGAGCCGTTCGGCGCGCTCGACACGCAGACCCGGGTCGTGATGCAGGAGATCCTCACCAACATCTGGCAGCAGTTCCGCATCTCGGTGCTGTTCATCACGCACGACATCGAGGAATCGATTTTCCTTTCCGACCGCATCTACGTC
Organism: Bradyrhizobium sp. JYMT SZCCT0428; assembly: GCF_018131075.1. GTDB lineage: Bacteria > Pseudomonadota > Alphaproteobacteria > Rhizobiales > Xanthobacteraceae > Bradyrhizobium. Next base: position 15,629 of record NZ_JAFCLS010000037.1, on the reverse strand, counting down.
ATGACCGCGCGCCCGGGCCGCATCAAGGCTGTCATCAAAGTACCGCTGCCGCGTCCGCGAACGGCCGAGATGACCGACACGCCGGAGTTCATGAACCTGGTGCAGGAGCTCAAGGGTCTGATCCGCGAAGAGTCGCTCGCCGCCATGGCCCCGGAGATCAAGGATCGAGGCCTATCTGGCTTTGGAATGAAAGTGGGACCGAAAGGAGTAGGCGAAATCTTCTGACGTAACTTTGAACGTCGCGGCCTGACAGGCGCGAACCCAAAAATCGATCACAGCAATCAAGCACAGACGCAAACAGGCGCGCGCGTCAACGATGACTCACGCCTGGCGTCCATCAAATCGGAGCATTCAATGGCAAAGAAACCAAACATTCTGTTTTTCCATGTCGACAATCTGGGCATGGGCGAACTCGGTTGCTACGGCGGCGGCATTCTGCGCGGCGCCGATACCAAGCGCATGGATCAGTTCGCAAAGGAAGGCGCCAAGCTGACGCACTACGTCGTCGAGCCGCAGTGCACGCCGACGCGTTCGGCGCTGATGACCGGCCGTTTCCCAATCCGATCGGGCAACCACACCATCGCGCTCGGCGGCAATGGCGGCGGTATCGTCAAGTGGGAGCGCACCATCGGCACCATCCTGTCGGATGCGGGCTATGCGACCTCGATCTACGGCAAATGGCACATCGGCGCCGAGGACGGCCGCTTCCCGACCGACCACGGCTTTGACGAATGGTACGGCCCCTTGCGTACCTATGACGAATGTATGTGGCTGACCGACCCGCATTATGTCGCGGAGCGCGACGGATTCTCGCACATGCATGAAGGCGTCAAGGGCAAGGGTGCCTGGCCGCTGCTCGACGAGCAGCTCACCATGGAAACCAAGAAAACTTGCGACCTCGAGTACCAGAAGCGCGCCATCAAGTTCATGGAAAAGTCCGTCAAGGCGGACAAGCCGTTCTACTGCTACTTCAACCACTCGCTGATGCATTTCCCGATGAGCCCGCGCGACGAATTCGTCGGCAAGAGCACCAATGGCGACTGGGGCGATTGCCTGTTGATGCTGGACCATGATTTCGGCGTGCTGCTCGACAAGCTCGACGAACTCGGCGTTCGCGACAACACCATCGTCGTGATGTGCGGTGACAACGGCGCCGAGGACCATCTCGCCGGCCGCGGCACCGGCGGCTTCTTCGACGGCTCGTATTTCAGCTCGGCCGAAGGCGGCATTCGTACGCCGCTCCTGATCCGCTGGCCGGGCCACATCAAGCCGGGCACCGAAAGCAACGAGATGGTTCATGTCACCGACATGTTCACCACGCTGCTGTCCATGACCGATTGCGAGGCGCCCAAGGATCGGCTGATCGACGGCGTCGACCAGAGCGAGTTCTTCCTCGGCAAGAAGGAAACGTCCAACCGCGAGTCCTGCATCGTCTGGCTCAAGGACGAACTGCATGCCGTGAAGTGGAAGGACTTCAAGATCAACTTCAAGCGGCAGCAGCACTTCCATGATCCGGAACTGGCGCTCGGATTTGCCCGCATCACGCATCTGAAGGAAGACCCCAAGGAGCGTGACGCCGTCAACCAGCGCTATGTTCGCTGGTGGGTGATGCAGCACGCCCAGCGCATCATCCGCGACTTCGAGGAGAGCGCCAAGAAGGAGGAACTGATTCCGCCGGGCGCGGCACTCGATTTCGTGCCGAAGCAGCGCCAGAAGGCTTGAGTACGATGTCTGCACCGACGATGGCGGCTGATGTCGCGCAGGGTGCAGCCGGCAATCGCCGGGGAGCGGGCTGCTGCTCGCTCCCCGGCCAACCAAGCACGGGCGCAACGCCTGGCACAATCAACCGCGATTCCATGATCTGGATCCCGGGCGGCTCTTTCCTGATGGGCTCCAACAGCTTCTATCGGGAAGAGCGCCCGGTGCGTCCTGCCTCCGTCGACGGTTTCTGGATCGACACCTATCCCGTCACCAATGCCGAGTTTCAAAAATTCGTCGAGGCGACCGGATACGTCACCTATTCCGAACGTCCGCCGAATCCTTCGATGTATCCCGACGCCGATCCGCAAATGCTGGTGCCGGGCTCGCTGGTGTTCAAGAAGCCCGATCGTCCGGTCAACCTGCGCAACAATCTCGCCTGGTGGGAATACAGGCCCGGCGCCGACTGGCGGCATCCGCAGGGGCCGGAGAGTTCGATCGCGGGCTGCGAAAATCATCCTGTCGTGCATGTGGCCTATGAGGACGCGCTCGCTTACGCGGCGTGGGCCGGCAAGGAGCTTCCGACCGAAGCAGAGTGGGAATTCGCCGCGCGCGGCGGTCTTGAAGGCAAGGCCTATCCCTGGGGCGATGCCTCCAATCCGGACGGGCAGTTCATGGCCAATACCTGGCAGGGCCATTTCCCTTACCAGAATTCGGCCGACGACGGCTACGAGGGCACGTCGCCGGTCGATGCGTTTCCGGCCAATGGCTACGGCCTGTTCGACATGGTCGGCAACACCTGGGAATGGACGTCGAGCCCTTATGGCGCTGCGCAGGAGCAGCAACAGCAATCGTGCTGTCATACCAGCGCGGGTGATGACACATCCGTGCGCCGCGTGGTGAAGGGCGGTTCGCATCTGTGCGCGCCGAATTATTGCCTGCGTTACCGGCCGTCGGCGCGCCAGGGTGAAACCGTCGATTCCTCCACCTGTCACATCGGCTTCCGCTGCGTCGTGCGTCAACCGCCGGGCACCTGACGAGAATCCTGTTCGCCACCGGCGAGGCCGGAGCACCGCCTCACATCTTTGGAAGTTTCCCATGCAAGCCGCCAGCACCACGACCAACGCGCAACTCCAGTTTGAAGACTCACCGTCGATCGGTGCGGTGCTGCGTGCGCCCAACCTTTTCGTCCGCGAATCCCTGGCCGGCATCGTCACCGCGCTGGCGCTGATTCCGGAGGTGATCTCGTTCTCCTTTGTCTCCGGCGTCGATCCCAAGGTGGCGCTGGTTTCCTCGATCGTGCTGTGTCTGGTGATGTCGGCGCTCGGTGGCCGGCCTGCGATGGTCACCGCCGCGGCGGGCTCGATCGCGCTGGTGATCGGGCCGATGGTGAAGGTGCATGGCGTCGGCTATATCCTGCCGACCATCCTTTTTGCCGGCGTCATCCAGATCGTCTTTGGAGTTGCCGGACTGGCGCGGGTGATGCGCTTCGTACCACGCTCGGTGATGATCGGTTTTGTGAATGCGCTCGGCATTCTGATCTTCGCGGCGCAGGTGCCCCACATCTTCAATGTGCCATGGCTGGTCTATCCGCTGTTCGCGCTGACGATCGCCGTTGTCCTCATCATGCCCCGCTTCACGACATCAGTGCCGGCGCCGCTGGTCGCGATCATCGTCGTGACCGCGATCGTGATGGTCGGGCATCTGACCGTTCCCAATGTCGGCGGCGAGGGCGCCATGGCGCCGGGACTGCCGGGCCTTACGCCGTTCATCGTCCCGCTCAACCTTCAAACGCTCAGCATCATCTGGCCGACCGCGCTCAGCGTCGCCTTTGTCGGCCTGCTGGAGACGCTGCTGACGGCCAAGCTGGTCGACGACCTGACCGATACCCGCTCGCACAAGGGCAAGGAGTCCTGGGCGCTCGGCGTCGCCAATATCGCAGCCGGGTTCTATGGCGGCATCGGCGGATGCGCGATGATCGCCCAGACCGTGGTCAACGTGAAGATCGGGCAGGGCCGCACCAGGATATCGACGGCGGTCGCCGCACTCGTGCTGCTGGTGCTGGTGACGGCGCTCAGCGACCTGATGGCGCAAATTCCGATGGTGGCGCTCGCTGCCGTCATGATGATCGCAGCCCTCAAGACCATCGACTGGCACAGCATCCGGCCTGCGTCGCTCAAGCGCATGCCGATCCCGGAAACGCTGGTGATGGTCCTGACCGTTGCCGTCACCGTGGCGACCAGCAATCTCGCGATCGGGATCGCCGTCGGGGTGTTGCTGGCGATGGTGTTGTTCGCGCGCCGGGTCGCCCATGTCATCCGGGCCGACCGCACGCTCAGCGAGGACGGCCTTTCGGTTCGCTATCACGTCCATGGGCCGCTGTTCTTCGGCAGCAGCAACGACCTCGTCGAACGCTTCTCCTACGGCGCGGATCCCAAGCGCGTCCTGATCGATCTCACCCATTCCCAGATCTGGGACGCTTCGAGCGTCGCGGCGCTGGATTCGATTGAAACCAAATACCGCGACCATGGCGCGTCAGTCACGTTCGTGGGGCTCGACCAGCGCAGCTCCTCGTTCCACGAGCGGCTGACCGGCCAGCTCGGCGCCTGAATTTCGGAATGCGGAACGAGAAGGAGCTTCCGATGGCGATCTTCCAATGGCTGTCGACATTCGTCCGCAGGATGATGCGAAATTGGTCCGGCCGCTATCGGCCGGAGCGGCATTACATGCGTGGGGCCGGGCCGGCGTCAAAGCGAAGCGCGCGCCACCGCACAAGCTCCTGAGATGCGTTGATCGCGGATCCGGCACGTTCTCCGACGGCGCGTACTCCAGACCAGCCCAATCAATCGTGATTGGCCAACTCGCTGAAACCGTGCTGTTCACTCTTGTCTCGATCGCGGGTCGGGCTACGCAAAACAAGAATGGAGAAAAGGATGCGCATCCTGATCGCCGCATTGGTCGTGATGACCGCTTTCCCCGTGCTCGCCGACGAGGTCGGTGAGGCGCGCAAATTGGCGGTTTCGGGGCGTGACGCCTACTGGAACTGCCTGGCCCGCGAGTATCCGCGCGAGAGCAACAAGAACATGCCGGAACAGGAATTTGGCGCATTGATCGCGGCTGCCTGTGCGTCGGAACGGCAGAATTTCCGGGTGGCGCTGGTGGGATTTCTCGCGATCCAGTCCCCGGACAAGGATGGGGGCGCGAACCTGACGACGGCCAACGATGCCATCGCCTTCGCCCAGAAGGACATCGTGACGGCGTTCGCAAGGCGCAAAGCCGCGTCGAAGTAGCCAAGGCGGCTTTCGCCAGCCTATTCCACCATTCCGGCCTTCCGTGATATTGATTCCCGATCAGACGGGGGATTGTCGGGTATGAATTCTGAGTCGATAGCCGGGATCTTGGGTGCCATTGTCGCCTCGATCGTGCTGGTGGTTGCGATCGCCTATGGGCCGATCGGGCAGTTTGGCAAGCCGGCGCCGAAGCCGGCCGTCGTCCAGCAACCGTCCCAGATGGCGCCCGCGGCGCCCGCGCCACGGGGACCCGTGATCCGGGAGGTGCCGAATTAACTGACGCAGGGCAGGGTTAGGCCACCCCTTGCAGAAGGCCCCTGGCATCCCTATCTTGCTCCTAACGGCGACGTCGAGCCTTAAGAAGCTCCGGCGCTGGGACGACCATGAATAGTTTGGCTGCGCCGGATGTACGCGCGCCCTCTGTTCGTGGTCGTTGGCATTTTGGGGGCCTTTTTGGCCCAGTTTCCCCACCTGAGACCTGTTCCCGCGACCCTGCTTTTGTAAGACTTGCGGCGGCTTCGATCGCTGGCGGCGCCATTGGTAGTGCTGGCGGCGCCTTGGCATCCCCAGCGGCTGCGGATATACGCTGGCCCCATGAATCAAGCCATCAAACCGGGCCCCGAAAACCCGACGCAGGCCGCCGGTTTGCCTCAGCTTTCGGTCGTCGTCCCTACCTTTAACGAGCGCGACAACGTCACCGTCCTCTACCGGCGGCTGGACGCGACCCTCAAGGACATCCCCTGGGAAGTCGTGTTCGTCGACGACAATTCCCCTGACGGCACCTGGGAGGTCGTGCGCGGCCTGGCGCAGAAGGATCCCCGCGTCCGCTGCATCCGCCGGATCGGGCGGCGTGGCCTGTCCGGGGCGTGCATCGAGGGCATTCTCGCCGCCAGCGCGCCCTATGCGGCTGTCATCGACGCCGATCTGCAGCACGACGAGACCCAGTTGCCGAAGATGGTGGGCCTCTTGCAACGTGGCGAGGCCGAACTCGTGGTCGGCAGCCGCTATGTCGAGGGCGGCAGCGCCGACAGTTTCAACAAGGGACGCGCCGGTATCAGCGCGCTCGCGACCGAAGTTGCAAGACGCGTGCTCAAGGTCGAGATCGCCGATCCGATGAGCGGCTTCTTCATGATCCGCCGCGATCGCTTCGAGCAACTGGCGCCGCAGCTTTCGATCCAGGGCTTCAAGATCCTGCTCGACATCGTCGCGACCGCGCAAGGCAAACTGCGCACGGTCGAGGTTCCCTTTACCTTCGGCTCGCGCCAGCACGGCGAGAGCAAGCTCGATTCGATGGTGGCGCTGGATTTCCTTGGTCTGGTGCTGGCCAAGTTCACTCACGACGTGGTCTCGCTGCGCTTTCTGTTGTTTGCGATGGTCGGCTCGATCGGCCTCGTCGTGCATCTCGCGGCGCTGTTCATCGCGAACCAACTCTTCAACCTGCCGTTCCCGGAGTCGCAGGCCGTCGGCGCGCTGGTGGCGATGACCAGCAATTTCATCCTGAACAACTTTCTCACCTATCGCGATCAACGCCTGAAGGGTTTTGCCATCCTGCGCGGCCTGCTGCTGTTTTACCTCGTCTGCAGCGTCGGCCTGTTCGCCAATGTCGGCGTCGCGTTCTCGGTCTACGATCAGGAGCCGATCTGGTGGCTGGCGGGAGCGGCGGGCGCGCTGATGGGCGTGGTCTGGAACTACGCGATGTCCGGACTGTTCGTCTGGCGCAAGCGATGATCCAAAAATGAATCCGAACGAGGCGCGGCTTGTCCTCAACACGGTTCTGACGATCCTGGCGCTGGTCGCGGTACGGCTGGTAGCCGCTGCCTACACGCCGATCACCTTCGACGAAGCCTATTACTGGATGTGGTCGAAGAATCTGGCCGGCGGCTATTACGACCATCCGCCGATGGTGGCATTCGTGATCCGCCTCGGCACCATGATTGCGGGCGACACCGAACTCGGTGTCCGTCTGGTCTCGATCCTGCTGGCATTGCCGATGAGCTGGGCGGTGTACCAGACCGCCGCCGTGCTGTTCGGCGGCAGGCGGGTGGCGACGACGTCAGCGATCCTGCTCAATGTCACGCTGATGGCCGCGGTCGGCACCATGATCGTCACGCCGGACGCGCCGCTCCTGGTGGCCTCGAGCTTCGTGCTGTATTCGCTGGCCAAGGTGCTTGAGACCGGACGCGGTGCGTGGTGGCTGGCGGTCGGTCTCGCCACGGGCGCTGCGCTGTTGTCGAAATACACCGCGCTGTTCTTCGGCCCCGCGATCCTGATCTGGCTGGTGGTGGTTCCGAAACTGCGGCGCTGGCTGATCTCGCCATGGCCCTATCTCGGCGGCCTCGTCGCACTCCTGATGTTTTCGCCGGTCATTCTGTGGAACGCCGATCATCATTGGGTGTCTTTCATCAAGCAGATGGGCCGGGCGCGGATCGAGGATTTCAGACCGGCCTTCATCGCCGAACTGATTCCGACGCAGATCGCCTTCGCAGCGCCGCTGGTATGGATTCTCGGGGCGATGGGTCTTTATGCTTTGTTTCAGCGCCGCGCCGGTGCGTTGCCGGCGCGCGTGCTGGTCAGCACGATGTTCTGGACCATCGCCGCCTATTTCGTCTGGCATTCGCTGCATGCCCGCGTCGAGGCGAACTGGTTCGCGCCGGTCTATCCGGCGTTCGTGGTCGCCGCGGCCTATGCGGCTCACCTGGTGCAGTGGGAAAAGCGCGAGCAGCGCACCGTCAATTTCTGCCTGCGCTGGGCGGCGCCATCAGGCATCGTGATGTTTGCGATCCTGATCGTGCAGGCCAACACCGGCGCGCTCTCGGGTTATCGCCGCGACGCCACGGTGCGCAGCGTCGGCGTCGGCTGGCGCGAAATCGCAGGCGAGATCGAGGCCGTGCGGACGCGCACCGGCGCATCCTGCGTGCTCGCGCCGGATTACGGCACCACCGGCTGGCTTGCGTTCTATCTGCCGAAGGGCACGTGCGTCGCGCAACAGAACCAGCGCATTCGCTGGGTCAACATGCCCCAGCCGACCGCGGCGCAGCTTGGCGGCAAACAGCTCTATGTGCGCGAGGCCTTCCCTGGCGATCACCCGCTGAAGGACGACTTTGCCCGCGTCGAGAGAATAGCGGAGGTCACCCGCAAGCGCGGCCCGCTCGCGATCGAGACCTACGCACTCGATGTGCTGGAGGGACCGAAGGGGAATGTGCTTGACGGTTCCCCGCCGCCGGAACAGGCGTTGGAAAACGGCATTTTGCCGGCGTGGTTGCGCCGAAAATAGTCCGATGGTCATGTCGGAACGGCCGCATTGGGATCGTCTTGTAGGAACCCAGCACGCCGTCCAACCGTGAGGTCATGCCCATGTCCGGTTCCAGCCTGAAGCCCGCCGCTGAACTCGCCCGCGGCAATACCGCGCGCATTCCCAACGAAAGCGCCGAATATCGCCGTGCCCGCGAGCAATTGCTCGCTGAGGAAATCGAACTCCGTCGCCATATCGAGCGCGTCGCCGAAATGCGCCGCGCATTGCCGCCCGGCGGTGAGGTGACGAAGACCTATTCGTTCGTAGGCGAAGGCGGCAAAGCCACGCTGCCTGATCTGTTCGGCAACAAGCAGACGCTCGTGATCTACAGTTACATGTTCGGGCCGCAACGCGATCAGCCGTGTCCGATGTGCACGTCGTTCATGTCCACGTGGGCAGCCAAGCTGCAAGATGTCGAGCAACGCATCGCGTTTGTGTTCGTCGCGCGCTCGCCGATCGCACGATTGATCGAAGCGAAGAAGGCGCGCGGCTGGACACAGCACAGGATCTATTCCGATCCGTCCGGCGATTACACGCGCGATTACGTCAGCGCCGCGGATGCCGATATGCCCGGCTATAACGTGTTCACGCGCCGCGACGGTTCGATCCGTCATTTCTTGTCCGGCGAAATGGGGCAGGGTACCGCCGACCCCGGCCAGGATCCGCGCGGGGCACCTGACCTCGATCCGCTGTGGGCCCTTTTGGACACCACGCCTGAAGGCCGCGACAAGGACTGGTATCCAAGCTTGAGCTATTGAAGACCGCTTTCGAGCCGAATCGAACGCCATGCTGACGGCGGGCCGCGTCCCATCAAAGCATCGAAGCCTATGAACCCAAGCGGGTCTTGGTGCGACGACCTATGCTCGGTGTAAGATATGGCCGGCGACGTCCGGCAACCGTGGAAGAGGACGATGCAATGCGGCTCGATCCCTATCAGGAGCGTGCAAGGGCGCTGGCGGTCGAAGCCGGCCTCGACCCCGATGCGAAGATCGATCGCCCCGGTCAGCGGCCGATCCCGGTCTGGTGCACGTTCCGCGACGCTGCGCGCAAGGAACAGCTCACGGTGCAGCCTGCGCAATACCAGAACAGCCCGCTCAAGATCTTCGGCCAGCACGAGGACGCGACGATAGCGCAGATGCGCAACTGCATGGCGGTCGGCAACGCCGTGGCCGGCGTGATCTGTGCGGACGGTCACTTGGGATATGCCCAGCCGGTCGGCGGCGTGATCGCCTATGAAAAGCAGATCAGCATCTCCGGCGTCGGCTTCGACATCGGCTGCGGCAACATGGCGGTGCGTCTTGATACGCCGTTCAGCCGGATCGAAGGCAATGTCGGCACGATCATCAAGGACGTGCACAGGGCGATTTCCTTTGGCGTCGGGCGGACCAACGAGGAGCGCGTCGAGCACGAGCTATTCGACGACGGCGATGCCTGGCGAGAATCCGACATGGGCGCGTATCGGCAGAAGGCCGTTGCGCAGCTCGGCACCGTCGGATCGGGCAACCATTATGTCGACCTGATGCGCGACGAGGCCGGGTTTGTCTGGATCGGCGTTCACTTCGGCAGCCGCGGTCTCGGCCACACCAGCGCTACCCGCTACCTCAAGGCTGCGGGCGGCAAGGATGGCATGAATGTGCCGCCGGCTGTCATCGACGAGGACAGCGAGATCGGGCGACGCTACATAGCGGCCATGCAACTGGCCGGGCGCTATTCCTATGCCGGCCGGGAGTGGGTGATCGAGCGCGTGCGCAAGATCATCGGCGGCAACGTCACCGACATGGTCCACAACCATCACAATTATGCCTGGCGCGAAAATCACGGAGGCAAGGATTTGTGGGTTGTGCGCAAGGGCGCGACGCCGGCCTTTCCGGGACAGCGCGGCTTCGTCGGCGGATCGATGGGAGATGACGCCGTCATCGTCGAAGGCGTCGACAGCCCCGAGGCAAAGGCGTCGCTCTACTCGACGGTTCACGGCGCGGGCCGGATGTTCGGCCGCAGGGAAGCCAAGCGCAGGTTTACGCGCGTCGAGATGGATGCGTGGCTGCAGTCGCGCGGCGTGACGTTGATCGGCGCCGATCTCGACGAAAGTCCGATGGCTTATCGTAGGTTGCCCGAGGTGCTTGCCGAGCATGCCGGCTCGATCAAGGTGCAGCACACGCTGCGGCCGTTCGCCGTGGTCATGGCGGGCGAGAACGAATTCGATCCGTTCAAGGACTGATTGCCAAAATGGGACACCCGGCCAACGGCCGGATGTCCCGATTTCACGGAAACCCCGCATGTTTACGGGCTGATTTGCGCATAACTTCCATTGATTTGCGCATGCCTTAGATCTGCCCGCGTTTAATCTGCATTTAACTAAAACTCGCCTTAATGACGCTCCGTGTCTTTGCGAGATGCTGCCCGGGAACTTTTCGGGCGCGGCATCAAGCAGGGACCTAGTAGAGTTGTTCTGGACGCAAGGCGAATGAGTACGAGTACCGGTGCGTTTGGCCTTGCGGCCCACAACCGCAAGAGATCTTCCCGGAAAGTCATTCCTCAGCATTTGCTCGGCGGCGTCGCGATCGCAGCCGTGGTGCTGGGCTGCGCCTGGACCGTTTACAGCAATATTTTCGCCTCCAGCATCTATCCCTCGGTCAACAGCGCGGCGTTCGATCCGCCGGTCGTCAAAAGCTCCACGATTGTCGCGTCGCGTCCGGTGCGGCCCGCCTTCAACGAAGTGTTCGCGGCGCTACCCCAGCCCGCCCCGAAGATTTCCGCGCCCGAGACCGTCTCTCCTTCGATTATGTTTAACGAAAGGTTTGCAGCCTCGGCGCCGCAAGGCGAAGTATCCAGGGCGATTGAAGCCACGCAAGTGGCGGAGGTCTCGCCGCCGGTCGATGCGAAGAAGATTGCAGCGCCGAAACTTGGCGAAGCACCGAAGCCGAAGGAAGCCGCTTCGCAGGCACCGACCCAGGTCGCCATGAACGTTCCAGCCCCGGCGCCAAAGCAGGCTGAAGCCAAACCCGCCGCGAAGGAATCCGGAGCTTCGGTCCGCGACATGGCGCAGCGCGCCAAGGCGGCGGTGATGTCGATTGCGTCCAACGACAAGCCGAACATGGTCGAGAAATTGTGGGGCAAACAGCCCTCGCTTGGCGGGCTGTTGTCCTACGCTTCCGCCGACGCCAGCGTCACCGGAAGCATTCCCGATACCCGTTCGCAGAATCCGATGCTGGGCGGATCGCCGCCTTATGACAAGCAGACCGCGGTCTACGACATCGCGGCGAAGAAGGTCTATCTGCCGGATGGCACCGTTCTCGAGGCGCATTCGGGCCTTGGCGCCAAGATGGACGATGTGCGCTATGCGCACGTGCGGATGCAGGGCGTCACGCCGCCGCATATCTATGATCTGAAGCCGCGCGAGGCGTTGTTCCACGGCGTGCCGGCACTGCGACTGACGCCGATCGGCGGGCAGGACAAGATCTTCAACCGTGACGGCCTCCTGGCACACACCTACATGCTCGGCGCCCGCGGCGATTCCAATGGCTGCGTTTCCTTCAAGGACTATTACGCGTTCCTGAACGCGTACCGGAACCAGGGCATCCGGCGGCTTGCGGTGCTGGCCAGGATTCAGTGACGTCGCTCGTCGTCCCTGCGAACGCAGGGACCCATACGCCGCAGCGATCATTGTTGTTCTAACGCTAGCCGCGGCGTATGCATCTCCGGGTTCGGCCTTAGGCCCACCGAAGAATGTGATCTTCGTAACAGTGCGACCGCCGCCGATCAGCCATCGTTCCTATCACCGAAGCACTGGTGCATCGGTATCAACCAACCCAAGGTAGGAGACGTAACTATGGATGAAATCGAAATCGCAGCGTCGGATACCGTGACTGATGCGGAACTCGATGAGGTCAATGGCGGCTTTATCTTCATATTGGTGGGTGCGGCGGCGTTCAGCACCGGCTTTTTCGCCGGGTACGGGGCGGTCAGATTTGCACAGGACATGTCGAAATAACGCAGTCCGCCTGAAAGAAACGAACGGAGGCCCCGTCGCAGTTGCGCGGGGCTTTCTGCGCCCCTTGTCATCCGGGCCACAACGTAAGAGAGGTTGATCCCTGCGATGTGCAGCCTCCTTAGGCTGTATGTCGAAGTGAACTTCCATGATGCTTGAAGAATAGGTCAAGCTTTACAGGTTCGCCGGTATCTCGCCAGAACAGTTTTCGATTAAGGCTGGCCGCCACCGCGAGGCGGTGGTGGCCGCCGATCAGAATATGGTCGTCCGTCGTTTTGGCGATGATCTCTCCGTCTTCGTCCACGATGATTTTCATGTGCCGCCTCCAATCCAAGGCTGCCGATCAGCGCCGCCGCGATGGTGCGCATTCTATCTAACCTCGTGCGGGCTCCGGGTGTTCCACCCCATGAAGATCATTCTTTCCGGATAACAGGCGCGACAGGTCCCCGCACAAAGTCGCGCCCTCCACGGAACCCTGCTTCCGATTGCGGACGACCGCCATCGTGCGACGGTCCCGCGCCAACAGGTCATCACAGTTCTTCTTTTTTAGCCCTGAGTGAGTTGCTGCATCGCGAGGGCATCAGCGTCGCGGCGCGGGCAGGCGAGCGGATGGCATCACGTCATCGAAGTGCGGTGAACGGGCAGGTTGGTTCGTTGAATGTCTGTGACGGGGAGTCACAGTGCATCAAAAATTTGAAAAACACGCTTGCAACTGAAAGATGTTCCGTTTATTAGCCCGCTCCTTCGCTAGGCCATGGGTTCGGGCTCCCTGAGATCCCGACTGGCGCGAGCCGGTGTCCGGTTTCGTGTTCCGCCGAATGAAGACGCGAGGTGTAGCTCATGGAGAGCGTCGGGGTGATACCCGAAGGCATCGGTTCGATTCCGGTCTCTTGCACAGCCGAAGGATAGCTCAGTGGTAGAGCAGATGAATGTGAATCATCGTGACGCGGGTTCGAATCCCGTTCCAACGCTCCGGTTCAGTCTAAAAAACTGAATTCCCATTGAATGGGACCGGACGCGCGCTTCAGTCGCAGTCCGGTCGCATTGCCGCAAGGCTCTTCGTCCGAACCTAGACACTGTACGAACGGCTCTGCGCCGCGGTGGATACCGCTTGCGCTGACGCCGGGAACACCGCTCGAACGCCCGACATTCGTCGGGCGATTGCGCGCGTGCGCCCGTCGTCATGCAAGCTCAAACCACGGCCCGCCGGACTTACAGGAAGCGCCGTCCGGTCCTCCGTTCCTTCTAGACGAAACCAGCTTTCCGACCTCTGGCCGGAAAGCCAATGATGGAGGCGTGCCATGAACTGGCATTTCCTGATGACGCATGTGACGGTGAAGGATGGCGAGCGCGCGTTGCTGACACGGAACGGCAGGCTCGAGCGCGTGCTTGGTCCCGGCCGGCATCGGCTGTTCGATCCGCGCAACGAGTTGGCGGCAGAAATATTCAAGGTGGTTCGTGCCGAGTTTCCGGCGGAGCGTTACCTGGTGCTGAAGGCTGCGCGGCCCGATCTCGCGGCCGAGCTGTTCGAGATGGTCGAGACCAAGGCGGATGAAGTTGCCATCGTCAACCTCGACGGCCGTCCGATGCAGCTGATGACACCCTGGCAGGCGCGCGTCTACTGGAAGGTCGCGACATCTGTCGATGTCGAACGCATCGACATGACCGCTGATCCCCGGGTGACGGCGCGTCATCTGGCGATGATCGACCGTAACCGTTCGGTGGTCGTGACGGAAGCGGTGGTTGAGAACCATGAAGCCGGTCTGCTCTTTGTCGAGGGCCGGCTGCTGGAGCGGCTCGCGCCCGGCCGGCACGCGTTCTGGATCGTCGGCCGTAAGATCGAGGTCAAGCGTCTCGATCTGCGGCCCCAGGCAGTCGAGATCACCGCGCAGGAAATGCTGACCAAGGACCGCATCGCGCTGCGGGTGACCTTGACGGCGTTCCGCCGGATCGTCGATCCCGAGCGGGTCGTCGCCGTGGTGCCTGACGTGGATGCGTGGCTGTACCGGCTGGTGCAGTTCGCGATCCGCGAGGCGGTTGCCGGCCGCACGCTCGACGAGGTGCTGTCGGCGAAGGCCGCGCTCGATGCGGAGCTTCGCGACTATGTCCGCGAGCGCATCGCGGACAGCGGTGTCGAGGTGACGGAGCTCGGCGTCAAGGACGTGATCCTGCCCGGCGAAATCCGCGAGCTGGTGAACAAGGTGGTGGAGGCGGAGCGGGTGGCGAAGGCCAATTTGATCCGCCGGCAGGAAGAGACCGCGGCGACGCGTTCGCTTCTGAACACCGCCAAGCTGATGGAAGAGAACCCGCTGCTGCTGCGGCTCAAGGAACTGGAGTCCCTTGAGCGGCTGGTGGAGAAGGTCGGCCGTATCGACCTTCACGCCGGTGACGGGCAGGGCTTTGATGCCCTGCTCACCAAGCTGGTTCGCCTGAAGCCTACGGAAAGCGCCTAACAGGAAGGGTCGCCTACGGGCGGCCCTTCAACTGAGAGTGCGGGGTGCGCTCACGAAGGGTAAGTATTAGCAGAGTGAGGGAGCGAGCGTTGGTGGAGTGAGTGTGGTCGCTTGAAATGTTGCCTCGCCCGATGCCACAATCTCCGTCATTCCGGGACGCGCCTCTTGGCGCGGGCCGCAGATGCGCAATTGCGCATCGGGGAATCCATACTCACGATCGTGGTTATGGATTCCGGGCCCGCGCCAAGAGGCGCGTCCCGGAATGACGGTTGAGAGCTGCCTACCCGTCGAAAATCCCCCAAACAAAAACCCCGGCATCGCTGCCGGGGCTTTGCATTCCTTGACGTTCGCCTGGATGGCTGGACTTAGAAGTCCATGCCGCCCATGCCGCCGCCCGGGGGCATGCCGCCCGCGCCGCCGCCGGCGTTCTTCTTCGGCAGTTCGGCGATCATGGCTTCGGTGGTGATCAGGAGAGCCGCAACTGACGCTGCGTTCTGGATCGCCGCACGAACCACCTTGGTCGGGTCGATAATGCCCTTGGAGACCAGGTTGCCGTATTCGCCGGTCTGCGAGTCGAAGCCGTAGTTGTACTGGTCCTTCTCGAGGATCTTGCCGACGATGACCGAGCCGTCTTCGCCTGCGTTGATCGCGATCTGGCGGGCCGGCGCGGACAGCGCCTTGCGCACGATCTCGACGCCGGTCTTCTGGTCGTCGTTCGCGGTCTTGATGCGCTTGAGCTGCTCGGAGGCGCGCAGCAGGGCGACGCCGCCGCCCGGCACGATGCCTTCTTCAACCGCCGCACGGGTCGCATGCATCGCGTCATCCACGCGATCCTTGCGCTCCTTGACTTCGACTTCGGTCGCGCCGCCGACGCGGATCACCGCGACGCCGCCTGCGAGCTTGGCCAG
>NZ_JAFCLS010000036.1 GCF_018131075.1 Bradyrhizobium sp. JYMT SZCCT0428 | reverse complement strand
TCGTGTGCACTTTGTTTTGTGCAAACCGCACGCGAGACCGCGGGTGCAGCGCGCACCCGGTCTTCCCTGCGCCCTCTCTACGAGAGAGCGGGAAGTTTCCAGCAAACCTCGGGCGCATCGCGTCGCGAGAATGCGAAACTGCATTTTGTATGATGGTGGCACAACAAACACCGCCGTCGTCCCGGCCTTGAGCCGGGACCCATAACCACAGGAAGCGGTTTTGCGAATGGTCTCTGCCACTGAGCTTCACAGAGGGATCACGCGGTATGGGTCCCTGCGTTCGCAGGGACGACATCTCCGGACGTTCAGTTGCGCCTTACTGCAGGACCATCAACGTGAACGGATAGACATAAGCCTGCAGTGTCACCAGCCCGCCGACCAGACACGCCAGCACGATCGAATGCAGGAATACATAACGAAGGATCGAGCCTTCGTGGCCGTACCAGTTGGTCGCCGTCGAGGCGACGACGATCGATTGTGCGTCGATCATCTTGCCCATCACGCCGCCGGAGGAATTGGCGGCGGCCATCAGGATCGGCGACAGGCCCAGCTGTTCGGACGTGATCTTTTGCAGATTGCCGAACAGCACGTTGGAGGCGGTGTCCGATCCCGTCAGAGCCACGCCGAGCCAGCCGAGCAAGGTGCCGAAGAAGGGATAGAGCACGCCGGTTGCAGCGAAGGCCAGACCGAGCGTGGCATCGACGCCGGACAGCCGCGTCAGCGTGCCGATCGCCAGCATCGCCGAGATCGTGATCAGCGAGATCGCGCACAGTTTGATGGTGCGGCCGTATTCCGCAATCATCCTCGCCGGCGAGAAGCTCATCAGGAAACCGGAAACGATCGCGGCGATCAGCATGCCGGTGCCGGTGAACGACAGATAGGTGAAGTCGAACAGCGCGGCTTCCGGTGTCGGCCTGGCGGCGACCGGGGGCACCTTGTTGATCAAATTGTGCAGGTCGGGGACCTGATATTTCCAGACGAAGCTGGCATTCGCCCAGCTCTTGAAACCGCCATTGCCCCAGATCAGCATCACCACACAGACGATGATCCATGGCAGCAGCGCGCTCCACAATTCGCTTTGCGTGAGCGGCGTCTTGTCCATCGGCTTCGGCGTCGTCATGGTCGCGGCCGATTCATCCTTGCCGCGCAGGGCGGGCGACAACCAGAGCTCCCTGGGCTGCCACACTTTCAGGAACAGGATCAGGCATCCCATCGAAATCAGCGAAGCCCCGATGTCGACGATCCAGGGGTTGATGTAGTTCGAGATCACGAATTGCGGGATCGCGAACGAGACGCCGGTGACCAGGATAGCCGGCCACACGTCCTTCATGCCTTTCCAGCCGGCAAAGGCCCACACCACCCAGAACGGCACGATCAGCGAGAACAGCGGCAATTGCCGGCCGACCATCGCGCCGAGAATATAGGGATCGAGGCCGGTGACCGAGGCCAGCCCCTGGATCGGCGTGCCCAGCGCGCCATAGGCCACCGGCGCGGTGTTGGCGATCAGCGACAGGCCGGAGGCCGCCAGCGGCGAGAAGCCGAGCCCGATCAGAACCGCGCCTGTGATCGCAACCGGCGTGCCGAAACCGGACGCGCCCTCGAAGAATGCGCCGAAGGCGAACGCGATCAGGAGCAATTGCAGGCGACGGTCGTTGGTGACCCCGCCGATGGCGCGCTTCAACAATTCGAAGCGGCCGGTCTCGACCGTGATGCGGTAGAGGAAAATAACATTGAGGACGATCCAGCCGATCGGGAAGAAGCCTACCACCACGCCGAGCAGCGATGCCCGGACCGACATGCCCGCGGGCATGTGGTAGATGGCAATGGTGACGATGTTGGCGACGATCAACGCA
Organism: Bradyrhizobium sp. JYMT SZCCT0428; assembly: GCF_018131075.1. Lineage (GTDB taxonomy): Bacteria > Pseudomonadota > Alphaproteobacteria > Rhizobiales > Xanthobacteraceae > Bradyrhizobium. The sequence continues at coordinate 84,112 of NZ_JAFCLS010000036.1, read as the reverse complement.
ATGATGGCCGCGATGTGCGCCTTGACCTTGCCGCTGGCGATCAGCACCAGGAGCGTGACCACCGGCACGGCAGCGGCGAGCGTCGACAAGGTCGCGTTGCCCAGCGGATTGTAGACTTGATCCCACATGTTCGGATTCTCCCCGGTTTATTATTGGGCACCCGGCCGTGTGGACGGTCCGGTGTGCCTGGCGCCTGCGGAAACGTGCTCTTCATCCGCGCGATCGACTGCTGGTTCGGCAGCCGCCGAAACCCGCTCACAACCTCGCGAAGTCCAGAGGTCCCCCGCCCCTCGCCGTGACAGCCATGCTAGGGTCAACCCGGTAGCTGCGACAAGCCGCCGCAGGCTATAAAATCTGCTACTTTAGTCCAGAAAACCTGATTCTTCTGTTCCTTCAGGCCTTTAAGGCCACCTCCCGGAGACGACAATCTGTGAACAGCATCCGCTCGACGCTCGCGACCGTATGGCGGATCGCCGCTCCCTATTTCCGTTCCGAGGACAAATGGGCCGGCCGCGCGCTGCTCGCTGCCGTGATCACGATCCAACTGGCGCTGGTCGCGATCGACGTCCTCGTGAACCAGTGGCAGAATCGCTTCTTCAACGCGCTGCAGGAATACAATTGGGACGTCTTCGTCAGGGAGATCGGCGTCTTTTGCCTGCTGGCGAGCTGCGCCGTCGTGCTTGCCGTCTACCAGCTCTACCTCAATCAATGGCTGCAGATTCGCTGGCGGCGCTGGCTGACCCGGCACTATCTCGGCGAATGGATGCACGGCGCCAATCACTACCGCATGCAATTGCAGGGCGACGCCGCCGACAATCCGGACCAGCGCATTGCCGATGACGTCAGGCTGTTCGTCGAGCGGACGCTGGATATCGGGCTCAGCCTGTTGAATTCGGTGGTGACGCTGCTCTCCTTCGTCATCATCCTGTGGGGCCTGTCGGCAGCCGCCCCCCTGCACCTGTTCGGCAAGGAGTACGCCATCCCCGGCTACCTGGTCTGGGGCGCGCTGATCTACGCCATCCTCGGCACGGCGCTGACGCAATGGATCGGCTCGCCTCTGGTGCGGCTTGATTTCAAGCAGCAGCAATTCGAGGCCGATTTCCGCTTTAACCTGGTTCGGGCACGGGAGAACTCCGAGCAGATCGCGCTGTTGCAGGGCGAGCGCGCGGAGCGCCTGGGGCTTTGGGCGCGTTTCCACCATGTGATCGAAAACTGGTACGGCATCATGAGCCGGACCAAGCGGCTGACCACGTTCACCGCGAGCTATTCGCAGGCCGCGGTGATCTTTCCCTACATCCTGGTGGCGCCGGCCTTCTTCGAAAAGAAGGTCCAGCTTGGCGGCCTGACCCAGACCGCGTCCGCGTTCGGCAGCGTGCAGTCGGCGCTGTCGATCTTCGTCACGATCTACCGCACGCTGGCCGACTGGCGCGCCATCGTCGCCCGTCTCGACGGGTTTGAAGCAGCCATCGCGAGCGCCACGGCGCTGCAAAAATCGAGCGAATCGATCGACCTCGTGGCATCTCAGGGCGGCACGGCGATCGACCTGCGCGAGCTCACGCTGCGTCTGCCCAACGGCACGGCGCTGGTCTCGGCCGATGCCTTAAGCCTTCGCGGCGGCGAACGTACGCTGCTCACCGGCCCGTCGGGCTCCGGCAAGTCGACCCTGTTCCGGGCCATCGCCGGCATCTGGCCGTTCGGCAGCGGCTCGATCGCCATTCCGGACGGCGCGTCTGTCATGATGCTGCCGCAGCGGCCCTACTTTCCGATCGGATCGCTGCATGGGGCGATCGCCTATCCCGGCGCAACCGAAACCTTCAGCGCCGATCGGGTCAGGGATGCGCTCACGGAGGTCGGCCTGCCCAAGCTTGCCGGGCGGCTGGAGGAGGAATCGCATTGGAACCGGATGCTCTCGCTTGGCGAGCAGCAGCGCCTCGGGGTGGCGCGCGCGCTATTGCACGCGCCGCAATATCTGTTCCTCGACGAGGCGACCGCCTCGCTCGACGAACCCTCGGAAGCCGCGCTGTACAATTTGCTTGGCTCGAAACTGCCGCAAACCACCATCGTCTCGATCGGCCACCGCTCGACGCTCGAGGCCTTCCACCAGCGCCATGTCGCCATGGTCCGCGACGGCGACCGTTTCACGTTGCGGGAAGCGGTCAGCGCCCAGCCGGCGTAAGCCTGATAGCACGATAGCGCTGGCGACATGGCGCCGATCAGCGCGCGGCTGCACCGGCTCCGCGTGTCCGGCGATAGGTCGCGCGCGCGATGCGCCGCCAATCCCATTGCATCACAGCCGCCCCAAATGCAAAGGGGCGGCAGATCGCTCTGCCGCCCCCAGATCTTCGCGAAGAAGATATTACTTCAGGTTGGTCAGCGCGGTCAGGTCAGCCGAGAGCTTGACGATGCCGGCTGCGCCGCACCAGTTCGAACCCACGCCGGACGGATTGATCGCAGTGACGTTGGTTCCCGTGAAGGCGTTGATTTCGCCGCGAGCGGTGAAGTCGCTGGTGAAGGCGTTGCAATCACCCTTCGACAGGTTGGTGTCGGAGTAACGGAAGTCCAGCGTGAACACCTTGTAGGTGAAGCCGATGCCGATATTCCAGGTGTTGTAGTCGGCGTAGTTGATGCCGTTCGGGAACGCGAGGGTGCCGTAGAACGAGTCCGACGTGCCCAGCCACTGGCGGCCGAACTCACCCGACACGTACATGCCGAGGCCGCTGGTGCCGAACCAGGCGCTCGGCGCGATCGCCTTGCCGACGATCGAAGCATAGGTGCCTTCGGCGCCGCTGTTGAGGAAGCTCGGCGTATAATAAGCGGTGCCGCCCAGCGAGAAGTTGTCGTTGAAGGTGTAGTTCACCTTGCCGTAGACCTCGAAGAAGCTGACGTCCTTCTTGAGCACGTTGAGATTGAGCAGGGTGTTAGCCTGGCATTCGGGGCTGAGCGGGACGCCGGCGAAATCGGCGACAGCGCCGCCACCGTATTGGCAGGTTCCACCCGGATAGATGTAGCCCCAGGCGCCGACATCGAAGGCAAAGGCGCCAACCGTCAGGCGGGCACCGCCGTAGGCGTCGACTTCAGCGGCTGCACGGTTGGGGAACGAGATGCTGGCAGCGCCCAGGCCGACGTACAGCTGGAAGTCCTTGGTGACGTTGTAGCGGGGCTCGAAATAGGCGTTGACCGACGGCTTGTGGTTGGACTGGGTGATGCCGCGGAAGATGTAATCGTTGGTGATGCCGGCGCCGAAGGCGATATCCCAGGGATCGAATGCGACAGGCGGCGGAGCCTTCACAGCCTTGACGCGCAAGTCTGCCGCGAGAGCCGGAGCCGATACCATTGCCAGCGCCGTTGCTAACAAAGCCAGTTTCTTCATGACGATCCCCATCACCTTCTAGAACAGTCCCGTTCCGGTGGCCCCCCAGGGCGAGCGATAACCGACTGCAACCAAATTCAGTAATTGCAATCTGGGACTTGCGGTCATGGGCGTGAAGCAAAAAAGACAATCATCTGCCGCCTTTTTAGGCGTTCCGCCTGTTTCGGAAAATGTTGTCAGTGGGTGTTGCATTCCCACAACAAGTTTGGCGGTCTTCGTGTCCGGCAGGCGACATCTGGAACCGGCAAAACAAGGGGGTCAGCTCCCGCTTGCCTGAACCGCGGCCGAATCAACAGTCTCCGTAGAATCCCGTGGTGAAATTGATCAGCCGGTCGGCCTCAAGAGAAAAGCCGCAGCGGTGGACGCTGCGGCTTTCCGATCAATCAACCTTGACGGGCAGCGTACGACCTAGTGCTGATCGCCGCCATTGGACGAGCCGGAGCCCCATGACGGGGTCGATGACTCCGAACTCGGCGTTGCCCAGCTCGGAGCGGGCGCAGCTTCGGGCTCTGGCGCCGGAGCCGCCACCGGGGCTGCCGGCTTGGGCGCAGCAGGCTTGGCGGCGGCTTTCTTTTTCTTCGCCGGGCTCTTCGCCACGGCTTTCTTGGCAGCTTTCTTGGCAGCCTTCTTCGGCGCTGCCTTCTTGGCGGATTTCTTTGCGCTCTTCTTCGAAGCCTTCTTGGCCGATTTCTTTGCCGACTTCTTGGCGGCCTTCTTCGACGACTTCTTCGCAGATTTCTTCTTCGCCGCTACCGCCTTCTTGGCCTTTTTGGCCTTCTTGCTTTTCTTGCTCTTCTTCGCTTTAGCCATCGTGGTCCTCCTGTTGCCGCTGGTCGTGTCAGTCGAGCGCTCGAATAGTCGGCCGATCGATTAGTTCAATGTCGGCCTTGTCAGTCCCGGCCCCTTCAATTCAGGTTTTGGACCTCCTGTCGCCCAATCGAGAAGCTCAATCGTGTGCACCACAGGAACTGACGTACCGCCGGCAATCTGCACCATGCACCCAATATTGCCCGCAGCGATCATGTCCGGTTTGACTGTCGCAATATTGGCGATCTTGCGATCGCGCAATCTGCTCGCAATGTCAGGCTGGAGAATGTTGTAGGTCCCCGCCGAACCGCAACACAAATGGCTCTCGGGCACATCTTTCACCACGAATCCATTCTTGGAAAGCAATTCTTTCGGAGCGTGCGTGATTTTCTGTCCGTGCTGCAGCGAACAAGCCGAGTGATAGGCGATGGTGACGTCGCCTTGCTGGCTCGATGGATGCAGATCGATGCCGGCGAGATACTCGGTGATATCCTTTGTCAGCGCGGATATTCGTGCAGCGGGGCCGGCGAATTCGCGGTCCTCACGCAGCATGAAACCATAGTCCTTGATGACCGTGCCGCAGCCCGACGTCGTCACCAGGATGGCGTCGAGGCCACCTTGTTCCGCTTCGCTTTGCCAGACCGTGACGTTGGCGCGGGCGCGCGCCAGTGCGTCGCCGTCCTGCCCGAGGTGATGGGTGAGCGCGCCGCAGCATTGTTCGTCCCTGACCAGCACCACCTCGATGCCGTGGCGCGTCAGGAGATTGATGGCAGCCTGGTTGATGCGCGGCGCCAGCACCTGCTGGGCACAGCCCTGCAGCAGCGCAACCCGCCCCCGCCTGTCGCCAATGGCCGGGAAAACACTGCCGGCGGCAGGTCCCGGCGCCGGCAGGCTGCCGGGCGCGAGCGCCAGCATCGCCTTGATCCGCCGCAGCAGGGTGGGCGTCGCCGATGCGGTCTTCGGTGTCGGCAACAGGCCAGCGAGGGGCCGGCCCAGCCGCGCCATGATCATGCTGGCGCGGAACAGACCCGGCCGCGGCAGCACAAAGGCCAGCACCGCGCGCAAGGCCCGCTCGCCCAGCGGCCTGGAATAATCCCGCTCGATCCTGACCCGCGCCTGATCGACCAGGTGCATGTAGTTCACGCCCGATGGGCAGGTCGTCATGCAGGCGAGACAGGACAGGCAGCGGTCGATATGCTTGACCACCTCCTTGGTCGGCGGGCGGTCCTTCTCCAGCATCTCCTTGATGAGATAGATCCGGCCACGCGGGCTATCCAGTTCGTCGCCGAGCAGCACGTAAGTCGGACAGGTCGCAGTGCAGAACCCGCAATGCACGCAGGCGCGCAGGATCTTGTCGGCTTCAGCGATGTCAGGATCGGCCAGTTGAGCGAGTGAGAATTCGGTTTTCATGTCGCGACCGCCCGCAGCAAGCGGCCCCGGTTGAGGATGTTCTTGGGATCGAAGCTCAGGCGGACGCGCTCGCTCAAGGCGGCCACGCCGCCGGATTGCGGATGGAACACGTCGACATTGCGCCGCACCAGTTCGGACGCCCGGACCAGCATCGCATGGCCGCCGGCGGCATCGACGCGCGCCCGCAGCAGCGCCGCCTGCGCGTCCGGCTTGGGCGGCAACGCCGCCCAGATCAGCCCGCCGCCCCAATCGTAGATCACGTCGCCGCCGGTGTCGCGCGCAAGCTGCTGCCCGAGCGCGCCGCCGGACGCCGGCGGACAAACGATCCGCCACACCGGCCACGCCCCCAGCGCGCCTTGGGCGGCAAACGGCAGCACATCGCGGATCGAACTCCAGATCGCGGCCGAAACAGCGTCATGCAGCACCTCCACGGCGCCGAACGGCGCCAGCGTCTTGCCGAGCGAGCTGGCGCGGTCGGCGGCGGAAGCCTCGATACCTTCCAGCCGCAGCAGGGTCGTCGCCTGCCCCGGCGCACCGAGCCCGGCCAAGGCGCCGGCCGCGGACCGGAACGCGGAATTCGGCAGATGCGCCGCACCCGACACGTCGTAGGGCGAGCCCAGCGCCGCCGTCATCGCCCGGTTGGCGGTGACATCGTCGAGCCCGCGCAGCACCAGCGTGCGTTCGCTTTCGGGTTTCGGCATCACCTTCAGCGTCACTTCCGTCATGACCGCCAGCGTGCCCCACGACCCCGCCAGCAATTTGCAGAGATCGTAACCGGTGACGTTCTTCACCACCCGCCCGCCGGTTTTGAAACTGTCGCCGAAGCCGGACACCGCATGCGCCCCCAAAAGGTGGTCGCGGGCGCCGCCAGCCCTGATGCGGCGCGGGCCGGCCAGACCAGCACCGATCATGCCGCCGATGGTGCCGGCGCCGGAGACGCCGAGCAGCGCCGAGGTGTCCATCGGCTCGAACGCGAATTGCTGGTTCTTAGAGTCGATCAGCGACAGCACATCGGCAAGCGGCGCGCCCGCCTGCACCGTGATGATCAGCTCGTTCGGCTCATAGGCGGTGACCGCGTTCAGCGCCGACAGTTCGAGCACGGCATTGGTCGCCATCGGCTGGCCGACCAGACGCCGGGATCCATGGCCGATGATCTCCAGCGGCTGCTCGCTGGCGATCGCCGCCCGCACCACCTGCTCGACGTCCTTGGCGTCACGTACTCTTGGGGTGTCCACGTGCGCCTGCTTCAAAATCGGGGAAGTTCGGGAAATGCCAGCCGGCCGCCGTGCACGTGCACGCGGCCGAGTTCGGCGCAGCGATGCAGGGTCGGAAACACCTTGCCGGGATTAAGCAGGCCCTGGGCGTCGAACGCGCATTTCAGCCGCTGCTGCTGGTTGAGGTCGATCTCGCTGAACATTTCCGGCATCAGATCGCGTTTCTCGATGCCGACGCCGTGCTCGCCGGTGAGCACGCCGCCGAGCTCGACGCAGCAGCGCAGGATATCGGCGCCGAACGCCTCGGCCCGCTCCATCTCGCCGGGCTGGTTGGCATCGTAGAGGATCAAAGGATGCAGATTGCCGTCGCCGGCATGAAATACATTGGCGACACGCAGATCGTATTTGGCGGAGAGGTCGCGGATGCGCGCCAGCGCCCTGGGCAGCGCGCCGCGCGGAATGGTGCCGTCCATGCAGAGATAATCCGGGGAAATCCGGCCCACCGCCGGAAACGCCGCCTTGCGGCCGGCCCAGAACAGGTTGCGCTCGGCTTCCGACGTGGAAATCTGCAGCGTGGTGGAGCCGCAGCCCTTGGCGATGGTCTCGACGCGGCCGATCAGTTCATCGACTTCGACGCCGGGGCCATCGAGTTCGATGATCAGGAGCGCCTCGACATCGAGCGGGTATCCGGCATGGACGAAGGCCTCGGCGGCGTGGATCGCCGGTTTGTCCATCATCTCCATGCCGCCCGGGATGATGCCGGCGCCGATGATGCGGGCCACGCATTCGCCGGCGGCCTCGACCTCGGCGAAGCCGACCATCAGCGCGCGGGCGGTTTCCGGCTTCTGCAGGATCCGCACCGTGATCTCGGTGATGACGCCAAGCAGGCCCTCGGAGCCGGTGATGATCCCCATCAGGTCGTAGCCTGCGTTCTCGGCCGACTTGCCGCCGATGCGCAGGATTTCCCCTGACATCAGCACGATTTCGCAGCCCAGTACGTTGTTGGTGGTCATGCCGTATTTCAGGCAGTGCACGCCGCCGGAATTTTCCGCGACATTGCCGCCGATCGAGCAGGCAATCTGCGACGAGGGATCGGGCGCGTAATAGAAACCGGCATGCGCCACTGCCTGGCTGATGGCGAGATTGGTCACGCCGGGTTCGGTCACCACCACGCGGTTGTCGAAATCGATCTCGCGGATCCGCTTGAATTTGCCGAGGCCCAGCAGCACGCCATCGGCCAGCGGCAGCGCGCCGCCGGACAGCGAGGTGCCCGAGCCGCGCGGCACCACCTTGATGCCCTGCTCGAAGCAATATTTCAGGACTTTGGAGACCTGCTCCGTCGAGTCGGGCAGCACCACCACCATCGGCGGCTGGCGATAGGCCATCAGGCCGTCGGACTCGTAAGGGATCATTTCGGCCGCGCTGTCGATCACGCCCTCGCCCGGCACGATCGTGCGCAATGCCGCCACAATGGCGTCGCGGCGATCCAGAACGGCCTGATCGGAAGCCGGCATCAAAATGGCCATGCGTTTCCTCCAGGGCCTAGCGCGTTATCGATTTGTCGCGGTAAATCAAGCACGTCTGGACGCATTTGGGTAGGCCACACCAATGTCGCATTGCCTTCCCCCAAAACCGTGAGTTCGCTCTCGGGCAAGCCTGCGATGCCGGAACCTGTCAAAGTTTCGTGGCTTGTCCAATCCGAACGAGCCTGCCAAAAGCAATCGACCTCTAGGGAAAGAGACGAAGAGCACCACATGAAAACACCGATCTTGGGTACGCTGGTTGTTGTCACCTCATTGATGGCCGTGTCGGGCGCGCTGGCGCAGGACGTCACCGCCGGCAAATCCTCGTTCAACAAATGCATGGCCTGCCATGCGATCGGCGAAGGCGCCAAGAACAAGGTCGGGCCGGAGCTGAACGGGCTCGACGGCCGCAAGTCCGGCACCACGGCGGGCTACTCCTATTCGGAGGCCAACAAGAATTCCGGCATTACCTGGGGCAAGGATGTGTTCCTCGAATACATCAAGGAGCCGAAGGCGAAGATTCCCGGCACCAAGATGGTGTTCGCCGGCATCAAGAACGAGAAAGAAGCCAACGACCTCTGGGCGTTCCTTGTGCAATACGACAAGGACGGCAAGACCAAGTAGCGGCCGTCCATTATCGCGATTGCAGAGCTTCGGTTCTGATTGAATCAGAGCCGAAGCTCCCGCTTCTGGTTTGACGCGTCTTCTTGACGCGAACCGCTATCCGCCCCCGGCTAAGCTCCCAGGGCATGCTCGCTCACAAACGCTTCAGTTCGCAGCGGCCGCGGTGTTCTGCGCCATTCTGCCCGTCATCGCCTCGATCTCGGAGATCACGAGATCAGGCACCGCGTTCTGAACCATGTGACCGAGCCCGGGCAGCACGATCAGTTTGGCGCCCGGAGCGGTAGCCGCCAGCGGCCGCGAATGGATGTTGGTCGACACCGTCTTGTCGATATCACCAGTGATGATCGTGATCGGCGCCTTGATATTCGCATAGCGCGGCGACTGCTCGGCGACGGCCGCCTTCAGCGTCACCAGATCGCGCGCATTGGCGAGAAACTCGCGCGGGCGTAGCAGCAGCGAGCTTGCGGTGTTTTCGACATATCCATCCGGTACCGGTTGCGGCAGAAACACGCCGCGGACGCCGGAATTGATGAGGAGTTTGCCCAGCGGCAGCGTAATCGTATAGGCCAGCAACGGGCCGATCACGGGCGTCGCAACGATCTTGTTGTAGCGTCCGACGCCGCCCGGCCACGGATAGGCCACCGGCGCCAACATCACCATGCCGGCGACGCGCTCCGGATAATCCAGCGCCATGCGCGCGCCGAGCGCGCCCGCCCAGGAATGCACCACCAAGATCGCACGCCCGATGCCGAGCTTGGCCAGCGCCTCGTCAATCATCCGTCCCTGAATTTGGGGCGTTGAATCCTCAAGATTGGCGCGCGTGCTCCAGCCGTGGCCGGGACGATCGATCAGGATCACCCGATGGCTTTTCGCAAGCCGGTCACCCACCGGCTGGCGCATTACCTCCAGGTTCGAACTGGCGCCATGCAGCATCACGATCGGAGGGCTGGCCGAATCGCGCGGGCCGATATCGACAATATGAAGGGTCGCGCCGGCAACCTCGACCATCTTGCCCTGGGCGGGATGGGCCCGCTGCGTCAGCCACACCCCACCCTGCGTGACCAACGCCAGGATCACCAGCGCCGCCACGACGATCGCTACCACCATTGAAAATGTCCGAATGATCTTGGGCACCAACGAGATACGGCCGGAATGGGTGCGGGTTTCGGGAGTTCTCCACAGTCCGCCCAACCCTGTGGATAGCGGGGTCATACTGCCGTCACTGGGCTTTTTATACAGTCACGCTAACACTTTCGCCATGTGTCGACGTGTTTGATCGAGGTGTGGCCGAAACCTGAAACTTGTACCCAAAATTCACAGGAACGCAGGCGAAGACCACACATTGTTCCACGGTACAATCGGAGGATTACCCATGATTTCCGACGCAAGCGAAGCGGCCATCGACCAGATCGTAGCGACCTGCAACGGCGACATGCGCGGCGCGCTGAAGGCGCTGCTGCTGGTCAATGAACAGCTGGAAGCGGAGCTGGCGCAGTTCTACGCGGCGGCAGGCCTCGACGGCATGGCGCGCGGCAGCAACGTGCTGCATTAGGACGTTACGCGAACCGGTATCCACCCCCGGATCAAGTCCGAGGGCATACGCTTGGCTTGAAAACGCTTCAGCCTGATTTGGTCCGACTTGTTTAGTCCGACTTGTCCTGATCCCCCGCATCGGAGGAAGGCTGTTCTACCTTCGGGCAAGCGCTGAGGGTCGTGCGTGCGAGTTTGGCATCGTCGAGCGATCGATAGGGCCCGCTGCCGAACCAGATATTTCCGCCGACCTGCGCGTTGATCACTGGATTGCTGGTGACGATCTCGCATTTGTTGGACGCGCGGTCGCCGACCACCCAATAGTCTGCGCCGAAAGCGCTCGTGCCGGCAGTGACAATCACCGCGCCGGCCAGCAGCAATGATTTCATGGCTTCGCTCCTGACAAGCTGACGGCCGATAATAATGCGTTGGCGGGAAACGTTCCGGCCTGTCCGGAAACAGGGTTAACCGCGACGGAGCACAGCTACTCTGATTGAATCAGATATCGCGGCCTTCGACCTTTTCGGTCAGCGTCTTGACCAGTTCCGGCACCTTTTCGAGGTACGGGTTGACCGCGAGCGCCTTGCGGAACGCTTCCAGCGCACGCCTTTCCTCGCCGATGTCCTGCATGATCATGCCGAGCCCGGCCAGCGCCCCGAAATGGCGGGGTTCGCGGACCAGCACCTGCCTTATGTCCTCGAGCGAATGGGCGTAATCGTTCTTCAGGTAATACAGCGTCGCGCGCCGGTTCCAGGCTTCGACATAATCGGGTCGCAGCTTGACCACGGCATCCAGCAGCTTGAGTGCGACGTCGGCCTTCTGCGCGTCCATGGCCGCCTTGGCGCGCACCATCAACAGCGCCGCGGTATCGCTCGGGGTCTGCATCCACAGCGCCCAGATCCGCGCCTCGACATGCTTGGCGCTGGCCTCATCCGGCGCAGCCTTCAGCGCGCCGAACAGGAAATCCAGACCGCGCGTCCGATCGGCACCGACCTTCGGCAGCTTGCTCGGCGCTTCCGGCAGCTTCTTCTGTTGCTTGGGCGGCGGGATGATCCGGGGATCGTTCTGAGCAAACGCCATCACCGGCACGGCTGTCATGACAGCGGCGACAAGGATCGCGATCCGGCAGTTAGGCGCTTGCAGGAATCTCAAAGCCATGGAGCAAGTCTAGACGCACAAAAACGCGCTGCAAAGCAGCAAGTCGTCAAAGACCTGTGAAGCGGGACGGAATCTAAGGGCGAAAAGCCGACCTCAGCCCTGACGGGCCTTGAAGCGGCGCTGCACCTTGTTGATCACGTAGACCCGGCCCTTGCGGCGGACCAGGCGATTGTTGCGGTGGCGACCGCGCAACGATTTCAGCGAGTTACGGACCTTCATGGGACAATCCTGATGCGTTGAAAGGCCGTGATGGAGGCCGAACCTGCGCTACCCGAAAGTGGCAAAATGAGATTTTTCCCGCCAGCGGCCATACCGCCCGGGACGGGGCGGTTTCTAAGCCATCGCAGGGGAGAATGTCAATCAACCCTGCGAAATCCGGGCGACCCGGCGGGTGGAACCGCTACTTGACTGATTCTCCAGCGATTTTTCTCGGGAATCCAGCGTCAATTAGCCCCAGAATTTGGACCCCGGTGCCAGCGCGAAGCGTATAAGAGGAATCGCTCCCTAGGGTCGCCGACGACGCCTCCCCGCAGAATGGAACTAGCCTCCTTATGACGACCGCTCCCCGGCCGACCGTCAAGACTGCGGTGCTGATCCCTGACGCCCCGATTAACCTGCCCCCAAGGCTGCTACTGCCGGCCGGCGTGCTGCCGTATCAGCTCAACTGGCCCTACATTCTGGGAATCGGCGCCTACCACGCCCTAGCACTGCTGGCGTTGCTGCCAGGCTATTTCAGCTGGAGCGGCCTGATCGTCGCGATCGTAGGCACGCATCTGTGCGGGCTGTTCGGCATCAACCTTTGCTACCACCGGCTGCTCACCCATCGCGGCCTGAAATGCCCGAAATGGCTGGAGCACGCGATGGTGGTGATCGCGATGTCCTGCCTGCAGGAAACGCCCGCGCGCTGGGTCGCGATCCACCGCCGGCATCATCAGTTCGCCGACCAGCAGCCGGACCCACACAGCCCGCTGGCAAGTTTCTTCTGGGCCCATATCGGCTGGATCCTGGTGCATCAGCCGGAGCTGTCGCGGCTCGGGATCTACGAGCGCTACGCCAAGGACATTTTGCGCGATCGCTTCTATGTCGCGCTGGAACGCCATAACTGGCTGATCTGGATCAATCTCATTCAAATGCCGCTGTTCTTCGCCGCCGGATTCGCCGTGGCCTGGCTGTTTGGCGCAACGCCGGCCGACGCAACGCAGACCGGCCTCAGCATTCTCCTGTTCGGCGTATTCGTCCGCACCGTGCTGGTCTGGCACATCACCTGGGCGGTCAATTCGGTGACGCATGTCTGGGGCTACCGGAACTATGAGACCGACGAGGACAGCCGCAACAACACGATCGTCGGACTGATCTCGAACGGCGAAGGCTGGCACAACAACCATCACGCCGACCCACGATCGGCGCGCCATGGTCATCGCTGGTGGGAGATGGACAACACCTGGCTCACCATTCGCGTTCTGGCGTGGCTGGGCCTCGCCAGCGACGTCGTGGCGCCGAGCGCGCATCTCGCAAAACAGCCCGCCGGGAGCAAGCTGACGACACGCGGCTCGACGGGCGTCCCGAACGAATAGAGTTAGGGACCCGGACACAAAATCGCGAAAACAACCCCATGCAAAGTAGGATGGGGCCCTCGCGCGGGCGAATCTGAAGGCCTCAGCGGGTCGGGTTCTTGACCAAAGGGCACTTGCTCTCGGACAGCGGCCACACCGTCTCCTCGGGCGGAATGGAGCGAACGATCTCGAGATAGTCCCAAGGGTAGCGGGATTCCTGCGGCTTCTTCACCCGCGCGAGATACATCGTGCGCGTGACGCGGCCATCGTCGCGGATCTGCGCGTTCTCCGAGAAGACGTCGTCGACCGGTATCGTGCGCATCTCGGCTGCGACCTTATCGGCATCGTCGGTGCCGGCCTTGGCGATCGCCTTGAGATAGTGGCGAACCGCACCGTAGACGCCGGCATGCAGCATCGAGGGCATCATCCCGGTCCGCGCCATGAATTGCTTCGACCACCTGCGCGTCGCTTCGTTCATGTCCCAATAGGACGCGGTGGTGAGATACGTGCCCTGTGTCGCCTTCAAGCCGAGGGCATGGACGTCCTGAAGGAAGAAGATCAGCGCGGCGAGGTTCTGACCGCCCTGCACAAGTCCGAACTCTCCGGCCTGCTTCATCGTGTTGGTGGTGTCATTACCCGCGTTGGCGATGCCGATGACCTTCGCGCCGGAGGACTGCGCGCGAAGCAGAAAGGAGGAAAAATCCGCCGTGTTGAGCGGATGGCGCAGGGCGCCCACGACCTTGCCGCCGGCGGCTTCGATCACCTTGGTCGCATCGGCCTGGAGCTGGTGGCCGAAGGCATAGTCCGAGGCGAGGATGAACCAGGACGTTCCGCCCGCCTTCACCACCGCCGAGGCCGTCCCGTGCGACACGGCGTAGGTGTCGTAGGTCCAGTGGAATCCGTAAGGCGAGCACTGTTCGTTGGTGAGCGCCGTGGTGCCGGCGCCGGAATAGAGCGCGATCCGCTTCTTCTCGCGCGCCGCATTCTGCACCGCGAGCGCGACGCCCGAGTTCGGCACGTCGACGATCGCATCGACACCCTCCACGTCAAACCAGCGTCGCGCGATCGAGAGGCCGATGTCGGCCTTGTGCTGGTGGTCCGCCGAGATCACCTGCACGGGCTTGCCGAGCACGGTGCCGCCGATTTCCTCGACCGCCATCTCGGCGGCGGCAACCGACCCCTTGCCGGTGATATCGGCCGTCACGCCGGCAAGATCGGTGAGAACGCCGAGCTTGACGGCATCGCCGCTGATCTGTGCCTGTGCCGCAGCCGGCAGCAATGCGGCCAGGAGTGCAACGCCGAGTGCATTCAGCCTCATCTTGGATTTCCTTCCCGCATGCGTTTTCCGGTGGTCTTTTTCTGCTGGTCTTGCGTCAGCAATTGTTGGCGTCGAGCCAGCCGAGAACCATCGCGGCGAGGTCGTCACTGTTGTCCTCGATCATCATCATGTGACCGTTGCCGCGGATGCCGCGCTCCGGCAGCCATACGAACTCCGCGCCGAGATATTTGGCGGTCGCCTCGTCCACTTCGCGGGGATGGCGCGCGTCGTGATCGCCGGTCACGATCAGAATCCGGTGCTCCTTGAGGCTGGAGGGATCGCTGATCCGCAAGCCGCGTCCGCCGATGTTGAAGCGTTCGTTGAGGATGCGTGCGCTCTCCGGGACGATCGAGCGGCGGTAGTTCTCGAAGGCTTGGCTTGGAAACCGCGGCGCGTTGGCCCAATAGGCGGCGGCGAATTCGGCGCCGAACCACACGGGGCTGTCCTCCCCGGAATAGACCGGGTAGCCCGCGCGGGCGTCATCGCGCAGCTTCAGAATGGCGGCTGGATCGTCGGGCAGGTCTGCGAGCAGGTTCGCGGGCGGTCCCGGTGCGATGGCGACGACGGCTGCCACCAGATCGGGGCGCTGCTCCACCATCCACCACGCCATCGGTCCGCTGGCCGAATGCACCAGCAGCACCGCGGGTCCCACCCGCTCCAGAAGTCCGAGCAGCGCGCTTGCGACGTCTTGCGTGCCAAGCCTTGCAAAGTCCGGCCCCATCGGCGAGCGGCCGTGGCCCGGCCAGTCAGGCACGAAGACGCTGCGGCCTGCGGCGGCGAAGCGCGGCGCCCAGCCCGGCCGCAAGTCCGGCGTCGCCAGATAGCAGGCGCCGGTATGGCCGCCCCCATGCACCATGACGACAGGCGGCTTACCGGGCACACGTTCAGTCGGACGGACGCAATCGACATAGATTGGGTGAGCTGCGGTTCCCGCGTAGAACGCAGGCGGCGCATTGTCCCATGACCAAAGCATGAATTCTCGCTGGGCCGGCACGGCGTCCATGCCACCCTCCCTATTGCTCGCATTGATCTTTCTTGTTGTCCGGCAATGCTAAGGTGGCACCGATTCTGATGCAAGATGAAAGTCACAGATGAGACTAAAAAAGTCACATATAAGACTATCTAGACCGAAGGCCGCTTCGGCCCGCACCGCGCTTCAGGGTGCGGCCGGCGCGGTCGCCGAAATCCTCGGCGGTACCGAGATCAAGATCGCCTACAAGATGGGTTACGTGCTAAACTTCTACCGCGAGCCTTCATTCCGGAAGATCGAGATGGAGTTCGGCCTGACGCGCCCCGAGATCGTCACGCTGATCTTCCTGAATTTTCGCGAGGGCGTGACCGCGAGCGACATCTGCGAATATTCCGGCCACCTCAAGGCGAATATCAGCCGCGGGATCATCGCGCTGGAAAAGAAGAAACTGCTGCGCCGCGAAGCCGACAGCACCGACAACCGGCGCCAGATCCTGTTCATCACACCGGCCGGCCGCGCGCTCTATGCGCAGTACATACCGGCGTTGCGCGAGCGCGAGCGCAACATGCTTGCGTGCCTGACGCAGCCGGAGCGCAAGGCGTTCGAACGCCTGCTCGACAAGCTCGCCGGCCATGTGCCGCTCTGGGCCGCGCCCGGTGAATTGTAAGAGGCGCGCCGGTGCAGCCGTTTGCCGAACCGTGAGCACGCTCCTTAGTTCGGAAACTCGACCATCGCCTCGCCGGTGGCGACCTTCTCGCCGGTCTGGTTGCGCACCATGACGTCGATCAGCACCCAGCGCGAGTTCTTGGTCACCTGCTTGGACTTGATGATTCCCGTCGGCTGGATGGTGTCGCCGGGCTTCACCGGCTTGACCCATCGCGTTTCCAGCCGGCGGTGGATGGCGCCCGCCGGATAGGCCCAGTCGGTCAGCATTCGCGAGATCAGCCCGAAATTGTTCATGCCGTGCATGATGATGCCGCCGAAATTGGTCTTGCCGAAATTGCCCTTCATGTAGTCGTCGTCGAGATGCAGCGGGTTGTAGTCGAGCGAGGCATCGCAAAACAGCCTGATCGATTCGCGCGACACTGCGAATTTCGGCCCGTCGATGCTGTCGCCGGCGTTCAGAGTTTCAAAGCTGGTGGTCATGATGCTCTCCGCTCATTCGGGCCGGATGGTCCAGCCGCGGCCGGAACAGATCACGTCGCCATGCTGGTTGAAGAAGACGTTGTCGTGCACCACGAACAGCCGTTCGCGCTTGATGAACTTGTCGAGCGCGCGGGCCTGCAATGTGATGACGTCGTTCGGCCGCGCCGGAATGTTGTAGCTCCAGGATTGCCCGGCATTGACGGTGCCGGGCGAGCGCATCCAGTCGTCCGCCGGCGTGCAGGAAAACATCAGCAGGATATGGATCGAGGGCGGCGCGATCAGACCACCATAGCGGGTGGTCTTGGCGTAAGCCTCGTCGAAATAGATCGGGTGATCCTCGCCGACCGATCTGCAGTAGAGTTCGATCGCCTCCCTGGTCAGCGTGTAGGGGATGGTCGCGCGCGGCGCGCCGGGCACGATGCCGTCCCAGGCCTTGCGCAAATTGGCGTCTTTCCAGAAATCGGTCTCGAAGGCTTCCGCCTGGGCCATGCCATCCTCCCTGTTTTTCCGCGATCTTTGATTCTGCCGCCTTGCGGAATTTGTTATATAGTATAATCAATTTCCCAGACCGAAAAATCAAGCCGCCGGGAACCCCAAATGGCCAAGCTCACGCTGCCCAATATCGACGACGTCGTGGCGATCGACATCCATACCCATGCCGAAGAGCCCTGTGGCATGCATGGCGACGACGGCTATGACGATTTCCAGGCGCAGATGGCCGACTATTTCAAGTCGCCGCACAAGCATCCGCCGACGGTTCCGGAAACCGCGGCCTACTACCGCTCCAAGAAGATCGCGGCCGTGATCTTCCCGGTCGACGCCGAGCGCGAGACCGGTTTCCGCCGCTACAACAATTACGAGATGCTGGAAGTCGCCTCCGACCATCTCGACGTCCTGATCCCCTTCGTCAGCATCGATCCCCACAAAGGCAAGCTCGGCGTGCGTGAAGCGCGCAAGCTGATCGAGGAATACGGCGTCCGCGGCTTCAAATTCCACCCGACCATGCAGGGCTTCTATGCCAACGACCGCATGGCCTACCCGCTCTATGAGGCGATCAACGAGGGCGGCGCGATTGCGCTGTTCCACACCGGCCAGACCGGCGTCGGCAGCGGCATGCCCGGCGGCATGGGCATGCGGCTGAAATACTCCAACCCGATGTACATGGACGACGTCGCGGCTGATTTCCCCGACCTGAAGATCATCCTCGCCCACCCCTCGTTCCCCTGGCAGGAAGAGGCGCTGTCGGTCGCGACCCACAAGCCGAACGTCTATATCGACCTGTCCGGCTGGTCGCCGAAATATTTCCCGCCGATCCTGGTGCGCTACATCAACTCGATCCTGCAGGACAAGATGCTGTTCGGCTCGGACTGGCCTGTGATCACGCCGGACCGCTGGCTGGCGGATTTTGCCAAGCTCGACATCCGCGACGAGATCCGGCCCAAGGTCCTGAAGGCCAACGCGCGGAAGATTTTGGGTATATAAAGGGGCGTTCGCTTCGCAGGCGGACGGTTGAACGAGATGGTGGCCAGTGACCCAACTTGCCAAAATCGCTGTCCTCGCCGCCGCGATCTCGATGGCAAGCATCGTTCAGTGCCTCGCGGCTGAATCGCCGCCGATCGCCGTCGAAATCGAGAGCCCGCTCGCCAGTTCGCATCCGCTGCAGGGTTACCTGCGGCAAGCAAGCAGCGCGAGCCCCTCGCCCGCCGTCGTGTTGCTGCATAGCTGCAATGGCAATTGGGGACGGCTGGACCAGCGCTGGGGCAAGCGGATCGCATCCTGGGGCTATGTGACGCTCACCGTCGATAGCCTCGGCCCGCGCGGCCTGAAGAGCTGCGGCGAAAATCCCCCGCAGGATCTGATCCTGGATGCCTACCGGGCCCTGAAGTTTCTGGCGCGCCATCCATTGGTCGATCCTGCGCGAATTGCGGTGCTGGGTTTTGCGAATGGTGGCCGGGTGGCTCTCACGTCTGTCGAGCATGGCTTCCTGGAACAGGCATCGCCAAACAAGTTTCATGCGGCCATCGCATTCTATCCACCGTGCCGTCACTTCAAGGGCGGCATGACGGTGCCGACGCTGATCCTGATCGGCGAACGCGATGACGTGACTCCTGCCGAAGAGTGCCGCAAAATGGTGGACGGTCAGGACGCCTGGGGGATATCAAGGCAGAAGGATCAGGGCGCGCCGATCAAGCTCATCGTCTATCCCGATGCCCATCACGGCTTCGACGTACCCAACGTCGCGATACCGGCCGAGCTTTCGGGGCGCCATCTCGAATTCAACCAGATAGCAACAGACCAATCGATCGTCGCGCTCCGCGAATTCCTCGACGCAACGATTGGCAGGAGAGAGTAAGTCACGTGAATATCAAAGCCGTCGTGTTCGATGCCTATGGCACGCTCTACGACATCCAGTCGGTGGCGTCAGTCACCGAACAGGCCTTTCCCGGCTACGGCGAAATCATCACCCAGATCTGGCGCATCAAGCAGCTGGAATATACCTGGCTGCGCTCCCTGATGCGGCGCTATGAGGATTTCTCTGATGTGACGCGGGAATCCCTTGCCTACACGCTGCGCTGCCTCGGCCTGAAATACGACGAGGCTAATTTTGATCGGATCATGGACAAATACCTGCATCTCGATCTCTATCCCGATGCGCTTGCCTCGCTCGCGGCGATGAGGGACAAGAAGCTCGCCATTCTCTCCAACGGCAGCCCGGACATGCTGGACGCGCTGGTGAAGAACAGTGGCCTCGACCGCGTACTCGATGCCACCATCAGCGTCGACGCCAATAAAATATTCAAACCGAGCCCGGACGCCTACGCCTTGATCGAAAGCACGCTTCACATTCCGCCGCACGAGGTCCTGTTCATCTCCTCGAACCCGTGGGACGCCTGCGGCGCCAAGGCGTTCGGCCTCAACGTTGCCTGGATCGAGCGGGTGACGCCGGAGACGATGGCGCAGGCCTGCAGCAAAGCCGATCTCGTCCCGCCGCTCACGATGTTCAAGGCGATCCGCACCCAGATGGACGAGCTCGGGCTCGAGCCCGACCATCGCATCCACGCGCTCGCCGAATTGCCCGAGTTGGTAGCTGGAGCCCCGTTCCGATGAAATCGGAACGGGGCTCCAGATTCTTGATTGGACGCGTTTTCTTGACGCGAACCGGTGTCCACTTCGCTGGAAAACGCTCTACCCGAAAGTCCTGACCCATGAGCCTAGAATCCGTCCGCGCCTTCTTTGCCGAGAAGGCGCCTGAAATTTCGGTGATCGAATCCACCATGAGTTCGGCAACGGTCGTGCTCGCGGCCGAGGCCTATGGCGTCGAGCCGGCGCGAATCGCCAAGACGCTCAGCTTGCGGATCGGCGAACGCGTGGTGCTGATCGTGGCGGCCGGCACCTCGCGGATGGACAACAAGAAGGTGAAGGCGCTGTTCGGCGGCAAGCCGAAAATGCTCGGGCTAGACGAGGTCGCCGAGATCACCGGCCATGAAGTCGGCGGCGTCTGTCCGTTCGGATTGAAGACGCCGCTTCCGGTCTATTGCGACGTGTCGCTAAAGGCGTTCGCCATCGTGGTTCCGGCCGCGGGCTCGACCCACAGCGCGGTGCGCATCACACCCGCGCGTATGGCGGAACTGACCTCGGCCGAATGGGTCGATGTCTGCGAGGTCAAAACCGAAAGCGACGCGACGGCCTAGAGCCTTTTCCGTTCCGATGGAATCGGAACGGGGCTCTAGACTCTTGTTTTGACGCGTTTTCTTCACGCGAACCGGTATCCACTTCGCTCGAAAACGCTCTAATCGTCGTCGTCTTGATAGTAGGGTCTCGGCGGCAACGGCTGGGGCTGCGCCAGTGGTGCTGCGCGGCCGCGCGGCGCGATTTGCTGTTGTGGCGCCCGGCCGGCCGGTGCCTGTTGCGCATTCGCCTGCGATTCAAATACCGCGCGGCAATTATTCGAGAGCTGCGGCGTGTTCTGCCGCAAACATGCCACGATCCGGCTGACATCCGGAACCTGATCGCTGCAGAGACGCCAGACGTCCGGCGTGCAGGCCATCTGTTGTTCCCAGGTTCCACGATACTCCTGGGCGAACGCTGTTGATTGCAGGGCGCCAACGCTTCCGATCGCAAGGGCAAGGCTGAGCACAATGCGTGGCGCGGCCGGGTCCGCTCGTTTCATGTCCGGTCCTTTCATTCGAGTGCTGTGGCGATGCGGGTTCCAACTCGCACCGCTCCCAAACTCTCCAATGAATGCGGCCAGCCAGCGTTCGCTGAGACAAAAAAATGTGAAGGGAGTTCCCTACACCGCCGATATTCAGGGCCATCGCGGAAGCGCGTCATGAGCGCCCCGACTGCGCAACGTCGCATCGCCACGTGATGCTACTCTTTTTCCGGGCGCCGCATTTTCGCGTCCAGCGGCGTCATGCCAAAACGCCGGCGAAACGACCGGTGAAAATACGAGACATCGTTGAAACCTGCGAGATAGGCGATATCGCTGATCTTGCTCGCCCGGCGCAGCGGATCGCGCAGCAGCCGTACCGCCAGCATCAGCCGCTGCTCCAGCACGAATTCCGAAAACGTGGTACCAGCACGCTCGAACAGCATCTGGATGGAGCGCGGGCTGGCGCGGTGGCGCTGCGCGAGGTCGGCGAGCGTCAGCCTGCCGTCGCCGAGGCGCGACAGAATGTCGGCCTTGATCGCTTCCAGCCGAGCCGCCGCAAGGCCGCGGTCTTTCGCCAGTTCGGTCTCGTCGCGTCCTGTCCCCAGCATCAGGACCACCAGGTCCAGGAGATGCTGCGAGACGGCACTCTGCGCCAGGGCGTCGAGACCCGGGGCATGCTGAACCGCGAGATCATAATACTGGTGCAGCATCGCCGCGAGCGCGGGGTTTGGCGCGAGCGGCCGCGCAATGCGATCTTCCGCATCGGGACAATAGGCGAGCAGCGTGCGGCGCTCGATGAACAGCGACTTGAAGCGCCCTTCGGCCAGTTGCGAGACGTCGGCACCTTCATGGGCCGCATCGGAAAGGCCGGTGCCCATCGGTTCAAGATCGACCGACCGGCCGCCGACCGTGATGCGCATCGGCGCGGCCGTGGCCAGCACGAAGGCGAGCGCGCTGTCGCGGTCGGCACCGGTCGCGACGAATTGCATCGGCGAGCCTGCGGCCCCCGACATCATGAGGCCCGGCAGCGGCACCGCGGTCACGTCGCATCGCACGGGCCCGGCCGCGAGCGGCGCCACATCGCCGCACATCACGCGGCGGCAAAACTCCTCCCGCCAGGCGTCATAGGCTGGTCCACAGGGGTCGCCGCGATACCCCAGGCGAGGCAGGTGGCTGGTCGAGGATTTCTCGTGCGTCATTTACGTGTCCCGGGCCCATGCAACCGTTCGTCTATATCCGTTTCCACCTGCTGCGCCTTCGCTTCCAGAGGCGTCATGCCAAAGCGCCGGCGAAACGACCGGTGGAAATACGAGACATCGTTGAATCCGGCGATAGGCAATATCGCTCACCTTGCCCGCCCGGTGCCGCGGATCGCGCAGCAGCCTTGCCGCCCGCAGCAGCCGCTGCTCCAGCACGAACTCCGAGAACGTGGCGCCGCTGCGCTCGAACAGCAATTGAATGGTGCGCGGGCTGGCGCGGTGGCGCCGCGCGAGGTCGGCGAGCGTGAGGCTGCCGTCGCCGAGCCGCGCCAGAATGTCGGCCTTGATGGCTTCCAGCCGCGCCGCGGCGAGGCCGCGCTGTTTCGCCAGTTCGGTGGCGTCGCGCCTGCCGCCGAGCACCAGCACCAGCAAATCCATCAAATGTTGCGAAACGGCATGCTGCGCCATCGCATCGAGGCCCGGGGCGTGCTGAACCGCGAAGTCGTAATATCGATGCAGCAGCGCTGTGAGCGCGGGGTTATGATCGAGCGGCCGCGCAATGCTGTCTTGCGCATCGGGGCAGTAGGACAGCAGCGTCTTGCGGTTGAACAAGGCGGACTTGAAGTTGCCCTCCTCGAGCTGCGAGATGAACGCGCCCTTGATGGAGGCGTCGCCAAGGCTCATGCCCAGCGGCGCGACTTCGATCGCGCGACGGCCCATGACGGCGTGCAACGGCGAATCCGGCGCGATCAGCAACGCCAGATCGTCGCTGGCGCCAAGCGTCGTAAATCTGATCGGCGTGCCGTTGCAGAAGGATATCGTTGCCTGCGGCAATATCAACGGCGTGATGTCACAGCGAAAAGCGCCGCCGGACAGAGGCGAAAGATCGGCCGCTATCACGTGGCGGCAAAACTCCTCCCGCCACATCTCATAGGCAGGCCCATGCGGGTCGCCGGCATAGCCGAGCAGCGGCGCGCCGGGGGTCGATTGGCTGTCGGCCGCCATAGGCGCGCGCGTCTCCAGGCTCGTGTAACGGAACACCAATATCGCGTTGGCTGCCCGGCGCAACGTCTTCCAGCACAGTTGCGCACCAGACCATGGAAATTTGCGCTGTAGTCCATTAGATGCGGCAACCCGTCGCGCCGCCGACCCGCCCGTCCGTGACATCGCCGCAACAGGCCGGCGTAAACCGGCGTCTTGCGCCTTCAGCCATAATGCGTTTCGCGCAGCTCCAAGAAGCGCCGCGACGTTCCCGCTAGCAGTTCGGATGCTGCCACGAAGGAATTGTCGATGCCGACTGGAATACAGGACCGCGCCCAAAACGCCGTGATGCCGATTGACTTGCGCAACAGACTGCTCGTCACCACACCGCTGGCGCCGCTCGTGCTCGGGGGGCTGCTTGCGCTGGCACCCGGCCCGGCGCACGCCGCCTGCACGGTGGTCGGCACCGGCGCCATCGGCGCACTCGATTCCAACGATGTGGCGACTTGCACCGGCCTGGGCAACACCGACAACATCAACGCTACGGGCAGGACCAATGTTACGGTCAATATCGGCACGGGAGGCGCCCCGGCTTCGCTTACGCCAGCCGCCGCCTTTTCGGCGGTTAGTCTGTCAAACACTTCCTCATCGCAGGTGAATGTCAATGATCAGGGAACGATTCAGCACGCCGGCAGCAGTGGAATCCTGATCCTCAACGGCTCCGCCAGCAACACGATATCGATTGCAGCCGGAGGTCTTGTCGCGACCACCAGCATCGGCGGGCCTGCCATTGGCGTTCTCGATTCCAGCAACAACACCATCAACGTCGGCGGCACTGTGTTCGGTAACGCCATCAGCGCGCAAGGTGCATATGTTGGCGGGACATCGACTTCAAATTCAATCAATGTGCTCGCTGGCGGATCCGTCATCGGCTTTGACGGCATTTTTCTCAGCGCCGGCGGCAATACGATCAACAATGCCGGTACGATTTCCGGGACCGTCGCTGTGGGAATCACGGGATCGACCGGTATCGACACCGTCTTCAATTCGGGCACGATCACGGGCGGCGGCAGCACCGCGATCAATTTGTCGGGTGGCGCAGACTCGCTCACGCTGGCGCCAGGATCGGCCATCACCGGGCTTGTATTTGGCGGTACCGGCACCGACACGCTGGGATTTGGCGGTAACGGAAGCGCGACGTTCAACCTCGGCAATCTCGGCACAGGCCTGCAGTATGATGAGTTTGAACTGCTGCGGAAAACCGGCACCTCGGTCTGGACACTGACCGGCACCACCGCCTTCAACGGCGCGACGACGGTGGAAGCCGGCGGCCTGATCGTGAACGGCACATTGCCGTCCGTCGTCACCGTCAACGGCGGCTATCTCGGCGGCACCGGCACGGTCGGCGGCCTCGTCGTCAACAATGGCGGCACCGTCGCGCCCGGCAATTCGATCGGCACCACCAACGTCAACGGCAATGTCACCTTCAACGCCGGCTCGACTTACCAGGTCGAAATCAACGCTGCCGGGCAATCCGACAAGATCGCCGCGACCGGCGCCGCGACCCTCAATGGCGGCACCGTGCAGATCGTGCCGCTCGGCACCGGCTTTGTTGCCAACACGCAATACACGATCGTCACCGCGGCCGGCGGCGTCACCGGAACCTTCGCATCGCTGGCGCCGCTGAACGCGCCGCTGGTGTCGGGGCAGCTCAGCTACGATGCCAACAATGCGTATTTCACGCTGCAGCAGATCGCAGGCTTCGGCACGCTGTCGGTGTCCGGTTTGACTCCGAACCAGGCCGCCGTGGCCGGCGCGCTTGACACGGCCCAGCTCGGCAGCGTGTCCGGCCCACTCTCCACCGCCATCAACACGCTCGCCGCGCTCAACACGCCCGGCATCAAGGCCGGCCTCGACGATCTCGCCGGACAGATTCACGCAGATGGGCGCCGTTTCACCACCGATCAAGCCGGCGCCTTCCAGAATTTCATGTGGAACGCCGGTACCCAGTCGCGCGGCGAGACCGTGCGGATGTCGGCCTCTTCCTACGCGCCGGAGCCGGCGGACCCGATCAGCAAGGCGCTTCGCGCGCGCCGCGCTGCGCCAGTGCAGAGCGTGTGGTTCGGCGGCTATGGCAATTGGGACAAGGTGGCGGCGACCGACATCGCCTTCGGCACCAACACCAGCATCGGCGGCGCCGCGCTCGGTGTCGATCTGTGGAACAGCCCCGGTGCCACAATCGGCCTCGCAGTCGGCGCATCGACCGGCAAGATCCGGTCGGCAAGTCGCGCCGACCGGATCGATGCCAATGCCGGCCACGCCGGGTTCTATGCGCGCGGCGAGAGCTACGGATTCAACGTCGCATCGGCCATCAGCTATTCGTTCGCGGCGCTGGAATCCTCGCGCGCGATCGCGTTCCTGGGCGAAACCGCCACCGGCCAGTCCCGCGCCAACACGTTCGCCGCCACGTTCGGCATCGCGCGGCCGTTCCAGCTCAGTGGCTTCAAGGCCGAGCCCTTTGCCAACCTCGACTGGTACGCGACAAGGCAAAACGACTTCAGCGAAACCGGCGCCCCCGGCGTGAATCAGATTGTACAGGCCGGCAACTTCGACGCGCTGTTCGGCACCGCGGGTTTGCGCTTGATGCATCAGACCGTGATGGCCAATGGACTTCCGGCGCAGTTCGGCGTCACGCTCGGCGCGCGCCATGAGTTTTCCGGCAACGCGCCAGG
Organism: Bradyrhizobium sp. JYMT SZCCT0428; assembly: GCF_018131075.1. Classification (GTDB taxonomy): domain Bacteria; phylum Pseudomonadota; class Alphaproteobacteria; order Rhizobiales; family Xanthobacteraceae; genus Bradyrhizobium. The sequence goes on along the minus strand of NZ_JAFCLS010000036.1, from coordinate 58,424 downwards.
TATGCTTGCGGCTTTCGAAGGCGCGCCGGGAATCCAGTTCGCGATCACCGGCGTCGGACGCGCCCGCACCACTGCGCTCACCGGCATCGAGGCGCGGTGGGATCTGACGGCCTCGACGTCGTTCAAGGCCTCCTACGAGGGCGCGTTCGCACCGGGCTTCGACCGGCATACATTGCGGGGCGCAATCCGCAGCGAATTCTGAGGCAGGCCGCTACTCCACCTTGCCGATCTTCTTCACCGCGGCGACCAGCCGCGCGCTGTCGTCGGCGACGAATTTTGCAAATTCCGGCGCGTCCATGTAAGCGACCGGACTGCCGGCGGTCTCGAAGGTCCTGATCACTTCGGGCGCCTTCACCGCCTGTGCCATCGCGCCGCGCAACTGCGTCATGATCGGCGCCGGCAGCGCGCTCTGCGCAAACAATCCCGCCCAGATGTAGAACTCGACGTCCTTGTAGCCGAGCTCCTGGAAGGTCGGCAGATCGGGAAAGCTTGCGATACGCGCCGCGCCCCAGTTCGCGAGCACGCGCATCTTGCCGTCATCGACCTGCTGCTTCAGCGTGCCCGGCGCCGAGGCCACCGCCTGCACCGTGCCGCTGAGCAGCGCGGTCAACGCAGGTGCGGCGCCGCGAAACGGCACGTGCAGCAATTTGATGCCGGCGCTCGCCGCGAACATTTCCATCGCCACATGCAGCGTGCCATAGGGCCCCGACGAGCCGTAAGGAATCTGGCCGGGACGCTTTTTGGCATCATCGACGAAATCCTGCAGCGTCTTCCACGGTGCCGAGGCCGGCACCGCCAGCAGCGTGGGGTCGGCCAGCACGCGCGCGACCGGCGCGAATTGCGATACTTCGTAGGCCACCGGCCGGTCGAACAGCCGGTCGGCCTCCGGCAGCACCGCCAGCGACGACAGCGTCATCAACAATGTGTAGCCGTCGGGTTCGGCGCGCGCCGCCGCCGCATTGCCGACCGATCCGCCGCCGCCACCGGCGCGGTTGTCGACCAGCACAGGCTTGCCGAGGATTTTTTCCAGCGCCTGCGCCACCGGCCGCGCCGCCAGATCAGCCTGGCCGCCGGGCGGAAACGGCACGATCATGGTGATATTGCGCGAGGGATACGCGGCTTGCGCGAAGGCCGGATGCGAGAGCGCGGCTTGCGCCAGCGGCAGCACGGCGGCGGCTTTCAGGAGTTCGCGTCGGTTCATAGGCATTTCCCCCGGAGTTCTTGTTTTGGTTGTTGGGAGGCAGCCTAGCCGAAACTCGATGCCATGGGCAAAGGCGCCGTTCGTCGCGCCGCCTCAGGACGCTTTCTTCTTCCCCTTGGCAAAATGCTTCATCAGAAACTCTGCCAGCACCTCGACGCGGGCGGGGCGCGGGCCGCCGGGCGGGGTTACCAGATGCACCGCGCCTTCCGGCTGCTTCCAGCCTTTGAGGATCACCTCGACTTCGCCGGAGGCGATCGCATCGCCGACGATGAAGTCGGGCAGATCGGCGATGCCGAGGCCGGCAATCACCGACGGCAACACCGCCTCGCCATTGTTGACGCGGAGCTGCCCGGCCGGGCGCACGCTGGCCTGCTCGCCTGCGGCGTTGGTGTAGTGCCAGACACCGGGCGTCGAGAGATAGGCGTAGCCGAAGCATTTGTGCTGGGAGAGATGCATCGGATGCGTCGGCCGGCCGTGGCGCTTGAGATAGGACGGTGCCGCCACCGTGTAGCGCGGCATCGCGCAGAGCCGCCGTGCGATCAGGGAGGAATCCGGCAGCCGCGCGATGCGCAAGCCGGCGTCAAAACCCTCGCCGATCAGGTCCACCGTCGCGTCGCTGAGATGCAGGTCGATCGAGACTTCCGGATACTGGCTCAGGAATTCCGGCAACAGCGGTGCCACCGCCTTGACCCCGAACGTCATCGGCACCGCGAGCCGCACCAGCCCGCGCGGCGCCGTCGATTGCGACAGCGCCTCGTTCTCGGCCGCTTCGCCGTCGACCAACAGCTGCGTCGCGCGCTCGGCCAGCTTTTGGCCGGCGTCGGTCAAAGCGAGCCGCCGCGAGGTACGGTTGAACAGCCGCGCGCCGAGGCGTTGTTCGAGCCGGCTCACCGCCTTCGATACCGTCGCCTTGGATAGCGCGAGTTCTGTTGCCGCCGCCGCAAACGACCGCAATTCCACGACCTTCGCGAAAATCGCGAGCGCTTCGAAATCCGGAAGTTTCGCCATTCGGCCGGCCTGTCGGATGAGAGTGATCGGGCCTCGCCCGAAATCAGGATGCGAGCTTGACGATACCATAGGGATTGAATTTGAAATCGCCTTCCGCGCAATCGGACTCGAAGGACAGTTTGGCGCGGCGCGACTTGAGCGTTGCCTCCAGTCCTTGCCGCGCGATCTCGTCAGCGACCGCATCCATGGTCGCGACGGCTTCGCGCTCACTGCCATGGGACTTCGGCACAAACACTTCGGGCAATCCTGCCAGGTGAAAGCCGACGCTTTCCAGATAATCGTCCGATGCCAGCGGCCGTTTGGCAAATGCCAGGCGGCAAACGCGGCGCAACGCGAAGTCATCATCGGATTTCAGCGCGGCACTGGCCTGAAGGATGAGTTCGTTCCACCTCGCGAGGCCGTGCGCGACACCGGCGCTCTCGCCCTTGACGGCGGTAGCCCCCGCCTTGATGACCTGGTGGACGAGCATCAGGGCACCGGTGGAAACTACCATGGCGGTTTCCGACGTCATGGGCGGGCCCAGCACGTACAGCACCGATTGGTGATTTTCGACGGCGTCCTCATCGGCGCTGGAGCGGGCGTTGGGATGCACGCGATCCCAGGAAACCCCAAACGAACGGGTCATGCGCGGATCCGCTTTGTCCTGAGAATAGGTCTGATCGATGCTGAAGCCGGTGGCGAAATCGCGGATGGCCATCGAAGCCGCGTCCGACAGCTTCGCCAGGCCGTTCGCGCCGCCAAGGAAGCAAACAACGTGGCGTGGTTTCACCGTCGATCGCCGCCCTTTCACAGCGGCATCCTGACCGGACGAGGCCGGCTTGCGGCCGCCAGCGTCCGATGGACCCGCCACTAGCAGCGCTCCCATCAATCCCAATACTCCGCGGCGAACGGCGTTCATGCGTAACTCCTCCATGCGGCCCGAATGACGGCGCAATGCCCTTCCCCGGTGCCTCGCGCCCGAGTGACTTGGCATCAGTCTGGGCAAGCCGCCCGGCGGTTCGGTCCAGGAGGCCGATTCCCGATGTTTGGGCGGTCGAAAATATGCATGTCCGGCACAGGCGGCCTTTCCATTAGATCATAAATAGAAACAATGTGTTTCGATAGTTTCTATTTATATACCACGTCGGGAGGCATATCCAATGGCCATCGGAATTCAAGCAACGGAGAAATCCAATGGCCAAGAAACTTTCGGGCAAGGTAGCCCTCGTCACCGGCGGCTCGCGCGGCATCGGCGCAGCCAGCGCCCGCGCCCTCGCGGATCAGGGCGCCAACGTCGCCATCAGCTATGTCGCCTCCCCTGACAAGGCCGAAGCTGTCGTCAAGGAGTTGAAGGCCAAGGGTGTCGAAGCCCGCGCCTTCAAGGCCGACCAGGCATCAACTGTTGAAGTCGAGCAATTGGTGAATGACGTCGCCAGGCACTTTGGCCGGCTCGACATTCTCGTCAACAATGCCGGCGTCGCCGTCAGCGGCGCAGTCGATGATGCCAACGCCGACACCGCGGCACTGGCGCGCCAGGACGCGATCAATGTGCATGGCGTTGTCACCGCGATCCGCGCTGCCTCGAAGCTGATGGGCGAAGGCGGACGCATCGTCACCATCGGTTCGGGCATTGCGACCCGCGCCTCGTTCCCGGGCCTTGCCGATTACGCCGCCACCAAGGCTGCGATCGTCGGCTACAGCAAGGGCGCATCGCGCGACCTCGGCCCCCGCGGCATCACCGTGAACGTGCTGCAGCCGGGCTCGATCGATACCGACATGAACCCGAAGGACGGCGGCGACTTCGCCGAAGCCCAGCGTACGCAGCACGCACTGCAGCGCTACGGCACCGCCGAAGAGATCGCGGCCGGCGTCGTGTTCCTGACCAGCCCGGACGCGTCGTTCGTGACCGGCACCGTGCTCAACGTCGATGGCGGCTTCGGCGCCTGATCCAATCCAACCAACAGAAGCCGGGCGCGTTGCGCCTGGCCCCTCGCAAACGTTTCAAAGGAATATTCCAATGATCGAACTCAGACCCTTTGCAAAACTCGGCGGCGCCGATCACGGCTGGCTGAAGGCAAAGCATCACTTCTCCTTCGGCAGCCATTATGACCCCGACAATATGGGTCACGGTTCGCTGCGGGTGTGGAACGACGACGAGATCGCCCCGAACACCGGCTTTCCCGCCCATCCCCATGCCAACATGGAAATCATCACCTATGTGCGCGAAGGCGCGATCACCCATCAGGACTCGCTTGGCAACAAGGGCCGCACTGAAGCCGGCGACGTGCAAGTGATGAGCGCCGGATCCGGCATCCGTCATGCCGAGTACAATCTGGAGCCGACCAACACCCGGATCTTCCAGATCTGGATCGAACCGACCACCAAGGGTGGCCAACCCACCTGGGGGGCAAAGCCTTTTCCGAAGTCGGACCGTTCCGGCAAGCTCGTCACCATCGCCAGCGGCATTGCCGGCGACAAGGATGCGCTGCCGATCCGCGCCGATGCCCGCGTGCTCGCCACCACGCTGAAGGCCGGCGAGAGCGCGGAATACGAAGCCGGCAAGACGCGCCATCTGTATCTGGTGCCGGCGGCGGGTAGCGTCGAAGTCAACGGCGTGCGCGTCAACGCCCGCGATGGTGCCGCGATCCGCGATGAGGCCAGGCTGACCATTACGGCACTGGAAGATAGCGAACTGGTGCTCGTCGACGCGGCCTGATCGTCACCCACCCTCCACCGTCATGGCCGGGCTCGTCCCGGCCATCCACGCCTTAACCGTCAAGAAAGACGTGGATGCCCGGCACAAGGCCGGGCATGACGACCGATTTTTTCTCTCGAACAGCTCACGTCAAACCAACTCAAAGGAGAACCATCATGGCCAAAGTACTCGTCCTCTATTACTCCGCTTACGGTCACATCGAGGCGATGGCGAACGCCATTGCGGAAGGCGCGCGCGAAGCCGGCGCTACTGTCGATATCAAGCGCGTGCCCGAACTGGTGCCCGCCGAGGTCGCCAAGGCCTCGCATTACAAGATCGATCAGGCGGCTCCCGTCGCGAAAGTCGAAGAACTTGCCAATTACGATGCCATCATCGTCGGCACCGGCACCCGCTTCGGCCGGATGGCCTCGCAGATGGCGAATTTTCTCGATCAGGCCGGCGGCCTTTGGGCCAAGGGCGCCCTGCACGGTAAGGTCGGCGGCGCCTTCACCGCGACCGCGACCCAGCATGGCGGCCAGGAAACCACGCTGTTCTCGATCATCACCAACCTGCTGCACTTCGGCATGACCATCGTCGGCCTCAATTACGGCTTTGCCGGCCAGATGAAGCTCGATGAAGTCACCGGCGGCGCGCCCTATGGCGCCACCACGATCACCGGCGGCGACGGTAGCCGCCAGCCGAGCGATAACGAGCTTGCCGGCGCGCGCTATCAAGGACGCGTGATCGCGGAGACCGCGAAAAAATTGCATGGCTGATGCGAAATGGGCGGCATTCTCATTTGAGATTGCCGCCCTAGCTATCCATCAGGGACGATGGATTTAGCAATGGTCGAACTACTCTTTATGGCTCAACTGGTGCGCCGTCCGCTGCAGGCGATTGCCCGGCGCTGGTGGTGCCGCAGCCTTTTCCGCGCCTCGCGCGGCCAGCGGCGCTGTCCGGAATGCACCAGATCGTGAAATCGGTCTGACGGATTCGTGATACGGAATCCACCATTCGCTTTTCACCGATACGGGGTTTAGGCATGAGCAATCTTTCGCAACCCCCGTGGCCGGAATTGCCGACCGCGGCGTGGCGTGACACCTATGCGACGCTCCATCTCTGGACCCAGATCGTCGGCAAGATCAGGTTGAGCAAGGCCCCTTGGCTGAACCATTCCTGGCATGTGGCGCTCTATGTTACTCCGCGCGGGCTGACGACGTCGCCAGTCCCGGACGGCACGCGAACGTTCCAGATCGATCTTGATTTCATCGATCACGTCCTGCGCATCTCGACCAGCGATGGCGCGAAGCGGGAGTTTGCGCTGCCGGGAAAATCGGTTGCCAGCTTCTACGCCGGCACCATGATGACGCTGACCGAGCTGGACATTTCCGTCACCATCGACGAGATGCCGAACGAACTGCCGGACCCGGTCCGGTTTTCGGAAGATAACGTCCACGCTTCCTACGATCCCGAAGCGATCAAGAGCTTTCTGCAGATCCTCGTGAACTGCGATCGCGTCTTCAAACAATTCCGCACCGGCTTCCTCGGCAAGGCGAGCCCGGTGCATTTCTTCTGGGGCAGCTTTGATCTGGCGGTGACCCGCTTCTCCGGTCGTCGTGCGCCACGTCATCCCGGCGGCGTACCGCATCTGTCCGACGACGTCGCCTGCGAGGCCTATTCGCACGAGGTCAGCAGCGCCGGCTTCTGGCCGGGAAGCGGCGCGATCGATTATCCCGCCTTCTATTGCTATGCCTATCCGGAGCCTGCGGGCTTTCGCGCTACGAAGGTGCGGCCGGACGCGGCGTTCTTCAGCGAAGCGCTCGGCGAATTCATCCTGCCCTATGATGCCGTGCGCACGGCTGATGATCCCGACCAGGCGTTGCTGGATTTCCTGCAAAGCACCTATGAAGCCGCGGCGATTTCGGCGAAATGGGATCGCGAGGCGTTGGAATGCGACTTGGGCCAACCCGGCGTGGTGCGGCAGGTCTAGGTCAATTCTCGCTCGCTGCGTCGGCTTCTGCCGTTGAAAGCCACCAGCCATCGCCCGCAAACCAGCAGGTATCATCGACGGCGTTATCGAGCCGGAGAGACCGCACGAGTTCCCAGTCGCGCAGAAACGTCTCCGTCAAACGGCGGCCGGCATCCTCGTCCTGAAGGCCGACACAGCCGATGAACTGGGCCCGGCCAAAGAACCTCGCTGGCCAAACCGCGCTATGATTGGGACGTCTGACCAACAGCATCCCTCCCAGCACGCCTTCCGGCGCAAGCGGAAACAACAGCCGGCCACCGGGACGCAATGCATCGAGCCACACTTTGGCTGGTTGGGCTGCACCGGCACAAACGTAGATCAAATCCGCTTCTGGCAAATCCGGCGAGATGCCCGACTTGGGCTGAACCTTTACCTGCGGCAGGCCTTTCAGATTGTCGCGCGCACGATCCGCCAGGCTTTCGTCGATCTCATAGGCGTGAACCTGACCACTCGATCCGACGAGTTGGGCGAGGATAGCTGTGTAGTACCCCGTACCCACGCCGACCTGCAGGACAATCTCGCCTTCCATCAATTCGCAGGCATCGAGCCAATAGGCATGCGCGCTGGGCATTCCGATATTGAGACGTTGCGCGCTATCCAGCGCGACCAGCGCATTTTGATAGATAAACGCCGGATCATCATTCGGGGTCGTCACGTAATCATGCGCGCCGAGCGTGATCAGCCAGGGCCCCGGCCCCACAAACGGTTCGCGCTTGACCGCGCGAAAAGCCTGTTCAATCCGGGAATCCCGGACCTTGGCTGCGGCGCAGACAAGGCTGGCATAGAATGAATGCAGATTTTCCGACCGCTCTTGCATGATCAACTTCCGGCATTGCGATGCTCGATCCTATTCGAGGCTGTCGCCTGCAGGAAGCTCCGCACGATGGGCAAAAGGCCGGGAAGCGCCGCCATCACGGCGAAACGGGATCGCGATATAGTTTCAAGTCCAATCGGAAATGAAGCGGCGCTAATGCTGCAATTCTGGCTTGACTACGGTCTGGCGAACTTCTGCGCCGCAGTCGGCGCATTCAAAGGTGAAGTCGATCTTCGCCATGCTCCAATGCGGCTCGACGTCCCTTACAAACATCGGAATCCCGATGCAGCTCGGACAAATGACGAAAGCCGGCTCGATGTCGTCGTGATGGTGGATATAGGCTGGCATGTCGGCACTCCCCACGGAAGCATTCAGCTTTAGCCCTTGACCCGAGCATCAGCATACGCCGCTGCCGTAAAGGCGATCATGAACTCTTGGGAACACAGGTAGAACAACCGCACAATCCTGCCGAGTGTGACAGATTTGCACGACCGTGTCGTCTCTGCCACAGCGTCAGTTCTCTTCGCGCGGCAAGGGTTTACCGGGCGCCCGCTTCAAATAGGCGGAGAGCTTCGGATAGTTGCGCAGCTCGCGCACGGCGCGGTCGCGCAATGCGTAGGGCAATCCGCGCAGGCTCAAGGCGGCGCTGATGTCGACCAGCGGCAGCGGTGTCACGCCAAAACGCCGCTTATAGTCATAATCGCCCACGCTGAAGTCGAACTCGCGCACGCCGTTTGTGTGCAAAGCGGCCATGGTACGTTCGATGACCAGCCGGCCCGGCGAACAAGCCGACCATTTGTCGCCGGCATTGCTGACCCGCAGCATGACATAGCGCGAACCGCTGCGAACGCCGAGCAAGGTCGCCACGACTTCCTCGCCGACAATCAGCGCCGACAACACGGCATAGCCTTCACTGAGGCCATCACGCGCGAGGTTTCGATAAAAATCGGCGCAGGCCCCGTCGCCGAGAATGAAGTTCACCCCGAGATGTTGCATGCGGGCGCTCTGTTGCGCATCCAGAGCGGCAAGAACGCGCAAGGCTTCGTCGTTCTCTCCTGCAATCCTGAATGCAGCGGCGGGATACGCCGTAAACGCGCGCCAGCTCCGTTCGAGAACCCTGCGGACGTCGCGCTTGAGCGAACGCTTGTACTGATCGAAATCCTCGCCTGTGGTGACGAGATTACCGTTCAGCGAGCAAGGCCCGGCGCCATCCAGCATCGCCAGCGGATTGGACCCGCCCTGCAGATCGAGCGGCATTTTCTTGAAGCGAATGAGATCAGCGCCGCCAGGCAGCCGGCGCAGCGCCAGCCGCAGCTCGCGCCACAGGATGGCCGCCGCCTTGGGTTCGCGCGGCGCGGCCGGACCGAGCAGCGGCGCATTGTAATCGGTCAGTTCAAGGTCGGCGAACTCCACGACGCAGATGCGCTTCAGCTTGCGCCTGATCAGCGGCAGGAGCAGTGCGACTTCGCCGGTCGCACGGTCCCTGACGGTTGCAATGAGTGGCTCGATACCGGGCTGTCCGGCGAACGCGCCATACCATGCCGCGAGCCATTTTTCGTGCTGGAAGATGGTCGCCTGTCCGCGACGATACGCACCGTCCCAGTTGACTGCGACGGCATCCCAATCGTCGAACTCCACGGAGAACGCCGCAACCTGCGACGTGCGGTTGCGCCCCACGTGCCGTGCCGCGTCGTTCGTCAGTGTGGTCACGATCAAGCCGCCTTCATGCCGCCTTGGGAAGATCGACCACCTGCTCCGGGTGGTCGTGGTCGAGCCGGAATTCGATCTCGTTGCGCGCCTTGCGCTCGCGCTTGACCCAGGACGTGTTGCGCAATGCCTTCTGCATCACCGCCTTGCCCCAGAACGCCGGCCCCTTGAGCGAACGGCTTTTGGGCGTGTATCCGAAGCGATTGCGCAGCAGGCCGTTGGCCAGATTGACGATCCGGGTCCGCCTGATCTCTTCGTTCTCGTAGCCCACCGTCATGGAGATGTTGACGGTGCCGAGATTGTCGACGCGATGCGGCGCGTTCAGCGGCCAGTTCAGCATCTGCCCGGGCTCGAGATCGAGCACGGTCGCATAGCGATCGTACCATTCGTGATAGGGCATATCGAGTTCGAGCTCGAACAGCTGGATGTCCTCGAGGTTCTTCGGCGTCACGAAGGGAGGGTTCGACGGATAGATATGGACGCGCTTGCGGCCGGCGATTTGAATCAGGCTCTGGCCGGGAAGATCGGCGTGGTAGTGAACCTGCGCCTTTGGCGCCGAGAGCAGAATGCCGGCGTTGTATTGGTGCGGCAGCGCGAAGTGCGGGACCTTCTCGCCAATTTCGGCGAACATCTGGGCCAGCAGGTCGCTGTAGCGCTGGTCGATATCCGAAACCATGCGCAGGTTGAGCCAGAGGTCGCCCCTGGAAATCGCGTCGATGACCTGATGGCCGCTGAAATTGCCGATATCGCCGTGCCGCCAGATGCGCTTGTCGCCCTTCACGCCGGTCTGCATCAGGCTGTAGTGCTCGCGCGGATAATTCTCGATCAGTGCGGCAAGATGATCCATCGAGAACAACGGCGACTTGTGCATGTTGTGCGCAAGCCGGATTGGCGCGTGTCCCCACAGCACCGAATGGGTCTCGTCCCAATTACTGAAAATGCGATCTGCCGCCATCGTCCAACTCCTTTTGACCAAATTATTTTTTGCCCGGATGACGACCGATTTCGGCTGCGTCCTGCACGCTGTCCCGAAATCTCAGATGGCTGCCACGCCGTCGGTCATCCGATGTCCCGTTATGAGACGGCCGGACAACCTTCACGCTCTAACTGGCAAGAAGGATGCCGCAGGGGTGTCGCACCCACTTACCGGACGATAAGGTCTGGGATGTATGGCTAACGCTGGCATAACCGAGAGAGCGCCGGCGACCCCCACGATGGCTTCAGAACCGCAATATCGGGCGCTGTTTCTCGGCGCGGGACCGCAAATGCAGTGCGGCGTCGGGCAATTCACGCGATTGCTGGGCGAGTGGATCGAAAAGGCCGAACCCGGCAGCTGCACGACGTTAACCCTGACGCGATCGGAAGGGTCATTCACCGATATCTGGCACGCCGTCGGCTCAGCCCAAAGCGTGGTCTGCAATTTTCCGATCGTGGCCTGGAAGCGCGTGATGTTCACACCGCTGCTGGCGATGGCGATGGCGCGGCTGCGGCGGCGCAAAACTGTCCTGATTCAGCACGAATGGGCCGGGCTGCATTGGCTGCGCCGGATCACCTATATCCCGGCTCTCCTGCTCGCCAATACCATCGTCATGTTCTCGCCGCTGGTGCGGCGGGAACTCGCCGAGGATTCCCTGGTGGGCTGGACCGCGAAAAAATGCGTGCTGGCCCCGCTGCCGCCGAACATAGAGGCGCCTGCAGGGATGGCGGATTCGGAGTTGCGCCGGCGTCTCGTTGCGGCAAGGCAGGACGGCCGGCTGGTGATCGGTCATTTCGGTTCGATCTATCCGGCCAAGCAACCCAATGCGCTGCTGGAGATCGGCGCGATCCTGAAGCAGCGTGGGCTGCGGCCACTGATCGTCTATGTCGGCTCCTTTATCCGCGGCACCGACAATGTCGAGGAGGAATTCCATGCCCGCGCCACCGAGCTCGGAATCGCCGATGATGTGATCGTATCCGGCTTCGTCGCCTCCGATCACGAAGTGTTCGGGCTGTTCGGCGCGGTCGACGGGTTCTGTTATCCGCTCGATGAAGGGCTCACCGCGCGCCGCTCCAGCGTTCTTGCCTGCGTGCAGGCCGGCCGGCCGCTGATCGTGACCGGCCCTGCGCTGCCTGACGAATTCGACCATCATCTGCGCTTCAAGGAATTGATCGATCGCGGCGCCATTGTGCTCGTGCCGCGTGGATCGAGCGCGGACGCCTACGCCGATGGCATCGTTGCCGCGCTGAATCGGCCGCCGGTGCAGGCCGCGTTCGATTTCGATGGGTGGTGGCAGGACGTCGCGAACGCGGTTCGCGCGCAGCTTTGAGCCTCACTCCCTGACGCGAAAACGCGCCAGAAAGTGCAAGCCGAACACCGCCACCAGGAAGGTGAACCACAGGGGATCGGCGCGGTCGAGGAAGAAGCTCTCCATCGCCGACAGATAAAGTCCGAACAGCCAGATGCGCAACAGCGCCATCGCCAGCGGACCGTTATTGCCGCCCTGATCGGCCTGCTGGAAATTCCGGAGCGGCGAGATCACCAGCACCACGATGAGCAGAGTAAGGCCGGGCAGGCCCATGCCGAGCGCGGTATCGAGATAACCATTATGGCTGTGCGCCGCGAACGCGGCCCATTCCTTGCCCGCCGGCAAATCCTCGAACGCCTTGCTGCCCCAAAACGCCACGAAGCCATAGCCGGTTGCCAGCCGCTGCCGCAGCGCGTCCAGCGCAAAATTCCAGATGTCGGTACGGCCGGTGAAGGTCGAATCCAGCGGCAGCAGCTTGGCGACCGCGGCCAGGCCGTCACTCATGACGGTGCCGACGCTGAGCATGTTCAGCAACAGCAGCGGCGTCAGGAGCAGGATCGCCCGCACCCAGAACGAGCGAAACACAGATGTAAGCGAGGTCAAAAGCAGCACCGCGAAGCACAGCGTCAGCGAACTCTTGCCGGCGGCATGAAATAGAAACAAGGAACTAAGGCCGATAATAACCGCGCCGGACAGAAGGGCGCCGGAACGCGCGATGTAGATCCCCAGGAACAGCAGCATCGCCATCACGCCCGCGGCCACGTTCTTGTGACCGAAGGCGCCACGCCAGTCGCCGGCAAGAAGCGGCTCCTGCGGGTCAGTTGCCTGATGGATCGCAAATTGCGGCGCCAGCAGGATTCCGAGGTAACAGACCGCGAGCAGGATCAGCGCCGCGATGCTGAGCAAACGCATCAGTTCGCTTTGCGATTTCGGCAACAGCAGCATGGTCGACGTCACGGCGATAACGCACGCCGTCAAAACGAACCGCCGCATCGACGTGGCAGGATCGACCGACAAAACCACCGTCACACAGATCCATCCGGCAAACAGCAGGAACGACGGCGTCAGCAAAGTGGCGAGCCCGCGCATGTTGTTGCGCGCCGCGAGGGTAATCATCAGCACCGCAAGGCCGCCGAACACCAGATAGGTCGGCGCCTCATTGCCGGTACTGACTTCACCGATTTGTATGTCGCCGAGATCGGCGAACGGCCGCAAGGAAATCCATGCCAGCACCAGCGTTCCGACGAACGCGGCGCAGCGAACGACATCCAGCACTTGCTGCCGCCAAACCCCTCCTGCGACGATACGAAGCTGAGACGTGATGACGAGTTGGCTCACGTGATCTTCGAGGCCTTGTAGGGTTGAGGTTCGATGCCGATTGCGGCCAGCACGCTACCGATCGCTACCGTCATCGGATGCATCGCAATGATGCGGTCGCGCTCCGTCAGGGCCGCTCGCGCGGCGTGGAGAAACGACAGCGGAAACGCCGCCAGCAATTTCAGCGTCAGCCTGGCGCGCGGCCAGAGTGTCGGCGTCGCCTTGCGCTGGACGTGATAATTGATCGCGCCGATCCGCAGGCCGCGGCTGATCAGCCAGCTCAGCTTGGTCCGGCTCGGCGGCACCGTCTCGCTGATCGTGGCTTCCGCCACCCAGTGAAAGCGCATGCCCAGGCGCAGGCAGCGGTAGAAGAAATCGGTGTCGCCGCCGCCGAGAAAATTGAAACGCAGATCGAACGCCGGGGCGTCGACGCGCTCGAACACCGAGCGCCGGATCAGGCAGTTGCCGCAACCATAGATCACCGGAACCGGTCCTGACGTGTCGTAGGCCGGGGCGAAGGCCGGGTGACGACGCAGCCCGCGCTTTCGCGCGTCATCGAAGTCAGGCATCACCGGCCCGCCGACGATGTCGGCCCCGGTAGCCTCGGCCGTCAAGATCATGCGCTCCAGCCAGTCCGGCGAGGCAATTTCGTCATCGTCGATCATCAGGAAACACGACGCTGCCGGGAAGGTTGCCAGCGCCGTCTCGAATGCCGCGTTGATCGCATGGCAATTGCCCTGGCGCGGCTCGACCACGCAAAGACCAGGAAACTTGTTCGATGCCAGGAACTCGGTCGCAACCGGAACGCTCTCGTTCCGCAGCGCATCGTTCTCGACCATGACAACCGCAAAGCGGTGACCGGTGCGCTGGCGGGCCAGCGATTCCAGCGTCTGCCGCAGATGCTGCGGCCGGCGAAAGCAGGGAATGCAGACGACGATCCCGATCGATGAGGGATCGAGGGCCGGCGATATCGCCGCCAGGGCGCGGGCGGCGTTCGGCATGGTGTAAGCGGTTTCCATCGGCGGGCAATCCGTTCAAACTCTGGCGCATGACGTTTGCTATGGGTCCAGACGATACAAGAGCATTGCTGCAATATCCGGTCCGACAGGATGCCTGGTGGTGGCGAATTGTTCCCGACGGTTAATGGACGGGGTTAAGTTTGAATTAAATCAGGTTCACGCGCCGGACTCAGCGGCTGAACAGCTTGCCGAACAGCTTCTGGGATTTGGGAAACTGCCCGTTGGAGATCCGCGTGGGCCACAATCCGTCGACGTCGAAATAGGCGGCGTAAGCGATATTGTTCCTGTTCTTCACGAACCAGTCATGCATCTGCTGAATGAAGTACGGATTGTCGCCGAAATTACCGACGCCCCATTCGGGATAGCTCATCTGCTTGCCATGCCTAGCGGCAAAGTCGCGGTGCCATTCCAGGCCGAACGGCGCCTTGAGATAGAAGGCGTTCCAACGCTCTTCCGGCGAGCCCTCATGCTTGAAATCGTAGATATCCAGACCGATGTAGTCGACGACATCGTCACCGGGATAGGCTAGGTCGGCCGGCGTGTCCTGCGTTCCCCATCCCGGACACCAATCATACTTGAATGCGTCGGAATGGCGCCGGAAGATCCCGACCACGCGCCGGAACGCGGCGATATAATCGGCCTCGTGATCCTTGGCGAACCACGCCATCTGCGACAGGTTCATCTCCCAGCCGAGACGGATGATCGCCCTTGGCTGCGCATCGGCGATCGCACGCGCCGCCGCCTCGAACTCACCGTCGTGCAGACCATTAGCGACGTCGGCGAGCGGCGTTCCCGGAACGGTCAGCGGCACCGACCAGACGACATTCCGCGACGGGTTGAGCTTCTTCCAGATGCCGGGAACCCAGGTCAGCTTGTGGAAATCTTCCCAGTTCGCCTGGCCGTAGAAATCGACGCCCACCACCGACGATGGCGGCTGTTTCAGCCATTTTTCCCAGGACTGCAGGGTATGCTCGCGTCCAACGGGACCCCAATCAACGAAGGCGCCGGCGAATTTCGCAGGACTTGAATTGACCTGGCTGGAATTGACGCGCGGGGCGGCGTTGCTGTCGACGCGGGCCAGCAACAGCAGGCTCAAGACAAAGGCCACCAGGAAAAATACCAGGCGCCTGAGGCCCACCCGGCGGCGAGGCGCGGGGCGGTCAGTTCGAAACATGAGACGTCCTTGTCAATTTGTTGCCGAAGACAGCAGACAGCCGGCGGCCGACCTCGGCTGCGCCTTTGTCGGTGAGATGACCGGCGTCGAACTGCATCGGAATATCGGCTTCGACGAACTCGTCGCAACGACCATCCCGGCAGACCGCATCGTAGACGGATGAATAAGTCGCGCCGCGCGCCTTTACCAAGGCGCTCATGGCAAGATCGCGCTCCCGAATTCCGGGTGTGCGTTTTGTGCTGGCAAGGGAAGGATGGTCGCGGAGAATCCCGTCGATCAGGAGCCGCGGCAGCGGGGCGTCATATTCGACGATCGGTCCAAGCACGATGACATCGATCCCTCTGGATTTCAGGGTATCCAGCGTGGCCGACAGGTGAGGCAGATCCTCATCCTTCCATGACGCGGAGAGAAGGACTTTGTCGACACGGTTGTTGACGAGGAAATCGTTGAACGCGAATTCCATCAAATCGCGACAGGCTTTCATTTCGACCAGGGCCCCCGCTGGAACAGCCGGACGGCATTGGCTGACAGTTGCCTGCATGATGTTCACCTGCGGCATGGCGACCGACAGCCCGGACCAGAGGTGCGCGGCATGGCTGTCGCCAATGAGCAGATAGTTCGGCCGCATCGGATCCAGTTTCAGGCAGGTTTCCGCGTCGAACCGCTGGCGGTTGGCCGAGATGAAGCAGCGCCCGGTCCGGAACGCGGCGGACGAATCGTAGGCAAGATAGGCACCGATATCGACGACGCGTTGCGGAAAGCGGTATGGCGCGCCGCTCGCGACGAACACCAGCGCGCACAGCGCGAATGTCGAGCCGATCGCCGCTGACGCGGCGCCGAAGACGGCACCCTTCGATGTCTCCCGCGCCATCGAACGGAACGGCAGCTCGACCAACTTCCACGACAGATAGGCGAGCCCCACCGACAGCGTGATCAACGTCAGCGTGGTCGATGCCGCCGATTCCGCGCCGAACACCATGTCGGTGCGCTGGAACACGATCAGCGGCCAATGCCACAAGTAGAGCGAATAGGATATCAGCCCGATGGCGACGAATGGCGGCAGCGACAGCAATCGTCCGGCCATCGATACCCCGCTCTCGCTGGAAGCTATTACCAGCGCTGCGCCGAGGCAGGCGAGTGACGTCATCAAGAGAAGCGGCACTGACGCCGATCCAAGCAGGATCACGCCGATCAGCAGCAGCATCCCGGCTCCGCCGCAAATGTTCTTCCAGAATGTGGTTACCGGCACCGGAATGAATCTGACCGCCAGCATCGCACCCAGTGCCAACTCCCAGGCGCGGAAAGGCGTGAGATAGAATGTGAAGGTGAGATTTCTCGTGCTCATGGCGATGGCGGCCGCAAACGAGAGCGCAGCGACAACCGCGAACAAGAATTTGGCGTGCTTCGGCACCCAGCGATAGACAAAAAGCATCAACAACGGCGCGATGAAGTAGAACTGCTCCTCCACGCTAAGCGACCATGTGTGCAGCAGAGGCTTTGTTTCGGCCGGCGCATCGAAATATCCGGCGGTCTGGGCAAAATAGGCGTTGGAAACCGAGCCGATGGCGCTGGCAAGGCTCTTTGCATAGCCAATCAATTCGGCCGGCAGGAAATAGATATAGGCGAAGACGCTCGTCACCAGGAACATCACAAACAGCGCGGGGAGGATTCGCAGGATCCGGCGCTTGTAGAAATTTCCGAGCGAGAACGATCCGTTGCGGATATCCGCATCGATCATGCCGCAGATCAGATAACCCGAGATGACAAAGAAGATGTCGACGCCGACGAAGCCGCCCGCGAAGCCGGGTACGCCGACATGGTAAAGAACCACGGGAACCACAGCGAGGGCCCGCAGCCCGTCGATATCCGCGCGGTACTTCACTGCTAAGCCCTCGCGACACTGCCGTAACCGTGACCGGTCTTCACCGTTTCAAAAGCGGACACTCTGGACAGCAAAGGTGTGCCGAAACGGGTTGAAGCCACCGCGACCTCACCGGGCGCAGCAGAATTGGATTGGAATGGCGGGCAATCTGTCATGGGGAGCACTCATGGCGATGAACATCGGCGAAGCGAGATCGCGCTCTGCAATATCCGGGCAACTCCGCAAAAGCGCCGCTTCGCGCGCGAATTGCGCTGGCATCGTGGTTACCGCGCGCGGTTAACCCGCTTTCGACGGTGAACCAAACGCAGAATTAACCACACCGGATCGCCGCGACCGCCGGCGGAACCATCCGGCACCGATCTTGCTCAATGGTCTGGCAAAGGGATTCCGAGTCCAGAAAGCGCCCGCCTTGAACGTCATCACCAGCGAGATTTCCGACGTCAACCGAATAGCGTCGTGCGACGCCATGCTCGGGCGCGGAGTCACGGGCAATCCCGCGGGGCTCGCAGCGCCATGCTGATCGGGCAAGCCAGCATCAATCTGACCGCCAATATCCTCTCGGCATTGCTGGGCCTATTGAGCGTGTTCATTTTCACGCGGCTGTTCTCGCCGCATGATTATGGCGTCTATCTGCTCGGCATCGGTTTTGCGTCCGTCATCAGCGTTTTCCTCGTCGGCTGGTTCCGTAATCTCATTCTGAGCGGACACGCCCGTGACGACGGCGCCGACGTGCGCGGCCGCGTGATCTCGGGTTACCTGATCTGCTGCCTCACCGCGCCGATCGCCTATGTCCTGGGACGGCTGGTTGGACTGGATACGAATGCGGCGCTGGCGGCGGTGGTGCTTTCCGTCGCGATCGGGCTGTTCGAACTGACCCAGGATCTGGTTCGCGCCCGCCTGATGGCACTTTCGGTCATGAAGGCCACGCTGGTCCGCGCCGTCGCTGTGCTCGGCCTCGGTGCTATCGTGGCATTTGTCAGCCCGAGCGGCTTCCTGCTGCTGCTGTCGTCCGCGCTCGCCTACCTGCTTGCGGTGCTGGTGCAGTCGCGCACCGCCTGGCGCGGCACCAAGGTCAAATTCGACGGCACCGGCCTTGTGGCGCTGGCGAAGACCGGCCTGCCCCTCACCCTTTCACTTACCCTGCTCGCGATTTCCAGCGTCACCGATCGCTTCATGATCGCCAATCTGGTTGGCGCGGCGGACGCCGGCAAATATGTCGCCGCGCTCGATCTGGTCCGGCAGACCCTGATGATGCCGGCCATGAGCGCCGCCGCGGCATTCTTTCCGATGGCGGTGCAGATTCATGCCAGCAAGGGCGACGCGGCGGTGCGATCGCATCTGTCCGACTGTGTCGAGTTGCTGCTCAGCATCACGCTGCCAGCCTGCCTGGGCTTTGCGGTCATTTCCGCCCATGTCGCCAATATCATTCTCGGGCCGGACTTCCGCGAACTGGCGGCGCAGACCATGCCAATCATCGCGGTGGCTGTGGTGTTCCAGATCCTGACCCAGCAATACCTGCACGCCAGCTTCCTGCTCTCCGGGCGCAACTCGTTTTATCTGATCAACACGGCCTCGATCATCGCGGCCAATGTGATCCTGTCCTACGTCCTGGTCAGCCATTACGGCACGGTCGGCGCGGCCTGGGCGCGGCTCGGCGCCGACGTGGTCGGATTTTCCTGCGCGCTGATCCTCAGCCGCTTTGCGTTCAAGGTCCCGCTGCCGCTCGGCCGGCTGGCGCTGATCATGATCGCCGGACTGGTGATGGCGCTAGCCGTCGCTGCACTCGACAGAAACCTGCATGTCGCTGATCTGACCGCCTGCGCCGTACTGGCCAGCGCCGGACTGATCACTTACGCGGCCCTGTGCTGGTTGTTCGACATCTCCCGGATTCGCGGCCGCCTGAAAACCGGCTTCGCGATGTTCCGGGCCAAATTCGCAAACATCAACGGATAAGAACAAATGACCAAGACATTTGCCCTCAATCCCCTTCAATCGGCTTTCACTGACGCCGCCGACCGGCCGGCCGCGCAGCATCCGCAGTCGCTGCTCGACCTGCCGCCCGGCGAGGCCCGGCAGAGCCTGCTCACGGTTCACAGCATTCTCGAGGCCAAACTGCCCGCGACCGATCTCAAGATCTATGAGGCCGGCGGCGGCTCGACCAGCTTCCTGCCGCTTAGCGTGCTGAAGCGCGCCCACGTCACCGTGGTCGATATCGACGAAGACCAGATCCGCAACAATGATTACGCACAGGAGACGATCCTCGGCGACATCCAGACCCATCGCTTCGCGCCCGACAGTTTCGATCTCGTGATCTGCTACAACGTGATCGAGCATGTGCCCAATGTGGAAGCGGCGCTGCTTGGCTTCTGCCAGTCGCTAAAGAAAAACGGATTGGTCCTGATCGGCGCGCCGAATCCAGGGTCGCTGTCCGGCGTCGTCACCAAATATTCGCCGCACTGGTTCCACGTCTGGTTCTACCGCCATATCCGCGGCGATGAGAACGCCGGCCTGCCCGGCTGCGCGCCGTTCCCGACTCACTTTCATCCGCTTGTCACGCTGGCGAACCTGGAAACCTTCGCCGACAGGCACGGGCTGCAGATGATCTATTGCAAGCAGTATGAGAGCCCGCGCTATCCGGAGATGCGCCGGCGCAAGCCGCTGTTCGCGAGCCTGATCGACGCGGCCGCCAGGGTGTTGAACGTCTTCCTGCCCGGCAAGACCGACGTGCGGCACGGCGACTACCACGTGATCTTGAGGAAGCGCTGAGAATGAACGCGATGTTCTCAGAGGCGAAAGCGAAGGTCAGCCACCGGCTGGCGATGCACCTGCACGCCAATTCCTTCCAGATGCGTAACACCACGCCGATGGTCAGCTTTACCTTTGACGATCTGCCGAAAAGCGCCGCTACGACCGGTGCGGATCTGCTCGAAACACACGGCGCGCGAGGCACCTTCTATGTATCGGGAGGCCTGATTGGCGGCGAAACCCGGGAATGGCCAACCGGCGACGCCGACGACCTGCTTTCCCTGCATCGCCGTGGCCACGAAATCGGCTGTCATACATTCTCGCACCGGCGCGCCAGCGATCTCGACGTGGCCGCCCTTGCCAACGAAATCATGCGAAACCGCAGCTACCTCCGCGCGCTGGACGCCTCGATCGAAACCGAGACTTTTGCCTATCCTTACGGATTGGGATCGGTTGGACGGAAGAACCAGCTCAAGGACCAGTTCCAGACCTGCCGCAGCATCGAACCTGGCATCAACAGCGGCACAGTCGATTTGCAGCTTCTTCGCGCCGTGCCGCTGACCGACGGCCAGATGGACCGCGCCGGGATCGAACGTCTGTTCGACGATGCCGAAACCAATAACGGATGGTTAATTTTCTACGGCCACGACGTCGCTGAACAGCCGAGCCCCTGGGGCTGCTCGCCAGCACTGCTCAACCATGCCCTCGAGGCGGCCGCGCGCCGGAAAATCCCAGCTATGACCATGGCGGAGGCATTGCGATGCGCCCGCGCATAAACGCTTTGTTTGCCATTTCGGTGAATAGTCCCTCAATGAGTATGGTTAATTTTCCCTGTTGCGTTTTTGGCGCGTTGAAGTCCCGCGCGCGTGGCGTAAGGCGAAGAGTAACCCCTCAGCCGATGTGTGCGGCAGTTGGAATGGAAGCTGGGGTCGATGCTTATCTATGACGAGCCGATAAACCAGGCCAAGCCTGACCCCCGGCACGCCGCAATGTCGGCATTGGGCGGCTTCAGCGTGCTCGATCTGGTTCAACTGCTGTGGCGGCGGAAGATCGCGATCGCCTCGGCCGCGCTGCTCTGCGCCTGCATCGCAGTGGCGATCGGCAAGAGCCTGACACCGAAATACACCGCAACGGCCCAGCTCTACGTCGATCCCCGCGAATTGCAGCTGGTCGATCGCGAACTCACGCCGCGCGCCCCGGACCTTTCCGGCCTTGCGATGGTGGTCGAGAGCCAGGGGCGCGTGATCACCTCGAACAACGTGCTGTTGCAGGTGATCCGCGAGACCCATCTCGAGAAGGACCCTGAATTCGGCGGCGGCGACGGCAAAAGCCTGTTCGGAACGCTGCTCGGCCTGTTCGGGATCGATCTGCGCCCGACCGCCGAGCAGCGCAAGCTCGTTGAGATGGCGGCGCTGGAAAACCTGATCCGCCACATCAACGTGAAAAAGACCGACAAGACATTCATCGTCGACATCGACGTCTGGTCGATCGACCCGGTGAAGGCGGCGATGCTCTCAAATGCGATCGCCAAGGCCTATTTGACCGAATCCACGCAATCGCAGGCCGCGAGGGTCCGTCGCGCCACCAGCGACCTTTCCAGCCGGCTGACGGAATTGCAGGAACGGCTTCGCAACGCCGAGAACACGCTCGCGGTCTACAAGGCGCAGAACAACTTCGTCGGCACGCAGGACACGCTGATCAGCGATCAGCAGCTCTCCGCCAGCAACCAGCGGCTTGCCGCGGCGCGGGCGCTGACGCTCGACGCGCAGGCCAAATACGATCAGATCGCAGCCAGCCGCAAGACATCGGCCGACGCCGGCGCCATTCCCGAGGCGCTGCAATCGCCAACCATCGCCAATCTGCGTTCGCAATATGCCGAAGCCAGGAAGCGCCAGGCCGAATTGCAGAGCGAGTTGGGGCCGCGTCATCCCGCCTTGCGCCAGATGGAGAAGCAGGTCGAGGATCTGCGCCGGACCATCGGCGAGGAAACCGATCGTTTTCTGCAGGCGGCGAAGAATGACCTGACCCGCGCCCGGGATTACGAAGCTTCCCTGAACAAGGCGCTCGAAACCCAGAAGCGCCAGAGCGTCCAGATGAGCCAGGCCGCGGTCCGGCTGCGCGAGCTCGAGCGCGACGTGGAAGCCAGCCGCGACGTCTACCAGTCGTTCCTCAAGCGCTCGCGCGAGACCGAGGAGCAGGAGACCCTGAACACCTCGAGCGCCCGCATCATCGGCGACGCCACCGTGCCGCAGCGGCGCACCTTCCCGCCAGGGATGGCCTTGTTCGCCATGATCGGCTTTATGCTGGGCGGGCTCGCCTCGGCCGCCTGGATCATCGCTGTCGAGCGGTTGACGCCTGGCGCCAACCCGGTTCGACCCAACACGCCGGTCAGGACATCGGCCTCATCAGCCGCGGAAAATCGGACGCCTGCGGCCACGAGGCAACCGTCGGGCACACCGCAGCCCGCCGTCAGCCTGATCGCGAAGCCGTCGATTACCCGGCTGCAGGAATCGGACGTGGTGCGCACCCTCGGCGGAATCCTGGCGACGGGCGGCACCCTCGATGTCGCCCGCCTCGGCTGGCCGACGCTGCGCGCCGGTTTCCCGCTGATGACGTTCCTCAACACCATGCGCGAAATCCGGACCGCGCTGGCGACGCGCGCGGTCAAGGACAGCGCGCCGGTCATGTCCGTGATCGGCGCCGGCAATGGCGAGGACCGCAGCATTGCAGCCCTTAACGTCGCGCTCTCGGCCGCCCGCGATGGCGCCAGGGTGCTGCTGATCGACGCCGATCAAAAGACCTATACGCTGTCGAACAAGGTCGCCCACCTGGCTAAGGAAGAGGCCGGCCGTCTCGGCTGGCTCAATATCGGCGCCAAGGCTGCGCGCGCCATCAGGAGCGCGAACGGGATTTCGATCCTGCCGGCCCTCAGGGCCTCGGATACCAAGGCAAGCGACACCATCCGCAAGGCGATTGCGCAGGCGCGCATCGGCGGCGACTACGATCTGGTGGTCCTCGACGGACCCGCCATGCCGTGGAGCCCGGCCGACCACGCGCTGTTCGACGCCACCGATGGGCTGGTCGCAATCCTGCCGGTCAAGCTCGACATCAACGAGAGCATGGAAGACATCATCACCGCGCTCGGCGAGACCGAGCGCAAGTTGGTCGGTGTCGTCATCAACGAACTCACCCCCACGGCCGTCAACCGTCAGCGAGACAAACAGTATGCGTGAGCGTCGCTTAAACCCCCTCGGGAGAGCCGTTACTGCCGGCGTTCCCCGAATCACACTGGGCGGGCTGCGGCTTGCCGTGCTCGACCTCGAGCAGACCGCGGACTTCATGATCGAGATGGTGTTCCCGCAACGCCGGCTCGCTCGCCCGCTCTATCTGACCTCGGCCAATGGCGAGGTGCTGGCGCGCTGCTCCACCGAACCGATGACCGACCGGCTGTTTCGCTCCGCCGACCTGATCAATGCCGACGGCCAGCCGCTCGTGACGGTGTCGCGGTTGAAATCGTCGACGCCGCTGCCCGAGCGCGTCGCGACCACCGACCTGTTCCACGTCGTCGCCCGCAAGGCGCAGGCGGCCGGATTGACCTTCTACATGTTCGGCGCCGATGAGGCGGAGAACGCCGCCGCCGTCGCCAACGTTCGCAGGCTCTATCCGGACCTGAAGATCATCGGACATTCGCACGGCTTCCTCCGCGGCGATGCGCTGCGGGCCAAGGTCGACGAAATCAACGCGCTGGCGCCCGATTACCTCTGGCTCGCGCTTGGCGTTCCCTATGAGCAGGCCTTTGTCGAGGAATACACCTCGCGCCTGTTCAAGGTCGGCGTGATCAAGACCTCCGGTGGACTGTTCAACTTCCTGTCGGGCAGTCGGGCCCGCGCACCCTCTTGGATGCAGGCGGTCGGACTCGAATGGGCCTGGCGCATCTGGCTGGAACCGCGCCGGCTGTTCTGGCGCTATTTCACCACCAATCCGCGCGCGCTCTATCTGCTGTTCAACAAGAGCCGGCCTTCGGCCATCGAGCGGGCCCGGGACTGATGGGCGCCGGTCTGGCGAGCGATCGTCCGGCCATCCTGGTCACGGGCGGCGCGGGCTATATCGGCTCGCATTGCTGCCGGGCGCTGGATGCGGCCGGTTATCTTCCCGTTTGCTACGACAATTTTTCGACCGGCCACCACAGCTTCGTCGCCGGCGCGCTGGTTACCGGCGACATCGCCGACAAGGTCACGCTGGCGCGCGCCTTCGCCGAGCACGACATCGTCGCGGTCATGCATTTCGCCGCGTCGAGCCTGGTCGGCGAATCCGTGGTCGACCCGCAGAAATACTACGTCAACAACCTCGCCGGCACGCTGGCGCTGCTGGATGCGATGCGCGAGGCCGGCTGCAGCCGTCTGGTGTTCTCGTCGACCGGCGCGGTCTATGGCAATGCCGACAGCAAGGCGCTGCCCGAAAACTATCCCTGCGTGCCGATCAATCCCTACGGCGCCTCGAAATGGATGATCGAGCGCGTGCTTTCGGATTATCGCGGAGCCTATGGGCTCGGATCGTTCGCGCTGCGCTATTTCAACGCCAGCGGCGCCGATCCCGCCGGCGGCATCGGCGAGCAGCGCGATGTGGAAACCCATCTCATTCCCCGCGCGATGATGGCGCTGCAGGGTCACGTGCCGGATTTCGCGGTATTCGGCGACGATTACGCGACGCCGGACGGCACCGCGATCCGCGACTACATCCATGTCACCGACCTTGCCGCCGCCCATGTGCTGGCGCTGAAGCTCCTGCTGGAAGGGCATTCCGGCGGCGTCTTCAATCTCGGCACCGGTAAGGGTTTTTCGGTGCGGGAGATTCTCGCAGCGATCGCGAGCGAGACCGGACGCGAAGTGCCGCACGTCGTCAAGCCACGCCGCGCCGGCGACCCGACCTATCTGGTCGCGGACGCTTCCGCTGCCCGCGCGACATTGCACTTCCGCCCTGCTTATTCGGATCTAGCGACCATCATCCGCACCGCCTGGGCCTGGCACAGGAAGGCTCACCCACTCAAAAACGGGTGAGTGTGCACTCGGTCCAAGCCGCATTGCCCCTGCTGCCCTGTATATCCGGGATCATCGTCTCTCGCCTGCCACGCATGCAGGCCCGCGGCTTGCCCCGTGGGAACGAGACCGGCTAACATCCACGGCAACACAGATGAGCGCATTTCAGCTCACGCATGACAGAAGGGAGCAAACCATGACGGCAACCAACCGGCTTTGGCGATACCTCGTGACGCCCCTTGCTCTCGCCGGGATGCTCAGCATCTCCTCCGCGGCTGAACTCAATCCTGCCGCCGTCACTTACAAATTGCCGGACCAGATTCCCTGGGGCCCGGTCAACGCCGCGGGCGCGCAAAGTGCCGTCGTCGTTGGCGATCCGAGCAAGCCGGGCTTCTATATGGTCTACAATAAATGGACCAAGGGCAATCATTTCAGCCGCCCGCATTTCCATCCCAACGACCGCTACATCGTCGTGCTGCAGGGTACCTGGTGGGTCGGTTCAGGCCCGAAATTCGATCCCGCCAACACGACGCCGATGCCGGCCGGCAGTTTCGTCACGCATTTCGCCAAACAAGTGCACTGGGACGGCGCCAAGGATGAAGATGCCGTTCTCCTGATCATGGGCGAAGGTCCGGCGACCTCGACGGGAGCGGAAGAGAAATAGCCGCAGTGCATCCATTCCGGCGACTAACTTCGTTCACGGACCTGTCCGGCGTTGTAAACGAAAACGATCGCCTCAGACGGCTTCCCTGGTCATGACCGCGTTCCCGCCTTGCGCCGAAGCGGGACCTTGCGGCTGCAGCGGCGCGTCGTTGTTCGACAAACCCGCGACCTTGCGGATAAGCGATACCGGGGTGGCCGAGAACGACTCGATGCAGAGTGCGACGACCTCGGGCGGTGAGCTGTCGACCATGGCGATCACAGCCTTTTCGTCCAATTGATCCGGCTCCCAGTAGGAAGTCGCGAGGCTTTGCGTGGTCAGCCGGTGCGTCGCCCTGTGGGTCGGCGACTGGTTCACAAAGTACCCATAGAGGATGTATTCGGAAAACGAGCGCGCCTTGCCGAGCGCCACCGCCCAAGGCATTCCAGTGACGGCTTCGATCGTGGCGGTCATGTCGCGCAAAGTCGACTTGTCCCAGACGAGCACATTGCCGATATAGTCGTCGGCCGGGAACGCGGTGGTGCTGCCGCCCAACAGGCGATCGCTGTTTCGGACCCAGACGGGATGCAACGGCTTATCCGCCGGAATCGCCAGACGGTCGACATAGAGCGGGGTTAAATCCGCGCCGGCATAGGCGGCCACATCGAACAAACGAAAGAACGTGTTATCGGAATCGACGATGCAGTAACGCTGATGGGGCAAGTGCAGGGCGCCCGCGATCTTGAGAAGCTGCTGGATATGCCAGCCGTGGAGCGGACCCGACCGGAACGACCACCACGTTCTGCGCCCCGAGCGCGAGACAAACGGCGGCAACGCCCGCAGCCAGGACGGCAAGAACCGCGAACTCGGCAGCACGGTGCGACGGCTATTCTCGAACCGGGCGAAGTACGGCACGTCATCGTCATTGACGATAACGTAATGCCGTTCGTATCCGCTGACGAACCGATCGATGCTCTCGCACAGCAACTCGAAACGCTCGAGGTCGCCGCGATAGGTCGGGGTCATCAAGGCCACGTTTTTGAGCACGCCACTTCCTGTCATGATGTACTGTGGGTCCGGCGATAGAGATCGATCCCGACTGGATGATATAATAGATGATCGCTCTAGCGCTTTAAACAACGCTTCACCGTTAAGATAAACAGTGCCTGATCAAACCGGCGATCGAATCCTGCGACGAAGCAGTGAAGCGGCAGCGGCATTGCAGCGATCAATTTCGAGGAAATGACGCCCGTTTCCCGCGGAACCAGGGCTATGAGAAGCTATGGTTACCGAACGGTTAAAATCCCATGGGCACATTTTGTTCAACAACCATGGGCTTCAGCAACCTTTCCGGTATTGGCGCGTTTCAAATGCCTGTTCATTCAACGGAGACACAACATGGCCGTCGCTTCGCAGATCAAGGAACATATGGATGTCATCTCGTCCGACAAGAAGACGGTCGGCAAGGTCGATCACCTTGAGGGATCCGACAAGATCAAGCTGACCAAACAGAGTTCGCCGGACGGCCAGCACCATCACTTCATTCCGGTGGATTGGGTCGATCATGTCGACCAGCACGTTCACCTCAATAAATCGGGTGCGGATGTGACGTCACACTGGCAACACGGCAGGCAGTGACCCCCGACACGTATTGCGCCGGCTGCGGATGAAGTTATCATTGGCAAGGTAACAGGACCTTCCGATGCATCCGGCGGCAAAACTGCAATTTGAGCGCGTTGTCGTCGAATTTGGGCGGTGGCGGGCGCTCGCCGAGGATGACCGGCCCCCCGCTCCGGCTTGGTGGTGGGGGCCGGCGGTCGAGGTGCGGGAGATCGCCCAGGCGCTACCGGCACGTTGGAGCGCCAGATTGGGTTTGCCCGATGGCGCGACTTACGCCGACGGCGCTGATATCCTCTTCCATTCCCTGGCTGGCCAGGTGATCCAGCCCTGGTCCTATGACTTTTCGCGCAAGGTGAGGTCGACGGATTCGGACGTGCGTGATTTGCATGCGCAGCCGTCAGACGACAGCGCTTTCCAGCCCTGAAGGCGAAGCCGATTCACGCGCATCGCCGGCGTCGGGTTGCAGCGGCGGCGAGGCCAGCAGCGGCCCGGTTCGAAGCATATCCGCCATCTGCTGCGGCGGCAGCGGTTTGCTGAACAGGAAGCCTTGCATTTCATCGCAGGCATGATTGCGCAGGAACGTCTGCTGCTCGATGGTCTCGACGCCCTCGGCGATGACGGTCATCCCCAACGCCTTGCCCATGCTGATGATCGCCTGCGTGATGGCCTGGTCCTCTGAATCAACAGGCAGATCGCGGACGAAGGAACGGTCGATCTTGATGGTGTCGATCGGGAATTGCTTCATCAGCGACATCGACGAATAGCCGGTGCCGAAATCGTCGATTGCAAGCCGGATGCCGCGGTTCTGGATCGCGTCGAGCACCTTGATCGCCCGCGACACGTTGCGCATCACCATGCTTTCGGCGACTTCGAGCTGCAGCAGCACCGGCGACATGCCGCTTGCCAGCAACGCCTCGTCGACGTCATGCAGCAAATTGGCGTCGGCGAACTGTCGCGGCGACAGGTTGACGGCCATCGTCACCGGCCGCAGGCCGCGGCGTTGCCAGGCCATGTTCTGCGCACAGGCCTCCGTTAGAACCCAGCGGCCGATCGGCACGATCAGCCCAGTTTCTTCCGCCAGAGGAATGAATTGCCCCGGCGATACCAGTCCGAGTTCGGGATGGTTCCAGCGCAACAGCGCCTCGACGCCGGTGATCTGACCGCTCGCCATATCGACCTTCGGCTGGTAGTGCAGCGAGAACTGGTCGCGCTCCAGCGCACGGCGCAGGGCGCTCTCCAGCGTCAGACGCTCGATCGACTGCGCCTTGATCTCCCTGGTGAAGAAGCGGAAGCTGTTCTTGCCGTCCTCCTTGGCAAGGTACATCGCCATGTCGGCGTTCTTGGTCAGCGTCTGCATGTCGGCGCCGTCAGACGGATACATCGCGATGCCGATCGAGGCCGTAGTGTGGCACTCATGGCCGCTGAGCTGCAAGGGCTGGCTTAACACGGACAAGAGCCCGCCGGCGATGCGTTCGACCTCGTGCGGTTCGGCGGCCTCTTCCAGGATCACGACGAATTCGTCGCCGCCGAGCCGTGCCACCACGTCGCTCGAACGCAGCGCACTACGCAGCCTGCCTCCGATTTCCACCAGCAGCATGTCACCGGCGTCATGGCCCAGCGAGTCGTTGATGACCTTGAACCGGTCGAGATCGACGAATAGCACCGCAAACGACCGCTGATGGCGCTCCGCGGCATCGATCGTCCGGCGCAGCATCCCGTTGAACATCTCGCGGTTGGGAAGGTTGGTCAGGCTGTCATGCGAGGCCAGATATTCGATCCGCTCGTCGGCCCGCATCTTCTCGTCGGCACGGTCAAAGTTCTCCAGCGCCAGCGATACATTGTCGATGAGCCGCTGCAGCAGTTCGGAGAATTCCGGCGTGAACGTATCCTTCTCGATCGCAACGAAGATCATGACGCCGACGACCCGCCCGCGCACCAGCAGCGGATAGGCTGCGCTCGCACGGGTCCCATCCCTGCGGGCGCGCGCATGGAACACCTGGCTACGCGGGTCGGCGAGGTAGTCGTTGATGATGCAGGGCTTGCCCGAGCGGATCGCCATGCCGGTGGACCCGCGTCCCTCCGGATGGGCCTTATTGGCGGACACCCGCACCTCGCGCGAACTGGCAGCGGTCGGTCCGGCCGCCGCGACAATGTCCAGATAGTCGCTGTCGATTCTCGTCAGTGCAATGGAAGTGGCGGTAAACTTGCCGCCGTTTGCGGTGGCCTGGCACACCAGATCGAACAACTCAGCGCGGGTCGTCGCCCGCACGATCGCTTCATTGGTCGCGCTGAGCGCCGCCAGCATGCGCGTCAAACGTTCTTTCTGCTCCTCGGTCTTCGCCTTCTCGTCGGCGCGCTCGAACGTCTCCAGCGAGAACGACACGTTGTCGGCGAGCCGTTGCAGGAGTTCGGTGAATTCAGGCGTGAACGCGTCCCTTTGCAAGGAGACGTAGAGCATGACGCCGACCACCTGCCCGCGCACGAAGAGCGGAAAGCCGGCGGCTGATCTGGAGCCGAGTTCGCGGGCCTTGGCGTGAAATGCCGCGGCGCGCGGATCGGTAAGATAGTCGTTGAAGATACAGGCCTGGCCCGAGCGGAACGTTATCCCGCAAACACCGCGGCCTTCCGGATGCGCTTCATTGATCGACAGGGTGACCTGCCGCGCGCTCTGGCCGGTCGGACCCGCGCCGGCCGCGATTTCCATGAAATCGCTGCCGGGCTTTGCCAGCGCGATGGTGGTGGAGGTGAACCTGCCGCCGGTCGCCGCCGCCTCGCAAACCAGTTGATACAATTCGTCGCGTGATCCCGCCCGAACGATCGCCTCATTGGTCGCGCTGAGCGCCGCGAGCATGCGCGTCAGGCTCTCCTTCTGGCGCTCGGTCTTCGCCTTCTCGTCGGCACGATCGAAACTTTCGAGCGCAAAAGACACATTGTCTGCCAGCCGTTGCAGTAGCTCGGCAAACTCCGCGGTAAACGTGTCCGCCTGGGAGGAAATGAACAGCATCACGCCGACGATCCGTTCCTCGACCAGCAGCGGAAATGCGGCGCCTGACCTTGCGCCATCGTTGTTGATCACCTGATCGAACGCATTGTTTTGCGGGCCTGCCAGGAAATCGTTGTTGATGCAGGCCTGCCGGGAACGGAACGCCGTCCCGCAAACCCCGCGGCCTTCCGGAACAGCCGCGCTGATCGAGACCTTCAGACGGCGGGCGTTTTCCGCCGTCGGCCCGGCCGAGGCAACCATGTTGAAGGAATCGCTGTCTGACCTGACGAGGAGGATGCTGGTCGAATTGAAGCGTCCACCCTGTGCGGCGGCAGCGCATACCAGTTCGAACATCTCGGTGCGCGACCTAGCCCGCATGATCGCTTCATTGGTCGCGCTGAGCGCCGCGAACATCCGCGTCAACCGCTCCTTCTGTTCGTCGGCTTTCGCCTTGGCGTTGGCGCGTTCAAAGTTTTCGAGGGCGAACGAGACGTTTTCCCCGATCCGCGCCAGCAGCGCGATGATCTCCTCATCCGCCGCCCATGCCTTGCCGACAAAGAACATCACGACGCCGACGCTTTGCCCCGCCTTGATCAGGGGCACGGCGACGCAGGCAACGACGCCGGCCTCGCGTCCGACCTGCTGCCATACTTGGCTCAACGTGATATCGTGGTTGACGCAAAGCCGCTGGGTCCGGAACGCCTGGCCGGCAACCCCCTTGCCGTAGTCATTGTCGGCATCGATCGAGAAACGCGTCCGGGTCAGCAGATCGAGGCTCTCGCCGGTGCCGGCCGCAGACTTCAGCCAGATCGAATCCGGCTCTGACAGCAGGACCACCGTCGCGACCGACTTTCCGCTGTAAACGGCGGCATCGCAAACGCGCTGGTAGAGCTCCTGTTCGGTCTTGGCGCGCAGAATCGCTTCGTTGGTCGCGCTGATGGCGCCGAACATCCGATTCAGCCGCCGCATCGTCCGCTCGCCATCCTTGCGCGCAGCTTCATGATCGAAATTGTCGAGGGCGAATGAAATGTTCGCCGACATGCGCTCGAGCAATGCGACGACCGGGGCGTCGATCGATCCGACTTCGCGCCGCGTGACGAGGAAGACGCCGATGCTGCGGCCGTTGCAGGTCAACGGCAGCCCGGCGGCGGCGCCGACCTGTCCGGCAGTGGCGCCCTGGCGCCAGGCCAGCGAATGCGCGTCGTTGAGATAATCGTTGCTGATGCAGAGCTTCTGATCGCGAAAGGCCTGACCGCAAACCCCCGAGCCCTCCGGGGTATCGGCCAGGATCGAGATGTCGATGCTGGGCAGCCTTGCGGTGTCTTCGCCGAAGCCGGCGGCAAACCGAAGCAGATTGGTGTCCGGGTCGAGCAAAAAGACGGCCGTCGCCAGGAAGTCCCCGCTGGAGAAAGCGGCTTCACAGACCTTTTCGTACAGTTCTTCCGGCGATTTCGCGTACAGGATCGCTTCGTTGGTCGCATTCAACGCTGCAAATGTACGCGCGATACTGGTCTTCACGGCTCTCGAGCTCCCAGCAGACAATGCGGGCCTGCTGCCCCACGGAATTTTATGCGCGGGAGAGGCCTAAACGGTCGTTATTGGCGGCCGGAAGATGCGATTCAGAGTAAATACCTGCCCAACATCGCAAGGCCGTCCTCCGAAGAACTACGGTTCCGTTCACGATTTATCAGCCATGGCAGCGGCGCGGTGCCTCCGGCGGCCAAGACCCTGGCGGCGCGGTTGCCAATTCTCGTCAGATGAAATCCGAACCGCCGAGCCCGCCTCACGGGCATGCCCGGTACGGATATTCTGCCCTTGCTCTCCCGCCGCCGCTTTGAGACCATGCTTCGACAACAACAAGCAAGACCCGCTGCTCGCGGGCATTCGATGAGGAAACCCATGCCGATCGCTCAGGCCGACCGTCTCACACGCATCGGCGCGGCACTGCTCAGGGCCGCCGGCGCATCGGACGAGGAAGCCAACGCGGTCGCGGTCGGCTGCGTCAACGCCAACCTCGCCGGTCACGATTCCCACGGCATCATCGCGATCCCGACCTATATCGACCGCGTCAAGGCCGGCCATATCGTGCCCGGGGCGAAGTGGACCATCGTGCAGGAATCGCCGACCACGACCGTGATCGACGGCCATTGGGGTTTTGGGTTTCACGTCAACGCCAAGGCGATGGCGCTGACGATCGAGAAGGCGAAGACCGCCAACGTTGCCGCCTGCACGGTGTTTCGCCAAAGCCATGTCGGTCGGCTCGCCGCCTATCCGTTGATGGCGATGCAGGAGGGCATGATCGGCATTGCCACTGCCGACTCCGGCCGCTCGCCGAAGATCGTGGCGCCGTTCGGCGGCCGCGAGGCACGGCTCGGCACCAACCCGATCTCGATCGCCGTTCCCTCCGACCTCGACGCGCCGTTTTATCTTGACATGGCAACCTCAGCCGTCGCCGCAGGCAAGATTGCGCTGGCCGTGTCGCGCAACGAGGAAATCCCGAAGGGATGGATCGTCGATGCCGAGGGACGGCACACCACCGACCCCAGGGAATACAAGAAGGGCGGCGCCCTGCTGCCGCTCGGCGGCAGCGAGGGCTACAAGGGCAGCGGCCTTGCCGCGATGGTCGAGGTGTTGTGCGGGCTGCTCACCGGGCTGGGCTTCGGCGTCGAGCCGACCGGCCGCCACAATGACGGATGCTTCATGGCGGTGTTCAATGTCGCGGCGTTCCGGCCGCTGAAGGATTTCAAGAAGGAAGTCGCCGAATTCGCGCGCTATCTGAAAGAGACGCCAACGTCCGAAGGTTCCACCGGCGTGTTCTATCCGGGCGAGGTCGAATATATCCGCGAGCAGCAGCGCAAGGTTTCCGGCATCGAAATCGAGGACGCGACCTGGGACAAATTGCGGGCGCTGGCCGGCGAGTACAAGCTCGCGGCCGAACTCGATCTGACGTGAAGCCGCGCTTGGCCGATTTGGGGAGAACGATATGACACGGCAAATGGCGATGGTCGGCTTCCTGCAGGCGCAGAACTGCACCAATCTGCCGAGTTCATGGCGGCACCCGGAATCGCGCGACGATTCGATGTCGGCCGATTACTACCAGGAAATCGCCCGGATCCTCGAAGCCGGCAAATTCCACATGGCGTTCTTCGACGACCGGCTGGCGATGCCCGACCGCTACGGCAATGACCACGCCCACACGGTCGAGTACGGCATCCGCTGCGTGAAGATGGATCCGATCGTGGTGCTGACCACGATGGGCATGGTCACCGAGAAACTTGGGTTGGCCTCGACCTGCTCCACCACCTATTTCGAGCCGTTCGACGTTGCGCGCCGCTTCGCCACCCTCGATTTGATGACAGGCGGACGCGCCGGGTGGAACGTCGTCACCTCGCTCAATGACGGCGAAGCCCACAACATGGGCAAGGATGCCCATCTCGAGCATGACTTCCGCTACGACCGGGCCGACGAATTCATGGAAGTCGTGCTCGGCCATTGGGACACCTGGGAAGACGGCTCGCTGATCATGGACAAGACGAGCGGCCGCTTCGCCGATCCGGCCAAGGTCAGGCGGCTGGACCACAAGGGCCAGTTCTTCAAGTCGCGCGGGCCATTCACCGTGCCGCGCTCGGCGCAGGGCCATCCCGTCATCATCCAGGCCGGCGCGTCCGGCCGCGGCCAGCGCTTTGCGGGACGATGGGGCGAGGTGATTTTCACCGCCGCGCGCAACGTGGCCGCCGCCAAGGAGGGCTATGCCGCGGTCCGCAACGAAGCGGCGAAAGCCGGCCGCGATCCCGACCAGATGTTCCTCTGCAACCTCACCACACCCGTCTGCGGCGCGACCAAGAGTGAGGCCGAGGACAAGATGGCCGTGATCAACAAGCTGCCGCTGCAGATCGATGCGCTGTCGCTGCTCGCCGAAGCGCTGAACTACGACTTCGCCTCGAAGCCGCTCGATGAGCCCCTGACAACAGAAGAGCTCAAGAGCATGCAGGGCATCCTCGGCATTCGCGACGGCGTGCTCAAGAATTCAGGCAAGACCAATCCCAGTGCGCGCGACTTCGTCACGTTCTCCGGCCGCGGCCAGGTGCAGGACGCGATCGTCGGCGGGCCGAAGGAGATTTCGGATAAGCTAGAGGAGATGTTTGTCGAGCGAGGCTGCGACGGCTTTGTCATCGCGGCCACCATCGTGCCCGGCTCCTATGCCGATTTCGTCAAGCATGTCGTGCCGGAACTGCAGCGGCGCGGCCTGTTTCACAAGGATTATGCCAGCAAGACGTTGCGCGAAAATCTCGGTCTGCCGCGCACCAAAGCCGGCGCCTGGAAAACCAAGCCGCAGGCCGCAGCCGAATAAAGCAAAGGATATTTCATGCGTTGGCTCAAATTCACCGCCGCCGGCAACACATCCTGGGGCCTCGTCGAGGGCGACAAGGTCATGTCAGTCAGCGGCGATCCGTTCGGCGAATGGCAGCGCGGCGCGCAAACCCATGCACTCAAGGACGTGAAGATCGAACTGCCGCTGATCCCGCGCACGTTCTATTGCGTCGGGCTGAACTATCTGAAGCATCTGAAGGAAGCCGCCGACAAGGCCGGCACGGTTCCGA
Source organism: Bradyrhizobium sp. JYMT SZCCT0428 (assembly GCF_018131075.1). Classification (GTDB taxonomy): domain Bacteria; phylum Pseudomonadota; class Alphaproteobacteria; order Rhizobiales; family Xanthobacteraceae; genus Bradyrhizobium. Next base: position 23,689 of record NZ_JAFCLS010000036.1, on the reverse strand, counting down.
ACGTGCCTGATCGTCCCGAGATCGGCTACCGCGCGCAGAACGCGCTGATCGCCCATGATGAAGATGTGGTGATCCCGGCGACTGCGACCGAGAAAATCCATTACGAGGGCGAACTCGTCGTCGTGATCGGCAAGAAGGCAAAACACCTGACCGAAGCCAACGCGATGTCCTGCGTGTTCGGCTACACTATCGGCAACGACGTCAGCGAACGCACCTGGCAGAAGGCCGATCGCTCGCTGTGGCGATCCAAGAACGCCGACACGTTCAAGCCGATGGGGCCCTGGATCGAAACCGATGTCGACCTCGACCGGATGGAAACCGCGATCCGCGTCAATGGCAAGGAGACCGGCCGCTTCCGTACCAACGAGATGATCTTCGGCATCGTGCCGTTCATCGTCGAGCTGACGAAATATTTCACGCTGTGGCCGGGCGACGTGATCTGGATGGGCACCGACGGCGCCTCGCCGGATCTGAAGGCCGGCGACGTGGTCGAGATCGACATCACCGGCATCGGCACCCTGCGTAACCGGTTCGTGGCGGACAAGCGGTAGGACACCTACTCGATCTTGATCCCGGCGTCCTGGATCACCTTGCGCCAGCGCGTTTCCTCGACGCTGAAGTAGCGGTCGAGCGCTTCGGGCGGCTCTGCCACCATCACGAGGCCTTCGTTGACGCCGAGTTTCCTGAACGCTTCCGACTGGACGGCCTTGGCGGCCGACTTGTTCAGGAGGTCGATGATGTCACGCGGAGTTTTGGCGGGCGTGTACAGGCCGTACCAGGCTTCGGCCGCATAGCCGGCGACACCGGCTTCCGACACCGTCGGCAATTCCGGGAAGGCCGGCGAGCGCTCGGCCGACGTCACCGCGATCGCGCGCAACTGGCCGGCGGCGACCAGCGAAGCGGCGCTGGCAACGGTGGTGAAGATCACCTGGATCTGTCCGCCGAGCAGGTCGGTGATCGCGGGCGCCGCGCCCTTGTACGGCACGGTGGTCAGGTTGACCCTGGCCATGTGCTTGAACAGTTCGCCGGCCAGATGCGCCGAGGTGCCGGTGCCATAGGTGCCGTACGACAATTTATTCGGCTCGGCCTTGGCCACCGCAATCAAATCGCCGATCGATTTGATCGGCGAAGCCGGATTGACCACGACGAGGTTGAAGGAGCGCGCGATCAACGCCACCGCCGCAAAATCCCTATGCGCATCGTAAGGCAGCTTCGCGTTCAGGCTTGGATTGACCGCGTTGGCAAAGGTCCCCATCAACAGCGTGTAGCCGTCAGGCGCGCTGGCCGCGACCGACTGCGTGCCGAGGATGGTGCCCGCGCCGGGCTTGTTCTCGATGATGATGGAGGCGCCGAGATCTTTTGCCATCTCCTGCGCCAGCGTCCGCGCGATCACGTCGGTGCCGCCGCCCGGCGCGAACGGCACAACGATCCTGATGGTCCGGTCGGGATAACCCGCGAAGGCGGGCAGGCTCGACAAAGCGAGGCATGCGGCAAGCGCCAGCAGGGCGGACAGGATCTTTGTATCGCGCGCGAATTGCATGTTTGAACATACCACAAACCACCATCAAGCAGATGTTGGTTTCGATCCCAATGATTCGAGCAACCAGGCGCGCAGTACCGCCAGACCGGGATCGTCGCGGCGGAAGGGGCGATAGACCAGATACCAGGCCCGCTTCTTCGGTATGGTGATCGAAAACGGCGCCACCAGGCGCCCCCTCGCCATGTCGTCCTCGACATAGGGGCGCAACCCGATCGCCACGCCGATCCCGTCCACCGCTGCCTGCAGCGCCATCGCGTAATTGCCGAAGCTCGGCCCGTGCACCTTGCCGCGCGGCTTCACCCCGGCCGCCGCGAGCCACAGGCTCCAGTCTTCCGGCGAGTGCGACACCTGCAGCATGTCTTGGCGGGTCAGCTTCGAGGGACTGGTGAGGCGCGCCGCGACCGCTTTGCTGCAAACCGGAAAGAGATCTGTCGTAAACAGCAATTCGGATTCGTAGCCTGCCCAGTTGCCGTCGCCGAGCAGGATTCCGCAGGTCCAGTCGTCGCGAAACGGATTGATCGCGCCGCCGGTCGAGAGCCGGACGTCGATTTCGGGATGCTGTTCGTAAAAGCCGCGCAGCCGCGGGATCAGCCAGCGGACCGCAAACGAGGGGCCGACGCCAAGCGTCAGCACCGGCGTGGTGCGCATCGCCGTGACCTGCTCGGCAATGCCGGCGATGGCGTCAAAGGCCGAAGTCAGGCCAGGCTGCAGCGCCTTGCCTTGCGGCGTCAGGTCGAGGCCGTTGGCCCGGCGCTCGAACAGTTGAAAGCCGAACCGCTCCTCGAGCAGCCGCACCATGCGGCTGACAGCCGCCTGCGTCACGTTCAACTCGGCGGCGGCGCCGACGAAGCTGCCATGGCGGGCAGCCGCCTCGAAGGCGCGCAATCCATTCAGCGAAGGCAGGCGTCGCATCGGACTGACCAAGTTTTCCTAAGCCTATGGGTCAGATAAACCCGTTTGCGCGGCGGCTGTCAAATCCGCGATGAAGGCCCATCGAATTTCATGGAGGTCGCCATGATCAGTGTGCCTTTCGCCGCAGCGCTCGCCACGTCCGTGCTGTCCACCTCGTTCATTTCGGGGGTGTTCGGCATGGCCGGCGGCATGATCCTGATGGGTTTGCTGCTGGCATTCATGCCTTTGGCGCCCGCAATGGCGCTGCACGCCATCACCCAGATCGCCTCCAACGCCGCCCGCGCCTGGCTCTGGCGGCAGCACATCTGCTGGCCGATCGTGGCGCGCTACGCCGCCGGCGCACTGATAGCAGCACTTGCCATCGCGTTCGGGCCGGTCACGCCCACCAAGCCAATGGCCCTAATTTTCATTGGCCTGGTGAGCCTGGTCGGGCTTGCACTGCCGGCCCGATGGACGCCCAACGTCATGGACCCCCGGCAGGCCGTCGGCTGCGGCACCCTCTGCACGGCGCTGCACCTGACCTGCGGCGTCTCAGGTCCGATGCTCGACCTGTTCTTCGTGCGCTCCGACCTCGGCACCAGACAGATCGTCGCGACCAAGGCCGCGATCAACACCGGCGGACATTTGGTCAAGCTGGTCTATTTCGGTCACGCGCTTTTCGCCGGAGGCGGCACGATTTCACCGGTCGCGATCGTGCTCGCCATTGTGGCGGCGCTGCTCGGAACGCAGCTGTCGCGAATCCTGCTCGAGGCCATCGACGACGCCAGTTTCCGGCAATGGTCGCAGCGGCTGATCGCGGCAATCGCCGTCGTCAGCCTGGCGCAGGGCGTCGTCCTACAATTCGAAGAGCTGAGGCGGTGAGGCTGATCGCCATCGGCCTCCGCGCCATTTACCCCGGTGAAAACGAAGGCTGCGGCGGCGTGGCGCCGCCTAAACCGCGGTCGCCTTGGCGAACTCGACATAGATTTCGCGCAGGCGATCGGTCATCGGGCCGGGCTTGCCGGTCGCGACTTTCTTGCCGTCGATCGATACCACCGCCTGAACGAACACGGTGGCGCTGGTGATGAAGGCTTCCTTTGCGGCGAGCGCCTCGTCCACCGTAAACGCGCGCTCTTCGATCCGGAGCTGGCGCTCTTCGGCCAGCTTGACCACCGCCTTGCGGGTGCAGCCCGGCAAGATCTCGCTGCCGTTCTGCCGCGTCACCAGCACGTCGTCCTGCGTCAGGATGAAGGCTGAGGACGAACCGCCCTCGGTGATCTTGCCGTCCTCGATCATCCAGGCCTCGCCGGCGCCGGCCACGGCTGCGGCCTGCTTCGCCAGCACTTGCGCCAGCAGCGCCACGCTCTTGATGTCGCGGCGGGTCCAGCGCAGATCGGGCACCGTGATCACGGCGATGCCGGTTTTGGCCGACGGCGCGTTGATGATGTCTTTCACGGAGGTAAACATGATCAGCGTCGGCTTGACGTCCTTTGGAAACGCAAAATCGCGCCCGGTGTCGGCGCCACGCGTCACTTCCAGATAGACCATGCCGTTGACGAGGTTGTTGCGCGTCACCAGCTCCTTCTGGATTTCCTGAATCCGCTCGATGGTCTCGGGCAGTGCCAGCTCGATCTCGCCGACCGAACGCTCCAGCCGCGCCAGATGCGAGGCATTGTCGATCAGCTTGCCGTCCAGCACGGCCGCGACCTCATAGATGCCGTCGGCAAACAGGAATCCGCGGTCGAGAATCGACACCTTGGCGTCGGCCATGGGCACGAATGAACCGTTGACGTAAGCAATCTGTTCCAAGCGAAGTCTCCTGAGGGCGATGACGTGAGTGCGGCGGACAGTATAAAGCGAATCCTTAGCGCTTGATCGATGATTTTGGAACTACCAAGCGCAACTGCATATCTTCGTCATTGCGAGGAGCGCAGCGACGAAGCAATCCATCCCTCCGTTGCGGCGCTATGGATTGCTTCGCTGCGCTCGCAATGACGGGACCGACAGTCGGGCTTAATGCGACAGAATCTTCGACAAAAATTTCTGCGCGCGGTCGCTGCGCGGCTTGCCGAAGAAGTCGTCCTTCTGCGCATCCTCGACGATCTCGCCCTGGTCCATGAAGATAACACGATGCGCCACCTTGCGGGCAAAGCCCATTTCGTGGGTCACGACCATCATGGTCATGCCCTCGCGGGCCAGATCGACCATCACGTCGAGCACTTCGCTGATCATTTCGGGATCGAGCGCCGAGGTCGGCTCGTCGAACAGCATGGCGATCGGATCCATCGCCAGCGCGCGTGCAATCGCCACACGCTGCTGCTGTCCGCCGGACAGTTCGGCCGGGTATTTGTTGGCATGATCCTTCAATCCGACGCGGTCGAGCAGCTTGGCGCCCTTGGCCATCGCCTCGTCGTGAGACCGGCCCAGTACCTTCTCCTGCCCCAGGCACAGATTCTCGATGATCTTCAGGTGCGGGAACAGCTCAAAATGCTGGAACACCATGCCGACGCGGGCGCGCAGCTTCGGCAGGTCGGTCTTGGGATCATTGACCTTGATGCCGTCGAGGATGATCTCGCCTTCCTGGATCGGCTCCAGCGCGTTGACGCATTTGATCAGCGTCGACTTGCCCGAGCCTGACGGACCGCACACGACAACCACTTCGCCCTTGGCGACCTTGGTCGTGCAATCCTTCAACGCCTGGAAGGTCGGCCCATACCATTTATTGACGTGATTGATTTCGATCATGCGCGTTCCCTAACGGACAATACTGATACGCGCCTGCAGGCGCCGGACGCCGAACGAGGCGGCACAGGAAATCGTGAAATAGACCACCGCCGCGAACAGGTACATCTCGACCAGCCGGCCGTCGCGCTGCGCAACCTTGCTGGCGGCGCCGAGGAAATCCGGCATCGACAGCACATAGACCAGCGAAGTGTCCTGGAACAGCACGATGGTCTGGGTCAGCAGCACCGGCAACATGTTACGGAACGCCTGCGGCAGCACGACGTAGCGCATGGTCTGGGCGTAGGTCATGCCGAGCGCATTGGCCGCGGCAGGCTGGCCCTTGGAGATCGACTGGATGCCGGCGCGCATGATCTCGGAAAAATACGCCGCCTCGAACATGATGAAGGTGACGAGCGCGGAGGTGAAGGCGCCGACGCTGATCGGGCGCGACGCGCCGGTCAGCCATTGCCCGACATAAGGCACCAGGAAATAGAACCAGAAGATCACCAGCACCAGCGGCAGCGACCGCATGAAGTCGACGTAAAGCCCGGCGATCCGGCCAAGCACTTTGAAACCGGATAGCCGCATCAGCGCGATCAGCGTGCCGAAGATGATCCCGCCGAGCGCCGAGAGCCCGGTCAGCGTCAGCGTAAACGCCATGCCGTCGAGAAACAGGTAGCCGAGCGAACGGCGGATGACGTCGAAATCGAAATTGGCGAACATGTGGTTATTTCCCCGTGATGTAGCCGGGGATCGCCAGGCTGCGTTCGAGGAAGCGCATGCCGGTGACGACGATGATGTTGATCAAAAGATACATCACGGTCGCGGCGGTGAAAGCCTCGAACACCTGGAACGAGAACTCCTGCATCGACCGCGCCTGGCCGGTCAGTTCGATCAAGCCGATCGTGATCGCGACCGCCGTGTTCTTGATGGTGTTGAGGAACTCCGAGGTCAACGGCGGCATGATGATTCGGAACGCAATCGGCAGCAGCACGTAGCGATAACCCTGCAACGTCGTCAGCCCGAGCGCGGTCGCGGCCTGTTTTTGCCCGCGCGGCAGCGAGGCGATGCCGGCGCCCAATTGCACGGCGACGCGCGCCGACATGAACAGGCCGATCCCGATCGCCGCGGTATAGAACGGCGCATTGGGCATCTGTTTCAGCCACAGTCCCCAGCTGCGCGGCAGCAATTCGGGCAGCACGAAGAACCAGAGGAACAGCTGCACCAGAAGCGGCATGTTGCGGAAGAACTCGACCCAGGCGAAGCCGATCCAGTAGGCGGTCTTCGACGGCAGCGTGCGCAACACGCCGACAATCGAGCCGAATATCAACGCGATGATCCAGGCGAAGATTCCGGTCTGGATGGTCAGCCACAGTCCCGTCAGCAGCATATGGAAATAGGTGCCGGTCCCGCCCGGGGCCGGCTCGAAGAAGATGCTCCAGTTCCAATTATAATTCACGAAGGCCTACCGTCCGCTGCGCTACCGAAACGTACCCATGCAATGGTTGGGCCATTGCATGGGCAGAAGCATCTATTTGCTTATTTGTAGGCGTCCGGATCCGGCGAGTCCGACGGCTTGGCGTACTGGTTCTTCAGTTCCGAGCTCATCGGCGAATTCAGGTTCAGACCCTTCGGCGGGATCTTCTGGGTGAACCACTTGTCGTAGATCTTCTGGCCCTCGCCGCCCGTATAGAGCGCTGACGTGGCGGCATCGACCACCTTCTTGAAGGCCGGGTCGTCCTTGCGCAGCATGATGCCATAGGGCTCCGGCTTGGAGAACGCGTCCTTGGAGATCACGTAGTCATCCGGCGCCTTCGAGCCGGCAACCAGGCTCGCCAGCAGGATGTCGTCCATCACGAACGCTACCGCGCGGTCGGTCTCGACCATCAGGAAGGCTTCGGCGTGGTCCTTGGCCGGAATGATGTTGGCGCCGAGCTTTTTCTCCGCATTGGCTTCGGTCAGCTGCTTGATGTTGGTGGTGCCCGATGTCGAAACCACCGCTTTGCCCTTCAGATCGTCGATCGAGTTGATCTTGCTCGACTTCTTCGAGACGTAGCGGCTCGCGGTCAGGAAGTGGGTGTTGGTGTAGGCGATCTGCTTCTGGCGCTCGGCGTTGTTGGTGGTCGAGCCGCATTCCAGATCGATGGTGCCGTTGGCCAGCAGTGGAATCCGGGTCGACGACGTCACCGGATTGAGCTTGACCTCGAGCTTGTCGAGCTTGAGCTCCTTCTTCACGGCATCGACGATCTTGTAGCAGATGTCCATGGCGTAGCCGACCGGCTTCTGGCTGTCATCGAGATACGAAAAGGGAATCGACGAATCCCGGAAGCCGAGCGTGATGGCCCCGGTATCCTTGATGTTCTTCAACGTTCCGGTGAGTTCCTGCGCCATCGCCGGCGTGGCGCACAACGCGCCGGCCAGCGCGTAACCAATCATGTAATTGCGGTTCATACTTAATACTCCTTGTGTGGTTTAAGTCGATCGTTCGAGGATTTCGCCGAGCACCGGCGAAATGTAGCGGCGAAACTGTTCGGGGTTCTCGCTCATCGGAAAATGACCAAGCTGCTCCATTATCGTAACACTGGCGCCCCCGATAGCGGCAGCAGTCCTCGTCGTGTCTTCCGGCGTACAGGAGAAATCATACTCGCCCGTGAGCAGAAACAGCGGGCATACTTTAGTATCGATCTTCTCCACCCGGCCGCGCAAGTCGCCATCGACCCGATAAAAATAAAGATCGCCCTTGAAAATCCCCGGACCGCCCTGCTTGTACCCCCATAGCGTTTCGGCTCGCGAGGCTTGCGGGCTCTGCGGCGCGATGAGACCCGACACCAGCGCCGCACAGACCTCGCCGCCATGGACGTCGGGGCGGTTGAGCCATGTGGTGTCATACCACGGCGCCTGGAAATCCGCCGCCTCCAGCCCGATCAGCGCGCGGAATTCGGCGGCATGGTCGATCGCGAGATTGAGCACGATACGGCCGCCGATCGAGCAGCCCATCACCACGGGTTTTTCCAGTCGCAGCGCCTTGCAGAAGGCGCGGATGGTTTCGGTGTAGCGCGCGGTGGTGAGCTGATATTCGTCACCGTTCCAGCTGGCCGGCGGATTCGATTTGCCATGCCAGGGCATGTCGAAGGCGATGATACGGAAGTTCTTCGCAAACTCTTCGTCGGCGAGCAGATACCGCCATTGCCGCGCATCGGAGCCCGCGGTGTGCAGGCACACCAGCGGAATGCCGGCGCCGTTCTCCTCGAAATAGATCCGATGCATTTCGCCGCCGATGTCGACATGGACATAGCGGCCGACCATCGGCTCAACGTAACCGCTCATCAGGCAGCCACCGCGAAATGATGCCGCGGCAAAGCCAGCACGTCCTTGAAATACTGCAGATGCGCCATGAAGGGATGCAGATCGCCCTCAAGTGCCGCTTCGCCGCGCTTGGTCAAAGCGAGCAGGTCATGCCAGCCCGGCCGCGGCTCGGATTGCCAGTACGCCGCCCAGGCCGCAGGCGAGGCCCGATAGGAAAACCGCCACGACCGCATCAGCACCGGCGCCGGCGTCAGATCGACGATCCGGCCGGCACGGATCGAGGCGTGAAAGGGATGGCCGGTCGGCCCGAGCAGGCATTCGCAATCGAGAAACCGGCCGCGAACGATCAGCGCCGGCGTCTGTTCGAGAAGCGCAGGAATTGCGGCGAATGCCTTGATAACCGCGGCGTCGGTTGCGTTCGAAGCTGAACTCATGCGCTCCAGGCAGGATTCCCTGCAATGCCCACATTGGCAAACTGAACGGAACCACCCCGTCCGACCAAGCCTATGATGGCCTGAAAGCCTGGGCCTTCGCAAGACACAGCGACTCCCACCTTGATCGTAGGCCAGGATCTGCCGAACGCTCGGATTGCGCCATGGCTCAAACGGCCGGTCGCGGCGCGATGTTTCCCGGTTTCGTCCGCCAACCCACTGCGATCAAATTCCGTATCTCGGGACGCTGCGACAGGCTAATTGTCGCAGATGTCGATTCCAGCCAATTGTTGAGCTAATTGCGTACGTTAGCTTGCCAATACGCTTTTCTTCTCCTGCGTTTTCAGGGAAGATTGCGGGCATGAAAGAAAACAAGGAGGTCTCGTTGTTTAAAGGGGCCGCAAGGGAGAGTTTGAGATGTCGAGACCAAGCCGTTTGATGTCCGCTGTCGCCGCCGTCGGCATGCTGATTTCCGCCGCCGCCGGCGCGCAGGAATATCCTACCAAGCCGATCACCCTGATCGTGCCGTGGCCGGCGGGCGGATCGACCGACCTCACGATGCGCGCAATCGCCGAAAGCGCCTCCAAGATTCTCGGCCAGCCAATCGCGATCGACAACAAGGCGGGCGGCGGGGGCACCGTCGGTCCGGCCACCATGGCGGCCGCCGCCAAGCCCGATGGCTACACCATCGCACAGCTACCGATCACCGTGTTCCGTCTGCCGTTGATGCAGGAAGTATCCTGGGATCCGTCCAAGGATTTCTCCTACATCATCCACCTCACCGGCTATACCTTCGGTGTCACCACCAATGCCGAATCGCAGTTCAAGACCTGGAAGGACGTCGTCGACTTCGCCAAGCAGAATCCCGGCAAGGTGACCTATGCGACCCCGGGCGCCGGAACGTCGCTGCATATCGGCATGGAACAGATCGCAACCCTGGCCGGCATCAAGCTGACGCAGGTGCCGTTCAAGGGCGGCGCGGAGACCAACGCCGCGGTGCTCGGCCAGCACACCATGCTGCAGGCGGATTCGACCGGATGGCGACCGCTGGTCGACGCCGGCAAGTTGCGGCTGCTGATGGTCTGGACCTCGGCGCGCTCGCCGAACTTTCCCGACGTGCCGACGCTGAAGGAACTCGGCTATCCCATGGTCTATGACTCGCCGTTCGGAATCGCCGGACCGAAGGGCATGGACCCGAAGATCGTCGCCAAGCTGCACGACGCCTTCAAGAAAGCCATCGAGGACCCGGCCGTGATCGCGACGCTCGCGAAATACGATATGGTGCCGAATTACAAGAACACCGAGGACTACAAGAAGTTCGTCGTCGAGGTCACCGATTCCGAACGCAAGGTGATCGACTCGCTCGGGCTGGCGAAGAAGTAGCATCGGTCTCGCCGCAGGGATAATCGTCATCCTGAGGTGCTCGCCGCGCTTGCGGCGAGCCTCGAAGGATGGTTTCGGGCACCGTCGCCCTTCGAGGGCTTCGCTGCGCTACGCCACCTCAGGGTGACGATACCAACAGCGCGTATCTGAAAGCACGAGCATGAGCAATAACAGCAACGTCAAATTTCGCTTCAACAATTCCGAATTGTGGGGCGGGTTGATCGGACTCGGGCTCGGCCTTTTCGTCATCCGGTCCGGGCTCAAGCTGAAACTGGGCACCATCAACGATCCCGGCTCCGGCTACGTGCTGTTCTACACCGGCATCCTGATGTGTCTGTTCGCGGCATCGATCATCGTTGCGTCGCTCACCGAGGGCGGACCGACTTTCGGTTCGCGCTGGGAGAATGCGCGCTGGACCAAGCCGCTGATCGTCATCGCCTGCCTCACCGCATTCGCCTTCTCGCTTGATACGTTCGGCTTTCTGCTGTCGTCGATCCCGTTGATGGTGCTGCTGTTGCGGCTGATCGATCCGGTGCGCTGGTCGCTGGCGATCCCGATCGCCGTCATCGCCCCGCTCGGCATGTGGTGGGTCCTCAAACGCCTCCTGTTGATCCAGCTGCCTTCGGGCATCTTTGAAATCGGTTGACCGCGATATGGACACGCTCATCAACGTCGCGCACGGTTTCGGCATCGCTCTGTTGCCGGTCAACCTGGTCTATTGCTTCATCGGCGTCTTCATCGGCACGCTGGTCGGCGTGCTCCCCGGCATCGGGCCGATCTCGGCGATGTCGCTGTTGTTGCCGGTCACGCTGTCGGGAACGCCGGAATCCGGCATCATCATGATGGCCGGGATCTATTACGGCTCGATGTATGGCGGCTCGACCACGTCGATCCTGGTCAACATCCCCGGCGAAGCTGCTTCCGTCGTCACCTGCATCGACGGCCACCAGATGGCGAAACAAGGCCGCGCCGGGCCGGCGCTCGGCATCTCGGCGTTCGGCTCCTTCATCGCCGGTACCTTCGCGCTGGTCGCCTTGATGCTGGTGGCGCCGTCACTGGCCAGCGTCGCGATTGCGTTCGGGCCGGCTGACTATTTCAGCCTGATGGCGCTGGGCCTCGTGGTGCTGACCTTCCTCACGCAGGGATCGATGGCGAAGGCGCTGCTGATGGCCTGCATCGGCATCGTGCTTGGCCTGATCGGGCTGGACAGCATCACCGCCCAGCCGCGCCTGACTTTCGGCCGGATTGAATTGATTGACGGCATCGGCCTCGTTCCCGTGGTGATGGGCCTGTTCGGCGTCGCCGAGGTGCTGCTCAATACCGAGCAGATCATCAAGCGCGACATCATCAACGCCAAGATCACGCAGCTGTTTCCGAGCAAGGAAGACTGGAAGGCCAGTACCGGGCCGGTCGCACGCGGAACCATTCTCGGATTCTTCCTCGGCATCCTGCCGGGCGGCGGCGCTGTGATCTCGTCATTTGCGTCCTACGCGCTGGAGAAGCGGCTGTCGAAAACGCCGGAGCGTTTTGGCAATGGCGCGATCGAAGGCGTGGCGGGACCTGAAGCCGCCAACAATGCCGCGGCTGGCGGTGCCTTCATTCCGCTGATGACGCTGGGCATCCCGCCGAACGTGGTCATGGCGTTATTGTTGGGGGCGTTCGTGATCCACGGGCTGCAGCCCGGCCCGCTGCTGATCACCCAGAACCCGGGCCTGTTCTGGGGCATCGTCGCCAGCATGTATATCGGCAATGTGATGCTGCTGGTGCTCAACCTGCCGCTGATCGGGATGTGGGTTCAACTGCTGAAGCTGCCGTACAACATTCTGTTTCCGCTGATCGTCCTTTTCACGATCATCGGCGTCTATTGCTCCAGCAACAACGTGTTCGACGTCTACGTCATGATCGCGTTCGGCGTGATCGGCTATTTCATGCGCAAGCTCGGCTACGAGCCGGCGCCGCTGGTGCTGGCTTTCGTGCTCGGGCCGATGCTGGAGAACAACCTGCGCAAATCGCTGATCCTCTCCCAGGGCGACCTGATGACCTTCGTGACGCGGCCGATTTCGGCCACCTGCCTGGCGCTTGCGGTGGTGCTGCTGGTCGGACCGCTGCTGCCCTCGCTGCGCAAGAAGCGCGAGCTGGTCGCGCTGGATGAAGGGGTTTGATCCCTAGCTCGGCTTGATCACCTTCAGCGCGCCCGGCTTCGCCGGCTGCGCCATTGCCCGTGTCAGGATCAGCGCTTCCTTCTTCAGCATCTCCGCAAGCTCGGTTTCGCGCCGCCTGATCCGGTCGCTGGAGGCGCCGACGCTCAGCGCCGCAATCACCTGCCCGGCATCGTCGCGGATCGGCACGCCGACCCCGCCCATGCCGGGAAGGGCGGCGTCGATCTGCACGGTATGGCCATGCTTGCGGGCAGCTATGATCCGCTCGCGCAGATATTTCGATGTGATGCGCGGCGATTTCGCCAGCCGCGGCATGATGACCTCGATGATGGCGTCGATCTCGGCATCCGGCAGCCACACCATCAGCGCAAGGCTGCCGGCGCCGACGCCGAGCGGCCGGCGGCTGCCGATCTGCAGGTAATTGGGCTGCAACGGATGGCTGCCGACGGAGCGCGCCAGATACAGCGCCTCGACGCCGCTGCGCACCGACAACAGCGCGGTATCGGCGGACCGCTCCGAAAGCCGCAGCAGGCTCGGCTGCGCCAGCTCGGCGATGTCGACGGTGCGGCGCGCGCTGACCGCCATCACCCTCGCCTCCTGGCCGAGCTCGTAGGTTTTTGCGCCGGTCACGCGGGTGACGAAGCCCTCCTCGATCAGCGAGCCGAGGATGCGCAGCGCCGTCGCCTTGTTCAGCGAGGTGGCGTCGGCGATCTCGGTGAGCCGCAGCGGCGAGTTCTGCGCCAGCACACGCAGGATCGCGCAGACCTTCTGGATGGCGTTGAAATTGGCCGGCTGCCCGACGACGGACAGCGTTGGCTTCTTCTTAGGTGACGTCGCGTTCATGCCGCCCTTCCCCGCATCGCGCTTCCCTGATCCTAGAGAGCGCTGCGCGCGGGCGACAGAGCAATATTTCACCTGACGATACGCTGAGCTAAATTTTATACGTGAAAACTGCCATTTCGCGCCGCAGCATCGTTCTTATTCCGTCACACGAACCATTACGGCATCACGATTTACGCGGCATCTCGCCGAGATCCCAGAACAGGCCTGCCATGATGGCGAGCGCCTCCTCGGTGACCGGCAGCAGGATGTGTTCATCCGGCGCGTGCTGCGAGCAGCCGGGATAGGAATGCGGAATCCAGATCGTCGGCAGACCGAGCCCTTCGGCAAAGACGCCGTTGGGCAGCGAGCCGCCGATATTCGGCAGGATCGCCGGCGCCTTTCCGGTGGTCTGCCGGATCGAGTTCGCCGCCCAGTTGACCCAGGGGCTGTCCAGATCGGTACGCGACGCGCCAAACCTCTGCTGCCCGCTGACATCAACCATCGCAAAGCCATTGGCGTGCAGATAGGTCCTGACAGCGTCGACCACCTTTTCGTATTCGGTGCCGACCACGAAGCGAAGCTGCAGCACGGCGCGAGCCGCGCCTGGAATCGCGTTCGCCGGCTGCTCGATATTGCCCGATGACATCGCCAGCACTTCCAGCGTGTTCCAGGCATAGACGCGTTCGGCGGCTGATAAGCCATCCTCGCCCCAATTCTCGGAAACCTGCGGCTCATCCGCCATCGGCTCGACCTCGACATCGGCCAGTGCTGCGCGGATCTGGTTCGTGATGCGCGGCGGCTTCATGATGTCGAGCTTCATTCGCCCCCGGTGATCGACCAGCGCGGCGATGGCATTGGCCAGGATGGTCGCGGGGTTGGCGAGCAGGCCGCCCCAATTGCCGGAATGATTGCCGCCTTCGCGCAGGTTGACGTCGAGATGGATGCGAACGCCGCCGCGGCAACCGAGGAAGATGGTCGGACGATCCGCCGAAAGCCGCGGGCCGTCGGAAGCGAGCAACAGGTCGGCCTTGAGTTCCTGATGCAGCGACTGGCAGACTTCGGCCAGATCCGGCGAGCCGATCTCCTCGCTGGTCTCGATGATGAACTTGGCATTGAAGCCGAGCTTGCCGCCGCGGGCTTCGCGGACGGCGCGCAGCGCCGCCATGTTGATGCTGTGCTGCCCCTTGTTGTCGGCGGTGCCGCGGCCGTAAACGCGATCGCCCTTGGTCGTGGTTTGCCACGGATTGAGATTGTCGCGCCATTCACCGACCATGCCACCCACGACGTCGCCATGGCCGTAGGAGAGCACCGTCAACAATGACGGATCCTCCCGATAGTCCGCCAGCAGATACGGGCCCTTGCCGATCGGCGACTCGATCAGCCGGGTCGAGAACCCGAGCTCTTCAAAGGCAGGCTGCAGTCCTTCCACGAGATAGGCGCGCAGGGGATCGCCCGGCAGCGGCTCCTGGCTCTGCGTAGGGAAACCGACCCGGCGGTTGAGCTCGGCGAGAAACTCGCCGGAGTGAAACTGCTGACGGACATTTTCAATCGCGTCGGCTCTCGTCGTCATGCTCTCTCCTTTTGCGTTCGCGAACGTATCACTGGTTAGTGTAGCCAGACAATTCATCTACTGGAAGTAGCATGCGTCGGGCCGAATAAGGCCTTGCTAAGCCTCACGGAATGCAACAATTTCCGCCAACAGCCGGCACCCGACCGGACAGCGTATCCGGGAATACCCAAGGTTCCACCATCATGAAGAAACAGATCCGGCTCAACGCCTTTGCCATGAACTGCGTGGCGCATCAATCGCCCGGGCTGTGGACCCATCCGCGCGACCGCACCCTTGACTATAACCGCCTGCCCTATTGGCTGGATCTCGCCAGGACGCTGGAACGCGGGCGTTTCGACGGCCTGTTTCTCGCCGACGTGCTCGGCGTCTATGACGTGTTTGGCTCCAGCCCCGATGCGGCGCTGCGCAACGCCACGCAGACCCCCGCGAATGAACCCCTGATGCTGATCCCGGCGATGGCGGCGGTGACGAAACATCTCGGCTTCGGCGTTACCAGCAATCTGTCGTTCGAGCCGCCCTATCCGTTCGCGCGGCGGATGTCGACGCTCGATCACCTCACCGAAGGGCGGGTCGGCTGGAACGTGGTGACCGGTTATCTCGACAGCGCCGCGCGCGGCGCCGGCAAGGACAAGCAGACCGCGCATGACGACCGCTATGAGATCGCGGATGAATATATGGAGCTGGTCTACAAGCTCTGGGAAGGCAGCTGGGAGGACGCCGCGGTGTTGCGCGACCGTGCGCGCGGCATCTTCGCAGACCCTGCGAAGGTGCATCCGATCTCGCATGAGGGCAATCATTACCGGCTCAATGCCATTCATCTGAGCGAGCCATCGCCGCAGCGCACGCCGGTGCTGTACCAGGCCGGCACCTCGCCGCGCGGCCGCCAGTTCGCGGCCCGGCACGCCGAATGCGTATTCATGTCGGGGCCGTCGGCCAAGATCATCGGGCCGCGTGTCGCCGCGATCCGCGCTGAGGCCAAGGCGATCGGGCGCAACCCGGCCGAGATCCTGATGTTCTCGATGATGACAATCATCCTCGGCAGCACCGAGGCCGAGGCGAAGGCGAAATACGCCGACTATCGCAAGCACATCAATCCCGAGGGCGCGCTGGCGCTGATGTCGGGCTGGACCGGCGTCGATTTCTCCGGCTACGACCTCGACCAGCAGGTCCGCCACGTCCAGAACGACGCCGGCCGCACCGCGCTCGACAACGTCACCCGCGCCGATTCGGATCGCGTGTGGACGGTGCGCGAAGTCATCGAACATGTCGGCATCGGCGGCGCCGGGCCCGTCGTGGTCGGCACGCCCGAGAAGGTCGCCGACGATATCGAGGCCTGGTTCGAGCAGACCGACGTCGACGGCCTCAACGTCGCGTTCGCGACCTCGCCCGGCGATTTCGAGGATATCGCCGACATGCTGGTGCCCGAATTGACGCGGCGCGGACGATACAAGAGCGCGTATGCCGAGGGCACGCTGCGCGAGAAGCTGTTCGGCGAGGGCCGCGCACGGCTGACGGCGCAGCATCCGGCGAGCCGGTATCGGCCGGGTGTGCGGGTGACGGCGGCGGAGTAGAAGCGACGCTCTATCGCCGTCATTGCGAGCGTAGCGAAGCAATCCATACTTCCTTTGCCGCACGATGGATTGCTTCGCTTCGCTCGCAATGACGAACGACGTCAATTCACCGAATTACTCACCACCACCTCGATCAGCTTGGTGCCGGGGCGACCAATCGCCGACGCCAGCACGGACTTCAACTCACCGGGATCGGTGACCTTGATCGCTTCCAGCCCGAGTGATTTGGCGAGCCCGGTGAAATCCACCGGTGGATCGACGAAGTCCATGCCGACATAATGATCGTCGCCGTGGAAGGCGAGCAGGCGCTGCTTGATGATGCGGTAGCCGCCATTGTTGACGATCACGAAGGTCAGCGGCAGCTTGTGGTTGGCCGCGGTCCACAGCGACTGGATCGAATACATCGAGCTGCCGTCGCCGGAATAGCACACCACCGGCCGCTCGGGATTGGCGAGGCTGACGCCGACGGAAGCCGGCAATCCCCAGCCGATGCCGCCCGAGGCCAGCGCGTGATAGCCGTAGCGGTCGCGGTGCGGCCGCAGCGCCAGGATTTGCCGCGACGACGTCAGGCCTTCGTCGACCAGGATCGCATTGTCAGGCATCGCCTCGACCAGCTGCAGCGCCAGCCAGTCCGGATCGATCGGCGATTTGGTGATGGCCTTCGAGATCTGTTCGATCAGCGGTTTGCGCTTCGCAGTCCAGTTCTTTGAGGCCAGCGCGGCCACGCCCTGTTTCGCACGTGTCTCGAGCGCGCCTCCACCAGCCGCTTTCAGCGCCGGCACCAGCGCGCGCAGGGTTTCCTTCACGTCGGCCTTGAGCGCGATCTCGGCGCCGTAATTCTTGGCGAGATCCGAGTCGACCAGGCCGATCTGCACGATCCCGAGCCCATCGGGCAGCGGGTCGACTTCGCTGTAGACCGACATCCGCAGCGGATCGGCGCCGAGCACGATCATCAGATCGTAAGGCGACAGCACCTCGCGAACCTGCTTTTGCAGGCGCGACAGCGCGCCCATGAAGCACGGGCTTTCCGACAGGAAGTGCGCGCCGTAAGGCGTCGAACATTGATAAGCAGGCGCGCCGATCGCCTCCGCGAACTGCGCGGCTTCCTTCAGCGCGTCGCTCTTGACGATCTCATCGCCGGTGATGATGACCGGCCGCTCGGCTTTCAGGATGCGCGCGACCAACGCCCCGAGCGCTTCGTCCGATGGTTTGACGCGGGTGTCGACGCGGGTGGAGCGGCCGAGTTCGATGCCGGCTTCGGCGTTGAGGATGTCGCCCGGCAGCGAGATGAACACCGGCCCGGTCGGCGGCGTGGTCGCAATCTTGGCGGCGCGGCGCACGATCCGCGGCAGATCCTCCAGCCGCGTTACCTCGACGGCCCATTTCACCAAGGGCTCCGCCATCTGCACCAGCGGGCCATACAGCACCGGCTCCATCAGACCGTGGCCCTGCTCCTGCTGGCCCGCGGTCAGGATCATCGGCGTGCCGGTGAAGGCCGCGTTGAACAGCGAACCCATCGCATTGCCGAGCCCGGGCGCGACGTGGACGTTGCAGGCGACGAGCTTGCCCGAGGCGCGGCTGTAACCGTCGGCGATCGCGACCACCAGGCTCTCCTGCATCGCCATCACATAGGTAAGATCAGGATGATCCTTCAGGGCGTGCATGATCGGCAGTTCGGTGGTGCCGGGATTGCCGAACAGATGCGTGATGCCTTCATCCTTCAGCAGCGCGAGAAAGGCCGAGCGCCCGGTAATGCGATTTTTCATATTTCCTCCTGCCCGCGGCTCGTTGGCCTTTCGGGATCACGCCATCATGACGATCGGCAATGGTGAGATCAAATGGAGCGCGGTCATGGCTGCCCTGCGTCGGAGAGCGTGCGATCAGAACATCCCCTCGCGGTCAGTGCGTTTCTTCTTCTTCGAGCGCTGCCAGACCACGCCGGGATAACCCTTCAGCGGCACCAGCGGTTCGCCGGTGTAGGCCCATTCCTGCAATTCCTCGATCGCGATGTGGTAGAGCGGCTGGCGGCCGGTGCGGCCGGTGAACAGCGCGCGCGGAATGTTGACCATGTGCGGCGAACGCGGGCGCTCGTAGGCGATCGGCGTGCCGCAGCTGCTGCAGAAGCTGCGCGCGGTCTTGGTCGCCTTGTCTTCATAGCGCGTGATGGAGGTCTTGCCCTTGGTAATGCGGAAGCGCTTGCGCCAGCTTCCGACATAGGTCGCGTAGGCCGCGCCGTGCGCGCGCCGGCTCGACGGTGTATGATCATGCCAGGCCCAGCGCGCGGGCACATCGATCTCGAAGCAGACTTTGCCGCACAGGCATTGGCCGGCGGCGGGTTTGCCCACCGCCACCGGTTTGGTTTTCTTCTTTTCGATTTCTTCGAGCTCGGGAAACATGCTCGGTCCTCACGTTTCGTCATTGCGAGCAGAGCGAAGCAATCCATTCTTTCTTTGTGACTCCATGGATTGCTTCGCTTCGCTCGCAATGACGGTGGAGTATTATGCCTGCGCCAACTCGTCGTGCGCGGGGTAATCGGTGTAGCCGGCGACGTCGCCGCCATAGAACGTCGCGCGGTTATAGGGCGTCAGCGGGAAGCCGCGTTGCAGGCGGCGCGGCAGATCCGGATTGGAGATGAAGATCCGTCCGAACGCGATCGCATCGGCATGGCCGGCCGCGATCGCGGCATTCGCCGTCTCGCCGGTGAAGCCGCCGGCCGTGATCAGCACGCCTTTCCAGATGGGGCGGAACAGCACCATCGCCGACGGCACGTTCTGATGGTTGACCTCGGCGCGGCCGGCGCCGCTGGAGCGCGGTTCGATGAAATGCAGATAGGCGAGCCCGAGCGGATTGAGCGATTGCACGACATGGCTATAGAGCGGCATCGGGTCGGGCTCGCCGCTGCCGTTGGCGATGCCGTACGGCGACAGCCGCAGGCCGACGCGGCTCGCGCCCCAGACCTCGGCCACGGCCTCTGTCACTTCCATCAGAAAGCGCGTGCGGTTTTCGATGGAGCCGCCATATTGATCGGTGCGCAGATTGGTATGCGACTGCAGGAACTGCTCGATCAGATAGCCGTTGGCGCCGTGGATCTCGACGCCGTCGAAGCCGGCGGTAAGCGCATTCTTCGCCGCCTGCCGGTAGGCATCGACCACTTCAGGGATTTCGGATGTTTCGAGCGCGCGCGGCGTCTCGTAAGGCACCGCCTTGCCATCGGCCGTCCCGGTTTTCAGATCGGCGATCGCAACCGCCGAGGGCGCCACCGGCAGCACGCCGCCGGGCTGGAACGAGGAATGCGAAACGCGGCCGACATGCCAGAGCTGCAGGAAGATCACGCCGCCCTTGGCGTGAACGGCATCGACGACCTCTCGCCAACCCGCGATCTGCTGCTCGGTATAAATTCCGGGGACGCCGGGGCTGCCGAAACCCGTCGCCATCACGGGCGAGGCTTCGGCAATCAGCAATCCGCCCGGCGTCGCGCGCTGGGCGTAATATTCCGCGTTCAGCGGCCGCGGCGCGAGGCTGGGCTTTTCCGCCCGCATCCGCGTCAGCGGCGCCAAAGCGAGACGATGTTTGAGCTGGTAGGGACCGATCTGCAGCGGGGAAAACAATGATGGGTAATTCATGCCGGTGTGGAACTCCAACTTATCCGTATTCATACGAGTATGTAACCGGTTCCGCTTGCCCGTAAAAGACTGGAGCAGCTTTTGTTTTGAAAGCGAAGCGGTAGCCCGCTCGAACCGATGTAGTGAGCAAGTATTTTCATGCCGAAATCGAGTGCCAAATCGCTTCCTTCGCTCAGCGTTCGCATCGATCTGGATGCCAACGCCCGGATCGGGCCGGGCAAGATCCAGCTGCTGGAGAACATCCACACATGCGGCTCGATTTCGGCCGCCGGCCGCGCGATGGAGATGTCGTACAAGCGGGCATGGGATCTGGTCGACGAGATCAACCGCATCTGCCGGCAGGCCGCCGTCGAGCGTCAGACCGGCGGCAAGAACGGCGGCGGCGCGGTGCTGACGTCGTTCGGCATCTCGCTGGTTAAGCGCTACCGCAAGATCGAACGCAACGCCGCGAGCGCGGCGCGCAAGGAGTTGCAGGCGCTGCGCAGCGATATCGGCCGGAAGAAGCGGGCGGGGTGAGGCGCCCGATCTGTCATTGCCGGGCTCGACCCGGCAATCCATCTCCTTCGAGAAATCTTCTTGCGAAGCTGGATGGATGCCCGGGTCAAGCCCGGGCATGACGAGTGTCCTAACCCGTCTTGATCCAGACCGCCTTGACGTTGAGATACTCCTCGAGGTGCTGCTTGCCTGACTCGCGGCCGTAGCCGCTCATCTTGTAGCCGCCGAACGGCACCGCCGGGTCCATCGCCTGGTAGCAATTGACCCAGACCGAGCCGGCGCGCAGCGATTTTGCCACCTGGTGCGCCTTGCTGACATTGGTGGTCCAGACGCCGCTGCCCAATCCGAACGTGGTGGCGTTGGCGCGTGCGATCAGCTCATCAGTGTCCTTGAACGAGATCGCCGAGATCACCGGGCCGAAGATTTCCTCCTGCGCGATCCGCATATTGTCCTGCACGTTGGCGAACACCGTCGGCGCCACGAAATAGCCCTTTGACAGCGCGCCTTCGGTCAGCGGCGTACCACCGGTCAGCGCCTTGGCACCTTCCTGCTGACCGATCGAGAGATAGCCGGAGACGCGCTTCATCTGCTCCGCCGACACCAGCGGCCCGATCTGGGTGTTGGGATCGAGGCCGTTGCCGACCTGCAGCTTCTTGCCGAATTCGGCGACGCGGCCGACGAACTCGTCATAGATCTTGTGTTCGACGAACAGCCGCGTCCCCGCGCTGCAGATCTGGCCGGAATTGGCGAACACCGCCATCGCCGCCCCCGGCACCGCCGCATCGAGGTCGGCGTCGGCGAACACGATGTCCGGCGATTTGCCGCCGAGTTCCAGCGACACGCGCTTGAGGTTGCCGGCGGAGGCCCTGACGATGGCTTGCCCGGTCACATGCGAGCCGGTGAAGGCGACCTTGTCGACGCCGGAATGCGAGGACAGTGCCGCGCCCGCGGTCTCGCCGTAACCCGGCACCACATTGACGACGCCGGGCGGAATGCCGGCTTCCATGCAGAGTTCGGCCAGCCGCAGCGGTGCCTCCTCGGCCGGCTTCAGCACCACGGTGCAGCCGGTCGCGATCGCCGGGCCGATCTTCCAGACGCTGGCGGTGAGCGGGCTGTTCCAGGGGATGATGGCGCCGACGACGCCGACCGGCTCCTTCAACGTGTAGGAGAAGATCTCGCCGGGCAGCGAGTTTTCGATGGTCTCGCCATGCAGCGCGGTGGCCTGACCCGCATAATACCTGAGCATGCCGAGCACGCGCAGCCGCGTACCGCGGGTGCGGCTGATCGGCGCGCCCATGTCGAGCGTATCGAGCTGCGACAGCTCCTCGAAATTCTTCTCGACGAGATCGGCGAGCTTCAGCAGCAGGTTCTGCCGTTCGAACGGCTTGACCTTGCTCCACGGGCCCTCGAAAGCGCGGCGTGCGGCCGCCACCGCGCGGTTGATGTCCTCGGCATCGCCCTCGGCTACCGTAGCGAGCAACTCGCCGGTTGCCGGGTTATGGGTCTCGAACTTCTTGCCGGAGGCCGCATCGACCCATTGGCCGTCGATCAGCATCTTTTTGTAGGAACCATCCGCATAAGGGTGGCGCGTGATCGGAATTGCCTGTGATACAGCCATGTATTTACTCCCTTGGATCGATAGCCGTTATTGTGATGAAGATCGTTATATCTGAGTAACTATATCGTTGGGCTCCGAACCGTAAAGCGGAATAAGCCGCCGGAAGCGGGACGGGAAATGAAGACCTGCCATGCCGGTTCGTACGTGCCGATATTGTCCTGATGAAGATTTGGGCCGATAAGTAGTGTAACCCGATTTGTGTCCGGAGGAAGTCTGCATGCCCCACCCTGCCATGTCCGCCAATCATGTCGCCGTGATCACCGGGGGCGCGTCCGGCATCGGGCTTGCGGCCGGGATGCGGTTCGCCGGCCTCGGCATGAAGGTTTGTATCGCCGATATCGGCGCCGCGCGGCTGGCGGAGGCTGCCACAAAACTGTCGTCTGCCGCCAAGGGCGGCGACGCCGATGTGATGACCGCCGAGGTCGATGTCAGCCGGTTCGAGGACGTCGCCAGGCTCGAAGCTGCGGTACAGAAGCGGTTCGGCGGCACCGACATCCTGATGAACAATGCCGGCATCGGCCCCGACAGCAACAGCTTTGGGCCGCTGGAGAACTGGCAGCGCATTCTCAATGTCAACCTCTGGGGCATCATCCACGGCACCCAGGTTTTCGCGCCGCACATGATCGAACGCGGACGGCCCGGGCTGATCATCAACACCGGCTCCAAGCAAGGCATTACAACGCCACCCGGCAATCCCGCTTACAATGTCTCCAAAGCGGGGGTGAAAGCGCTGACCGAGGCGCTGCAGCATGAGCTGCGCAACACCGAAGGCTGCCGGATCAGCGCGCACCTGATGATCCCCGGTCACGTCTTCACCGCCCTCACCTCCCGCGGCCGCACCGAGAAACCTGACGGTGCCTGGACGCCCGAGCAGACCGTCGACTTCATGATTGAACGCATCGATGCCGGCGATTTCTATATCCTGTGCCCTGACAACGACGTGCCGCGGCAACTCGACGAGCGGCGCATGCTGTGGGCCGCCGGCGATATCGTCGAGAACCGCCCGGCGCTGTCGCGCTGGCATAAGGATTACGCGGAGGCGTTTGCGCGGTTTGTGAAGGGAGGATGATTTCACTCGACGTCGTCCCGGCGAACGCCGGGACCCATACTCCGCGGCGGATGTTGTTTAGGAAGGTATCGAACGTCGGCGCTCTAACGGATGGGCCGCGGCGTATGGGTCCCGGCTCAAGGCCGGGACGACGAAAATTATTCTCGCGACGCGTTGCGCCCGAGCTTTGCCAGAAATTCCTTGCCCTCCAAATGAGAGGGCGCAGGGAAGACCGGGTGCGCGCTGCACCCGCGGTCTCGTGTGCGGTTTGCACTAAGTAGGCTGCACACGAGCATACAGGGCAGCGGAGAACACCCGGCCTTCCCTGCGCAATGGCTTTACGGCTTATGCCGTGATCTCCCCGGAGACGAGTTCTTGGTTGACTCCGTCGCCGCCGTTCCCGCTTGCGCTTCTCCGACAGCTTGACGCCTGCAACGGGCGCCAGGACCACACGGTTTTGCCGTACGCTTAACCCACGCCGTCGTCAGACGTGAACCAGCGTCCACCG
>NZ_JAFCLS010000035.1 GCF_018131075.1 Bradyrhizobium sp. JYMT SZCCT0428 | reverse complement strand
GGCCAGTCTTCCGAATTGGCCGCGATCCAGTCGGCGGCCTCCTTCTTTGTCGCGAAGTCTCCAACGTGGGAATCGGGTCCGTTTCCGGTCACCACGACAACAGTCCAAGTGCCGGTCTTTCGCCGCTTTGGTTGAAACTCGGGCTTTAAACTGCTGTCCATTTCTGTAGGCCCCTTCCGGCGCCACGATTGACTGACCCATACCGAGAACTACGGGAATTCCTAAACGCGGATTCTGAGGGTGGACAGCACCCCTGACGGGGTACTCCGAAGAGCGCGTGAATGCGCCGCAGTTCGAGTACGTACACTCGCACTATAGGCCGTCGTTATCGTTCGCGAGAATTGATGAAAAAACGAGATGATCGTCAACGTAGGCAGAGACTGAAAATGGCATAGGGACAGCAATTCCGAATCGAAACTCCAGGGCCTTCAGATAACGCGAAATCCCCCGTCCGGGGGGCTGACTCGGACGGGGGCATTCCAAAGCGCTCCCGGCGGCGTTTTGGTGAGCGCCAACCGAAAACCTAACAGCGGCGTTCATTGCCGGAAAGGAGATTCGGGAAAACTTGGTATTTGTACCGAGACACGCCTGCGGCCCGGCTCACTCGCGGAAAATACGCCTCACCTAAACGGGTTATGAGATGATTGCGCGCGTTGCGAAACCGACTCGCGCCTCGTCAAAGGTTGCAGCGTAGCCTGAGCGGGATCGTTCGCGGTGTGACAGCGGATAGAAGCCGCAATCCCAACGCCATTGCCTGGCGTGTGTCAGCAAGCCCGATTGGATGGCAATCGTGCCAACCTGAACGTCACCATAGTAGACGTGCCATGTGTCGGAGCGTTCGGGGTGAGGGCGGCGGGTGAGGGCGAGCATGCACCATTGAGGCGCGGCATGCGGCCTTAAGTCGAATTATCAATCCCTTGGGGATCGTGCAGCGGGGAGGCACAGTGCGTCGTGGCTGGAAAAGGGCGGTGCCGAGCTGATGCCGGGCTGGCGCGCTTATGATCCTCACCAGCAGCTCAAGGTATTAGAGGCAGGAGAGAATAAAGTGTTCCAGTGGAGTTTTGTTGCCTGAGCGATACTGCTTGATAGCCTCACTGTAGGGAGGATCGGCGGGGCGCGGGTGCAACGGCCATCCAGTAATGAAAATGCCTTGGCGCCGCAGGCCTGCGATAAGAATGAGGCGCCCCATGTGCCCATTCCCGTTCGCGTATGGGTGAATCTCAAGGAAGTAAACGAATGCTGCGGCTAAGAGCTGCACACAGCGGATCAGCTTTGCCGCTGGGGGAATTGTGCTGTCTGAAATTCGGTAAAGGCGATCGATCTCGATAAGCGTATCCTGAATCTCAACGCTAAATTCCGACATCGAGCGAGAAACGAGACCGGGCGGATGACCCACACGAGGATCACTCCGAATAAATACATCATAATCTTTTAGGCAGGTGAAACTCGATCCACGATAATTACCCGCGTAGTAGTCGAACCCAGCAGGTGTCAGGGTAGCAAATAGTAGTCCGTGGACGCGTCGCGTATCTCTAAGCACACGCACCATAGAGGGAGGCGGCGCATCATAGATCGATCGGATGATTTGGACAGATCGAACTCGGACAACTTGATCACTGCCCGGCACATGTTCGTATTCCCACGACGGACATGTAACGGATGGTGATGACATGTTCAGTCAAAGATTTTCGACAAATCCGATGCCAAAATTTCAATTTGCGTGTTGCGCTCTGTCGGCGTCAACTTGCCTTGGCGTGCTAATGCTTCTTCGGCCATCGCCATCATCTCGGGCGAATGAACTTGGCGTTCAGACACAGCCGCTCTTGTCGTTCGCAAATTTTGCTTAGCATCAAAGGGCGAGTCGTTCTGTGTAGGCTCGTGCCGACGCTCATGGAGGACATTCATAGACCGGCTGTACGAAACCTTTACGATGTTTCTACGCACACTCACATTTTCAGAAATGGAAGCGTATGCATCAAAATCTTGATCCCTCAATAATGGTCGATTCATGTATCCTCCGGGGACGCTGTAGTTTCTTGGAGCAGTTTACCGAGCCATTCATGTAATTCGGCGGCGGTATCGACGCTCATGTAAATTCCAAATTCAACGCTTCGGATGAGGCCTCTTTTGGCTTCTATGATTTCTGCCGGATGGCTGTTGTCCAGAGTAAAACCACTTTCGCCCTCAGAAAGTTTCAATCCCTGGCGGACGATCCGCGGCAATGGAAACCGTTCGTTGTAGAATGCCAGCCAAACCTTACCTTGGGGTGTAGGCCCGCCAAGAGCGCCGTCGCAAGCGACTTCACGAAACTCGGTGGATTTTTGGTAATGGATATCGATGGTGGGGCGTTCGCCATCGGCACTGGAACTGGGCTCGTCAGGCATGAGCAAGTCTTATTCTGAGTCGGATGATGGGGTCCACTGGCGTAACGTGTACGGACAGCGGCGTAGCAACAACAATCTAGCACCTCAAGTGCTAGGTGGCGAGTTGGCAAAGTGGCGCCCCCGAAAGTGAGTGGATTTTCAAGCAAATCAGGTGCAGCATGTCCGTGGGCGTAAGAACCCGGACCAGTGACTACCCGCAATCCATCTAAGGATCATATCTTCGATTGGCGTCGAAGGTCGCGGCGTATCAAGCGGACGCACTTGGCGGTGCGGCTCCGAGCCCGACCATTATTGGCCGGGGGGCGCCGTTCTGTCCAGAGCCGAAAGGCTTAAAAGCGACGCGCCTGTCTCACTGGCAGGTTCTTACCCCCCGGCTGCTCGGTCTGCCACCGAGCGCGGGCCGTAAGAAGCCCAGACCAGTGAGCAACCATCATGACAATCGAAAGTCCTACGTTTCCGCCCAGGCGGGAAGCCATCGAAACCTTTGAGCCCTACGCCACACCGGATGCGTTCTGCGATTCGCTCGTGCGGATTGAACGGCTGGGTCCATGCCGCCGGCTGGTCTTTGCAGTCACCCAGCACGGCCACAGGGACGACGGCGCCATAAGGGCCGTCGTCGTCAAATTGGTGATCCCGGCCGACCTGATGGCCGAACTGGCTCAGGCCATCGTGGCGGACGATCGGTCCGAATTCGGTGGGCCAGTGATCCGCCTCTCCGAACACGCTGTGGCGCATTGAGGGGGCAGGACCATGAAAGCAACCGCAGAACGCGCAGCCCGGCCCGCTCGCGCGACCATTACGCCCGGGCTTGCCCGACAACAGCGCGAACGAGAAAAGACTCTCAGACGCCTCGCCAAGCTCAGGGAGAAGGCCCGCGACGAAATCGATCTCCTTCTGGCGTTCCTAGACGCCAGCGACCTGGATCCGGACCTTGAGGCCGACAGCGACGACGAGGAAGTAGGCGACGAGGAGCCTAGCCTCGGTGCGCCTGATCGGGTGGACGATCAGACGGGCTGGGGGGCGGCCGGCGCCGGCGCCGGCCGGTTGTCCGATTGCGAGCTCGACACCAGCGACGACGAGCCCGACGTCGACGACGAGGACGGCCGCGACCTGGAGCCGTCCCTCTGCGGGGTCACGGCCAACGGTGTCGCCGGTGACGAGCGCGACCTAGAGTACGACGCTGCTTTTGATGACAACGGCACGTCCCCCGTGGCGTTAGCCGCTGCAAGGGCGCGCGATCGGCGCAATCGGTCCAACGTGCGCTTGCCGGACGGTCGCCCTATCGATCTCGCCACCATCCCCTCCAACGTGAGGATTATCGAAGGGGGCGCGGACTATGACCATGAAGGAACAGCACGAGCACCGGGTGCACGCCATCCAGATGGTAGCGGCGTTGCCGACCGACCTCGAGGACGCGCTTCTAGTTTTGCGGGCGGCTGAGCGCCTTGTGAGGAGCTTCCTGACTGAGCCAGAGCCGGTTAAGGCGGCGCAGATCGTGAGCATGGTCCGGGAGTGCTCGGACCTATCGGCCTGAAGAAAGCACCCCGCCGTTTGACGGCGGGCTCGCGCCCTTTATCCACACCCCCAAACTCCCCTTGGTGAACGTAGACCATGGTGGTATAAGACCTTGGTATGTCGTTCCCATGGGGTTTTCTATGCAGATGGGTGTTTTGCGCGAGCAGTCATTCCCCTTCGCAGTTGTCTGCGAAGTGCTGGGCGTTCGGATTGAGACGTTCAGGTCCTGGCTGAAAAACGACATCGTCCACTTTTCCGATGACGAAATCGAACGCAAGCCAAACGGTCATGCTCACCGATTGACGTACACCACCGTCGTTCGTGTCGCGATCATGGTCGAGTTGATGAAATTTGGAATGTCGCCGAAAACGGCGTGGGGCGCCGGCTTCTATTACACGGTGGCGGGCGGCATGATTACCGACCGGCCGGCAACAACGCGACTTCCAGGCGAGCTTTTCAAGCACGGAATTACTTGGCTGCTCGTAGGTTCGGACGGAGCTGCAACGATGGTGAATACAGACGGGAAACAGATGACAGCCAATATCGCTGTGCACATCGAAACCTCGGCTATCGTCATCTGCATGAATCCCTTCATCGAAAGGCTGAATGGTAAACTTTCCGCGGTTGCCGAATGGAGTGCCGCTTGATGGCTGCTCGATTCCAAGTCGCGCCCGGCGATGTCCCAACCGCAATAGCGGCACGACGCATGGGTATGACTGTGGAGGCGTTTACGGCTGCTCTGCCTAACCTTATCGCTCGGGGCTTTCCTAAGCCGGATCCAGATACGGGCAACTTAGATCTCGATGCCATCGATCAATGGCGACGTCTTCGCTATCCACACCTCTTTAGCGGTCGTGGCGAGTTCGGCGCGCGCGATGCATCGACGGTAGCCCCAGACCGCATTGCTGCAGTCCGCAAGGTGTCGCGATGAGTGCAGTCAAGATTCGACACTACGCTGTTAAGCGCGGAAAGGGGTTCTGGCAGCCAACGACCAAAATGAAGGAAGTTGGCTTCTGTTCTGTCCCGTGCGGTCCGGATGGCCCAGGCGCATGGGCGTTAGCCGAAGAGTGGAATCTGCGGTGGGATCAGACTCGCGCAGGGGCGGCGCCATCGCCCGCGATGGCGTCAGCCCAGAATTTGTCGTTCGCAAACTCGGAAGAGTTGACGATCTATCCGCCGCGGTCGTTAGGCGAGGCTTTTCGCAAGTTCCGCCGCACCAATGAATGGGCGCGCAAAGAACCGCGAACGCGGGAAGATTGGTGGCGTGGTTGGAAGCGCATAAAGCCGATTTTCGGAGATTGCGATCCGCGTTCGGTGCGCCTCGACGACTTATCCGACTGGCGTCAAATGGTCGAAGAAACCGTCTCATTGGGTGAAGCGCATCGCGCAATGAAGATTTGGCGCGCGCTCTGGAACGTTTCCGCAGCGATGGGTTACTGCTCAAAGGATGGCGACCCGTCCTTAGCTGTTCGCAACTCGGCACCGAAGGGACGCTCGGCAACATGGGCAGAGGGCGAGGTTGCCCGTCTCGCCAAGCGAGCCTGGCGGCTCGGCTATTACGGCCTTGCCGCGGCGATTGCCGTGGCGTGGGACACTCAGATGAGCCCGGGTGACGTCCGTAACTTGCGCGCGTCTCAGCTAGCCAAAAGCGGTGATACTCAGCTCTTCTTCACAGAGAGGGGCAAGACTGGCACCCCGGTCGGAGGGGCGCTCAGCGCCCGCTCTATGCGTCTGTTGCTGGCATATTTGGAGAAGCTCGGCACCGAGTTGCTCAGGGACGCATACATATTTCGGAACCGATCTGGTCGCCCCTATTCGAAGGGCACCCTGGGCGCCGATTTTAGGGTCATCAGAGCGGCCGAATTCGGGCCGCTGGAGCGGCGAATGCTAGGCCACGACTTCCGGCGTTCTGGTGCCGTGGAGGCTATCAGCGGCGACGCTACGCCCGCTGCCGTGGCTCACGCCATGGGGAACACGTTGAACACCTCAAGCACGCTGTTCGCGACCTACGTCCCCGTCAATACGGTCACGATCGCCGCCGTGTTCGAAGCGCGAAAGCGGGGGCGCAGGTTGATCCGTTCCTGAACAAAACAAGCGCAAAAGTTGGAACGCTACGGTCTAGCAAGTTGGAATTTGAAATTGATAGGAGATAACCCGTTGAATAGTGAAGCAGAATTCCAGGCCCTTAAGAGGGTAGCCCGGCCTGATCGGCCGGGCCTGGTTCTCACATAAACAGACGCGCGATAAGGAGAGCCGCGCGTTACTTCTCGGTCGCAGCCGGGGCCGGCGCTTCGTCGTCGTGGTGGGCTTCCGGATCGAAGAACTCACCGGCGGCGGCCAGCGCCTCGGCGGCGGCGTCCTGATCTTCCTGACGGCTCGAGATGTCCTCGCCGCGGTTGATGCGCTCGGCTTCATCGGCGCTGCGTGCGACCGTGACGCTGACGCTGACTTCGACTTCGGGGTGCACGGCGATGGCGATCGAGTGCTTGCCGATGGTCTTGATCGGCGCGTCCAGCATGACCTGGCTGCGGCTGATGGTGACGCCGTCGGCCTCGAAGGAAGCGATGATGTCGCGCACGCTGACCGAACCGAACAATTGGCCGGTTTCGGAGGCCTGGCGCAGCACGACCACGTTACGGTCGTTGATCTTCTCGGCGACCTTGGTGGCTTCGCCCTTGGCCTTGAGGTTGTTGGCCTCGAGTTCGGCCTTCATGCCGTCGAACTTGGCGCGATTGTCCGACGTGGCGCGCAGCGCCTTGCCGCGCTTGAGCAGAAAGTTACGGGCAAATCCGTCCCTGACTTTGACGACTTCGCCCATCTGACCGAGCTTGGCGACGCGTTCCAGCAAAATGACTTCCATATTCGTTCTCCTTTTGAAGTGGTGATGATCCGGTTCGAGTGGATGGGTGGAATGGTTACGCTGCAGGCACCGGCGGCGGTCTGCCGCGCATAAAGCGTTGGCGAAATCCGAAGACGGCGTCGGCGAGGCCAAGCACGACCATCGCCAAAACCGGCCAGCCGAACACCACGACAACGGCGTAGGCGCAGGACAGCCAGAACGCGCGGCCGTTCAGCGCCAGTGTCAGCGTGTGCAGCACGGCAAAGCCGGTGATGGCGTAAGCCATCAGTAGTGCCGTCGCTGTGATCTGCGCGAACAATGCGGGAAGCCCGCCGACGAAACAGAACGCAAGTGCGAGCGACAACGCGACCAGCGTCATCGGCGGCAGCTCCGCGCTCTTCAGGTCCGGCCACGGCCGGTGCAGGCGGCCGGAGGTGGCGGTGATCTTGCCGGCGAGCCAGAGATTGAGCGTCAGCGTCATCATGGCGACGATCGCGGCTGCCGGCGGCGCGATGATTGCCAGAGCGCTAACCCACCGCTCGGTATCGCCTGACGGCGCGGCATTGCGGGGCGTCAGAATTCGCATCAGGCCGCGTTTCAGTGACGTCGTAATCGCCTCGGCGTCGCTGCCGAGCGTCAGCATGGCGGTGATCGTGGTCAGCATCGCAAAGCCTGCAATCCACAGCAGGATACGGCCAACCGGATACCATTCCATGGCAGGCGCGGCAGGCGGGGCGCCGTTGCCTGCTTCCTCGGCGGGCAGCGGCCGTCCGAGCAGCGCGAGATGGCCGAGCCACCAGGCGGGCAGGGCGACGGTGACGACAAAGGCGATGCAGTAGGGCAGGCCGAACATCAACCCGAGGCCTGAAGCCGCGGCGATGCCGCCGATCGTCGCCGCAAGCGGTCCCCATCCAAGGGCGGCCACCATCAGCGGCAGCGGGGCCAGATAGAACAACAGCAATGAAATCAGCGCGCCCGAGATGATCGAGGCGAACATCAGCGCCGACGCAGAGCCGGCCGCAAGCGCTATGAGTATGATCACGATCATCAGCTGTCCCGCTCCCTTCGAGCGGTTAGAGGTCTTTGGACCCCAACCATCGGCGACCGGACGACCCGGAAGCCTGATGAAAAGTCGCGATCGGCGGCACGGATGCCGCCGATCGAAATCGCCTTAGCGAATAACGTAGGGCAGCAAGCCGAGGAACCGCGAGCGCTTGATGGCGCGGGCGAGTTCACGCTGCTTCTTGGCGGAGACGGCGGTGATGCGGCTCGGCACGATCTTGCCGCGCTCGGAAACGTAACGCATCAGCAGCTTGGAATCCTTGTAGTCGATCTTCGGCGCATTCGGACCCGTGAACGGGCAGGTCTTGCGGCGGCGGAAAAACGGACGGCGTGCACCAGCTTCAGCCATGATTCTTACTCCTCAACCGCTGCGTCTTCATCGCGCGGACGGCGCGGGCCACGGTCGCCACGGAAGCCACCGCCTTCACGGTCGCCACGGAAGCCGCCTTCGCGGTCACCACGGAAACCACCACCACCACGGTCGTCGCGTTCGCGATCGCGATCGGCCTTGCGCATCATGGCCGACGGACCTTCCTCGTGCTCTTCGACGCGGACGGTGAGATAGCGGATCACGTCTTCGCTGATTCTCTCCTGGCGCTCGATCTCGGTGACCGCAGCGGAGGGCGCATCAATGTTCATCAGCACGAAATGTGCTTTGCGATTCTTGTTCATGCGATAGGTGAGGGAGCGCACGCCCCAGTTCTCGGTCTTGGTGATCTTGCCGCCGAGCCCTTCGACGATGCCCGTCATCTGGGTGGTCAGCTCTTCGACCTGCTGGGTGCTCGCATCCTGACGCGCGAGAAAAACATGCTCATAAAGAGGCATGGGTGTCCTTTCCTGTGTTGGCGCGGTTCCCGGCGGCAAGCCCTTCGAGACCTTCGGAAAGGACTCGATAATGCTCAGAAGGCGGAAGCACGGGACGACGGGCCAACTGGCCCTGCCACATCAACATCGCCGAAAGGTGAAATTGCTGAGACCGTCCGTTCAGCTCCCGGCCGGGATCCACGGATGCGCGGTTTATAGAGATTTTGAGCCCGCTGGCAAGCGTTGATCCGGGGATTTGGCCGGTTGATGCCCTGGCCGACCGCCGCCTCCAAGGGGCCAATTGACATATTTGTTTGTATGTCATACAAATAAAAGATCAGAGGGCAAAATGGCTCCCAAAATGGTTTCCGATTCCGTCGAAACCGCTCAGGCACTGGCCGGCGACCCCAAGCACGCCGTCCGCGCCACGCGTTCGGCCGGACGCCAGATGCGATCCCGCCTGCTGGACGGCGCCAGCCGCCTGTTCAAGGAGCGCGGCCTTTCAGGCACCTCGATCTCGGATATCGCCGCCGCTGCCGAGGCGTTTCCAAGCCAGATCACCTATTACTTCCGGACCAAGGAAGCGCTGTTCGTCGAATCCGCCTGCCGCGACATGCTCTATCTGGCACGCGCGACCGAGCAGGCGGCACTGCAGGCGCATACGCCGCGCGACTACACCCACGCGCTGGCCGAGACAGTGACGGCAACGGACTCGGTGGCCTTCTTCGCCGAAGCGTTGACGCTGACACGCCGCCGCCAGGATCTCGCACCGCTGGTCGAGCGCACCATCGAGCGGCTGCACAGCGAAGGCGCGCGCGCCTATGCCAGCCAGGTCGAGCGGCACGGCTGGCGCTCGCTGCGCGCGCCGGAAGAAAGCTCACGCAGGTTCTGGGCCGTTGCGATCGGCGTGATCGTGGAGGGCTATGCCATGGGCCGCGCGGCCGAGCAGATGTGCGGTGAGTTGCTGCGCTCGCTCGGCGAGCAGGCGACGACATCGACCGGCGACAGCACCCGCCTGCGCCTCGTCGGCAATCCCGCATCAGCTTTGGATTCACCCGAAGGGGAGACCTCGTCATGACCGCGCTTCGCATGCGTGCCCGCGATTTCCTGAGCGAGGATGAATTAATCGCCGTGCGCCAGCGCTCGACCTGGAAGGGTGTCGCGCTGATCGCACATGCCTGGGCACTGATCATAGGCTCGATCGCGCTGGTGGCCTGGTGGCCCAATCCGCTGACCTTTCTGCTGGCGGTCGGCATCATCGGCTCGCGCCAGCTCGGGCTCGCGATCCTGATGCATGACGGCGCCCATGGCTGCCTTTCGCCCGACGAGAAAACCAATCTGACCCTGAGCCAGTGGTTCTGCGCCTATCCGGTGTTTGCCGAGACCCGCGCCTATCGCCGCTATCATCTGCAGCATCATGCGCGCACCCAGCAGGACGATGATCCCGATCTCATCCTGTCGGCGCCGTTTCCGATTACAAAGATGAGCTATCGCCGCAAATTCCTGCGCGATATCACCGGGCAGACCGGCTATCAGCAGCGCAAGGCGCAATTGCTCAACGCGCTGGGACCTCGCGAATGGCCGCTGGCGCAGCGCGCGCCACATTTCTGGGAAAAGCTCGGTCCGCAATTTGCGGTCAACGCGGCGATGTTCGCAAGCCTTGCCGCCGCCGGCGTGTGGTGGGCCTATCCGCTATTATGGCTGCTGCCGCTGTTGACCTGGCAGATGGTGATCACCCGCATCCGCAACATCGCCGAGCACGCCGTGGTGCCCGACAGCAGCGATCCCTTGCGCAACACCCGCACCACGCATGCCGGCTTCCTCGAGCGGTTGTTCATCGCGCCCTATTACGTGAACTATCACCTCGAGCATCATCTGCTGTTTTACGTGCCCTGCTACAACCTGCCGCGCGTCCATCGCATTCTCAGCCAAAGCCGGCATGCCGACCGCATGGAGGTGCAGCCAAACTATGCTGCGGTGCTGCGCCTTGCGACCGCGAAGCCGAACCAGCAGGATCGCCCCGGCCAGCTCGTGAGCAGCGCGCGGCGTGCGCGAGCCGGGGCCGAGGTCGGCGGCGATCAGAAGGCCGGCGGTTTCTAGCCGCCGCTGGCGCGTGTTCGGCCGGCTTGCACACTGGCGCGGCGAAGCAGCACGAACAGAAACGCCAACAACAGCGCGGCCGAGAGCGCGAGCGACCAGTGAATGCCGATCGCCGCGCCGAACAGGCCCACGGTGATACCGCTGAAGGCGCGCATGCCGAGCCCGGCCATGTTGAACAGGCCGACGACGCGGCCGCGAATGTCGGCCGGGGCATTCAGCTGGACCATGGTCTGCGCCATCGTGTTGAACGACAGCTCGAAGAATCCCGCGGCGAACAGCAACGCGATCGCAAGCGTGTAGATCCCGACCGATGCGAACGCGAGCAGCGACAGCGCCCATAGAATTGCAAGAACGATGGCCGTCTGGGGCGTTGCTCTGAGCCGTCCCCACGCTTCCAGTGCGATGCCCGCAAGCAGCGCGCCGGCGGCGTCGGCGGCCAGCAGCACGCTGTAGGCCACGCCGGGGTCGCCGTGGCCGAGATCGATGGCAAAGCCCGGCATCTGGGCGTGATAGGCGTTGCCGATCATGAAGGAGGTCAGCCCGGCGAGCAGCGTCATCGAGATCAGGACAGGGTAGGTGCCGATGACGCGGATGGTCTGCACGATGTCGGCAAGGCCGCGGACGGCGAGGCGCTTTGCCACTGCGCCCTGGGCGCTGATCGGCGCCCAGAACAGCCAGAGCAGCATCGGGAGATAGAACAGCGTGTTGAGAATGATGCCGTGGGAGGGGCCGAGTGCCAGCATGATCACGCCGCCCGCGGCCGGACCGACCAGGATACCCAGATAGCGCGCCATCGCGTTCAGCCGTACCGCGCTCGGCAGATCGGCGGGGCCGACGATGTCGTAAAGCAGCAGCTGGTTCGGCGTCTGCCACAGCACGCCGGCGCAGCCGTGGATGACCAGAAGCAGCATCGCGTGCCACATCTGAAGCGTGTCGGTGATGAAGAAAATTCCCCATCCCGCCGACGCCACGATGAAGAGCAGCATGCCGCACTGAATGATGCGGCGTGGATCGAACCGGTCAGCGAGACCACCGACGGCGACGGAAAACAACAGAAAGGGCAGCCAGTGCGACAGCACCGCAAAGCCCGCCAGCGCCGGTGAATGGAATTTCTGGAACACCACCCAGTAACTGATCACGTGCTCGACATTGTCGGCCATCATGGCCAGCACGTAAGCGATGAACTGGGCCCGATAGGGCCGCGACTTCATGGCCGCGAACGAGCTGGACGCCACGGGTTTCGCAGAGGGTTCAGGACTCAAGAGATCACCTGGGTAAGACTTGACCGGGCTTGGCAATTGCGGGGCTGGCGCGGCATCCGTTTCCGCTCGCGCCGTTACACGCTTGTTGCGGGGTGCTCAAGACAGCAGGAGCGGCTTCGGTGCCGAAATAGCTGGCTTGATCGATATCTGCGATGATCCCGGCAAGCCCCGCGGCGAGGTTCCGTAACCCATTTTGCACCGCGATTCCTTGTGCGATGCACGCTCCGTCCGGCTTGACAGGGCGGCGAAAGCCGGTGTCTTACGGCTGCGCTTGAAGGAGTTTTCAGTCAAAATGACCGCAGCATTCACCTTTCCGGGCCAGGGGTCGCAGGCCGTGGGCATGGGCAAGGCCCTGGCGGAGGCCTTTCCGGCCGCGCGGGCGGTATTCGACGAGGTCGATGCGGCGCTCGGCGAAAAGCTGACCGCGATCATCTGGGAGGGGCCTGCCGAAACCCTCCAACTCACAGAAAATGCCCAGCCGGCGCTGATGGCCGTGTCGATCGCGACCTTGCGCGTGCTGGAGACCGAGGCCGGCTTCTCGGTCGGGCGGGACGCCGCCTTCGTGGCCGGTCACTCGCTCGGCGAATATTCGGCGCTGGCCGCGGCCGGCAGCCTCAGCCTCAGCGATACCGCGCGTCTGCTCCGCACCCGCGGCCTTGCGATGCAAAAGGCCGTGCCGGTCGGCGTCGGCGCCATGGCCGCGCTGCTTGGTCTGGACTACGAGGCGGCGGTGGCTGTCGCGGCTGAAGCTGCGCAAGATCAGGTCTGTCAGGCCGCCAACGACAATGGCGGCGGGCAGGTGGTGGTCTCCGGCGACAAGGCCGCGGTCGAACGCGCGCTTGAAATTGCAAAGACCAAGGGCGCCAAGCGTGCGATGCTGCTGCCGGTGTCCGCGCCGTTCCATTGCAAGCTGATGCAGCCCGCGGCCGACGTCATGGCGAAGGCGCTGGCCGATGTGACGATCAAGGCGCCGGCTTCGCCGCTGGTGTCGAATGTGCTGGCCGCGCCGATCACCGATCCCGATCAGATCAGGCGCCGTCTGATCGAGCAGGTCACCGGCACCGTGCGGTGGCGCGAGTCGGTCGCCTATATGGCGTCCCAAGGCGTGACGCGCTTTTTCGAGATCGGCGCCGGCAAGGTGCTGAGCGGGCTGGTCAAGCGCATCGCCGATGGTGCGGTCGGCGTTTCCGTCGGTGGACCCGGCGACATTGCCGCCGCCAAGGACGCATTGGCGGCTTCGAAGTAAGCGTGCCGAACAAGGAGATTTCGATGTTTGATTTGACGGGCAGGACGGCGCTGGTGACCGGCGCGACCGGCGGCATTGGCAACGCCATCGCGCAGGCGCTGCATGCGCAGGGCGCGACGGTGGCAATTTCGGGCACGCGCCGCGAAGTGCTGGATGCTTTCGCGGCCAAGCTCGGCGAGCGCGTTCATGTGCTGCCGTGCAATCTTTCCGACAGCGCGGAAGTCGAGGCCCTGGTGCCCGCGGCGGAAGCGGCGATGGGGCAGGTCGATATTCTGATCGCCAATGCCGGCATCACCCGCGACAATTTGTTCGTGCAATTGCGCGACGAGGATTGGGACGACGTCATCAACGTCAACCTGACCGCGACCTTCCGTCTGGCGCGCGCGGCGACCAAATTGATGATGCGCAAGCGCTTCGGCCGCATCATTGCCATCACCTCGATCGTCGGTGTGACCGGCAATCCCGGACAGGCCAATTACACCGCGTCGAAGGCGGGAATCATCGGCCTGATCAAGACGCTGGGCGCCGAATACGCCAAGCGCAACGTGACCGCCAATTGCATCGCGCCCGGATTCATCAAGACGCCGATGACGGATGCGCTCAACGACAAGCAGCGCGAGACCATCCTGTCGAAGGTTCCTGCAGCACGGCTGGGAACGCCCGAGGAGATCGCCGCGGCGGCGGTTTATCTCAGTTCGAACGAGGCGGCTTACGTCACCGGGCAAACCATCCACGTCAACGGCGGAATGGCCATGATTTGAGCCGGTTAGCGGCCCGATCAATGCGGCGATGGGCCGTTTCGGGCGGCCGGCCGAGGGCTTGTAGTCAACGGTAGGGAAGTATGATAACCGAACCACCGACGGATGGGCAAACAAGGCCATTGCAGGATTTTGAAACCCTGTATATTGGCGTGGCGACGCCTGCCGTTCGCCGGGCCTTTGTCGGCTACCACCGTGCCGAATCAAGACTATGCGCGATTGCGAAGGAAGTTTAACGACCACGATGGCTCGTATCGTCTTGCGGTATCTTGGGGTCGGGTCCAATGGAACAAGCACGAGGTTGAACGATGAGTGAGATTGGCGAGCGGGTTAAGAAGATTGTGGTCGAGCACCTCGGTGTTGAACCCGAGAAGGTGGTCGATGCGGCAAGTTTCATCGATGACCTTGGCGCTGACAGCCTCGACACCGTCGAGCTTGTGATGGCATTTGAAGAAGAGTTCGGTTGCGAGATTCCTGATGACGCCGCGGAAACGATTCTGACCGTCGGCGACGCGACAAAATTTCTCGAAAAGAACGCGAAAAGCTGACGCCCCCGCGCGGTGCGCATAGAGCCGGACGGGCCGTTGTCGAACGGTCCCCCGGTTTCTTGTTATGGACCGCCAGTTTCGGGCCGGAGTTTTTGATATGAGGCGGGTTGTCGTCACGGGGCTGGGCATGGTTACGCCACTCGGCTGCGGCGTTGACGCAACGTGGACGCGTATCCTCGCCGGCCGGAGCGGCGCCAGGCGAATCGAGACCTTCGAAGTTGCCGATCTCTCCAGCCAGATCGCCTGCGTGATTCCACGCGGCGACGGCAGCGGCGGCAGCTTCAATCCTGACCAGTGGATGGAGCCAAAGGACCAGCGCAAGGTCGATGATTTCATCATCTTTGCGATGGCCGCCGCGCGCCAGGCGCTCGACGACGCCGATTGGCATCCCGAGAGCGAAGAAGACAAATGCGCGACCGGCACTTTAATCGGGTCCGGGATCGGCGGCCTGTCCGGCATCGCCGATACCGCGCTGCTGCTCAAGGAGCGCGGCCCGCGCAAGGTCTCGCCGTTCTTCATTCCAGGGCGGCTGATCAATCTCGCTTCCGGCTACGTCTCGATCGAGCATGGCCTCAAGGGACCCAACCATTCCGTCGTCACCGCGTGTTCGACCGGCGCGCACGCGATCGGCGATGCCAGCCGCCTGATCGCGCTCGGCGATGCCGAGGTGATGGTGGCGGGCGGAACCGAATCGCCGATCTGCCGGCTGGCGATGGCGGGCTTCTGCGCGGCGCGCGCCCTCTCGACCGCCTTCAACGACACGCCGGAACGGGCTTCGCGTCCCTACGACAAAGATCGCGACGGCTTCGTGATGGGCGAGGGCGCCGGCATCGTGGTGCTCGAGGAATATGAACACGCCAAAAAGCGCGGCGCGAAAATCTACGCCGAGGTGATCGGCTACGGCCTGTCCGGCGATGCCTATCACATCACCTCGCCGGCGCCGGACGGCGATGGTGCCTTCCGCAGCATGAGCGCGGCGTTGAAGCGCGCTGGAATCAGCGCTTCTGATATCGACTACATCAACGCGCACGGCACCTCGACGCAGATCGGCGACGAGATCGAGCTCGGCGCGGTAGAGCGGTTGCTCGGCAATGCAACGTCCAAGGTGTCGATGTCGTCGACCAAGTCGTCGACCGGGCATCTGCTCGGCGCGGCCGGCGCGATCGAGGCGATTTTCAGCATCCTTGCGATTCGCGACAACATCGCCCCGCCCACCATCAATCTGGAAAATCCGTCGGTGGAGACGGCGATCGATCTCGTGCCTCAAACGGCGCGCCAACGCGAGATCAACGTCGCGTTGTCGAATTCTTTCGGTTTCGGAGGTACCAACGCCTCCGTCATCGTTCGGCGCGTAGTTAGTTAGCAAGTGTTTAGAGCGACTCCACCGTTTTGCCGTATTCGGCGATGACTCCTAGACGTGGGCGTATGCTATTGGCCGGGCAGGGGTTTGTCAGGCCACGATTGAACCGGCAGGATTCAGGTTGCATCGATGAGTGAAAGGCCGCCCATTTCCCCCCGGAGCCCGCGCGCTGCGCTGGAGCCCGAGCAGGTGCCGCCGCCGCCAAAGCGGTCCGAGCGCGCCCGCAATCCGTTTGTCGTGATCGGCAACGCCATCATCACCATTCTGATCATTTTGATGATCGGCGCGGGGACTGCGTATTATTACGGCCGCCAGCTTCTGGAGACGCCGGGTCCGCTGCAGGAAGACAAGATCGTCAATATTCCGGCACGCGCCGGCAAAAGGGACATCGCGGACGCGCTGCAGCGCGAGGGCGTGATCAACGTCAATCCGTGGCTGTTCATCGGCAGCGTGTTTGCGCTGAAGGCGAGTTCTGACCTCAAGCCCGGCGAATACGCGTTCCAGAAGCGCGCCAGCCTGCGCGATGTCATCGCCACCATCGTCGAAGGCAAGGTGGTGCAGCACGGCGTCACCATTCCCGAAGGCCTGACCTCCGAACAGATCGTGGCGCGCCTCACCGACAATGACCTGTTCTCGGGCTCGCTGAAGGAAATGCCGCGCGAGGGCACGCTGCTGCCGGAAACCTATAAATTCCCGCGCGGTACCAGCCGCGAGCAGGTGGTCCAGCGCATGCAGCAGACCCAGAAGCGGGTGCTTGCGGAAATCTGGGAACGCCGCAATCCGGACATTCCGGTCAGGTCGCCGGAGGCGTTGATTACGCTTGCCTCGATCGTCGAGAAGGAAACCGGCCGGGCCGACGAGCGCAGCCGGGTCGCCGCTGTCTTCACCAACCGGCTGCGCCAGAAGATGAAGCTGCAGTCAGATCCGACCATCATCTACGGGCTGGTGGGCGGCAAGGGTACGCTGGGCCGGCCGATCAAGCGCTCCGAGATCACCCAGCCGTCGCCCTACAACACTTACGTGATCGAGGGCTTGCCGCCGGGCCCGATCGCCAATCCCGGCCGCGCCTCGCTCGAGGCGGTCGCCAACCCGGCGCGGACTCGCGACCTGTTCTTCGTCGCAGACGGCAGCGGCGGACATACCTTTACCGAAACCTACGACCAGCACCAAAAGAACGTCGCCAAGCTGCGGGTGCTGGAAAAGCAGATCCAGAACGACACGGTCGAACCGGCCGAGGAAGCCGCAGCTCCTGCAGCGGCAGGCGCGCCGGCGGCCGACACCAACCCGACGGCGACGACGCCGAAGCCGACGGGAACGAAGAGGCAGCCCGCACGTCCGGCGGCGCCTGCGGCCGCCCCCGGCGCCCGCCAGGGCGCGGCGCAAACGACCACCACGGCGCCGGTGGTTCAGCGCTAAGTCAATTCCATCAGGCGTGAATTCGTTTTAAGCTCGCGCCGCACCCCGAGTCTCGCATCTCCCTGTTTTCGGAAAGTTTTACGCGATGGCGCTATCGAGCATGACCGGTTTTGCCCGGAGCAACGGCGCCAGCGGTCCGTACACGTTCGAGTGGGAACTGAAATCGGTCAATGCCAAGGGCTTTGACCTGCGGTTGCGGCTGCCGCCCGGATGGGACGAACTCGAGGCTTTCGCCAAGAAGCGCGCCGGCGAGGTGCTGTCGCGGGGCACGGTCTACGCCAATCTCAACGTCAAGCGGGCCAACGCGGTCTCGACCATCCGCATCAATGAGGACGTGCTCAACTCGATCGTAAAGGTGGCGGGTGTGCTCGCCGGCAAGATCGACGCGGTGGCGCCCAGCATCGACGGTTTGCTCGGCATCAAGGGCGTCATCGAGGTGGTCGAACCCGAAAGCGATGAGGCCGAAGACAAGGCGGCCAAAGACGCCGCGGCTGCCACCTTCGAGCAGGCGCTGGCCAATCTGGTCGAAATGCGGCGCCGCGAGGGCGTCGCGCTCGGGCAGATTCTCAACCAGCGTATGGACGAGATCGAGAAGCTCGCCAAGAAGGCCGAGGCCGCGCCCGGCCGCAAGCCCGAGGCGATCAGGGCGCGTCTGGCCGAACAGGTCGCAGCGCTGCTGGAAACGTCCGATCGTTTCGATCCTGACCGGCTCAATCAGGAAGCGATCATGATCGCGGCCAGGGCCGACATCCGCGAGGAGCTCGACCGCATCGCCTCCCACGTTGCTCAGGCCCGCGAGATGATTGGCAAGGGCGGCCCGGTGGGGCGCCGGCTGGATTTTCTCGCCCAGGAGTTCAACCGCGAGGTCAACACCTGCTGCTCGAAATCGAACGATCTGGAGTTGACCAATACCGGACTCGAGATGAAAAACGTGGTGGAGCAGTTCCGCGAGCAGGTCCAGAATCTGGAGTGAGCGATGACGGCTGGTGGTTTCGACGGGGTTGAGCGGCGCGGACTGATGTTCGTGCTGTCCTCCCCATCCGGCGCGGGCAAGACCACGCTGTCGCGGAAGCTGATCGACAAGATGCCTGGTCTAAAGATGTCGGTGTCGGCGACCACGCGGCCGATGCGGCCGGGAGAGGTCGACGGCCGCGACTATTTCTTCGTCGACAAACCGAAATTCGAAGCAATGGCCAAAAAGGGCGAATTGCTCGAATGGGCCACCGTGTTCGACAATCGCTATGGAACGCCGCGCGCGCCGGTCGAGGCCGCATTGTCGGCCGGGCAGGACGTGCTGTTTGATATCGACTGGCAGGGCACGCAACAATTGCGCGAGAAAGCCCGCGCCGACGTGGTCAGCGTGTTCATTCTGCCGCCGTCGGCTGCCGACCTCGAAAAGCGCCTGCACACCCGCGCCCAGGATTCAGACGAGGTCATTCGCGGAAGGATGGACCGCGCCACCCACGAACTGAGCCATTGGGCGGAATACGACTACATCGTCATCAACCAGGAAGTCGACCATGCCTTCGCCGAGGTGCAGTCGATCCTCAAGGCCGAACGGCTCAAGCGCGAGCGCCGTACCGGACTGACCGAATTCGTCCGCAGCCTGCAGCGCCAGCTCGAAAAATAATTCCGACTGCGGTCGCAGGCCCGGTCCGTGCCTAAGTTACGCTGAGCCGGCCTTACGTATGCGCACTACGCGCCAATCGCGCCAGCATCTCCGTCACCCGCCGCTCGGGATCGTCGGCCGCGCGCGGATCGCGGGGAACGTCGCGGGGAGTATTGCTGCGCCAGATCGGCGTCTCTTCCGGGAACATCGATGGCGACGTCCGTTCGGTCGGGATCGAGTCCCAGATCGCACGGCGATCACCGCGCGCTTCCAGCGGGATCGCCTGTGCGCGGCCGAACCGGTAAACCAGACTTGCGGTAATTCCTGCCAGCGCCAGGGCACCAGCCATTACCAGCAGCAGCATCTGCATCGATGCCGACCGTCTGTCCTGCGATGCGTCCGCGGCAGCGAGCGCAACCGGGGGGATGGCGGGCGGCGGTGCCGCTGTGGGATTGGCTTGTAGGGTCTGGGTTTGAAGGTTCTGGGTTTGAAGGCTTGGGGTTTGAAGGTTCTGGGTCTGGAGGCTTTGGGTCTGCGGGATCTGCGATGGCTCGGCTGCGGCAAGGCGCGGACCGCTCGATGGGCTGACGCCCGAAGGTTCCGGCCAGCGCGATGCGACGGATGATGGCGGTTGCGAGTCCGGTGCGGCCGCAATTTGGCTATTTGCGATTCTGGAAACGGGCACCGCATCCGTGCTCTGCGGCTCGATCAAATCCTCGACGCGCGCCTGCGGCGTGGTCAGTTCGGCGCGCGCGTTGGCGATCGATTTGCGACTATTGATGCTCTGCTGCGGCGAAACGGCATTGGCCGCCTCCGCCGATGCGGAATCCGATGCTGCAGGCGTGG
Organism: Bradyrhizobium sp. JYMT SZCCT0428; assembly: GCF_018131075.1. GTDB lineage: Bacteria > Pseudomonadota > Alphaproteobacteria > Rhizobiales > Xanthobacteraceae > Bradyrhizobium. The sequence continues at coordinate 70,670 of NZ_JAFCLS010000035.1, read as the reverse complement.
ATGAAGATTCCTTCGGCGCGGCGCGCGCGGTCTTGTTCTTCGCTTCGCCGATGTACCAGCAATTGCGTTTGGTGGCGTGATCGACGCGGTAATACCAATGACCACCTGCCGGCAAAGGCCCTTTTGGACCCTTCAGGCAGGTGTCCGCCGTTTTCGCGCTGTTCTCCTTGGCGGCATCTTGCTTGGCGGCATCCTGCGCAACGGCGGCGAAACTGGTTCCCGCCAAAATGCCGGCGAAGATCGCCGAGATGAATTTTGCTGAACGGTGTGACATGGCCATCCCCGATGGTGATACGCAACGCTTACGCGACGCTTACGATTCAAGTTTTCGTTAAAGACTTGGGTCGTAATGGGCCGCAATTTCGGAGCGGGTAGGGCATAATTGGGGCTCGCCGGCCCCATATTCGAGGCGAACGAGAGCCCAGAAAACAGGCACGAAAGCTACTGTTTGCTGGCTGTCCACGTTCCACCGCAACCGGTCGATTGCCGGAACGTTCCGGAGCCGCTTCGCCCGGAGAGACGGCCGGAACTGGTGACCGTGACGCCGTTGAAATTGCCGACCGTGCGGGCGGAACCGTTGCCGCTGACGGTGCCACTGACGCCCTGGGCGATGATCCTGCCGCTGGTCACGACCACCGCGCCCGTCGTGGTGCCGCCGCAGCCGACGGATGTAACCATCCACGCGCCGTCGAAACTGCCGCCGCCACCGCCACCACTGCGCGAGGCGCGGCGTGGGCTCTCGGCTTCGGGCTTGCTGCGCCGTGCGGGCTTCTCCGTCTCAATCGCGCGCGGCGTGGCGCGAGATCCGGACAGTGATTTCTCGTCATTGCCGATACTGCCGCCGGCGCTGCCGGATTGCGCCAAGCTGGCACTTACTCCGAATGCGGCTGACGTCAACAGGGCGAACAGAGCAATCCTGACCGAGCGTTGACCAGCGGCGTTTTGCATAAACAGGTGCCTTCAATTTCTCGAATGTAGAATCGGCTTCATCTGAGACGAGTGGGAGCCAAGTGCGATGTTACTGTTTCGACGCTGTCCACGTTCCGGAGCAGCCGTCCGATCGCCTGAACGTTCCGGAGCCGCTGCGGCCCGAGAAACGGCCGGAGCTGCTCCAACTCAAACCCGAGACGGATCCGCCTGACGTCGTAGAGCCGCTTGCACTGACTTGACCGGAACTCAATTCGCCCGAGATCCTGCCGCCGCTGATCACGAAGCGCTCGGTGCTGTTGCCGCAGCCCTGGGATTGGGCAACCCATGTGCCGTCGAAATTGCCGCCGCCACCACCGCCACCGCCACCTCCACCGCCGCTCTTCCGCGAAGCGCGACGCGGTTCGTCGGGCTCGGGCCTTGGCTTGCTGCGTTGTGCGGGCTTCTCGGTCTCAACCGCGCGCGGCGTCGTGCGCGATCCCGACAGCGATTTCTCGTCATTGCCGATGCTGCCGCCGGCGCTGCCGGATTGCGCGAAGCTGGTCGTTCCAAACCCAACCGACATCAAAAGGCAGAGCAGGCCAACCTTGATCGAACGTTGAACAGCGTTTTGCATAAACCGGTGCTTTCAATGTCTCGAATGTAAAATCTAGCGGCCGGATCCGTCGGCGCAGACGGCACCGATGATGCGGCAAGACTTGCCAGCCTTGTTGCACTCGTCAAGCGCGGCCTCCTTGGCGCGCTGGACCGTGTCGCGCTGAACCAGCGAGTAGGAATTCCCCGAGATCGCAAACGCGCCGCAGCGCGATCCATAGAAGCTCAGCTCGAGCGGACATTTGCTCGATCCGCAATTCTTGAGCGCGTCGTCGACCGCCGCGCGCCGCGACGCGTGATTCCAGGAGATGCCCCATTTGTTGCTGTCGGGGCCGTAGACGATCGAGCCCCAGGGCTTGAGATCGTCCATCTTGCGCAGCCGCGTCAGCACGCCCTCGGTGGCCTCGCCGGTCGGCGTCATGCTGCTCTTGGCCTGGAACTGGCTGATCGCCAGCCGCATGCCGTTCTTGCTGTCGAGCGGCTCCGGATCGAAATTGTGCTCGTAAAGCCGGTCGCTCAATTCCCTGAGCAGCGCGACGTCCTTGATCGGGATACGGTCGGGATCGGGGCGTAGCGTGCTGGAGAGCTGCGGCGCCGGTTGCGGTGCGACCGCGACCTGCGGCGAGGCGGGCGAACTGGGCGCGACAAAGTAGAACGTGCCGTCGATCGGCGAAGACGACACCCAGGGCTGCTGCGCGCCTCCGGTCTCGCGCTTCACCGCAAGGCCGACCTGGTTGAAGGTCTGGAAAATATCGAGGCCCGATTGCTTGATCGTCGCCGCCAGCGCCTTGGTGTAGGGGCTGTTGCCGCCGGTGCCATCCTGCGCGACGTTGCCGGGCTGCGTCGCGTAGGAAATCAGCGTGCCTTCCGGCGCGCGCATCTGGGCGAGGCCGCCGTCGGAGGCGCGCAGGCCGCGCGCGCCGAACGGATTGTTACGGCAGGCATCGAGGATCACCATGTTGAGCCGCGTGCCCGAGCCCTGCATCTGGCGCAGCACGAGGTTGACGTCCACCATCTGGAAATCGACATCGGCCTCGCGCGTCGGATTGGCGCCGACCGGAACCAGATAGTTCGAACCCGCGACCTGAACGCCATGGCCGGCGTAGTAGAACAGCGCGACGTCGGCGCCCTGGACCTGGCGGCCGAAATTCTGAACGGCGGTGTCCATGGCCGATTTGTCGAGATCGAGCTGGGCGCGGCCGCCGACCAGGGTAAAACCGAGGCCGGCGAGCGTGCTGGCCATCAGCGTCGCGTCATTGCGTGGATTGTCGAGCCGTGGAACGTTTTGGTAGGCGGAGTTGCCCACGACGAGCGCGATACGTTTCTCGGCGGCGGCGGGCGCGGCTGGCATCAGCGACAGCAGAAGCGCCAACGCTGCAAACGTCCAGACCTTGCCGTCGAAAGCCCCGCGCATATCCAATAATTCCCCGCAATATGCCGACAGGATACCAGCCTGCGCGGCCCGCGAAAAGCGGGCCGGATGTCCGATCGGTGCGGCCTAATGCTTCGACAGCGTCGCTGCGTGGTGGTGGCGCGTCGCTGCAAGGCCGAGGCGTGACGCCGGTCGGGCTTTGTGGCAGTTTTCGTCTGACAGGACCCAAAAGAGAGGTCCGCGGGAGGATCGCATGAGCACGAAGTTTGCCGTATCGCGGCCAATCACGACGACGGTATTTCTATGCGGTCTCATCGCACTGCCAGCCTTGGCCGCTGCGGCCGAGCGACCTCTCGGCGCCGACCCGGTCGCGGCGTGCGCCGCATTGTCGGGTGCAGGCAGCGGCGCGATCAAGGTCGATACGGCCGCGCTCACCGAGGCGAAGCCGCTGACCGTCGCGCCGGGCGGACCGACCCCCGCCGCCCGCATCAGTCCCGCGACCCCGCAATTCTGCCGGGTGCTGGGTCATATCGATCCGACCGATCCGAAGGCGCCGCCGATCCGCTTTCAGCTCAATCTGCCGCTGCAATGGAACGGGCGCTCGGTGCAGTATGGCGGCGGCGGATTCAACGGCGTGTTGATCACCGGGCTCAGCCTGCCGCCGGCCGCGCCCTTTGACAGCGCCTCGCCGCTGGCGCGGGGGTTTGCGACCTACGGCACTGATTCCGGTCACGAGACCAAGCCGGGCGAACCGCCTCAGCTGTTTGCCGCGAACGACGAGGCCTTCGTCAATTTTGCGCATGCCTCCTACAAGAAAGTGCGCGACGCTGCCGCCATGCTGATGGAGCGGGCTTACGGCGCGAAGCCCGAGCGGATGTATTTCGTCGGCAGTTCGGAAGGCGGCCGCGAGGGGCTGACCATGGCGCAGCGCTACCCGAACGACTTCGACGGCATCTTCGCCCGCGTTCCCGTGATCAACTGGGTTGGCCTGCAGCACGCCGGCACCCGCGCCGGCCTTGCGACCTGGGGGGAGGGGTGGATTCGCCCGGCGCAGGTCAAGGTCGTGCACGATGCGGTGCTCGCGGCCTGCGATGCGCAGGACGGCGTTGCCGATGCGCTGGTGGAAGACGCGGTCGGCTGCAAGGCGCGCTTCGATCCGGCGAAACTGCTCTGCGCCGGCGGCACGAGCGGCGATTCGTGCCTCAGCGAAGCGCAGCTCACCGCCATTCGCACGCTGCTTTCCCCCTATAAATTCCCGTTCGCGCTTGCCAACGGCGTCACCGAATATCCGGGGTGGGGCGTTTCCGGCGAGGGGACGAAATCCTTTGGCCCGACCGGCGGATGGAGTGCGTGGTGGCTGGGCTCCGCACCTCCGGCGCTGCCGCCGGTGCCTGCCAACGGCATCGCCTGGGTCTACGGGGCGGGCGGCATCGCGCATATCTTCGCGCGCGATCCGAATTTCGATGTCCGCAAATACCGGGTGGAGGATTTTGCCGAGCGGGTGCGCGAGGTTTCCGGGCTGATGGATTCGACCAATCCCGACCTCAGCGCGTTCAAGGCCCGGGGCGGCAAGCTCATCATGCTTGAATACATGGCCGACTACGCGCAGAGCCCCTACGCGGGGATCGGTTATTTCGAACAGGTGCAGAAGCGGATGGGTGAGGCGGCGACTGCCGAATTCGCCCGCCTCTATGCCGCGCCCGGTGTCGACCACGTCGGAAGCGGCGCACCGGCGAACGTCGACATGCTGTCGGTTCTGGTCGACTGGGTGGAGGGCGGCCGTGCACCTGGAAATCTCACCGTCGTCGAACAGCAACCGGCGCTGCCGATCACCGCTGATCGCTCACTGCCGCTTTGCCAGTGGCCGGCCTGGCCGCAATACAAGTCAGGCGATTCAAAAAATGCCGCCAGCTTCGTCTGCGGGCGGTGAGGCGGGAGAAACGCGATCCGATCTGACGGCGGGGGGCTGGCGTTAGCCGGGACTGCCTTGCCGTCAGCTCGCTGTTCCCGCGGCGAAAGCCGCGAACAATGCCTTTCCCTGCGGCCAGTCCGCAAGCTTGCTGGTCTCGTTGATGTGTCCGAGTTCTCCGACCTCGACAATACCGCCTCCCCACTGGTTCGCTCTCTCTCGGGCATATTCGACCGTGCCATAGGGGTCGTCCGCGCTCGCGACGATGAGCGAGGGAAACCTGAATTCCGTCCGCGGCGGATTGGCAAAACCGGCGGCCTCGACCGGGAAGGCCGGAGCTTCCGGGTTCGGCACCGCCACGAGGAATGCGCCAGCCACCGGCGCCGTTGAAACTTGCTGCCAATGCGCCACCAGGAGGCACCCCAGGCTGTGAGCGACGAGGAGCGGCGCCTGCCGGGCTGCACCAACCGCGCGATCTAGCGCCGCGATCCAGTCATCGAGTTCAGGCTGATTCCAGTCCGTCGATTGGAGGCGGCGCCATTGCGGATTTGCACCTTCCCAGCGGGTTTGCCAGTGCAACTCACCCGATCCTCCGATCCCCGGCACAATAATGATCTCAACCATGTCCGCTCCGTTATCCCTTGTAAGGGGACAAAGTTGACGTCTTCCGTTGCGATCGGGAATGGGAAATGATCGGAAAAGAAGCGCGCGCACCGATGGATTTAAGGTTCACCCCATGTCATCCCGAGAAAACAACGTCGTAGCCATCGATCCCACAGACATCGCGATCATCGAGGCCATGCAGGAGGATGGACGTATCGCGATGTCAGAGCTTGGCCGGAGGATCGGACTCTCTCAGCCCGCGACGTCCGAACGGGTCAAGCGACTGGAGGAGCGCGGCGTCATTACCGGCTATGGAGCTCGAATTAACCCCGCCGCACTGGGGTTGGGAATGATGGCTGTCATCCGCGTGCGCACAACTCACGAACATATTCAGGCTTGCCTGAGGCAATTTTCCCAAATGCCTCACGTCATGGAGGTGCTGCGACTAACCGGAGAGGATTGTTTCATTCTCAAGGTTTTCGTGCCGTCTCCGCAACAGCTTGAAACGATCGTGGACGCTGTTGCCAAACACGGCTCTGTAACAACGTCGCTGGTCCTGCGCAGCGAACAACCCAAACCGATCGGCCGCAAGTTGATCCAGCTCGCCGGCGCATGACGACTTCTGTTTCAGTCGTCATTTCGCACCGTATTTTGTCGAGCAGGCTCGCTTCAGTTCTTCAGAACAATGCTGCCGACCATCTTGCCGTCGCGCGCCACCACCGGGGAATTACGGTGACAGTGCACTCAATGGACGCATCGCAGCAATTCGCAAGATCATGCGCTCATCGTGCACGACCGGACAATTTCATCCGCGGCCGATAGTCTCGAGCGGAGTGCGGTAGAGCTCGTTACTGTCCCCGTCCGTAACGCGCACGGCACATCCTTTCGAACACAGCTCGGGGCGAACGATGCAAAGCTCGTTCGCGAGGCTATCAGCCTTATCGATCGCGTAATCTGTGTTCTCGAGGATCATGCCGCCCTGGTTTTTAAACTCAGCGCCGACGACGAGATCAAAATTGAAGTATGGCATTAGAGCCCCCTGCCAAATTCCAACTGCATGGAATCTAACCTGAGTCTGTTTGGTTCCTTCATTACAATTCCGCGCAGGACATCTGATTGCGGTCGCCTGTTGCGTTTCGGTATCGCGACCGCATCATCGCGTGCACATCGACGAGGCACCTGCGGGTCGCGCGGCTGCAGCATGCAGCCTACGAAGATCGATCTCGATTCGAAAAACGCGCAGCACCTTCAAGCGATGGCAAGCGCAAGCGGCCTGGGATACCTTGCTTGACCCCAAGCCTGGTATTCAACGACCGGACAAGATTCGCTTTGGCTGGTTGAATAGAGGAAGAAGGATCAGGAGCAACACCGCCAACGATTCCGTGGAACTACGGTGACGGTGCATCTAACTTACCGGTAATGCCTCGGAAGACGCGACAGCGTCGCTGTTGCCGCAATTCATGGCAACGCTGCGCGCCTGCATCGCCTCAGTTCTTTAGCACGATACGCCCGACGACCTTGCCGGCCCGCAACTCGTCGATCCATTTCTGGACGTCGGCCATCGGTTCTTCCTTCATCGGCGTCGGCTTGATCTTGCCGGCGCGCGCCAGCGCCATCAATTCCCTGGCCTCGGCCAGCGTGCCCACCATGAATCCTTCGATGGTCATGCGCTTGTAGACCCATTGCACCATCGGCAGGCTGAAATTGCCGCCCATCAGGCCGGAGACCACGATCTTGCCGCCGCGCGCCACGACCGAAACCGCAAAGGCCATCGATTTTTCGTTGCCGGCAAAGTCTACGATCTCGTCGAAGCCGCCCTCGGTCTCCTTAATCATGCGCTTGACCACGTCGGGCTCTGCCGGGTCGTAAGCGACAGCGGCGCCGTTCTTCAAGGCGCTCTCGCGTGCGGCCGGGCTTAAGTCCGCCACCGCGATCTTCTGCGTGAACATCGCTTGCGCGAATGACAGTCCCATCATGCCGACGCCGCCGAGCCCGATCAGCAGCAGGTTACGCTGCCGTGGACGATCGACCAGGCGCTTGAGCGCACCATAGGCGGTGACGCCGGAGCACATCAGCGTTGCGGCCTGGTTGACCGGCAGCGGATCGTAATCCAGCAAATATTTCGCGTCGGGTACCAGCACGTGGCTGGCAAAGCCGCCGTCGATGGAGACGCCGAGGAAGCGCTGCTTGACGCACAGGTTCTCGTCGCCATTCGCGCAGTCGCGGCACTGGCCGCAACCGATCCAGGGGAATACCGCCTGCTTCTTTCCGATCAGGTCCTTCGGCGCATCGGGGCCGACTTCCTCGACCACGCCCGCGATCTCATGGCCGAGCGTGAACGGCAGCGTCATGCCGCGCGTGGTATCGAGCTTCTTGCCGCCGCCGAGATCGGCGTAGCCGTCCTGGATGTGCAGGTCGGAGTGGCACAGCCCGCAACGTTCGATGCGTACCAGGACTTCGTTGCCTTGAGGCTTGGGCGTGTCGACGATGGTTTCGCACAGGGGCGCATCGAATTTGACCAGCGATTGGCGTCGCATCAGCGCCATGGCATTTTCTCCTCAGGGAACGTTTGATTTTGTGGTTCGTATATTGGTCAATTCACGGGCCATGGCAACAAAGCCGGAAACCGGGATCGTCTCGGCGCGCCGGGTCGCATCGACGCCAGCGGCGGCGGCCAGCCGGGCCGGATCGACCGACAGCGATTTGAGGCTCTGGCGCAGCATTTTCCGGCGCTGGCCGAAGGCTGCAGCCGCCACCTGCTCGAGCGCGCGGCGGTCGCACGGCTCCGGCGCGCTGCGCGGTACCAGCCGCACCACCGACGACGTAACCTTGGGCTGCGGCACGAAGGCGGCCGGCGATATGTCGAACAGGATCTTGGTTTCGGCGCGCCAGTTGGCGAGCACGGCGAGGCGTCCATAGGCCTCGTCGTCTTCTTTCGCGACGATCCGTTCGGCGACCTCGCGCTGAAACATCAGCACCATCATGTCGTACCAGGGCGGCCACGGCTCGATCGAGAGCCAGTCCACCAATAATGGCGTGGCGATGTTGTAGGGCAGGTTGGCGACGATCTTGGCCGGCTCGCCGCCGAGCAGGGGGCGGGGATCGAAATGCTGCGCGTCGGCGTGCACGATCTCCAGCCGACCCGGATAGCGCTTGGCGATATAGTCGAGCGGCGCCAGCGCGCGTTCGTCGCGCTCAACGGCGATGACGCGCCGCGCGCCCAGCGCCAGCAACGCGCGCGTCAGCCCGCCGGGGCCGGGGCCGACCTCGATGATGGTGGCGCCCTCGAGCGGACCCGCGGCGCGCGCGATCCGTGCCGTGAGGTTGAGGTCGAGCAGAAAATTCTGGCCGAGCGTTTTGCGGGCCGACAGGGAGTGTTCGCGGATGACGTCGCGCAGCGGCGGCAGATCGTCGATCGCGCTCATTCAGGTGTGGCCGCCGCCATGCGCGCGGCGAGCCGCAACGCCGCGACGAGGCTCGACGGGTTGGCGCGGCCGGTGCCGGCGATGTCGAACGCCGTGCCGTGATCGGGCGAGGTGCGGATGAACGGCAATCCCAGCGTGACGTTGACGGCATCCTCGAACGCGATGGTCTTGATCGGGATCAGCGCCTGATCGTGATACATGCAGATCGCGCAGTCGTAGGTTTTTCGCGCGGCTTCGTGAAACATGGTGTCGGCGGGCAACGGCCCCCGGACCTCGATGCCGTCGCGCCGCAGGATGTCGACGGCCGGCGCCACCACCTCGATGTCTTCCATGCCGAGCGAGCCGTCTTCGCCGGCATGCGGATTGAGGCCTGATACGGCCAGGCGCGGGCTGGCGAGACCAAAGCGGGCCTTCAGGTCGGCCACCGCGATGCGGGCCGTCGTCACGATCAGATCGGTCGAAAGCTGCGCGAGCGCGTCGCGCACCGATAGATGGATCGTCACCGGCACCACCGCGAGCGCCGGCGACCACAGCATCATCACCGGCTGCGGTGCCGCCCCGCCATTGGCGGCGAGCTCGGCGAGAAATTCGGTATGGCCGGGATGCCGGAAGCCGGCGCGGTACAGCACGCTTTTGGCGATCGGGTTGGTGACAACGGCGCTGGCCCGTCCGGCCCGGACATGGTCGACCGCCTGACGGATCGAAGCGAGTGCGGCGCTTGCGCTGGTGGTGTCCGGCTGGCCTGGCGGCGCGGTTGCGGCTTCGCCCGTAGCCACGACAGGCAATGCGCTGGCAAAAGCTGTGGCCGCATCCTCCGGACTGGTGTCCGCGAGTTTGATTTTCAATCCGAGAATCTTCGCCCGCTCGGCGAAGCAGGTGCGATCGCCGAGCAAATAGAACGGCGGGAGGCCGAGTTCGTTACGCCGGAGCCACGCTGCGATGGCGATGTCGGGACCGATGCCCGCAGGCTCGCCGGATGTCAGCGCGAGGGGCTTTGCCATGCATCAACGACATTCGATCATTGCGGCTTTGCGGATCTCGGCCAGATAGGCTTTCTGCTTCGCCTCGTATTTCTCGGTATACATCTTTTCGCGGATTTCGCGCTTCTTCGGCGAATCGACGGTGGTGGGCTTCCTGCTGCACAGGGCGACCATTTCCACGCCCTGCTTGGTGATCTCGGGCGGGGTCAGATGGCCGATCGGAGTCTTGTCGAGCATCTCGCGCAACGGGGGGGCAAGCTCGGCCGATGTTTTCGTGACTGAATCGCGGATCGTGCCGTTCTGCATCGACTTGAAGTAGGAATTGGCCGCCTCGCAGCTCTGGACGCGCTCGCGCAGGACTTCGGCTTCCTTTTTCCGCGCTTCGATCGCGGCCGGCGGGGCGCCCCGCGGCACGAGCAGCACGATAGGCTGCATCTTGTATTCGAAGGCTTCGACCTTCGTCGCCTCGCCGCCTTCCTGGGCGGCGGCGTTGACTTCCTTTTCGCCGACCTGGAGGCTCTCCTTGTAGCGGCCACGCACCAGGCTGGTCCAAACCATCTCGGCCTTGAGGCGGGCCTTCAGGGTCTCCGGCCGGACGCCCTGGCTTTCAAGTGATTTTGTCAGCTGCTCGGTCGAGAGCCGCATTCGCGAACCCATCTGGGCGAAGGACTGATCGACATCGCTGGCCGTGGGGTCGACGCCGAATTTTTTGGCTTCCCGGATCTTCACTTTTTCGTCGATCAACTGGTCGATCACTTCCTGGCGGGGCATCTGCTTGCGGGTCGTCAGGAAGTTCAGCTTGGTGCGCTGCTCGATATCGAGATTGGTGATGGGTTCGCCGGTGACCATACAGGCGATCGATTGCGCGTGCAGGTGAGTGCCGCTGCTGGTCAGCATGGCCAGCGCAACCGAGCAGCCTGCGATCCGGGACCGGAGGTGATGATGTCGAGGCTTGATGGTCGTCATGCTCATGTCAGGCGCATCAACCAATTCGATCCGCAATACGCCGGGAACTGTTTAGCAAGGCTTCGCCCACGCTACTGAAGGCCGCCGGCGGCGGTGGCCGACGTGGACGAATTCGCAATGGTCCGCAGGCCGATCTGAAGCATGAACCCGTGACTGAGGACCGGCGGCGTGGTGCCGGCGGAATAGGTGTAGGACGTCACATAATTGGCAGCAAGCACGAAGCAGTCGTCCACATAGCCTGCGCCGATGATGTACTGATTGAGCTTGTTGGCTTCAAGATCCCACCGCGCGGAACCCGACACCACCCAGTTCGTCGCCAGCTTGACCGATGCGCTGCCGAGCAGGCCCTCGCGCCGGGTCAGGTATCCAAGGGCGGGCTGCGCCGCATAATTGCCGTACAGCAGGCTGACCGACCAGCGGTCGAATGACGCGCGGCCCTCGGCCTCGAAACGATTGAGGTTGAGCGTTGCTTCGTCCATGCGCGAGCGCACGCTGAACGTATAGGTCCGGTTGGGCGAATAATTGACGCGGGCGACGTAGTCGGAGCGCGTGTTCTGCAGGCCGGAATCGACACCGGTATTGGTCAGGTCGGCGACCGCGAACGAGTTCATGCCGAACAGCTGATAGGATTGCCCGAACAGCACATTGACGCTGCCGCCGCGGTCGAATTGCGTGGTCGCCTGCACGCCGACATTGGCGCGGCCGCCGCCTTCGATGCGGTCGTAGCCCGAGAACTTGTCGATCGCGAACAGATTGCTGGCGTCGAACACCATGCTCTGCGCGTCTTCGTTGGGCAGCCTGCCGGCATAGGTCTCGTTGGGGCGGATGATGACCTGCGCGATCGGTTCGATCGTGGTGGTGCCCCAGGGCTGAACGTTGATGAAGGGATAGCGATATTCGAGGCCGACGGTCGGCATCACGCGCAGCGCGGTGGTGTCGCCGACGGGCAGGAAATTCGAGACGCCCGGCTGATTCGAAATCGAGGCATCGACGGCGTCGACGCGGGCGATCGCGAACGGCGTCCAGATCTGGCCGTAGGGGTCGGTGTACGACCGCCGCCACTGCGCTTCCGCGGTGAACCTCGTGTAGGTGCCGGGGATGCCGCGCAGCAGACACTGCGAGGGTACCCGCGCGAGCGGATCGGCGGACGCGGTGGTGCAGAGCGCGTTGGTGTTTGCAAGCGTCGTGATCGGGTCGAACGCCGCGGTCGAGCGCGACAGGCTGGTGAAGTTGGTCTTGTAGCTGACCTCACCGCCGAAGATCGGACTGTTGAGCACGTTGGAATAGTCGATCACCGGATGGATGACCGGAACCTTCTCCTGGCTGCCGGAGAAGCTGAGATAGTAGATCGTGCGCGCGTCGAAGAAGCTGCGATTGCCGACGCCGGTCAGATAGAGCTGCGAGATCGCTTCGGTCGGCAGGCTCAGGAACGATCCCAGCGTATCCCTGTACTGGGCCAACCGGTAGTCGGACATGAAGAAGTAGTCGGACAGCAGCACGCCGTCCCAACCCCAGGTCCATTTGTCGTTGAGCGCGAACTGGCCCTTGGTTTCGACGCCGCCGCGCAAGTCGCGGTCGCCGGGCTGGCCGGCAAAAGCGCTGCGGTCGAGCTGGTTGATGCCATAGGCGCGGATCGCGTACGAGCCGTTGATCAGGCGCTGGCGGAATTCGCCCTGAAACAGCACGCCTTGCCGGGTCGTGATACGCGGATTGAAGGTCGCGTCGTAGTCCGGCGCAATTGCCCAATAGAATGGCGTTTCCACGCCGTAGCCGTAGGGCGTGTAAGAGCTGAGGAACGGCATCAGGAAGCCGGTCTTGCGCTTTACGGTGGGATCGGGCGTCGAAAAATACGGCAGATATGCCATCGGCACACCGAAGAATTCGAGCTGGGCGTTCTCGAAATACAGCATCTTCTCGGTCTGGTCGTGGATGATGCGCGCACCCTTGACCTGCCACAAAGGCGGCTTCTTCGGATCGTCCTTGCAGGGCGCGCAGGCGGTATACACGCCGTTTTCGAACACGGTGTAATTGCCGCTGCTCCGGTCGGCACGGGTTGCCGCCATCCGCGTCGCATCCTCGGTGTCGACGCGTAGCGAATCGACGAAACCGTCACGGTAGTCGTCGCTCAGATCCATGATGTTGGCGTAGGTGACTTTGCCTTCGGCGTCCGTCAGGCGGATGTTGCCCTCGGCGTGCAGGCGCTTGGTCTTCTGGTCGTAGATAACCTTGTCGGCCTCGACGCTGGTGCCGTTGTAGAACATCTGCACATTGCCGACCGCGGACACACGCTGGTTGTTGTAGTCGTAGTCGACCTCGACGGCCTGCACGAGCATTTGCCCGTTGTTGTTGGCGGGCCGGGGCGGCGCTTTGGGCGGCCGGGGATTGTAGGTGAAGCCTTGCGCCGAAGCGGGTGCCGTCCAGGCAAGCCCGATCACGCCTGCGAGGGCAAAGCCGGCGAGCAGGGCGATCATCGGAACGCTAACGGCGGCCAAGCGGCTCCGATAGCGGCGCAGCGGGCTGCGCCGCCTGAACACAGGCGACCTCAACTGGCGGGCGGCGACAACGGCCACTACCCGTCCTCCTGGTACAGCAAGGCCAAAAAACCGGTGAGGCCGCCCACGCATACGGGCAACCACGCCGCAGCGATGGGATGCATCAACTCAGCCTTGCTCAAATCCTCAGTTACTTTCGACAGAACGTAGAGCAGAAAGCCCGCACCCACGCCACTCAAAACCATCTTTTGCACGCCGCCCATCCGGAAGAAGCGAAGGCTGACCGACGCCGCCAACATCACCATCGCAGCCAGCAAAAACGGCTGTGCAATGAGCTTGTGATACTGCAAACGGTAGCCGGCGGTCGCAAATCCCGAGCTCTCCGAAGATCGGATATAGCCGGGGAGTTGCCAAAAAGACACAGTTTCCGGGGTCGAGAAACTGTTGCGAATCTGGGCCGGCGTCAGGGTGGTCGTGATGTACAGGTTTTCCTGGTCGATCGGCGGCTTGTCGAGGGAGTATCGGCGCACCGATTTGAACACCCAGCGGCCTTCTTCCAGCGACGCCTCGCGGGCCTCGATTCGTTCCTTGAACTGCAGGTTTGTATCAAACCGGAACACCGTGAGACCGGTCAGCCGCACGCCCTGCCGCTCGCTGCGGGCGGCGTTGATGATGGTCTGACCCTCGCTGTTGATCTGGTTCAGCCAGAATCCGGCAGCGTCCTGAATGCCGCCGCCGGGCGCCGAGCCGAACAGCTCCGCTTCCATCCGCTTGGAAAGTTCGCGCAGGTTGGCCGACATCGGGTTGTAGGCGACCGTGGCGATGGTGCCGAGGATGATCGCGCTGGCCAGCGCCGGCGAGATGAACTGCCAGGCGGAGACGCCGGCGGCGCGCGCCACCACGAGTTCGAGCCGGCGCGACAGCGCGAGGTAGCAGGTCATCGCGCCGATCAGAACGCAGAACGGCATCAGTTTTTCGAGCAGTTGCGGCACGCGGTACAGCGACGTCTGCGCGACCGTAATCGCCGACGCCGACGCCAGCCCCGAGGTCTTGCGCACCATTTCGATGTAGTCGACCAGCACCAGCAGCACGAAAATGCTCGCAAACACGCCCACCGCCGCGACCAGGAAGCGGCCTGCGAAGTATCGTCCGAGCGTGTTGGTCAACATGCTCATGCTGTAGCCGGCCGACCGAAGAGCCGCGCGAGGCGCGCATTCGATTTGTTGATCGCCTCGATCAGGGCGGCCGGCGGCTCCACCACCACGCCGCCGACAATCATCCACAAGCCGACGCCAATCGATGCGAACAGCATCGCGTACTGGACCAGCGCGGCGGCGGGATTTTTCACCGCCATGACGGAGCAGGCGAATCCGGCCATGCGCAGGCCGAACACCGCGACAATCGAACCGCCGATCGAAAAATTGCGGCTCTGCCGCGTGGTGCGCGGCGTGCCCAGAAACGCGAACGTCAGGACCGCGAACGCGAACGGATACAACGGCGCCATGAAGCGGTCATGCAATTCGGCGCGAAACTGTCCGCCCAGTTTCTTGAACACCGGGTCGTCTTCATCGGGTGAAACCAGCTCCCAGAGGTAGCGTTCGCGAATCCCCAGTATCGCGTCGCGCTGGTTGGAGAATTTCGACATGTCGAATGCGTAGCGCCCGAACGCCACCAGCGCGGGGTCGCGCTTGCCCGCCTCGAATCGCTCGAGGTTGCCGTCTTCCAGCACCAGATACGAGCCATTCTCGTTCTTCAGCACCGTGCCATGATCGGCGATGATGGTGACGCGTTCTTTCGGATCGCGGCGATCGTCGACGAAGATGCCGGCGAGCACGCCGCCCGGGAGGCGTTCGCGGATGCGAATCGTCAGGTTCTGGTCGAGCTGGGCGAAGCGACCGGGCTGCAGGATGTTGGTCAGCACGTCGGCGGTGATCTCGGCGTCCCATTGCTTGATCCGGCGCATGCCGTCGGGAGCCAGGTAGGCACCGATGAAGGCGACCATCAGCGCCACCACGCAGGTGGCGTAGAAGAAGGGACGGAACAGCCGGAACGGCGAGAAGCCGGCGGCGTTCATCACGATGATCTCGGAGTCGGTGGCGAGCTTGTTCAGCGTGTGCGAGACCGCGATCATCAGCGCGATCGGCGCGATGATCAGAACCAGCGCGGGAATCACCAGGCTGGTGATGCCGAGGAAGGTGATGATGGTCTGACCCTGGCTCGTCATCAGGTCGATGCCGCGCAACGCTTGCGTAATCCAGATCACGCCCGTCAGGCTGACCAGGACCAGCGCAAACGACGCAAGCGTCGTGCGGAAGATATACTTGTCGATCGACCCCATCGTTTACCGCACGATCCCACCTAGCGTGCCAAAAGAGCGGCCTGCGACCAATCCCGAAACCGGAATCCCCAAGGTCGCGCCGCCAGCCTTTCAGCCGTCTCCACTCTCACTACCATCCCTTTGATCCGTCAACAAAATGGCCGGGCCGTGGCACCCTTAGGATATGGTTAATTATTCGGCCCCTGTGGCCTTGGGGCCACGCAGGCGCTTGGCAGCGCCGCGGCTGACAGGCCATAGTGCGGCAAACCAAGGTCCCGGCCGATCGGGATCGCCACCAAGAGACCATTTTGAATACCGCTCCGCGTATCCTTGGGACCGCTTCCGGTCCCGAAATCAGCCCCTGAATTCTGGAGGAATTGCCTATGTCCGACGCCGTCAAGGTCGGCTTTGTCCCGTTTTCCGCGGCGTCCCGCGGCATTCTGGTGGTGTTTTGCGACGATGCGCTGAAGTTCGGCGCGGCGACCCGCAAGGCGCTGGGGTCAGCGGCCGACACCGTCAAGCGGGCGGCGGCGGCCAACCAGTTCAAGGGCAAAAGCGGCGCCTCGCTGGACATTCTGGCGCCGGAGGGAATCAAGGCGCCGCGGCTGATCGTCATCGGTCTCGGCAAACCGTCGGCCCTGAAGGAGAAGGATTTTCTCAAATTCGGCGGCGTCACCTCCGGCAAGCTCAATGCCGCCAGCGACGCCGTCACCATCATCGCCGAACTGCCCGATGGCGCGATGCAGCCTGATCAGGCTGCGGCCGTCGCGGCGGGTGTCCGGCTGCGCGCCTATAAATTCGACCGCTACAAGACCAAGAAAAAGGACGGCAACGGCGCCTTGCGATCAGATGTTTCGATTGCGGTGGCTGACGTTGCCGCCGCTCGCAAAGCCTTCGCGCCGGAATCCCACGTCGTCGACGGCGTGATCATCGCGCGCGAGCTCGTCAACGAGCCGCCGAACGTGCTTTTCCCGATCGAGTTCGCGCGCCGCGCCAGTCAGCTCAAGAAGGTCGGCGTCAATGTCGAGGTGCTCGACGTCAAGGCGATGACCAAGCTCGGCATGGGGGCGCTGCTCGGCGTCGGCCAGGGCTCGACCCAGCCCAGCCGCACCGTGATCATGCGCTGGAACGGCGGCAAGAAGGGCGAGCAGCCGGTTGCCTTCATCGGCAAGGGCGTCTGTTTCGACACCGGCGGCATTTCCATCAAGGGCGCCGCCAGCATGGAAGACATGAAAGGCGACATGGGGGGAGCTGCCTGTGTCGTCGGCCTGATGCATGCGCTGGCGGCGCGCAAGGCCAGGATCAACGTCGTCGGCGCCATCGGCCTCGTCGAGAACATGCCTGACGGCAACGCCCAGCGTCCCGGCGATATCGTGACCTCGATGTCGGGGCAGACCATCGAAATCATCAACACCGATGCCGAAGGCCGGCTCGTGCTGGCCGACGTGCTCTGGCACGTCAACAAGAAGTTCAAGCCGAAATTCATGGTCGATCTGGCCACGCTGACCGGCGCGATCATGGTCGCGCTCGGCACCGAACATGCCGGCCTGTTCTCCAACGATGACGAGTTGTCGGAACGGCTGAGCAAGGCCGGTCTTGAGACCGGCGAGAAAGTCTGGCGCCTGCCGCTCGGTCCGGAATACGACAAGCTGATGGATTCGCAATTTGCCGACATGAAGAATGCCGGTGCACGGTACGGCGGCTCGATCACCGCCGCCCAGTTCCTGCAGCGTTTCGTCGACGATACGCCGTGGGCGCATCTCGACATCGCGGGAACCGCGATGGGCGCGCCGAAAACCGAGATCAATCACAGCTGGGGTTCCGGCTACGGCGTTCGTCTGCTCGACCGACTGGTCTCGGAATATTACGAAGCCAAAAAATAGCAGCGCATTAGTAGCGGAAGAGCTGAAACCTGCATGACGGAAGTCCTGTTCTACCATCTGCAGAACATGTCGCTCGAAAGCGTCCTGCCGCCGCTCCTGGAAAAGTCGCTGGAGCGGGGCTGGCGCGTGGTCGTGCAATCGACATCGCAGGAACGCACCGATGCGCTCGATGCGCATTTGTGGACCTACAGCGACGATTCGTTCCTGCCGCATGCCACCTGGCGCGCCGCGGACGCGCCGGATCAGCCCATCATCCTTTCGACCGAGGAGGGCAATCCGAATCGCGCCAATGTCAGGTTCCTGATCGACAATGCCGCGCTCCCTGCGGATTCGGGCAGCTACGAGCGCCTGGTGCTGGTTTTCAACGGCGACGATTCCGACGCGCTGACCGCGGCGCGTGGCGTCTGGACCGATTGCAAGGCCCGCGGCTTCGAGGTGACCTATTGGCAGGCCGACGAGCGGGGCCGCTGGCAGCGCCGGCAATAGCGATATAAGACAATTAAAGATAATTTGAAGTTTCTTCCGGCAGGCTTGTGGGCAGCCATGGTCGTGCCGCAAAGTGATGTTGGGACAAGTAGTTACATATCAAGGGCGGGGGAGCCTGGGTCTAGCGTGCGAGACGAAACGTTCAATCGAAAGCCATTGCTGGCGCTGGTTCTGCTCGGTCCCGTGATCGCGGGCTGCAGCGGCGCGCCCGACCTGCTTTCGAAGGATGCCGACTGGTTCTCGCGTCCCGGCCGGGTCTTCGTCAAAAACATTTCGATCGAGACGCCGCCGCTGACCCCGGACAAGCCGGTCACGGCGGAAGATCTCGTCTCCGCCGACGGCGCCTGTCCGGGAATGGCGCCGCCGCCCGGCGCCGCCGACGCCAATGCGCAGGCCGGTACGCCGCCCTCGACGACCGGTACCGTCGCGCTTGGCCATACCGAATGCGACGTGGTGCGCGGCATCGGCGCGCCCGACAGCGTCAATTTCTCGAATAATCCCCGCGGCGATCGCGTTGCGATCGTCACCTATTCGCGCGGCCAGCGCGCCGGCATCTACACCTTCACCGCCGGACGTCTGTCGTCGATCGAACGCGGGCCCGAGCCGGTGCAACAGCCGCGGGGCGCCAAGCCGAAGCGAAAGCCGGCGGCGACGTAAGCCACTTTTCATTTTGTCAGAGTGATGCCTGCGCGTGCGGGGCCTCGTGGTTCGAGACGCGCGGCTTTGCCGCGCTCCTCACCATGAGGATCTAAGACCTCTTCCTGAGGAGCGGCGTAAGCCGCGTCTCGAAGGATGAAGCCATCGATCGCAAATTCATTTCAACCCGTCGCCTCGTCATATTGCGAACTAGCCTCCAGCCAGTCTTCTTCAGCACGCTGTAGTGCGCTTGCGGCACCGGCGCGGGCCTTGCTGAGCTGGGCGGCCTGCTTCGGATCGCGCGTGAACAGATCCGGCAGCGCGAGCGCGGTGTCGATCTTGGCGATGATGCCGTTGATACGCGCGATCTCGGCTTCGGCCTCGGCGATTTTCTGCCGCAGCGGCGTGCGCTTTTCGCTTTTGCCGCGCTCGGGCTTAGAGTTTTCTTTCGCGCGCTCATTGCCACGGTCGCGCGAAGTTGGTCTGACATCGCGGATCGACAGTACCATACGCCGATAATCGTCGAGATCGCCGTCATAGGTCGTCACGGTCTGGTTGGCGACCACCCACAATTGATCGGCGCAGGCTTCGATCAGATAACGGTCATGCGAGACCATGATGACGGCGCCCGGAAATTCATTGATCGCTTCGGCCAGGGCGGCGCGGCTGTCGATGTCCAGATGGTTGGTCGGCTCGTCCAGGATGATCATGTTGGGGCCGTAGAACGTGGCGAGGCCGAGCAGCAGCCGCGCTTTCTCGCCGCCCGACAGGCTTTTCACCAGGGTGTCGCCGGCCTTGCCGGAAAATCCGATGGCGCCGACCCGCGCGCGCACCTTGCTCTCGGGCGTCTCGGGCATCAGCTTGCGGACATGGTCGTAGGGCGAGCCATCGAGGTTGAGTTCGTCGACCTGATGCTGCGCGAAATATCCGACCGACAGTTTTTCCGCGCGCGTGATCCGCCCCGAGAACGGCGGCAGCTTGTTCGCCAGCAGTTTTACAAGTGTCGATTTGCCGTTGCCGTTCGATCCCAGGAGCGCGATGCGGTCTTCGGTATCGATGCGCAGCGTTACGCGGTTGAGCACCGGCTTTTTGGGATCGTAGCCGACCGAGACGTCATCGACCGCGATGATCGGCGGCGACAGCATCTTTTCAGGCGTCGGGAATGAAATCTCGCGCACGTCCTGCGTCACCAGCGCGGTGACCGGCTTCATCCGCTCCAGCATTTTCACGCGCGACTGGGCCTGGCGCGCCTTGGACGCTTTCGCCTTGAAACGGTCGACGAACGCCTGCAGCCGCTTGCGCTCGTCCATCTGCCGCTTGGCGTGCTTGGCGTCGAGCATCTCGCGCGTGGCGCGCTGCTCCTCGAACGACGAATAGGTGCCCTTGTAGAGCGTCAGCTTGCCGCGATCGAGGTGCAGGATCTGGTCGACCGACGTGTCCAGGAGATCGCGGTCATGGCTGATCACGATCACGGTGCGCGGATAATTCGCCAGATGGTCTTCCAGCCAGAGCGTGCCTTCGAGGTCGAGGTAATTGGTGGGCTCGTCGAGCAGCAGCAAATCGGGCGCCGCAAACAGCGTCGCGGCGAGTGCAACCCGCATGCGCCAGCCGCCGGAGAATTCCGAACAGGGGCGGGCCTGATCGGCGGTCGAGAAGCCGAGGCCCGAGAGGATCGCCGCGGCGCGGGCGGGCGCCGAATGCGCATCGATATCGACCAGCCGGGTCTGGATCTCGGCGATCCGGTGCGGATCGTCGGCGGTCTCGGCTTCCTGTAACAATGCGTCTCGTTCGAGGTCGGCCTTCAGCACGACGTTGATGAGGCTTTCCGGCCCGTCGGGGGCTTCCTGCGCAAGGCTGCCGATGCGCCAGCGCGGAGGTATCGAGATGCTGCCGGATTCGGTCGGCAGATCACCGCGAATCGCGTGAAACAGCGTCGATTTCCCGACGCCGTTACGGCCGACAAAGCCGACGCGTGCGCCGGGCACGATCTGTACCGAGCTGTCCTCGATCAAAAGCCGTCCGGCAATCCGGATCGAGATATCTGTGATTGAAAGCATGCGGCCTTGTCACCGGAGCCGCTACCAAACGCAACCGATTTATGTGACGAACAGGCGCTCCCGAGGCTTAGGGGTCCCAAGGCTCCCGATACAGGTTAATGCCGCTCGTTTTCACGCCGGCGCAGCTCATTGATCAGTTGCTGCAAGTGGGGCGAGAGTTCGGTTTCCGGACGCATATATTGCTGCAACCGTTCGCCGACGGCATCGCAGATCGATCGCGAAGTCCGGTGATCGATCTGCTCGGAAACGGGATTGATTCGGCTATCCATGGCGAGTTCCAGCGTCGCTTTTGAGTAAGTCTGAGTAAGTTGCTGCAGGATCAAGTCACGACGCTGCGATTTGTTTCCGGTTGCAGAACTTCCATGCATGCATCTGAAGCGAGCCGGAAAAGCACTGTCCCACGGGTTCCCTGCATGGCCCGGGGGCCATAGTGGGCCCGCCGAAGCGGACGCGGGCCACTCCCAGCGAAGCCACGGCAACGCAAGGCGATCGATTGCGAAACGCGATCATCTGATCGCGAAGCGTGATCGTCTCCGTGAGGTTTCGGCGCTGAAATCGCGCCGTCCGTGAGCTCGCTTCTGGTCGGCCCACAAGACGCCCGATTGCCCGAAAGCCTAACTTGCTGAACGCCTTCGGGACGGCGTGAAATGGCTGCAATCAAGGGCCCGAAGCGTTTTCGATCGAAAAGCCGGCCTGGACGCGCTCCGGGGCGGCAGGGGTCTGGCCAGCGAAAACGCGTCAAAAGCGCGCGATAACGCGGCATTGGGTCGCTTGCCGTCGCAGGACTGCGCCGATATAAGCCCCCAACTCCCAATCAGTGTTTGTAAGGACGTAACTATGGCGATGGAACGCACTTTCTCGATCATCAAACCCGACGCGACCGAGCGCAATCTGACCGGCGCCGTCAACGCGTTGATCGAGAAGGCGGGTCTTCGGATCGTGGCCCAGAAGCGCATTCGCATGACGCGCGACCAGGCTGAAACCTTTTACGCGGTCCATAAGGCGCGTCCGTTCTTTGGCGAACTGGTCGACTTCATGACGTCGGGCCCGGTCGTGGTGCAGGTGTTGCAGGGCGAGGGTGCGGTGCTGAAGTATCGCGACGTAATGGGCGCCACCGATCCGTCGAAGGCGGCCGAGGGCACGATCCGCAAGGTTCACGCCAAGTCGATCGGCGAGAATTCGGTGCATGGTTCGGACGCCACGGAGACGGCCGCGATCGAAATCGCGCAGTTCTTCTCCGGCAACGAAATCGTCGGTTAATTCAAAACGAGCGGCGCGCGAGCGCCGCTCAGGACGGCCGAGCGCCGGGGGGAGCATGCTGTGAACTGGGTGCTGCAAATTTTCGATCCGGCGACGATCTCGACTTTCTTCACGCAGTTTCAGGCCGAGATGCAGCAGCCCACTTTCTGGGTCGCGCTCGGCAAGATCATGTGGATCAACATCCTGCTGTCGGGCGACAATGCGCTCGTCATCGCGATGGCGTGCCGCGGGCTGCCGCCGCGCCAGCGGTTCTGGGGCATGATCCTCGGCGCCGGCGTCGCCGTTGGGCTGCGCATCATCTTCACCGGCATCGTCGTGTCGCTGATGGCGCTGCCGTTCCTCAAGCTCGTCGGCGGCCTGGCGCTGCTCTACATCGCGGCCAAGCTGCTCGTGCCCGAAGATGAAGGTGAGGGCGACGTGCACGCGGCGGCGCATCTGTGGGCTGCCGTGCGGATCGTGGCGATCGCAGACATCGTGATGAGCCTCGACAACGTGATCGCGGTCGCAGCGGCCGCCAATGGCAGCATTCCGCTGCTGGTGATCGGCCTTGCGATCAGCGTTCCCCTGATCGTTGCCGGTGCGGCGCTGATCATGGCGCTGCTGACGCGCATGCCCGCCCTGGTGTGGGCCGGTGCAGGCCTGCTCGGCTGGGTCGCCGGCGAGGTGATGGCCACCGATCCTGCCGTCGTTCCGCATTTGCGTGCGCTTTCCGATGGGCCGATCGGCGTTTCGCTCGACCGCGTTTTCGGCCCGATCGGCTTGCACTTCGCCAATGGCGGTCATGGTGCCGAAGTGGTGTGCGGCCTGATCGGCATCGCGATCGTGCTGGTTGTGGGATCGATGTGGCGCAAGAGCGCGCAGCAAAAACACGCAGCCGAGCACGCCGCCAAGGCGGCGTGAACCAACAGCGTTTTCGAGCGAGAGCCTGCGCCGCAGCAGGCGATCCTAGTGGATGATCTGGCTCAGGAAGCTCTTCGCACGTTCGGTGCGGGGAGCGCGGAAGAACGTGTCCGGATCGCCTTCTTCCACGATGGACCCGCCATCCATGAAGATCACCCGATCAGCGACTTCGCGCGCGAACCCCATTTCGTGCGTGACGCAGACCATGGTCATTCCTTCTTGCGCGAGCTCGACCATCGTTTCGAGCACCTCCTTGACCATCTCCGGATCGAGCGCGGAAGTCGGCTCGTCGAACAGCATGATCTTTGGCTGCATGCACAGGGCTCGCGCAATGGCGACACGCTGCTGCTGACCGCCCGACAGCTGCGCCGGGTATTTGTTGGCCTGGTCATGGATCCGCACCTTCCTGAGCAGGCCGATCGCGCGGTCATGAGCGTCCAGCCTGGAAAGCCCACGAACCTTGATCGGAGCCAGCATGCAATTCTCGACGACCGAGAGATGCGGGAACAGGTTGAAGCTTTGAAACACCATCCCGACCTCGCAACGCACGCTGTTGATGTCGGCCATGCGATCGGTCAGCTCGATGCCGTCGATGACGATCCGGCCGCCATCATGCTTTTCGATATGGTTGATGCAGCGGATAAGCGTCGACTTGCCTGACCCCGAGGGTCCGCAGATGACGATCTTTTCTCCTCTTGCGACCTCGAGATTGACGTCGTTCAGCGCCGCGAAACGGCCGAACCGCTTCACCAGATGCTCGACGACGACTATCGAGGAGGGTGGGGCCGGGCGACCAGCGCTTTCCTGCAGCATTTTCGTCTCCCAAATTTGAGTTCGGCTGGTGGCTTGTTCAGGCCGCCGATCGACTATCGATGCGCCCCGGTGAATGCGTAACGCTTTCGGAGCGAGGCAACGCACTGGGAAGCCGCCGAACTGATGACGAGGTAGACCAGTGCGACAGCGAGATACATCTCGACAAGACGCCCGTTGAGTTGCGCAAGCTTCGAAGCTGCGCCGAGGAGGTCGGTAAGCGAGAGGACATAGACGAGCGAGGTGTCCTGAAACAGGATGATGGTCTGGCTCAGAATGATCGGACTAGCCGCGCGTATCACCTGCGGCAGGATCACGGACCGGTAGGTGTCGAAGGTGGATAATGCGAGCGCCTGGCACGCCTCGAACTGGCCCTTGTTCACCGCGCGCAACCCGACGCGAATGATCTCCGAGTAGTAGGCCGCCTCGAACAGACCGAACGTAATGAAGGCGGTGTAGGTGGCGCCGATCGGAATCGGACGGCCGTTTCCGCTCAGGTGCCCAAGCACGATCGGCACGAGGAAGAAGAACCAGAACAAGACCAGGATGAGCGGGATCGATCGCATCAGCGCGATGTAACCACGCACGATCTGGCTGACGACCGGTATCTCGAAGTGCTGCACCAGGGCGAAGCAGGTCCCGAGGATCAAGCCGATGAGCGAAGCCGCAGCCGTTAGCGCAAGGGAGAACAGCAATCCCGACCAGAGATAGGGCCACGCCTGCAGGATGATCGAGAAATCGAGACTGTTCATTTCACGACCTCCATGGTGGCAGGCAGTTGCACGTCGTCCGGTTGTTCCGGTCCAGCAATGTCCTTGACGGGTGCGCTGCCAGGGATGTGCAGGGCTTTGTCGATGAGCATCATCGACTGATAGGCGATCAGGGCGAGGGCGAGGTAGATGAGCGTCGCGGCACCGAAAGCCGTGAAAGTTTGAAACGTGGCCTCGCTGATCTGACGCGCCTGGGCGGTCAGCTCCATGAGGCCGATCGTCAGGGCAACCGACGTATTCTTGTAGATGCCCATCACCTCGCTGGTCAGGCTCGGCACGATGAGGCGCAGCGCTTGCGGGACGATGACGTATCGATAGGTCAGGTACCCGCCAAGGCCGAGCGCATTGGCTGCTTCGGCTTGCCCCTTCGGCAGGGCCTCGATCCCGGCGCGCACCTGTTCGGCGATGCGGGCGGCGGTATACAGGCTGAGGCAGAGCAGCGCCGGAACGAACGAGCCCCAGGGCGGTGGTATTTGCTTGATCGCGTTGCCGAGCGAACCCGGCAAGATCTCGGGAAGGACGAAGTACCAGAGGAACATCTGCACCAGAACGGGGATGTTCCGGAATATTTCGACGTATAGCCGGGCCAGTGCCGCAACGAGCCGGTTTTGGACCGTTCGGCCGATTCCAACCACGACGCCGATGGCAAACGCGATCCACCAGCCAAAGAACGCCAGCGCCAAGGTCCAACCGAGACCCGAGAGAAGCCAGTCGATGTAGCGCTGACCATCCGCCGTCTGTTCAAAAAGAACTTCGAACACCGCGAGCCTCACGATTACAGGTACATGCGACGATCATCTTGCGTGAGACCATCGCGCCTATCGCGCCTGGACTGGTCTACAGCTTAGTCTACGGCATCGCTTGGATGCGTGATCCTCTGCTTGAGGGTATCCGTCAACGGGAATGCGAGATTCTCGCTCTTCGGCGGGATCGGGCTCGTGAACCACTTCGCGTAGGTCTTCTCGAACTGGCCTGATGCCATCTGCCTGGAGAGAACGTCGTCGACGAGCGCCTTGAACCCGACATCCCCCTTCGTGAACATCAGCCCATAATAGATCTTTGCGTAGCCTTCGGGGAGGAATGCCAGCGCGTTCGGATTGGGCGCGGCGGCCTTGAGGCCGGCGAGCAGGATGTCGTCCTCCATGAAAGCTGCGGCGCGGCCGGTGTTCAGCATCAGGAACGACTCGGCGTGATCCTTCGCCTGCACGATGTTGAAGCCAAGCTGTTCCTTCGCGTTTACCGCCTGGGCGAAACCGACCGCGTTGGAGCCCTGGGTCACGACGATTGTCTTTCCCTTGAGGTCGGCGGCGCTCTTCAGC
Organism: Bradyrhizobium sp. JYMT SZCCT0428; assembly: GCF_018131075.1. Taxonomy (GTDB): domain Bacteria; phylum Pseudomonadota; class Alphaproteobacteria; order Rhizobiales; family Xanthobacteraceae; genus Bradyrhizobium. The sequence goes on along the minus strand of NZ_JAFCLS010000035.1, from coordinate 44,964 downwards.
CCGCTATCGGCCTTCACCAGCCATCGCGGCTGGCTGACGAACGTCGCGACCGAAAACGACACTTGTTCCTGTCGCTTCCTGTCGTTTGCCGTTCCTCCACATTCGATGTCGACCGTGCCGCTCTGGATCAGCGGGATTCTGTTCGACGAATTCACCGGCGTGTACTTGACGGAGAGATTGGGCAGCGTGAGGTCGGTCTTGATGCGCTCGACGATTGCCGCGCAGAGATCCAGCGAGAATCCGACGGGCTTTTGATCGGCTCCGAGATAGGAGAAGGGAATAGAGGCCTCGCGGTAGCCGATCGTAACAGCGCCGCTGGACTTGATCTTGGTGAGTGTCGGGCTGTCCGCTGCGGCAGACGGCTCGACCATGGCGCCAGTCGCCAAGAGGCTCGGCAGAAGTCCCAGTACCCGCGCAAAATTCCTCATGTCCTGTGTCCTCCTCAGTGATCGAAGGTCGTCTAAGCTGCTTTGGTTGATGTCTTTCGGCCGCGCCGGCGGACAAGTTCGATCAGGCGATCGACGTCGGTGGTCGTGTTGAACATGCCGAACGAGACGCGGATGCCGTCACGTTCGGGCGAAACGCGTACGCCGCTCTCTTCGAAGTACCCGAGCCATTCGGCAGCGGGCAGATCGACGACGTAGATGTGCGGCGCGCGGTGCTGCCGGTCGCGTGGACCGACAAGGCGGATGTCGAGTTCATCCAGTTGGGCGATGAGATGGTCGCCGAGATCGAAGCAATGGTTCTGAATGTTCTGCACGCCGATCTGCTCGATCATGTCGAGCGAAGCGCCGAGCGCGTGGATTGCCGGAAGGTTGAAGTTGCCGAGTTCGAAACGCCGGGCGCTCGAGGCCGGCATCAGATTTTCCGGACGAGCTATCAGATCAGTGGGAACCGCCGCCAGGCTGGCGGCTGCCAGATAAGTTGGCTCCAGCTCGTTCACGGCCTTGTCCCAGTAGAGCAGTCCGAGCCCCTGGGGGACCAGCAAGCCCTTGTGACTTCCTGACCCGACGAAACTCGCGCGGATCGCCTTGGCATCGATCGGGACGACGCCGATCGCCTGCATGACGTCGACGATGAAATAGAGCTTCCTTTCCGCGCACAACGCGCCGATGCTTTCGATGTCGAAGCGGTGCCCGGCGTGGAAAGTCACATGCGACATCGAGATCGCGCGGGTGTTCTCGTCGATGTGGGGCAGAAAGCTTTCTGCATTCACGACTTCCGTCATCGGCAAAAAGTCGACCTGGACGCCCTTCTTTTGCAGATTGAGGAAGGCGTACGCGTTGTTGGGGTGATCGCCGTGGATCATCAGGACATTATCGCCCGCATGTAGAGGCAGGGCGTTGGCCGCGATGTTCATGCTTTCCGAGGTGTTTTTCGTAAAAGCGATCTCGTCGGCGGACACGCCCAGGAAACGCGCGACCTTGGCGCGGGTCTGCTCGACTCGATCGAGCCACACGCTTTTCGGTCCGGCCGTCTCCAGGCCCTCGCGCAGGAAGAGCTCGATCGCTGCCTTTACGGGACGTGCGAGTGGCGCCTGGAATCCCGAGTCGAGATAAACCATCCTCTCGGCGGCCGGGAATTCCTTCCGCACGGCATCGACGTCGTAGTGACGAGACATCCTTCTCTCCCGTTGAGCGCCCCGCCGGCATGGCACGCGGCCCATCGACGAAGCGAAATTCGCAGCGGCGGGAATGGCGGTCGCCGCGCGTACAACATAATTTTCATATTTATGTGGTTTTCATTCCAAAAAATGATAATTTATGTCGAGAGCAGCAGCCGGATTGGAGACTTCACATGGCCGAACAAGCCAGAAGCGATGGACCACTCGACCGCGCATTTGCCGTCGTTGGTCATGTCGCCGGGCAGACCAAAGCCGTTTCGGTCGCTGAGATCGCCCATGCGCTTTCGCTCCCACTTCCGACCGCGCATCGGCTGATCGGAAATCTGGAGGAGCGCGGCCTGCTTCAGAAGGCGCTGGGAACCAAGCGGTACGTGGTCGGCAATCAGCTGGTCACGTTGTCCGCGAAGGTCATTGGCGCCGCCTTTCGTACGGCGCGCCGTCACGCGGTGTTGCGAGCGGTCGCAGGCGAAATTGGCGAGCAATGCGAGATCGGAGTGGTACGCGACAACGTGGTCGCCTACGTGGACAGTGTGCGCGTGTCGCAACCGCAAGGCCTGCAATTCAATCCGGGCGAGGCCGCTCCAATCCACTGTACGTCGACGGGTAAGATCTACATGAGCCGTTTGCCCGAAAGGGCGCGCGAGAAGTTGTGCCGCGAGCTTGCTCTGACGAAATATACGGAAACCACCGTCGTGGATTCCGACGCGTTGCTGAGGGTTCTGGAGGAGACCCGGCACCGCGGCTGGGCCAAGACCAACGAGGAGTATGTGAAGGGCGTGGTCGGATGCGCGGTCCCCATCGTATCGCCGGATCGCGAATTGATCGCGTGCCTGGGCGTTTCCGTCCCGGTGGCGCGCGTGAGCTTCGCCGAACTGGATCGCTTTATCGCTCCGCTCCAGAAAGCGGCCGCCCGTCTTTCGGAAACGATCCTGCAAGCCGACGAGGATAATGCGAGCGTGGATCAGGCAGAAGCCTGACGCCAGGATTCACACGCTACCGCCGCACGATCGAGCCGGTGCGTCCGACCAGCCGCGCCAACTGCTTGAAGCGGCTGCCGACACGGTCGGCGACCAGATCGACCATCCGGTGCTCGAACACCAGCATCAGCTTGCGGCCCTGGCTGCGGAAATGCGTCGCGGGCAGCACACCGGTTCGTGCCGCCGAGATCAGATGCGCAACGCGGAACGCCGCGCCGAGCATTCTGGCGCGTTCGTCCATCGCCGGAGGCACCAGCTCGCGGATCCGCGCCGGCGGTTCGTTTTCCTCGCTGAGACCGGCGTAGCGGTAAAACACCGACAGCGCGACAAAGGCGCGGCCCTGGTGGCTGATCGAGCCGAAATTGCCGTTGGTGATCAGGCTCAGCGTCTCTTCGCCGCGATGGTCCGGATGCACCCGCCAGCCGATGTCGGACAGCAGGCAGGCGGCGTGGCGCAGCCGGCGTTCCTCAGGCGTTTCGCGCAGCTTGACGACCCTGACCAGACGATCGGTCCACGAGACCAGTTCTTCGGCATGGCGGGCGGAGCGCGACAACAGCTGGTTCAGCGTTTGCGCGGCGCAGATAAATCCATCGAGGGCACGCTCGGATGGCGGCAGCTTTTCGTACAACAGCCCCTCGCGCACGCCGAAGGTCGAAAACACGATGGTCTTGGGTTTGGCAACGCGAATGATGTGTTCGAGCACCAGCGCCGCATAGGTCAGCAGCGGCCGCCGCGCGTCGGAGATCATCTCGATATTGGCCAGCATGTTGGCCGCAGCCAGCCGCCGCAGCCGCTGCGCGAAGTCGAGCGCATCCGCCGCCGGGATCGAATAGCCGTGCATCACCCGCAGCGGATAGTCGCTCTGGATGATGTGGATGCGCGCCAGCGCGCGCCAGGTGCCGCCGACCGCATAGAAGGTACGGCCGTGGCCGGCCTTGAGCTGGGCGACGTCGGACAGTTCGTCGGAGACGATCCGCTCGGCGCGTTTCAGCGATTTGTCCGACAGGTCCTGCAGCGCCAGGCTTCCGAGCGGCAGCGTGACGCCGCTGCGAACGCGGTTGCGGTGCACGTCGATCAGTTCGAGCGAACCGCCGCCGAGATCGCCGACGATGCCGTCGGGATCGTGCACGCCGGAGACGACGCCGAGCGCCGACAATTTGGCCTCGCGCGGTCCCGACAGGATCTGAATGGTGGCGCCGCAGATGCGCTCGGCCTTGGCGATGAAATCGGGGCCGTTGGAGGCGTCGCGGCAGGCCGCCGTGGCGATCGCATAGACGCGGCCGACCTTCTGGATCCTGCACAACGCGCGAAACCGCCGCAGCGCGGTCAATGCCTTGGCGACGGCGTCGGTCGCCAGCAGCCCGGTGGTCTGGACCTCGCGGCCGAGCCCGCACAGCGCCTTCTCGTTGAAGATCGTGACGAGGCTGCGCGCCATCGTTTCATAGACGACGAGACGAACCGAGTTCGAACCGATATCGATGACGGCGACGCTGCTAGCGCGCTTGCGCGGCCGCTTCACCGCCAATCCCCCATATGACGCAACCCGCTAGGACGAATGCTGACGCTCATTACGGCGCGTGAGGCGGCGCGGCGAAGATTCCTTGAGAGACTTTCCACGGCCTGACAGACTCGGATTCGTCATGAAGTAGTTGTGCAGATTGAACGGCTCTTCGCCTTTCGCGGCCTTCATACGCGTTGAAGACCCGTCGGGCAACAATTGCCAGCTTTGCTCGGTATCCTTCAGGTTCGCGACCATGATCTGTTCGAGAACCTGCTGATGCACCGTAGGATTTTGCAGCGGGCAGAGCACCTCGACGCGGCGGTCCAGGTTCCGCGGCATCATGTCGGCGGACGAGATATACACAGCAGCTTTTGTGCTCGGCAGGCCTTGACCCATGCCGAAGCAGTAGATTCGGCCGTGTTCGAGGAACCGGCCGATGATGGATTTGACGCGGATGTTTTCGGAAAGTCCGGGCAGTCCGGGCCGCAGGCAGCAGATGCCGCGCACCACGAGCTCGATCGAGACGCCGGCCTGCGAGGCCTCATACAGCGCATCGATGATGTCGGGGTCGACCAGCGAGTTCATCTTCATCCAGATGGCGCCGGGCTTGCCATGGCGGATGTAACTGGTCTCGCCCTTGATGTGCTCGATGATGCGCTTGCGCAGCGTCAGCGGCGACACTGCCATGCGCTCGATGTCGCTGGGTTCGGCATAGCCGGTGATGTAGTTGAACACTCGCGCCGCATCGCGCGCGATGATCGGGTCTGAGGTGAAGTAGGACAAATCCGTATAGATCCGCGCGGTGACCGGGTGATAATTTCCGGTCCCGGTGTGCACATAGGTGGTGAGGTTGCCGCCTTCGCGGCGCACCACCATCGACAATTTGGCGTGGGTCTTCAGTTCGATGAACCCGTACACCACCTGCACGCCGGCGCGTTCGAGGTCGCGCGCCCAGCGGATATTGGCTTCCTCGTCGAACCGCGCCTTCAGTTCGATCAAGGCGGTCACCGACTTGCCGGCTTCGGCGGCTTCGGCCAGCGCGCGCACGATCGGCGAGTTGTTCGAGGTGCGGTAGAGCGTCTGCTTGATGGCGACGACGTCGGGATCTCGGGCGGCCTGTTGCAGGAATTGCACGACGACGTCGAAGGATTCGTAGGGGTGATGGACCACCAGATCCTTCTGCCGGATCGCAGCGAAGATATCGCCGCCATGGTCGCGCACGCGCTCGGGATGGCGCGGCACGTAGGGCACGAATTCGAGGTCGGGCCGATCGAGCCGCGTCAGCTGCGACAGTTCGTTCATCGCCAGCACGCCGTCGACCAGAAAGATCTCGTCGTCGGCGGTGGAAAGCGCTTGCTGCACGAAGGCGCGAAGCTCTTCCGGCATCTTGGCTTCGATTTCGAGCCGGATCACCGATCCGCGTCGCCGCCGCTTCAGCGCGGTTTCGAACAGGCGCACCAGATCCTCGGCCTCTTCCTCGATTTCCAATTCGGAGTCGCGGATGATGCGGAACGCGCCCTGGCCCTTGACGGTGTAGCCGGGGAACAGGCGGCCGATGAACAGGCCGGTGGCCTGTTCCAGCGTGATCAGGCGCACCGCGCCGTCCTTGCCCGCGGGCATGCGGATGAAGCGGTCGATCTTGCCGGGCATGCGGATCAACGCGTTCATCGGCTTGCCGTCGGCGACCCGCGCCAAATGCAGCGCGATGGTGAAGCCGAGGCTCGGGATGAATGGGAAGGGGTGCGCCGGATCGATGGCGAGCGGCGTCAGCAGCGGGAAGATGTTGTGGAGGAAATGTTCCTCGATCCAGGCCCGCTCGGGCTTGGTGACGTCGTGGCCATCGACCAGCACGATACCGGTCTCCGACAATGTGCTGCGCAGATCGCGCCAGATTGCCTGCTGGTCGGAGGCGAGTTCCGAAACCGTCTGGTTGATGCGCACGAGCTGCTCGGAGGGGGTCAGGCCATCCGGGCTGCGTTCGGCGATCCCTTCGCGGACCTGCGCCTTGATACCGGCGACACGGACCATGAAGAATTCATCAAGGTTATTGGCTGAAATCGACAGGAACCGGACCCGTTCGAGCACGGGATGGCCGGGATTGACGGCTTCCTCGAGCACCCGGCGATTGAAATGCAGCCAGGACAGCTCGCGATTGATGAATCGCTCCGGGCTGGTGGCGATCGCCGGCGGCGCTTCGGCACTTTCGTCTTTTTCTTTTATTTCAATAGCTTGTGCCGAGTCCATGAAGTTTCGATCCATCTCAGTTGGAACGCAGCGCCAGTCTAGGCGGATGCAATGCGCACCATGTGATAGTTGGATGACGTTTCGATGACATTGATGTTCCGCCGGCGGCCGCCGTCAAGGCGGCAGGGGCGTGACATGGCGCGCAGCGGCAGCAAGCGCCCGTCAGGCGTTGCGCAGCAATTCGGCCGCCAGCGCCCGCGTCACCGGCCGACCGAGCCGCAGAGCCTCGCTGTCCAAGAGGTCGATGGCCTGGCGCGCAGCCGCATAGGACCGCTCGATCCGGCTGGCGAGATAGCTCACGACCGTCTCGTCGATGCTCAGCTGCCGGTCGGCGCAGAATTTGACGATCAGGCCGCGGAACAGCAAATCGTCGGGCGGCAATAGCGGCACCGTCGGCACCGCGCGCAGCCGCGAGCGCAGATCGCGCAGCTCGACCTCGAAGGCCGATGGCGCGATCCGCGCCGTCATCAGAATCGAAGCTTCGTCTTCCCGCCCCAGATTCATCAAATGGAACATCGCGCGCTCGTCGAAATCCCCCGCTTTCAGGTCTTCGACCACCAGCGCGCCCGTCGCTAGCGCGCCGGGTACGGCGGTGGGCGTCAAAGCGTGTGCGGAAATCGAGCGGGCGCCGGCTTGCTCGGCCCATATCGCGGCGAGATGGCTCTTGCCGGAGCCTTCCGGGCCAACCAGCAGCATGATGCGGTTGGGCCAGTCGGGCCAGCTTTCGATCAGCGCCAGGCCCGCCTCATTGGCCGGCCCTTCCAGAAAATTGTCGCGGGTCAGGCTTTCGGCGTGCGGCAGCGCAAAGGCAAGCTGACGGGGTTGAACGCGAACTGCCACGCAAGTCTCCGGAACCATGACGTTTTCAAGCGAAGCGGGTACCGGTTCGCATAGCAATCAAGTATACGCAGATTGCGTCGACTTATCTGCGGTAGAAAACGCGTCAAACAAACGCTTCAGCAAGGCAGGCCTATTTGGCCTCGATCGTACCCATGTGCCGCACCCACTCCACGAGATAGAGGGAGACGGAAACCAAAGTAAAGACCGTAACAAAACCCATCAGGATCAGGTCGTATGGCGTCGGCTTGAAGTTGAAGCCGAGCGACGCCAGCACCAGGGCGGCGAACGCAACCTGCGCCACTGTGTTGAGCTTCGAGACCATCAAGGGTTTCATCGGGATAGGCTTGTCGAACAACCATGACACGATCACGGCGGTGACGATCATGATGTCGCGCGACACCACCAGGATCACGATCCACAGCGGCACCGCGCCCCAGATTCCGAGCGAGACGTAGATCGAGACCAAAAGCGCCTTGTCGGCGAGGGGATCGAGCAGGGCGCCGAGCTCGCTGGTCATATTGAAGCGCTTGGCGAGGAAACCGTCGACGGCGTCGCTGACGCCGGCGATCACGAAGATCGCGAATGCGATCTCCATCTGCCTCGAGGCGATCGCCCAGACGATAATGGGCACCAGGATGATGCGACCCAGTGTAATGATATTCGGAATATTCAACTCGGTCGCTTCCCGGCTACCGGCCTGATTACGTAACAGATCCGGCCCTTTGCGGGGCGGGTCGGTTGTTATCTACATAGTTTGTTCTGAAAGCTAATTCAAAGAGTTTCAGAACATTTCACAGAGTTGCACTAGTCGTTGATTCACAGGCACTTGTTGCATTTTTTGATTTCTTACCGTCTCATACGACCACGCTGCATCTCAACCAAAATGATGCCCCGGTGATGTCCCGGCGGTTGTCATCTGCAAGTTAGATGGAACCTAGCATGGCCCGCCAAACCCTGACAGACCGAAAAGTCCAATCGCTCAAGGCCGCCCTCAAAGGCACGCGATCGCAGACGATGGACGCGCTGGTACCGGGGTTCGGGGTTCGTGTCACCGACACCGGCGCCAAGACCTACATTTTCCAGGCCCGTTTCCCGGGCGCCGCCAATCAGGCCCGGCGCGAGATCGCCAAGGTCGATGCGATCACGCTGGAGGCGGCGCGCGACAAGGCGCGCAGCTGGGCCGTGATGATCAAGCAGGGCCTTGATCCGGCCTATGTTGAAGCGCGGGCAAGGGAGGAGCAGGCGCAGCGTCGTGCCGATACCTTTGGCAGCGTCATGAAAGATTATTTCGAGCGCAAGCTGGCCAGGCAACGATCGGGTAAGGCGATCAAAAAGCGTATCGAAAATCACCTACTTCCGATTTTCAAGGACACGCCCATTGCCGAGATCACCGACCTGGACATTCTGGCCAAGGTCGTAAACCCGCGGGTTGTTAAGACGCCCTCACAGGCGCGGCAACTGTTCAACGATTTGGGCGGGTTCTTCTCGTGGGCCGTCGATCAGCGAGTCTACGGCCTAAAGCTTTCCCCGTGCGCAACCATCAAAATATCGAAGATCGTCGGAAAGATCGTTCCGCGCCAGCGAGTTCTCAACGATGAAGAGCTGCGGGCTGCTTGGATCGCAGCTAACCGCCTGCCATATCCCGTCGGTCCCTACTATCGCGGCTTGATCTTGACCGCGTTGCGCGCCCGCGAACTTTTGAACACCGATCGCAGCGAATGGAATCTCCGCACCAACTCGTGGGAGTGGACGATCCCGGCAAGCCGGATGAAGGGAAAGCTTCACCATGTCGTCCCGGTCACGGCAGTTTTGCACGAACTGGTTTACGAGGCTTGCCCGAAGCGAGGCAGGTTCCTGTTTTCATACAGCGGCGGCGAAACGCCGATGCGGCTGAGCGAAGACATGAAAAACCAGCTCAACGCCGAAATGATCAAGGTGCTACGCGAGTTTGCGATCGAGCGGGGCGAAGATCACGAAGCCGTCGTTTTGGCGCACTTCACCAATCACGACATTAGAAGAACTGTGCGCTCGCGGCTATCCCGCATCAAGGGAATTTCTGTCGAAGTGAAAGAAGCAATGCTGGCTCACGTCAAACCGAACATCCAACGAGTCTATGACGTTTACGAATATTTCGACGAGAAGAGGGAGGCTTTGGAGCTTTGGGCGGCGAAGCTGCGGGAGATCGCGAGGCCACCTTGTCAGCCGCCGGCATATATGCCGCGGTTACGGGATGGCGCCCTTGTAACGGCATGGTCTGAGCAGCCTAAGTAGGGTTCATGCACATGAAAATTCAAAACTTAATCGAGACTAAGTATTGGGATCGAGCCCGATGCTTTCAGGACGCTTTTCGCGAATTTCTTGCACCAAGGCATGACCTTGAAGAGTGTGGCTGGTTGGCGGTCGAACTGGCTACCCGTTACTGGTTGAATCACGTTGAACCTGTGAATCGGCGACATGCACACGCCGATCTAGCCACTTTGAAGGAGTGCCTAAACTTTATCTCCGGTTCTGGCCTTTTAGAACTCGAAAATGTTCAGGCGCTTCCATACTACCAAGCTACAGCAGCCGGTTCGCCTCTGGTTGCTGGTTTACTTAGCCTAAAGGAGATTATGTCTGAAGAGGCGATCAATGAAGCCTGTTCCGATATTGAAGCAGCAATCAACGTCACGATAGACAAACGAAACATCCGCTGGGATGCGTTACAAGCCATAGAGTCGCTGCGGTGTATTTGGTGGCTGATGGGCAACAGGCCCGCGCCGTCAAAAGCGTTGAATCCATCATCAAAATTTGCAGATTTTCTGCGGGTTGGGTTTGTTTATCTCGACTTGGACGCAGATCCCGTTTCCGCCTTTAGGAGTTGGTCTACAAAGTGGCCGTACAAATTGGACCTCTAAGTGCTGGCGGCTGAGTACTATAGATCGCGCCTCTAATTAAAAGATCTATGTGATTACGCAGGCATGTCTCCTGAATGAGTATGGCGTCACCCGAAACAATCTGAAGGGTGAAGCAAATGACCATGACCGACGGCCCATTCGAACTCCCCGACATTATGCTGTCGAAGGAAGTCGAAAAGGAAGTTCGACTTTCCGCGCCAACGATTTGGCGTATGCAAAAAGTCGGCATTTTCCCGCGCTATTTCAAACTGAGCCCGAAAAAGAACGCCGCCCACCGATCGGTCATTTCCGATTGGAAACGCGACCCTGAAGGCTGGGCGAAACGCAATGCGGTAACTGCCTGTGCGTAGTTTGCGGACCTTCCACGCCAAGCCAATATTTTCGACTGACATCCAGCGTCTCGGTGGCGAAGTGACGATCCTTGCTGATCGGGATCGCACCGACGGATCGCCGCTGTTCCGGATCGAGCATGTCTCTCGTGGGCGGGATTGCCGTTGGCGATCGTCGGGCACGCCGAGTGAATCCCACGCTCAAAGCGGGGCGTTCTTCATCGCCGAATTCCTAGGAGCAAAATTGAGAAAATGATCACAGAAATCGAAAGGGCCGCCGTAGTGGGCGACCCAATCGCAATTGCGTCAGTGCCTGGAAAGCCTGAAGATATTGCCACATCAGCGGAGCAAATTCAACAGCGGCGACTTGCCCGTTTATTTTTCTTGCCGCCGGAGACCGCGGCGACCGTTGCACGCCTCGCTTATGGGGCCGCCGCTCCATGAATTATCACCGATCAATTTACTCTGAAGGCGTTGATAGCGCGCTGCGAACGATCATGAGTGCGGAGGCGGGGAAGGAATCCGTCGTGTTCGCGCAGTGCTGCCGGGACGGTATGGCGGCTGCGCTTGGTGGCGGATTGAACAAAGCCGACATAGGCGATCGATTTCAGAGCGCCGGCGAAGCACTTGGTCTGGACGATAGTTTCATTACGAATTGCCTCGCCGCAGCGATCCAGTCGGCCGAGGCCAAAACTGATGGTGTCGCCGCCGGACACGTTCGCACCAACCTGAGCGACAAACCCGCGACAAATAACAAGCACAGTTCCGGCGGCCTGAACGTCATCAGGATGAGTGACATAACGCCGATCTCAATCGAATATCTCTGGCCTAACCGGCTGGCGCGCGGAAAGGCTCACGGTCTGGCAGGCGAGGGCGGGCAGGGCAAAAGCACCATATTGGCCGATCTTACTGCTAGGGCGACCACCGGTGACATCTGGCCGGACGGTGCCGCCGGTGCCGAAGCTGGGGATGTAATCTGGCTCAGTTCCGAAGACGATGTGGCCGACACCCTTGCTCCACGGCTGATCGCTGCTGGCGCCGACATGACTCGGGTATTTGTTATCCGATCAGTTAGCGACGAGCAGCAACGTCACCGAGGCTTCAGCCTGCAGGCTGATCTTCACCGACTTGAAGAACTGATCGACCAGTTGCCGAATGTGATCTTGGTGATCCTCGACCCGATCACAAGCTACCTCGGGACCGTCGACAGCCATAAGAACGCAGACGTTCGCGGTGTTCTGGACCCGCTGAACGACTTCGCATCCAGGACTCGGGTTGTCGTGGTCGCAAACAATCATTTTTCGAAGGGGGCCGGTACGGCTAACTCCCGCTTTATCGGCTCTGTCGCCTTCGTCAACGCCGCGCGGGCGGCTTTCATCGTTACATCGGACGAGGCGGACGAAACCCGAAAGTTGCTGATTCCGTCGAAGTCAAACATTGGCCCGTTGGGAACCGGGATGGCTTACCGGATCGAGGGTTGCCAGATCCAGCATGATGGCAAATCGATATCGACCAGCCGCGTGATGTACGAGAGCGCGCCGGTGACCATCTCCGCCGACAAGGCGCTTGCCGCACTGCTGGGTGGCGAGTCCGCTCGATCGGCTAAGGATGAGGCCAGCGACTTCCTGGAGGACCTGCTCGCCGCCGGGCCGGTGCCCGCAAAGGAAGTCCAGGCCGCCGCCCGGGAGGCCGGTATCAGCACCAAGAGCCTCAGGACAGCCAAGGACGCTCTCGGGATCAAACCGGAGAAGTCAGGAATGAAGGGCGGCTGGGTTTGGTCGCTCCGAAGATGCCCCTCGCACACCGAAGGTGTCCTTTCCTGGGAAGGGACGTCTTCGGCATCGGAGGGACATCTTCGGCTAGTAGTTCCCGATGCAGAGGGTGGCGCATGAGCGTCACCGACCCGCCGGAATCCAAAACACGCCCGGCGGCTAAGACCGTCGCAGAGCGGGTAGGCGCATTCAGGGCGCGCAAAAAGGCCGGGAAAGTTCTGGTCAAGCTCGAGGTCGCGCCGGCCGACGCCGACAATCTGTCCGATCTAGGTTTTCTGGAAGGGTGGTCGATTGAGCGGCCAGATCCTCGGGATCTCGCGGTAGCGATTGCGGCCGCGCTAGTCCTCCGCAAAAAGTTAGGTCTGTAACGACGTTACGAGTTCGGCCGGCTTCGGATGATAGCTTCTCTTGCATGCTTCACCTCCCACTAGAAGGGACGCACTTCGTGAACTTGGTTTCGACAATCCGGGCGATGATTCCCAACGCCGGGCCCCAGCGATCTGAAGTCGCCGCGATAGTCGCAGGCGTACAAAAGCACCCGGCGTTGATCGAGGCGGAGCGCGCCTTTTTCGAAATTGTTGCAGCACGGCTGCCGCTGGCAAAACGGCGTGCCGAAATCTTCGAGAGGCTGCACGTTCAGTCGCCGAACAGGACTGTTTTCAAAGCAGAAGAAGATGCCCTACGACAAGAGCAGTCCGATATCGATCTGCGTGTTGCTGATCTCAACGCTCGCGCCGCCAAACTCCGCCGGGAGATCGATCGTTTGATGCCAGATCACGGGCGGGCGGTCGCCGCTGCGCTCGCAAGCGTTCGGAGGCGGGCTGCCGAAAATCTCTTAGACTCGATCGTTGCTCTCGACGCGGCAATCTCGGAAATCGGAGAGACATCAAAAGCGCTCTCGTTGGTTGGGGTAAATGTTACGTCCGCCTCTCCTCTGGCGTTCACCAAGGCGTACAAAACTTTAGCCGAGAAAATATTGAGGGAAGAGGCGCGCAATGGCTGAGAGGATGTACGTACTTCGCGGCAAGTCATTTACAGCGTCGCAAGTGGCGGAGCTTGATGACGTGACCGCGGAGGAAAAGCGACAATTTGCACTCCAGGCCGGGCTCTCGGATCAGCGGTTGAAAGAGATTGAGGCTCTCATGGCTGCGATGGCGACGCCGATCCGTGACTTTGTCGAAAAATCAATGCGACCGGGGATCGATCGCTTAATCAAGCTTGAGCAAATCGCCGCAGATATCCAGCAGCGTCCCACTCTAAAATATTTGGGCATTTGGTCTGCCGAAAAATCCTATGAGCCGGGAACGTTCGTCACTCATTCGGGATCGATTTGGTACACCGACGTGAAATCAGTCGGCGTACGGCCGGGTGAGGGCGCAAACGTAATTTGGAAGTTAGCCGTAAAGCGCGGGGGTTCGAAATGACGATCGATCATGCGACCAAGAACGTTGATGAGGTTATCTCGAGAGCCAAGGACTCTGCATTGCGGATCATCAAGGAAACCGAACGGCGTTTCGTTGACAGCGTCACGGCCCGCGGTGCCATGACTACCGAACAAGCTTTAGACATTCTGAACGAACAGCGCGCAGCGGCGCTAGATGATCTCGACGAAGCAATGAAACGTCTGCGCGCATGGCTTTTGCGCGGTGGCGTCGATACTCACTAAACGAGCGGGACCATGTACACTGGCACAATCAAGGTTTGGAACGACGATCGGGGCTTCGGCTTCATTCAGCGCGACGACGGGCCTGATGTATTCATGCACGTTAAATTTCTCGCCGGCACGTTTCGACCGGCACCTGGCCAGCGCGTTGCATTCGACATCGTGCCCGATCAGCGAAGCAGCCGCGAACGCGCGGACGGGATCAGGCTCGCCTGATGGGCCCATGTCTGCATGATAAATGCTTGGTGGATGAATGACGGGTACAGTTACCAGCAAGCGGAGCGCGGCGGCCGAAGGCTGGCGCCGGTGGTACTTCACCACGCGCTGGCGCGCCATACGCGCCGCTCAGCTGAAAGCGCAACCGTTCTGTGTTTACTGTGCCAACGCCGGACAACAAGTGCGTGCGACCATTTGTGATCACCTAGAGCGCCATGAGGGAAACGAAACCATGTTCTGGGGCGGCCCTTTTCAGAGCTTGTGCAAGCCCCACCACGATGCATCGAAGCAGCGGGAAGAAAAGCGAGGCTTTGCATCGGCCGTTGGCTCTGATGGCTGGCCTACGGATCCGCGTCATCCGTCGTTCGGCTCCGCCCGGCACCGGGGGGGAGGGTAATTCTCTGATAACACTGGGGAAAATAACCGCTAGGGGCGGTTCATACGCGCAGTCGCGTTTCTGAAAGGAAATAGTTGAAGGGACGGAAGCCAGCACCTAGCCACCTGAAGCTCGTCCGGGGAAACCCGGGTCGGAGGCCGTTGAGCGCTGCCGAACCCAAGGTGAGGCGAGCCCGGCCATCGGCGCCGGAGCACATGAGCGACCGCGGTCGCGAAGCGTGGGGGTATGTGTCGGGCCTCTTAGACCGCATGGGCATCCTGTCCGAAGTAGATGCCGTAGCGCTTGAACTGCTCTGCGAGGCCTATGCGGACTACCTGGCCGCGCGCGCTGAGCTCAAAGCATTCGGATCCGAGACTTACGCGACCGAAACAGCCAGCGGCGACAAAATGTACCGATCTCACCCTGCAGTCGCGCAGCGAAACGACGCCGATCGCCGAATCCGCGGCTGGCTGGCGGAATTTGGAATGACACCCTCAGCACGAACTCGAGTTAAGGCCGATGGCCAAAGCGAAAAAGACGACCCAGCCGCCGCGTATTTCTGATCCCGCCACGCGATATGCGCGTGACGTGGTCGACGGAAAAATCGTGGCCGGCCCTCATGTCCGAGCGGCTTGCCGCCGGCATCTCCACGACCTAGAGACCGCAGAAGAGCGCGGCCTTTTCTGGGACGTGAAGGCGGTCAGGCGGGTTGTGGGATACTTCCGCGACGTGCTTACGGTCGAAATTGAGGAGCGCGATGACGAGGGCGTTGTTACAAGCCGTGCCGTTCCATTTGTTCTGGCTCCATGGCAGTGCTTTATCGCTGGGTCGTTGTTCGGCTGGAAAAAGGGTGGCCTTCGCAGATTCCGCCGCGCTTATCTTGAGGCGGGGAAGGGCTGCGGCAAGTCGCCTCTAGCTGCTGGAATCGGCCACTACATGTTAACCGCGACAGGTAAACTGCGCGCCGAAGTCTATAGCGCTGCGACCGACAAAGACCAGGCCGCCATTCTCTTCCGAGACGCCGTAGCGATGTGGGAGAGATCACCCCAATTGCACGGCCGGCTGGTTCCCTCCGGCGTCAATCCGGTCTGGCAACTAACCGACGTTACCAAATCCTCGTTTTTCAAACCGATCTCGTCGGACAAAAAAGGAAAATCGGGCATTCGTCCTTATTGTGCTTTAATCGATGAAATCCACGAACACCCCGACAATTCGGTCATTGAAATGCTACGCGCGGGCACGAAGGGCAATCAGGACGCGTTGATTTTGGAGATCACCAACAGTGGTTTCGATCCGAAATCTGTCTGCTTCGCGGAGCATGAATTCTCGATCCGTGTCGCAAATGGCGACGTCGAAAACGACGCATGGTTTGCCTACGTCTGCGCAATGGATCCGGAAGATGACGTATTCAACGATGAAACTTGCTGGATCAAGGCTAACCCCAATCTCGGAGTAACGATCAAGCCTCAATTCATTCGCGAGCAAGTCGCTGAGGCTGTTGGCATGCCGAGCAAAGAGGCAATGGTGCGGCGCCTCCATTTCTGCGAATGGACCGATAGCGCTACGGCTGCATTCTCGCGAGCCGCGCTTGAAGTCGTGTTCGGTGACGTGGACGCTGATGCGTTGACGGAAAGCGGCTATCCTTGCTTCGGAGGGCTCGACCTTTCGAGAGCAAACGATCTGACGGCGTTCACGCTGACGTGGCTGCTCGAAAAGACCGTCGATAAATGGCGGTTTGCTTCGCGCACATGGTTTTGGACTCCGAAAGACACGCTTCACGATCGCGCGAAAATAGATCGAGCTCCGTACCCGCTATGGGTAGAAAGACAATTCATGGAAGCGGTGCCAGGTCGGCGGATCGGTTACGGCTGGGTCTCGGACGCGCTCGGCGCTATCTGCGCCAAGTACCAGCCCGTTTGCATCGGTTGTGACCAATATGGGCTTGAGAACCTGCGAGAGCAGCTGACCGAGCGAGGGCTATCGCTGCCGTGTGTGGTCCATCCGCAGGGGTTTCAAAAGCGAGTGGTTTCGGAAACGAAGGGAAAGACCGAGACCGGCGCCGATGAGGTGTATTTGTGGATGCCAGACTCTATCAATAAGCTCGAGGCGGCGGTAATCGAAGAGCGAATTGTGATTCATGACAATCCGGCGATGAAGATGTGCATGTCCGCCGTGATATATGAAACGAACCGTACCAGCCATCGCATGTTTGCCAAAGACAAGTCGACCAATCGCATCGATGGCGCTGTAAGTTTGGCAATGTCGATCGGCATGGCCACCTGTTCCGGTGGCGAGAAACGTAAACCAACCTACGATCTATTTTTCGCTTAGAGGAAAACGGCGATGGAAAGGGTGTATTCAGACTTGGAAATCGCGGAACATTATGATCAACAGGCGGAAAAATGCTTTGCCCATGCGCTAACGCTGGACAAAACGTGTCCCGAGGGAGCCTTCCAGACGCGCGACTACGCGCAGCATTGCGTCACCATGGCCGAATTATTGCGGCTTAGGCACTCAGATGCGGTCGCCGAGCGTCGGTCATGATTTTAGAACTCACACTAAAGGGCGCAGTTGGCCCGGATAAACCGATATCAGTGCGGGCTGTTCGTGAAAAGCTGGCCACCGCGGGACCCTATAGTGGGCTGAGCATTGATAACATTTCGACCGGCGGAAGCGCGGAGGAAGGTTTCGCAATTTACACTCTGCTAAGGGCACTACCCGTTCCGATCGTAGCGACGGCAACCGCCGAGTGTTTTTCATCAGCGTTGTTGATCTATATGGCAGCGGGGTTGCGCAGGGCGAAGGTGGGCGCGGAATTTCTGCTGCACCCGACGCACCGCGATCGGGCCGATCTACCAGAGCAGGTGACCGCGGATATCCTGCGATCTTACGCTGATGGCCTTGCGCGGATCGATGATCGGACAATCGACGTTTTTGCAGATAGAACGGGATATTCGAGATCGTTTCTGGAGAGCGAGAAGGCGACGGAAGATACCCTGGGCAACACCGCCGCAGTCGAAACCGGAATCGTCCATGAGTTCGAGGGCCTCACGCCGAGCTGCGACCCAAGTTGGCCTGATACCAAAACCTGTTTTTGCCATCGTACATGACGTCGCAGAATTACTATCAGGCCTGCAGGTACGCGGCGTTCTTCGACAAATTGCGAAATGGTGAACGTGTTCAGCATTTGCAGGTCCACAAAGAGACATTGATCGCGGCCGCACCGCGCTTGGCTGTGGTGGCGACTACGTGATTGGATCATAACGATGTGCAATAGACCGAAACCCGACCCCGATCCGCATGCACCGACGCCGGTTCGAATGAAATTAATCAGGATGGCTTGCCGCGTGGCGAGGGCTGGTCGATCCCCTCTAAGGACTTGTACAATTCAGCGATTAGATTCAGCGCCACTTGTTTGGGCATCACAAGCGGAAGGTGAAATCCAAGGCACGTCACCTCAATCGCACATTCGCCCATCACTGGCTCAAGTGAGTGTGCACCCGAAACGGTAAGAGCTTGCCCAACTACCGATGTTTCACTGGCTGATTTATCGAGGTCTTGGACCGCCTTATGCAGCAGGACGGCGAGGACTGGGGCGCTAGCAGGCGGGAAGCGGACGTATAAATCCTTCTCTTCCTCATTCGGGTCGCCATGAAATCCGATCATGATGTCCCTGCGCTTTTTGTCGTTCACAACGTCAATGGCGCCAATGGACGCATACTCCATGGCCTGTCTAGCAGTATCGCTGCTCATGCCGACCTCTTTCCGTTCAAAACGGTGAATACTGATCGGAGACCGATCAGAAAGGGGAATGCGGGGGCTGACGCGCAGAAGTGAGGGTCAATTTAATTTTCCCTTCTCGGGCGCGTTAGTAAATGTCACCCTCAGCGCCCCGGTCTCGTCATACGCATCGTGCAGTTTCCGCAGGGTGGCAATCTGAAGCTCAGACGGACCGGCGCCTCCAACATTCTCCACTTTCAACGCGCTAGTTCCATCGAGGAGCCTCTGAAGTCCGGAAAGCACCGCTAGCTGAGATTGCTCGAGATCCACCCTTCCTTTTGGGTAATAGATGCCGCGGCGAATCTCCTCCTCCGAATGAGTTCGACCCAGAGCCTTGCCCATGGCCATGAGCAGATCCACGAGCCTGTCATTGCATTTATCGACCCAGGCGATGGCTGTGGCGCGGTCTGCGGTGTCCGGCGGACCATTGTTCAATTCTCCAAACAGCGCCCGCCATCGATCAATAACTGGTTTATCGGACTTCGAGTGGAATTCGATATCGATCTGATTTAGGGCCTGCACATACCCGTCCGATAGGCGGGTGGCCCGATTTGTCATCAGGGCCTCGAAGATGCGGTTTCGACGATCGCTCTTTGATTTAGATCGTTCAATGAATTTCTGCGCTTGGACCGCCAGCACTGGTCCGACAAGCGTCGCAAACACAACAGCCCAGTCGATATTCATAAACTTCCCCCATTGGCCGCATCTATTTGATGCAGCAACCTACAGGCGCGCCAAAGCGTCCCACAAGGGATGATTTTGCGGAATGAGCGCTTAGATGCTGATAAGCCAGTTAGCTCAAATGAGAGCATCCCCTTTCCGGTCGATACACATGGCCGGACTCGGTTAATTCCCGGGGGGAGATGAAGGACACCCCTTCACTGGCGCGCGAAAGCCGCACCCCCGTGGGGCTTGGCAAATCGCTGGATCAGACAGCGACAACCTTACTACTTAGCCTTTTTGGCTTTTGGCCGGGCTAAGGCGCCTTTTTTTATACTGTTTTTGCTTTTTTGACGGCGGCTGGGGGTGGGGCGCCGCAGAACCCCGCCGATTTATGATGGCTTCGATTCGCTCGATCTCCGTATTCAGATCATGGATCGCCTTGATCAGTCTTCGCACTCTCGTTTTACTAGGCCATACACCATCTTGGCCGTAGAAATTGACCTCCTGTTGAACTGTCCAGCGGAGTTCGCTCTTGCCCTCACGCAACATATGGAGCGCCCTAAGCGCGTTTAAGCTAAGGCCGAGTTCATCTTTGAGCGCATCATACTCCACGCTCTGTAGCGCCCCTTCGATTTTCCATTGTTTGTCATTGAAATCGGCCAGCGCCTGCCTGAGACGTACTTCCGCTGGGTGCTCACCCTCCGCTATTTCGTTCAACAAACTAAGGATGCCGCTGGGTGCGAAGTAAATTTCGCGGAGGACATACGAGACGTTGTTCTGAATGCGAACGTCGCGAGATTCAGTTTTGGGCCGAATGTGCTTGAGGCCCCCCACCACGGAAGTCGCGAACTTGAGCATGACAAGCGGGTCGGGAGCCACGCTATTTACCCTTCGCCTTCAGCCCCGCAGACAGTATCCGCTCGCCGTACCGCTTGATCCCCCGTTCAAGTGTGTCGATGGAACGATACGTGCCGATTTCTCGTTTCTTGCCGACCGTACTCCGCATGTTGTTGCGCCGCTCCACCAACTGGAACGCGCCCTCGCTCCCTCGCACCATGAGGGCAAGGTGATTTGCGTACATTCGAACCCTTCGCTCTCGTGTCATTGGTCGCTCATTTCCCCTTTGCCTTCATGCCTAGCGTATCGCGCAGGTGGCGTACTGAGCCTGGACCAAGGTCCTGAAAGCTCAGCAGCATCACATCAGACGCGGATCGCACTTCGCCAACGGTTTCGAGGCCTCCAAACTTTAGCCCGTTTCGGATTCGGGTGGAAAATCGAACGCGTTCAAGAGGCGTTTCGTCGGGCAGTTCAGGTGCTGGATACAGGAAGGCGTTCATTTTCCCTTCGCCTTCAACCCGCTGTCCGGCACGATCGCAAAACCTCCCTCTATGGCGGCCTTGAAGACGTCCTTCAGCCCAGGCTCCGCCATGACCTCGTCGGCGGCGCTAAAGGGTGTAATTTCCTGCCAGCGCGACCGCGGCCTCGCGTCAGGAAGTGCGGTCTCCGACATGGCGTAGGCCAGACGGAGTTCTTGGCCATCTGGCATTCTCTCAACATACTTTCGTAGCCGGTTCACTTCTGTGCTTTCAGCGCCAACGTGCGGGGTTCTGCAGAACCACCCAAATGACGAAGACGAGAGCTACAATAATCCAGATTTGAATTTTCTGTTTGCTGGGCCATTTCCAAATTTTCACTTCGCTTTAGCCTTCAGCCACAGCTCGACCTGCGGGCGAGATTCTAGAGTTTGGGAAACAATCGGTCGCTCGATTTGTCGAGCCGTTGTCAGCACCGGTAGAGATAAGGTGCCCCACGAATTCGCCCGTTAGTTTGTAAATTTTTTGACCGCGGAGGTCATACAGCTTCTGTCCGGATAGGTTGTAAACTTGGTTGGCAATGATGATGGCGACGTACTGTCCTTCGCTGTTGAATATCTTTCCGTCCATCGTCACCTCTCCTTTGGACGATCAGTCCCTTCCTTTTGTCCCCTTCGCCCTCAGCGCTATCTCTACAAGCCGGGAGTTTTCCGCAACCAGAGTGGGCGCGCAAGCGATAAGGCGCGCGAAAGCCGCCATTGCCGATCTCTGTTCATACCCCGAACGGGTTAAGCCGAACGACCGGGCACTAAGCTTTGAACAATCTGACTTGTCAGGCGTCTAATTTGTAGCTTCCAGCCAGAAAGGTGCCCCCCCGACTGCTGGAGGAAAACCCGTATCATTCGGGTTGGCGGCCCCCGGTTGGGGCCGTTTACGCGAGCATTGTTACAAAGCCAATTTTTTATCGACGTGCATTAAATGGAGCACCATGACCGAAGGGCGACGTTTCAAACCAGTCGATCCCCTAGACAAAGTTCTCTTGAAGGAGGCGGAGCGTCGCTGGAGAGAGGCTCGAAGGGCCCTGTTTGGGTCGGCGGATCGCGACAGGCCTGCTCGCGAAGCGCCACTTGCAGAACCGGCCGTTAGCAAAAAGAGGGCTGCTGCGCCCCGTCAGAAAGCTCTGACTAAAGTGTAAGGCCGCCCCAGTTGGCGGCCTGCCTGAGCCGTGGATAAGGCGGCCCCAGCGCGATTGGCACGGCTTGTGCGGCACTAGCGGCGTAAAACCCCGTCCGAGGCAGTCGCTTCCTCGGACGGGGTTTAGGGTTTAATGGAGGCAAATCTATCAAACCCGACGCTCTCCCGGCGCCGATCATGAGGTTAACGGCCGGTCCGTTTGGGGCAAAGGCATTTCGGGAAAACTTGGTAGTACTCACAATGGAACAAGTAAGCGCCAAGCGGGACAGTCCCGGCTAAAGGCCATATGGTGTAACGCCCGTGTGGCCTTAGTCTTATGCGAGCCCTAAAAGCGTTTGATTGTCGGAAACAGGTTTGATCAGCTTCAGATTATTCAGTACCAGTGCCCGGTCGATCGAACGCTCGGCTTCAGACACGGCCTCAGCCTTGGTTGCCGCCTGTCCTCGGATCTCAATCCCGCGAAGCGAAGCCGACCATTTCCAAGTTGCCGTCCGAGGCCCCTGACCGATTGTAAATTCAACGTCGCGGTATTTCATTACTTCGCTTCGGCTCCAGACCGCCACACCTGCCCAGCCATGATGCTCATGTCGTTGGTTTTCTTTCATAGGGAGTCGACGCCATTTCCCGCCCAGCCCGCCGTTCGTATTCAAAGGCGAGTTCGATTAGCTTGGCGGCCGTTTCCGCATTGCCAATCGACCGCGCGATCCTCCGGCATCGCTCGGCTTCTTTTACCAGGGTTGTGGCTTCACTACTCATAAGGTTTGAAAACAAGCTATTCGCCGATTAGTTCGCATGGCGTTTTTGGAGCAATAAAAAAAACCGTCGGGGGTGAACGGAATCGATCCCCATTCGCGCAAGCCTACTTGGCTTCACTGTCGTCGTGGCTTTGGGGACGCTTTCTCATTAAGCCTTGTACCACCCGCAGCCAAGCGGCTCGTTCGACCTCGCTAGGTGCGCGCTCTGCTTCTCTTTGAGCCTCAGCCGCTTTTGTTCTGTATTCGTCGTCGCGCGTCATGGGGTGACAATGCAGGTCGCGCTGGATTTGTTTCAAAGTCCCGGCGGCCTTGCTCGTTATGGTAAAACCGGGCCAGCTTTCGGGCACCCTGCCATAGCTCGACGTCGTGACCGTCCACTAACTGCTTGGCATGTTCTTTGGCTGTGTTTTCGTCCCTGCAGATTAGGTCAACGCGGTGCTGGATATGCTCGTCCCGGCCGATCAGGTAAGCGCGGTACTCTTGCATCTGCTGTCCCCTGGGATAGCGAATCGCTCGACATGGCTTAAACCTACCGCAACTTTTTAGGCCACGGTGATTAAAGCTCAAGCCGCTTCGCCGTCGGCAGCGGCCATGGCGGCGCGCTGCGTTCGCCGCGTTCCCATCGGGCGTATTTCTCGGCAGTCCATGCGGCTTCATGGCGCCAGTTGTCGAACTCCTCTGGTGTTCGCTTTGGAAGGTATTCGGCCCAGGCGGCAAGGAAGGCTGCGCGCGCGTCCTCATAGGTCGCGGCTGCTCCGGATCGGTGGTCGCGTCCGGCGCCGTTAACGCTGAAACCGCAGTCCCAGGTCCAATAGGTGAAGCCCCTTAGCCCCTCCGCTTTGGCTATCGTCCCAACACGCACATCGTCATACCAAAGGTGCCATGTCTCGCTAGGAGCCTCAGGAAAGCGGCGCCGCGTCAACTGGGGCTTATCGCCATCCATCAGGAGAACGCATCCTTGGCCCGCAGCATGGCGGGAGAGGCGGGGTTTTTGACTTTCACCCAGTTAGGTGACCGGCCCGGCCGGTACGGTCGATCGTCCAACTTGGACACAAGGCCCTCGAGTCCCATGAGGCAGGCGTGCCGGAAGAGCTCGGGCCCGATCTCGCCGCGCTCGAAGTCGGAGATGAAGATGCCGTCGACACGCCGCGCCAGCAACCGGGCGAGGTTGGTCTTCCTCATGGTGAGGGGCAGCTTCCGGATGTCATCGCCGTCCGTTACCAGCATGTCGAAGGCGTAGAACTGCACCTCGTCATTGTGCTTCCGGGAATGCAGGCCGTCGAAGTCGGAGATGCCGTCGAACGCCGAGCAGCACGGCCTCTCCGTCCAGCACAAACGAGGTCGACCGGATGCGCAGCGCGGCCTCTGTGATCAGCGGGTACTTGTCGCTCCAGTCATAGCCGTTCCGGGTGAACAGCCGAACCCGCTTGCCGTCGCGGTGCACGATCAGCCGGTAGCCATCATGTTTCACCTCGTGCAGCCACGCCTTGGAAGTCGGGACCTTGGTGGCGCGGGTCGGGATGCAGGCTTCGAAGGCACTGGTACGCATGACGGCTAAATAGGGCAGGCGCCATGAAATGCGAGTCCAGACAGAGCCCGCCGGTTTACCGGTTACGAGGGTTTCGCCCGTCCGTTTGTTCCCCAGCGCGGTCGGCGGCCTTCTGCAACATGCCGCCGAGGTCGCTTGCCTGCGCTGGCGTCAGGATCAGTTGTAGCGCGCCGGAAGGCGAATCTCCGCTGTCGCCATCATGTTCGAGCCGAAGGCCGATCGCGGTTTCCTCGGCGATAAGGATCGAGAACCCCAACAGGGGCTGCATCCTGATGTCTCCAACCTCATCCTTCTCCCAGCGGTCGATTTCCATGTGACCTCCTGGTCGTCATGCAGCACTGGTACGCATCAGCCTGAGATAGGAAAGGGCTGTGGAAACGCGAGTCCGCGAAACCTCGCAAAATGATGCCCCAATTGATGCCCGGGGGCGTGTTTGAGCGTAAATAGTCCTATGAAAAACGTCCGTTAAGTGACGGTTTGAACTAAATAAATCGACGTTCTTCCAGCTGAGTCTTTGCTTCTACATAGTATATCGACCCGGCGCTTGCGAGCCATTGCAGGATCGCGGAAATCCTCGTAACCAGCCGTCTTCTGACGGGAATTGAGCATGATCGACCGCAAAAACGGGCTCACTTACGCCGATTCGGGCGTGGATATCGATGCGGGCAATCGCCTCGTCGATCTCATCAAGCCGATGGTGCGTGCCACCGCCCGCGCCGGCGCCGACGCCGAAATCGGTGGCTTTGGCGGGCTGTTCGACCTCAAGGCGGCTGGGTTCAAGGATCCGGTGCTGGTGGCCGCGACCGACGGCGTCGGTACCAAGGTCAAGATCGCGATCGAAACCGGCCTGCATGGCGGAATCGGCATCGACCTGGTGGCGATGTCGGTCAACGACCTCGTGGTGCAGGGCGCCGAACCGCTGTTCTTCCTCGACTATTTCGCCTGCGGCAAGCTCGATCCGGAAGCTGCGGCGGCCATCGTGGCCGGCGTCGCCGAGGGCTGCCGGGAGTCCGGCTGCGCCCTGATCGGCGGCGAGACGGCGGAAATGCCCGGCCTCTACAAGGACGGCGATTACGACCTCGCAGGCTTTGCCGTGGGGGCTGCCGAACGCGGCACGCTGCTGCCGAGCAGCGATATCGCGATTGGCGACGCCGTGATTGGTCTTGCCTCCTCGGGCGTGCATTCCAACGGCTTCTCTCTGGTCCGCAAAATCGTTGAGAATTCCGGCCTTGGCTTCGACGCCCCGGCGCCGTTCTCGCCCGTGATGACGCTCGGCGGTGCGCTGCTGGCGCCGACGCGGCTCTATGTGAAATCCTGCCTGCGCGCGATCCGCGAAACCGGCGCCATCAAGGGCCTCGCCCACATCACCGGCGGCGGCTTCACCGACAACATTCCGCGCGTGCTGCCCAAGCATCTCGGCGTCGGCATCGATCTGGCGCGTCTGCCGGTATTGCCGGTCTTCAAATGGCTGGCCGAGCAGGGCGGCATCGCCGAGCTCGAATTGTTGCGCACCTTCAACTGCGGCATCGGCATGGTCGCGATCGTCAAGCCGGATGCGGTCGACAGGGTCACCGAAATCTTCACCGAGGGCGGCGAGACTGTCGCCCTGCTCGGCGAAGTGATCGCGGCGGAAGGCGAGCACCGCGTGGTCTATAACGGTCATCTGGACTTGTCGCGGTGACGCCGTGAAGCGCCGCGTCGCCATTCTGATCTCCGGGCGCGGATCGAACATGGCCGCGCTGATCGACGCGGCGAAGCTTGCGGATTTCCCGGCCGAAATCGTCACCGTGATTTCCAACCGCGCCGATGCCGGTGGCCTGGAAAAGGCTGCTGCGAGCGGCATTCCCACGACCGTGATCGAGAGCAAGCCGTTCGGCAAGGACCGCGCCGGCTTCGAGGCTGTCCTGCAGCGGGCGCTGGACGAAAAGAATGTCGAGCTGATTTGCCTTGGCGGGTTCATGCGGCTGTTCACCGCCGAGTTCGTCAAGCGCTGGTACGGCAAGATGCTCAACATCCACCCCTCGCTGCTGCCGTCCTTTCCGGGCCTCGATCCGCACGGCCAGGCGCTCGCGACCGGCGTGAAGATTTCAGGCGCCACCGTGCATTTCGTGATCCCGGAAACCGACGCCGGGCCTATTGTGATGCAGGGCGCGGTCGCGGTGGCCGATGGCGACACCGCCGAGACGCTGGCGCAGCGCATCCTCGGCATCGAGCACCGCATCTATCCCGAGGCGCTGCGGCTGCTCGCCAGCGGCAAGGTCCGCCTCGAAGGCGATATCTGCAGGATTTCGGGACAGGCCGCGCCGGACGGAACCCTGATTTGGCCCCTCCAGGACTAGGCCAGTGCCACCCAGTCCAAGAGCTGTGGCCGCCGAACAACAACGGCTTCTATTCAGTCCCTGGTGAGGCCCGTAAGCGATTGACGCTCTGCACGAACTGAGCGCAAATCCGGGCTTGCCGACCGGCTTGTCGCGCATTTTTCCAGCGGGCGCTTTTTTCGGGAATGGGATTGATGCGCTGCGCATCGCGAGCGGAGAGGATCGGGGGCGGTCGCGCCTTGGCGCGACTGGCGGCGATCGCGTTCGTGCTCGCGTTCGGTGTGTCTTCCGCGCAGGCACAGCTGACGCCGACACCGACCCCCACGCCGACACCGACGGCCTCGCCAACGCCCACACCAACGCCGTCCCCGACGCCGCAGATGATCAACTCAGCGGTGTCGTCGACATCAACCATCACCAATCTCGGCAGCAATTTCCTGGAACGGTTCGGCACCACCAGCGGCTTCAGCCGGATGATGCGGACCAATCCCGGCGGCGGCGGCGCCTCCGAGGCTGCGGAGACGCCGCGCTACCGGACCTGGTTCGAGGGCTATGGCATTTCGGCCAACAACGGTCCGCTCGGGTTTTTCGTCGGCGACAAGCGCAAGACCTGGGGCGGCGTCGCCGGCATCGGCGCGCGTATCGCAACCGGCGTCAATGTCGGCTTCTCCGTCGACCAGAGCCGCACCGACATCGACGTGCCGCTGGCGTTGCAGTCGGCCGGGATCGACCTGACCCAGTTCGGCTTCAACGCCTCCGTCGATGCCGGTCCGTGGACCTGGGCCAGCGTGATCGTGCACGGTTTTGGCAACATCAATTCACGCCGCGATACCGGTTTGGGTTTCGCGACCGCCGGCTACAACGCCAGGCTCGACGGCGTGCTGAGCGAGATCAGCTATTACTGGTCCAAGGACCAGTACCGCATCGTGCCCAAGGGCGCGGTCGAATATGTCCGCGCCCAGACCGGAGCGTTCCAGGAGTTCGGCGGCCTCGATCCGGTGACGGCAACGGGCGCGAGTGTGCAGCGCTTCCGCGTGCTGGTTGGTGCCGAGGTCGGGCATTACTGGATCTTCGACCAGAAGATTTTGGACCTGTCGGCCTATGGCAAGTTCGTCAACAACGTCGTGCAGAATTTCTCCGATACGACGGTGAGCCTCGGCGCCCAGAGCGTGACCTTCCAGGGCATCGGCGAAAGCCAGTACGGCGCGGATGCCGGCGCCTCAGCCTCGCTGAGCCTGACCAACACCGCGCGCCTTTACATCAACTACGACGCCAAATTCCGCGCCGCGATGCAGTCGCACCAGGGCACGTTCGGCGTCGAGTTCAAGTGGTGATGGCTCTTCCCCCTCGCCCCGCGCTTGCGGGGAGAGGGTCGGGGTGAGGGGCTCTATCCGCGCGAGCGGTGGCAGTTGTTAGACCTGTACCCCCTCACCCGGATCGCAAGGGCGATCCAACCTCTCCCCGCAAGCGGGGCGAGGTTGAAGTGAGCAAGGCCCCGCGTCTTAAACCGCCTGATCCCGATCGACCCTGACCACGCGGCCTTTTTCGATCGCAAGCGCCAGCCTGCCGTGCTTCAGCGACAGCGCCGCGTCGCCGAACAATTCGCGGCGCCAGCCATGCAGGGCGGCGACGTCGGCCTTGTCGTCGGCCGCGATCTGTTCGAGATCGTCGACGGTCGCGATCACCTTGCTGGCGACGGCATGGCGCTCCGAGGTCATTCGCAGCAGCACCTTCAGGAGCTCGACGATCGCAGCGCCATTCGAATTGCCGCGCGGCTTTTCGAGCTTCGGCAAGGTCGCAGGATCGCGCGCGATGCCGCGCTGTACGGCGGCGACGATGTCGCTGCCCCATTTGGAGCGGTCGAAACCCTTCGGCAGCGAGCGCAGATTGGCGAGCCGCTCCAGCGAGGTCGGCGCATGGGTGGCGATGTCGCCGACCGCGTCGTCCTTCATCACGCGGCTGCGCGGCACGTCGCGGCTCTGCGCTTCCTGTTCGCGCCAGGCTGCGACTTCCATCAGCACGGCCAATTCCTTGGGCTTGCGCACCCGCGTCTTCAGCCGCTCCCAGGCGCGCTCGGGATGGAAATCATAGGTCTTCGGCGAGGTCAGGACTTCCATCTCTTCGCTGACCCATTCGCTGCGGCCGCGCTTCTTCAAATCGGCGTCCAGCGCCGCGAACACGTCGCGCAGATGGGTGACGTCGGAGACCGCGTAATGCATCTGGTCTGATGTCAGGGGCCGGCGCGACCAGTCGGTGAAGCGGTGCGTCTTGTCCGGGCGGTGGCCGGTGATGCGCTCGACCAGCGCGTCATAGGCGATGCTGTCACCATAGCCGAGCACCATCGCCGCCACTTGGGTGTCGAAGATCGGGTGCGGAATGGTGCCGGACTGGTGCCAGACGATCTCGATGTCCTGCCGCGCGGCATGGAACACCTTCAGGACCGCCTCATTGCCCATCAATTCGAAGAACGGCTTGAGGTCGATGCCCTCGGCCAGCGTGTCGATCACGACGGCTTCGTCCGCGCTCGCCATTTGCACGACGCAGAGCAGGGGATAATAGGTCGTCTCGCGGAGGAACTCCGTGTCGACGGTGATGACCGGGTGCTTGGAGAGGCGATCGCAGGCAGCCGCGAGGTCGGAAGTGGTGGTAATCAGATCCATGAACAGTCCATGACGCTTACGACAGGCGTTCGGCCGAAAGCGCTGGTATGTCAAGGGTCTTTGGGCAAAATTTGGCCCGGAATAGGAGGCAAAGCACCGCTTTCTGCGTGCGCTTTGCGGCAGGACGCGCTTAGGGCGTGTCCTGCAAACCTTGGTTCCGGCCTAGGATGCCGGTTCGAAGCCAGGCTGGCCGGAAGAATTACTCGTAGCGGGCGCGCTTCGACGGCCGGCGCCCGGAGGGTAGCGCGAGCACGACGAGACAGAGCGCTACCATCATCAGCCCGATGAATTCGATGGCAAAGAGGTTCAGCGAAAACCCGTCCACGGCAATCTCTCCCCAGTATGGTCGTTAGAATTGTCGGGAGTGGATTGAGGGGATGTTAATCGAAATGGTTAAGCGCCGGGTCCGTCCGGCAATGGTGGATGGGCGCTTAAGAAGTGGGGTTAACGGGGCGGGCACATATGCAACCGTGGGGCGAAGCGATTTGTCAATGAAGCTGCGCCATGTATGAGCGATGGAGCCGCAGACGGTTACGCGCAGGTCTTATGGGGTTGCCTGAATGAAATGGCTCGGCATTCCGGATCTTTCAAGGCGGGATTCTGAATGTGGCTATCTCGATCGAGCCAGCAGGTATCTCGCACGAGCGCAGCGGTGTGTGGAATGAGCCTTCCATAAGGAAGCGGCAAGGGGAACGCGCTCCTCGACTTCCGCTAACGCCAGCAATCGCAGCAGGCGCATTTGCCGCCGAGCACTGGCCGCTCCCCAGACCACCATCTCATACCGCCTGCATTGGGCCGGCGTGCTCGGCAGCAGCTGTCTCTTCTCGTTCCAAATGCAGGGTGAAATGAAAGGCGGCGCCGCGGGGTTTGTTGGCGTCGGCCCAAATCCGTCCCCCCTGCGCTTCGATGATCGAACGGCAGATGCTCAGTCCCATGCCGAGGCCACTGGACTTGGTCGTGTAGAATGCGTCGAACAGATGCTCAAGGTTCGCCGGATCCAGTCCCGGACCGGTATCCCGCAAGCTGACGCGCACGCCGTTCGAGGCATCCGCGGTCGTGCTGATCAGCAACTCCCGCGACCCCTCGCTGGCGCCGTTCATCGCTTCGATGGCATTGATGATCAGGTTGAGGATCACCTGTTGCAGCTGGACCCGGTCCGCATGAATGAGCGGCAGGCCCTCTGCAAGTTGCGTCCGCACCCAGACGCCGTTCTGCACCGCTTCGCCGCGGGTCAGGGCTATGACCTCAAGGATCGCCTGGTTGATCTCCAGGCTCTCCTTCCGGGGCGGAGCTTTCTTGATGAGGGCCCGGATCCAGCCGATGACTTCGCCGGCACGCTTGCCGTCATCCGTGATCTGACCGAGGATCTGCCGGACCTCGCCGAGGTTCGGTGGCTGAGCGCCTAGCCAGCGCACGGCGGCCTGCGCGTTGAGCACGGTCGCGGCGATCGGCTGGCTGACTTCATGGGCGACCGAGGCCGTGAGCTGCCCCATCGTGGCGACGCGATTGGCGTGGGTGAGTTCCGCCTGCGCGGAGCGCAAGGCCTCTTCGGCCCGCTTACGTTCGGTGATGTGCCGCCCGACGCCGCGGTAGCCGACGAAGCTCCCCCTCTCGTCGAACATCGGCAGCCCCGAGACGGATACGTAACGCTTGCTGCCGTCGGGGGCAGGGCGCGCGAGTTCGAAGTCACGGAACGGCAGGTGGGCATCGAGCGTCTGCCGGTGCTTGCGCCAGGCCTCTGCGTCGGGCTCCAGGTAAGGCACCTCCCAGCGCGTCTTTCCGATCTCGGCGCCCCACGCCGGCGCGTCGGCAAGGTTCTCGGCGAACTCCTGGTGCGTAAAGCGATGCTGCGCGTCGGTCTCCCAGTACACGTCGAAGGAGAATTGCACGAGGGTGCGAAAGCGCTCCTCGCTCTGCCGCAGCGCCTCTTCCGCCCGCTTGCGCTCGGTCAGATCGAGGACAAAGCCAACACCTTGATTTGTACCTTCCTCGAACATCGCCCCGCCGATCAGCACGGGGACGCGGCTTCCGTCCTTCCGCAAGTACTCTTTCTCGAACGGTTGGGCCGTCCCGATCCGCTTCAGCTCCGCCACGGTTCGCGCGTCGCGGTCGCGCCATTCCGGCGGTGTCAGGGATGTCCGGTGCAGGTGACCCGCGGTGAGATCCTCCTGGTCGTATCCCACCATGCGGAGGAACTCGTCATTGGCCTCAAGAATGCGCCCGTCGACTTCCCAGATGATGATCCCGATGATGTTGGCGTCGACCAGGCGCCGGATCTTCCTGTCGCGCTGTTCGATATCGCTCTGGAGCTGGACGTTCTCCTCGGTCGCTTTTCGCCGCCGTCTCGCTTCGAACCGTGCGAGCGCCAGCGCTGCTGCCGCCAGGACCGCGACAACGACGACAGCCGTAGCGATCAGCCAGGCTTTGCGTTGTTCGAGTGCCTTGGCGCGCCTCTCCTGATCCACGCGCAGGAAGCGCTCGTGGTCCACCATCTGGTCGATTTGCGATCGGATCTCGTCCAGGCTGCGGATCATCGCCAGCGCTGCCGGCCCGGAGCTGGTTCGGGCTGTGTTGACGATGTCGTCGATCTCGCGGAGCTTTGCTGCAACGGTCAGCGCCAGATGTCCGGCACGATGGTTCTGCAATGGATCGCCCGCTACCAGAGCCTGGAGCGCATGGGCGTCCCGGCGCACGCTTTCGTCGGAGACGCCGTAGGCCTTGAGATAGGAGGGGTCCAGAGTCAGCAGATACCCGCGCCTTTGGGCCTCCACGTCGGCGATGACTGCCCGCAGCCGATCCAGCGTCTCGAGCACCTGGCGACCACGCTCGGACAGGAGATCTGCCGCTTGTCGCTCCTGCCAATATCTGAAGCCGAGAAACCCGGTCGCGACAACCACAGTTAGAAGAACCGCGACCACCAGCGCCAGCGGACGAGCAAACCACCGAGAGGACTGGCTCAGAGTGACTGACATTGGCCTGGTCTTCGATGCTCGCGTGAGCGATTATTTTCTGATGCCGACGCAGAACATTGCTAGTATAATGAAGATATTGCCGCAGTCTGCGGTGTGAGACGGGAACCGGCAAGCTCCACCGTGCAGATTACACGCAAGGAGCCAGCACGTCACGGGTAAGGCCCGCCCGCGTGTTGTGAAGGCCGATCCCCCGGCAGGAGCAACCACATGGCTCCAAACCACATGGCTCCAAACCACTTGCCTCCAGACCACCTGGCTCCAAACCACTTGGCTCCAAACCACTTGGCTCCAGGTGAAACGTTTCCGAGCAGTCCAAGCTCGGCCAGCCGGCGGAGCTTCGTCAAAGGATTGGGCGCGGCGGGGGCGACATTGCCGGCCCTCGCCATGCTGCCGCGGTGGGGTTTTGCGGAGGATGCCGCCGCGGGCTATGCCAAGGCTGCGATCGATTGGAAGCAATTTGCGGGGCAGACGATCACGCTCGCGGGCGCAATCCATCCCTGGTCGAACGCGATCACGCCGCTCTTGTGGGACTTCACCAAGCTCACCGGCATCACCGTCTCCACCGACTTCCGGTTGGAGACCACCTATCTGGGCGCGCTGCCGATACAGCTCAACCGTGGCAGCAGCACCCCTGACGTCTTCATGTTCACGACCTATGGCCAGGGCATCTCCGCAGGATGGCTCGAGCCGCTGAACGGTTATTATTCCGACAAGTCGCTGACCGATCTCGGCTGGTATGACGAAGGCGATCTTCTCAAGACAGCCAGAGCCTTTCCGCTGTGGTCGGACCGCGAACGCTACGCCGTCCCGATCACCTCCGAAGCGGTGACCTTGTTCGTCAACGGCGATGCACTGGCAGCCAAGAACCTGCCGGTTCCCAAGACCTTCGAAGATCTGCTTGTCACCGCCAAGGCGGTCAAGGGCAATGAGATGTCGGGGATCGCCATGCGGGCGCAAGCCGGTGGCAATTCGTCCGTGCCGGCGATGAGCTTCCTGTTCTCTTATGGAGGGCACATGGTCAAGGACGGCAAGGCCGCTTTCGCGAGCCCCGAGGCGATCGCGGCCATCGAGATGTATGGGCAGTTACTCAGCCAGGCCGGGCCTGTCGGCATCGGCAGCTACGAATGGTACCACGTGCTGGACGACTTCCTGCAAGGAAAGACGGCGATCGCCATCGACAGCAGCAACTTCGCGACCGACATCTCCAATCCCGCCAAGAGCCGCGTCTCGAGGCAGGCTGTGTTTGCAGCCTTTCCGCATCCGGCCGGTCAGGCCCCCATCCCCTTCATGTCGCACTGGCAGGCGTGCATCAATTCCAAATCGCGAAACAAGCGGGCAGCTTTCCTGTTCCTGCTGTGGGCGACAAGCAAGGCGACCTCGCTGCAGACCGCAGCGGCGGGGCTCGCGACGACACGCCTGTCGGCCTGGTCGAGCGATGGCTTCAAGAAAGCGTTCGGCGCGCAGGCCGCCGCAGCGGCGCTGACCAACCTGCAAAATGCCGACGTCGACCGCGCGAAGGCTGTACTTTTCCATCCGCAATCGAGACCCATCCTGGACGCCTTCATGATCGGCGTGAATGAAGTCGTCTCGGGAGCGAAATCGGCGAAGATTGCCATGACCGCCGCCGCCGAGAAGGCCAATGCGGTGATACGCGGATAGTCGTGCCGCTCGCCGTCAATCCGTTCCGCCGTGAAAACTGTCCATCCAGTACCGCGTCTGCGCGTCGGTCCAACCGGGAACAGCATAGCCCTTGGTGGCAGCAACAGGTTGCGCCGAACGTGACTGGCCCGCATGCGGTTTGGCGTGCTGCACCCTTGCGGCGTTGGCAGAAGCGCAGAGGGCGATCAAAAGGCCCAAGGCCAGAACAGCGCGCATTACATTTGCTCCAGGCAAACCCGTATTGTGCGAGGTAATGCGCGGGCCGAGCCATCGCAATCCGTAGCGGTTTCACGATTCTGTGGCGTTTGCGCCAAAACAGGTTGCGCCCCATCGCTGGCGGCCAATTCCACGCACCGACTTGAGTGTGATGTCCGACACAGCGGCCGGTCGCGCCGCGGATTATCAATCTCTTACGAGTGGCGGGGACAGTCCTTCCACCGCCAACGGGAGAGACTGATATGACCAAGCTGAATACTGAAGCGCGCGAACTGAATGCTGTCGAACTCGACTCCGTCTCGGGCGGATTCATCTGGATCCCGGTCGTCGTGGTTGCCTTCGCCACCGGCACCGCGATCCGCATGGGCATCGATGCGGTGGTCGACAAGGTCACCAAGTAAAAGTCCTGCAGCGCCTTTCGGAGATGTTTCTTCGGAAGGCGCGCAGCAAGCAGCCCGCATGAACGCCGCGACATACGGGATCGGTGTTTGCTGACGGTTGCTCTCGCGCCCTCGACGGGAATCTACGGCATCACTTGACGCCACGGTCCCGGAAGCCGTCACACCATCAGGTCGTGCGGCGCATGAAAAGCGACGGCGCTCGACAACGGCTCGAAAGCGAAACTGAAATTGTCATCAGCGGGAAGTCCTGACAGCGATGGCGCAAGCGTTTGTGCTCCCGCTGGCGTCGCCACTTGTCCGTCGCTTTGGCTGATGGCCGCCTGGGTAAAATCCACATCAAGGGGATCGATGAGGTTTGACCCGCCAAAGCTGGAAATCTCGTTGTTGAACTGGAATGAGTCGCCGGCGGCCGACGTCTTGAAGTCGAATCCGTCGCTGGTGCCGTAGATAGTGATCTTCACCACCTGCGCGGTGCCGTCGATGGTGGTGACCGCAAAGCTGTCGCAAAGGGTGTCGCAGCTATTGAGCGCGTCCACGGTGCAGTTGGCGTTGTCGAGCGTGTAGGTCCACACGCCGGCCGCGGTCATGGTGAAGCTGCCATAGCCGCCCGCGCTCGCTTCCGGCCAGCAAACCGGCGTGAAGGCATTGGACGCATTGTCGACGTCGGTGCTCGTGAGCGTACCGCACGCGACCGGCTTGCCTTGATCGTCACAAGCAGCCTCGACCACACATCCGGCGGTGGTGCCGTAGATGACGGCCGGGTCGTTGGCGCCCTGGATGGTGACCTTCACCACCTGGGCGGTACCGTCGATGGTCGTGACCGTGAAGCTGTCGCAAAGGGTGTCGCAGCTGTTGAGCGCCTGCACGGTGCAGTTCGAATTGTCGAGCGTGTAGGTCCACACCCCCGCCGCCGTCATGGTGAAGCTGCCGTAGCCGCTCGCGCTCGCCTCCGGCCAGCAAACCGGCGTGAAGGTATCGGGCGTATTGTCGACGTCGGTGCTGGTGAGCGTGCCGCACGCGACCGGGGTGCCGTAGTCATGACAAGCGGCCTCGACCACGCTTCCGGCGGTGGCACCGGAAATGACGGCCGGGTCGTTGGCGCCCTGGATGGTGACCTTCACCACCTGGGCGGTACCGTCGATGGTTGTGACCGTGAAGCTGTCGCAGAGCGTGTCGCAGCTATTGAGCGCCTGCACCGCGCCGTTGGTGTCGTCGACCGTGTAGGTCCACTTGCCATCCGCCGTCATGGTGAAGGTGCCATAGCCGCCTGCGCTCGCAGTCGGCTCGTCGACGGCCGTAAAGGTATTGGGCGTATTGTCGATGTCGGTGTTGGTGAGTGTGCCGCACGCGGTCGATTTCCCGTGTTCATGGTGCCCAGCCTCGGTCACCGACCCGGTGGTGGTGCCGTAGATGATGGCCGCGTCGTTCGCTCCCTGGATCTCGACCGTCACCACCTGCGGTGTGCCGTCGATGGTGGTCACGATGAAGGTGTCGATCAGCGTCTTCCCGACGTTGAGCGCCTGCACCGCGTGGTCGCAATCGTCGACTGCGTAGGTCCACACGCCGCCCGCGGTCAACGTGTAGGTGCCATGGCCGCCCGTGCTCTCGGTCGGCGAGTCGACCGGCGTGAAGCTGTTCGGCGTGTTGTCGACATCGGCGGCCGTCAGCGTGCCGGTCGCGCCCGGCGTGCTGCGCCCGGCGCTGCCCGCCTCGATGACCGCGCCGGCCGTGGCGCCGGAAATGACGGCCGCGTCATTGGCGCCCTGGATGGTGACCGTGATCAATTTGGCGGTGCCGTCGACGGTGGTCACGGTGAAGGTGTCGGTCAGTGTGCCGCCGACATTGAGCGCCTGCACCGCGGCGTTGGTTTCGTCGAGCGTGTAGGTCCACACGCCATGCTCCGTTATGGCGAAGCTGCCGTAGCCGCCCGCGCTTGCAGTAGGCGTCTCGATCGCCGTGAAGGTATCGTGTGGATTGTCGACGTCGGTGTTGGTGAGCGTGCCGCTCACGGTCGGCGTGCCCAGCGCGCGGTTGGCGACGCCGCTGGCCTCGACCGTTGAACCGGTCGCGGCACCGGAAATAATCGCCGCGTCGTTGGCGCCGTTGATGGCGATCGTGAAGTTCTGACTGGCTGCGAGCGCGCCCTCAGACACCGTGACGGTGAAGCTCGTGGTCGTGGGCTGGGTCAGGGCATTGATCGCGTGACTGTCCGGAACGAAAGTGTAATCGCCGGTCGTGCTGTTGACGTAAAGCGTGCCGTAGGGGCCCGTCTGCGAGACATCGAATGTCTCCCCATCCAGTACCGTGCTGCCGGCGGTCCCACCGCTGATGCCGTAAGTCAGTGTGGCGCCGTTGGAACTGCTGGCAACGAACGTGCCGCTCGTCGCAGTGAAGGTGTCAAACGCCGAGGTGTCGATTTCGGTCGGCCCTGTCACGGCATTCAGCGTCGGTGGGTCAGGCGGCCGGGCTGCGATAATAATTTGGGTGGAAGGGAAGCTGGGCACCGGCAGCGGCTGGAAAGACCCCCCCGCGGGGGAGGGGACGTCAGTCTCGATAAAGTTGATCGGTTGCACCGGCAGCCGATCCACCAAAGGAGGTGTGCTCGACCCGGATGACTCCATGCCTTTCGCAAGGGTGGCGAGCGCTTCCTGCTGCGCTGCCTGCAACTCCGCCATTCGCGAGGAGGAATTTGTGACCTTGCTGATATTGATCGAGGATCCTTCGACGCGCAGGACGATTGTCTCGCCGGGATCCTCGACGAAGAAGTGCCGCGGGATCGGCTCCTTCGTCACAAGCTCGAAGCTTCCGTGCTCCAGATCCTTGTAGGTTATGCTGCCGTCATCCAGGAAAACGACATTCGGGTCCGCGGCTCCGGCTTCCTTCATCGTCGCGAAGGTCAGCGCTGTGAGCCACAGCATGCCGAACCGGGCGTGGGTGCGGCCCGAAATGCCGGGAAATGGTCTGTCGGATTGAGGGCAATCGCTCTTTGTCCCCTGGCCGGCGGGGCGGCCATGGGCTTCCGTTTGAACATTGCCGATGACGCGGGAAAGCCGCTCCGCTGCCGCGTTACGATCATCCCCGGTTCCGGCGTGGGACCCTGTGAACATGAGTTCCGTCCCGGCCTGCCGCTGCCTGTTGCAATCAGGTCAACATATTTGGCGCGGTCAGCCAAAGACTGACCGTCGAAATCTCCTGTGCCAAAATAGCGCAATCCAGTGGGAGAGATTGTGAAAGTCTTCACAAAGCCGGCGAC
This sequence comes from Bradyrhizobium sp. JYMT SZCCT0428, assembly GCF_018131075.1. Taxonomy (GTDB): domain Bacteria; phylum Pseudomonadota; class Alphaproteobacteria; order Rhizobiales; family Xanthobacteraceae; genus Bradyrhizobium. The sequence continues at coordinate 7,795 of NZ_JAFCLS010000035.1, read as the reverse complement.
GCAAAAGGAGTACTCCTTTTGGGGGAGGTGGCGCGGAGCGGCCGGTCCGGCATAATATCCAATCGCATCCATTTTTGCCCTGGCCGGCGGTTCAAGGAACCGGTGCGGTCGCACGAACGAGACTTGCTCGGGAAGGGCCGATCATGTGCAACCATAAGATTGCCGTCTTGCTGACAGGCTTGGCTCTGACGATCGCCGGATCTTTGCCGGGTCCGGCTCAGGCGCAACCCGGTCCTGCGGTGCCCGCGGTTCAGGATGTCGCGTCCAAACCGATCGGGAAAGTCGTTGTCGCGACAGGTTCGGTCACCATCGAACGTGCCGGTGCGACCGTCATTCAGGTTCGTGCCGACGCTCAAGCAGCGCAGGCGAAGGTCGGAGATGTCGTCTATGAGGGCGACGTGGTCGCGACCGGCGCCGACGGCCGGGTCGGCATCAGCTTTACGGATGGCACCGCGTTCAATCTGTCGAGCAACGCGCGCATGGCCTTGAGCGAGTTCGTGTATGACCCGAACGGGAAGAACAACAAGACCCTGCTCAGTCTGACCAAGGGAACCTTCACATTTGTTGCCGGCCACGTCGCGAAGACCGGCGATATGAAGGTCGATACCCCCGTCGCGACAATGGGGATTCGAGGCACCACGCCACACGTCGAGATGTCGGACGACGGGACATTCAGGTTTTCCACCCTCATTGAAGAGGGCAAGAGCAAGGTCATGCGAAAGCCCGGGAGACCGGCGGCGGCGCCATCCGAACCAACGCCTCCCGGATCAAATCTGAAAATCTGTCGGGGGTGCTAGGCGGTCGACCGCACATCCCCTTATTCCAGGACCCGGAAGCCTGACATGGAATCCAGCGCAAGCGCGCGTATTGTCCTCGGCCTGGCGCCGATCCTCGCCTTGCTGCTGTTGGGATCACCGGCGGCGGCACAGAACCCGAAGAACAGCACCTATCTCGAGAATCTCGAGCTGTGCAACGGTACGCATCGCCCGTCGCTCGAGCGTCGGATCAATGCTTGCACGGCGCTTATCGGATCGGGTCAACTCACGACGGCCTCCTTGGCTGTTGCCCATAACAACCGTGGCAATGCCTATGCCTCAAAGGGCGACTACGATCGCGCCATCCCTAATTTCAATGAAGCGATCAAGCTCAATCCAGCCGATGCCAAGCCGTTCAACAACCGTGGTGCAATGTACTTGAAAAAGGGCGAATACGACCTCGCCATCCAATCTCTCGATCAGGCGATCAAGCTCAATCCCAACTACGGCAGGGCCTTCGCCAACCGTGCGGGAATCTACCTGAAGAAGCACGAGTACGATCGCGCGGCGCGGGACTATGACGAGGCGGTTCGCCTTCAGCCCGATCTGGCAGCCGGATGGAGCGGGCGGTGCTGGACACGTGCTGTCCTCGGGCCGTTGGAAACCGCGCTGGCGGACTGCAACAAGGCGCTTCAGTCGGGACCCAGCAATGCCGAAACGTTCGACTCGCGCGGGCTGGTTCATCTGAAGATGGGCCAGCTCGACGCGGCGATCGATGATTATGATTCTGCGCTGCGAACCGAGCCGAAGCTGGCGAGCGCGCTCTATGGGCGCGGGCTCGCCAAGCTCAGGAAGGGCGACAAGGCCGGCAGCGATAGCGATATCTCGGCGGCCAGGACAATCCAGGCCAGCATCGGCGATCACTTCACGCGCTATGGGGTGGAGTAGCGACGAAGCAGCTGGAACCTCGGGCGAGGACGCATCCCGGCGCCCCGAGCTGCCCAAAAAAGGGAAAAATCAAGATTATCTGCAGCTCATCTGAATGCCGGCTCGAAGCTTGGAAAGCCGGTTTGGGCCATGGTGGCCAGCATGAAACGAAGAGATTTCATAACGCTTGTCGGTGCTGCGATGGCTTGGCCGGTCGCCGCACTGGCTCATGATCCGACAAGGGTCTATCGCATTTTCTGGGTTTCCACCGGGTCCCAGCCCGATCCGTTCCTCGACGGGTTCCGCGAAGGATTGCGCGCGCGGGGCTATGTCGAGGGCAAGAACCTTGCCCTGGAACTGCACTATGCGCCCGGCAATCCGCAGGCGCTGCGCGAGGTGATATCGAACGTCCGGCGCGGCAACGTCGACCTTGCCGTGTCGAGTGGCCCTGCGACCCGCGCGCTGACGGAGGTAACGGATGTTCCGGTCCTGTTTGCGCTGAGCGGCGACCCGGTGGCGCTCGGCCTCGTCAAGAGTCTCGGGGAACCGGGCGGCAATTTCACCGGCTCGACCTTCCTGTCGCTTGATGTGGCAGGAAAGCGGGTGGAGCTGCTGAAGGAAATCTTTCCGAGCCTGCGCACCCTGGCGATACTTTCGAACAGTCTTCATCCGGGAGAACAGTCGGAGTGGCGCGCGACCCAGGACGCCGCCCGGCAGCTCGGCATCACGCTGCTCTATGTTCCCTTTGCCGGCGCGAACGAGCTGGACCACGCGCTTGGACTGGTGGGCGACGCGCATCCGGACGGGGTGCTCGTCTTTCCCGATGTTCTCACGCTGGTGCACCGGGCCAAGATCGCCCAACTCGCCATCAAGCATCGGCTGCCTTCGATGTTCGGATGGAGCGAGTATTGCGACGCGGGCGGGCTTATCAGCTATGGCGCGAACCAGCGCGCGACCTATTTCGCGCTTGCGACCTACGCCGACCGGATCCTGCGCGGCGAAAACCCCGCCACGCTTCCTGTTGTGCAACCCACCAAATTCGAGCTGGTCGTCAATCTCAGGACGGCTGAACAGCTCGGCATCGACCTGGACAAATCCTCCATCCTGTTTCGCGCCAACAAGGTGATCGAATGAGGCCGGCACATCTCATCGTGACGTGCAGCTCCAGTTGCCGGGCGCCGCCAGCGTGACCCGGCCGCGGCGCTCCCTGTTCGTCAAATACTTCGTCACACTGTTTGTCGCAGTGGTGGTGCCGCTCACGCTTGGCTCCGTGATCGAGGCCTGGTTCTCCTTTCGCGACCATCGCCTTCATCTCAATGAGGTGCTTCAGATCGAGGCCCGCGCTGCAGCCGACCGGATCCAGACCTTTACCGATGGCATACGCGATCAGCTCGGCTGGCTCGTGCAGTTTCCCTGGACCCAGGGCGAGGACGACCGGCGCAGGGTCGACGGGCTGCGGCTGCTGCAGCAGGTGCCGGCGATCGTTTCGGTGTCGCTGGTTGACCCGACCGGCACCGAACGCGTGTTCGTATCGAGGATGAGCCTGAACCGGACCGGTCGGGGTACGGACATGTCTGATGATCCCGCGGTGGTGGGGGCGCGAGCGAACCGGGTCTGGTACGGTCCTGTGCGATACCAGCGCGATTCAGAGCCCTACATGCGGATCGCCGTCGCGGGAAACCGCGCGGCCGCCGGAATTGTCGTTGCCGACATCAATTTGAAACTGATCTGGGATGTCATCGCGGCGATCAAGATCGGCAGCACCGGCCACGCCCTTGTCGTCGATGACGGAGGACGCCTGATTGCTCACCCGGACATCAGCCTGGTGCTGCGCAGTGGCGCCGGGTCAGGCGAGTTCAGCCGGCTCAAATCGGTTGTGTCAGCTGCCAATGGATCGGCGGTGGTCACCACAGGCGATGACGGGAGAGATTTCGTCGCGCTCTCGGTACCGGCCGCGAATGTGGGTTGGACCGTGATTGCCCAGCAGCCGATCGTCGAGGCGTTCGAATCCATGCGCGCGACGGTGTGGCGTTGCCTCATGTTCATCGCCATCGGAACCGTTTTTGCGCTTGTGCTCGCCTATTGGCGTGCCTCCCGCATGTGGGTGCCGATCCGCAAGCTCGAGGAGGGCGCTGAACGGATCGGGATGGGACAGCTCGATCATCGCATCGCGATCGAAAGCCGTGACGAGCTGGAGCAATTGGCGGTCCGATTCAACCAGATGGCGGAGGAGCTCGGGGCATCACAGCAGAAATCCGAGCGCATCAATCGCCTGAAGCAATTCCTTGCCCCACAGGTCGCCGAACTGGTGGAACACTCCGATCCGCGGCTGCTGGATGGACAGCGGCGTGACGTGGTTGCGATTTTCGGCGATCTGCGCGGCTTCACCGCGTTTACCGCCCGTGCCGAGCCCGAGGCCATTCTGGCCGTACTGAGGGAATATTATGAAGCCATCGGCGCCGTGACCGCACGCCATGCCGCCACCCTCATCCGCTTCGCCGGTGACGGCGTGATGGTTCTCGTCAACGCGCCGGTCGCGTGCGCGGACCCGGCGCATTGCGGTGTTCGGCTGGCAATCGACATGCAGGCTGCGGTGCAATCCCTTGCCAACAACTGGTCCGCCGGTGGTTGCACCGTGGGCTTCGGCGTGGGCATCGCGATGGGACCCGCGACCGTCGGTACCCTCGGCTATCACGGGCGCCTCGACTACACGGCGATCGGAAACGTCGTCAACCTGGCATCGCGGCTTTGCAGTCTGGCTGACGACGCCGAGATACTGGTCGACCCCGTTGTCACCGAACAGGTGAGGGATCGCATCCCGCTGGCCTCGATCGGAAAGCAGCCCATCAAGGGTTACGATCAAGCGCTAGAGGTGTTTGCCGTCGTTCGCAGTGATCCATCCGTCCGCCGTCTTGGTTGTCAACGCGAGCCTGCCTGCGTTCCATCCGTCGCAGCGGGATTTGGCAGAACCGTGCCGGAGCTCTCTTCGACCGATGGGCGATGAATTCGATCTTGGCGCCGCATCACGGCGGCGTTGCTGGAAGGGCTGCGGAAGGCTGGCTTGAAGTAGCATTCCATGCGCTGTACTGGCGGAGGCCGCCTGCCGCCGCTGGGTTGGCTGAGCGACGGCCTTAACTCAAGCGTGACCACCAGAAGGGCACGAGGATCGTGATGGATCTTGGTTAACAAAACAGCAAGGCTGCTGTCCTAAGATGTAACTACTCGCTTATGGGGGCCGGAATGACCGAATACGTCATCACGGAAGTTGGCCATCATCAATGGCTCGTGTTTGCGGATAGGCAGAGCATTGCTTTTTGCGCCAACGAAAACGAGGCGGTGAAAGCAATGACCGAACATAGCGCACGCAGCCGTCAATCACGTGGGTCTGCGGCAAAATTCGCCAGAACAAAGCCCGCCGTCGTGAACCAGCGGGCTTGATTCACCCGACTCTTAGATTTTCCGCGGACGTCTTGCCCCGGTTGCTCATTTCTTCATAGCTCACCTTGGCACCCTCATTGAGGCTGCTCAGGCCGGCTTTCTCAACAGCTGAAATGTGGACGAAAACATCCTTGCCGCCGCCGTCGGGTTGGATAAACCCGTACCCTTTGGTTGCATTAAACCACTTCACTGTCCCTATCGCCACTTCAGTATCTCCCGCTAATGAAAAGGTGGGATTCAAAGACGCGCGATTCGTTGGCCAAGCTGGTGGCACGTTGGTGGCAAAAAGCGGGCGCTATGACGATTTTGCGACGGCCTTGCCCTAGGCGTTACGAGATCATTACCGTCTGAGCCTTCGCGCGTGCGAGGCCAGCCGCCGCCGGTTGCGCTTCCTGATCAATCGGCGCCGGCGCTTCATGACGGCTGCCTCTCGTCGTGCCAGCGCTCGTAGGAGAGGACCTTGAAGTCCCGCCGCATCTTGGCCTGCTGCGTGACGGCAAAGGTGGAGAGTTCCAGCGCGCGAAAGCCAGCCCGAGCTTACAGGCGTGCTCAAACATCTGGCCGATCACGTCCATTGTGGTGCCATACAAATGGGCAGCTTGAGATTAACCAACGCTAATCTACCCTAGAAATTGGAGCACCCGGTGGCGCGTGTGCTGGCTTACGGCCAGCCCAAGGGTAGGCATGGAAAATGGCCTTAGACCCGGAAGAGCTTGTTGCCCTGGCCAATCACGGCATCATGAAACTTCGTTCCGCAGTGGCGCGAGGGATGATGTTGCCCCCCGAAGAGCGCGATGCGGCGGCGATAATCGTCCGAAAAGGCGCCCTGGCACAGTCGACCCTCGATTTCGAGCAGATCAAGCAGCTTGCGGCGCGGTGGAAGCAGGAGGAGCAGCCCGCACCTTCCAGCCAGGCCACCCCGTGCCATCGATGAAGAAGGATCATGTCCGAAAGCTTTTGGCCGTCTTGCTGATCAGCGGATTGGACCAGTCATAGTCGGTGTCGCGGGTCGTGGAGATAAACGGGCCACTTTAGAGCGTGCCATGGAGCGTTACCTCCTAAGAAGGGGCGTTTTAGCCGGGACTTGGATGGTGTGGGACCGGCTGAAGCGCGGTCCCGCGACTAGGGATGATCGTGAGCTCATTCGGCTGTCGCGAGAAGAAGCTGATGCTGAATTTGCGAGATTGATTGGGCGGGGTGACCGCGATGCCCCCGAGCCATCGGCTACACCTAAGCCATCGGCTAAGTGGGTAATAAGGTATGGCGGGCTGACGATTGAATGCCGTGACGAGCACGATGCTAAGAAGGTGGCGGGCGATCTCTACAGGAAGGGGCATCGCGTTTCTGCCAGGAGATGCAAACCCGAGCGGTCTATCGAGCCAAATCAAATGCGCGGTTGGCTCTCGGAAAAGCTCCCGACAAAGGTTAAGCATAAGCACCACTAGCCTAACTCCTGGACATTTTCCAAAATCCGCCGAAAATCGGGGCCCGGGGCACGGCACATGTGTCGCAGATTAGATGCCACCCACTCCGCTATTTGACATGGTCAAGATCAATCTGAGAGTGATCATCGTCAGGCTCGACTTCGCCTAAGGTGTTGCGAGGTCCGGTATGGGTCATTCGCGTCGTTTGACCGGACCACGGCGACTTCCGGTCTACCCCGGTGAACGGACATTCTCAGGATAGGCGGGCACGTCTCAAAGGTGCCAGAAGCAGACCCGAGCCGACTGACTACCGTCGGTCGCGCGGCGCACCGAGAGCGACCGATGGGACCGTCAGATTGGCCTGAAATCGCAAATTTATGGCTCGCAATCACAAGACCCGACGACCGACCTCGCGATAGGCATTCCATCTCGTGGGGACCCGAGACGGATGGCTCGCTTTTACTTTCACAAGCACCAAGATGGAAGACTATCAGAAGACCACAAAGGGCGTGTGTTTCCCGACGAACAAGCTGCGTGTCGTCATGCCTTGCGTGAGGTTGCTGCCGTTATAGGCCGGATCGCTCAAACCGAAAACTAAAATGGAACGTATGTCGGCGTCGAGGTGAACGACGGCGAGAATACGCGTTGTATTGTAAGGGCGTTTATTGTCGTCGAACATCCTCGTTGAGTCGACGCTGGTTCCCGGCGTTTGCTGCATGTCCGGGTTGGGTCAATCGCGTCGGTTTGACCCTACGTCGACTACTTCCGGCTTCCATCCAACACCGGCCATACCGTGGCACTTAGGTCGTTTGCGCTGAGGCCGCACCACTTGCCCGCTGCTTCGCCAGCCGCGTGCGACAAATCAACCCGACGGGCAAATCAGTTCCGATATTCGGAAGTCGTGTCAAGTCCAAAATTTCCGAAAATCGAAATATTTCACTTCCCTTCCACCCCAAATCACCTGCACATCAATAGCCATCCCGTCCCACTCAGAGGGGCGTCGGCCGTCGTCATGACGAGGGGCGGGGATGCGGTGGACGTTGACGTTGCGATTGACGGTCGCGGCGGATGCGTACGGTGAAAGCGTGTGGTCCTGGCGCCCGTAACGGCGTCAAGTCTTTCGGAAGCCAACGCTTCCGAGGGGCGACGGTGGCAATAGAGGCCGTCTCACCGGGGAGAGCGCGTCATAAGCCGTAAAGCCATTGCGCAGGGAATGTCGGATGTTCTCCGCTGCCCTGTATGCTCATGTGC
>NZ_JAFCLS010000034.1 GCF_018131075.1 Bradyrhizobium sp. JYMT SZCCT0428 | reverse complement strand
CGGCATAAGCCGTAAAGCCATTGCGCAGGGAAGGCCGGGTGTTCTCCGCTGCCCTGTATGCTCGTGTGCAGCCTACTAAGTGCAAATCGCACACGGGACCGCGGGTGCAGCGCGCACCCGGTCTTCCCTGCGCCCTCATTTTCGAGGGCAAGGAGATTTCTGGCAAACCTCGGGCGCAATGCGTCGCGAGAATGCGAAGGTGTGTTCAGTAAAGTGCAACAACAAACACGCTGTCGTCCCGGCCTTGAGCCGGGACCCATACGCCGCGGCCCATCGGTTAGAGCGCTGGCATTAGAGACCTTCTGCAAACAACAACTGCCGCGGCGTATGGGTCCCGGCGTTCGCCGGGACGACGCGTGGAGGGTGCGTTGCCCCTAATTCAACACCCGCTTGTTGTCAGGGCTATCAAGCGAAAACGTCGGCACGTCGATCTCGAATTTCTCGCCGCTTTCGTTGACCATCTGATAGCGCCCGGTCATGAAGCCGGAGGCGGTGGGGAGCGGCACGCCGGAGGTGTATTCGAAGCGTTCGCCGGGGGCCAGCACCGGCTGTTCGCCGACCACGCCTTCGCCGCGGACTTCCTGCTTGCGGCCGGTGGCGTCGGTGATGATCCAGTGCCGCGTCCGCAACTGCACCGTCTCGTTGCCGGAGTTGGTGATGACGATCGTGTAAGACCAGAAATACTGGCCCTTATCGACCGACGACCGCTCCGGCATGAAGTTCGGTTCGACGGTGACTTCGATCAGACGGGTGACGGCGCGGTACATGATGAAAAGCTTTCAGAATCCTGTGGCGCAGCATAGCGAAGAAAGGCAATGGAACCAATCGCCGGCCGGCTGGCGGGGGCGGGCTGTTGAGGTACTCCATCCTCGTTTCAACATAGTTTCGGCCTAAGGCGCACCCGCGCGGTTCCAGCCCCGTATCTGGCTTGTATTGCATGCTTGCGGGCCGATATTATCCTTACGGTCGTGCAATTTGCGTAGATTCGCTGCCAAAACGGTGCCCGATGTCGTCCATTGCCGATCAGATTGCCGGACCGTCCGTGAGTGACGCCGCGGCCACATCCGCGCCGGCGATCACGCTGCCTGCGGCCGGCGAGCGCGAATTGCGGCTCGATCTGTTTCGCGGACTGGCGCTGTGGCTGATCTTCATCGATCATTTGCCGCCGAACATCCTGACCTGGTTCACGATCCGCAATTACGGCTTTTCCGACGCCACCGAGATCTTCATTTTCATCTCCGGCTATACCGCGGCGTTCGTGTATGGCCGCGCCATGCTGGAATCCGGCTTCGTGATCGCCACCGCGCGCATCATGCGGCGGGTCTGGCAGATCTACGTGGCGCACGTGTTCCTGTTCACGATCTTCCTGGCGGAGATTTCCTACGTCGCCACCAATTTCAACAACCCGCTGTATTCGGAAGAAATGGGGATCATGGATTTCCTCAAGCAGCCGGATGTCATGATCATCCAGGCGCTGCTGCTGCGGTTCCGCCCCGTCAACATGGATGTGCTGCCGCTCTATATCGTGCTGATGCTGTTCCTGCCCGTGATCCTGTGGCTGATGAAGTGGCGGCCCGACGTCTCGCTGGGGCTGTCGGTGGCGCTCTACGCGGCGACCTGGCAGTTCGATCTGTACCTGTCGGCCTATCCGAACGGATTTTGGATCTTCAATCCGTTCGCATGGCAATTGCTGTTCGTGTTCGGCGCCTGGTGCGCACTTGGCGGCGCGGTGCGGATGTCGGCGATACTCTCCTCACGGATCACGATGTGGATCTGCATTGTCTATCTGCTGGCCGCCTTCTTCGTCACGCTGACCTGGCACATCCCGCAATTGAGCCGCTTCATGCCGAAGCTCGTCGAGCAGTGGATGTACCCGATCACCAAGACCGATCTGGATGTACTGCGGTTCGCCCACTTCCTGGCGCTGGCGGCGATCACCGTGCGCTTCCTGCACAAGGACTGGCCAGGGCTGAAATCGCCCTGGCTGCGACCATTGATCCTGTGCGGGCAGCATTCGCTTGAGATATTCTGCCTCGGCGTCTTCCTCGCCTTTGCGGGGCATTTCGTGCTGGCCGAAATCTCCGGTGGAGCGGGCCTGCATTTCCTGATCAGCGTCGTCGGAATCCTCATCATGTCCGGCATGGCGTGGGTCATTTCGTGGTACAAGCATTCTGCCGACAAGAATGCCTCGAAGAAAAAGGGCGCTGTTGGCAACGCCGATATGGCGGGAGGGGGCTGATGAAGTCCAACCCGGTGATGATCCTGGGGCTGACCTTGATTGCCGGCTTGCTGGCCGTGGCCCCCGTGCGCGCCGAGGATGCCCCCGCCAATTGCGAGGTTCCGGCCTATCTGCTGACGTCCGAGAGTAAGTTGCCCAAGGTCGAGACGGCCATTGCCGGCGACCGCCGGCTGGAAATTCTGGTGGTGGGCAGCCGGTCGTCGAGCATCCCGTCGTCCGAAGCCAGCGCCTATCCCGGGCGGCTGCAGGCGATGTTGAAGGAGGCGCTGCCGAAGGTCGCCGTGAACGTATCCGTAGAACTACAGGTCAAGAAGACGGCCGAGGAGGTCGCTGGCGGACTTGTTAAGCTGGTCGAGCTAAAGAAGCCTACTTTGGTTATCTGGCAGACCGGCACCTACGATGCTATCCGAGCGATCGATCCCGATGATTTCCGCGCCGGTGTCGAAGAGGGCGTTGCTGCGTTGCAGAAGGCGGGGACCGACGTGATCCTGATGAATCTGCAATACAGCCCGCGCACTGAAACGATGATTTCCGCGCCGCCCTACCTGGATAATATCCGTGTGGTGGCGCAGCAGCACGACATTCCCTTGTTCGACCGCTTCGCCATGATGCGGCACTGGAGCGATGCGGGGGATTTCGATCTGTCCACCACTTCGCATGGCCCTGACCTGGCCAAGCGGGTGCACGATTGCCTCGGCCGCGCGCTGTCGAAATTCGTGATCGACGCGGCGCATGTGAACCCGGCCCAGCAGAATTGAGGAACTAGCGTAAATGAGTCGTTACTGCCCTTTTTTCCCGTCGGCATCGCTGGCTGCGCTCGCCATCGCGGCGACGGTGCTGCTGATGCCGGCGTCCGTTTTGCCGGTGCAGGCGCAGGCGACCCAGACCGCCCAGCAGGCGAAATTATCCGACACGGCCAAAGCTGAAGCCGCCAAACCGCCGGCGGCGACGACCACGGGTGTGGGCAGCGTGGCGGCCACCGAGCCGTCCAGCCCGGCGGCGCAAAGGAGCGTTACCGGCAAGGCGATCGACAAGGCCAAGGAAGTCGCGAAATCGGCCGCCGACATCTTCAGCCGCGTTCCCTGCCTGCCACCGAAGGGTGGCGCCAAAAAGATGGGATCGCTGCCGCGTGTCGCGGGCAAGCTCGCCGCGGGCGAGCCGGTGGTGATCATCGCGTTCGGATCGTCGTCGACCGCGGGCTTCGGCGCGACCTCGCCGGAATTCAACTATCCCAACCGCCTCGCGGCGCAGCTGCACCGGCAATATCCGACCGCCGACATCACCGTGATCAATCGCGGCCAGGGCGGCGAGGACGCGCCTGAGATGATGAAGCGGCTGCAGACCTCGGTCATCGACATGCATCCGGACCTGGTGATCTGGCAGGTCGGCACCAACGCCGTGCTGCGCAATCTCGATCCGGCCGAAACCATCAAGCTGGTGGAAGACGGTGTCGCGCGCATTCAGGCGACCGGAGCCGATCTGGTGCTGATCGATCCGCAATATTCACCGCGCGTCAACGAACGCGCGGAGAGCGCGGGCAAGATGATCAATTTGCTCAACAAGGTCGCGGAACTGCGCAAGGTCGGCATCTTCCCGCGCTTCGAGGTGATGCGCGACTGGCACGAGAAGCAGGCGATCCCGATGGAAAATTTCGTCATCGCCGACGGCCTGCACATGAGCGACTGGGGCTACGCCTGCTTCGCGCAACTGCTCGGCGACGACATCATCCGCTCGGTCGGCCAGATCAAGCTCGGCGTCAACGTGCCGTCGGACGTTCGGACCTATCGGCCGATGTAACCGCTGTCGCCGTTACCCACCGCCGTCGTCCCTGCGAACGCAGGGACCCATACGCCGCGGCGGTGCTGATTAAAGGCGGTGATCGACGACTTCCTTAACTCACAACGTCCTGTGGTTATGGGTCCCGGCTCAAGGCCGGGACGACAGCTGTTGTGTGGCTACGTGTGCGCCCACTTCACGCCTTCTCCAGCGCCTGCGCAAAATCCTCGATCAGGTCATCCGCATGCTCGAGCCCGGCGGAGAAGCGAATGAAACCCTCGCTGATGCCGAGTTCGGCGCGCGCCTCCGGCGTCAGCCGCTGATGTGTTGTGGTAGGCGGATGGGTGACGAGGCTCTTGGCATCGCCGAGATTGTTCGAGATCCGCGAGATCTGCAGCGCGTTGAGGCAGCGGAACGCGGCCGCCTTGCCGCCCTTGACCTCGAAGCCGACCAGGGTCGAGCCGGCGCGCATCTGCCGCTTCACCAGTTCGGCCTGCGGATGATCTGATCGCCCGGGATAGATCAGCCGCGAAATCTTCGGATGCTTAGCCAGCGCATCGGCCACCTTGCCGGCGGTCTCGGTCTGCGCGCGCACCCGTATCGCCAGCGTCTCCAGGCCCTTCAGCAGCACCCAGGCGTTGAACGGCGACATCGACGGGCCGGTATGGCGCATGAAGTTATGGAGGTGCTCGGCGACGAACGCTTCCGAGGCCAGGATGATGCCGCCGAGGCATCGGCCCTGGCCGTCGATGTGCTTGGTCGCGGAGTAGACAACGACGTCGGCGCCGAGCGTCAGCGGGCTCTGCCAGATCGGGGTGGCGAACACATTGTCCACGATCAACCGTGCGCCGCCGCTGTGCGCGATCTCGGCAATCGCCGGGATGTCCAGCACGTCGAGCGTCGGATTGGTCGGGCTCTCCAGGAAGAAGGACTTGGTGTTCGGCCGCAACGCGCGCTGCCACTGGTCGAGGTCAAGACCGTCGACCAGCGTCGTCTCGATCCCGTAGCGCGGCAGGAGATCCTGCACCACGTAAAGGCAGGAGCCGAACAGGGCTTTCGAAGCGACCACGTGATCGCCGGCCCGGAGCGGCGCGAGGATCGCGGTCGCCACCGCGGCCATGCCGGTCGCGGTCGAGCGCGCGGCTTCCGCGCCCTCGAGCTGGATCATGCGGCGCTCGAACATCTCGATCGTCGGATTGGAATAGCGCGAATAGATAAAGCCGGGCTCCTCGCCCTTGAATCGGGCCTCGCACTGCTCCGCGCTGTCGTAGACGTAGCCCTGGGTGAGGAACAGCGCCTCGGACGTCTCGCCGAACTGCGAGCGTAGCGTGCCGCCATGGACAAGGCGGGTTTCGGGACGATAGCGGGTGGTAGACTTAGCCTCAGGCATGTGACCTCCGTCGTGACCACCATCGAAAATGGTCACAAAAAACCGGCCTGGAAAAATTTCCACAGGCCGGGATCACACGTGTCCCCGGCCTGTTTAGCGACTTATTTAACGTGGCTGCAAGCCGGCCGGCTCAAATCACCACGGGATAAGTCATGCTGATATTCCCTCGCGCCCTTTTCGTCAAGCCGGCCATCGGATAACCCCTAAATGCCCATATTTATGAGGTTTGGATGACATTTGGGTTATCCTTCCGGGCCCCTTGAGGACCGCCGTGCCGTTCACGCTGCCGCCCGACGCCAACGGAATTCTGCCCGACCGCATGATCGCGGCGATGGCGGATGCGGGCCTGATCCTGCCGGCCTATCCCTTTGTCGAGAGCCAGATCCAGCCCGCCAGCCTCGATCTGCGCCTCGGCGACATCGCCTACCGGGTGCGGGCGAGCTTCCTCCCGGGACCGGGTGCGACGGTGGCCGAGCGTATCGACGAGCTGAAACTGCACGAGATCGACCTCACTGACGGCGCGGTGCTGGAGACCAATTGCGTCTACATCGTGCCGCTGCTGGAGAGCCTCGCGCTGCCGCCGGAGATCGTCGCCGCGGCCAACCCGAAAAGCTCGACCGGGCGGCTCGACGTCTTCACCCGCGTGATCGCGGATGGTACCCGCCGGTTCGACATGATCGGCGCCGGCTATCACGGGCCGCTCTATGCCGAGATCAGCCCGAAGACGTTTCCGGTGCTGCTGCGCGAGGGATCCCGGCTGTCACAAGTGCGCTTCCGCACCGGCGACGCTATCCTCAACGCGGACGAACTGGACGCGCTGCATGAGGCCGAGCGGCTGGTCGATATCGACGATGCCGATCTCGCCAATGGCGTGGCGCTGAGCGTCGATCTGAGCGGCGCGAATTCCGGCGGCTTTGTCGGCTATCGCGCCAAGCGCCACACCGGCGTGGTCGATGTCGACCGCCGCGGCGGCTATGCGGTCGATGAATTCTGGGAGCCGATCGCGGCGCGCCCGGACGGCAGCCTGATCCTCGATCCCGGCGAGTTCTATATTCTGGCCTCGAAAGAGGCGGTGCAGATTCCGCCGGATTACGCCGCCGAGATGGTGCCGTTCGATCCCTTGGTCGGCGAATTCCGCGTGCATTATGCCGGCTTCTTCGATCCCGGCTTCGGCTATGCCGGCGCCGGCGGGCAGGGCGCGCGCGCGGTGCTGGAAGTGCGCTCGCGCGAGGTGCCGTTCATCCTCGAGCACGGCCAGATCGTCGGCCGCCTGGTCTATGAAAAGATGCTGGCGCGGCCCCATGCCATGTACGGCCAGCGCATCGGCTCGAACTATCAGGCGCAGGGCCTGAAGCTGAGCAAGCATTTCCGGTTGTAACCCTAGTTAGCCGCCGACGTCATCGCAGGCGTCACGCGCCATATCGTGTTGCCGACGTCGTCGGCCACCAATAGCGCGCCCTGCTTGTCGAGCCGCACGCCGACCGGACGTCCGAGGGCTTCACCGTCATCACTGACAAAGCCGGTCAGCACGTCCTGCGGCTTGCCGGAAGGCTTGCCGCTCTCGAACGGCACGAAGATCACCTTGTAGCCGGCGCGCGGCTTGCGATTCCACGAGCCGTGCTGGCCGATGAAAGCGCCACCAGCCATCGCTTGCGGAAACAGATTGCCGGTGTTGAACGCCAGCCCGAGCGAAGCCGTATGCGCGCCGAGCGCGTAGTCCGGCGCCATCGCCTTGGCGACCATGTCGGGACGTCGCGGCTCGACGCGCGTATCGACGCGGTCACCGAAGTAGCTGTAGGGCCAGCCATAGAAGGCGCCGTCCCTCACCGAGGTCATGTAATCAGGCACCAGATCGTTGCCGAGTTCATCGCGCTCGTTGACGACGACCCAGAGTTCGCCAGTGTGTGGATTCCAAGCCGGTCCGTTCGGATTGCGCAGGCCTGAGCCAAACACCCGCCATGTGCCGCTGGCGCGATCGACTTCCAACACGGCGGCGCGATCCTTCTCGGCCTCGATGCCGTTCTCGCCGATGTTGCTGTTGGAGCCGACGGTCGCATAAAGCTTCGATCCATCGGGGCTGGCGGTCAGGTCCTTGGTCCAGTGATGATTGAGGGTGCCTGCGGGCAGGTTGGCGAGCTTCTCGCCCGGTGCGGTGATTCTGGTGACGCCGGTCTGATAGGGAAATTTCATGATCGCGTCGGTATTGGCGACATAGAAATTATCGCCCACCAGCACCATGCCGAATGGCGAGTTCAGCCCGCTCAGGAAGATGCTGCGGGTTTCAGCGACGCCGTCGCCATCGACGTCGCGCAACAGCGTGATTCGGTTGGCGCTCGGCACGCCGGCGCCGGCCCGGCTTAGCGCCCACTTGAAGAAGAAGCCTTTGATGCCCGCGCCGTCCGGTTTCGGTGGGGCGTTGGACTCGGCCACCAGCACATCGCCATTTGGCAGCACGTAGACCGTGCGCGGATGCTCAAGCCCGCTGGCGAACGCATTCACCGCCATGCCGTTGCCGGCGGTGGGCTTGCCGCCTTCGGGCCAGCCCTTGGCATTGGCGATGTTGACGGTCGGTATCCACGAGGTCTGCGGCGACGGCAACTGGGGCGAGGGACCATAGGTCTGGTCGGCGGAGCCTGATGGGGCCTGTTCTTTGCAGGCGGCGAGAGGAAGCGCCAGCGCTCCCAGACATAGCGCCAGCCGAAGATGGCTATGCATGACGGCTCCTTGCATATCGATGTACAATGCGGTGCATATCGCTCCACCAATGCGGAACGCCGGCCATTGTTCGCGGTGCCCGCCATGAAATTCGCGTGAATTGAACCGCAACCCTGCGTGCGGAAAGAGAAGGGAACCGGGATGGCGATGACCGAGGCGAAGGATCGCGCGCAGCAGGCGCAGTGGGCGAAATGGCGCAGCATCGCTGATCTCTATCACGCGTTCTTCACCGGCCTCGTTCTCACCGTCGTCTCCCGCCGCGGCACGGCGGACGCCGCCGAGTTTGTGTTCCGGGTGTTTCGCCGCCAGCAGCAGGAACGCTTCCTGCCGGGGCTGGAAAAACTCGGGCTCAGCCATCTGCCGCCGGCGGTCGCGGCTGCGCAGTATCATTATCTCTCCAACTGGATCGGCGGCGTCCATGTCGAATACATGTACGAGACCGATCGCAAGGCCTGGATCCGTTATCCGCCGCCGCGCTGGATCTGGCGGGGCACCGCGATCTGCGGCGTGCCCGGCGAAGTGTCGCGCGCGATGCTGCGGGGATGGCACGGCAATAACGGCGTGGCGCTCGGCAATCTCAATCTCGGCTTCGTCTGCACCAAGCAAAGCGTCGACGGCCAGGACGGCCTCGAAGGCTATTACTGCGAATACGATCATCCGCTCGACCTAGATGCGCGGATGGTGTTCGCGCGGCATCTCGAAGCGCCGCGCTTCGATCCTGCCACCGCGCCGGCATTGCCGGTTTCGAGCTGGCCAAAGCCGCGGCTGGAAAAGGCCTATCGCAACTACGCGATGGAATATGTGAAGACCGCGGCTCCCGTGATGGTGCAATGCTTCGGCCCGGAGGATGCCCGATATCTGTTGCACCTCACCGGCAAGCTGATCGGCATGCAATATTTCGACGAGATCGCGCAAAACCTTGGGGCGAGCCGCGGCGGGCCGAAGGAATTTGCAGGCTTCCTGCGTGCGCTGTTCGAGGCGCAGGACGACGCGGTTGAGATCAGCGAGTCCGACGGCACGTTCGAAATCCGGCAGCTGAGCTGGAAGTTGATGGCCGATGTCGGCGATTATCACCCGGCCTGCGCCAGCGTCCTGCAGGGATTGTTCGAGGGCCTGGCCGCTGGCTGCGGCCGCCATATTCCCGTGCATTTGAAGCCACCAGCCGGTGGAAAGGCACCGTTCGTCTGGTCGATCGGCTAGGGGAGCGCGCCTGCCTGCAATCGCGCAGGCCCCCATTGCGTTTCGCGCACGCGGAATCAGCGCCTGCCGTGCTAGGAAACAGCTCGGCGCAGCGAGATAATGCGCCCAAAATATTGAATGGGCGCGCGACCTTAAAAGTTGCCTTTCGCGCGCGGGAGCAGAAATGTCCGATATCGGCGTTGCCGAAATTCCCGTCGACGAGGAAGAGCGCCCGCTGCCGCCACCGCCGCCGCCGGCGAAGAACGCGCTGGTCGACGGTCCGATCCTGCGCACGCTGCTGTGGCTCGCCTGGCCCAACGTCATTGCTCTCTCGGCCGGCACCTGTGTGGTGATCGCCGAGACCTCCTATATCGGTCGGCTCGGGGTGGAATCGCTGGCCGCGATGGCGCTGGTATTTCCCTGCGTGATCCTGACCATGACGATGTCGGGCGGCGCCATGGGCGGCGGTGTCGCGTCCGCGATCGCGCGCGCACTCGGCGCCGGCGACACCGAGCGGGCGTCGGTGCTTGCCGCGCATGCCCTGCTCATCGGCCTCTGCTTCGGGCTCGTCTTCATGCTGGGCATGCTGATCTTCGGCCCAAAACTGCTGGAATTGCTCGGCGGCCGCGGCAACGTGCTGACACAGGCGATCGGCTATACGCAGATATTCTTCGGCGGCGCTGTCGTGCCATGGCTGATGAACACGATGGCCGGCATCCTGCGCGGCACCGGCAACATGAAGCTGCCGTCGCTGCTGATGCTCGTTTCCGCCACCTGCCAGATCGTCCTCGGCGGCACGCTCGGCCTCGGCCTCGGGCCGATCCCGCAATTCGGCATGCAGGGCGTCGCCGCCGGTTCGCTGATTGCTTACCTGATCAGTATCTCCGTGATGACGTGGTATCTGTTTTCCGGCCGCGCGCGCGTCGTTCCCAAGCTCATCGGCCTGCGAATTCGCTGGGCGATGTTCATCGACATTCTCAAGGTCGGCGCCATCGCCTGCTTCTCGCCGCTGCAGTCGGTGCTGACGATCAGCATCTTCACCTACATGCTGGCGGGTTTCGGCACCGAGATCCTGGCCGGTTACGGCATCGGCGCGCGGCTCGAATTCATGCTGACGTCGATCGCCTTTGCGGTCGGCATCGCGACGGTGCCGATGGTCGGCATGGCGATCGGCGCGAAACGCATCGCGCGGGCCCGCAGGATCTGCTGGATCGCAGGTGCCGTGGCCTTTGTCGGGGTCGGCGCATTGGCGACCTTGATCGCGATCGTCCCCGACATCTGGGTCAATCTCTTCACCGACAATGCGGGCGTGCGCGCCGCAAGCCGGCAGTATCTGTCCACGGCGGCGCCGATGTATGCCTTCCTCGGTCTTGCCACGACCTGCTATTTTTCATCGCAGGGCGCGGCCAAGGTGCTTGGCCCCGTGCTGGCGCAGACCGCACGGCTGGTGTTCATCGTCATCGGCGGCTGGTGGCTGTCGACGCACAATGCCACCGCCATGGACTTCTTCCTGCTGACCGCAGCATCGATGATGCTGCTCGGCCTGCTGTCCTGCCTCAGCGTGATCCTGACCCGGTGGGGACCGAAGCAGGGTCCCCTTCCGAAGGTTCGCCCGGCGTTGTCGTAACTGCATCTCCGTCATCCTGAGGTGCGCGCTCTTGCGCGCCTCGAAGGACGACGGCCCATCTGTGGCCGATTCATCCTTCGAGGCTCGCTGCGCTCGCACCTCAGGATGACGGAGATAGTTCAGGCGTTGACGACGCTCTACCTTCGCCG
The DNA here is from genome assembly GCF_018131075.1 of Bradyrhizobium sp. JYMT SZCCT0428. Taxonomy (GTDB): domain Bacteria; phylum Pseudomonadota; class Alphaproteobacteria; order Rhizobiales; family Xanthobacteraceae; genus Bradyrhizobium. The sequence goes on along the minus strand of NZ_JAFCLS010000034.1, from coordinate 82,141 downwards.
ATGCTTTCGGCCGTGACGGCCGCCGCCGCCCATATTGGCCATGCGCATCAGCTGCGGGATCATGCTCATCATCTCGCCGCCGCCGGCGCCGCCGAGCATGCCCATGATGTCGCCGCCGCCCATGCCGCCCATGTTGACGCCATAGCCGTGGGCCATGCCGCCGCCATAGCCGCCATAGCTGCCACCATAGCCGCCGGGGATTCCGCCGCCGCCCATCATGCCAAAACCACCGCCGCCGCCTTCCATCATGCGGCCCATCATCGGGCCCACGGTCTGCATCATCATGCCGAAGCGGCGCTTGCCCATCTTCGCCTTCATCATTCCCAGCATCGGCGCCATCTGCGTCATCATGTCGTCGCCGCCACCTCCACCGCCACCGAAGCCGGCGAATTGCGCTTTCGCCGGCGTCGTCGTCAGGGCAAACAGCAGCAGCAGCGTGGCCGCCTGACACACAACCTTGTCAGCTCCAGTCATGGTTCGACCTCCCAATGCGCCGCGGCCCGCGGAGGCGGTGCCATCCGGGCGCAACTGGTGACGCTAGGAAAGGGAGGCTTGCCGATCTGTGCGAAAGATCACGGTGCTCGGCGCCGGGCGGTGAACTCGGTATTGACACGCCAGCTCGCGCCGTTGTCCGCGGAGATCTCGCCACGCCAGAGGAACGAGTTAGGCGTGATCTCGGAAAAACTCCAGCGCATCAGCTGTCCATCCGGCCGCGTGCCATGCTGCACGATGTCACGGCCTTCAGCGCGCCCGATCATCTGCAGAAAACTTCGCGCCACCGGGTCGGTCCACTGGATCCGCCAGGCATCGATATCGGGATCGTAGACCCGCAGCGTCGTGCCGTAGGAGTTGATCTTGGCGGTGGCGTCGCCGTGGCGGTGCTCGCCACGCGGCGGCACGATCCAGACATCCTGGATCGCGCGCCCCTCCAGCGCCCAGCCGAAATGCCATTCGCCGGCGCGGCGGCGCTCGCGGCCGTCGTCGGAGAATTGCCTGACGTCGAGATCCCAGGAGCCGATGAAGCGTCCGTACAGGTCCATCTTGCCGGCGCGGTCGGTTGAGGGACCGACCGCGCCGAGCGCTTCGAGAAATGCGGAATTCATGCCGCGGCTTTCCCAAGCGCGTTCTGCATCGCCAGCGCCGCCTGATCCATCTGCGCGTTCATGTAGGGCGCGATTTCATGCGGCAGCACGTCTACAGTCCAGGCCAGCCGGCTGCGGCCGTCGCCTTCCGCGGTCACCTGCACCGAGGCGCTGTGCTGCTTGATCCGTTCGCTGATCACGGCATAGACCAGCCGTCGCCGCGCATCGTCGCAATCGACCAACAGTTCGCGCGCCACCGTGCCGTTGGAGAACGTCACGATCCGCGCGTCGCCGTCGAGGCGGGTGTCGAGCACGAAGCCGGGCACCAGCCGCGTATGCAACGCGCCGAAATCTCGCACCGCGTCCCAGACGTCGGCAGGCGCCGCGTCGATGATGATGTCCTTGTGGATGGAAGCCATGGTGAAGAGTCCTTCAAATGAGGGTGGAAGGTGTTAGCTCCGTCATTGCGAGCGAAGCGAAGCAATCCATCGGGCCACAAAGGAAGAGTGGATTGCTTCGTCGCTTCGCTCCTCGCAATGACGGTAGCGAGAGCTGCGCGCCTAGCGAGCTACGTGCAAACCGCCTCGACGTTGTTGCCGTCGGGGTCGATCAAAAACGCCGCGTAGTAGGTCGGGCTGTAGTCGGCGCGCGCACCCGCGCCGCCATTGTCGCGGCCGCCGGCCTTAAGTCCCTCGGCATGGAATTTCTTGATCGCGGCATGGTCGGGCGCACGGAATGCGACATGGGCACCGGTGCCGGCGGAACCCTTGTGCAGGTGCAGCCAGAGCGCGGGTTCGCCCTTGGGGCCGAAGCCGGCGCCGGAGTCGTCCCGCGAGCACAACACAAAGCCGAGGGGCGCGAGCGCCGCCGTATAGAAGCGCACGCTGGCGTCGAGGTTTCCGACGCGTAATCCGATGTGGTCGTACATTGCTGTTCTCCAGTGAGAAGTGCGCGCGGGAATGCCGCGCAACCTGGAGAAACCCTAGCTAGTTGAGGGCAAGCCGTTCTTGGAGAATCTTGCGCTTCCCGCGCGAGGCCTGGCGGAACCGCAGCGGCGAGGCGCCGGCGGCGCGGTGGAACGTGCGCACGAAATTGGAGAGGTCGCCGAAGCCGACGTCATAGGCGATATCGGTGATAGGGCTGTCGTCATCGGCCAGCCGCCGCGCCGCATGGCGCAGCCGCGAGCGCAGCAGATATTGATGCGGGGTGACGCCGACCACGTTCGAGAACAGCCGCAGGAAATGGAACGGGCTGATGCCGGCTTGCGCGGCGGCATCTTCCAGGTCGACTTCGCGGTGCGAATTGGCATCGATCCACAGCGCGGTTTCCACCGCGCGGCGGCGGTCGCGGGCGGCGTCGGGACCAGCCTTGCGCGGCTTGCCGGAGACCACCTCGACAAAGCGGCTGGCGAACACTTGCCCGATCTCGTCGAGGCTGATGTCGCTGTTGCCATCTGCCGCCGCCTGAGCCAGTTCGCCGAGCACCATCAGTTCTGGCAGCGGCGGCGCCGAGCCGATCTGCCAGATATCCCTGGCTTCGCTGATCGCATCGACCAGTTCCGGCCCGAGGAAGAACGACAGGCACTCGTCGCCGCAGACGTGGTCATGGGTGCAGGTATATTCGTCGCCGGGATGGCCGATCAGCACCGACCCCGCCACCAATTCACTGAACTTGCCGCGGCAGTGCAGACCAAAACTGCCCTTGCGGACATAGGAAATCGAGTGGCATCGGTGCAGCTCGGCAAAAGGCTTGTCGCCGGGTCCCGCGCTGCAGCGGAAATCGGATACCGAAATGGATTTGCGTTCCAGAAGCGTGGTCGCGGTCATCCCGTAAATTTAGGTAGGCGGGCGTGGCGGCGCAACCGGCAGCAGCACGTCGAACAGGGTCTTGCTGGCGGTGGGATGGGTGCCCTCGATCGACAGCAACCGGCGCTTGGAAATGGCGCCGCCGTTCGGCGAGATCTTGTCGGCATAATGCCCGGCCTCGAGCACGCGATGGCAGGGCACGATGATCATGAACGGGTTGCGGGCAATCGCCTGCGCCACCGAATACACCGCGCCCGAGGCGCGTAGCGCACTGGCGACCTCGGCATAAATGCGGGTCTCGCCGCGCGGGATGGTACGGGCGAGCTGATAGACGCGCTGGTTGAAGGCGGGAATGCCGGTCATGTCGAGCGCGACATCGGAAAGGTCGCTGTAGCCGCCGCGCAGCAACGCCACGATGCCTTCGATCGCGATGGCGACATTTTCGGGCGGGCGAAGTTCGCGGGCGTCGGGATAAAGCTGGAACAGCCGCCGCCTGGTGTCGATCTCGCGGGCTTCCGGGAGCTGCACGCCCATAACGCCGACCTCGCCCCATGCGATCCCGCACCGGCCGATTCCCGTGTCAAAAATGCTGTAACCACGCCCCGCCATACGCCACCAGCCCCGGCAGGATCATAACACCGCCATCACAGCGCGCATCTGGAATCTTTGTAACCCGTTAAGGGCCCGGGGCGGGAGGCGCGGGTACCGCTTGGCGGAACGCCCGGGGTCGGCTAATCAGGGGCAGCGCAAATGCGTTCGCGGGCGTAGTTCAATGGTAGAACGGCAGCTTCCCAAGCTGCATACGAGGGTTCGATTCCCTTCGCCCGCTCCAAGTCCTTCTGCAAGGGAGGCAAGTATTGCACATCGATATCAATGCACTAGTCGATTGCGCGGGCACCGCCTACTGGCGTCGAAACAAGGCTATCGAGTTCCCCGACGACGAGCGAAATCTTCAAGCGGCGCACGAGCTGGACCGGTTGGCCGTCGAAATCGCTGCTCTCGAAGGCTCGAAACTGCATGCGCAACTGGACAAAATCTTCGAGGATGAAGACAGCGGGTTGATCGCGATGTCGTTTATCAGCGACATGCTGCGCCAGATAGGATTCTCCCGATGGTACGCGACGGGCGAAGAGCTGCTTCAGGCGATTGTTGATACGTGCTCGGATTAGCACACAGGGCCGTTTCTATTCACGGGCTGCAGGCAATCTTGATCGAACGCCAGAACCCCCTTCGGCCTATCTTTCCCCGCCGATCCCGCGTAGGGTCTTCCCGTCGCAAGACGATGGCGCTGAACCTTAGAATGGACTGCGGGCAGACCCGGGGGCAGTACCCGGCGCCTCCACCTTAGCAGCTTGAGCTTAAAGGTCTCATTTGCAGCATGATCCGGAAAAGTGGGTTCCGGTTTTCCGATAAGATCATGCTCCACATGAGATCGATTCTGCCGCAAGGCAAAATCCCAGGGCTGCTATGGCGGGGGCGAACCAGGATCGATGGTCGCAAAGAAGTTCTGAATTGTGCTCGGCATGATACCGCCGTTATCGGGTCAAAAACCTAAATGCAAACGATAACGTTGCATTGAACGAAGTGCGCCTCGCGGCGTAACCTGTTCGGGGTTGGTCCACCTGGCAACAGAACGGCCATGGCCGCGTCAACCTTCGGGTTGGCGCGGCTTTTATTTGTGAACCGGCCTCGCGCTGTGCGCGACTACAATCACAAGTACTATTGTGCTAAATTGCGCTGCCGCAGAGATGGAGGCGAACGCGTTGACCCAGGCCATCACTGCCGACAACACCTCCCGCAACAATTTGCTTGTCATTGCCGCCGGCGGTCTGCTCTCGGGCCTGTTGACGCCGCTCACGCCGCAACTGATCGACAAGTTCACCGGCGGTCCCGGCAATCTGCGCATGGCGCTGGTGGCGGTGCCGTTTGCGGTGCTCGTCTTCTTCGTGGTGCGGCGCTGCAGCGCCAATCCGGTTTGGGCGGCGCTGCTTGCCGGCATTGTCACCATGGTCGCTTTTGTCTGCGCCGTGAACGCCGCGATCTGGATCGATCTGCAGGCCTATGGCGCCTCCAAGGTGATGCGCAATGTGCTGGCGGGCCTCGCGGGCGGTTTCGTCGGCGCCGGCTTGATGGCGCTGGCGATCGCCCTGCTGCCGGCCGGGCCGCGCGATGCGGCGTTATGGATGCGGATGCTGCTGACGGGCACGCTGGCCGGCACGCTGATGGCGGTCGACAGCGCGCTCGATCTCGATCTCACCTCGGTGCTCTATCCGGTCTGGCAGGCGGCGGTCGCGGTGCGGCTCGCGATGGTGCTGCAGCGAGGGACGTCGGCCTGACGAGGTTGCCGGCTTACGGCGCGATCGTCAGCACCGCCCTCATGTTGGGATGGAAGCGGCAGTAATATTCGACCGTGCCGGCCTTCTTCAGCACCGACGTCACGGTCTTCTTCGGCGGCATGGCGACATCGAAATCGCCGTTTCGCGCGGTGGCGGTGTGGGCGAAGATATCCTTGTTGATCCATTCGATGGTGTCGCCGACCCTGGCGGTTACCTCCGCCGGCGACACCACGAGATTGTCCATCACGATCTGGATGGTTGCGGCATGCGCCGGGACGGCGATGGCGCCCGATAGCAGGGCGGTCACGATGAGAAACGTGCGTCTCGGCAGCATGGCAGTCTCCCCTACTTCAGGCCGGCGGCGACGTGTTCGGCATGCTGCTGGTGGCCCTGAAACAGCTTCAGGCCCGTCTGCAGCAGGCTCTTCAGCTCGGCATTGCTGGCTGACGGGATCAGCAGTGTCTCCAGCGCGCCATTGACCGCCTTGTGGTAGGCAATCTCGTTGGCGATATAGGCCTTGTCGTACTCGGCGCCTTTTAGTTTGCCGAGTTCGGCCAGCTTGTCCGCTGCCTGCTTCGACAGCGTCTTGCTGGTGTCGTTATCCTCCGGCGTCACCTTCAGCTTCTTGACGAGGTCGAGCGCCTGCTTGTTCACGGCTTCATGGTCGCGCACCATGCCTTCCGCGAACGCCTTGACGTCCTTGTTGCTGGCCTTGGTGATCGCTTGTTTGCCGGCGGCGACGTCGATGACGCCTGCGGTGTAGGCGATATGCGCGATCTGCGGATCGGTGGGCTTGGCGCCCTGCGCCAGCGCGGCGCCGCCCAAAAGGCTCAACGCGGCAATGGCTGCGCTCAATCGAACGAACATGGTGTGACACTCCTGTGGCGCCGACGCGAGCGGCCGGCTTTCAAGTTGATTGCACAGGAGTTGGATGGCGCTGGTGGCCGGAGGTTCCCGAAAAAATCAGATAAAGCCGAGCCGGTTCAGCACCGCGTCGGTGAGCCGTTCGCAGCGCCTGCCGGCAAACGGAAACGCGTCCATCACGACAGGGCCGATCTTCTTCTCGACATTGTCGCGCAGCATGACGCGGGCGCGATGCAGCCTCGTCTTCACGGTCACGGGATTGAGCCCCAGAATCTCGGCGGTCTCCTCGACATTCATGCCCTCGATCACACGGGTGATGAAGACGAGCCGGAACGGCTCCGGCAATTCGTCGATGGCGTGTTCGACGACATGCTGAATTTCACGTTGGGCCATGGATTTTTCCGGGTCGTCTGCGGCGGCACGGGGAAACTGGATGATCTGGGCTTCGAGCACGCCCTGCGGCAATGACGACAGTTCCACGCCCGGCCGCTGCCGGCGCAAGCGTCCCAGCGCCTCGTTCATGGCAATCCGCGCCAGCCAGGTCGCCAGGCTGGAATCGCCGCGAAAACTCTCCAGATGCGTGAAGGCCCGGACGTAAGTCTCCTGCACGACGTCCTCGGCCTCGCCATCATTGCGCAGAATGCCACGGGCGAGCCGGTAGAGCCGGCGGTTGTTCGCCTGCATGATGGCGCGAACGGCCGCCCCGTCGCGGCTCAGCGCCCGGCGGACCAGGTCGAGGTCACCAGTATCGACGGGCGGAATATGAGGCGTGTGGGCCTGGCGCATGATGGTTCCACCAATAGCAATGTATTGGGGTTGGATGCGGCAAAGGCCAAGAGGTTCCCGAAATAATTCGGGGCGCGTCGGCGGCTGCCTGGGATTGCCCAGGCAGCCGCACAGCCTTGCGCTCATGCCCCCGCCGGCACCTGATCGAGGAAGCCGGTGATGCTGCGGATGCGGCCGTCGCTCAGCACGGCGAAATCCGTGCCCTTGATCGGACTGTCGGCGCCGTCAGGGCCGAGGCCCCAACAGAAGCGGATGTGGTCGCCGTGGCCATTGGGCTCGCCGATCAGCTTGAATTTGAAATCCGGAAACCGCTGCTGCACGCCTGCGATCAGCGCATCGACGCCGTCATGGCCGTCGCCGCTCATCAAGGGGTCGACATAGCGGGCGTCTTTGGCCCAGTTCGCGGCGAGAAGCTCGCGGCGGCGGGCCGGGGTTCGCTCGTTCCACAAATCGATGTAACTGTTGGCAATGGTCTGCGCGTCGGTCATGGGGCTCTCCTTCGTTGCGGCCGAATGGATCGGCTGACCCTTTATCGAAGGTTCGCGCGCGTGTTTCGATTACCTCGGAGGTCAAGGAAACGCGGGTCGAGAAATGCGTGCGGCGCGAGAGCCGGCAAAACCCTCGCGCCGCAAAATCAGTTCGTCAAAATCACTTCGCCGCAACCACCATGATCTCGACGTTGTATTGCGGGGACGCCAATTTGGCCTCGACCGTGGCGCGCGCCGGGGTGTTGCCCGCCGACACCCAGCCGTCCCACACCGCATTCATTTCCGGGAAGGTTTTCATGTCCGTGATGTAGATCGTGGCCGACAGAAGCTTCGACTTGTCGGTCCCGGCTTTGGCGAGATGGCCGTCGATGGTCTCGAGCACGTCCTGCGTCTGCTTGGTCACGCTTTCGCCGGCTGCATTGTTGGCGACGACGCCCGCGAGATAGACAGTGTTGCCGTGGACGACGACCTGGCTCATGCGCGGGCCGGTTTCGAAACGCTGGACTGACATGGTGTTCTCCGTTTTTTAAAGTGGCGCGCCTCCTTAGCGCGACCGGGCGCGATCGGCTACTGCGTTCTTGGCAATGAAGGCCACCCAAATTGTCACGTATCGGGGAATCTACTTAAAAGCCGAGTTGGTTCGGCTTTGCCGGAACGCTGCGGGCGGCCGACGATATTGCACGGAGTGCAATTGTCCGATTGCAACGCAAAAGGTCATGTGATCGATGGTGGAGGATCGGATCGATGTCCGCACCGGATTCCTCATGACGATTGAGCCTGCGATACTTTGCGTTGCCGCAACTGGAATCTTCGTGATCGGCTTCATGAAGGGCGCTTTCGGCGGCGGCTTCGCGATCATCGGCATTCCGCTGCTGGCCTTGGTGATGGACCCGATCGATGCGGGCACGATGCTGGCCCCGCTGTTCGTGGCGATGGATGTCTTCGCGCTGCGCTACTGGAAGCCGTCGACGTGGTCGAAGCCGGACCTCTCGATTTTGTTGCCGGGTCTTCTGGTCGGCATCGGCGTCGGCTTCTTCGTGCTCAGGGATCTCGACCGCCACGCCGTCGAGATCGTGATGGCGGTTATCACCCTGGTGTTTGCCGGCCTGTGGCTGCGGGGCGGCGCCGGCGTCTCGGTGCGGCCGCGTTCGCCGGCCACGGCGCTGCTGGCCGGCGGCGCGTCGGGCGTGACGACGATGGTCGCCCATTCCGGCGGCCCGCCACTGGCGATGTACCTGCTGCCGCTCGGGCTCTCCAAGCAGATGTATGCCGGCACGACGAGCATGTTCTTCACCGTCGGCAATCTCATCAAGGTCGGGCCTTGGTTGCTGATCGGGCATCTCTCGCAGGGCCTGGTGACGATGATGCTGCTTGGCATACCCGTCGCCTTTGCCGGCGTGTGGACCGGCTGGCGGTTGCATCAGCGCCTCGACCAGGTGCAGCTCTACCGTGCCTGTTACGCGCTGCTTGTCGTCACGGCCTTGAAGCTGCTGTGGGACGGCGTTGCCGGATATGCGCGGTGAGTTCTGTCGGCGATCGGTCCACTGCTTCGCCGCTGACATCACTTATTTTTCGAACGCGTCATACACCAGCGCCTTAAAGGCCGGAGTGATGCGTGAGCGTTCCAGCTGGGTCTGCTCCATGAGGATGTAGACCATGTCCAGTTTGGGATCGACGCCGAAGTATGTTCCGCTGCCGCTATCCCATTTCAGCTCGCCGATCGAGCCTGCCGGCGGCGGCTTTGCATTTCCCGGTTCGACGCGAACCGCAAGGCCATAACCGTAACCAAAGCCATCGCCGGGAAAATAATAGTAGTCGCGTCCGACGCCGGAGCCCGGTCCGATCTGGTCTGACGTCATCTGCTTGAACGCGGCCGGACTGAGATACTGCTTGCCGTCGAGCTTTCCGCCGCCCAGCAGCATTTGCGCAAATCGTGCATAATCCGTGATGGTCGAGAGCAGGCCGCCGCCGCCTGACTCCCATTCGGCGTGCCTGCGCCGTTCTTCCCCCGACATACGCAAGACGGTATCGCCCGGCAGTGGCTCGGCCATGCGCGCCAGTTCAGCCGCGCCCTGCAGCACGAACTTCGTGCTGGTCATGCCAAGCGGATCGAGGATGCGCTCTTTCAGGAACTGATACAGCGATTTGCCGGAGACAATTTCGATGACGCGCCCGAGAACGTCGGTGGAATGGCCGTAGCGCCAGAGTGTGCCGGGCTGCCTCGCCAAGGGCAGTCGGGCAATGCGCTCGGCAAACTCCGCGTTGTTGAAATGTCCCTCAAAGATGTTGGCGTCCGTATACGCCTTCATGATCAATTCGCTGCCGATGTATTCATAGGTGATGCCGGACGTATGCCGGAGCAGGTCCTCGATCGTCATCGGCCGGTTCGGCGGCACAAGTTCCAGGGTCGGGTTGCCGTCCTTCGGTTTGGATTCCACGCCGACTTTCGTGGCGGCAAATGCCGGAATGTATCGCGACACCGGATCGGCCAGCGCCAGTTTGCCTTCGTCGATCAGCATCATCGCCGCCACGCTGGTGATCGGCTTGGTCATGGAATGGATGGCAAAGATGGTGTCCGGCGTCATCGGCAGTTTGGTCGCAACATCCCGAACGCCGAAGCTCTTGAGATAGACCGGCTTGCCATGTTGCTGGATCAATACGACCGCGCCGGGAAGCTTCCCGGTCGCCACTTCGTTTTCAAAGAATTGCGACACGCGTTCGAGTTTGGCGAGCGAGGGCGCCGGCGCGGCGGCGTTGACCTGGGCGCGAGCCGGCGCGCCGCTGCCCGCCATCACCGCGGCAGCGAGGGGCAGGGCCCATAGGATCTTCAGCATCATGCAAGTATCCCCCGCGCAAATAGGTCAGCCGGCCGCCTTCGCCGCCGCGCGTCCCGCATTCCGCCCCGAAAACAGACACCCGCCGAGGAACGTGCCTTCCAGCGAGCGGTAGCCGTGCACGCCGCCGCCGCCGAAACCGGCGGCTTCGCCGGCGGCGTAGAGCCCCTTGATGATTTCGCCGCCTGTGCCGAACACGCGTGAGTCCAGATCGGTCTCGAAGCCGCCGAGCGTCTTGCGGGTCAGGATGTTGAGTTTCACCGCGATCAGCGGGCCATGCTCGGGGTCGAGGATGCGATGCGGTTTGGCGGTGCGGATCAGTTTGTCACCGATATAGCGCCGCGCATTGTGGATGTTCATCACCTGCGCGTCCTTGACGTAGGGATTGGTCATCTCGCGGTCGCGCGCCTCGATCTGGCGCTTGATGTGATCGAACTGGAGCAGATTGTCGCCACTGAGCGCGTTCATGGCGGTGACGAGGTCGGCGAGATTATCGCGCACGATGAAGTCGGCGCCCTTCTGCTTGAACGCCTCCACCGGCGCCGGCGCGCCCTTGTTGGTGGCGCGCTTGATGGTCATGCGCCAGCTCTTGCCGGTGAGGTCAGGGTTCTGTTCCGAGCCGGAGAGTGCGAACTCCTTCTTGATGATGCTCTGGGTCAGGATGAACCAGGAATAATCGTAACCCGTCGACATGATGTAGTGCAGCTGGCCGAGCGTGTCGGAGCCGGGGAACAGCGGCGCGGGCAGCCGTTTGCCTGTCGCGTCGAACCACAGCGATGACGGGCCGGGCAGGATGCGAATGCCGTGGCGCGGCCAGATCGGCGACCAGTTCCTGATACCCTCGACGTAGTGCCACATCCGGTCGCGGTTGATCAGCCGCGCGCCGGCAGCCTCGGTGATCCCGATCATCCTGCCGTCGACATGTTCGGGCACGCCTGAAATCATGAATTTCGGCGGTTCGCCGAGGCGCTTTGGCCAATTCTGCCGAACCAGATCGTGATTGCCGCCGATGCCGCCGGAGGCAACGATCACCGCCTGGGCGCGAAAGCTGAAATCGCCTGTAATCTGGCGCGAGCTGCCCTGGCCGCGTTCGACATGGGTGGGTTCGAGGATCGATCCGCTGACGCCCTCGACCGTGCCGTTGGTGATACTGAGCGCATCGACGCGGTGGCGGAACTTGAAAGTCAGCCGGCCGCTCTTCTGCGCCTCGCGGGCGCGCCGTTCGAATGGCTCGACGATGCCCGGGCCGGTGCCCCAGGTGACATGAAAGCGCGGCACCGAATTGCCGTGCCCCATCGCGTCATAGCCGCCGCGTTCGGCCCAGCCGACCACCGGAAAAATACGGTGGCCCATCGCACGCAGCCAGTCGCGCTTTTCGCCGGCGGCGAAGCCAACATAGGCTTCCGCCCATTTCTTCGGCCAGTAGTCCTCCTCGCGGTCGAAGCCGGCCGTACCGGTCCAGTCTTGCAGCGCGAGATCAAAACTGTCCTTGATGCCGAGCCGGCGCTGTTCGGGGCTGTCGACCAGGAACAGGCCGCCGAACGACCAGAACGCCTGACCGCCAAGGCTTTGTTCGCCCTCCTGGTCGATCACGATGACGCGCTTGCCGGCGTCGGCGATTTCGCATGCCGCGACCAGCCCGGCCAGCCCGCCGCCGACCACGATTACGTCTGCGTCCTCTGCCATCATGTCCTCCCCCAGCCCAGAGCCCCCTTCCGATTGAAATCGGAAGGGGGCTCTGTTTGTTGTTTTGACGCGTTTTCTTCACGCGAACCGGTGCCCACTTCGCTGGAAAACGCTCTGATGTTGATTCAAGCCACGCCATCCGACGCGGTCAACGGCAAATGCCGCTTGCCTGTGGCGAAGCTACCACCGTGCAAATGTTAACTTGTTCCAGTTTGGGACCTTTTCGCGCTTCGGGTGCAGCGCCATTGCAACACTTAATTTGAATTTGTTTTGAGCAGCTCCAGCCGCCTAGACAAAATCACGGTCTCGAACGACGCTCGCGAAGTCTAGCATCACTAAGACAATCAGATTCGGGTTCGACGTTTCAGGACTGGGGCTGGGAAATGAAGCTGGTGACGGGGTTGCTTGCGGCGGTGCTGCTGCTGGCGGGGGTTGTATCGAGCCAGGCGGTGGTCCGGATCGCAGACGATCGCGGCGGCCGGATCGGTACCTATGTCGATAAATACCAGGGCCTGCGGAGTTCCGGCGAGATGGTTATCATCGACGGCCTGTGCGCCTCGGCCTGCACCATCGTTCTCGGCGCCGTTCCCCACGAAAAGATCTGCGTCACCTCGCACGCCAATCTCGGTTTCCATGCCGCCTGGGATTTCGGCGCCAACGGCCGGGCGATCACCAACGCCGAAGCCACCCAGATGCTGTATTCGATGTACCCGACGCCAATCCGGCGCTGGATCGCCCAGCGCGGCGGCTTGACCCAGCGCATGATCTTCCTGCGCGGCAAGCAATTGCAGGCGATGTTCAAGCCCTGCTATCTCGACGCCCAGGCGTCCGCGATCAAGCCAGCGTCTCGCTGAGATCCCGGCGTCGCACTGCGATCGCGCTGGCGTCTCGCTGAAACAGCAGATATTCCTCAGCATGACGTGATCGGCCGCACGGCCATGGCGCTTGCCTGGCCATGGAACTGGCCCTATCTGAACCCCATGGTTCAGCCGATTTCCACCCAGCACGGCATGATCGCGGCACCCCGGCCGCAGGGCAGGGTGGCGTCCGCGATCGTCTGGGGCGCCGCCAGCCTCGGCGGGCTGGCCGTATGCGGTGCCGCGGCGCTCTGGTTCCACTACGGGACCACGGTGTTCTTTGAAATGATCGCCGCCGGCATCTCGGCCTGCTTCTGATCCGGACATAGGGAAATTTTTGCATGGACCGGAGCATCCGCCCGCTGGTGATTGTCGCCTCCTTTGCCGTCAGCCTGCTGGTTGGCCTTCTGATCATGCTGTGGGCGCTCGGCGGCCTGCGCACCGTCACGGCGCCGGCCGCGATCGGCGGGCCGTTTCAACTGACCGACCAGGCCGGCCAGACCGTGACCGACAAGGATCTCAAGGGCCGGCCGACGCTGATCTTCTTCGGCTTCACCCATTGCCCCGATGTGTGCCCGACCGCGCTGTTCGAGATCTCCGAAGTGCTGAAGGCGATGGGCAAGGACGCCGACCGGGTCAACGCCTTTTTCGTCTCGGTCGATCCGGAGCGCGACACCGCGGCCGCGATGAAGGAGTATCTCTCCAGCTTCGACCCGCATCTGAAGGGCCTGACCGGCAATCCCGAGGCGGTGTCCAAGGTGCTGTCGGCCTACCGGGTTTATTCCAAGAAGGTGCCGCTCAAGGACGGCGATTACACCATGGATCACACCGCGCTGATCTATTTGATGGATCGCGACGGCCGCTTCGTCTCGCCGTTCAACCTGAAACGGACGCCCCAGGAAGCTGCGACCGATCTGAAGAAATACCTCTGAGCCGTACCAAAGCCCCGCAAAACGGCCTCGCATCGGATGCCGGATGGTCTATAAGGCCATCCAATTCCACAACAAAACGCCGGCAATGCCCCACCAGCCAGCCTTGTTACAAAGCGCCAGATTGCCAAAATCCGTCCGCAGCTTGCTGACCGGGATGTCGATCGCTGCTGCGCTGGCCGTTGTTCTGCCAGGTGAGGCGTCCGCACAAACCGCGCCCCGGCCCGCGGTCGAGGCGGCGCCGCAGGCGGTGCCAGGTTTCTGGGACCCCAGGCGGCGTCCGGACCGGCCCGATTTGTCGCGCCTGACCGTGATCCGGTTCCTGACCGAGACCGACTATCCGCCGTTCAACTTCACCGGCCCCGACGGCAATCCGGCCGGCTTCAACGTCGATCTGGCGCGCGCGCTGTGCGACGAGATCAAGGTCACCTGCACCATCCAGATGCGCCGGTTCGAGACCCTGATCGACGCCATCACCAGCAACCGCGGCGACGCCATCATCGCGTCGATGGCGGTGACGCCGCAATTGCGCGCCCGCATCGATTTCACCGATCCCTATTACCGCGCGCCGGCGCGCTTCGTGTCGCGGCGCGACGCCGTGATGCCGGAGGTGCGTCCCGAATATCTCGAAGGCAAGAAAATCGGCGCCATCGCCGGCACTTCGCATGAGGCCTATCTGAAGGCGATGTTCACCGACGCCGAGATCAAATCCTATCCCAATGACGAGGCGCTGCGGCTGGCCCTGCGACGAAGCGAGGTCGATTTCATCTTTGGCGACGCGATCGCGCTGGCGTTCTGGATCAACGGCACCGATTCAGGCGAATGCTGCGCCTTCTCGGGCGGGCCGTTTGTCGAGAGCCGCTATTTCGGCGAGGGCATCGGCATCGCGGTCCGCAAGGGCAACGATCTGCTGCGGCAGTCACTTAACTGGGCGCTGTTCCGGCTCTGGGAAAAAGGCCGCTATACCGATTTGTGGCTGCGATATTTCTCGATCAGTCCGTTTTGACGGAGTCGCAGACTCCGTCATTTTGCAATTTGCCACGGAAGCGCTAGTTTCCGCGGCCCCCGGAGACCTCTGATGTCCACGATCGACCCATCCAGCCCGAGCGATTTGCGTGCGCTCGCCGAACAATCCAACGCCTGGCCGTTCGAGCAGGCGAAAGCGATTGTCGCGCGGCTGAAAAAGAGCCCGAAGGACGAGGTGCTGTTCGAGACCGGCTACGGCCCGTCGGGGCTGCCGCATATCGGCACCTTCGGCGAGGTCGCGCGCACCACCATGGTGCGCCATGCCTTTCGCGTGCTGACCGAGGACAAGATCAAGACGCGGCTGCTGGCGTTTTCCGACGACATGGACGGCCTGCGCAAGGTGCCGGACAACGTTCCCAATCGCGACATGATGGCGGCTCATCTCGGCAAGCCGCTGACGCGCGTGCCGGATCCGTTCTCGAACGAACATCCCTCGTTCGGCGCCGCCAACAACGCGCGGCTGCGCGCGTTCCTCGATCATTTTGGCTTCGACTACGAGTTTGCCTCTTCGACCGACTACTACACATCCGGCCGCTTCGACGCGACGCTGCTCAAGATGCTCGCCGCCTACGACAAGGTGATGGCGATCATCCTGCCGACGCTGGGGCCGGACCGGCGCGCGACCTATTCGCCGTTCCTGCCCATCAGCAGGACATCAGGCGTCGTGCTGCAGGTGCCGATGATCCGCCGCGATATCGCCGCCGGCACGATCACATACGTAGACCCTGACAGCGGCGAAGAGGTCGAAACCCCCGTCACGGGGGGCAATGTGAAGTGCCAGTGGAAGGCCGACTGGGCGATGCGCTGGGTCGCGCTCGGCGTCGACTACGAGATGGCCGGCAAGGATCTGATCGACTCGGTGAAGCTCTCGGGCCAGATCACCCGGGCGCTCGGCGCCACGCCGCCGGAAGGCTTCAACTACGAACTGTTCCTCGATGAGCAGGGCCAGAAGATTTCCAAGTCGAAGGGCAACGGGCTCACCATCGACGAATGGCTGCGCTATGCGTCGCCGGAATCGCTGTCGCTGTTCATGTACCGCGAGCCGAAGGCGGCGAAGCGGCTGCATTTCGACGTGATCCCGCGCAATGTCGATGACTACCAGCAATTCCTCGACGGCTTGCCGCGGCAGGACGCCAAGCAGCAGCTCCAAAATCCGGTCTGGCACATCCATGCCGGCCAGCCGCCAAAGGCCGACATGCCGGTCACGTTCCAGCTGTTGCTGACGCTGGTTTCGTCGTCGAATGCGGAGAACGCCGAAACGCTGTGGGGTTTTATCGGGCGCTATCGTCCCGGCGTGACGCCGCAGACGCATCCGAAGCTCGACGCGTTGGTCGGTTACGCCATCAATTATTATCGCGACTTCGTGGCGCCGACCAAAAAATTCCGTGAGCCGACCGACGGCGAACGCGTCGCGTTGCAGGATCTGCGCGACGCGCTGTCGCAATTGCCGGCGACGTCAACGGCGGAAGAGATCCAGAACGTGGTCTACGAGATCGGCCGCCGCGAGCCGTTCCTCGATCTCGTCAAGAAGGGCAAGGATGGCCGGCCGGGCGTTTCGCTCGACTGGTTCAACATGCTCTATCAGGTGTTGCTCGGCCAGGAAAAAGGCCCGCGCTTCGGCTCGTTCGTTGCGGTGTATGGATTGGCCAACGCCGTCGCGATGATCGACGGCGCGCTGGCGAGGAGTGCGTAATAGGCGCGCGCTTCTTCCTTCTCCCACAAGGGGAGAAGGGAGGAAGGAGCCGCAAATCCGGATAGCAGGGCTACGGCAATTTCAACCACGGCCTGCACCGGTTTGCGCTACACTCCCCGCCATCAAGCCCCCGTCGAGGGGCGGGCAACATTGGGAGCAGACGCATGCAGTTCAGGGTTTCGCCGGACTTGCGCAATGACACCAGCGCCGAGGAGTGGCAGGCGCGGGTCGATCTCGCCGCGGCGCATCGCCTCGCCTTCAACCAGGGTTTCTCCGAAGGCATCTTTAACCATCTGACCTACACGGTGCCGGGCCGCAGCGACCGCTATTACCAGATCCCGTTCGGCATGCACTGGTCCGAGGTGACGGCTTCGTCCTTCATGGAAGTCGGTATTGACGACGGCGAGGTCAAGCGCGGCGAGGGCGAGGTCGAGCGCTCCTGCTATTGCATCCACGCTCCGATCCACAAGGCGCTGCCGCAGGCCAAAGCGGTGTTTCACACCCACATGCCCTATGCCAGCGCGCTGACGCGCCTCGATGATCCCCGCATCAAGGAGATCGGCCAGACCGAGGTTGGTCTGTCAGGCGCCATCGCCTATGACGACGAATATACCGGCCCGGCCGTCGATCCCGCCGAGGGTGCCCGCCTCGCGAAGGTGATCGGCGACAAGCAGGTGTTGTTCATGGCCAATCACGGCATCTCGACGGTCGGTGCGACCGTCGCCGACGCCTACGACATGCTCTATTACGTCGAGCGCGCCGCGCAGGTGCAGATCTACGCGATGTGGACCGGGCAGAAGCTGAAGCAGCTTCCCGCGCCCGTGGTGGAGAAGACCCAGCGCGAATACAAGGATGAGCGTCTCTACAAGGGACCCACGCCGGCACAGCGGCACTTCGATGCGTTGAAGCGCATGCTCGATCGCAAGGAGCCGGATTACGCGACGTAGCAAAAAGTTTATCGTCGTCCCTGCGAACGCAGGGACCCATAGCCACCGGCGCCAATTGTTGGCGAAGGGCGTCTGCTACGTCGCAAAAAAGTAAGATCTCGCGGTATGGGTCCCTGCGTTCGCAGGGACGACGCTGATAGATTGTGGCGGCTTTCCCCTACGCCCGCACCGCATCCGCAAACGCATGCCACACTTCCGGTCGCCAGCTTCCATTCGCTGCGCCTGACGTGGAGGGCAGGATCCAGATCCTAGTGTCGGCGATCCGCTCAGCCTGCTCGCCGTAATCGCGCTTGCCGCCGAGAAATCCCTGTCCGGCCGCCTTGCTCGTGAACGCCAGGAATCTCGGCCGGAATGCCGCAACCGAATTGCTCAGGCGAGATCGCGCAGCCAGTCGCAGTTCGGATAGCGGGATCTGGCGATCCATTCCGGAATGCGTCTTTACGAGATCCGTGAGTCCGATCCGATGCTGCAGCAGATCGCGGTACTGGTGCGGCTGCAACAGCGCCGGCGTCAGCCCGGTCTCGTAGAGAATCTTCCAGAACTTGTTCTGCTTGTGCGCGTAGTAAGCCCTGGCTTTGGCTGATGCCGTCCCCGCAGCCATCCCGCACAGAACGATGTGAAGGGAATCTTCCAGCACATCCTGCAGGACATCCGGAGCCGGGGACAACCCTACTGACTCGCCCACACGATCCGCGCGATCCATTCGACGTCGTCGGCGTCGAGCGCGCGGTCGGCCTGCGCCGGGTTGAGCGATTGCAGCTCCAGCGTCCTGGTGGTCCGACGCTTCAATTCCTTCACCATCACCTCGCCGTCGCTCGTCTTCACCACCACGCGGTCGCCGCGCCGGATCGGTGTGCCGGGCGAGACCACGATGATGTCGCCGTCGCGGTAGGCGGGCTTCATCGAATCGCCTGATATTTCCAGCGCATAGGCGTGCTCGTCGCCCGCGGCGGGCAGCGCCACCTCATCCCAGCCCTTGCCGGCGGGAAAACCGCTGTCGTCGAAATGGCCGCCGCTGCTGGCCTCGGCGAGGTCGAGCATCGGCACGGATTGCTGGCTGCGCGCGCCGTCGCCAATCAGCTGCACGAACGTGTCGATCGAGGAATTGGTGGCGGCCAGCGCCTTGGAGACCGATTCGGTCGAGGGCCAGCGTTCGCGGCCGTCGCCCGTGATGCGCTTCGACTTGTTGAAGGTGGTGGGGTCGAGGCCGGAGCGCTTGGCAAGGCCCGAGGGCGACAGCCCGGCACGCTCGGCGAGCCGGTCGAGCGCGGTCCAGACCTGGCCGTGGGTGAGAAGGCGGGCTTTGGTTGGCTTGGCCATGGGATCACTCAAAGTCGGGTTTAGGAATTATTGCCTGAAACGCGGGGTTTCCGCAAATTCCATGCTGGCCGGACGGCGCGGCGGCGCTTGAGTTCAGCCCCAGCCGCCTTTACGGTCGGCGCCCGACCCGGAATCCCGGGAAAAATCCCAAGAGACTCAACGACAAACAGGGAATGCCGGCGAGTGCGCACGATCTACAAAATCAGCCCCGCCTCGGCCTGGCGCGAGGCCGAGCGGCAAGGCGTTTACAAGGGCAGCGCGGACGATCTGCGCGACGGCTACATCCATTTTTCCACAGCCTCCCAGGTCGCCGAGACCGCGCGGAAACATTATTTCGGCCAGACCGGGCTGTTCTTGATCGCGGTCGACGCCGATGCGCTGGGGGACGGCCTGCGCTGGGAACCCTCGCGCAACGACGAATTGTTCCCACATCTCTATGGCGAACTCGATCTCGGCGCCGTCACCGCCATCCTCGATATGCGGGCGCGGTCCGACGGCTATCATGACATTCCGGAGCTTGCGCCGTGATCCGCGCCTTCGACGCCTTTTCACTGCCGCTGCTGCGCTGGTTCGATCCGGAGGATGCGCATCGCATGGCGATCCAGGGCCTGCGGCTGCTGCCGCCGATCCGCTCGAAGCCGGACGATTCGAAGCTGGCGGTGCGCGCGTTCGGCCTGAACTTTCCCAATCCGATCGGGATGGCCGCGGGCTTCGACAAGAGCGCGGAAGCGCCCGACGCGTTGCTGCGGCTGGGTTTTGGATTCGTCGAGATCGGCTCGGTGACGCCCAAACCGCAAGGTGGCAATCCGCGGCCGCGGCTGTTCCGGATGGAGCGCGACGAGGCCGTGATCAACCGGATGGGCTTCAACAATGACGGGGCGGAGATTGTGCTGCGGCGGCTCGCCTCGCGTGCGCATCTTTCCGGCATCATCGGCGTCAATGTCGGGGCCAACAAGGATTCGGCCGACCGCACCGCCGATTACGTCAAGCTGATCGAGACCTTTGCGCCGGTCGCGAGCTATTTCACTGTCAACGTCTCCTCGCCGAACACGCCGGGCCTGCGCAATCTGCAGCAATCGGCAGCCCTCGACGATCTCCTCGCCCGGGTGATCGATGCGCGCGAGCGGGTGCGCAAGAATGCCGGCGATTCCCCGGTGCTGCTCAAGATCGCGCCGGATTTGAGTCTGGCCGAACTCGACGATGTCGTGCACATCGCGCGCTCGCGCCGGGTCGACGGCATGGTCGTGGCCAACACCACGCTGGCGCGGCCCTCGAGCTTGCGCGAATCCGGCCGCGCCAAGGAGCAGGGCGGCCTGTCGGGACGGCCGTTGTTCCGGCTGTCGACGCGGATGGTGGCGGAAACCTATGTGCGTGCCGAAGGCGCCTTCCCGCTGATCGGGGTCGGCGGCATCGATAGCGGAGGTGCCGCACTCACAAAAATCCGCGCCGGCGCCAGCCTGATCCAGCTCTATTCGTCGCTGATCTACAAGGGCCTCGGGCTGGTCGAGGACATCAAGAACGATCTGTCCTCAACCTTGCTGCGCACGGGGCGCGATTCGCTGGCGGAAATCGTCGGCGCCGATGCCGCGACGATCACCGCCGAGGAATGGCCGGTGTAGTAGATCCATGTGATCCGTCATCCTGAGGCGCGAGCGCAAGCGAGCCTCGAAGGACGACGGCCCGTGGCCGTGCATCCTTCGAGGGCCGCGCTGCGCACGGCCACCTCAGGATGACGGATTACGCAGGCTTGTCGCCGAACGACCTCTTCAACAGCGCCGGATAACGCAGCGCCTCAAGCCCACCGCGGGCGGCGTAATGCACCAATAGCGCGCCCCACAGCCCGGCATTGCCGAATGATCGCAGCGCCAGCCATGCGCCGAGGAAGATCGCAAGCGACAGCAGCATCAGGTTGCGCATGTCGCGCGCCCAGGTGGCGCCGATATAGACCCCGTCAAAGGCAAAGGCGAATACGCCGAGCAGCGGTGCGAAGATCACGAACGGCAGATAATCGCGCGCGATACGCCGTACATCGGCGCTCGCCGTCATGATATCGATCAGCGCAGGGCCGAACAGTGCGAAGACGGCGGCGACGGCGAGCGCAAAGCCAAAGCCCCAGATCACGACCAGTTTGACCGCGCCGGCGAATCCGCCTCTGTCGCGGGCGCCATAGGCGCGGCCGCAGAGCTGTTCGGCGGCGTTGGCAAGGCCGTCGAGGAAGAAGGCGCTGATCATCAGGAAATTGTTCAACACCGCATTGGCTGCGAGCGTCAGGTCGCCGGCACGGGCGCCCTGCGCGGTGAAGAACAGGAAGGCCGCGATCAACGCCGCGGTGCGAATCAGGATGTCACGATTGACCGCCAGTAGCCGCATCAGTTTGGTGCGGTCGAACAGCGTCGCGCGCGCGATGGCCGGTTGCCCATGGGCGAGACGCCGCGCGATCAGTATGCCGAGCAGGAGCCCGGCAGCTTCCGCGATCACGGCCGCAATCGCGGCGCCGGCAATGCCGAAGTCGAGCACCAGCACCAGGAGCGCGGTGGCCGCCGCATTGATCAGGTTGATGGTGATCTGGGTGCCGAGCGCCAGCCTGGCGCGGGCCTGTCCGATCAGCCAGCCCAGCATGACATAATTGCCGAGCGCCAGCGGCGCCGACCAGATCCGGATCGCAAAATAGGTTTTCGCCGCGCGCGTGACGCCTTCGCTGCCGCCCATTGCCTCCAGCAGGAGGCTGGCGAGCGGGATCTGCAGCAGGATCAGCGCAGCGCCGACCAGCCCGGCGGCGATGAAGCCGCGCAGCAGGATGGCGCGTAGTTCCTGCGTGTCGCCGGCGCCGAGCGCCTGCGCGGTAAACGCCACCGTGCTCATGCGCAGGAATCCGAACAGCCAGAACAGGCAGTCGAACAGCACGGAGGCGACCGCCACGCCGCCGAGCAGCGTGGCATCGCCGAGCCGGCCGATCGCCGTGGTCGAGACGATGCCGATCAGCGGCGTCGTCAGGTTCGCGATCATCGCGGGACCCGCGATGGCAAATACCTGCGCCGTCGTGACTTTCGAGGGAGCGGCCGGCGAATGCATGGCTAGAGCTCAACGACCATGCCGTCGCCGCAGCCGATAAATTGCAGTTGCATCGGCTGCGGTCCCTTGGCGAGGAGATTTAGCGCCCGCGCGGGCTGCCGAACAGCCGCGACAACAGCCAGACCGGAATCACGATCACGGCGCCGAGCAGGAAGTAGCGCCAGAGCCAGTTGACGGCGTCAAAGCCGAGATCCCAGAGCCGCTGGAACAGCATGCGGATGCTGTGCAGGATGTTCCAGGGATCGAAGCCGACAGCGGCGAGCACCACGCCGACCAGGACCGACAGCAGGATCAGCCGGAATGCCACCGCCAGCGGCGAGCCGCCGAGAAAGCGGTTGAGGCCGTCATTGCTGGCCGGCAAATCCCTGACGTCGTTGCGCATCGATCTCTCCTGCGGGTCACGCCCGCGCATTCTACTATAGCGGACAGCAAATGGGGAACCTATGTCGGCGCGTCAATGGCTGGCCGGATTAAGGCGCGGTAATGCTGGCGTCACTCTTCAGCATCCGCTCCAGCGTTTCCAGCCGGTCGGCCTCGCGCGGCGGCTTGTCCCAGCGCAGCCGGCTGATGCGCGGAAACCGCATCGCGACGCCGGATTTGTGCCGCGGCGAGCGCGCCAGCCCCTCGAAGGCGACTTCCAGCACCAGACCCTGGTCGGGCTCGTGCACGACATGCCGCACGGGCCCAAATTTTTCGGTGGTGTTGCGGCGGACGAAACGGTCGATCTGCAGCAGTTCCTCGTCGGTGAAGCCGAAATAGGCCTTGCCGACCGGTACCAGCTGTTCGCCATCCTCGCCCGAGGTCCAGACGCCGAACGTGTAGTCCGAATAATAGGACGAGCGCTTGCCGTGGCCGCGCTGCGCATACATCAGCACGGCGTCGATCAGATGCGGGTCGCGCTTCCACTTCCACCATTGGCCCTTGGGGCGTCCCGGCAGATAGGCGGCGTCGCGGCGCTTCAGCATCACGCCCTCGACGGCGTCGGCATCCTCGCCCGCACCGGCGCTGGCAGGATCGGCGCGCGCCGCCGTCAGCGCGTCCCAGCTGTCGAAGGTAACCGTCGGCGACAGATCAATCCTGGCATCGTCAAGCTTCTTAACGAACGCCTCCAGCCGCGCGCGGCGTTCGATGAACGGCAGCTCGCGCAGATCGTTCTCGCCGTCGCTGAGCAGATCGTAGGCGCGCAAATGGATCGGATACTCCTTGATCAATTTTGGCGACACGACTTTGCGGTTGAGGCGCTGTTGCAGCACGTTGAACGTCTGCACGCGCCCCTCGCGCAGCACCAGCAATTCACCGTCGATGGTACCGGGCAGATGCAGGGATGGCACGAGGTCCGGGAAACTCCCGGTGATGTCCTCACCCGTGCGCGAATAGAGCCGCGCCTGGATGTGACCGTGCTCGTCGCGGCCGCTTACCGCCTGCACGCGGATGCCGTCCCATTTCCATTCCGCGATGAAGTCGGCAGGATCGAGGTTTGCAAAATCCGCATCCTCGATCGCATGCGCCAGCATGACAGGGCGGAACGGTGTCGGATCGCGATTGACCGGCTTTTCGCTGCGCCCTTCCAGCCAGGCGAACAGGTCGAGATAGGGCGGGCTCAATCCCGGCCACATCAGCTCGACGTCATGGGCGTCCTTGCCCCCGAGATTGGCGGCCGCGGTTTTCGCCAGCCGCGCCGAAATGCCGATCCGCATTGCGCCGGTGACGAGCTTCAGCAGCGCCCAGCGGCCGGTTTCATCGAGCTCATCCAGCCAGCGCGCGAGCTGTTTCGGCAGCTCGGTCTTGCCGAGGGTGCGCAGCGTGGTGACGACTTCGGAAAGGGTGGGAGGAGGCGGGTTGTTGTGGCGTCGGTGGTCATCACTGGCATCGAGCCCGCGGTACCCCTCTCCCTGCCCCTCCCCCGCAAGGGGGGTGGGAACGGAGAGAGCGGTGATTGTGGCCTTTGAAATCTTGCGAGGTGATCGCGCCGAAATCTGCTCGGCTCCCTCCCCCCTTGTGGGGGAGGGCTGGGGAGAGGGGTGGCCCAGCAAAGACTCGTCGCGACTGACCGCGCGCTTCGGCCACATCAGCGCCACCGTCTCGGAGAGGTCGCCGACATAATCATAGGACAAGCCGAACAGCACGGGGTCGGCGCGGTCGGTGATCAGGTCGCGGATCAGTCCGGCCTTGGCGTGCTTGAACGACAGCGCGCCGGTCAGTGCCGCCAGCGCATAACCGCGGTCGGGATCATCAGTCTCGCGAAAATACGCCGTGAGCAGCCGCAGCTTGTTGTTGCGGCCGGGCTCATAGGCGAGGCGATCCAGCAGTTCGGCGAAGCGGTTCATGCCTCGGCCTCGTTGGCGGGTGGCGCCTCGTGCTCGTCCTCGTCGCCATAGCCGACCAGATCGAGCGGCCGCGCGGCGAGGCCTTTTGTCTTGCACCAATGCACCAGCGCGTCTTCCTGGCCGTGGGTGACCCAGATTTCGCCGGCGCCGGTGGCCTCAATCGTCGCGGTCAGCCCGTCCCAGTCGGCGTGATCGGAAATCACCAGCGGCAATTCGATGCCGCGCTGGCGGGCGCGGGCCCGCACCCGCATCCAGCCCGAGGCGAACGCCGTCACCGGATCGGGAAACCGCCGCGTCCAGATGTCAGAGGTCGCCGACGGCGGCGCCAGCGTGATGGTGCCGGCGAGATCGGCCTTCTTCATGCCCTTGGCCGGACGAAGCTCGCCGAGCGCAACGCCGCGGCTTTGATAATAATGCGTGATCGCTTCCATCGCGCCATGCAGGTAGATCGGCGCGTCGTAGCCGGCCTCGCGCAGCAGCGCGATCACGCGCTGCGCCTTGCCGAGCGAGTAGGCGCCGACCAGATGCGCGCGCTCCGGGAACAACGCCACCGAGGCCAATAGCTTCTTCACCTCATCGGCTGCGTTGCCATGGCGAAACACCGGCAGGCCGAACGTCGCCTCGGTGATGAAGACGTCGCACGGCACCACTTCGAACGGCGCGCAGGTTGGATCCGAAGCGTCCTTGTAATCGCCCGAGGCGACGATGCAGGTGTCCTTGCAGGTGACGGCAATCTGCGCCGAGCCCAGCACGTGACCGGCGGGATGGAATTTGATCTTGACGTCGCCGAGCCGGAGTTCCTCGCCATAAGCGATCGCCTGCGTGGAGGCTGCGAAATTATCGCCATAGCGCAGCCGCATCATGTCGAGCGTCTCTTGCGTCGCCAGAACAGCGCCATGGCCGGGACGGGCGTGGTCGGAATGGCCATGAGTGATCACGGCGCGCTCGACGGACCGAACCGGATCGATATGGAAGCCACCGGGCTTGCAGCACAAACCGGCGGGAGCTGGCAGCAGGATGTCTTGTGGACGCATCTTGGTTATATAGGGCGTATTGCCCCGATTTTTACCTGCCCCATAGAGCCCATGCCCACGCGAATATTCCTGACCTCCGGCGATCTGATGGCCGATCGCCGTTATGACTTTGCGCGCGACCTGCAATTGAAGCGCGATCTGCCCGGCGCCGCCGACCTGCTGCTGCAGGCGACGGATCTGGCGCCGAATTTCGTCACCGCCTGGTTCACGCTCGGCGATATCCGCGAAACGCTCGGCGAGCGAGATGCGGCGATCGCCGCGTTTCGCAAGGCGTGGGACGGTGATCCCGATGATCGTCATGGCGCCCGCCTGCGGCTGATGCGGCTCGGCGCCGAACCATTGGCCGCGATGCCGCAAGGCTATGTGCAGGTGCTGTTCGACCAATACGCGCGGCGGTTCAACGCCGCGCTGGTGGACGATCTCGGCTATCGCGGCCCGGACTTGCTGTTCAGGGCGGTGCTGTCGGTGCGCGCGGCCGCCCGCAAGCCTGCCTTCTTCAAACGCGCCATCGATCTCGGCTGCGGCACCGGGCTCGTCGCGACGGCCTTCACCAAGGAGGTCGATCATTTCATCGGCATCGATCTGTCGCCGCGCATGATCGAGCAGGCCCGCGCGACCGGCTGTTATGCGGAGCTTGAAGTCGGCGACGTCGTGCAAGGTCTGCGCGCGAAGCCTGACGGCAGCGCCGATCTCATCCTGGCCGCCGACGTGATGATCTATGTCGCCGATCTGGCGCCGGTGCTGGCGGAATCAAGCCGCGTGCTGGCCGCCGGCGGCCTGTTCGCCTTCACGACCGAGACGCATGCCGGCGAAGGCGTCATTCTCGGCGCAGGCCTGCGCTACGCCCACGCGGCGGCCCACGTGCGCGAAGCGGCGGAAGCGGCCGGTCTGAACCTATCCCTGTTCGAAGATCGCTCGGCGCGCACCGAGGACAACATCCCGGTACCGGGCCTGGTGGCGGTCGCAGCCAAGGGCTGACCGCCCCATTGTTCGGCCCGTGAAGCAAGCCCGCCGGCGCGGGCTGGACAAACCTGTAAGGATACACCAATCTGGTCCTACCAGATTGGTAGGATCAGATGACGGCACACCTGCAAGCCAGCGAAGGATCGAGGGCGGTCAAGCGGACCATCGAGTTCATTCGCCATCACCGATTGCAGAAGGGCGACCGGCTGCCGTCAGAGCGCGAGCTGTCGGATCGCTTTGGCGTCACCCGCAGCTCGGTGCGGGAAGCGTTGGCGGTTCTTGATGCGCTGCGGCTGACCGAGCGGCGGCCGAAGTCCGGCATTTTCCTGCGCAACGCACTCGAAGACAGCGGGCTCGATTCCCTGGTCATCCAGGCCAATCTGGATCTGCCGTTTGACGAGCGGACGATGCGCGATGTGAGCGAGGCCCGCGTCATATTTGAAACCCATGCGATCCGCCTCGCATGCGCGCGCAGGACAGATGCCGATCTCAACAGGTTGCGGGAACTGGTCGCCAATTATTCCAGCCGGGTGCAGGCCGAACTCAACGTCGCCAATGAAGATGTCGAGTTTCATCTGGCAATGGCCGCGGCCAGCCAGAACGCCATCATCGTCCGAACGCTCACGCCTTTGTTTCTCATGAGCTTTCAGTGGCGGCAGAAATATTTCTCATCTTCCGTCATTCGTCGCCGCTCACTGGCTGATCATCAGGAGTTCGTGATCGCCATTGCCGACAGGGACGATATCCAGGCGACGGCTCTGGTGCGTAAACATGTCCATTCGGCATTCGACGAAGTTCTGGCACTGGTGGAAGGAAATGGGCAGCCGGAATCCCACAACCAGCGGGCAGGCGGAGACGAGTAAGTATTGCCGGAAGTACCGGCTGACGCAGCGCAAGTCGAAGTCAATTCGATCCGCACACTGAATGTCAGATCACTGCATTCAGGTTTCAAACAATAACCAATGAAGAACAACTGTAAGGGAGTAACAGCAATGACAAACAAACAGACACGACGCCAATTCGGTGCCACCGCTCTTGCCGGTCTCGCTGCCGCCGCCATGCCCGCGCCGTTCGTGTGGGCCGCCGAGAAGAAATACGATCCGGGCGCGACCGATACCGAAATCAAGCTGGGCCAGACCGTGCCGCACAGCGGCCCGGGTTCGCTCTATGGCGTGCTCGGCCGGGTCGGCGAAGCCTATTTCCAGATGTTGAACGAAAAGGGCGGCATCAACGGCCGCAAGGTCAAGTTCTTGACCATGGATGACGCCTACAGCGCGCCGAAATGCGTGGAAGCGACGCGGCGCCTGGTGGAGAATGACGAAGTGCTGGCGCTGTTCGGCTCGCTCGGCACCGCGCCGCAGACCGCCGTGCACAAATACCTCAACAATAAGGGCGTGCCGCAGCTGATGCTCAATACCGGCGCGTCGAAATGGAACGATCCGAAGAACTTCAAATGGACCATGGCGGGCCTGCCGCTGTATCCGACCGAGGCGCGCATTCTCGCCAAATACGTCGTGGCGACGAAGCCGAACGCCAAAATCGGCATTCTCTACCAGAACGACGATTTCGGCCGCGATTTCCTGGCGCCGTTCAAGAAGGTTCTGGAAGAAGCCGGCGGTACTGCCAAGGTGATCATGGAGCAGACCTACGATCTGACCGAGCCGACCATCGATTCGCAGTTGATCAATCTCTCCAAGTCGGGCGCGGATGTTTTCTACAACATCTCGACCGGCAAGGCGTCGTCGCAGTCGATCCGCAAGGTGGTCGAGCTCGGCTGGAAGCCGCTGCAATTGCTGTCGGCGGGATCGACCGGACGTTCGATCCTCAGCGCCGCCGGTTTCGAGAATGCCACCGGCATCGTCGCCATCCGCTACGCCAAGGAAGTCGGCGTGCCGCGCTGGGAAAACGATCCCGACGTGATGGGGTTCGAGGCGCTGCGCAAGAAATATCTGCCCAATGTCGATCCCGACAACACCATCGCCTTCGCCGGCTACGGCCAGGTGGCGTCGATGGCGGAAATCCTGCGCCGCTGCGGCGACGATCTCACCCGCGCCAACGTGCTGAAACAGGCGACGACGCTGGCCGGCTTCCACTCGCCGTATTTCCTCGACGGCGTCAATTTCAGCTACACCCCGGAAGACTACACGCCGATGAAGACGCTCTTCATCTCGCAGTTCAACGGCAAGGACTGGGATATTTCCGACAAGCCGGTGACGGAGTAGGTCTCCCTTTCCCGTCTCTCTCAACTCGTCATGCCCGGGCTTGTCCCGGGCATCCACGGCTTTAGTGAACGCAAGGTAAGAAAGACGTGGATGGCCGGGCGTAGGCGAGCGGAAGCGACGCCGTCCTCTGGACGGCTATGCCCGGCCATGACGACGAGGGCAATCCGACCTCTCCCCGCAAGCGGGGCGAGGTTGAAACCCCTCGACGTGGCGGTCCTGACAGCTTAGTTCTTGTTTTGTGCCGCCCCGAATCCTACCAGCCGTATCGGCCGAGCCGGCCGCGCTGCCGCCCGAGCGCTTCCTTCAATGGTTCGCGTCGCGCGGCTGGTCGCCGCGTGAGCATCAGCTGGAACTGCTGGCGAAGGCGCGGGAAGATCGCTCGGCGCTGCTGATCGCGCCGACCGGCGCCGGCAAGACGCTGGCGGGTTTTCTGCCGACGCTGGTGGAACTGTCTGCTCCGCCACCGGTCGCAGTAGAGGGCGCCAAGAAAAATGTCATCTCCACCGGCCGCGGCGTCAAGCGCACCGGCGGTCTGCACACCCTTTACATCTCGCCCTTGAAGGCGCTCGCGGTCGATATCGCGCGCAACCTGGAGACGCCGATCGCCGAGATGGGCCTGCCGATCAAGGTCGAGACCCGCACCGGCGATACCCCGGTGTCGCGCCGGCAGCGGCAGCGGCGCTATCCGCCCGATATATTGCTGACCACGCCCGAGCAACTGGCGCTGCTGTTGTCCTCCGACGACGCGCCGTTCCTGTTTGGCTCGCTGAAGCGCATCGTGCTCGATGAGTTGCATGCGCTGGTCACCTCCAAGCGCGGCGACCTGCTGTCGCTGGGACTGGCGCGGCTGTGGAAGTTGGCGCCTGAGATGCGCGGCATCGGATTGTCGGCGACGGTCGCCGAGCCGGAATCCCTGGCGCGGTTTTTGGTGCCGCAGCGTGACCGCAAAATCGAGTCAGCCGACATTGTCGTTGCCGGCGGTGCCGCGGCGCCCGTGGTCGAGATGCTCGACACCCGCGAGCGGCTGCCGTGGGCGGGCCACAGTGCCCGCCACGCAATGGCCGAAATGTACGAGCTGATCAAGCGCAACAAGACCACGCTGGTGTTCGTCAACACCCGCAGCCAGGCCGAAATGCTGTTCCAGGATTTCTGGCGCATGAACGACGACGGTCTGGCGATTGCGCTGCATCACGGCTCGCTCGACGTCGCGCAGCGCCGCAAGGTCGAGGACGCGATGGCGGCCGGAAAACTCCGCGGCGTGGTCTGCACCTCCTCGCTCGACCTCGGCATCGACTGGGGCGACATCGACCTCGTGATCAATGTCGGCGCGCCGAAGGGGTCCTCGCGGCTGATGCAGCGGATCGGCCGCGCCAACCATCGACTGGACGAACCCTCGCGCGCCGTGCTGGTGCCGGCCAACCGCTTCGAGGTGCTGGAATGCGCCGTTGCAATCGACGCGATCGCGGAGAATGCGCAGGATACCCCGCCGCTGCGGATCGGCGCGCTCGACGTGCTGGCGCAGCACGTGCTGGGATGCGCCTGCGGCGAGCCGTTTCTCTCCGATGAGCTCTATGAGGAGGTGCTGACATCGGCGCCTTACTCTGGTTTGACGCGCACAGATTTCGACGACGTGGTCGATTTCGTCGCCACCGGCGGCTACGCGCTGAAAACCTATGAGCGCTTCGCGCGCATCAAGCAGGACAAGCAAGGCCGCTGGCGCGTCGCCAATCCCCGCGTGCGGCAGAGCTATCGCCTCAATGTCGGCACCATCGTCGAAGAGCCGATGCTGAAAGTCCGCCTGGTGCGCTCGCGTGGGGGCGGTTCGGGATCGACCGGCGCGCTCGGGCGCGGCGGACGGATGCTCGGCGAAGTCGAAGAATATTTCATCGAAGGGCTGGTGGTCGGCGACACCTTTGCCTTTGGCGGCGAAGTGGTGCGCTATGAGGCGTTGGCCGAAGATCAAGTCTACGTGTCCCGCGCCAACGATAAAGATGCAAAAGTGCCGTCCTATGCAGGCGGCAAGTTTCCGCTTTCGACCTATCTCGCCGAGCGCGTGCGTAAACTGCTCGACGACAAGCGCGCCTGGAACGCGCTGCCCGATCAGGTGCGCGACTGGCTGTCGCTGCAACGGCATTTTTCGCGCGTGCCGGCGGTGCGCGAATTGCTGGTCGAAACGTTTCCGCGCGGTAACAAGCATTATTTGATCTGCTATCCCTTCGAGGGGCGGCTGGCGCACCAGACGCTCGGCATGTTGCTGACGCGGCGGATGGAACGGGCGCGGGTGCGGCCGCTCGGCTTTGTCGCCAATGAATATGCGGTCGCGGTGTGGGGGCTCGGCGACATGTCGTTCATGATCCGCCAGGGCAAGCTCGATCTCAACGCGCTGTTCGATCCGGACATGCTGGGCGACGATCTCGAGGCGTGGCTCGCCGAATCCGCGCTGATGAAGCGAACCTTCCGCACCTGCGCGGTGATCTCAGGTCTGATCGCGCGGCGCTTCACCGGCGAGGAAAAGTCCCGCCGCCAGGTGCTGTTCTCGACCGATTTGATCTACGACGTGCTGCGCAAGCACCAGGCCGACCATGTGCTGCTGCGCGCCGCGCGTGCCGATGCCGCCTCCGGACTGCTCGATCTCAAGCGGCTCGGTGATATGCTGTCGCGTATTCAGGGCCGAATCATCCATCGGGAACTCGACCGTGTTTCGCCGCTCGCGGTGCCGGTGATGCTGGAAATCGGCCGCGAGTCAGTCTATGGCGAAGCGGCCGACGAATTGCTGGCGGAAGCCGCAGAGGAATTGGTCAAGGAAGCGACAGGATAGAATGAATTCGTTACGCGCGACTCTATCAACGTCGTCATGCCCGGGCTTGACCCGGGCATCCACGTCTTTCTTTGCGTGGCCATGACGGAGAATACGGTGCGTGCCATTTTCAATCACAGTGCGTTCGAGGTTGCCGGCGTCACGCTAACCGCCGATCTCTCCGGCGCGCTGTTCTGGCAGGAGCAGCGCCTGCTGGTCGTCTCCGACCTGCATCTGGAAAAAGGCTCCAGCTTCGCCGCGCGCGGCGTGCTGCTGCCGCCCTATGACACGGTGGCAACGCTGGGGCGGCTTGCCGCCGTGATCGCGCGGCACGACCCGCGCATGGTGATCGCGCTTGGCGACAGTTTTCATGACCGCGACGCGCATGAGCGGCTGTCGGCGCCCGACCGCGAGGCGCTGTCTGCGATGCAGGCGCGGCGCGACTGGATCTGGATCGCGGGCAATCACGATCCGGCCTTGCCGTCGGATCTCGGCGGTGTCGTCGCCAACGAAGTCGCGATCGGCACCATCACGTTCCGCCATGAGCCCACGGGCGCGTCAGGCGAAATCGCCGGCCATCTGCATCCCAAGGCCCGAATCGCCACCCGCGGCCGCGCGATGGAGCGTCGCTGCTTCGCTTGCGACGGCGAACGCGCGGTAATGCCGGCGTTCGGCGCCTATACCGGCGGCCTCAGCATCCGCGATCCGGCGTTTGCAAAGATCTTCCAGACACCGGGCCTGATGGCGCACGTGCTCGGCGACAACAAACTGCACGCGATCGCCGCGTCGCGGTGTTATTGAGCGAACGACGCTGCTGCCTTCGCTCTATACCGCTTCCTCGTTTCCTGTGAGCTGAACCGCGAGACGCGGCAAATTGTTCGTGCGAATTCACGCGAGCGAATCGTAGCTTACATTTGATATGAGCCAACTTACCTTTTCGTAATACGGTTGACACGTTCGTGATTTCAGCAGTCGCGGATTTGAAATCGTGAGTCAGCGCTAATTCACTATGTGGTGAGCCATTGTTGATTGGCGCAACAGCTCTGCGCCAAACATCGACAGCCGCACATGGATTTGCTGCCTTTCGCCTCCGCTTAACGAGGATTCTGGTGCTGACTCCAAGTGCGTCGGCGAGGTCAATCGACTGCTTCGAAAAACGCATAAGACCTAAGCGGGAGAGCGGGCTTGTCCCGCCGAGACAACAGGTCGATTACAAAATCAAGGCGAGCTGAGACTCGCTTAACCATGGAGCAAATACCATGAACTACAAAACACTCGTTGCCGCATCCTTGATGTCGATCGCTCTGACATCCGCAGCGACGTCCGCGGCATTTGCGCAGTGCACGGACTGCGCAATGTATCCGGAACGCGATTACCTGAACAAAGGCGTCCCAACCCCCGCCAGCAAGATGATGGCGGAGCCGGGCGGCGCAGCAGGTGCGAGCACTGCGAATTTTGAAAACGGTGCGTACAATGCACGCGCCGGAGCCAGGGTGGCTGGAACGCAGCGCCGCCACCCCCACGATGCCAACGCTTCCATTGCCGGGGGTTCTGCCCCGGCCGATACCCCCTCTCACCGGGTGTACCTCAAGAACCTGCACGACTCCGGATACAATCCTGGCAGCGACATCGATGGCGCCGGCAACGTGAAAGTAAACTGATCCCGACGCTCGCAAACAAGCGGGAGTTAGGACCTCGGCTTTTGAGCGCGGCGTCGCGGTCCTATTGAACATAGCCCCGTCATTGCGAGGAGCGACAGCGACGAAGCAATCCATTCTCTCGTTGCTGCGGAGAGGTGGATTGCTTCGCTTCGCTCGCAATGACGGCGTTCGCCGCTAAACTACGCTGCCTTCGCCTGCACCGTATTGCAAAACTCCGCCAGCCGATCGGCGAGCCGCAACGTGGCGGGGCTGGCATCCGGTGCGGCGACCAGCGCGACTTCCGTCCGGTCGATCGGTGCAAAACCGTCTTTCGCTGTCAGCACGCGGTGGTCGGCCTGGATCGCCATTTCGGACAGAATGCTCAGGCCCATGCCGGCGGCAACCGCGGCCTGGATGCCGGAGAGGCTGGAGGATGTGTAGGCCATGTGCCAGGCGCGGCCGGCGCTTTCCAGCGCGTGGATCGCGCGCGAGCGATAGAGGCATCCGGTAGGAAAGCCGATCAGCGGCACCGAGCCCGTGCTGGTGTCGCGCGGCCGGCTCTTGCTCGTGACCCAGTGCACGCGTTCGGGCCACACCGCGATGCCGACTTTCTCGCCGGCGGCGCGCTTGAACAGCGCCAGATCGAGCTCGCCGCGTTCGAGGTCGCGCTTCAGGTAAGTGCTCTGGTCGGAGCGAACGTCCATCCGCAGGCCGGGATGCGAGCGTGAAAACGCCGCCAGCAATTTTGCCAGCCGGTAGGCGGCAAAATCTTCGGGCACGCCGAGCCGGATCGCGCCTTCACTGCCGGGGCGCGTCAACACATCGCGGGCCTCTTCGGCCAGCAACAGCAGCCGCCGCGCATAGGACAGCAGCCGTTCGCCGGCCTCGGTCGGCGTGACGTCCTTGCCGCTCCGGTTCAGCAGCGGCTGGCCGACGTCCTCTTCCAGCCGCTTGATCTGCTGGCTGACGGTCGACTGGGTGCGGTGGACGCGCTCGCCGGCGCGGGTGAAGCCGCCGGAATCCACCACCGAGACGAAGCTGCGCAGCAGTTCCAGATCGAGCATGGCCATGGCGGATCCTCCAAAGCCGACTATTCATAAATCAACTGGATGCCAGTCTATCATTTAATTTCTAAATATCAAGGCGCGGGCCTACATCATGGGCCAAGGAGACTCCCCATGTCGCTCGCACCCTCGATTGCCGTTCCCCGCGCCGGTTTCAACTGGCTGCCGCTCACCATCACGCTGTTCTGCCTGCTCTGGAGCTTTGCCTTCGTCGCCGGCAAGATCGGCGTCACCGATTGTCCGCCGCTGATCCTGCTCACGGCGCGGTTTTCGCTTGCGGGCGTCCTGATCCTCGGCATATCCGCATTTCGCAACGAGGGATGGCAGCTCACCTGGCGCGACGTGGCCGTGTTCGCCGTACTCGGCGTCGCCAACAACGCGCTCTATCTCGGGCTGGGGTACACCGGCCTCAAGACCGTATCCGCCGGCCTCGGCGGGCTGATCGTCAGCGCCAATCCGGTGTTCACGGCAGTGGCCGCCGCGGTGTTTCTCGGCGAGGCGTTGACATGGCGCAAGGTAACGGGACTCTTGCTCGGCATATCAGGCGTCGGCTTTATCGTCTGGCATCGCATGTCGGTTGGGTCGGACAGCATGGATGGCATCGTCTTTACGCTGGCCTCATTGGCCTCGATCGTGGTCGGCACCATCCTGTTCAAGGTGCTGGCGCCGAAGGGCAGCCTGTGGGTCGGCAACGGTGTGCAGAACCTCGCCGGCGGACTGGCGCTGCTGCCGTTCGCCTTCGCGTTTTCCAGCGTCAGCGACATCGTGCCGAGCGCGCGGCTGCTCGGCGCATTCGCCTTCCTGGTGCTGGGCGGATCGATCCTGGCCTATTTGCTGTGGTTTCACCTGTTGAAGGTCTGCGGTGCCACCGCTGCCAGCGCCTATCACTTCCTGATGCCGCCGCTCGGCATGTTGTTCGCCTTCCTCGTGCTCGGCGAGCACGTCGAATTCCGCGACCTGCTCGGGATCATTCCGGTGGCGCTCGGGATCTATCTGGTGACGCGGCCCAGCAGAGCCGCTGGTGCTGCGTGAACGCGGCGATGCTAATCAGCCTGTTGGGGAAATGGACCGTAGCCCGGATGAGCGCAGCGATATCCGGGAGCCGCCGCGACACTGCCCAGGATGTCGCTTCGCTCATCCGGGCTACGTCGGGATTCAATCCTTCCGGAACACGATCGACGCCATCCAGCCCGTCATCAGCGCCATGAAGGCTGTCACCAGCCCGTAGGCAAGACCATTGTTGTGGGCGGCGTTGGCGATGAACTGTTCGAAACCGACCTTGACGATCTCGAACGCGGTTTCGGTGCGCGTCACCAGCGCGCCGTCGGCAAACAGCTTGATCTCGACATCGTAGGTGCCGATCGGCACTTCGCCCGGCAGCGGAATGCCGGTGCGGAACAGCGTCGGCGTCAGGAACGTCACCGCCGATTGTTCCTCGCGATAAAGCCCGTGCTGGGTCCGCAGCCGCACGAACGCGCTGCGGAACGGATCGTTGGGCACGACGTCGGCAAAATCGGGACCGACGCGCTGGGTCAGCAGGACATTGTTGAGACCGAGTTGCTGCCGCCGCTGCACTTCGGGGGAAGCAATGGCGTCGAACGGCCGGTTGGAAAACAGCGCGAGATAAGTCGGCACTTTGAGGAATTGCCGGGAGTCGGTGTTGATCCAGATACCGAATTTGCGCTCCTTGCGCCGTGTCACCATGTCGGCGCGCGGGCCGCTGACGGTCACGACCAGATCGTAATTGTTGCGGCCGGCCGGCGTCTGGGCATCCTTTTCGACCGAGCCGAACAGCACCAGCTCCTCGCCGGAATAATTCGGCGTCACCGTGACGCGGTGGTTCGAGACCGACACGATCAGCCGCTCGGCGCAAGCCGGCGAAACGGCGAGCGCGGCGCCCAGCACGAGACTTGCCACGATCAGCGAGGCGCGCGCGCTCATACCCCGCCTCCCGTTTCGCGGATCGTGAACAGATCGGCCGGCCGGATCACCAGTTCGACGGCAAAGCGGATGCCGACGGCGAGCACCAGAAGCCCGAGCAGCAGCCGCAGATGTTCGCCGCGGATCTTCTGGCCGGCGCGGGCGCCGAACTGGGCGCCGGTCACGCCGCCGATCATCAGGATCAGCGCCAGCACGGCATCGACCAGATGATTGGTCACCGCATGCAGCAGGGTGGCGAATATCATCGTCACCAGCGTCAGCACCATCGAGGTGCCGACCACGGTCGAAGTCGGTACCCGCAGCACGTAGATCATCAGCGGCACCAGGATGAAGCCGCCGCCGATGCCCATGACGGCGCCGATGAAGCCGATGATCAGGCCGATCACGACGACGGGGATCACGGAGAGATAGATCTTCGAGCGCTTGAAACGCATCTTCAGCGGCAGGCCGTGAATCCAGCCATGGCTGCCGGGGCGGCGTATCGTCGCCGCACCGCCGCGCCGTGCCCGCAGCAGCGCGCGCAGGCCTTCCCAGAACATCAGCCCGCCGACCGTGGTCAGCAGGATGACGTAGGACGTCGCGATCAACAGATCGAGCTGGCCGAGCGAGCGCAGCAGCGTAAATGTCCAGACCCCGAGCGCCGTCCCGACGGTACCGCCGGTCAACAAGACCAACGCCAGAATGGGATCGATGGATCGTCGCCTCCAATAGGATATCGCGCCCGAGAAGGAGGAAGCCGCGATGTGGCTCGCGACCGAAGCGACCGCGACCGCGGGCGCGATGCCGACGAAGATCAACAGCGGCGTCATCAGGAAGCCGCCGCCGATGCCGAACATGCCGGAGACGAAACCTACCGCCGCGCCCATCGCCAGGATGAGGAAAACATTGACGGGAATGTCGGCGATCGGAAGGTAGAGCTGCACGCGCGTCTGCTTCTCGTTGTCTGCCGCTGACCTGGCCTAACGGCCGCCCAGGGCATGGTTTCGAGCATTTGCCGGCAGTGGAATCCGATTGGCGCGCAGGGTCAGCGCACGCGGACCGGTTGCCGCGTCTTTGCATAACCCAGATCAGTGGCAGGGGGGACTAAAGAATGCCCCGGAAGGCAATTATTTGCCGCACCTGCGCAAGGGCGTGACCGGTGCCTGATATCATTTTTCGTCGTCCCGGCCTTGAGCCCAGATGTGCAATTGCACATCGGGGGACCCATACTCCGCGGCCTGCCTTGCTGAACGAGGAAGATAACGTTTAGCGCGCAAAACAATTGCGGCCGGTGGTTATCGGTCCCGGCTCAAGGCCGGGACGACAGCAATCAGGGCTTCCCCACCGGATCGGTGACGAGGTTCATGGCGAGCGCCTCCTTGGGCGCAAGCCAGCGGATGTCCTTGGTCTCGGACATCGCCTGCACGACCGACGATGAAACCCCCATTTTGGTCATATAGCCCAGCACTGCGCCTGATATCTTCTGGGCTTCGGCGAGCGGATCATCCACTTGCTTTGTCGTGGTAAACCGGTGCACGCCCAGGCCTGAGCCGGACACGCCGATGCGGCTCTTGCCGCCGGCAAAGACCAGCACGCAGGCGCTGGCGCAATAGGAGGGTTTGACGCGGCCCGCGGCATCGGCGGTGCCGACCGCCGTGATCAATCCGCGCGAGCGAATGATCTCGCCCATGATCGCCGCCTGATTCAAATCGCCGCCGGGCGAAGACATCAGGATCACATCGCCTGCGGCAAGCTGGGCCTCGTCCAGCTTCTCGCGGAACCATCTTGCTGCCGCCGGTCCGATCTCTCCCTTGATCACCAGGGCACGCCGGTTGCGCGCGGCGCCATCGAGATCGAGTTTGGCGACCACGGAGGATGTCAGGCTTGGCGAGCTATACTGGTCCTTCCAGTAATCCCAGGCATCGGGCCGTGAGAGGTCGCGATAGGCTTGAATGGCGATGCTGGAGACCAGCAGCACGAAGATGAGAATTGACCCGTTCGGCCATTGGCTGCGCGCCGTTTGCGGTTGCTGCGGAGGAGGCGGCGGCGGAGCAGATCGCCAAGGCGAAGGCGCGGGCTCCTCGGCCAGCTTGCGCGGCGGCGCGACCGAAGGCCCGGTCGGCGACCTCTGGAAACGGCCTTCCCCGTCCTGACCATCTTCGGCAGACAATCGATCCTCACTGCAAAGCCGTGCGAGGCCACGCCGGCCCCGTCAGATCATACGGCCTTATATGGAGGGATTATCGGG
Organism: Bradyrhizobium sp. JYMT SZCCT0428; assembly: GCF_018131075.1. Classification (GTDB taxonomy): domain Bacteria; phylum Pseudomonadota; class Alphaproteobacteria; order Rhizobiales; family Xanthobacteraceae; genus Bradyrhizobium. The sequence continues at coordinate 44,201 of NZ_JAFCLS010000034.1, read as the reverse complement.
TCGATGCCAGCGGCGCCGCCGCCGAGGCTGCGGCGCGCTTGATCGAAGCCTGCTTGGCGGCGGGTTTGGTCGCAGTTGCGGGCGCAGGCGCCGGGTCCCAGCCGCCGGCCGGGGTTGCGACATTGACGGCGGCGTCGGGCTGCGGCTCCGGCGTAAAGGTCTGGATCGCGAGTTTGGCCGCCGCCAGCGACTGAGCGTCGAGGCGCTTGGCGATATCGTCACGCTTGCGGCCGGAATCCGCATCGCCCTGCGCGGCCGCGAGGCTGAACCATTTGAAGGATTCGGCGAGGTTCTGCTCCACCCCGATGCCGCGGGCATAGAGGATGCCGAGGTTGAACTGGCTATCGGCGACGCCGCGATCGGCCGCCTTGCGGAACCATTGCGACGCGACCTTGTAGTTGGCGCCCTTGCCGCCGCCATCGGCGTCGAGCACGGCCAGATTGTGCATCGCCTTGGCGTTGCCGCGTTCGGCCGCCTGCAGATAGTAACGCCGCGCGACATCGGCGTCCTTTTTGACGCTCATGCCCTTCTCGTAGAAGGTGCCGAGCCGGAAGATCGCGGGCACCACGCCGGCTTGCGCCGCGCGGTCATACCATTTCGCGGCTTCGTCGAGATTGGCTGCTACGCCCTTGCCCTCGGCATAGCGCACGCCAACTTCATACGCTGCCGCCGGATCGCCCTTCAGCGCAGCGGCGCGCAGCATCGGCCCGCCGATGCCATCGGGCAGTTGCTCGCCTGTCGGCACCTTCACCGCTCCAGGCTTGCCATTGGCCGGCAGGGCCGGGAGCGCGCCGGTGATGTCGCCGGCGTTGATCGGCGACATCACCGCTTGTGGCGGGATGGACATCGCCGCCTGTGGCGCGATCGCGGTCTGAGGAATAGCGACTTGCGCGCCATCCAGCGTGTTCGGTGCGGAGGAGTTGTTCGATTGCCGTCCGATCGGGGCGGGCGACATCATGGAGGGCCCAGCCGGCGCCGGCATGGCGGGCTTGGCGCTGCTCTCGGCCGGGGCTTTTGAGGCCGGCGCCGGATCGGTGGATTCCATCTGCGGTATTTGCGGCGCGCTGCCGGTGTCGAGCAGCGTCATCGCCAGCTGGAAGGTGCTGAGCACGATCGCGAACACGCTCGCGCCGACCAGCAGCGAGCGGATCTTGGAGGTGATGTTCGACGGCTCCTTGCCGTCGGTCTTGCCCTTGTCGATGGCGGTAACCTTGGCGGCCTTCGAGTTAGCCTTCGCAGCGGCCTTGGCGGCCTTCTCGTTGGCGGGCGCGGCGGCAGCGGCCTGCGCGGCGCGGCGGGCCGCGGCGATGAAGCTCGACGAGCTGACCGGCTCCTTGGCGGCCGCGGAAATTTCGTTGATCACGCTTTCCGACGCGGCGATCCGCTCCGATGGCGACGACGCCCGTGCGGTCGGCCGTGTGCCCGGCTCCAGCGGATGATCGGGCGGCAATTCCGGCGCGATCGCGGTGCGCGGCGGGGCTGCGTGCGGCTCGAGGATTTCGCTGATGGCGCGCGGCGTCATCGGCGGGATGGCCGGCGGCGCTACCGGCGCCGCGGCATGGAAGTCGCGCGGCGCGGCGGTAAAATGCTCCTGGAAGGCTGCGGGATTCGGCAGTTCAGGTTTCGGCTGCGGCGCAAAGGCCTGCGGCTGAGCCGGAGGGACATAGGCCGGCGGTGCAAAGCTGGGCGGCGGCATCGCCGCGCGCGGTGCTTCTGCCGGGGCTTCGAATGCAGCGGGGGTGGGGGCTGTCACGGGCGGCGCGGCGCGAACCGCGCGCAAATCGCCCTCGATCATCGCCAGCCGATCGACCACATGGCCGAGCGTAGAGTGAACCGTCTCCAGCGAATCCTGGGTGCGGCGGTCGGTTTCCGACTGGCTGAAACGGAGGTCCGACAGCTCACGCTTGACGGCTTCGACGATGCCGGAATCCATCGGCTGCGGCGCCGCATAGCTGCTGGTGTTGTCGGCGAGCCTGGCCAAATTCGCGTGCTGGTGTTCGAGATGGCGCAGGATGTCCTGCAGCCCTTCCTCGACGCGCCCGAGATTGCCGCCGCCAGAACCGCCCTGGCCGCCGGAGTTCTCCAGGCGTTCCAGCAGATAGGTCACGCGCTGTTCGAGATGGGTGAACGCCGAAGCATTGTCGTTGCCGGCCGGAATGCGATCCAGGCGTTCGGACAGCGAGCGCAGCGCGCCTTCGATGTATTCGGAATTGTCGCTTGCGACCGGCCGCTCGCGCGTTTCGATCGACGAGGTCAGCGCGGCAATGCGAGCTTCGAGGCTGGCCAGCGACTCGCTGTTGTCGCCGGCGCGGGACAATTGATCGACCTTGACCGACAGCGCATGCAAATCGTCGGAAACCCGTGCCAGCGCATCGTTGGACGCAACGTTGGAGGCGATCGCCCGCATCGCCGAGATCGCGTCTTCGAGCTGACGCACCGTCGACGGATCGTCGTTGGTACGCAGGATCAGGTCGAGCTTGGTGCCGAGATTGCGGATCGCATCGTCATAGCCCGCGAGTTGCTCGGCCGGCTTCAGCGCGCGCAGCGCGTCGTAGATTTCGCCGAGCGCGCGCTCGAGGTTGGCCAGCACGTTGGCGTCGGTGCCGTTCTGGCGGGTCTCGTCGATCCGGCGCGACAGCGAGCGGATTTCGTTCTCGATCGAATCGATCGCCTGGCGCGGCATCGCTTCGGTAATGGCGCGGCGGATATCGGCAAGCTCGGTGCGGAAGGCCGCGATCGACTGCTCGACATTGTCGGGGCGCTGCATCGCCTCGATCTGGCTCGTGATCTTGAGCAGATGCCGTTCCAGCGACGAAAAATCCGGACCGGCTGGCATCGGAGCAGGTGTAGGCGCCGGTGCAGGCGGCTGCATCGGTGGCGCATAAGCCATGGCAGGGGGAGCGCTCGGCGCCATCGGCGGCACACCTGCCGCCATCGGCGGCACACCTGCCGCCATCGGCGGCACACCTGCCGCCATCGGCGGCGCGCTGCGCGGCGGCATCTGCCGGGACGGCACCCCGTCCAGTTCGTTCTGGCGCGCGGCGATTTCGGCGATCGCCGAATCAAACGACGCCGGGCTCAGCGGCGGCGAGGGACGATAGACCTGCGCCGCGGCGCGCTCGACCATCTCGGCCTGGCGCTGCCGCTCCTGCACCGTCGGCTGGCGCGGGGCATGGCTTGAAATCTGCGATAGCCGCGCATCGAGGCGCGAAATGGCGTCGTTCAGCTGCCGGGCGACGGTCGGCTCAGCGCGGGGCGCTTCGGTTCGGGGCGCGTCGTCACGCGTGGGGGGCCGCGAAATCTGGTCGATCTGCCGGGTGATCGAATCGAGCCGCTGGTGAATGTCCGCAACCTCGCGGCTTTCCGCGCTTGGCATCGCCGGCTGCTCGTCATAGGGCGCACGGAAATTCGGAGGGGCGGAATCGCCGATGGTGGAATTGAGCCAGTCGCTCAGCGACATGCCAGCGCGCCGCGCGGCCGCCTCGGCCCGTTCACGGACCGACGGATCGATGCCCTCTACACTCCACGATACGCGCGAATTCATGCTCTCGTCCGGTTCTGACTCCGGCGCTTCCTGCGCCTTCAGCCTCCCCGCGCGTCCCACCTTGGAGACAATCGAATTTCGCGCAGGTCGTCTGCCTCAGAACCTGACTTTTTCGCGTTACGGTAAATAACGGGTTAAGGAATGGGACCGGACGCCCCTAAAGTTAACTTTGAAACCCGACAGCCGGGTTCCGCTGCCACTCAGCCGTTACTTTCGCGGCTGGTGTCTTCGAGCAGCAGGACGGGAGCAGGTTTCGCGACGGCGGCCAGGGTCTCGATCGCCTCTTCGCACCATTCCGCGACGGCTTGTTCGTGGCGCAGACCGATGCGCAGCCCCAGTAGCTTGCCGGTATCGGCGACGGAGGTGGCTTTGCCGTCCGGGAACAGCTTGTTCAGAATGCGCTCGTAGCGCGCGTAGCGGTCGCGGTGATGTTCCAGTCGCGCCATCAGGTCGGCGCGCAAAGGCTCGATGTCGAAGCTGTCGAGCGCGCACAGCCGCACCAGCAGGTCGTCCTTCATCATTGGCGGGCTGCTCGGCCGGGCGCCCCAGTGCCGCAGCGCGGCCCGGCCCTCTTGTGTCAGCGTATAGACCAGCTTGTTGGGCTTGCCGGACTGGACCACCTCGTGGCCCTGGATATGGCCGCGATCCCTGAGTTTCGAGAGTTCGCGATAAATCTGCTGGTGGTCGGCCTTCCAGAAGAACCCGATAGAGGAGTCGAACGTCTTGGCGAGCTCATAGCCCGACATCGGACGTTCCGTCAGACAAGCAAGGATTGCGTCACCGAGCGCCAAACGCCGACCCTTTCAAAAATCGCGAAAACAACCCCATGCAAAGTAGAAGGGCCCCGTCTCACGACCAAATTGCCGCGTTGACTTTATGCATAAAGTTGCATATGCGTCAACGTGCATAAAGATTGGGCTGAACCCGTTTTGAGCCGATCGGAGACGCATCATGACCGCAACTGCCGCCATAACCGCCTTGGACAAATGGTACGGCTACATGAAGTCGCACGACCAGGCGGCACTGTGGGATCTGCTGCACCCCGATGCGGTGTTCGAGAGTCCTGTGGTCCATACCCCGCAGCGCGGGCGTGACATCACCTTCAAATATCTGTCGAGCGCCGAGAAAGTGCTGGGCGGCCCGGGATTCAGATATGTCGGCGAATGGCGCAGCGACAATGGCGCCGTGCTCGAATTCGAAAAAGAAATCGACGGCATCGTGATCAACGGCGTCGACATCATCACCTTCGCGGACGGCAAGATCACGCACTTCAAGGTGATGGTGCGGCCGCTCAAGGCGATGAACCTGCTGCATCAATTGATGGGCGCGCAACTCGCAAAAGGGTGAGGCCGTGTCGTCCGGAACCGGATAAGGTCCACCTTTAAATAAAGCGCCTGCTGGCCTGCCGACTTTCACCTGAAACGTAATCAGCCAATTCATTCTGCCCTGCCGGGAGAACACCATGCCGACCTACAAAGCCCCCGTTGAAGACGTCACGTTTCTGCTCAACGATGTGTTCCAGATCGACCGCTATGACAATCTCCCGGGTTTTACCGACGCCTCAGCCGATGTCCGCGAAGCGATCCTCGGCGAAGCCGCCAAGCTCAGCGAAGAAGTGCTGCAGCCGCTGAACCGGGTCGGCGACCTCGAAGGCTGCGTCCGCCACGACGACGGCCGCGTCACCACGCCGAAAGGTTTCAAGGAAGCCTTCAAGCAGGTCGCCGAAGGCGGTTGGCTCGGGCTGTCGGCTCCATCAGAATATGGCGGGCAGGGGCTGCCGGTCACGCTCAGCCAGGTCGTCACCGAATTCCAGAGCTCGGCCAACATGGCGTTCTCGATGTATGGCGGCCTGACCATGGGCGCGACCGCGGCATTGATGGTGCACGGCAAGCCCGAACAGAAGAAGATGTTCGTGCCGAAGATGGTGGCCGGCGAGTGGACCGGCACCATGAACCTCACCGAGCCGCAATGCGGCACGGATCTCGGTCTGCTCCGCACCAAGGCGGTCAAGCAGGCCGACGGCAGCTACAAGATCACGGGCACCAAGATCTTCATCTCGGCCGGCGAGCATGATCTCGCCGACAACATCATCCATCTGGTGCTGGCGCGCATCGAAGGCGCGCCCGCGGGCATCAAGGGTGTCTCGCTGTTCGTGGTGCCGAAGGTGCTGGTCAATGCCGATGGTTCGCTCGGCGCGCGCAACGGGGTGTCCTGCGGCTCGATCGAGCACAAGATGGGCATCCACGGCAATTCCACCTGCGTGATGAATTACGATGGCGCTACCGGGTGGCTGATCGGCGAAGAGAACAAGGGCATGCAGGGCATGTTCGTGATGATGAACGAGGCCCGCCTCGGCGTCGCGGTGCAGGGCCTCGCGCAATCCGAGGTCGCCTATCAGAACGCGGTCAATTATGCGCGGGAGCGCCTGCAGGGCCGGTCGCTGACCGGCGCCAAAGATCCGGACAAGCCGGCCGATCCGATCATTGTGCATCCCGACGTGCGCCGCGTGCTGCTGACGATCCGCGCCTTCAACGAGGCGGCCCGCGCCATGGTGGTGTGGACCGCGCTGAAGAGCGACGTCGCCCATCGCTCAAGCGACCCGAAGGATCGCCAGGAAGCCGACGACCACATGGGCCTGATGACGCCGGTCATGAAGGGCGTGATGACCGATGTCGGATTCTCCAATTCGGTGCTGGCGCAGCAGATGTATGGCGGCCATGGCTACATCGCCGAACACGGCATGGAGCAGTTCGTGCGCGATGCGCGCATCGCCATGCTGTATGAAGGCGCCAACGGCATCCAGGCGCTCGATCTCGTCGGCCGCAAACTGCCGCGCGACGGCGGCCGCGCCGTGATGGCGTTCTTCGGCGAGGTCGGCGCCTTCGCCAAGGAACACGGCGCTGACGAGGCGATGAAGCCGTTCGTGACGCCGCTCTCGACCGCGCTCGGCCATCTGCAGCAGGCCACCGGCTGGCTGATGCAGAACGCGCTGACCAAGCCCGACAATGCCGGCGCAGCCGCCACCGACTACATGCAATTGTTCGGCCTCGTCACCTTCGCCTATATGTGGGCGCGGATGGCCAAGGTGGCGCAGGACAAGATTGCGTCCGGCGGGGCCACGCCCTATCTGAGCACCAAGCTCGTGACCGGCCGCTTCTTCATGGAGCGGATGCTGCCGGAAACGACGGTGCACCTTGCGCGCATCCAGACCGGCTGCGCGACCACCATGGAATTGGCGGCGGAAGCGTTCTGACCCCTACAAGACTTTTTCGTCTTTGCGAGCGCAGCGAAGCAATCCATAGAGCACCAAAGCAAGTGTGGATTGCTTCGTCGCTTCGCTCCTCGCAATGACGACCTAACGATCTGACTGATCTGCAATTCGTCTCGCTCGATCAGAGCCTGCACCGAAACGGGAGAAAACCATGCCTGAGGCATATATCTACGATCACGTTCGCACCCCGCGTGGCCGCGGCAAGGCCGACGGCTCGCTGCATGAAGTGACCGCGCTGGCGCTCGCCACCGTGCCGCTGCAGGCGCTGAAAGAGCGCAACAATCTCGCCGTCGACGTCGTCGACGACGTCGTGCTCGGCGTGGTCGATCCGGTTGGCGAGGCCGGAAGCGACATCGCGCGCTTTGCGGCGCTCAAGGCCGGCCTCGGCCAGGCCGTCCCCGGCGTGCAGATCAGCCGCTTCTGTGCCTCCGGTCTCGATGCCGTGAATTTTGCTGCCGCCCAGGTCATGGCCGGTCAGCATGAGCTTGTGATCGGCGGCGGCGCCGAATCCATGAGCCGCGTCGGCATCGGTGCCTCCGGCGGCGCCTGGCCGATGGATCCCTCGATGGCGGTGCCGGCCTATTTCATGCCGCAGGGCGTCTCGGCCGATCTGATCGCGACCAAGTACGGTTTTTCACGCGATGACGTCGACGCCTACGCGGTGCAGAGCCAGCAGCGCGCGGCGAAGGCCTGGGAAGAGGGCCGCTTCAAGAACTCCGTGGTGCCGGTGAAGGACATCAACGGCCTCACCATCCTCGCCAAGGATGAGCATATGCGCCCGACCACGACGATGCAGTCGCTCGGCCAGTTGCAGCCGTCCTTCGTGGCGATGGGCCAGATGGGTGGCTTCGATGCGGTCGCGATCCAGTCGCACCCCGAAGTCGAGCGCATCAATTACGTGCACCACGCCGGCAACTCCTCCGGCATCGTCGACGGCGCGGGCGCCGTGCTGCTCGGCAGCAAGGAAGCCGGCGCCAAGCACGGCCTCAAAGCGCGTGCGAAGATCCGCGCCTTTGCCAATATCGGCTCCGAGCCCGCGATGATGCTGACCGGCCCGGTCGACGTCACCGAAAAGCTGTTCGAGCGCTCTGGCATGAAGAAGTCGGACATCGACCTGTTCGAACTCAACGAGGCCTTCGCCTCGGTGGTGTTGCGCTACATGCAGGCCTTCGACATCGACTCTTCCAAGATCAACGTCAATGGCGGCGCGATTGCGCTCGGCCATCCGCTCGGTGCCACCGGCGCGATGATCCTCGGCACCGTGCTCGATGAACTCGAGCGCACCAACAAATCGACCGCGCTGGTGACGCTGTGCATCGGCGGCGGCATGGGTACCGCGACCATCATCGAGCGGGTCTAAGCGACGACGTCATCCTGAGGTGCGAGGGCGAAGCCCGAGCCTCGAAGGATGATTGATAAATTCATCAGGTCATCCTTCGAGGGCCTCGCAAGGGCGAGGCCACCTCAGGACGACGGAAGCAGATCAGGAGCGACCAACATGGCCTTCAAGAATTTCAAGCTGGAAACCGACGCCGACGGCATCGTGCTCGTCACCTGGGACACGCCCGGCCGTTCGATGAACGTGCTCGACGAAACCTCGGCCACCGAACTCGAAGAGATCGTCAAGCAGACCACCGCCGATGCCGCCGTCAAGGGCGTCGTCATCACCTCGGGCAAGGAAGCGCTGTGCGCCGGTGCTGACCTCTCGATGCTCGAAGGCATGGCCCATCAATATGCCGATTTGCTCAAGGCCAAGGGCGAAGAGGCCGCCAACCAGATGCTGTTCGACCAGAGCCGCCGCTTCTCACAGGTGTATCGCAACATCGAAATTTCAGGGAAGCCGTGGGTCGCCGCCATCAATGGTCTCGCGCTCGGCGGCGGTTTTGAACTGACGCTGGCCTGCCACTACCGCGTCGCCGCCGACAACCCGAAGACCCGGCTCGGCCTGCCCGAGGTGAAGGTCGGCCTGTTCCCCGGCGCCGGCGGCACCCAGCGCGTGCCGCGTATCGTGCAGCCCGCCGATGCGATGCAGCTGCTGCTCAAGGGCGAGGCGATCAACCTCGCCAGGGCCAAGGCGCTCAACCTCATTCACGCCATCGTCCCGCCCGCCGACATGATCAAGGCGGCGAAGGACTGGATCAAGGGCGGCGGCAAGGCCGTCGCGCCCTGGGACGAGAAGGGCTTCAAGCTTCCCGGCGGTCCGGTGTTCTCCAAGGCGGGCATGCAGATGTTCCCGGCGGGCAACGCGATCTACCGCCGCGAGACCTACGACAATTACCCGGCGGCGCGCGCCATCATGAGCTGCGTCTATGAAGGCCTGCAGTTGCCGATCGATGCGGCGCTTCGCGTCGAGTCGCGCTACTTCACGCAGATCCTGCGCTCCAACGAAGCCGCGGCGATGATCCGCAGCCTGTTCCTGTCGATGCAGGAACTGAACAAGGGCGCACGCCGCCCGCAGAACGTGCCGCCGACCAAGGTGAAAAAGCTCGCGGTGATCGGCGCCGGCTTCATGGGCGCCAGCGTCGGCTATGTCTCGGCGCGGGCCGGTATCGACGTGGTCTTGATCGACCGCGATCAGGCCAGCGCCGACAAGGGCATGGGCCACGCCCAGACCGTGATCGACGACCTCATCAAGAAGGGCCGCGCCAAGGAAAGCGATCGTGACGCTGTGATGTCGCGCATCAGCGCCACCGCCGACTATGGCGTGCTGAAAGACTGCGACCTCGTCATCGAGGCCGTGTTCGAGGATCGGAAAGTAAAGGCCGAAACCTACGCCAAGGCGCAGCCGCTCCTGAAGGATGGCGCGATCTTCGCCTCCAACACCTCGACGCTGCCGATCAACTCGCTGGCCGAGGAATTCAAGGACCAGGGCAAGTTCATCGGCATCCACTTCTTCTCGCCGGTCGAGAAGATGATGCTGGTCGAGATCATCGTCGGCAAGAACACCGGCGATGCCGCGCTTGCCACTGCGCTCGATTACACGCGGTTGATCGGCAAGACGCCGATTGTCGTCAATGACTCCAGAGGCTTCTACGCCAACCGCTGCGTCGGCCGTTACATCGCCGAAGGCAACGAGATGTTCCTCGAAGGCGTGCCGCCGGCGATGATCGAGAACTGCGCCAAGATGGCCGGCATGCCGGTCGGACCGCTGTCGCTGTCCGATGAAGTGGCGCTCGACCTCGGGCTCAAGGTGATGAAGGCGACCGAGGCCGATCTCGGGCCGAACTCCATCAACCCGGATCAGAAGAAGCTGATGGTGGAACTGGTCGAGAAGCAGGGCCGCCTCGGCCGCAAGAACAGCAAGGGCTTTTACGACTATCCCGAGAAGGGCAAGGGCCAGAAGAGCCTGTGGACCGGACTTGCCGACCTGCAGCCGAAGAAGCTCGACCCCGACACGCTCGACATCGAAGAGCTGAAGCAGCGCTTCTTGGTGGTGCAGGCGGTGGAAGCCGCGCGCACGGTGGAGGATCACGTGATCACCGACATGCGCGAGGCCGACGTCGGCTCGATCCTCGGCTTCGGCTTTGCGCCGTTCACCGGCGGCACGCTGTCCTATATCGACTTCATGGGCACCAGGAAGTTCGTCGAACTCTGCCACAAGCTCGAGGCCAAATACGGCTCCCGCTTCACGCCGCCGAAATTGCTGGAGGACATGGCGGCCAAGGGCGAGACGTTCTATGGCCGCTTCCCGCCGAAGAAGCTGGCGGCGTAAGAGACCAAACTCTCTCAACGTCATGGCCGGGCTTGACCCGGCCATCCACGCCTTGCTTCTCCAACGCGGGGCAAGAACAAAAAGGCCGGATCATCGACCCGGCCCTTATTTTGTGAATAGAGTTTTGAGCGCGCTCACGCAACCCGGCGCGGCTTTGGCGTCCGTCCGCTCGCTGCCGAGCGAGCTGAAAGAGTTAGACCAAGGGCGTGAACGATGCGCATGACGGTGCCGAACTCGGGATTTCCGGTCTCCCCCAGCGCCTTGTAGAGGCTTTCGCGATTCAGGCCGGCCTTCTTCGCAATCCCCGCCATGCCGCGAGCGCGCGCAACAAGGCCAAGCGCGTCACGCACGAAATCCGCGTCACCGGATTCGAGCGCCGCCGCAATGTAGGCAACCTGACGCTCCTCAGTGTCGAGATAGTCGGCGGCATCAAATCGTGTTGTCTTGGTCATTATAATGCCTCCGCCAAACTCAGCGCTTTCTTGATATCCTGTTGCTGGGTGCGCTTGTCGCCGCCACATAGCAGGATCACGATCTCTGCTCCGCGATGCACATAGTAGACCCGGTATCCCGGCCCATAGTCGATGCGCATTTCCAGCACGCCCTGACCAACGCTTCTGCTGTCGCCGGGATTCCCCATCTCCATGCGACGAATGCGGCCGGCAATGCGTGCGACGGCATTGGCATCCCGGAGGCGGCGCAGCCAGCCCGAAAACTCGTCAGTCTGGCGCACCTCGATCATGAGGTTGTTTTGTAGTCCATAGGCTACAAGGCGTCAAGCGCCATTCTGCGCAGGGCATCCGCGCCTTTTCCACTGTCGCGATCTGTTGCAGCTGCTCGTAGATTGGTTGAAGCAGGACTTTGAAGCAGGACTTGGCGACAGGTCGCTGACGCATGCAAAGGTGATCGCAACAATGCGAAGTGTTATCGTTCTCGGCGCCGGAATGGTCGGGGTCGCAACCGCGCTGCAGTTACAGCGCCGCGGCTGGTCGGTCGTGCTGCTCGATCGCAATCAGCCCGGCCGCGAGACCAGCTACGGCAACGCCGGCTTCATCCAGGCCGAAGCGGTGCGGCCCTATCCGATGCCGCGCGATCTTGCGACGCTGGCGGCGATCGCAACAGGGCGCGCCAACGATGTCCATTACCGCGTAAAATGGCTGCCGCGGCATCTTGGTCCTTTGCTGCGGTACTGGTGGCATTCCGCTCCGGATCGGCACCAGCAGATATCGCAGGCCTACGCGCGGATCATCGCACGGGCGACAAGCGAGCATGACGTGCTGATCCGGGAAGCCGGCGCGGACAATCTGGTGCAGCGAAGCGGCTATCATTCCCTGCGCCGCACCCAGGCTGCGCTGGATGAAGTGGCGCTGGTCGCCGAGACGCTGGCGGCTGAATTCGGCGTGCGATCGGAAATTATCAGCCCGGCACAGCTTGCCGCTGCCGAACCCGGGCTAAACGAGACCGGGGCGGGGGCTGTTCACTGGCGCGACCCATGGACGGTCTCGGATCCGGGCGGGCTCGTATCCGCCTATGCCGATCTGTTCACACGCGCAGGCGGCACCTTCGTGGGCGGGGATGCGACCACGTTGGCGCCGAGTCCTGCCGGCTGGACGGTTCAGTCGGATGATGGCCCGATCGACGCCGAGGCGGCCGTGGTGTCGCTGGGTCCGTGGTCTCCCGATCTATTGCAAAAGTTTGACTATCGCTTTCCGATGCTGCGCAAGCGTGGCTACCATCGGCATTTCACCGGCGGCGGCAGGCTCAATCTGCCGCTGCACGACCCGGAATTCGCATACGCCATGGCGCCGATGGCGAAGGGATTGCGGATTACGTCGGGCGCCGAATTGATGGGACCGGAAAGGTCGTCGCAGTCGCGCCAGCTCGAACGGGCTGAGCAGGCGGCGCGGCGGCTTGTCGATCTCGGCACCGCGGTGGAGGCCGAACCCTGGAGCGGGGTCCGCCCCTGCATGCCCGACATGCTGCCGGTCGTGGGAGCTGCACCGAGGCACAAAGGCCTGTGGATGCATTTCGGGCATGGTCATCACGGCCACACCCTTGGCCCCACCACAGGCCGCCTGCTCGCCGAGATGATGAGCGGCGAGGCGACATTTACCGACGCATCGGCGTTCAGTCCGGCGCGATACTGATTGCTTCGCGCGCTGTAGGAGCGGCTGCGGCAAAAGCCCCGTCATTGCGAGGAGCGTTTGCGACGAAGCAATCCATGCTTCCGCAAGGGGATAGATGGATTGCTTCGCTTCGCTCGCAATGACGAACGAACAAAAATGGGCCGGATCGTCGATCCGGCCCTCTTCTTATTTCCGATATAAAAACCGCTTACGCCGCCTTCAGCAGGCCTTCCTTGGTCAGTGCCTCCTGTACCTTCGGGCGAGCGCCGACGCGGGCCTTGTAGGCCATCAGGTTGGACAGATCAGCGAGATCCCATTTCATCCGTTCGGCCCATGAAAGCATCGTGAACATGTAACCGTCGGCGACTGAAAACTGCTTGCCCATCAGGTAGTCTTTCCCGGCGAGCTCGCCGTCGACATACCTGAACTTGCCCATCACACGGTCCTTGAAGAATGCCTTGGCATCGTCTGACAGCGCCGGGGCGAACTGCGGGCCGAGGTTCTTGTGCAGTTCACTGTTGATGTAGGTGAGCCAGGCCTGCAGCTTGTAGCGATCGGCATGGTCGCGGGTGGGGGCGAGATTCTTGTCGGCGGCTTTGTCGGCGATCATCTGGACGATGACCGGGCCTTCGGTGACCAGTTCGCCGGAGTCGAGCGCCAGAGCGGGCACCTGGCCCTTCGGATTGACCGTCAGATAGTCGTCGCCGTTTTCCAGCTTCTTGGCGCGCAGGTCGACCTTGACCAGATCGTAGGGGAGGCCGGCCTCCAGAAGCGCGATATGGGGAGACAGCGAGCAGGCGCCTGGCGAATAGTACAATTTCATTGGATTTTCTCCCTTTGGAAGATCTTGCTTTGGAAATCTTGGCTTATGGCCGCGGAACGACTAAATGCATCTGCATCTAATAGTCAAGATTGATGCAGCTGCATTTAGTGCGGTACACTCACCTGTGACAGACACGGCCCTGTGACGGATACGGACCAGACCATGAAACGCAAACCATCGACCGAGGCGACCAACGCCTGGATCCGCCTGATGCGGGTGCAGAGCCGGGTGCTCGACGCCGTCGAACAGGATTTGAAGAAGGCAGGCTTTCCGCCGCTCGCCTGGTATGACGCGCTGCTGGAACTGTCGCGCGCGCCGTCGGGCGAGATGCGTCCCGTGGAGCTGGAGAAGCAGATGCTGATCCCGCAATACTCGACCTCGCGCCTGATTGACCGTCTGGTCGACGAGGGGCTGGCGGCGCGGCGCGAATGCAAGATCGACAAGCGCGGCCAGTTCGTCGAAATCACCGAGACGGGACGCGAACTGCAGAAGAAAATGTGGAGCGCCTATTCCGCGGCGATCGAAAAACACGTCGGTTCCAAACTGTCCGACACCGATGCCATCAAGCTCTGCGGTCTGCTCGACCGGCTGGGCTGCTCCTGCAGCGAGGTCAGGGCGACCGCTGTGCGAGACGGCGTTCCCGCCCGATGATACGCCTTCATCTTATCGTTTTTGCGGACAACGCTGTCCGCAATGCTCCCTGCCACACGGCGCGTTCGGTCGAATCGCCAAAGATCCGGGTTTTTTATGGCGCGTGACCAAATCGATATGACGCCGTTGCAATCGCGCGACGAACTCGTGGCGTGGCTGGCGGCCGGCGTGAAGCCGCCGTCGGAGTTCCGCATCGGCACCGAGCACGAGAAGACCCCGTTCACGCTCGAGGGCTATCACCCCGTGCCATATGAAGGCGCGCGCGGCATCGGCGCGCTGCTGGAGGGCATGCAGCTTCTGCTCGGCTGGGAGCCGATCATGGAGCGCGGCAACATCATCGGGCTGTACGACGTCACCGGCGGCGGCGCGATTTCGCTGGAGCCCGGCGGGCAGTTCGAATTGTCGGGCGCGCCGGTCGAGACCGTGCACCAGACCCAGGCGGAATTGATGGCGCATCTGGCGCAGGTGCGCGAGATCGCGACGCCGCTCGGCATCGGCTTTCTCGGCCTCGGCATGACGCCGTCATGGTCGCGGTCGCAAATCCCCGTGATGCCCAAGGGCCGCTACGGGATCATGACCAATTACATGCCGAAGGTCGGCCAATACGGCCTCGATATGATGTACCGGACCTGTACCGTGCAGACCAATCTCGACTTCTCTTCCGAAGCCGACATGGTCAAGAAATTGCGGGTATCGGTGGCGCTGCAGCCGATCGCGACCGCCCTGTTCGCCAATTCGCCGTTCACCGAAGGCAAGGCCAACGGCTTCCTGTCGTTCCGTTCCGAAATCTGGCGCGATACCGATAACGCGCGTTCCGGCATGATCCCGTGGGCATTCGAGGACGGCATGGGTTTTGAGCGCTGGGTCGACTATGCGCTCGACGTTCCCATGTATTTCGTCAAGCGCGGCGACAGCTATATCGACGTGTCAGGCTCGTCGTTCCGCGCCTTCTTCGACGGCAGGAACAATTCCTTGCCCGGCGAGCGGCCGACGCTGTCGGATTGGGCCAATCATCTCTCGACGATTTTCCCGGAAGTACGGTTGAAACGTTATCTGGAAATGCGCGGCGCCGATGGCGTGCCGTGGGGACGGCTGCCGGCGCTGCCGGCGTTCTGGGTCGGCCTGTTGTACGACGACGCCACGCTGGACGCGGCATGGGATCTCGTGAAGTACTGGACGGCGGCGGAGCGCCAGGCGCTGCGCGACGACGTGCCGCGCTTCGGCTTCAAGGCCCGGATCCGCGACCGCTACCTGTTCGAAATCGCGCGGGAATGCGTGAAGCTGTCGCATGCCGGCTTGCGGCGGCGCGGCCGCATCGATCACCTCGGCCGTGACGAAAGCCGTCACCTCGAGCCCTTGGAGCGGATCCTCGAATCCGGCCGCACGCCGGCCGAAGAGATGGTGGAGAAATTCAACGGCGCCTGGGGCGGCTCCGTGGAACCGGCCTACAAGGAATACGCCTTCTAGCGCATGATCCGGAAAAGCATGCCCCGCGCTTGATGCGGGGTGGGTACCGGTTTTCCGGTAAAGATCATGCGCAAACAAAAGGATAGAGCGTGATGAGATCATCACGCTCGGTTCGTTGCCGCGTCTCCGGGCCGTTCATCCGCCGTACAGGTTGATGCCGCTCCAATGGCAATCTTCGGAACGCGCGCATTCGAAAGCAATCACATGGGGATAGGCCGCCTGCTCAGGGCGTGTTTGGTGACGCTCGCCTTTTTGGCGGCGGCAGCACCCGCGCGCCAGGCTGCGGCGCAGGCCAATTTCGACCGCCCCGGCGGCGATTATCTGAGCTCGCCGGTGATCTCAGGCGATCCGGCCGACTGCGCGCTAGTGTGCGAACGCGACAAGCGTTGCCGGTCGTGGAGCTTCAACTATCCGACCGACCTGACCAGCGGCGCGGTGTGCTGGCTCAAGAGCAACGTCCCGGCGCGCGTCCAGGACAGCTGCTGCGTCTCCGGAGTGCGCGGCGCCGGCGTGGTCGAGCCGAGGAACAGCGCGATCGAAACCTCGATCGACCGCTTCGGCGGCGACTACAAGAATTTCGACGTCAAGAGCAAGGACGGCGACGACGCCTGCAAGGCCGCCTGCACCGCCGACAACAAATGCCGGGCCTGGACCTATGCGCGGCCGGGCTATGCCGGCACGGAAGGCCATTGCTTCCTGAAAAAAGACATCAAGCCGCCGCGGCGCAAGGCCGGGTTTACGTCCGGCGTGGTGCGGTAGCTCTATCCTCCGTCGTCCCGGACAAGCGACCGCAGGGAGCGCCGTTCGCAGATGCGCAATTGCGCATCGGGGGACCCATAGCCACAGGGCGTCGTGAGTTAAGGAAGTCGTCGACTACTACCCGGAATCAGGACGGCCGCGGCGTATGGGCCCCGGCTCAAGGCCGGGGCGACGGCTGAAGTTTTACTCCACCGCCAGCACCGTCACCTCCGGCCACAGCTTCTTCCATCGCGCCGCCTTCACCGCATAACTCTCGGGCGAAAAATTCGGGCCCGGATTGGGCCGCACGACCAGGCCGGCGGCATCGTCGAACCCATCGGGCGCATAGACGTCGTAGCCATCAGGCGTGCGGCGGATCCCGATCTGAGTATTCTTCGTCAGGAAGCGATCGATGCCCTCGGTCGAGCAACGCAGCGGCGGGTAAGGCAGGCCATGCTTTTCGCCGTACCAGAGATGGACGCGCGCCTGGTTGCGCGCCTCGACCCTGGCGTCGAGATGGCCGGGCGCGCCGTGCAGACGGCGGATCACGGCGTCCTCGGCCGCCCAGGATGTGTCGGGATCGAAATAGAACACGTCGTAATCGTTGATGCCGTAATCGACATCGCGCCCGGTCAGCACGTTCCACACCGTCTGCACCAGGCATCCCGACACGATCCAGGCATCCGGCAGCGCCAGTTCAAACAGTTTTTCAGCGATGATTTGATTGGCGGGATTGCGCAGCGCAAGGTCGAGGAATTCGTCTTGGGTCATGGATGCTCTTTCCACGTCATTGCTTCGCTTCGCTCGCAATGACGGGAATGATCTATGATTCGTCGTACGCCTTCACCGCCTTTTTCGACGCCAGCGTGCGCCAGTGCCGGCGCAGCAGCGGCTCGACGACGGCGCGCCTGGCCTTCGAGAGATGCATCAGCACGATCGGATAATCGCGGTAGTGGTCGGTGAAGTAAAAAATCTTCGGCTGGCTTTCGATCAGCATCTCGCGTTCGTCGAAGGGGACGCCGAACATGACGAGGCTATCATTGTCTTCGCGGAGCCGCGCCAGCAGCTTCTTGCGCACCTTCAGCGCCGGCGTGCCGTAGGATGTGCCGTCCTCGACCTCGTCCCACAGCAGCGCGAACGTCCTGACGTCGTCGTAGGTCACGCTTTCTCAATGCACCGACGTGAAAAACCGCGCCATGCGAAAGCCGGAGAGCCAGGTCCATACCGGCTGGCTGCGGATGCCGAGATCCCAGGAGCCGACCACGGCGTCGGCGCGGCCGATCAGATTGTCGATCGGCAACAGGCCGACACCGCCGTCGCGCACCGCGACGCGGCTGTCGGCGGAATTATCCCGGTTGTCGCCGAGCACGAACAGTTTTCCCGTCGGCACCGTTACCTCTGGCGTGTTGTCGAGCCGGCCGTTGTCGCGCATCTTGAAGATCGCATGCGTGACCCCGTTCGGCAGCGTCTCGACATAGCGATAGGCCTTTTCGCTGCCGCCGCGGTCGTCTTCGGCTTCACCCACGCCATCCGGCTTCAAGGTCGCAGCATGGTCGTTGATGAAGAGCTGTCCCTGCCGCATCTGGATGCGGTCGCCGGGCAACCCGACCACGCGCTTGACCCAGGCCTGCGAGCGGTCGCCGGGCCAGCGGAACACGACGACGTCGCCGCGCTTGGGCGTCTCGCCGAACAGCCGGCCGGTTTCCGGCAGCGTGATCTGGATTGGCAGCGAGGCCGCGCCGTAGCCATAGGGGAATTTTGATGCCAGCAGCGCGTCGCCGATCAGGAGCGTCGGCTCCATCGAGCCTGATGGCACGTAGAACGGCTCGGCCAAGGCGCCCTTGGCGACGAACACCACCATCACGATGGCGGCGAGTTGCGCGACCTGCGCACGCCAGCCTGCAGGTTTTGTCGCGGGTTTTGCGACCGTGGTTTCGTTCTCGCTGGTCACTAGCCGGTTCCTCCGACCGTAATGCGCTCCATCCGCAGCGTCGGCTGGCCGACGCCAACCGGCACGCCTTGGCCGTTCTTGCCGCAGGTGCCGATGCCGGTATCGAGCGAGAGGTCGTTGCCGACCATGGTGATGCGATGCAGGTCGGTCGGGCCGTTACCGATCAGCATTGCGCCCTTCAGGGGCGCGCCGATCTTGCCGTTCTCGATCTTGTAGGCCTCGGTGCACTGGAACACATATTTGCCCGAGGTGATGTCGACCTGGCCGCCGCCGAAATTCGCGGCGTAGATGCCATTCTTTACCGAAGCGAGGATTTCGGCGGGGTCGCGCCCACCCGACAGCATGTAGGTGTTTGTCATGCGCGGCATCGGCACATGGGCGTAGCTCTGGCGCCGTCCGTTGCCGGTCGGCTTCATGTTCATCAGCCGGGCGTTCTGGCGGTCCTGCATGTAGCCGACCAGAATGCCGTCCTCGATCAGCACGGTGCGGTTGGTCGGGGTGCCCTCGTCGTCGATCGACAGCGAGCCACGCCGCGAGGCCATGGTGCCGTCATCGACCACGGTGACGCCCTTGGCGGCGACTTGCTTGCCCATCAGGCCGGCGAAGGCCGAGGTCTGCTTGCGGTTGAAATCGCCCTCGAGCCCGTGGCCAACAGCTTCATGCAGCATGACGCCGGGCCAGCCGGCCCCCAGCACCACGTCCATTTCGCCGGCGGGGGCGGGAACCGATTCCAGATTGACCAGCGCTTCGCGGATCGCGCCGTCGGCGGCATCGCGCCAGGCCTTGGTCTCGATGAAGCGCGCATAGCCCTCGCGGCCGCCATAGCCCTTGCTGCCGCTTTCCTGGCGGTCGCCCTGGCCGGCGACCACGGAAACATTGACCCGCACCAGGGGACGTATGTCGCGGTAGCTCTCGCCGTCGGGCCGCAGGATTTCCACCACCTGCCAGGTGGCGGAAAGGCTGGCCGTCACCTGCCGCACCCGCGGGTCCTTGTCGCGCACATAGGCGTCGATCTCGGCGAGCAGCTTCACCTTGGCTTCAAAACCCGGCGCATCCAGCGGATTGTCGTCGCCATAGAGTCTCACATTGGTGTGAGCGGGGGCGGCAGCAAAATTGCCGGAATAGCCGCCGCGGACCGCTGCGACCGCGTCCGCAGCGCGGATCAGCGCCGGCAGCGAGACGTCGGAGGAATGCGCGTAACCGACCGCGTCGTCCTTGACCGCGCGCAGGCCAAAACCCTGCGAAGTGTCGTAGGTCGCCTGCTTCAGTCTTCCATTGTCGAACATCAGCGCTTCGGTCTGGCCATATTCTAGGAACAGTTCGCCGTCGTCGGCGCCTTCGAGCCCGCGCGCGATCTCCCGGCGGACGGAATCGCGGTCGAGATTGGCGCGGTCGATCAGGGAGGTTGTAGCGGGGGAGTTGGTCATTACATTCAGTCCGTTGTCGGAGGGGTGCAACCAAGATAGTTGTTTCCTCGTAGTTCCGCGAGGGGCTGGATCAACACGTTGCAGGCACGATGGCTACGATCGAAATTGTTCCGATAACGCAAGGCCATATCGACAGCTTCCACCGCACCCTCGATATCGTGGCGCGGGAGCGGCGCTACCTGTCGTTCCTGGAGGCCCCGCCGCTGGAAGCGACGCGGGCGTTCATTCTGGACATTATCGAGCAGGGTTATCCGCAATTTGTCGCGCTGTCGGGCGGTGAAGTCGTCGGCTGGTGCGACGTGACCCCGAAGCCAAGGCCGATTTATGCCCATAACGGCGTTCTCGGCATGGGGCTTTTGCCGCAGTTCCGGGGACGGGGCATCGGCAAGCGCCTGATCGCGCAGGCGCTCGGCGCCGCACGGGCCTTCGGGCTGCAGCGGGTCGAACTGACGGTCCGGGAAAACAACGTGAACGCGATCGCGCTCTACAAGAAGGTCGGCTTCGAGATCGAAGGCGTGCAGCGCGAGGCCATCCTGGTCGATGGCAGCTACGAAAACCTGATTTTGATGGGGCTGCTGTTCTAGCGGCAGGGCCAAGAAAAACCTGATGGCGAAAACCTGATGGCGAAAACCTGACGACGCTCAATCAGATCAGGGTTGGTGCTGGCGGCGCCCGGTTGCCAATCCCGATGCCGCGTCCCGCAGCGACTTCACACCGTGCTCGATGCGCACGATTTCAAACCATTTGCCGCCGGATACGATGTTGAGTTGCTCCCCGGTCAGTTCGCCTTTCGCAGCGTCTGCACGGGCCTCGAACGTATGGTTATTGGTCATGGCGGTTTCCCTCGGCGTTGATGGGGAAGCCTTTTGCAGGATGACCATTGCTCTGGCTGTGAGCGAGATCACTCAGCTCGCAATGACGGGAATCTACTTTGGTTGCGCCTTTTTGTCGGGAGAAGAACCCTTGGGCTGCGCCGCGGTCGGAAGGCCGTGCTCCTGCGACCAGCGAAACAGTTCATCGAACACCGGTTGCGGGGCCCTCGCCGAGGGCGTGATCTCATATTCGACGCGCGGCGGCACCTCGGGATAGACCGTGCGCTTCACCAGTCCATTGGCCTCGAGATCGCGTAGCTGCGTCGTCAGCATGTGCTGGGTGACGCCGGGGATCGATTGGCGCAATTCGCCGAACCGGTGCTTGCGCTGGACCAGTTGCCAGAGAATTTCGCCCTTCCATTTTCCGGCCAGAACGCCCAGCGCGCGATGAAATTGCTCCAGCACTCCGCGCTCGCACGGTTCCGGGGCGGCAATATCTTTGCTTTCTGCAATAGTCATCTTTTTCATACTACCTCACAAAAAGCATCCTACTTGCGCTTTTCATCTTACTCCCGAATTTTGTGTCCCAAAAGCCTTCGAGGGGGTCGGCCACGGCGCTGAACCGCTGGAATATATCGGGAGCGACCAATGTCACTTGCTGCTGTCTTGGCGCCGCCGCGCTGGAAGTCCGCCGGTCTCTGGATCGTCAGGGGATTGCTGGCCCTTGCTTTTGCAGGCGCAGGCGCGGCCAAGCTCTATGGCGTGCCTATGCTGGTTGAGGAATTTCAGCACATCGGACTTGGTCAATGGTTCCGCTATTTGACCGGGGCGCTCGAACTGCTCGGGGCTTTCCTGATCCTCGCGCCGTCGCTGGCGGCCTTTGGCGCCGTGCTGCTGATCTGCATTATGATCGGAGCGACCGTCACGCATCTGTTTGTGATCGGCGGCTCGACTGTGCCTGCTCTGGTGCTGTTGGCACTGAGCGCCATCGTCGCCTACGCGAAGCGCGACCAGATCGCATCGCTTGCCAAGCATTTGTGAACAGCATTTGTGAAGCCGCCGCCATGCGCCTTTCCCGCCGTGAATTGACGATTGCCGCAGGGCTCATCCTGGCCTTCGTGGTGCCGCTGACCGTGACCCTGTTGTTGACAGGATCGGAGGCGGCGAGCCCAAAGCCGCAGGCGAAGGCAGCTTCAGTCGCGATGCATCGGCTGGTGCTGCCGATCAACACCGATGATCCCACCACGATGCGGGCGCTGATCTCGACCTCGCTCAACCTTCCAAAATACTACCAGGAGCGGAACGAGGCGTTCACGATCGAAGTCGTCGCCTACAACGCCGGCGTTCACATGCTGCGGGCCGACACTTCGCCGGTAAAGGACATGCTGCGCATCCTGAGGACGGTCAATTCGAATATCCGCTTCGTGGTGTGCGACGCCACCAAGCTCGGCATGGAGCGCCAGGAGGGGCGTCCTGTCATATTGATCGATGGCGTCGATCTCGTGCCGAGCGGACCCGGGCGCATCATCGAATTGCAGGAAGCCGGCTGGTCCTACATCCGATCGTGATATTTGGATTCAGAATCTGGTTTCAAAACGGCACAGCGGAGTATCCGACATGATGTCGCCTCGTGGCCCGACCCGCCGCACCTTTGTCGTGGGGATCATGGGCACGGCCGCCTCGCTCGCGCTACCGGCCGTGGGTCGCGCCGCGGCCGGCGGGCCGCCGCCATTCGCCACGGCCCGGCATCAGTTCACCCTCGTTCGCGGCGCACGGCCGGTCCCGCCGGTCACGATCCCGCGTCTCGGCGGCGGCGCACTCGATTTGCAGTCCTTCCGCGGCAAGGTGGTGCTCGTCAATTTCTGGGCGACCTGGTGTGCGGCCTGCCGCACGGAACTGCCGATACTGGATCAGCTCGCGGGTGACCGTCGCGCCGACCTCGCCGTCGTCGCCATCACCACCGATCGCGATCGATCCGTGGTCGCGCCGTTCGCCAAGAAGTTGAAGCTTCGCCATCTTACGATCGGCTTCGATCTCGGCGGACTGGTGGGACGCGCCGGCGCAAGCGACGGTGTCGACACGCCCTTCGCGCTTTACGGCATGCCGATCACCTTCCTGCTCGGCGTCACCGGGCAAGTCGAAGGCTACATCACGGGTGAAGCCGACTGGCTCTCGGCTGAGGCGCGCCGGTTGTTCGATTATTATGCAAGTGCCCGTGGCGCGTAACTAAGCGAAGCGGACGTTGAGGCGCGCCGGCGCCTCACGGCAACTTGTCATACCCCTCGCCGATCCCATTCAGGCTCAGCGGAAATCCGATGCCCTCTTCCGGGGTCTCGAAGATAATAAAGGTCGCGGTCTTGGCGGTGCGGAGCTGGCCGAGCAGCTTTTCGTCCATCACGACTTCGGCAACGCAGCCATTGGGCAGGCAGCGGACAAAACCGGCGCGCCCGACGTCCTGATTGTCCAGTTTCAAACCGAGGCCGGAGGGCAGCAGCACGCCCAAGGGGGCCACCACCCGCATCAGTTTGCTCTTCTGGTCGGCGGTCTTCAGCACGATCACCGTGAGGCCGGCGTTGGAGCGGTCCTCGGCTACCACGCTCTGGATCAGGGCGCATTGCTCGCCCTGGGCGCCCGGCGGGGTGTCGCAACGGATCTGCCAGTCGCCATGGACCGAGCGCACCGCGCCCTGGGCGCTGGCAGCCTCCGTCAGGCCGAGAAGGAGTGCGGTGGCGAGCAGTCCGCCCAGCCAGCGGCCTAGCCCTGGCTTGCGTCCTGCCTGATGTTTTGAACGCCTCATCCGGGTCGATCCTCTGAATGATTACTCGGACTGATACGTAATGACGGCGCCTTGAAGGCGGTCTTTCGCTAAATCTCGAAGCAATTCCCAAGCCCGATATCAAGCCTGACGCCAAGCGGGGTAGGGCGCTTCAGCGGCGAATCAGGTCCCCGCGGTGCACCCTGCCTTTGCGTACATCCAGTAATCCGGCTGTCAAGCGGCGCGGCTGGACAAAAAGGCGGATTTTGCTGGATTCACCGGGAAAACCTGACATGCAGAGATTAGCCGGTGACGCATGGCCTTGGTCCCCACTACTGCATTGCGAGAGCCTGCGAATTATGGTTTGAGAGGCTGGATTTCGAAGCGTTCTAGCGATCTGGCCCCGGTACTTTTGAGGTGTGCGTCCAAGCCACCTCCGGCGGGCTGTTTGTAGGGGCGGATCGTGCGGCATTTCCGGCCATCCGGCGGGGATGCTTTGGGGATTTATCAAGGGAGCGCGAGCGGCATGAAGATGTCGAAGGGCCAGATTGGCCGGCGGTTGCTGGGATTTGCGGTGGCGGGCGTGGCCCTTGTCGCCGGCGGTACGGCATCAGCCGAATTGGGGCAGCCAGCGCCGTGGGAATGGACCCTGCAGGAGTCGGCCTCGCCGGTCATGGACTACATCATCTGGTTCCATAACTGGCTGGTCGGCACCATCACCGTGATCACGCTGTTCGTGCTGGTGCTGCTGGTCATGGTTGTCGTGAAATTCAACGCCAAGGCCAATCCGGTTCCCTCCAAGACCACCCACAACACCCTGATCGAAGTGGCCTGGACCCTGATCCCGGTGCTGATTCTGGTCGCGATCGCGGTGCCGTCGTTCCGGCTGCTGTTTCTGCAGCTCGACGTGCCGAAGGCCGATCTCACCATCAAGGCGACCGGCAAGCAGTGGTACTGGAGCTACGCCTATCCCGATCACGGCAAGTTCGAGTTCGATTCGCTGATAGCGGCGGACAAGAAGCCCCGGCTGCTCGGCGTCGACAATGAGATGGTGGTGCCGGTCAACAAGGTGGTCAAGGTTCTGACCACCGGTGCGGACGTCATCCACGCCTTCGCGGTGCCGGCCTTCGGCATCAAGATCGACGCCATCCCCGGCCGTCTGAACGAGACCTGGTTCAAGGCCACCAAGACCGGGATGTTCTACGGCCAGTGCTCCGAACTGTGCGGCAAGGATCACGCCTTCATGCCGATCGCGGTGCGGGTCGTGAGCGATCAGGAATTCGCGGCCTGGGTGGAAACTGCGAAGAAGAAATATGCGACCAACCCGGCGAATTCGTACGCTTCGGCTGGTGGCGCGGTGGCGCAGTAAGCGGGCAGCTTCAAGCGCAACGGGACAAGGGCGACGGACCGCAAGGTCCGAAAAGGGACTGCAAGGCAGGATTTGAACATGGCAACAGGCGCAGCGACACACCACGATCACGCCCATGATGACCACGCGCACGCGCATCCGACCGGATGGCGGCGCTTCGTCTATTCGACGAACCACAAGGACATCGGCACGATGTACCTGGTGTTCGCGGTCATCGCCGGCGTCATTGGCGCGGCAATGTCGATCGCGATCCGCATCGAGCTGATGTATCCCGGCGTCCAGCTGTTCCACGAAGCCCATACCTACAACGTGTTCGTGACCTCGCACGGCCTGATCATGATCTTCTTCATGGTGATGCCGGCGATGATCGGCGGCTTCGGCAACTGGTTCGTGCCGCTGATGATCGGTGCGCCCGACATGGCGTTCCCGCGCATGAACAACATCTCGTTCTGGCTGCTGCCGGCCTCGTTCGCGCTGCTCTTGATGTCCACCTTCGTCGAGGGTGAGCCGGGCGCCAACGGCGTCGGCGCGGGCTGGACCATGTACGCGCCGCTGTCGACCTCGGGCCATCCGGGACCGGCGGTCGATTTCGCGATCCTGTCGCTGCATCTGGCCGGCGCCTCGTCGATCCTCGGCGCCATCAACTTCATCACCACCATCTTCAACATGCGCGCGCCGGGCATGACCCTGCACAAGATGCCGCTGTTCGTGTGGTCGATCCTGGTGACGGTGTTCCTGCTGCTGCTGTCGCTGCCGGTGCTGGCCGGTGCGATCACCATGCTGCTGACCGACCGCAATTTCGGTACCACCTTCTTCTCCGCCGACGGCGGCGGCGACCCGCTGCTGTTCCAGCATCTGTTCTGGTTCTTCGGCCATCCCGAAGTCTACATCCTGATCCTGCCTGGCTTCGGCATGGTCAGCCAGATCGTCTCGACCTTCTCGCGCAAGCCTGTGTTCGGCTATCTCGGTATGGCCTACGCCATGGTCGCGATCGGCGGCATCGGCTTCGTGGTGTGGGCGCACCACATGTACACGGTCGGCATGTCCAGCGCGACGCAGGCCTATTTCGTCGCCGCCACCATGGTGATCGCGGTGCCGACCGGCGTGAAGATCTTCTCGTGGATCGCCACGATGTGGGGCGGCTCGATCGAGTTCAAGACGCCGATGCTGTGGGCGATCGGCTTCATCTTCCTGTTCACGCTCGGTGGCGTCACCGGCGTCGTGCTGGCCAATGCCGGCGTCGACCGCGTGCTGCAGGAAACCTATTACGTCGTCGCGCACTTCCACTACGTGCTGTCGCTCGGCGCCGTGTTCGCGATCTTCGCCGGCTGGTACTACTGGTTCCCGAAGATGTCCGGCTACATGTACTCGGAAACCATCGGCAAGCTGCACTTCTGGGTCACCTTCATCGGCGTCAACCTGGTGTTCTTCCCGCAGCACTTCCTCGGGCTGTCAGGCATGCCGCGCCGCTACATCGACTATCCGGATGCGTTCGCCGGCTGGAACCTGGTGTCCTCGCTCGGCTCCTACATCTCGGGCTTCGGCGTGCTGATCTTCATCTATGGCGTGGTCGATGCCTTCATCAAGAAGGAGCAGGCGGCGGACAATCCGTGGGGCCCCGGCGCCACCACGCTGGAATGGACGCTGTCGTCGCCGCCGCCCTTCCACCAGTTCGAAGTGCTGCCGCGGGTGCAATAAACCTTATCATTCGCGGCGCGCTCTCTCGGGCGCGCCGCGGCCTAGAACTAAGCGAGATCAATCTTGTCGGTCGTCGATCACAACGCCATCGAGTTGCCCCGGATTTCCGAGGCTGAGGTCGGCGACTACCTCGCGCTGCTGAAGCCGCGGGTGATGTCGCTGGTGATCTTCACCGCGCTGGTCGGCCTCGTTATCGCGCCCGGGCATATCCACCCGATCCTGGCGTTCACTTCCATCCTCTGCATCGCGGTCGGCGCCGGCGCCTCCGGTGCGCTGAACATGGCCTATGAGGGCGATATCGACGCGTTGATGTCGCGCACCGCGAACCGGCCGATTCCGCGCGGCCGCATCACGCGCGAGGAAGCCACCGCATTCGGGCTGATCCTGGCGTTCTTCTCGGTGATGACGCTCGGCATCCTCGTCAACTGGCTCGCGGGCGGGCTCCTGGCGTTCACGATCTTCTTCTACGTCGTGATCTACACCATGCTCCTGAAGCGCTGGACCGCGCAGAACATCGTGATCGGCGGCGCCGCCGGCGCGCTGCCGCCTGTGGTGGCGTGGGCCGCGGCGACCGGCTCGCTGTCGATGGAGCCGGTGCTGCTGTTCCTGATCATCTTCTTCTGGACCCCGCCGCATTTCTGGGCGCTGGCGCTGTTCCGCAGCGACGACTACGCCCGCGCCGGCATCCCGATGCTGCCGGTCGTTGCCGGCCCCGACGCGACCCGGCTGCAGATCCTGCTCTATACGGTCGTGCTGGTCGCGATCGCCGTCGCCCCCTGGCCGCTCGGCTATTTCGACGCGATCTATGGCATCACCTCGCTGGTGCTCGGCGCCGGCATGATGGCGCTGGCGATCAACGTCTACCGCCGCCGCGAGGGCACCGAAGCGCTGCGTGCGACGCGGCGGCTGTTTGCTTTCTCGATCCTTTACCTGTTCGCGCTGTTCGCCACGCTGCTGCTCGAGGTTGTCGTGCGCGGCGTCATGGCTTTGATCGGGTAGGGGGCGCATGGGACCGGAATGGACGACAAGCGAATGCCAGATGGAATCGTCCTCACCGAGGCGCAGAAAAGAAGCCGGCGCCAGCGGTCGGTCGCGATTGCGCTCGCGCTCGTCGTGCTCGTCGTGTTGTTTTTCGCCGTCACCATGGTCAAGGGGCCGGCCGTTCTAGTTCGGCCCATGTAATCTGGGAAATGTAGGCAGGTGGAGATGGCAAACCAACCGATCGCGCGAGGGGAAACGGAGGCAAGCCGCAAGGCTTCGCGCCGCGGCCTGACGCGCGATGCGATGGTGGCCTCGATCTGCGGTTTCGTCGTGGTGTTCATGGTCGGCGCAGCCTATGCCGCCGTTCCCTTCTATAACTGGTTCTGCCGCGCCACCGGCTTCAACGGCACCACCCAGGTCGCCACCTCGGCGCCGTCGCAAGGCCCGCTGGCACGCAAGATCTCGGTGCGGTTCGATGCCAATGTCGGCGCCGGCCTGCCCTGGAAGTTCGAGCCGGAGCAGAACGAGATCGAGGTCAGGATCGGCGAGGTCGTCACCGTATTTTATCATGTGACCAACCAGGCGGCGCGGCCCACGGTCGGCCAGGCCGCGTACAACGTGACCCCGCTGACGGTCGGCGCGTATTTCCAGAAGATCAACTGCTTCTGCTTCACCGAACAGACCATGGCGCCGGGCGAGAAGCGCGAGATGCCGGTCGTGTTCTACGTCGATCCGGCGCTGATCGCCGACAGCGAGAATGACGGGCTGAACACCATCACGCTGTCCTACACCTTCTATCCTGTGCGCGATCCGGCGCCGAAGCCGGTGGCTTCGGGCGAGCCGGACAAGCGCAAGGGAAGCCTGTAACTCAGGGAATTTCGGCCTTTCGAAATTCCCGACTTTGAATTTTTGAGACGACGATGTGCCGAAGGATCCGGCACCGCTAACGGAGAGACCGCAATGGCTACGGCGCACGCGAAGCACCACGACTACCACCTCGTCGATCCGAGCCCGTGGCCGGTCGTCGGCTCGATCTCGGCCTTCATCATGGCCGTCGGTGCGATCGGCTGGATGCACCATATGTATGCGGCGGCGCCGATCGTGTTCGGCGCCGGCACCATCGGCGTGCTCTACACCATGGCGAGCTGGTGGGGCGACGTGATCCGCGAAGCCCAGTTCAAGGGCGACCACACCCGCGTGGTGCAGATCAGCCACCGTTACGGCATGATCCTGTTCATCGCCTCCGAGGTGATGTTCTTCGTCGCCTGGTTCTGGGCCTTCTTCAATTCCGCGCTGTTCCCGGCCGATGCCGTCCACGCCACCCGCGACGCGGTGTTCGGCTGTGGCGCCGGCACGGCCGCGGGCGCCTGCAGCGTGCCGGGCACCTGGCCGCCGAAGGGCATCGAGACCTTCGACCCCTGGCATCTGCCGCTCCTGAATACGCTGCTGCTGCTGACCTCGGGCACCACGGTGACCTGGGCGCATCACGCGCTGCTGGAAGGCGATCGCAAGGGCCTGAAATACGGCCTGATCCTCACCGTCGTGCTCGGCGCGTTGTTCACCTGCGTGCAGGCCTATGAATACGCCCACGCCACATTCCACTTCTCCGGCAACATGTATGGCGCGACCTTCTTCATGGCGACCGGCTTCCACGGTTTCCACGTGCTTGTCGGCACCGTGTTCCTGCTGGTCTGCCTGTTCCGCGCCTATGCCGGACACTTCACGCCGACCCAGCATCTCGGCTTCGAATTCGCCGCCTGGTACTGGCACTTCGTCGACGTGGTGTGGCTGTTCCTGTTCATCTGCATCTATGTCTGGTTCCGCGGCGCTGGACCTGTCGCCGGGCATTGATCGCAGACCGTATGGGTTACAAAAGGGCGGCCGCAGGGCCGCCCTTTTTCTTTCGTTTGCCTTTTGGGCCAGCGGTCGAGATGCGTGGATCGCCGGGCGTTAACCATCCTCATGCTGACACGGTCACCGACGGGCGAAGTCTCGGATCGTGACAGCATGGAGATCGGTTCACCGCTAGCCAGAGCGGCTTGCCGGCTTGGGTAATCCTTCTGCGCACTCACGCTTGGCGTCGTCCCCCGAATACTCTGAACAGGCTACCGGGCGGTCGGGGAAGCTCCCGCGCGTGCCGATAGATTGAACGATTAAACGCTGGAAGATATTGAACATCGCGAATTTCGAAAATTGGAGGAGCCGTCTTTTGGCGGCGCCGCTCGTGCCGAAGAGTAGCAAGCGCGATTGGATCGCGGGCGCGCACCCGGACGAGATATCGATCTTTTCCCAGCCCTGGTTCGTGGATATCGCGTACCGGAAGGAGCACCGGGTAGCCAAAGCATTCAACAAAGCCGGCAAGCTGATATGCGTCTTTCCATATTGCCAAACACACGTACTGGGCATTTTTCCAAGGATCACAAGTTTAGATAACTGGAGACGCCTCAGCTCATTCGTCTTTCTCGACAAGCACATAAGTGATGAAGAGAAACGCGGTGCGATTGCCGATATCATAAAGCAGCTTCCTGGATCGATTGGTTACTGCCAATTCATCCTGGATGATGATTCCGGCATCATTCGCGATGCGTTCATCAAAGCCGGGTTTGCATGCATCAAAATACCCAAATACATCCGTCCACCCAGCAAACAAAAATATGAGTGGGGTGACG
Organism: Bradyrhizobium sp. JYMT SZCCT0428; assembly: GCF_018131075.1. Classification (GTDB taxonomy): domain Bacteria; phylum Pseudomonadota; class Alphaproteobacteria; order Rhizobiales; family Xanthobacteraceae; genus Bradyrhizobium. The sequence continues at coordinate 14,207 of NZ_JAFCLS010000034.1, read as the reverse complement.
CGTATGCGCAAGCCAGAGACAAGGTGCTGAAAACCATTTCGAAAGACGGAAGCACTAGATACAGAACAGCATTAGAACAAGCAAAAATAGAAGATATCTCAGCGCCTGACTTTTGCAGGTTTTACCAGAGCAATCTTGCTAGTAATGGTGTGCAGAGCTATGCCCCGCTGAGTATTGCAGAGGCCCTCATCGAGAATGGCGTCCGTCGTCGGAAAGCTTTCGCGCTTGCGGTAAAAGACAAGGACGGCATAGAAGCCGCCGCCGCTTTGAGAGCTCAGTACCTTGCAACGACGGGGCCACCAAACCGGTACGCTATTCCTATCATTCCAATGTGCGTATTGAGTTTCAAATCCGTGGCTACCGTTACAACTGAAACACCGGGGGATACCAGCACCAGCGAATTGCTCCACGTTCCGAAGTCCGAGTAGCGATACTCAGCACGAAGCATCCAGTTTGCGAAGATTTTCGCATCGATGCCGACGCCGGCCGTCCAGCCCGTTCGGGTGGTGCTGTTCGTCGCCGTTGTAAGAAGGGGGATTGGCGTTGGTCCGCAAAGCGGATCGGTAAAGCTGGTTTCGCAGGTTATGGAGTTGGAGAAGTTCTGGAACGCAATACCGCCAGTCCCATAGAGCAGAACATTGGGAGTTACCAGATATCCGAGCCGACCCCGCACATTCGCATCCCATCTGGCTCTTACGCTCGATACGTCGAGGCCGGGGCCCGGGACACCCAAAATGCAAGTGACCGTTTTAAAGCCACGCACATCGCCCCTTTGTGCCGCTTAGGGCCGTCGCCTCGATGGCGCGCGGTGCGTGCGATTTCCCAGTGATGCAGAACGCGTCTGGCGGGCCATGTGTCCCTCAAAATGTCGCGAACATGGGGATCGAGGAATACGGAGCCCGCTGTCGCGCAGCGTAGATAAAATTAGCAACTACAATCACTTAGTAGAGTTGCGTGGGGCTGTATAGAGCGCTATGGAGTGCACTTTCTCCCTTGCGGGAGAAGGTGGATACAAATGACCGAGACGCTTCCCACGCTGACCGAGAGCGCATTGCGCGGTATCGCTTGCCGCTGCCCGCGCTGCGGCAAGGGCAAGCTCTATGCGGGCTTCATCGATTTGCGACCGAACTGCGAGGCCTGCGGGCTCGATTACGCTTTCATTGACGCAGGCGACGGGCCGGCGATCTTCATCATCATGATCGCCGGTGCGATCGTGGTCGGATCGGCCCTGATCGTGGAGATCAAGTACCAGCCGCCGTTCTGGCTGCATGCGGCGTTGTGGCTGCCATTAATTCTGGCAACCACGCTGTTACCGCTGCGCTCGATGAAGTCGCTGCTGATCGCGCTGCAATACCATCACAAGGCTGCACCCGGCCGCCTGATCGACCGCGAGCCGAAATGACCGGCGTTGTTGCGCGGCGGCGTGGTACGCTCGGCTTTGCCATCTTCACGCTCGTGATGATCGTGACCTGCCTCGGCCTCGGGATCTGGCAATTGCAGCGGCGCGTCCAGAAGCACGCGCTGATCGCGGCCCTGAACGAAAGGCTGGCCGATGCGCCCAAGGCGCTGCCGGAACAGGCGCAATGGAGCTCGCTGACATCGGCCAAGGACGAATTCCGCCGCGTCAGTTTCACCGGAACTTACGCGCGGCTTCCCGATGTGATGGTCTATAGCTCCGGCTCTTCGGTCCGTAACGACGTGTCCGGTCCCGGCACCTGGGCGTTTCTGCCGGCGCAAACCGCCGATGGGTCAATCGTCGCGGTCAACACCGGCTTCGTGCAGAACACGATGCAGGATCGTGCGCAGGAAGACCGCGCGGTCGGCCGGCTCGTCACCGGCCAGCCGGTCAAATTCACCGGCTATCTCCGCTTTCCGGAAGCCGCCGGCGCGCTGACGCCGTCAGAGAATATCGCCAAGCGGCTGTGGTTCACCCGCGATCATCTTGCGATGGCGCGCGCGCTCGGCTGGGGCGAGGGCGGCAAGGCGGTCGCGCCGTTCTATGTCGATCTGGAATCACCGCTGCCCGAGAGCGGCATCCCGAAACCGGGGCCGCTCAATGTCCATCTCAAGGACGACCACATGCAATACGCCATCACCTGGTTCAGCCTGGCGGCGGCGGTCGTGATCGCCTTCGGCGTGTGGTGGCGCGCGCAAAGACGAAGCGCAGCTTCGTAGCGTCGTGGTGTCGTAGGGTGGGTCAGCGAAGCGTAACCCACCATCTTCGTCCCCTTAGCTGTATCTCCTGCTGTATTTTTTCCTGAAATAGCTTCATAGGGTGGGTTGGCCTAGCGTAACCCGCCGTCTTCGCCCTTGCTGCGTGGAGCGTGTCGGCAGAGATTCGATGACCATGACCGAGACGTTGAAAGCTTCCCTCGCCGACCTGCCGGTTACCCTTCGCGATATCGAGGCGGCGGCAGGCGTGCTCGCCGGCTTCGTGAAGCGGACGAGCTTCGAGCGCAGCCGTACGTTGTCCGACATCACGGGCGCGAACATATGGCTGAAATTCGAAAACCTGCAGTTTACGGCGACGTTCAAGGAGCGCGGCGCGCTCAATCGGCTGTCTGCGTTATCGGCCGACGAACGGCGGCGCGGTGTGGCAGCGGCCTCGGCGGGCAACCACGCCCAGGGCGTGGCCTATCACGCGGCCCGCCTCTCGATCCCTGCGACCATCTTCATGCCGGTGGGCACACCGATGGTGAAGATCGAGAACACGCGCCGGCACGGTGCGACCGTGATCGAGGGTGGGGCGACGCTGGAGGATACCGCCACCCTCGCCACCGACCATGCTCGCAAACAGGGTTTGACCTATATCCATCCCTATGACGATCCGCTGATCATCGCGGGTCAAGGTACCATCGCGCTCGAGATGCTGGCTTCGGTGCCCGATCTCGATGTCCTGATTGTTCCAATCGGGGGCGGCGGCCTGATATCCGGCATCGCCGTTGCCGCCAAGACCCTCAAGCCGGATATCGAGATCGTCGGCGTCCAGGCCGCGCTTTATCCCTCGATGTACAACCTCATCAAGGGCGAACATCTTGCGATGCGCGGTGATACGCTCGCGGAGGGCATTGCCGTCAAGGCGCCCGGCCAGATCACGTCTGACATCGTGCGCGCGCTCGTCGATGACATCGTGCTCGTCACCGAACAGCAGATTGAGCACGCGTTGAGCCTTTTCATCACCATCGAGAAGTCGGTGACCGAGGGCGCGGGGGCGGCGGGCCTGGCGGCCGTGCTCGCCGATCAGGCCCGCTTCAAGGGCCGTTCGCTCGGCCTGGTGCTGAGCGGAGGCAATATCGACACGCGGCTGCTTTCCGGTGTGCTGACGCGTCAACTCGCGAGGGAAGGCCGGCTTTCGAAGCTGAAGTTCGACATCGTGGATCGGCCCGGACAGCTCGGCACGGTTGTCGCCGTCCTGGCCAAGGCAGGCGCCAATATCGTCGAGGTGTCCCATCAACGCATCTTCACCGACCTGCCAGCCAAGGCGGTGGTCCTCGAGGTCGTCATCGAAACCCGGGACCGGACCCATCTTGAGGCGACCATCGCCTCACTGAAGGCCGCCGGCCTCGAAGTCGATGTTGGTGGCGACTAGGGCCGAAGCGTTGCTGCATGCATGACATGCAAGGGCTGGCTGGACCTCCGATTCCAGATGGTCAATCATCGCCGCGCCATCTCCGCACCTCACGCAACAGGCCATCCATGTCAGACACCGCCGCCGCACGACCCCTGCTATTCCAGCCGTTCAACATTCGCGGCCTGACGCTGAAGAATCGCCTGGTGGTGCCGCCGATGGTGCATTACCGCGCCGATCCCCGTGCGACCTGCGGCATGTTTCATCACGTGCATCTCGGTCGATACGCGCTCGGCGGTTTTGGTCTTGTCTTTGTCGAGGCCACCGGCGTCGAGGAAGTCGGCCTGATCAACGAGTTCGATCTCGGCATCTGGAACGACGCGCAGGTCGAAAGTTTCAAGCCGCTGATCGCTTTCATGAAGCGGGAGAATACCGCGATCGGGCTTCAGCTCGCCCATGGCGGCCGCAAATCGTCTTCGCAAAAGGCGATGAACGGCATGGGGCCGCTCACACCAGAAGAGATCAAGGCGGGCGCCAAGCTGTGGCGGCCGGTCGGTCCGACCAGCGAACCGGTGGCGCCGGGATGGCTGACGCCGCGCCAGCTCACCGCCGAAGACTGCCGCGCCATGGTGAAGACCTGGGCGCACGCCGCGAAAAACGCGGTCAAGGCGGGCTTCGACGTGATCGAGGTTCATATGGCTCATGGCTATCTCTTGGCCTCGTTCCTCTCGCCGATTTCAAACACCCGCAACGACGAGTATGGCGGCGACCGCAACGGGCGGATGCGGCTGCCGCTCGACATCGTCGAGGCTGTCAGGCGCGAAATGCCTGATACGATGCCGCTGTTCGTGCGCGTATCCTCGGTCGACGGCGCGCAGAACGGCTGGAACATGGACGACACGGTGGCGCTGGCGCACGAATTGAAAGCGCGCGGCGTCGACGTGGTCGACTGCTCCTCCGGCGGCATTTCCGGTTCGGCAACGGCAGCCCAAGTGCCGCGCGGCCTCGGTTTCCAGGTGCCGTATGCCGAGCGTGTTCGCAAGGAAGTCGATATCGCGACCATGGCGGTCGGCATCATCCTCGAAGCCGAGCAGGCCGAAGCGGTGCTGGATAAAGGCCAGGCCGATCTGATTGCGGTCGGCCGGCAATCGCAGTACAACCCCAACATCGCCCATCACTGGGCCCATGATCTCGGCATCAATCGCAAATTCGAGGACTGGGCGCCGGAATATGGCTGGTGGCTCGAAAAGCGCATCCGGACCATGGAAGGATTTGCCAGCCCGACCGGCGCGGTGAAGCGGTGAGGGGGACGACACCCTCTTTCCGTCATTGCCGGGCTTGACCCGGCAATCCATCACCTTCGCAAGACTCTTCCGAAGAGGATGGATGGCCGGGTCAAGCCCGGCCATGACAAGATCGTGAGAGCACGCTTAACCCGTAATCGGCAATTCCGTTTCCGGATCGAAGAAATGCAGCCGGCCGGGCTGGGCCGAGACGCGGACCCGATCGCCGCGCGCGATCACCGTTTCCGCGGGCACGCGGGCCACCGTGATGCCGTGGCTGCCCACTTTCGTCTCGAGCAGGATCTCGGAGCCGAGCTGCTCGACGACTTCGACATGGGCGTCAAAGCTGGCGCCCGGCGCGCCCTCGCCAAGCGCGAGATGTTCGGGCCGCGCGCCCATGATCACGGGCTTGCCATGATAGGCCGCGAGCGCGCGCGCATCGGCGCCGCTAACCGTCAGCTTGAGGCCATCAGCCTCGACCGTCGTAGCAACACCATCGCTGCGCACGGTGACGTTGACAAAGTTCATCGCGGGCGCGCCGATAAAACCCGCGACGAATTTATTGGCGGGCTTGCCGTAGACCTGCAGCGGCGTGCCGACCTGCTGCACCCGGCCGTCGCGCATGATCACGACGCGGTCGCCCAGCGTCATGGCCTCGACCTGGTCGTGGGTCACGAAAACAGACGTGGTCGGAATGGCGGCGTGCAGGCGCTTGATCTCGATCCGCATCTGCGCGCGCAGCTTGGCGTCGAGATTCGACAGCGGTTCGTCGAACAAAAACACTTCCGGATTGCGCACGATGCAGCGGCCGAGCGCGACGCGCTGCTGCTGGCCGCCGGATAATTGCTTGGGCTTGCGCGCCAGCAATTCGTGCAGGCCGAGCATGCCGGCCGCGCGGTCGATCGCGGCCTTGATCTCGGCTTCGGAAGTCTTCTTGTTGCGCAGGCCGAAGGCGAGATTGTCGTAGACGCTCATGTGCTGATAGAGTGCGTAGTTCTGGAACACCATCGCGATGTCGCGGTCGCGCGGCGGCAGGTCGTTGACGACCCGGTTGCCGATGCGGATGTCGCCGCTGGTGATGTCCTCCAGCCCTGCGATCATGCGCAGCGTCGTCGACTTGCCGCAGCCGGACGGTCCGACCAGGGCCACGAACTCCTTGTCGGCGATCTCGAGATCGACGTCCTTTACGGCGTGGAACAGCGAGCCATAATGCTTGTTGAGCTTGCTGAGTGAAATCGCTGCCATTTACCCGCCGTTACCAGATTCAAAAGTGACCCAAAATAATCCCGCCGCGATTTCCCGCGGCGGGATTTTGCTCATCGACTATTGCGCCGCCTTGCTGACCAGCGGCGCGCCCTCGGCCAGCACCTTTGCGATATCCTCGCGCTTGCCGGTGACGGCCTTGGTGACGGTGTCGTTGAACGCCTTGTGCACGGCTGGCCATTGCGGGAAGTAGTAGGCGCCGCGCACCTTGTCCGGCGAATCCAGCACCGATTCCTTCAGCAGCTTCATGAACGCGTCTTCCGCCGCGATTTCCGCCCAGAACTCGGTGTTGGGCGGCGGCGCGCCGGTCGCCTTGAACAGCTTCTTCTGGCCTTCCTTGTCCAGCATCATCGCGTTAAGCATTTCCTTGGCCTTCTTCTTGCGCTCCGGCGAGATCGACTTCGGGATCGCCCAGCCCCAGATATCGTCCCACGCGAACGGCTTGGCGCGATCGGGACCGAGCGGGAAGCGCGTGGCAGCGACCTTGCCTGCGATCTTCGACTTGGCGGGATCGTTGAACGTGCCCCACCATAGCGAGTCCGCCACTGTGAACGCGGCGTCGCCGGCCATGAACACGGCGTTGGCTTCGTTGCGGTCATAGGCCGGCATGCCGCGCGGCACGATCTTGTGGGTGTTGATCGCATCCCACCAATATTCGACGTTCTTCTGCATGCAGGGCTCGGTCATGCCCGATTTCCACCCGTTCGCGGCGAGCTTCTTGTTGTCGCGCTCGTAGGGCGGCAGCAGCACGTCGCAATTGTTGCCCCACATCGACCAGAACCAGGTGAACCAGGAGTTGTTCATCGACGCACCGGCGACATAGCCGAACTTCACCTTGCCGTCGGCCTGAAGCTTCTTGCTCACGGTGACGAGTTCGTCCAGCGTCTTCGGCACTTCCTCGGGCTTGACGAGGTCGGAGCGGTAGAAGAACACGCTGAAGGTCTGCCCCATCGGCACGACGGTGTTCTGGCCCTTGTCGTTGCCGAACACGATCGGTGACATGCTCCACTTGGAAGCAAATTTGTTGGCTTCGACGTCATCCATCGGCTCGAGCAGATGCGCCCAGGTCTGGCCCCAATCGTCATTGTGCCAGATAACGTCGTACTGATCGGAGTTCGACGTCAGCGACGCCGTCATCTTCTCGACATAGACGCCGTAGGAATTCGGCACCTTGACGATCTTGACGCCGTTCTTGGCGCCCCAGGCCTCGAACATCGCAATCGAATTGTCCTGGATCGGGCTCGGCTGATAGCCGATCCGCAGTTCGGTCACCTGGGCGCTCGCGCTTCCTGCGGCCGCCCACAGGGCCACCGTCGTTGCGACAGCCAGTTTTGTCAGTTGCTTCATCGCTTCCCTCCCTCGTTTTTGGTGTTGTTTCCTCGTTTTATTCAGCGTCCCCGTCGTTTCTAGATGCGCAGTCCCCGGATCACATATTTCTGCCCGAACAGCGCCACCAGGAACGCCGGCACCAGCGCCATCACGGCGGTCGCGGCCATCAAATTCCAGCGCAATCCCATCTCGGTGACGAACTGCGCCATGACCACCGTGATCATCGGCACACGGTTGCCGGTCAGGATCAGCGCGAACAGGAATTCGTTCCAGGTGAACAGCCAGCACAGCACCGCCAGCGCCGAGATCGCCGGCAGCGCCGACGGTATGGCGACGCGGATGAAGGCGCCCCACCGCGTGCAGCCGTCGATCATCGCGGCGTATTCCATCGACGGGTCGATGCCGTCGAAAAACCCCTTCATCAGCCATGAGAAGAAGCAGATATGCACCGCGACATGCGGCAGCAGCAGCCCGGTATAGGTGTCGTAGAGGCCCCAGCTCTGGGTCACGAAGTACAGCGGCAGCACCCAGGAGATATAGGGGATGCAGCGGAACACATAGATGGTCCCGAACCAGATTCGCGACGCCGGCCCGGTGAAGCGCGACAGCATGTAGCCGCTGGAGACGGTGACCAGCAGCGAGAAGATGGTCGCCAGCGTCGAGATCAGCGCGCTGTTGAGGAAGGCCGACACGATGCGGTCGTCGGTCAACACCTCGGCGAAGCTGGCCAGCGTGAATTCGGTGCCGCGATGGACGTAATAGACGCCGGATTCCGGCCGCAGCGAGGTCAGGATCAGCCACAGCACCGGAAACGCGAACGCAAAGCAGATGCCGAACAGCGCCAGCGCGAACAGCGTCTTGCGGCTCCATTTCGGCAGTCCCGGCAGGAAATCGGGGCGGCTTACGATCGGCATCTGACTATGCCTTTGCGATGCGGTCGACGAGGCGATAGAGCACCACGCCGATCACGAGGATGATGAGCCCGCCGATGATCGCCGCCGCCGAGCCGCGGCCGAGATCGAGGTTCAGGAACGCGTGCACATAGGCATAGAGGCTGAACAGCTCGGTCGAGCGGCCCGGCCCGCCGCCGGTCAGCGTCCACACAATGTCGAAGGTGCGGAAGGCGTCGATGGCGCGGATCACCACGCACACCACGATGACCGGGCGCAGCATCGGCAGGGTCAGGAATCTGAACACGCGCCAGGTCGTGGTGCCGTCGATCGCGGCCGCCTCGAACGGCTCCTTCGGCAGGCTCTGCAATCCGGCGAGCAGCAGCAGCGTGAACCACGGCGTCCACAGCCAGATGTCGGTCAAAAGGATGATGCCGAAGGCACTCCAGCGCTGCACGAGCCAGGGCTGGCCTTCCAGCCCGATCGCCTCCAGCACCGTGTTGACGATGCCGAACTGGTCGTTGAACATCCAGCGGATCATGATTGCGGCGACGACCGGGGCCACCATCAGCGGCACCAGCAGGATTGTCTGCACCAGCTTTTGCCCACGAAACGGGCGGTTGAGCAGCAGCGCCAGCGCCAGTCCCGCCACCAGCGCCCCGGCCACGCTCAGGATCATGAACAGGAAGGTGTTCGGCAGCACCACGTAGAGAAACGCCGGATCCGACAGCACCGCGTAATAGTGACTGAAGCCGACCCAGATCTTCTTCGGATTATAGAGCGCCCAGTCGCGAAAGCTGGCATTGGCGCCGATCACGATCGGCAGCACCTGAAACAGCAGCATCAGGAGTGCCGCCGGCGCAATGAGAAACAGCATGAACCGCTGTTGCTCGCCGAACATTGGACGCCGCGATGCCGACAAGCCCGTTACCCCGCCTTTGCACCAGACTGTCACGACTCTTGTGGTCGGTACGTGCAGAAAGCCCCTTGCATCGGGATTATGGGCGCGGCGTCGGAGGCTAGTCAATCCGCATTGTGGCGTAGGCAGACGCGCGACGCATGCAGTGTGTGGCTGCAAGGTGCAAACGCGCTGTCACGCTTGAATCCGCGTGCTCACCGTTTGCACGGATTGCCGCTACCAGAGATTGATGACTCGCTAGCACGGTTGTCTTGAATCCGCGGATCGGTATCTGCCGCGGCCGCCGCGCGGAAAAGGCGGCACGGCGAGCGTCGGCATGGCGCACATTGACTGCCCCCCGCCTGGAACTTCCGGGGACCCAAACTGTTTTTGGTTCCAACTGAATTGCGGCTAACCGGTCGGTGCAGCCAATGGACATGTCGAACAGCCCAAGGAAATTGCCGAGGATGCTGCCAAGGATATCGCCAACGATATCGATCAGGTGGCTGTTGTCGTCGATTGGCTCGATGCCTGCCGGCGACATGAGCTTGGCCCGCTGCTCGACCTGTACGCGTCAGAGGCAAGCCTCGAATGTGACTGCGACGGCCGAAACAACTATGCGGGCCGGGCTGCGCTTGAATCATATTGGCGGCCCCGGCTCGAGGCGTTCTCGCCCAATGCCTTCGGACTGGAAGAGATCACGCCGTCTGCCGACGGGGTCATGCTCGATTACCTGAATTGCGACGGCAAGCCCGTTCGCATCGTCTTCACGTTCGACGCTTCCGGGAAGATTTTGCAAACCCGCTGCGCCCCATTCGCGCCGGCAACGGCGCTGGATGTCGCTGGTGCGCGGGATCGCGCCTGGTGACGACGCGGTCGCGGTCGCCACTCCAGCTTTCAACCTGATGTTCTTTCGCGCCGCAGCTTTCGCTGAATCCGTGGGCCAGCGGTGCGCCTCACTCGCCAGCCGGCAGACGGCACCGGACATAGGTCCGGCTGTTCTGCCGCTTGAATTCGAATGTCCCGCTCAGGGCCCGGACGCGCTCGTGCATTCCCGTCAGTCCACGGCCAAAGGGCTGGTCCGGTGTAAATCCAACGCCATCGTCGGAAATTTCCACCAATACCTGGTTTCCTTCGATCGTCGCCTCGACGCTTGTCGCGCTCGCATTGGCGTGCCTGAGGACATTGGTCACGCCCTCCTGGATAACCCGGTAGATGGTCTGGGAAAGCAGCCCATCGACGTCGTTCAGAGCGGGATCGATCCGCACATTCAGCTTGAGGCCGGGCGCCTGCGATCGTGCATACTGCAGCAGGGTCTGGACACTTTTCTCCAGCCCCAACTCCTGAATATGAAGCGGCCGCAACCGGTCGAGGATACGGCGGTTCGCAAGTTGCAGCGCCTCGACCGATTTAAGCATCGCCTCGACCGAAGGGCCGAGTTTCCTGTGCTGTGCCGCGCCATCCTGTAGCGCCACCGCGTTGGCCCGGATCCCGAACAACAATGGCCCGAGTTCGTCATGCAGGTCGCGCGCGATGTCGCGGCGCTCATCGTCCTGCAGCGAGACGACCCTCCGCAGCAGGCTGCGATTGTCCTGGCTCAGCTGGTTCAGCGTGCGTGCGAGTTCATTGGCCAGTTCGGAACTCTTGCGTATCTCCGGCGGACCCGTCGCCGCGATCAGGTGCTGGTAGTCCCCCGTCCGCATCCGGGTCAGGCCTTCACCCAGATTCCGCAGCGCGTCGACCACGGTTCCTGCGGTCAAATAGGCGATAATGCCGGTCACCAGCATCAGGGCGATGACGGATGAAACGAGGGCGAGAAAGCCGACCCATTTCTCGTAGATGTCGGCTGAAAGGTCGGGTGAAGACAGGATGTCGCCGACCTGCTTTCCATTGATCCTCACAGGAAACGAGGCGCCGATCTCCGGCAGGCCGAGAAGATCGACGAACCACTGCGGCACGCGTCCAAGGGGGGTGCGAATCTCCGCCAGCAATGGCGTGGTCGTCTCTGTACCGGTACGGCGGAAGCGGATGGCTTCCGATGTGCCCAGCGCATGCACAAATGCGTCAAGCGTTTGCTGCGGGTTGGCGGTCGTCAGCAGCGCGTTGTTGAGCGCCTCGGCAACCACCTTTGCCGATCGTGATGCCGGTTCGCTTTCATCCACCAGTTGAGCCGGCGCGAAAAGCTGCAGCGAGACGGCCCCGAGCAGCAGCGCGGCCACGAACATGGTGCCGAGCGGGAGAATTAGCCGCATGCGAAGGGAAAGATTCTGCCACATTCGGACTATTCTAACTCCCGTAGCGCAGGTTTCTCTTTTCAATTATCGCGAAATGCCTATTTATCCCAAAAGGGGCTGCAAGGATGCAGAACATCGCCAAATCGGCAACCAGGATCCTGATCGTCGACGACCATCCCGTGGTCGTTTCCGGCTGCCGTTCGCTGTTCGCTTCGGACGCTACGGTGAAAATTGACGAGGCCGCGGACGCAAAATCCGGTCATAAGGCGTTTATGACGCGGCGACCGGATGTCACAATCATCGATATCAAACTTCCCGACGTTTCGGGGTTTGAGCTGATGCGGCGGATCCGCAAGGAGGATCCGGACGCCAAAATCATCATGTTCAGCATGAATGACGACCCGGCCTTCGTGGTTCGCGCCGTGGAAATGGGCGCGCAGGGTTACGTCGCCAAGGGCGACGATCCGCGGACGCTGGTAAAGGCCGTTCGCAAGGTGGCCTCGGGAGAAAATTTCATCTCGCCGCAACTAGCGGAGGCGGTGACGTTCTCGGGCGCTTCCATCAAGGCCAATCCGGCCTCGCAAATGACCGCGCGCGAACTGGAAATCCTGCGCCTGCTCGGTCGCGGCGACAAAATCGTCGAAGTCGCCGACGCGCTCGATATTTCCTACAAGACCGTGGCCAACACCACCTCGCTGCTGAAGCAGAAACTCGGCGCCAAGAACCATTCCGACTTGATCCGGATCGCCGTCGAGATGGAGCTGGGCTGACCGGCGTCAGAAAACTGAACAGGCCGCGCCTGTCGGCGCGACCGTCCATACCGCCGGTGCCTGCTTTCGTCGGGGCAATGGATCGATGAAAGCAGCACCCGGCGAATTAGCGTTTCAGTAGTGACGACGGTGATGACGCCAGCCGTAATGGTGCCCGCGGCCCCGACCCCAACCGTAATGGTGGCCCCGGCCACCGCGGCCCATGCGATGTCCGTGACCATGCCCACGTCCGTGCTTGACCTGGGTCACACCGTCATCCGACACGCTGAGCGGCGCAATCCCCAGCCTGGCGGAAGCGGATGCGGTCATTGCCAGCAGCAGTGCGCAGCCAATCAGTGCAATGCGTCTCATTCAGTCGTCCTCCATCGCATGATTGCGATCACGTCTACAAGTTCCCGATCATATGTTTGTTCCGCTCGCCGCAAAGACTGAGGGGGATTGAGGTCCATATTGAACGATATTGCCGACTATTCCCGGTCTGTTACCGGACCGCCTCGCCTCGCACAGGCCGGAATTGAATCCGGGAAGTGCGAACCATTCGGGAAAAAGTGGAACATCTGGTTTCTCCGCGGGTTGCTGATGGCATCACTACGAAATCGGAGGAGGATACCTTGAAGAAATTTCTGATGATCGGCGCGCTGGCGTTTGCCGCAACGAGCGTTGCCGGGACCGCGATGGCCGCCGAATACTACGTGGTTCGCGACAGCACCACGAAGAAGTGCACGGTGGTCGAAACCAAGCCGACCAGCACCACCACTACCATCGTCGACAACGGCATCTTCAAGACCAAGACGGAAGCCGAAACCGGCATGAAGACGACCAAGGTCTGCACGGAGTAACGACAGACCCTTCCAAGAGAAAGTCCAAGAGAAAGTCCAAGAGAAAGGGCCGCGGTTTTGCCGCGGCCCTTTTTGCGTTTCGATTTGGCTGTGCGTGCCCGTCAGTTACGGCCGCTCGACGTTGGTAATGCTTTTGGTGCCACCCGCGTCGGTGAGCGTAAACTTGACCCGGTCGCCGGCGTGCAGGACGTTCAACAGATTGCCCTGGATCTTGGTCTTGAGCTCTTCGGCAGGACCGTCTGTTTTAGCATCGGCGGTGTTGGCGCCGACGGTGCCGCTCTGTGTTGGAGTCGGGTGCAACTGGATTGCGATCGTCCCGTCGGTCCGGTCAATTCGCGTGACCGTTCCCGTCATCGCTTGCTGGGCTGAGGCCGCTGAAACGAGGGTGAGGGCGGCCAGTCCAGCCAGCATGATCTTTGCCGTTTTCATGGAAGTCTCCCGGAATTCGAAGCGTTGACGATAATGCCGACAGGACCGGATTGTTCCCGTCGCATTTTCGCTGGTAAGTGCAATCTGTTCTGTTTGTGTGTTCTTAATCTGATGTGTTTGTGTGTTTTTTTCATGTGAGCGGGTGCGAATTGCAGCGCGTAGCCCGCATGAGCGCGGCGAGATGCGGGACTACTCGAAGACTCTCTCCCCGTCATTCCCCGATGCGCAATTGCGCATCTGAGGGCGCGTTTAGCGCGAGCCCGGAATCCATCAGGCCGCATCCTCTGCCGCCCGATGGATTCCGGGCTCGATGCTGCGCATCGCCCCGGAATGACGGAGAGAGGTGCGACAAAACAACCCGACGGGCAAATCAATTCCGATTTACAGAATTCGTGTCAAGCCCAAAATAAAAAATATTTCTGTTTACCCGAATGAAAATCAGGTGCATATGTTTGGCCATCCCGTCCCACTCAGAGGGCGTCGGCCGTCGTCACGGACGTTGGACGGGTTGCGGTGGACGCTGATGTCGCGAAGACGTAACGCGACAAAAGCGTACGGCAAAACCGTGTGGTCCTGGCGCCCGTTGCAGGTGTCAAGTTGCCGGAGAAGCGCAAGCGGAAACGGCAGCGACGGAGTCAACCAAGAACTCGTCTCCGGGGAGATCACGGCATAAGCCGTAAAGCCATTGCGCAGGGGAAGGCCGG
>NZ_JAFCLS010000033.1 GCF_018131075.1 Bradyrhizobium sp. JYMT SZCCT0428 | reverse complement strand
ATGTTGGCTGGGCGGCGTTGGCTTAGGTACTGGGCCCTGAAATCCCCCAGCGCCGTTAGTTCGCTGCGAGCGTGCTGTGGGTTCGATAACAGGTCCGTGAACGAGGTGAGACGCCCGCGGGCAGTTGCCGCCTGTTCCCCAGGTAACAGCGCGCCGGCTGAGGGATCGCTAATAGTGAGGACATGGACGAAATGGATCGCCGCCACAGAGGAGACCCAAGAAATTCGATCAACTCAACGACGAACAACTTTCCATCGTTACTGGCGGCACGCCCCGAAACGGGGCCAGCGGAAACCCGGGAACGGCAAGGGCACCGGTGGCGGCGACGGACTAGGATGGCTTCGCAACTTTATAAGAGCGGTCGATAAAGCTCTGCGGTTTTGAATGCGGAAGCGGTCTGACGGTCCCGCCGGCGGGCTTTCTCAAGTTTGTGACATGAATCACGGAAGGCCCTTGCTCCGAATGTCATAGTTCGCGTGCGCTGACCGGCGCACTTCATCTTAAACCTGTTCATTCGGGAGACGTCACAATGACCACTCTGAAAACTGCGATTAAGAACAATCTCCTTTCGGACGAAGCCCTCGACGCGGTCGCGGGCGGTCTGAATCCGCAGCCGCTTCCGCCGCGCTGGAATTCGCTCAGCAACTTCTCTCACTTCGCGATCAACCAGCACTTCTCGCTGCCCTCTTTCAGCTTCCTGAAGTTTCGCTAGTGCACTTCGCCGAGCCCGCCGGTTCACGCCGGCGGGTTTTTCGGCCCTGTGGACGGTTGCCGGCAAGACCATGCAGACGCTCACGCATCTCGGAAATCGGCCCTGTGAGTATGCTGTGGATATGCTGCGGACAACTAGACTGCCGAACGCCGGTGAAAACTTATCGATAGGGATGCAAACCGAGAGATCGTTTGCGAATCTTAGTCCCGCCGGGCGGAACGAGATTGATCTGTTGCAGGTCTGACTGGTTGACTTCCGCAGAAGCGAAATCGGCATAGCTGAGGTTCAGTACGTCTATCAGTTCTTGGACGTCGGCCGCGGCTACCGGGTTTGCCCAAAGCGCTTCTGTAGTCGTGAGCGGTGTTCCTGACGAATTGTGCTTGCATGCCCCATTAGTACGGTACCTGCCGAAGTCTTCTGTGCGGCAGATCACATACAAGCCGGCCGGGGTGGACGCCGTTGGCCCTTCGAGCGGTCGTCCCCTAACCGCTCGTCGCCTGGTGGTGAACCCAGCGCGACGAAGTAACTTAGTGGAGGGTTGCCCGAGGCTGAAGTCGCGCTGGCAGGTGCAATCGTTGCAACAGGGCTTCGCTCACTGAGGGATCGCACGGAGTATTAGAGGATCCGACCTCTTCCATGGTTTCGATCAAATTCCCCAACCAAGCGGCTGAGGATTCGGGAGAACGGTCGACCGCAGCTTTGCCGCCTGCCGTGGACATGCCGGGAAGTGAGGCCGCGAGGACCCGTCCGTAAATTGCATCGAGTATGTTCGCCGGCATGATCGCCGTTCCCGTGGTTTTATCGACAACGACGTTAGGCCGCGTTTGTTTCCGGACGACTGCGCGGCGGTTGGGACATGGTTTCGTCAGCCCTGCTCTCACCGTGGTCCAGACCGTGGCTTATGACTAGGCGGCGAGAAAAAGATGAGCAGTTTCAATACGATTGACAGGACACCCCTGCGGGATACTGGGGCACTCCGACCCCCAGCGCCTTCAACTGGGATCCCATTCAATAGGGTTGATATCGGACAAGCACGCACCCGTAATGCTCGCGCCGATTTAACCAAGCATAATGTACTTGTCGTGGACCGAACGGGGGCGTGCATTGTCGCAGCGCTCCGCGACCGGCACGTCCACATGGGCGACCTCGTCATGAAGAGCCTCCAGCGCCAGCGTTTGGGCTCCGGCGACATCGCCTTCCCGGCCGCGGCGATCGGACCGCAGCGCGGTTTCTGGCGAGATATGCCCGGTTAAAATGCCGCGCGGCACGTTCCAAAAAGGGCTGCCAGTTGAGCGCGACATCTTCCCCAAGCCGCCGGCGCCCAGTCTCGGCCCTACAACTTCAGCCCGGCCCGCGCGCCCGGGCCTACATCGACCGCCCAGCGAGGTAGGCACGCGCGCTACCTTTCGGCTGCCGATAGCGCTTCGTTGACTTTATGTTGACTTGAAGAACCCACGTTACTGCTAAGTGTTGGAGGCCACGACCAGAATTGAACTGGTGTACACGGTTTTGCAGACCGTTGCGTAACCACTCCGCCACGTGGCCCCATCGGGGCGGATCAATACAGCCCGCCAATGGGTTAGGCAACCTTCCTCGTTTGCCCATCGACAAAGTTCTGAAACTCCAAGTCCGTGGATTTCTGAAACGCGCGACCCGCTTGTTCGATCAGTCGAGCTCGAACGCATTCTTGTAGTCGAGCTTCAGCGATGTCGGCTGGTCCTCCTTGAGCAGGAAGCAATTGCCGACCGCCAGCACTTCGATATTGCTGCCCATGAAGCAGCGGAAGGCGTCTTCCGGCGTGCATACGATCGGCTCGCCGCGGACGTTGAAGCTGGTGTTGACCAGCACCGGACACCCGGTTTCGGCCTTGAAGGCCGTCAGCAGCGCATGAAAGCGCGCATTGGTGTCGGCATGCACGGTCTGGATCCGCGCCGAATAATCCACATGGGTTACGGCCGGGATGTCCGAGCGCGGGATATTGAGCCGCTCGATGCCGAACAGCTTTTCATCACCGGGATTGGCGGGCCGGCGGTGCTTCTTCAGCACATCGGCGACGATCTGCATGTACGGACTGTCGCCGTCGAGTTCGAACCACTCGGCGACATCCTCGCGCAGCACGGCCGGTGCGAAGGGACGAAAACTTTCGCGGAACTTGACTCGCAGGTTGAGCGAGCTCTGCATCCTCGGTGACCGGGGATCGCCGAGGATCGACCGCGCCCCAAGCGCACGCGGGCCGAATTCCATCCGTCCCTGGAACCAGCCGACTGCTTTCTCCGCAACCAGCGCCTTGACGGTGCTTTCGATCAGCGCGTCATCAGTGAGCGCAGTGAACACCGCCCCCGCCTGCGCCAGGCGCTGCTCGATCTCGGCTTGCGCGAATGACGGCCCGAGATAGCCGCCGGCCATGGCATCGCCGGCGGGCGCCACACGCGGCTTGCCTGCAAATTGATAATACGCCGCCAACGCCGCGCCGACCGCCCCGCCGGCGTCGCCCGCGGCGGGCTGCACCCATATGTTCTTGAAGGTACGCTCACGCAGGATTTTTCCGTTGGCGACACAGTTGAGCGCCACGCCGCCGGCCAGACACAGATTCTCCGATTGCCCCTCGCGCGCCAGACTGCGGGTCAGCCGCAGCACGATCTCTTCCGTCACCTGCTGCACGGAAGCGGCCAGATCCATGTGGCGCTGGTCCAGGCGCTCGGACGGCTCGCGCGGTTTGCCGCCGAACAGTCTGTCGAACCGCCTGTTGGTCATGGTCAGGCCCGTGCAATAATCGAAATATTGCAGATCGAGCCGGAAGCTGCCGTCCTCCTTGAGGTCGACGAGATGGTCGAGGATCAGTTTGGTATATTTCGGCTCGCCGTAGGGCGCGAGGCCCATCACCTTGTACTCGCCGGAATTGACCCTGAAGCCGGTGTAATAGGTGAAGGCCGAATAAAGCAGCCCCACCGAATGCGGGAAATTGATCTCGCGCGTCAGGTCGAGCGTATTGTCCCTGCCGTAGCCGGCCGACGTCGTCGTCCATTCGCCGACGCCGTCCAGCGTCAGGATCGCGGACTCGGCAAACGGCGAGGCAAAGAACGCCGAGGCCGCGTGGCTTTGGTGATGATCGGCGAACAGCAGTTTCGCTTCCCAATCGACGCTGCCGTCGATCTCCAGGAGATGGTCGCGGAGCAGGCGTTTTTGGAACAGCTTCTCCTTTAGCCAGACCGGTATGGCCTTCCGGAACGACTGAAAGCCGCGCGGTGCGAATGCAAGGTAGGTCTCGAGCAGGCGCTCGAATTTGAGGAACGGTTTTTCGTAGAACACGACGTGGTCGAGTTCGCTTGCGCTGACGTCCGCCGCCGACAGGCAATAACGGATCGCGGCGGCCGGAAAGTTCGGATCGTGTTTCCTGCGCGTGAAGCGCTCTTCCTGTGCGGCGGCGACGATCTTGCCGTCCACCAGCAAAGCCGCTGCGCTGTCGTGGTAGAATGCCGAGATGCCGAGGATGCGCACGCCGCCACTCAAAACAGGGTACAGACGAACGGCGTCAGCGCTGAGCCCTTGGTTACCGTCGGCAATGCTCCGATACGGGTATCGCGAGAAGGCGATCCCGGAAAGACAAATGGCTCGCGCAGGCACGACATCAGGCGGACCCTAGAACTGCTGCCGCATGGATTGCGATGGTGGTCTCGGATCGGAGCGCGGCAGCCAATAGGTCGGCGATGAACGGTCCCTGGCGAGATTGAGGAAATCCTTGCCGAACAGGCGCATGGCCAGCCCAATGGGAAGGATCGTGCCAAAGAAAAGCAAGGCCATGATCACGGGGTTGACCACGCGGTACATCAGAAGCCCGAGCTTCAGCCATACCCGGTTGGCCGGGTTCAGGGTCTGCGGGCGCCACAGGGTCAGGCCTGCAAACACCGCGGCGGCGCCCAGCCAGAACGGCGCATGAGACGAACCCTGGTAGAGACCGTAGCCGCCGATCAGCGAAAAACCCGCGGCCATCGTGAACCCGAAATTACGGTCGCTTGGCCCGACGACAACCTCGTCATGCTGTGACTCAAGCGATTGCATCGGTACTTTCCGCTGATGTTTTCGGCTTTGGTGACAGACAACCCGGCGGTTCCACTGATCGCTCGTAACCTTCGCTAGCATTATTTGGCGCGGGCTTTAACCCCCTTGCGGCGGCGGTAATCGCGCTTCTTCGGCTTCGGTGCGAGTTCTGGCATAGTGGCCTGAACCTCGCGATATCGCGTCAGCAACCGCTCGAAACTGCCGTTGAGCGTCTCGGCGATATCGGGCCGCTTCTCCAGCCCCGCCAGCAGCATCGCTGCGGCCTCGATCGTGGAGAGCCCGTCGGCACGCGGCTCCTTGCGGAGCTTTCCATAGCGCGAGGCGCGTTTGGGCCCAAGAATCACCCGCTGGCATTTCAGCATCCACGCATTGCGCCACCACAGCGCCTTGGCCTGGCTCCAGGTGCCGTCCAGCAGCACGATGCCCTCGATATCGCTGAGGATGGCGCGCTGATGCGGCTCGATCTCGCCCTTGCGGTTGATCGCGACGATTTCGTTCTCGGTCTCGAGCTCGCTGACCTTGGCGGAACCGAGATACAGCACCGCCCAGCGCGAGGGATCGTCTACCGGCCGTCCCAGCGCCTTGGACAGGCTCGGCCAGGACAATCCGATCTTGAGCACGGCGTCGCCAAAATGGAGCGCCGTCAGGCGCGCCGTACCCAGCGTCCGGTCCTGTTCCTGCGGATGCTGCAGGATCAGGAGAGAAACCTTGTTCTCGATCGGCGTGATGCTGTCACAGATACACAGAGGCAGCGGTTTGCCGCAATCGGCGCACTCCGGCACTTCTTCTGCGTCAGGTGTGGCTTTGGCTTGGGATTGTTTTGACATCCGCCCGCTATACGCTGCGCCGCCCACCCCATCAACAATTCAGGGCCGTTCCGGTGATTATTCCGCCGGCGCCTGGATTGCGGCCGGTTCGGACCACCGCCGCCGCAACCGGTCGATCAGAAGGTAGATCACGGGTGTCGTGTACAAAGTGAGGATCTGGGACACGAACAATCCGCCGATGATGGTGATTCCGAGCGGCCGGCGCAGCTCGGTGCCCGGGCCGGTCGCGATGACAAGGGGAATGCCGGCGAACAGGGCCGCCAGCGTCGTCATCAGGATCGGCCGGAACCGGGCGGTGCAGGCCTCGACGATCGCGTCCGCCGACGACAGGCCGCGGTGGCGCTCGGCGTCGAGCGCGAAATCCACCATCATGATGCCGTTCTTCTTGACGATCCCGATCAGGAGGATGATCCCGACAAAGGCGATCACCGTCAGCGGCGTGTTGGTCAACTGCAGCGCGAGCAGCGCGCCGAGCCCCGCCGAAGGCAGCGTCGAGATGATGGTCAGGGGATGAGCGAGGCTCTCATAGAGCACGCCGAGCACGATATACATCGCCACCAGCGCGCCGAGGATCAGCAGCGGCTGCCGCCCGCTGGTCTTGTTGAAGTCGCCGGCATTGCCGTCGAAACTGCCGCGGATGCCCTCCGGCATGTGCAGTTCATCGACCGCGCGCTGGATGTTGGTGGTCGCGACCTCCAGCGGCACGTTGGGCAGCAGGTTGAACGACACCGTCGTCGAGGGGAACGACTGCGAGTGATAGACCGCCAGCGGCGACAGGCCGCGCTGATAACGCACGACGGCCGATAGCGGCACCTGCGCGTCGTTGGCGCCGGCGACGAAGATGCGTTCGAGGTTCGACGGATCGGCCTGGAATTTCGGGTCGATCTCCAGCACCACCATGTACTGGTTGCGCTGGGTGTAGATGATCGAAATCTGCCGCTGCGCAAACGCATTGTTCAAGGCGTTGTCGATGTCCTGGACGCGAACACCCAAGCTCGACGCCGTCTTGCGGTCGATCACCAATGACAATTGCAGCCCGCCGGGATCGCGGTCAGAGGACACGTCGGTAATGCCCTCGACGGTCTCCATGCGCTTGCCGACGATGGGGGCCCATTTCTGCAGCAGATCGAGATCGGTGCTCGACAGCGTGTATTGATAGTCGGAATCGCTTTGCCGTCCGCCGGTCCGGATATCCTGGGCGGCGAACATGAACAGGCGGATGCCCGCGACGCGATAGAGCGCCCGGCGCAGGCGATCGATCACGTCGGAAGTCGACTGCCCCGCCCGCTCCTCCGGCGGCTTCAGGCTGATGAACATGGTGCCGCGGTTGGAGCCGCCGCCACCGGGACCGCCGCCGCTGCCAAGCGAGGAGCCGATCCCGGCGACCGCAGGGTCGGCCATGACGATATCGGCCAATTGCTGTTGCAGGCCGAGCATGGCCTGAAACGAGATGTCGGGGGATGCACGGGTCGATCCGATGATGAAGCCGCTGTCATCGGTCGGGAAATAGCCCTTCGGCGTCTTGATGTAGAGCGTAACCGTCAATGCAATGGTGGCAAAGAACACGACCAGGGTAAGATACGGAAACTCCAGCACCCGGCGCAGCGTCCAGGTGTAGAACGACACGGTGCGCGACAGCGTGCCCTCGACCAGCCGGTCGAACCAGGTGGCGCGATCGGAAGTCGCCTCCTTGATAAAATGCGCGCAGATCATCGGGGTGACCGTGAGCGAGACCACGGTCGACACCACGATGGCAAAGGTCAGCGTCAGCGAGAATTCGCGCAGCAGCCGCCCGACGATCCCATCCATGAAGATCAGCGGCGTAAAGGCCGCTATCAGCGACAGGCTGATCGACAGCACGGTAAAGCCAATCTGCTTGGCGCCTTCCAGCGCCGCGGCGAGCGGCGCCATGCCCTGCTCGAGATTGCGGTACATGTTCTCGATCATCACGATGGCGTCGTCGACCACGAAGCCGACCGAAATCGCCAGCGCCATCAGCGACAGGTTGTCGATCGAGAAACCGGCCAGCCACATCCCGGCACAGGTGCCGGCCAGTGCCAGCGGCACCGAGACGCCGGCGGCAATCGTCGGCGTCAGCCGCCGCAGGAAGGCGAACACCACCACCATCACCAGGAACGCAGTCGCCAGCAGCGTAAACTGCATGTCGAGCACGCTGGCGCGGATGGTGCCGGTGCGGTCGACCAGCGTCGAAATCTCCACGCCGGCAGGCAGCCATTGCTGCAATTCCGGCAGCAGTGCCCTCACCCGGTCGACGGTATCGATGACGTTGGCGTCGCCCTGCTTGGTGATCTGGATCAGCACCGCCGGCTGCTTGTTGAACCAGGCGATCGAGCGGCTGTTGCGGACGGAGTCTTCCACCTCGGCCACGTCGGAGAGGCGGACGAAATTGCCGCCCGAACTCTTGATGATGATGTCACGGAATTCGGCCGCCGTGCGCATCTGCTTGTTGGTCGAGATCGTCTCGCTCTGGCGGCCGCCGTTGAAGATCCCGACCGGGCCGAGCGGGTTGGAATTGACGATCGCCAGCCGGACGTCGTCGGTCGCGATCCCGGCGTTGGAAAGCGCGACCGGGTTGAGCGCGATCCGTACCGCGGGCTGATCCGCGCCGCTGACGGTGACTTCGCCCACCCCCGGGACCTGCGAGATGCGCTGAGCGATCACGGTGTCGGCGACGTCGTACATCGCGCTCGTCGTCAGCGTCTTCGAGGTCAGCGCCAGCACGAACACGGGCGCCGCCGACGGGTTGGCCTTGCGGAACCGCGGCAGTGACGGCAGGTCGCTCGGCAGATCCGCCAGCGAGGCGTTGATCGCCGCCTGCACGTCACGCGCGGCGCGGTCGATGTTGCGACCGATCGCGAACTGCAGCTGGATGCTGGTGGTGCCGAGCGAACTGGTCGAGGTGATCTGGTCGATGCCCGAGATTTGCCCGAGCCGCCGCTCCAACGGGGCCGCAACCGTCGACGCCATGATCGAGGGGTCGGCGCCCGGGCGCGTGGCGGAAACCCGGATCGACGGAAAATCGACGTTGGGAACCGCCGACACCGGCAGAAACACGTAAGCGACGACCCCGACCAGAAAGAGCCCGATCGCCAGCAGCGTGGTGCCTACCGGCCTGCGGATGAAGGGCTCCGAGATCGAGATCGATGCCATTACTGCATCCCCTCGGTGGCGCCGGCAGCGGGCGGCCCGGCAGGCCCCGGCTTCGGCACCGCCTTGTCGATTTTGCGGTTGAGCCGGTCGAGCGCCAGATAGATCACCGGAGTGGTGTAGAGCGTCAGCAACTGGCTCAGCAGCAGTCCGCCGATGATCGAGACGCCGAGCGGGAAACGCAATTCCGCACCGGTGCCGCTTTCGAGCGCCAGCGGCAGCGCGCCGAACAGGGCGGCCAGCGTCGTCATCATGATCGGGCGGAAGCGCAGCAGGCAGGCCTGCACGATCGCTTCGTTCGCGGACATGCCCTTGTGGCGCTCCGCTTCGAGCGCAAAATCGATCATCATGATCGCGTTTTTCTTGACGATGCCCATCAGCAGGATGATGCCGATCAGGCCGATCACCGACAGGTCCTGGCCGCACAGCATCAGCGCCAGAATGGCGCCGATGCCGGCCGAGGGCAGCGTCGAGAGAATGGTGATCGGGTGGATGTAGCTCTCATAGAGCACGCCGAGCACGATGTAGATGGTGACGAGCGCAGCCAGGATCAGCCATGGCTGCCCGGCCAGCGATTTGGCGAACTCGGCCGCGTCGCCGGCATAGACGCCGACGATGCTGCCGGGCATGCCGATGCGGGTTTCGATCGACTTGACCGCCTCGACGGCGTCGCCGAGCGCTTCGCCCGGCGCCAGGTTGAAACTGAGCGAGATCGCGGGGAATTGCGCGTGATGCGAAATCGCCAGCGGCGCGGTGGTGCGCGTCAGCGTCGCGATCGCAGAGATCGGCACCTGCCCGGCTGGGCTTCCCGGCGTTGCCGACGCGCCCGGCACGTAGAGCTTCGAGAGGATCGAAGGATCGCGCTGATACATCGGCATGGCTTCCAGCACCACGCGATACTGGTTGGCCTGGCCATAGATGGTCGATATCTGCCGCTGCGCAAAGGCGTCGTTCAGCGTATCGGTCACGACCTGCAGGCTGACGCCGAGCTGGCCGGCGCGCTGGCGGTCGATGTCGAGCGCGGCGCGCAAGCCGCCCTCCTGCGCTTCCGACGAGACGTCGCGGAACAACGGATCCCGCCGCATTTCGGCGACGAGCCTGTTGGCCCATTTGGTTACTTCGGCGGAATCGGTGCCGGTCAGCGTGTACTGGTATTGCGAGCGGCTCGACTGGGTCGAGATCTGCACATCCTGCACCGGCTGGAAATAGATGGTCATGCCGGGGATCGAGGCCGTGCGCTGCTTCAGCCGGTTGACCACGACCAGGATGTCGTCGCTCCGCTCGCCGCGCGGGCGCAGCGTCATCACCAGACGGCCGACATTGGTGGTCGGATTGACCGAGCCTGCGCCGATCACGGAGACCACGCCGACCACATCCGGATCGGCCTGGATCGCGGCGGCGGCCGCCATCTGCCGGCTTTGCATCTCGGCAAAGGAAACGTCGGGCCCGACCTCGGTCACCGCCGTGATCGAAGCCGTATCCTGCAGCGGCAGAAACCCCTTCGGCGCGATCACATACATGACCAGGGTCGCGACGATGGTGAGGAACGTCACCACCAGCGTGGCGCGCTGGTGCCGCAGCACCCACAGCAGCGTGCGGTGATAGAGTTCGACCGTGCGATCGATGAAGCGGCTGACGGCGGCGAGCCCCGGAACGGCGTATTCCTCGTGGACGTTCTTGAGCAGCCGCGAGCACATCATCGGCGTCAGCGTCAGGGAGACGACCGCCGACGTCACCACCGCGATCGTCAGCGTCAGCGCGAACTCGCGGAACATGCGGCCGACCAGGCCGGACATGAACAATAGCGGGATGAACACCGCGATCAGCGACACCGTCAGCGAAATCACGGTGAAGCCGATCTCGCTGGCGCCCTTCAGCGAGGCCTCCATGACCGACTCGCCGTCCTCCATGTGGCGGACGATGTTCTCGATCATCACGATGGCGTCGTCGACCACGAAGCCGGTGCCGATTGTGAGGGCCATCAGCGACAGATTGTCGAGGCTGAAGCCCGCGAAATACATGATCCCGAAGCTCGTGATCAGCGACAACGGCAGCGCCACGCCCGCAATCAGCGTGGCACGCAGCGAGCGCAGGAACAGCAGCACGACCAGGGTCACCAGCACCACTGAAAGGATCAGCGTGAACTGCACGTCATGGACGGAGGCGCGGATGGTGACGGTGCGGTCGCTGACGATGGTCAGCTTGACGCCCGCCGGGATCGCGCGCTGCACCTTTGGAATTTCCTCGCGGATCTGGCGCACCACCTCGATCACATTGGCGCCGGGCTGCCGCTGGATGTCGATGATGACGGCCGGCGTGCCCTGATACCAGCCGCCGGTACGATCGTTCTCCAGCCCGTCGATGATGATGGCGACGTCGCCGATCGTGACCGGTGCGCCGTTGCGATAGGCGATGATGATCGGCTTGTAGGCCTCCGCCGCCGCGATCTGGTCGTTGGCGGCGATGGTGTAGGATTGCTGCGCGCCGTCGAGCGATCCCTTCGGGCCCGAGACGTTGGCCCCGGCAATGGCGGCGCGCAGATCTTCCATCGAAATGCCGTAGGCGGCGAGCCGCGCCAAGTCGGCCTGCACCCGTACCGCAGGCTTCAGCCCGCCCAGCACCGCGACTCGGCCGACGCCGGAAATCTGGCTGAGCCGCTGCCCCAAAATCGTGTCGGCGATATCGCTCATCGCGCGCAGCGAAATGGTCTCCGACGTCAGCGCCAGCGTCATGACGGGTGCATCGGCCGGGTTGACCTTGGCATAGGTCGGTGGGTACGGCAGGTTTTTGGGCAGGATGCCAGCCGCCGCATTGATCGCGGCCTGCACGTCCTGAGTGGCGCCGTCGATGTCGCGGTTGAGATCGAACTGCAGCGATATCTGGCTGACGCCGAACGAACTGGTCGATTGCATCGACGACAACGACGGGATCTGGCCGAGCTGACGCTCCAGCGGCGCCGTGATCAGCGACGCCACCACGTCCGGGCTGGCGCCCGGCAGTTGGGTCGTGACCTGCACGGTCGGGAAATCAACCTGCGGCAGCGCCGATACCGGCAACGCCCAGTAGCCGAGCGCGCCGCCGATCAACAGCGCGATCCCGAGCAACGAGGTCGCGATCGGCCGGCGGATGAACGGTTCGGAGACGCTCATGGTTGCGTCCTCATGGCTGCGATTTCGCAGGCCCGCCCGATTGTTGGCCTGCCGGCGCCGGCCCGGTCTGTCCTTTTTGATCGCCCTCGCCGCGTTCGCGCCTGCCGCGGTGTTCGCCGTCCCTCGCTTGTCCTTCCTTGGCCTGGCCTTCTTTGGCTTGGCCTTCTTTGGCTTGGCCGCCCTGACCGCCCTTGCCGTCGGGACTGCGGCTGCGCTTGCGCGGCGCGAGGTCGGCGGTCGGCGCCCGGTCGTCGGTGCCGATCAGAACCCTGGCGCCGTCGGACAGGTTGGCAAAGCCCGTGGTGACCACGCGGTCGGAGGTCGATAGCCCGCTCGCGATCACGGCATCGTGCTCGTTCTGCTGCGTCACCACGACAGGCTTGGCGGTCGCGATATCGCCGGGGCCGATCACGTAGCTGAACGTCCCGGCGGGACCGCGCTGGACCGCCGAGGTCGGCACCACGATCGCCTTATCGAGCGTTTCGACCTTCAGCCGCACGTTGACGAATTGGCCCGGCCAGAGCTGGAATTTCGCGTTGGGAAATTCCGCCTTGAGTTTCAGCGTGCCCGTGGTCGGATCGACCTGGTTGTCGATGCCTTTCAGCGTGCCGGTGTCGACCACCGTGACGCCGTCATTGCCGAAGACGTCGACGGCGAGTGCGCCCTTGGCCGCGGCGGCATTGACCCGCACGATCTGTTGCTGCGGCAGGCTGAACTGCACCGCGATCGGCTGCAACTGGGTGATGATGACGAGACCGGTCGCATCCGACGCCTTGATGATGTTGCCCTGGTCGACCTGGCGCAGGCCGGCGCGTCCCGACAGGGGTGCGATGATCTTGGTGTAACCGAGGGTGGCCTGCGCATTGTCGATCGCGGCCTGGTCGGCCTTCACCAGCGCTTCCTGCTGGGCCACCAAAGCACGTTGCGTATCGGCCTGCTGCTTCGATCCGGCGTTGGACGCCGCGAGCTGCTGGTAGCGGGCGAGATCAAGCTTCTGGTTGGCGAGTTGGGCTTCGTCCTGCGCCTTCTTGGCAACTGCCTGATCGTATTGCGCCTGGTAGATCACCGGATCGATTTCACCCAGCACGTCGCCCTTCTTGACGTCCTGGCCTTCGGTGAAGTTCACCGAGATCAGCTTGCCGTCGACCTGGGCGCGCACGAGCACGTTATTCAGCGCGCGGACGGAGCCGACGCCATCGAGATAGACCGGCACGTCCTGGGCGCGCGGCGTCGCCGCCAGCACCGGCACCGGAAGATCGAGGCGCGCGCCGCCGCGACCACCACCACCGCCGCCGCCACCACCCGGCTTCGGCTGAAACGCGTACCAGCCGATGTAAGCGAGGCCGCCGAGGATCACGAGCGTCACGGCCAATGAGACCATGCGCTTGAGCACGCGCGACCAGAAACCCGGCTTGCGCACCTCGGGGGTTTTGGCGTCTTCCTCCGACTCCGGCTTAAAGAGCATCGACCGGCCTTTCCATCCTAGGCTCCCAGCCGCCCCCCAGCGCCTGATACAGGCTGACGATCGCGAGCAGCCGCGCCAATTGGGCCTGCGACAGCGAATCTTCCGCCTGGAATAACGTCAATTGCGTATTTAGCACAGTTACGATGTCGGCAGTTCCGGCCCGCAATTGCTGCTCGGACAGTTGAAACGCCCGCCGCGAGGACGCCACCACCTCGCGCTGCAGCCGCAGCCGTTCCGTGGTCTGGCGGATCGACATCAACGCATTGTCGACGTCGGCAAAGGCCTGCACCACCGTCTTGCGATAGGTCTGCAGCAGTTCATCCTGCCGGGCCTTGGTGTATTCAAAATTGCCGAGGATCCTGCCGCCGTCGAAGATCGGCTGGGTCAGGCTGCCGACCATGCTGAAGAACGCGGCGTGCGGCTGAAACAGCGAAGTCAGTGCGGAGCTCTGATATCCACCCTGCCCGGTTAGTTGAATGCTCGGGAAAAACTGCGCACGGGCGTTGCCGACATTGGCGGTGGCGGATGCCAACTGCGCTTCCTGACGCCTGATGTCGGGGCGTTGCGTCAGGAGTTCCGACGGCAGGCCGGGCGTGACGCGGGGCGAGGCAATCTGGTTCAGCGTGCCGCCGATGACGCGCACCGATTCCGGCGGCCGCGACACCAGCGTCGCCAGCGCGTTGATGTTCTGGTCGAGCGTTTGCCGCAGCGGCGGCACCAGCGCGCGTTGGTTGGCCAAGACGGTTTCCTGCTGGGCGACGTCGAGGTCGTTCCCGGTGCCGGCCTGCAGCCGCTGCTTGATCGCATCGAGGATCCGGATCGCACTGGCAATGTTGCGCTCTGCGGTGCGAATCCGGTCCTGCGCCGCGAGCACCTGGAAATAGGCGTTGGCAACCGTGGTCAGCGTGGTCAGCGCGATGACGTCGCGGTCGAAGCGGTTGGCGACTGCGGTCTCTTCCGCCGCCTGGGCGGCGTCGCGATTCTTGCCCCAGAAATCGAGTTCATAGCTGGCGCTGAGCGAGGAGGAATAGTTGACGACCTCGCGGCCGCCATTGGTCAGGCCGCTCGCGCTCGAGCCGGAGGTGCGGGAATAGCTTTCCGAACCGGTGCCGCTGAGGTTCGGCAGCAAGGCCGCACCGGCGATCCGTGCCTGCGCATCGGCCTGCACGAAGCGCGCGGTGGCAGCAGCGATGTCCAGATTGACGGTCTGGGCCTCTTCCATCAGCGTCGTCAGTTCCCGCGAGCGGAAACCGCGCCACCAGTCGAGTGTCGGCGGTGCGTCCTGCGGCTTGGTCAGGCGGGCGGCCTTGTAGCCTTCGGGGACGTCGAGCGCGGGATCCGGCAGATCCTTGGTCAGGATGCAGCCCGCCGAACTGGCGACCAGCCCTACGACCGCGAACGACCGCACCAACCGGCTTACACCTGGAAACCGCATTCGCTGGGTCACACCCGTTCTCCACCGGGCAAATCCCGGCGTGGCTCGCGATGAACGCTCGTTTGAATGGTCTGCGACCCGTTCACGGGGGTAATGCTTCCGTTGGAACCGAGCCGTCATACTACCCTTGCGATCAGGGCACGGACAGTCCCGGAACCATCCCGACGGTCGCTGGCACTTGCGCGCCAACCGACGATCAAAAATGCAAGTTAGCCTTATTTTATCGGCCTTGGAACGCGATCGAGATGATGTCGCACCGTCCGAACCTTACGAAGATTTCACGGGTTTTTCCCCTGTTCCCGCGGTCCAAATCCGTCTCCGCGCGTGAAAACGCGCCTGCGGCCGATTCGATACTCCGGGAACTCCCTGCGCAGCTTGTCCAAGGGGACAAATGCGGGTCGCTTGGTGTCGGAAAGGGAATCGCCGGCAATGCTGCGGCCTCGATCCTATCGAAGCATTATCCAGTCCCATCCACGATCGCGAGCTCCGGCCTGGCGGGCAACAGTCACATTGTCATCATCGGCTCCGTGAACTTTGTCGCCTCCCTCAGAAACCGTCGCCTCGCTCGGCGAACGGTTCGCTTTTCCCGTCATCCGCGAGCACTTTTCCGGGCAAGATTATTCCAAGGCGCTCGCGATCTGGCGAAGCAATTTTCGCGCGCCCTGGCCTAATCTGATGCTGTAGGGGAAATATCGAGGCGCGTCAGGTGGTGTTCGCAAATCCGGATGACCGGCTGCGACTTAAGCGCTGGCTTGTATGCCCAGCAGCGGTCCTTTAGGGTTCGCTCAACGAATAGGCAAAGCAAACCGGCAACTCCAAATGACCTTCAACAAAGACGTCATCGAAGCGATCGGTAACACACCGCTCATCAAGCTCAAGCACGCTTCCGAAGCGACCGGTTGCACGATTCTCGGCAAGGCCGAATTCATGAATCCCGGCCAGTCGGTGAAGGACCGCGCCGGCAAATGGATGATCCTGGAAGCCGAGAAACGCGGCGACCTCAAGCCCGGCGGCCTGGTGCTGGAAGCGACCGCCGGCAATACCGGTATCGGCCTTGCCGTCGTGGCGAGCGCGCGCGGCTACCGGACGATGATCCTCATCCCGGAAACCCAGAGCCAGGAAAAGAAGGACATGCTGCGGCTCTGCGGCGCGGAATTGATCGAAGTGCCGGCGCTGCCCTACTCCAACCCAAACAACTACCAGCATCTTGGACGGCGGCTCGCCGCGCAGCTGCGCAAGAGCGAGCCGAACGGCGTGCTGTTCGCCGACCAGTGGAACAACCTCGATAACGCCAAGGCGCACTACGAATCGACCGGCCCCGAGATCTGGCAGCAGACCGGCGGCAAGATCGACGGCTTCATCTGCTCGGTCGGCACCGGCGGCACGCTGGCCGGCACCAGCCGCTATCTGAAGGAAAAGCATCCGGGCATCGTCAACGCCTGCGCCGATCCGTATGGCTTTGCTATGTACGAGCTGTTCAAGAACGGCACGGCCAAATCGACACCGGGAGACTCGATCACCGAAGGCATAGGGCTCGGGCGCGTCACGCCGGTCATCGAGACCGCGAAGGTCGATGACGCCTTCCTGATCTCGGACGAGGAAGCCGTAAAGGTGATCTACGACCTGACCGAGCACGAGGGCCTCTGCCTCGGCGGCTCCACCGGCGTCAACATCGCGGGCGCGATCCGGCTCGCCAAGCAGCTCGGGCCCGGCAAGACCATCGTCACCATCCTTGCCGATTCCGGCGGCCGCTATCAGTCGAAGCTGTTCAATCCGGCTTTCATGCGAGCCAAGAATTTGCCGGTGCCGGAATGGCTGGAGAAGCGCCCGAAGGTCGATCTGCCGTTCGAGAAGGTGTGAGAGCAGGCAAATATCGAACGTCGTCATGCCCGGCCTTGTGCCGGGCATCCACGTTTTTGCTTCAATTGAGCAGAAGGACGTGGATGGCCGGCTCAACCCCGGCCATGACGACAGATAGAACTGTCAGTGCCGCAAGATCTGGCTGAGGAACAGCTTGGTCCGCGCGTGCTGCGGATTGGCGAAGAAGTTTTCCGGCGTGTTGGATTCGATCACCTGGCCGGCGTCCATGAACACGACGCGATTGGCGACTTCGCGCGCAAATCCCATTTCGTGCGTGACGACCAGCATGGTCATGCCTTCATTGGCGAGGTCGACCATGGTGTCGAGCACTTCCTTGACCATTTCCGGATCGAGCGCCGAGGTCGGCTCGTCGAACAGCATGACCTTGGGGTTCATGGTCAGCGCGCGGGCGATCGCCACGCGCTGCTGCTGACCGCCTGACATCTGCCCCGGATATTTGTTGGCCTGGTGCGGGATCTTGACCCGCTCCAGATATTTCATCGCGGTCGCCTCGGCGTCCTTCTTGGGGATATTGCGCACCCAGATCGGCGCCAGCGTGCAGTTCTCCAGCACGGTCAAATGCGGAAACAGGTTGAAGCTCTGGAACACCATGCCGACTTCGCGCCGGACTTCGTCGACGCGCCGCAAATTGGGTCCGAGTTCGATACCCTCGACGACGATCTCGCCTTCTTGGAACTCCTCCAGCGCATTGATGCAGCGGATCAGCGTCGACTTGCCCGAGCCCGAGGGACCGCAAATCACGATACGCTCTCCCTTGGCGACACCGAGGTTGATGTCACGCAGGACGTGAAAGTCCCCGTACCATTTGTTGAGAGCCTTGATGCCGACGATCTGATCTGTGCTCATGCCCGTTCACTCAATTGCGGCGATGCGCGTTCAGCCTGTTCTCGACGAACAGCGAATAGCGCGACATGCCAAAGCAGAAGATGAAGTAGATGATCCCGGTGAACGCAAAGCCGGTGAATAGTGTCGTCGGCGTCGCCCAGTTTGGATCGGAAAACGACGCGCGCAACGATCCCAACAGATCGAACAGCGCGACGATCGAGACCAGCGAGGTGTCCTTGAACAGGCCGATGAAGCTGTTGACGAGGCTTGGGATGACGTGGCGCAACGCCTGCGGCATCACGATGAGCCCGGTGGTCTTGGCCCAGGACAGGCCGAGCGCGCTTGCCGCCTCGCCCTGCCCGCGCGGGATCGCCGCCAGGCCGCCGCGGATGTTTTCCGCCTGGTAGGCACCGGTGAACAGCGCGATCCCGATCAGGGCGCGCACCAATCCGTCGATGGTAAACCCCGTCGGAACGAACAGCGGCAGCATATAGGTTGCGAAGAACAGCACCGTGATCAGCGGAACGCCGCGCCAGAACTCGATGAAGGCGATCGAGAAAATCCGGATCAGCGGAATCGACGAACGCCGGCCGAGCGCGAGCGCAACGCCGATCGGCATCGATGCGACGATGCCGGTGACTGCCACCACCAGTGTGACCAGCAATCCGCCCCACAGCCGCGTATCGACCACGGGCAAGCCGCCACGGTCCAGTCCCATGACCGCGATGACGATGCCAATTCCGGCGAAGATCGCAAGGCAGGTGATCAGCGGACGTGAGCCGGCGCGCAAGCCGCCAGTGAACCAGAACACCAGGGCGCAGACGATGATGGTGGTCAATGTGAAATCGGCCCACAGCGGACTGCCAAAAGCCTGAATCTGGTCGCGCAGCCAGGTCAGCGGCAAGAGCAGCCAGGAAACCATCGTCGAGAGCAGCACGATCAACTGACCGAGCAGCCAAAGCAGCGGTCCGATCACCGCCGTCGCCCCACCCGCGGCGGCCAGCTTGCGCCCGCTGTCGCCGATGCTGTCGTTGAACCCCGACAAAAGTCCGGCGGTCCAGCTGACACCGAGGCCGCGCAATCCGCCGCCATGCAGCAGGAAGAACGCGATGATGGGCAATGCTATGAAGAACAGTCCGGCGTTGAGGCCCTTGGCCGGCGCCTTGGGAATCAGCAGCGGCAGCAGCAGGATCGCGGCCATCAGGAAGACCAGATTGACCCGCCAGCGCTCCGGCTCCGGATAGAAGCCGTAAATGAACTGACCGATTTTCGCCTGAATGAACGGCCAGCACGCGCCAACCACGTCCCCGGCGTTCTTGGCGAGACACGCGGTGCGGTCGTTGCCGGTCCAGACCGCATCGATCAGCACGAACCTCAGTGCAGGAACGACGACGAACCAGAGCAGCAGCGCACTGACGATCGTGATCAGGACGTTGGTCGGCGAGTTGAACAGCCGCGTGCGCAGGAAGCCGACAAAGCCGGTAGTCTTGATCGGTGCCGGACGCTCGCCGACGAGTTCCCCGCGCACGAAAACGGATGGTGTGGTCTCGCTCATCACCCCATACTCCGGCCGATACGCCATCCGTAGAAACTCATGATCGCGCTCGTGACCAGCGAGATCACGAGGTAGACGCCCATGGTGATGCCGATGATTTCGATCGCCTGCCCGGTCTGGCTCAGCGTGGTGCCGGCAAACACCGAGACCAGGTCGGGATAGCCGATCGCCACCGCCAGCGTGGAGTTCTTGGTCAAATTCAAATACTGGTTGGTCAGCGGCGGCAGGATCACGCGCAAGGCCTGCGGGATCACGATCAGCCGGAGCACCGAGCCCCGCTGCAGCCCAAGCGAGGAGCCGGCTTCCATCTGCCCCTTGTGAACGGACAAGATTCCGGCGCGCACGATTTCGGCGATGAAGGCGGCGGTGTAGGTCGACAGCGCCAATGTCAGGGCGACGAATTCCGGAATGACCCGTGAGCCACCGGAAAAGTTGAAGCCCTTCAGGACCGGTATTTCAAACTTTACGGGCGCGCCGAAGATTTGCGTCGCAAGGAGCGGCAGAACGATCACCAGGCCCAGCGCATAGGGCCAGACCTTGATCACCTTGCCGCTCTGAAACAGCAGACGCCGGGAATAGCGCCACAACGCGATCGCAGCGACGATCGCGATCAGCAACGCGATGACGAACGGTTCGAAACCCGGCTCGCCGATCGGCTTGGGGATGACCAGGCCGCGATTGCTGAGAAAGAATGTGTCGAGCACCGATATGCTCTGCCTGGGATTGGGCAGCGCAGCGAGCACCGCCAGATACCAGAACAGGATCTGGAACAGCAGCGGCAGATTGCGGATCAGCTCCACATAACCGCCGGCGATGCGCGACAGCAGCCAGTTCGGCGACAGGCGGCCGAGCGCCACCAGGAAACCAATCACGGTAGCGAAGAAGATTCCGATCACCGAGACCAGCAGCGTATTGAGCAGGCCGACCAGGAAAACGCGGATGTAGTTGTCGGAGCCTGAATACGAAATCAGGTTCTGACTGACGTCAAAACCTGCCGTGTTGACCATGAAGCCGAAGCCCGCGGTGATCCGCTGCGCCTGCAGATTGGCGCGGGCATTGGCGACGATCTCGTAGGCGATCCAGGCCAGTGCGGCGACGAACACGAGCTGGATGACAAAACCGCTCCAGCCCGCGCTGCCACCAAGCGCTCTCTGCAGTTTTGGAAGCAACTGCGACGGTGGTTTTCGGGGTTC
The DNA here is from genome assembly GCF_018131075.1 of Bradyrhizobium sp. JYMT SZCCT0428. Classification (GTDB taxonomy): domain Bacteria; phylum Pseudomonadota; class Alphaproteobacteria; order Rhizobiales; family Xanthobacteraceae; genus Bradyrhizobium. Next base: position 81,285 of record NZ_JAFCLS010000033.1, on the reverse strand, counting down.
GATGGCCATCGCCGCAGCCCTCCGCTGGCGATCAGCGAATCGGCGGCGCGTACTGGATACCCCCCTTGCTCCAAAGCGCGTTGATGCCGCGGGCAATTCCAAGCTTGGAGCCGGCGCCGACGTTGCGCTCGAAGGACTCGCCGTAATTGCCGACCGACTTCACGATCCGAGAGACCCAATCCTTGGTCAGGCCGAGCTGTTCGCCAAGATTGCCGTCGGTGCCGAATACCCGCTTCATCTCCGGCTTGTCCGATTTCGCCATCTCATCGACGTTCTTCTGGGTAATGCCCAGCTCTTCCGCGGTGATCATCGCGTAAAGCGTCCATTTCACGACGTCGAACCACTGGTCGTCGCCATGGCGCACCATCGGGCCGAGCGGCTCTTTCGAAATCACTTCGGGCAGCACGACGTGATCGGCCGGGTTCGCGAGTTTCAAACGATCGGCATAAAGGCCGGACACGTCTGTCGTGAAGACGTCACAGCGCCCGGACTCATAGGCCTTGACGGCCTCGTCGTTGGTGCCGAATGCGATCACCTCGTACTTCATGTTGTTACCCTTGAAGTAGTCGGCGAGATTTTGCTCGGTGGTGGTGCCTTGCTGCACGCAGACCGACGCGCTGTTCAATTCCAGCGCGGAATTCACCTTCAGCGCCTTCTTCACCATGAAGCCCTGGCCGTCGTAATAGGTTACGCCGGTGAAATTGGCGCCGAGCGAAGTATCGCGCGACAGCGTCCAGGTGGTGTTGCGCGACAGCACGTCGATTTCGCCGGACTGCAGCGCGGTGAAGCGATCCTTGGCCGACAGCGGCACGAACTTGATCTTGCTCGGATCGTTGAAGACCGCAGCTGCGATCGCCCGGCAAATATCAACATCCAGCCCGGTCCAGTTGCCCTTGTCGTCCGGAGACGAGAACCCCGGCAATCCCTGGCTGACGCCGCAGGACAGCATGCCACGGTCCTTGACCGTCTTGAGGGTTTGCGCCGAGGCGGCCTGGGCCGAAAGGCCGGCGGCAACGGCAAGGGTGAGAACCAGGGATACGCGTTTCATGGGCAAGGCCTTTCAGGGGTCGTGCGGGAACGTTGGCTTGTCGTCCTCGAACGCTGTTGGGCCAACCCGATGATCCCCCGACCAAAAAAGCGCCAATCTGACCCGGCAGTTTGACACGCAATACGGCCGGACAGGGATCGTAGGTCGCGGCAGGCCCCTCAACGTGCGGCGACTGGTAGTTGTGCCGTATCACAATCCGACTGGCGAGCCGGGTCAAGGGGTTGACGGCCGACTTCTGTATTCTGTGAGTAACTAAACCGGCCCCGACCCCGCCGGCCGGCGGTGTTTTGGCTATCTGTCGTGGCTGCGGCAAAACGTCTTTGATGGCGCAAACGCCTGAGTTTTTCGAACGCTCGCCCTTCCAACCCGCAAAAATCCCAAACCGGATCGGTCACCTCCGGCCGCGACGCCAAAGCCCGGGAGCACTACGAAAGTCTGATCATTGCGTGCGAGTGCGCGAGTTTATTGCACCGCGACCAAATCGGCGGCAGGCAGCCTGAGGCTACGGCTTCACATCGGCCCGTGTCGATGACCTCAAGGCCGATCGCGACCGCAGCTTCGCGGTGTTGCAGGCCGTTAGCCAGCCCCGCGATTTCTCCAAACCATCTCGCGATCTGCTGTTGCACAGCGACCGATGACGGGCGCGTGGCGCGACGACTTATCCGTAGAAATCCGGATTCTTGCAGGCGCGGACACTAACCGCGCGTTCACCATGACGGCGAATGCCGCCGTTCTCGCCACCAAATCATTCAGCCCTCAAGTTCCCTTATACCATTGCCCCGTTAGTCATGGCGGGTGGGATGGCCGTCGACGCCATGCGGATGATGGCACCCAGCGTAAGAGTAGACAGTAAAGCGTATGAATGCTGCCCGTACCGTAGTTCTAGCCAACGCTCTCAGTGCGGGCGGCGTTGCGGCCTATCTCGCCCGCGGATCGGACGAGAAACCCGCCGCTGCCGAGCCGGTCGCGCAACTGCCGACCACGGAGCTTCTCGTCGCCAAATCCGGCTCGATCGCGCGCGCCCCCTTCATCGCGGGTGAACCGATCCGATCGGAAATCATCCTGACCAACATCCGCGTGCTGGCGATCGACCAGGCCCCCAAGAAAAAAGAGGGCATGAACGCGCTGGTCGGCAAGGCCCCGAAGCGGGGCTCAAGCATCAACGTGGTTCGCTACAGCATTGCGAGCCAATCGACGGCACAGAAGTGACCGAAAGGACGCGGGGAATGAAGTTCGGGGGTAATCAGTCAGCGATGCGAACGGCTGCGGTCGGGGCCTTGTTGTTTTCGGCCATCGCCACGCTGTCGTTCAACCCGTTGGCATCTGTCGTGGCGGCCGAGCTCGACAGGGAGCTGGCCAGGGAGCTGTCGAAGGATTCAGGCAACGATCCAGTGACGACTTCTGCCGTGGGCCCGGTCAAGCAACGCTTCCTCTCCCTCGGCGTCGGCAAGTCCGTGGTGGTCGACCTGCCGCGCGACGTGAAGGATGTGCTGGTCGCGGATCCCAAGATCGCCAACGCCGTCATTCGTTCGGCGCAGCGCGCCTATATCATCGGCGCTGCGGTCGGTCAGACCAACGTGGTGTTCTTCGATGCCGACGGCCAGCAGGTCGGCTCCTACGACATCGCGGTCAAGCGCGACCTCAACGGTGTGCGGGCGGCGCTCCGGCAAACGCTGCCGGGGATCAATATCGAAGGCGTCGGTGAAGGCGTCATCCTGACCGGTTCGGTATCGAGCCCGATCGAGGCCCAGCAGGCCGGCGACCTCGCCGCGCGGCTGGTCGGCAGTGCCGACAAGGTCGTCAATTCCATCGCCGTACGCGGCCGCGACCAGGTGATGTTGAAGGTCAACGTTTCCGAAGTGCGACGCGACATCATCAAGCAGATGGGCGTCGATCTCAGTGCCAGCATGAATTACGGCACCGCGGTCGTGAACTTCAACAACAACAATCCCTTCACCGCCTACGGCCGTCCGCTGGTGTCTGACAATGGCCTCGCCGCCTCGAGCATCCTCAAGGGCCTGCCGACGGTCACCGCGACCATGCGCGCGATGGAATCCGCCGGCGTGGTCCGCACGCTGGCAGAGCCGAACCTGACGGCGATATCCGGCGAGTCCGCGACCTTCATCGCCGGCGGCGAATTTCCGATCCCCGCCGGTTATTCCTGCGATCCCGTCACGCACATCTGTACGACGCAGATCCTGTACAAGAAATTCGGCATCTCGTTGAACTTCACGCCTGTCGTGCTGAGCGAAGGACGGATCAGCCTGCGGGTGATGACCGAAGTCTCCGAACTGTCGACCGAAAATGCCATCACCCTGAACCAGAACGGCGCTGCGCTGACGATTCCCTCGATAAGGACCCGTCGCGCCGAGACCACGCTGGAAATCCCCTCCGGCGGTTCGATGGCGATGGCCGGCCTGATCCAGCAGCAGACCAAGCAGGCGGTCAACGGATTGCCAGGCGTCAACCAGCTCCCGATCCTGGGCGCCCTCTTCCGCAGCCAGGACTTCGTCAACAACGAGACAGAACTGATGGTTCTCGTCACGCCCTATGTGGTCCGCGCGGTTGCCCAGAAGGAATTGTCCCGCCCCGATGACGGGTTTGCACCGGCGTCCGATTCCCAATCGACGCTGCTGGCCCGCATCAACCGGATCTATGGCCTTGCCGCCCGCGTCGGGCCGGTCGGCGCCTATGAGGGCAATTTCGGCTTCATCATTGACTGAGACGGTACGACTCCACGGACGGGGATGAGGACAGAACCATGACAACCCAAACGAAGGTCGATCACCGCCACAGCTGGCGACTGCTCGGCGCGCTGCTCGGCCTGTCCGCTGCGCTGGGGGCCTGCCAGCAGACCGGCGAGATCGTGACCGCGACCGTTCCCACCGATTACCGTCAGCGGCATCCGATCGCCGTTCAGGAAGGTAACCGCTCGATCGTCATTTTCGTCGGGCACGCCCGCGGCGGCCTCTCGGCCCCGCAGCGCAACGACGTCATGGGACTGGCCCAGACCTGGGCCCGCGAAGGCACCGGCGCGATCATCGCCGACGTGCCGGTCAACACTGCCAATGCCCGCGCGGCCGAGGCAACGTACCAGGAAATCCGCTCGATGCTGACCGCAGGCGGCGTGCCGTCAAGCGCGATCAGGCTGCGTCATTATCAGCCGGATAACCCCCAAACGCTTCCGACCATCAAGCTGATCTATCCCAAGATCTCCGCGGTGGCCGGCCCTTGCGGCTTGTGGCCGGAGGACCTCGGTCCCAACATCTACGACACCGGTTACAATGAAAACCGGCCGTACCACAATTTTGGCTGCGCCACCCAACGCAACCTCGCCGCCATGATCGACAACCCGGCGGACCTCGAGCAGCCGCGGCCCGAAACCCCCGCCTACACGATGCGGCGCAACGCGGCCTTCGAAAAATACCGCAAGGGTGTGTCGACCACGACCACCTATCCCGAATCCGACAAAGCCAAACTGAGCGATACAGGTAAATGATCAGCCGGTCCCGAAAAGACTCCGAAGAAGAGCACGGCCTTACGCCGCCCGCCGATGAATACATTTCGCCGGCGCCGCGCGTGTCGGTGCAGGCGTTTTGCGCAACGGTGGCGACTGCCACAACGGTGCGGTCGGCCAGCGAAGACCGCCGCCTCGGTAAGGTCAATCTGTCCGTTCACATGGGCGGCATCGCGGCCGCCATCGATGCCTATCACAAGGCCCCGACGCCGAACGTGATCATGCTGGAAACCGAAGACTCCAGCGACATGCTCGACGGCCTCGACGAACTGGCCACCGTCTGCGACGCCGGCACAAGGGTCGTCGTGATCGGCAGCGCCAGCGATGTCACACCCTATCGCGAACTGGTGCGTCGCGGCGTCAGCGACTACGTGGTCGGGCCGGTCGAAACCCTCGATGTGGTGCGCGCGATCTGCAGCCTGTTTTCCTCGTCCGAAGCCGTCGCGGTCGGCCGCATCGTCGCCGTTGTCGGCGCCAAGGGCGGCGTCGGTTCATCCACGGTGGCGCACAATGTGGCCTGGGCGATCGCACGCGACCTGGCGCTGGATTCCGTCGTGATCGACCTCGATCTGGCGTTCGGCACCGCCGGCCTCGACTACAACCAAGACCCGATACAGGGGATCGCCAACGCGCTGTTCCAGCAGGATCGGCCCGACAGCGCGCTGATGGAGCGCCTGCTCGCGAAATGCTCCGAGCGTCTCAGCCTGCTGGCAGCCCCCGCGACGCTCGAACAGGTCTACGATTTCGGCGCGGACGCCTTCGATGCGATCTTCGATACGCTGCGCATGACCACCCCCTGCATCGTGCTCGATGTCCCGCATCAATGGTCGGCATGGACCAAGCGCGCGCTGGTCGGCGCGGACGATATTCTGATCGTTGCCGAACCTGATCTCGCCAACATGCGCAACGCCAAGAACATGCTGAACGTGCTCAAGGCAGCCCGGCCCAACGACCGGCCGCCGCTCTATTGTCTCAACCAGGTCGGGATGCACAAGCGCCCGGAAATCACGCCGCGCGAATTCGCCAAGGCGATCGAGAGCCAGCCCATTGCGACCATCCCGTTCGATTCAAAGATGTTCGGCATGGCGGCCAATAACGGCCAGATGATCCAGCAAATCTCCGCCGGTCATCGCACCACCACGATGTTCCTGCAGATGGCGCAACGTCTGACGGGTCACGCCGTGACCAAGAGATCACGCGGTTCGCTGCTGGCGCCGATCATGCCGATCATCAACAAGCTGCGCGCCGGCGGCAGCCGCTAAGGCGCGGCGGGCAACAACGGGACGGGGCGCACGCCTCCGCCCGTTCGCCCGCGGTCAATTCGAACGCCCGGACGCAGCGCCTGGCATCTTGCCGCCCATTTCGGCGCGCGCATTCTCCTTGCGCGACAGCATCAGCTTCAACTGCGCGACGTTGGCGGCCGCTTCCTCGGGCGGAAGGTCGGCCTTCGCGATCTTTTCAGCCTCGGCCGTGTTACCCCGCAGGCCGACCACCAGCGCCAGATTGGCCCGCACGCGCGCATCATTGCCCGCACGGCTATGGGCGCGGCGCAACGTCTCCTCCGCCTTCGGCAGGTCTTTTGAAAGCACGTAAGACAGGCCGAGATTGGACAGCACCGACGGTTGGTCGGGTATGATCCTCAGCGCGCTCGAATAATACTGCCGCGCTTCCTCGTAGCGGCCGAGTTGGTCGAGCACCGCACCTTGCGCGGAGAGTATCCGCCAATCCGGATTGTCGGGGGTGTGGGCGCGGCCGAGCACGTCGAAGGCCTGCTGGAAATTGCCATTGTCGGCGAGCGCCCGGCCGTAGCCGGCGAGCAGCGCCTTGTTGCCGGAATGGGCGATGGTCGCCTGCTCCAGCACCGCGACCGCCTGCGACTTCTGTCCGGTGGCGCGCAACGCCTTGCCATACTGCAGGGCCGCGTCGGCATCCTTCGGGTTGGCACGATAGCGCGCCTCGAAAACCTCAACGTCGCGGCGCGGATCGACGGCACGGCCGGTTTCGGCTTTCTCACCGAGCGAGCCCGTGACATCCGACGACGTCACGGCGGTCTGGCAGCCGCTAAGCCCCAGCGTGAGAATCGCCGCGGATGATGTACACGCAAGAAGTCGCGCGAATTCAGATGCTTGGAACAATTTCTGGAACATTTACTGGACCCGCGCCGGCGACTGTCCAGAATGCTCACAGCTTAACCCTAAATTCGGGTTAAGCAGGCCGTCTTTACGGTAATGGGCGGCCGCAACGGCCTGTTTAGCATCGGCTAGGCGGCTACGGGCCGGGCTCTGATCCCGGCCTCGCCGCATTCCTGTACTAGTCGACGAATTGCGCGCCGAGTTCGCAGCCGATCCGCCATGCGAGCTTGCACTGGCGCGGCCGCTGACCGGTCGAGAAAATCACGGTGAACTCGGGGGGAATCTCCGGATATTCGGCGATAATCTTCACTCCGCCGTCCGACACGTCCGTGATCATGCAGTCGCGCGGCAGCCCGCCGGTCCCAAACTGTATCTTCGCAAAGTTTCTACACACACGACGTTCGCTTCTGCGGCGATTCGCTAACATCTTTGCCCCTGGCCCTGATCGAGAAAATTGGTGTCTTTCGTTTACAGAAGAATTGTTGGAATTGGCCTAGCGGAACCGATCGCAATGTAATCGAAGTGTAGCGGTTGTTTTCCAGCTCTGCTTACCCTGCGCTTATGCAGACACGCTCGCGGGTTCACGCCGATCGCGCCATCGATAGCTGCCTTTGGCGCCTGCCGGCACGTGCTCAGCCTGCGGTACGCCAGCAATTTTCGGCAAATTAAAGGGTTGATCCGCGCCCTTTTGGCGATAGCCTGAACTTTCGACTCGCGCTGCCGGAAGCTATTCGCATGGGAACTGTCGTACTTCTCGACCTGATGGGTGGCGTTGCGCTGTTGCTGTGGGGCCTGCACATGGTCCATAGCGGCATCCTGCGCGCGTTCGGCCCTGACCTGCGTCAATTGCTGGCGAAGGGGCTCAACAACCGCTTCACCGCCTTTGCGGCCGGCCTCGGTCTGACGGCGCTGCTCCAGAGCAGCACCGCGACGGCGCTGATCACAAGCTCGTTCACGTCGGAAGGCCTGGTCAGCCTGGTGCCGGCGCTTGCCATCATGCTCGGCGCCAATGTCGGCACCACGCTGATCGTGCAGATCCTGTCGTTCAAAATCGCCGCCGTCGCCCCCGTCCTGTTCATCATCGGTCTGGTGGCGTTCCGCACCGGACCGCGCTCGCGCATCAAGGATATCGGCCGCGTCTCGATCGGGCTTGGACTGATGCTGCTGGCGCTGCACATCCTCCTCGACACGCTGGCGCCGGCCGAAAACGCGCCGGGCATGCGCGTGTTCATGAACGCCATCACCGGCGATCCCGTGCTCTGCATCGGGGTCGGTGCGGTCGTGACCTGGGTGGTGCATTCCAGCGTCGCCAGCGTGCTGTTGGTGATGTCGCTGGCATTTGCGCATTTCATTACGCCGGTGGCGGCATTGGCGCTGGTGCTCGGCGCCAACCTCGGCAGCGCGATCAATCCGATTGTCGAAGGCGCCCGCCGCGACAACCCCGCCAGCTACCGCCTGCCGCTGGGTAATCTTGCCAACCGGGTGATCGGCATCGCACTGGTGGCGCCGTTCCTGAACCCGATCGCGGAGCTGATGCAGTCATGGCAGCCGGACCCCGCCAAGGCCACGGCGCAATTCCATATCGTGTTCAACGTCGCGACCGCGATCGTCTTCATCGGCCTGCTCGACGGCATGGCGCGGCTGTTGAAAAAGCTGCTGCCGACGCGCGTCCGGGAGACCGACCCGCTCGGGCCGCGCTATCTCGACGAGAGCGCGCTGGAGACCCCTTCCTTGGCGCTGGCAGACGCCGCGCGTGAAACGCTGCATATGGGCGACCATGTCGAGGTCATGCTGCGCAAGGTGATGGCGGCGATGATGACCAACGACCGGGCGCTGGTCGACCAGGTCTCGCAGATGGACAACAGCGTCGACAGCCTCGACGAGGCGATCAAGCTCTATGTCACCAAGCTCACCCGCGGCAGCCTCGACGAGCGCGAGGGACAGCGGGCGATGGAGATCGTCTCCTTCGCCATCAACCTCGAACATATCGGCGACATCATCGACAAGAATCTGAGCGAGCTTGCGACCAAGAAGATCAAGCGCCGGTTCCAGTTCTCGGCCGAGGGCGCCGAAGAGCTCTCGGCCTTCCACAAGCGCACGATGGATTCGCTGCGGATCGCGTTCGGCGTCTTCATGTCCGGCGACGTCAATGAAGCCCGCAAGCTGCTGGCCGAGAAGGCCGCGCTGCGCAACGCCGAGCTTGCCGCCACCGAGCGGCATCTCGACCGGCTGCGCGAGGGCCGACCCGAGAGCATCGAGACGACCTCGCTTCATCTCGACGTGCTGCGCGATCTCCGGCGGATTCACTCCCATATCTGCTCGGTCGCCTACCCCGTGCTCGATGCCGCCGGTGAACTTGCCGCCTATCGTGCTACCGAAAGCGACGTGGCGGCGCTGCCCGCACCGGCCGCAGGACGCAGCGGTTAGCGATCCAGCGTCTTCGACGCGCTGGCGCGGTTCTTCACGATCAGCATGATGTTTCGGATGTAGATGATGGTGGCCAATGACTGGCCGAGGATGATGACGGGTTCGCGCTTGGCGACGCCGTAGACCAGCGTCATCATCCCGCCGCCCATCGAGAAGAACCAGAACGCCATCGGCACCACGCTCTGTCCGGCGCGCTCGCTCGAGATCCACTGCACCAGGAAGCGCGCGGTGAACAGCAATTGCGCGACCAGGCCGAACGCCAGCCAGAAATCGAACTTGGCGACGAACACGTCGTAAAGGTAATCGCCGAGCGCCTGCCCGTATTGAATCAGCATCAGGTCACCTCGGTCGCAATGGGCGTCGGCTTCTTGCGGCGGATCAGCCACCACACGCCGGCCAGATCCATGATCCCGATCCATAGCCGGTCAAAGAAGCCGTAATTTGATACGCCGGAATGGCGCGGGCGGTCGATCACATCGACGTAAGCGATGCCAAAACCCTCGCGGCGCACCAGCGCCGGCAGGAAACGATGCAGCCCGTCGAAATAAGGCATCGACAGGAATACCTCGCGCGGAAAGGCCTTCAGCCCGCAGCCGGTATCGCGGGTGCCGTCGCTCAAAATCCCGTTGCGCACGGCATTGGCGATCCGCGACTGCATCTTCTTGAAACCGGTGTCCTTGCGTCCGACCCGCTGGCCCGCGGCAAGGCCGATGCGGCCGCCGCCGCTCTCGACCGCCGAAATCAGATCCGGCAGGAACGCCGGATTGTTCTGTCCGTCGCCGTCCAGCGTCGCCACGATGGCACCGCGCGCCGCACGAACGCCGCTGCGCACCGCCGCCGATTGTCCGGAGGATTTGTCATGCCGGAGCTGCCGGAGACTGCCGTGCACCTTCATCAGCGCTTTGAGCCGCTCGGCGGTGGCATCGGTCGAGCCGTCATTGACATAGATGATCTCATAGGCCCAGCGGCCATCCAGCGCGGCCGTGATTTCCGCAATCAGCGGCGCGACGTTGTCGGCCTCGTTGCGCACGGGCACAACGATGGAAACGGCCACCGCGGCTTGGTCGGAAGAAGGCAAATCGGCACTCATCGGTTGGCTGGGGGTGGATCGGCTTGCATAGTCCTGAAGCCTCGGACCTGAAGCTGGAACCGGTTCCGTCAGGCGCTTCGCGGCGTCCGCTTTTATGGGGCGAATGGGCCCCGGGCAACCCTTTTGAGGCGTCCCGACGAGGGTCCAACCAGCGCCACAATGGTGCCGTCCTGGTGGATCGCAAAGCCAAGTCTGCGGGCGGCAAACCAGTAACGTACGAACATCGCGCCGATCGTGCCAACCAGCGCGCCTGCGACCACGTCGCTCGGATGATGGGCCAGCAACACCAGACGGGTTGCACAGATGACGAGGGCATAGACGAGCATCGTGGTCCGCGCCTGCGGCCACAGTGCCGACACCGCGAAAGCAAGTGCGAAGGCACATGTCGCGTGGCCGGAGGGAAAGCTGGAATAGGCCCCCGTTCCCGCGAAGTGCGAGAAATGGAACACGTTGCCTTCGCCGCCGACGAATGGGCGGCCACGGCCGACGCACCATTTGATTACTTCGGTGATCAACGTCGACACCAGCACCGCGCAGAACAGGAACTGCAAACGGGTGCCGAGACCGAGCAACAGCGAGCGCTGAATGCCCATGAACGCGGGAGCTGCGATCGCAACCAGGATCAACAGCGCGCCCAGCGCCGTCAGCACATATTCATCCTTGCCGAAATCAGTGAGGATGCGCATCCACCACAGCGCGGGCGTGCCCCGCTTCGGCATCTGGCCGATCTCCCAAGCATCGAGCACGAACATCAACGCAATGATGGCGGCCCCGAGGCCGGCCGACAGCAGCAACGCGTGACGCGCCGCCCGGCGGCCCGCCTCGGCCCGCCGCGAGTGTGACGGCGTACGCACGAGCTGGGCCAGCGAGCGCCACCCCAGCACCACAAAGCGCGAGAGATAGTTTTGGGATTCGGCGATGACGGTCGGCGCTGGCATCTTATTCTGTGCCTTCGGAGCGGAAGATTGCGATTGAAACCGCCTTGCCCTGCGAGATGTTATAACCCTCGACACGCGTCGCCACGTTATAGCGCAGCCCGATCGCTTCGGCGCGCTGGACAAAACCGCGCTCCGAGCGCGATTCCACCAACGCAAAGCGGCAGGTGCCCTGCCCCAGGAAATCCGCGGCGCCCGATCCGTCGGTGAGCAGCGTACTGGTTCCGGTCATGAAGACGAGACTTGGTTCGTGGAAACCGGCAGCCGCGGCCTTCGGTCCGACGCAGACGACGTTGCGCAGCGCTCGCGCGATGCCTGCGCTCGGAAACAGCGTCGTCAACGAAGGCAACACGATGCCATAGACGGCGATCGCCAGACACATCGCTGCAAATACGGCATGCAACAGCGAGCGCTCGGCGCGGCTTTCCTCGAACAGCCACCAGGCGATGAGGCCGAAGATCATCGCAGCCGCCAGCACCGGCCAGGCCGGAAACACCGGCTGATGCGTCAGCTTGATCGCCGCGACAATCGCGATCACGGCCGTAATCGCGGGGATCGCAAACCACCAGGCCGCGCCGCGCCTCAGCCAGGAGCGCGACAACACCCGGCGCTCCAAGGCGCCGACGGTCAGGATGGCGATGGCCGGATAGAGCGGCAGCACGTAGTGCGGAAGCTTGGTCATCACCAGTTCGAACACGATCCATGACGGTACCAGCCAGGCCAGCAGATACTGCGCGCCAGGCTCGCGCCGGGCCCGCCACACCGCCGGGGCCGCCATCCCCGCCAGCGGCGCACCGGGCCAGAACGTCACCCAGAACAGCAGCAGATACAGGCCGGGAGGCGCGCCATGGGACTCCTGCGCGGCGAGCTTGCTCAGCATGTCGCCGCCGAGCGAATTGGTGAAGAACGCATCGCCCGCGCGCCAGAAAATCGCGACGAACCACGGCAGCACCAGTACCAGCGTCCACATCAGGCCCCAGACCGGGCGCATGCGCCACAGCCAGACCGCCGAGCGGTCGAGGATCGCCAGCGCCGCGATGGTCAATCCCACGAACATCAGGATCAGCGGGCCCTTGAGCAGGATGCCCCCGGCCAGTGCGGTCCAGAAAATCGCAGGCGAACTCCACGGTGGCCGCGCCGGATCCTCGCCGCGCTGCCAGGACAGGTAGACCCGCGCCATCGCCCCCATCGCGGCGGTGACTGACAGCAGCAGCATCGCATCGGTCTTGGCGAGCCGCGCTTCGGCGCCGAGCAGGACGCAGCTGCACATCATCAGCGCCGCCAGCGCGGCGCCGCTCCGCGTCACGAAGGCGAGCGCCGTCCAGTAGGTCAGCAGGACCGCGCCGATCGCGCCAATAAGAGAGGGAACGCGATAGAGCCAGATGCGCAATTCCGCCCGCGGCAGGCCGAGCTTTGAGGCGGTTTCGACCACAGCTGCCTGCATCCAGTAAATGCCGACCGGCTTCTTGTAGCGGACGTCATCCTGAAAGCGGATGTCAACATATTCGTCGCTTTCGACCATCTGCTTGGTCGCCTGTGCAAACCGCGCCTCATCGCGGTCGATGGCCGGAATCGTGAAGAAACCGGGCACGAAAAGCACGATGGCACACAGCGTCAGGAAGATAATCGCGCGGAAATGGCTGGCCGTGGCGAAGTCAAACGCGGCGAGCAGCCTGCGGCTGGAATTCGCAGGTTTCACAGACTGTTGGCCTGCTCCAAATCGCCGGGGTTGCACGGTTTCAACCATCTTGTTCGCATACGATGAAACCGCACTGCAAACAACACCGCAGTTCCCGCTATTCGGCGGTCTCCCCGGCCCCATGATCGGTCAAATTGTACCTGTTCATTGCACCCGGATCACCACGGTGTCCGCTGCACCCGTCGCGTCGATGACCGTGAGGCGTGCAAAGCCGGGCCCGGGCGGCTCGACCAGGCGTTGACGCCGGCTGCCGATCTCGCCGACCGCGATACCGTTCACCAGCATGGTCAGCGGTAGCACACCGCCGGCGACTTTGACCGGCATCGCCGAGAATTGCCCGTCGTTGGAACGGTCAACGTCGATCCGTGAACCGTTCAGCGGAAACTGGATGCGCGGCGCCTGATCGCCGCCGGTGCGGACCAGTTCGCCGACGGGGCGGAAGCGCCGCAGCGGCACCGGAAGCTTGGCGTTACCAGCGATCAGCGCACCCTTCGGCGGTTTCGGCAATGCCGCCGGTATCTTTCCGGTGCGGGCGAAAGCGTCGAACAGGATCGGTGCGGCGGCGGTACGGCCGGCCAGCCCGGCCACCGGCGCGCCGTCGGGACGCCCGACCCATACGCCGATGGTGATGCGGCCGTCGAAACCGAGCGACCAGGCGTCGCGATAGCCGTAGCTGGTGCCGGTCTTGAAGGCGATGCGGTTGTGCACGCCGTTTTCCGGCGGCGGCGTGCCGATCAGGACGTTGCCGACCTGCCAGGCTGCGGCCTGATCCATCAAGCGCATCGGATCGCGCTCGTCTTTGTCGATCATGATCTCACGCAGCGGTTTGGTGGTGCCGAGCCGCGCCAGCCCGGCATAGAGCTGCGCCAGATCCTGCAGGGTAACGCCGACGCCGCCGAGTCCCATGGCAAGGCCCGGCGCTTCGTCTTTCGGCAGCACCAGATTGCCGCCGGCCTGCTTCAGCCGCGACGACAGCCGGCTCGAGCCGACGCGGTCGAGCAGTGCGATCGCCGGCACGTTCAGGGACAGTTGCAGCGCCTTGCGCACGGGCACCGTGCCCTGAAACGTCATGTCGAAATTTTCGGGCGCGTAGGAGCCGAACCGGATCGGACGATCGTCAATCAGGCTTTCCGGATGCACAAAGCCGTCTTCGAAGGCGAGACCGTAGATGAAGGGCTTTAGCGTCGATCCCGGCGAACGCACAGCGCGGGTCATGTCGACCTGCCCGGCACGCCTCTCGTCGAAATAATCCGATGAGCCGACCCGCGCCAATACGTCGCCGCTTTCATTGTCGACCGCGATCATCGCCACCGAAATGTTCGGCCCCTGCGCGATCGCCCGGTCGCGCGCCAGCGCTTCAAGGGTCTTCTGCAGGCCTGCTTCCAGCGTCAGCTTGATGACCGGCGTATCCTTCACCGTCGCCATCGACTGATCGGAGGAATGCGGCGCCAATATCGGCATCGGCTTGCGCAGTCGGGGCACATTGACGGCCTTGGCCTGAACCGCATCCTCTTCGGTTACGCGCTGCTCATTCGCCATGCGTTCGAGTACGCGGTCGCGCGCGGCGCGGGCGACCTCGGGATGGCGGTCGAGGCGGCGGGTCTCCGGCGATTGCGGCAGCGCCACCAAAAGCGCAGCTTCCGCCAGCGACAGCCGCTTCGGCTCCTTGCCGAAATAGGCGATCGACGCGGCACGGACGCCCTCAAGATTGCCGCCGAACGGCGCCAGCGCCAGATAGAGATCGAGGATTTGATCCTTGTTCAATTGCCGCTCGATCTGGATCGCGCGCACCATCTGGCGGAGCTTGGCGTAGACCGAGCGTTCCCGCCGCGGCTCCATCAGCCGCGCCAATTGCATCGTAATCGTCGAACCGCCTGACACGATATGGCCGCGCGTCACCAGCTGAAGCGCGGCACGGCCGAGCGCCAGCGGATCGACCCCGCGATGCGAATGGAAGCGGCGGTCTTCATACGCCAGCAACAGCTTGAGATATCCGGGATCGACGCCGGTCTTGGCATCGACCGGCAGTCGCCAGCGGCCGTCGGCCATCGCATAGGCCCGCAGCAGTTTGCCGTTGCGGTCGACGATCGAGGTCGAGACCTTGCGCGCCTGCTCCAGCGGCAGCGGGCCGAGCGAGGCGACCCACCCGGCGAACGCGCCGGACGTGGCGACGAGAACGACAGCCACCGCCGATACGAAGCGAATGATGCGTCGCCTACCACCACCGTCATGGCCGGGCTTGTCCCGGCCATCCACGTCTTGCTTCGTGTCAACAAAAGTCGTGGATGCCCGGGACATCTGCGCGAAGACGCGCTTCGCGCTTTTGCCCGGGCATGACGAAGACCTTTGCTGGCGTCGCCCTGCACTCATTTGGCCGGACGTACCTCCACGGTGCCGGTGCCGGTGCGGCCATAGCGCGAGGGGTTGTACATGTCCTCGACATAGGCCTGCGGCAACACGTATTTGCCGGGGGAAACCGCGCGCACGACATAGGCGACGGTGAACACCGCCGTGTCGTCGCTGGCACGATCGATGGCCGCAGTGAAGCGGTCATCACGGAACTCGGTATTCTCGGGCTCCTCGCCGTCCTCGATCCAGTCCAGCGTGTTTTTGTCGCCGGATGAAACCAGCCGCGGATTGTCGATCTCGAGGCCGGCCGGCAGATAATCGGCCACCATGATGTGCCCGTACTCCGGCTTGGCCTCGGTGATCTTCAGCACCACCGCGAAGCGGTCGTTCTGCTTGGCCTTGCTGATATCGGCGGGCTTGCCGTCGAGCGTGAAGTAATTGCGCTCGATCTTGAAGCCGTTCGAGGCCGCGGGCTCCGGGGTGACCGGCGAACCCGAGACCGAGACCACCGCCTGTACCGGTGCGTCGCCGGTGTTGGTGATCTTGACCGGCTTGCCCGCCATCTGCTCGGCCTTGTAGCTGCGATAGGCCGCCGTCTTGATCGGCGAACCATCGATATCGAGCGCCATCGTCTCCTTCGAGAGCGCGCGCGAAGCCAGAACCAGCCAGGCGTTTTCCTGCGTCGAGGTATAGGGCGTCAGTCCCCGCGCCACTTCGACCCGCTGCACCGCCTGCGTCAGCGTCGCCCGCGGGGCGTTGCCTTCGCTGGCGAGCGAGACCAGCGCTGCGGCATCGCGTAAAGCGCTGCCATAGTCGACCCGGCCGAACTCGATCACGGGCTTCGGCGCCAGTGCATCGAGCGCTGCGCCGTAGACGCGCTGCGCCCTCGCCTTGTCGCCGACCAGCGCCAGCGCCGCCGCCAATTGCGACTTCGCAATCGGCGTCGCCAGATTGTTCAGCTTGGTGTCGGCGAGATAGCGCAGGTCGCCGATTGGGGCGGCGCCGTTGCGGGCGAGCACGTAGAGGCCGTAGGCCAGATCGCGGCCGCCGTCCTTTTCGGGCTCGTTGGCGTTGACCACGGAGTTGCGGATGCGGTCGAGCGCGCTCTTGAACAGCACATCCGGCACCGCAAAGCCCTTCTCACGGGCGCGGGTCAGGAAGTCAGTCACATAGGCATCGAGCCAGGCGTCATCGCCGCCCGCCGACCACAGGCCGAACGAGCCGTTCGAGCCCTGACGCGCCAGCAGCCGCTCGATCGCGTCCCGGATGCGCTGATCGACTGCGGTGTCCATCGCCAGATGGGCGCCCGCGGCGAGGTCGTTGACGTAGAGCAGCGGCATCGCGCGGCTGGTGATCTGTTCGGAACAGCCGTGGGGATAACGATCCAATGCCTTCAGGATGGTCGCCGCATCGAGTGCGGTGGACAGGCTGACCGAGAGCGACACGCTGCCCGTTCCCGACACCAGGTCGGTGAACATGTCCGAGGTCAGCGTCAGGCTCTCGCCCTTGGCCAGGGTGCGGATCGAGCGGCGCGCCAGGACCTGCGTCGCCGCCTTGACGTCGAGCGCATAGTGCCGCGCCAGCGCCAGGCCGTTCGGCCCCTTGATGTCGACGTCGAAATTGGCGGTGCCGGCGCCACCGCCGTCGATCGCCAGCGACATCGAGGTCCGCTGCTTGGCGGCGAGCTTCACCGTGGTGCTGGGATTGCCCGACACCTTCACCGGGCCCGTCGTCTTGACGTTGATGGTGTAGTCGCCGGCTGCGCCCTCGACGTTGTCGAGGTCGAAGCTCATGGTGCCGCGGTCGCCATTGAGCAGGAAGCGCGGCAGCGTCGCCGTCAGCACCACGGGATCGCGCACGGTGACGTCGGTCGTGGCCCGGCCGAGCCGGGTCGAACTCCAGGCTACCGCCATGACACGCGCGGTACCGGCGAACTCCGGAATGTCAAAGCTGATCTCGGCAGACCCGTCGGGTCCAACCGTGACGATGCCGGAATAGAGCGCGAGCGGTTTCTGGGTGGGCGGTGAGCCCTGCAGCTCGGCGCCGGCACCGTCACCGCCGGTCTTGAGCTGGCCGCGGGTGCCCTGCATGCCGTCGATCAATTGCCCATAGAGGTCGCGGATCTCCGACGTCAGGCGGCGCTGGCCGAGATAGAAATCATCCGGCGCCGGCGGCTTGTAATTGGTCAGGTTGAGAATGCCGACATCGACCGCGGCGACCACGACCTTGGCGTCTTCGCCGGGGTTGAGCCCGCCGAGCTTGACCGGAATCTTCAGCGCGGTGCCGGGGCGGACCAGCGGCGGGGGCGAGAGCGCCACCTGCAACGTGCGGGCCTTCTTGTCGATGCCGAACCATTTCAGGCCGATCGCCCGTCCGGGCATCCGCAGGGCCGCGGCATCGAGCGGACGGCGCAACGTCGCCAGCACATAGGCGCCGGTGCCCCAATCCTTGCCGACAGTCAGCTTGACCTGCTGGGTGCCTTCCTTGACGTCCACAGTCTGGGTGGTGAGCAGGCGGTCGCCCAGGACGTTGATGGTCAGCTTGCCGGCCGTGCGGGCGTTGACCGACACCACCATGGTGTCGCCGGAGGCGTATTCCGGCTTGTCGATCGAGGTTTCGAGCAGATCGGGGGTGTCGGCGCTGCCGTCCGAATACCAGCCGACGTCGAACTGGACCGAGGTGACCGGGCCGTCCGCCTCGGATGATTTGACGTCGAGGCGGTAGCGGCCGGGCTGCGGCGGCAGCGACACCCGCGCCGCCTTGTCGGCCGTGAGCGTCAGGTCGCCATCGGCGACGCGCGAGGTCGATTTGACCGGCTCATATTCCCAGGACGAATTCTGCCGGTACCACTGGTAACGGGATTCCATCTTCAGGAGTTCGTAACGCAGGCCGTCACGCGGCAATTGTTTGCCGTCAGGGGCGACGAACACCACGTCGAATTCGGCCTTGTCGCCCTCGGCGACGCTCTTGTCGCCGAACAGCGGCTTGATGCCGATCAAGGGCGTGGCAGGCGCCACGGGGAGCACCAGCTTGCGCTCGACGGCACGGCCGCCGGCCTCCGCCATCCGGATGAAGATTTGCGCTTCCTGCGGGCGGGTCGAAGTTGGCGCCTTGGCCAGCGACACCGGGAACGTCGCCACGCCATTGGCGTCGGCCTCCGGCAGGCTCTCAATAGGTGTGCGCTCGTTGCTGGCAGTTTCCTCGTCGGCGACGCCGAACTGGTAGCCGGGATAGCCGGGCCGCCCGGAGGCTGCCGAGGTGACCAGCATGTCGCCTTCGAGCTGCAGGCCGGATGCCGGGGCGCCGTAAAGGAAACGACCATCGACCTTAAGTTCAACTGGAACTTCAGCTTTGATCATTTTCTCCTTGCTTGAGATGTTGAATTCGATCCGTTCGGGGATGTAGTCCTCGACCATGAAGGTGGTCTCACCGACCGCCGACCCCTTGGGGTCCGTGAAGGCGCGTACCCGCCAGGTCCCGGTCGGGACCGCGGAATTGAGCGGAACCACCATGCTCCGGCCACCGGCGCCCTGATCGGGCAGCACGGCGCGGCGGAATTCGACGCCATCCGGGCGTTCGATGACGAGGGTGAGCGGTCCGCCCGCCATGGCGTTGCCCTGCCCGTCGCGCAGCAACGCGGTGAGATAGACGGTCTCGGTGGAACGATAGACCCCGCGCTCGGCGTAGACGAACGCATCGGCGCCCGCCGGCACCACCCGACCTGACACGCCGCGGTCAGTGAGGTCGAACGCATTGGTTTTGAGGCTCAGGAAAGCGTAGTCCGACTTCTCGCTCATGACCGTCAGCAACGCCGGCGACAGCCCGCCCTCGCCGCGCGCCAATCCAGCCTCGAACAGCACGTGGCCGGAATCGTCGGTCTTGCGGGTCGCCAGGATCTCGTTGTTGCGGGCGATCAGCCGAACCTCGGCCTTGCCGACCGCCTCGGTGGAGGCCAGCGAATTGACGAAGACGTGGATGCCGTCATTGCCTGAAAACGCCGACAGGCCCATGTCGGAGAGGATGAACCATTGCGTCGCCAGCCTTCCGTCATCATCGCTGCCGGGGCCTTTGGCTGACGCCGTCATCACATAGACGCCCGGCTGCAGGTCGCCGAGCGCCTGGTCGACCGGGAACGCGGTAATGACGTCCTGGTTGAGCGTGGTGGCGGTGGCGAGTTCGCCGGTCCAGACCTTGACGCCCTTCTCGTCGCCGAGATCGCCGAGCTGGTAGCTCGACAGCGTCTTCTGGAAGTCGCTGTCGATCACCGTATTGATCAGGTTACGGTCGCCGATCCGGAACACGTTGACGTTCACCGCAGGCGTATTGACGCTGACCAGCGGGATGCCGCGCTGGCCGGTGCGCGGCAGCACATAGGCGCGTCCGGTAAAGCGCACGAACGGCTTGCGGTCACGGACATAGATGTTGAATTCGGCCGATTTCGGCAGGGTTTCCTTGACCGTGGACGGCAGGCCGGCACGGAGATTGATGTTGTAGCGCTCGCCATGCTTCAGGCCGTCGACGCAAAGCTGCTTGCCCTCGGCCGACAGCGCCGGCTTGTCGGTGCCGGCCAGCGCCAGGAACGGCGCAAAATCGACCCGTTTTGCCAGATCTTCAGAGAACTGGAAGCACGCCCGCGGTGACGCGCCGTCGGAGTCCACTGTGTAATCCAGAAGGCGAAAACCGTGCTGATCGCGCATCTTCTCATATTGGCCGCGCACCTCGGCGACCTCTCGCATGTCGAGCGACAGGCGCAGCGCATCCAGCGCCGGGCGCCAGAGCTTGCGGTCGGACATCGCCCGGCCCAGCACCGCCAGCGCATCGGCCTCCTCAGCGACGTTGCCGGCGCGCTGATAGGCGATGTAGGCGGCGGTTGAGGCGCGCTCGAGCAGGAAAGTCTGTTCGCTCGAGCTTGCGGAGCGGATCTGGAAGATGGTCTTGGCGAGTTTGAGCCAGTTGGCGCTGTCCTCCGGCGTGGTGGCCGCGATCTGTCCGAGGATTTGCAACCCGGTGCGGAAGTCGGAACGCTTGAAGGCGGTATCCGCATCGGTCCGCAGCGTCGCGCTGGATTTGGCGACCGGCCCCGCCTCGCTCTTGATCTGGGCCTCCAGCTTGACCGCGGAATCGGCGAGATCGTCGCGTTTGAAGGCTTTGTCTGCTGCCTGCGCTGCGACCAGGCCAAGCGCCATCGTGGCGCAAACGACTGTGGCGCGAACCAAACCGATCATGATGGAGCTCCTTGGGCGGACGACCGCCTCGTAACGGACGAAAAGTGCGCGAAAAGGTGACGGACTGATGGCGATGGAAGAGGCTTGCGAAAGAGTCGCATGCGGCATGGCTCTGGCAGTCCAAGGTCCCGGACCGCACCGGCAGGGGTTGCCGGCGCAGCATTGATTGATGGGCGGACCGATGGCAATGGTTCGCCGTCTGGCTTTGTCGCAGCCTGAAGGAAATCGGTTCGGAGCGGACTTGGCTCCGAAGCGGATTTTTCATATTGGCAGTGTGCTACAAAGACTCCGACGGTCCCATAGCTCAACTGGATAGAGTAACGGATTTCTACTCCGTGGGTTGCAGGTTCGAATCCTGCTGGGATCGCCAATATTTTCAATCGGATAGCTGGCTTCTTCTCGAAAAAGCCGTGTCGCATTCTGTATTGAAGAGAACTCCTGGCTTTCATGGTTGTCGCTCGCCCGGTAACGGACCGAGCAGTAACGGTTCGACATTCGCTGATCCGGCGAGCGCCAAGATGGCTTCGCGTGGCACCATAAGAGAGAGGCCGCCAACTGAGGCGGCCTACGGATCGATAATCCCGGTGCCATCGTCCTCAAGGCGGAACGCACCTCGGCAAGCCATGTGATATTTTCGCCCGACGACTGGCATCTCATCTTCCTTGCTGAACGAAGGCACATTCACCGCAAGTCGCTTGCAAACGAACGCTGTGTGAGACGGGATCTTTGGTAGACCAAAGACTTCAATCCAGCTTTCGCGCTTCTGCCGGCAGCATGATCGGGATCCCGTCGCGAATCGAGTATGCGAGGTGTGCCGAACGGGAGATCAGTTCCTGTTTTACCTCATCAAACTCCAGCGGCCCCTTGGTCAGGGGACACACCAACAATTCAAGCAATTTGGGTGAGATCTTGCGAGCCTCGGCCATGGCCATTTCATAGACCGGGACTTCAATCATTTCAATGCAGACTGTCCGAGCGCTTCGCCGATGATGCTTCAGTAAGGGACGCCGGGTGATGGGCGATACTGGTTGCTGAAGCGCGCAGAACGGGAAACGCCGGCTGCAGGACGATTTGCCGATCCGACCGGGCCGCGCTTCAATGGCATGCCCGCCCTCACCGCCGCTCACACCCGGAACGCTTCGACCGCTGGCGCATCTATTACGGTGATGTTGAATTCTTCTGATGGAATATCGCGGCAAGAATTAATTGATCTTCGAAGGCGATTAGTCAAATTCGTGCCGATGGGCTGTGATGCTCGACGACCTCACACGAAAAAAGGCGAAGGCAAGACGCGCAGCGCCGTCGTGCTTGCCGTTGACCGAGCGCTCGCTGAACCGCCTCCGTCCCGCTGGGCGTGGCGCATCCTTAAGCGACACCGGAGAACGCGTGTTCGGTGGCGCCGAGCGCGCAACGCGCGCGTCAATGTATGTGCGCGCTTTCGATGGAATCGACTGGGGTGCGTGGCATTCGTACGTGCTCACGACCATCGTCTAGAGCCCTGTCCGTTCCGACTGAAATCGGAACGGCGCTCTGGATTCTTGATCTGACGCGTTTTCTTGACGCGAACCGGTTAGCCATTTTGCTGGAAAGCGCTTTAGCGATGCAAACCGAACGCAGCGTTCCCGGACCCTCTCGCGCCTAGGACCGGATGCGCGTGCAAACCGGTTCCCTGGCTACACGAATCGATGCAGATTTGGCGTGCGTCAGCCTCCTGCAGGTGGTCCAGACAAACGCCATCCGGCTGCACTGCCAATCCGGCCCGAGCGCGGCGCTGGACACCGGCTCCGGGTACGCCAGTCCGGTCGCGACCCCGCCCGCGACGCAGGCGAACAAAACGATCGCTGCGGCGAGAACGACATTTTTAGGGGTGCACCAATTCGGGATCATGGTGGTCGCTCCTTTCAGGACTGCCGCAACATAGGCCCGCGCCGGCCGTCCTTATGTGAGCGAATTCACAGATTTTCAGCTTTCGGGTGCGACCGATCGCACCGGCAGGTTTCGGCCCAAGCCGGGACGGCGTTACCGATCGTATCGGGTTCCCTCTCCTGACATCCGGCCGCGCCACAACCTGTGCGCTACCTGCCGGATCAATTCTGCAACACTCGCACGCCAAGATGCGCGGCAAGGGGTACAAGTCCCGCAAATCCATTGCGCGCGTGCAGAGGTTGATCAACATTGTTGGTTTGGGGAAAGCGCGTGTGCGGAGCGTGCCATGAGCAAGCATGAAGTGGGCTACGACTACGATCGCTATCGAAAACTACTGGCTGAAGCGACCGACGATGCCAAGCGGCTCGAACTCATCGATCTCATGATCAAGGAGGGAGCTCGCGACAGGCTGGAGGCTCAGCGGACTTCCGATCGCGTGGCGATGACGGCCGTTACGGTTGCGAAAATTCTCGGCCCGGGGGGGCGCCGCGACCAATTCAGGGGTGATTAGAACAGCCACTTCCTGGCTCGGCCCGGAAGCCGGCGCTTGCTCGCGCTTGTGTCGAGGCGCACGCCATCGGCGATCCGGCCAGGCCGCCGCCAAAGCGCTCACCGGCATCGGTGGACCAACCGGGCCGTTCACGGAAATCTCCCTGTTTGCCCCCTTCGGCGCTGGCATTTTGTCGCCGGTTCACCTACTGAAGCGCAAACCGCCAATCCCCTGCTTTTCACAACCAATCAAGAAAACGACAAGGCCCCTTTTATGAGTGGATTCAAGGAACCCAGCTTCGCCGACCGCCAGAAGGCCGCCCAGCAAGCGAGACAGAACATCCTGAACAAGTTCAAGGCCCAGCCCGGCCCTGACGATCCGGAGGTGAAGCAGCGTCAGGCCGAGCGCGAAGCGCAGGCGGCCGCCCGCGCCAAGGCCAAGGAAGCCCGCGAAGCCGCCAAGGCCGAAGCCAAGGCGCGCGAGGAAGAAGCTGCGGCCGCGGCTGCCGCCCAGCTCGCCCGCGAAAAGGAAGAAGAGGCCGCCAGACAGGCAGCCCTCGAGGCCGAAGCGAAGGCCAAGCGCGATGCGCGCTACGCGGCCCGCAAGAGCGGCGGCAAAGGCAAGAAGAAGTAACGCTCGTTCGGGCGCGGGCGTCCGCGCCGGAAATCTCAAGACTCCGCGCGGGCGAACCCGATTGAAAAACAAACGACGGCTTGGCCATTGTTCATGCCGTCTTTCACCATCCCGCCGTCCTTCGATGGCGTCCGCCTTCATCCTGCCCCGTCCTTCTTCGTGACACTCCTGGACGTGTTAAGTCGTCCGTGAAACCCCTCTCCTTCCTACGTGTGCACTGCGGCAGACCTTGAAGTCTGGCTCTGGAATCAGCCACTGCTGCCTTGAGCGACAGGCTGGTTCGAACGATCAGAACAGAAAAATCTACGCACGGCAGCCGGTTAAGCTGCGCTCAAGGGTCGGCTTGGACACGCCGATCAAGGATGGAATTCAGGGGAGAACCATGCTCACACGCCGCCATGTTCTCGGATCCGCGCTCGCCGCGCCTGCCATCCTTCGCTTCGGCACGGGCACCGCACACGCCGCAACAAGGCTGAAGATTTCGCATCAGTTTCCGGGCGGCACCATCGACAAGGGCGATTTCCGCGACCGCCTGTGCCGGACGTTCGCGCAGGAAGTCGCCAAGCGCAGCGGCGGCGAGATCGCGGCCGAGGTCCACCCGAACTCCTCGCTGATCAAGACCAACGCGCAATTCTCGGCGATGCGCAAAGGTGAGCTCGATCTAAGCCTCTATCCCCTTCCCTATGCCGGCGGCGAATTGCCGGAAACCAATATCGGCCTGATGCCCGGACTGGTGTCGACCTACGATCAGGGCTTGCGCTGGAAAACGCACCCCGTCGGCAAGGCGCTGACCGATTTCCTGGCCGACAAGGGCATCATCTTGCTGAGCTGGGTCTGGCAGGCCGGCGGCGTCGCCAGCCGTTCCAGGCCGATCGTCGCTCCGGAAGACGCCAAGGGCCTCAAGGTTCGCGGCGGTTCGCGCGAGATGGACATGGTGTTGCTGACCGCGGGCGCAGCAGTGCTCTCGGTAAATTCCAACGAACTCTATGCGGCGATGCAAAGCGGCGCCTGCGATGCCGGAATTACCTCCTCCACCAGCCTGATCTCGTTCCGTCTGGAGGAGGTCGCAAAATCGCTGACCTCAGGCGCGGGCGCCTCCTACTGGTTCATGCTGGAGCCACTGTTGATGTCGAAGGCGAGCTTCGACAAGCTGCCGAAGAACCAGCAGGACATCATTCGCGCGGTCGGCGCGGACCTCGAAGCCTTCGGCAAGAAGGGTGCACAGGACGACGATATCGAAGTGGCCAAGGTCTATGAGAAGGCTGGCGCCAAAGTCAGCGCACTCGATGCGGCAACCGTCGCCATGTGGCGCGACATCGCGCGCGATACCGCGTGGAAGGACTACAGTGCCGCGACGGCGACGTCGGCCAATCTGCTGAAGCTCGCAACCGACGTCGCCGCCTGATGCGTTCGCGCTACTCGCCTGCCCGCGTTGCCCGCTTGGAACGAACTGCGATCGAGCCGCCGCCGACGACCTGCAACAGATCCGCTCTCACCGATTCGATATGCTGTTCCAGAAACCGGCACGCCTCGTCGATTTGCTGTGCCCGGCACAGCGCGATCAGATGGGCGTGCTCCTTTTCAGCGATCCCCATCGCCTTGGTGTTGGATAGTTGCAGGCGCGTGTAGCGGTCGCTGGTTTGCAGCAGCGCCACGACGATCGCCTTGGTACGGGGCTGGCGTGCCTGCGCGTAGAGCGCCATGTGAAACTCGGCATTGAGTTGCCCCCATTCGCTGACGTTGCGCGCCTTGATCGCCTTCTCGAAGCGCTTCTGGATATCGTCCAACCCGTCGAGGTCCTTGGCGGCAAAGCAAGGTGCGGATTGCGCCAGCAGCCGCGGCTCCAGGATCCGGCGCAGATCAAACACGTCGTTGATTTCGTCGAGCGACAGTTCCGAAACGATCGCCCCCTTTTGCGGGACGATCCGTACCAGCCCTTCGGCTTCGAGCTGAAACAGCGCTTCGCGAACCGGAATGCGGCTCACGCCATAAGCATCGCCCAGCGCGTCCTGTCGCAGTTGCGATCCCGCCGGATAGGTTCCGTCGAGAATCGATTGCCTGAGCTGGTCGACGATCGCAGCCGACAAGGTCCGGTGCTTTAGCGGGACTTTCATTTGATCTTCCGTCTTCATCGCCGGCCCCTCCAGTCGAGGCGGTCTTGTTTCGCACGTTGAAGTGGTCCGCCCCAGCACAAAGCCGGTGCGAGGCCCATGATTCACCCTGCAATCTCCATTGACAGCAAGATTGTATAAATTATACATTTTGCGAATGCACGGCAAATTTCGCGGGTTGCGGGGCTCCCCATGATCGAACAAACGGCTTCCGATGCGCCGGCGTTCAGCGCCCGCAGCGTCGTGGTCAGGGCTTCCGGCGCCCTGCTCGCATGCGAGCGCATTGCCCTGATGGGCTTGATGTATCTGCTGACGGCCCTGATCCTGGTGAACGTGGTCACCCGCTATTCGCATTTTCCGATCTACTGGATCGATGAATCGGCCGTCTATTGCGTGGTCTGGCTGACGTTTATCGGCGCATCCGCGATGACCCGGCTGAGACTCGATTTCGCCGTCACAATGCTGACCGAACGGCTTTCGGCGCGAACTCAGAAGCTTGCCAAGGTGATTGCAACCGGCATGGTGGTGGTGTTCGGCGTGTCGCTGATCGCCACCTGCTGGCTATGGATGGACCCGGTTGGCCTCGCCCGCGCCGGCTTCGACGCTCG
Source organism: Bradyrhizobium sp. JYMT SZCCT0428 (assembly GCF_018131075.1). Taxonomy (GTDB): domain Bacteria; phylum Pseudomonadota; class Alphaproteobacteria; order Rhizobiales; family Xanthobacteraceae; genus Bradyrhizobium. The sequence goes on along the minus strand of NZ_JAFCLS010000033.1, from coordinate 55,095 downwards.
CAAATTTGCCGGCGAGACCTTCAACTTCCTCTACACCGAGCGCACCCAGACGCTGAATTGGCCGACCTGGGTGGTCTATCTGACGCTGCCGATCTTTGCCGTGTCGATCACGATCCACGGCATCGCAAACCTGCTCGAGGACCTCGAACTCGTGCCACGAACCGCCTTGAAGGGCTTCCAGCTCTCCGAGCTCGACGGGGTCAACTGATGATCATCACCTCGGCGGCCTTCATGGCGATCATGCTGGTCGGCGTGCCGATCGGTCTTTGTCTCTGCCTTGCCGGTTTCGTCTACATCATCGCGTCGGGCAATCCGGTACTGTTTCAATCCTATCCGCTGCAATTGTTCGGCGGCGTCGACAGTTATGGACTGATCGCGATACCGTTGTTCATCCTGATCGGCGAGATCATGAATGGCGGCGGCATTACCCGGCGCATCGTCGACATGGCGATGGCGTTTGTCGGTTCGCTGAAGGGCGGGCTGGCCTACGTCAATATCCTCGCCAACATGTTCATCTCCTCCATCCTCGGTTCGGCGACCGCGCAGGTCGCGATCATGGCGCAGATCATGGTCCCGGAAATGGAGAAGAAGGGCTACGACAAGACGTTTGCGGCGGGTCTGACCGCCTATGGCGGCATGCTCGGACCGATCATTCCGCCGTCCGTGATGTTCGTCGTCTACAGCGTGCTGGCGCAGGTCTCGGTCAGCGACATGCTGATCGCCGGCATCGTGCCCGGCGTGATCCTCACGGTGATGTTCTGTCTCGTCATTGCGCTGATGGGCTACGTCTACAACTACCCGCGGGCCGAATATCAGACGCCGCGGCAGCGCGTGGCGACGATCCTGCGCACCTGTCCGACACTGCTGATTCCGATCGTCATCGTCGGCTCGATCCTGGGCGGGCTTGCCAATGCGACGGAGTCGGCGGCCGTCGGCGCGGTCGCGGCGGCCCTGATCGGAAAATACTGGACCAGGGAATTCGAATTCTCGCAGCTGCCGCAGATGATGCTGCGCTCCGGCATCTATTCGGCCATCGTGCTGTTTCTGGTGGCGGCCGCCGCCGTGTTCTCGTGGGTGCTGATCTTCGGCAAGGTGCCGCAGGAAACCGCGGCGTGGATCCAGTCGGTCGCCAAGGATCCGATCAGCTTCATGCTGCTTTGCAACGCTATCCTGCTGGTGATCGGCACGGTGATTGACGGAATTCCCGGCCTGATCATGACGGTTCCGATCCTGCTGCCGGTCGCCACCGAGATCTATCACATCGATCCCCGGCATTTCGGCGTGGTGGTGGTGATCAATCTGGTGCTCGGCCTGCTCTCGCCGCCGGTGGGCCTTTGCTTCTTCGTCGCCGCCGCGGTCACCGGCGCCAAGCCGGGAAAGATGTTCATCGTGACGCTGCCTTTCTTTGGGATCTCCTGCGTCCTGCTGGTGCTGCTCTCGCTCTATCCCTCCCTGTCCCTCGTCCTCATCAAGTGAATCGTCCAACTTAACGGAGCTTTGTCATGACCATTTCACGTCGTCGATTTCTTGGCCGATTTCTCGCCGCCGGCGCGGCCGTGCCGTTGTTCGCGCCCTCGCTCGCGCTGGCGCAGGCCAAGGAGTTTCGCCTCGGCCTCATCACGCCCAACGGTCATTCCTGGAACAAGGCCGCGCTCAAGCTCGGCGAGGACCTGAAGGCCGCCACCAGCGGCCGCCTGACCATGACCGTGTTTCACTCCGGCCAGCTCGGCAACGAGCCTGCCATGATGCAGCAGCTGCAATCCGGCGCGCTCGACATGGGCTTCATCCAGGCCGCCGAACTCGGCTCGCGCGTACCGCATATCGCCGCGATCAATGCGCCCTACATCGTGCGTTCGACGCCGTCGGTGGCCAAGTTCGTCCGCCACCCCGCGGCGGTCAAACTGTTCGACGTGCTGCCGCAGGAAACCGGAACGATCGGTCTGGGCTGGGGCATCACCGGCATGCGCGCGATCTTCTCGGCCAAGGATCTGACTGGTCTGGCCGATATCAAGGGGATGAAGCTGCGCATCAATCCGACGCCGGTCTATCGCGACTTCTATTCTTCGCTCGGCGCGGCGCCGACGCCGATCCCGACGCCGCAGGTGTTTGACGCGATGTCGAACGGCCAGGTCGACGGGCTCGAGGCCGACCTCGAATTCTCCTGGAACCAGCGCTTCGACAAGGTCGCCAAGGTCATCCTGCAGATGAACGCCCTCTTCATGCCGATGGCGGCCGTGGTCTCCGGCCGCGTGTGGCAGTCGCTGCCGGCAGCCGACAAGGAGCTGATCGCCAAGACCGTCAAGTCGACGCTCGACGCGCAGATCGACGAGCTTGCGGGCAACGAGCCCAAGCTGATCGAGAATTTTCGCAACGCCCCGATCCCGATCCGGCAGGTTGCGACGGCAGATACCGAGGCTGTCATTGCCGAGTTCGACAAGATCTGGCTGCCGAAGGCGCCGGTTCTCGCCGAGCTGCGCAAGGTCGGCGCGACGCTCTGACCTTCTCCATCGTTCTTCCAGTCAACTCCCGGCGGATTGAGAAAATCCGCCGGAAAAATCCAATCGGAGCGAAACAATGAGCCCACGCATTTCCTGGGAAGGCGTCTTCCCGGCCGTTACCACGCAATTCCATGACGACCTGTCGCTCGACATCAACGCCACGGCCAAGGTGATGGACGGCCTGATCCGCGACGGCGTGTCCGGACTGATCATCTGCGGCTCGGTCGGCGAGAACACCTCGCTCGAGCGCAAGGAAAAAATCGCCATCATGGAAACGGCAAAGTCGGTCGCCGCCGGCCGCGTTCCCGTGTTGTGCGGCATCGCCGAATTCACGACCGCTTTCGCCGTCGAAACCGCCAGGGAAGCCGCGCGCGTCGGGATCGATGGCATCATGGTGATGCCGGCGCTGGTCTATTCGTCCAAGCCGCACGAAACCGCCGCGCACTTCCGCTCGGTCGCAACAGCGACCGATCTGCCTGTCATGCTCTACAACAACCCGCCGATCTACAAGAACGACGTGACGCCGGATATTCTCGCTACGCTTGCCGACGTCGAGACGGTGGTGTGCTTCAAGGATTCCTCCGGCGACACACGGCGGTTCATCGACACCCGCAACATGGTCGGCGATCGCTTCGTGCTGTTTGCAGGGCTCGACGACGTCATCGTCGAGAGCGTGGCGATGGGCGCGGTCGGCTGGGTATCGGGCATGTCGAATGCCTTCCCACGCGAGGGCGAGACCTTGTTCCGCCTCGCCAAGGCCGGACGCTACGCCGAAGCGATGCCGCTTTACGAATGGTTCATGCCGCTGCTGCATCTCGATGCCCGTCCGGACCTCGTCCAATGCATCAAGCTGTGCGAGCATATCATTGGCCGTGGCACCGCGCTAACCCGCCCGCCGCGGCTGGGCCTGCTGCCGCACGAAAAGGAGGAGGTCGAAGCCATCATGGCCAAGGCGCTGAAGAACCGGCCAATGCTGCCGAATGTCGGCCTGAAGGCGGCGTAAGCGGCCTACTTCGCGGCGCGGTTCTTGGCGTTCAACGCCGAAGCGACGCGGCTGACCGCGGGCCTGCCAATCAAGCGGCTGACCTCGTTGGTCGCCGCAAGTAGCTTGTCCATGTCAACGCCGGTCGCGATCCCCATGCCCTCGAGCATGTAGACCACATCCTCGGTCGCCACGTTCCCCGTCGCGCCCGGCGCATACGGACAGCCGCCGAGGCCGCCGGCGGCAGAGTCGATGACGCGAACGCCCTCCTCCATACCGGCGTAGAGATTGGCCAGCGCCTGGCCGTAGGTGTCGTGGAAATGCATCGCGAGCTTGTCCGTCGCCACTTCCGCGGCGACCGCGCGCAACATCTGCCTGGCCTTGAGGGGCGTGCCGACCCCAATGGTGTCACCGAGCGAGATCTCGTAGCAGCCGAGGTCCCACAATGTCCTGGCGAGATCGGCGACCGCCTTCGGCATGATCTCGCCGTCGAACGGACAGCCGAGCACGCAGGAAATATAGCCGCGCACCTTGACGCCATCCGCCTTGGCTCGCTCCAGCACCGGCTTGAAGCGCTCGATCGACTCCGCGACCGAGCAATTGATGTTGGCGCGAGAAAAGCCTTCGGATGCAGCGGCAAATACGGAGACAACCTCGGCTCCTGCGGTACGCGCGGCGTCATAGCCCTTCTCGTTCGGGACCAGGACGTGGAATTCGGCGTCCTTGACATGCCTGACCCCGCGCAGCACCTGATCCGAACTCGCCATTTGCGGGATCGCCTTTGGCGAGACAAAGGCGCCAACCTCGACGGTCGAGAGCCCGGCGGCCACCAGCGCCTCGACAAAGGCGATGCGCGCCTCGACGCTGACCAGCGTCTTCTCGTTCTGCAGGCCGTCGCGCGGCCCCATCTCGATGATGCGGACCGAATTGCTCATGACGCTGACGGTTCGACTTCGGCGAGTTCGACGCCTTCGCCGACGATATCGCCGACCTTGCACTTGATCTTCTTCAACACGCCGGCATAGGGCGCGCGCAGCGTCTGCTCCATCTTCATGACTTCCAGCGTCAGGATCGCAGCGCCCTTCTCCAGGGTCGCGCCCTCTTCGGCCAGCAGCGCCACCACGGTGCCCGGCAACGGCGCCACGATCTTGTCCTCGCCAACATGCTCCTCGGTCTCGCCGCCGAACGGATCGACCCAATGCAGGTCGAAACGGCCGTTGCGGGTGCGCAGATAGAGTTCGTGACCCTCGATGACCGCGACGACATGGGACTTCATCCCGTCGAGCGTCAGATCAAAACCACCATCATCGGCAGGCGACGTCGTGAAAACGAATTGGCGATCGCCGATCGACAGCGTCGACGCTCCGTTGCCATAGTCCAGGGTGACTTTCTGCTCGGCACCTTGGCCCTGGCGAAGCGCGAACACCCGCTGCCGCTGGCCGACCGGCTGCCAGCCAAACGCCTGCCACGGCGAATGGGCCTCCTTGGCTGCGACCTTGCGCTCCTCGACGACGATAGCGGCGACCGCCGCACAGAGTTCAAGATCGCCGCAAGCGTGTTTCGGTTCGGTCAGGCCCTTCAATTCGCGTTCAATGAAACTGGTGTCGATGGTATTCGCTCGAACTTGCGGATGCGTCACCAGCGCCGACAGGAACGGAATGTTGGTCACGATGCCGCGGACGTCGGTTTCTTCCAGCCCGCGGTTCAGCCTCTCAATCGCCGCCTGCCGCGTCGGCGCCCACGCGATCACCTTCGCGAGCATGGCGTCGTAATAGGGCGACACCGCATCGCCGCTGCGATAGCCGGCATCGATGCGCAGGCCGTCGACAGCGTCAGGCGTACGCCATGTCCTGATCCGGCCGACCGAGGGCATAAAATTCTTCTGCGGGTTTTCCGCATAGACCCGCGCCTCGATGGCATGGCCGTTCAGTTTGATCTCGTTTTGCGCCAGCGGCAGCTTTTCGCCGAACGCCACCCGCAACTGCCATTCCACCAGATCGACGCCGGTGATCAGTTCGGTCACGGGATGCTCGACCTGCAGGCGCGTGTTCATCTCGATGAAGAACACGTCCTTGCCGTCGGAGACGAATTCGATGGTGCCGGCGCCGACATAGTTGACCGCGCCAGCCGCCTTGCGCGCGGCGGCGCAGACCGTCTCGCGCTGGGCGGCGTCCAGCGTCGGCGACGGGGCCTCCTCGATCACCTTCTGATGGCGCCGCTGCAGCGTGCATTCACGCTCGAACAGCGACAGCAGATTGCCGTGGCTGTCGCCGATGATCTGCACTTCGATGTGACGCGGGTTCAGAACGAACTTTTCGATCAGCATGCGATCGTCACCGAACGCCGCCTTGGCCTCGCGCTTGGCGCTGACGATGGCGGCCGACAATTCACCGGCCGAATTGACCACGCGCATGCCGCGCCCGCCGCCGCCGGCGGAGGCCTTGACCAGTACCGGGAAGCCGATCTTGTCGGCGGCAGTCGCCAGCGTGGCCTCGTCCTGGGCCTCGCCGTGATAGCCGGGTACCAGCGGCACGCCGGCCTTTTCCATTAGCGCCTTGGAGCCGGATTTGGAGCCCATCGCCGTCATCATCGCGGCGGTCGGACCGACGAACACCAGGCCGGCATCGAGGCAGGCCTGCGCGAATTCGGCATTTTCGGACAGGAACCCGTAGCCGGGATGCACCGCTTCGGCCCCGGTCTGGCGCGCCGCTTCAATGACCCGCTCAATGTTGAGATAGCTGTCGCGGGCCCGTGCGGGGCCGAGCAGCACGGCCTCATCGGCCATGGCGACATGCATGGCGTCGCGGTCGGCCTCGGAATAAACGGCCACGGTGCGCAGCCCCATGGCGCGGGCGGAGCGGATCACGCGGCAGGCGATCTCGCCGCGGTTGGCGATCAACAGCGTGCGAAAACGCCGGTATAGTTTCGAGCGGTCCATCATCAGTTCCTGCATCACATCCTGAACAGGCCGAATTTCGTCGGTTCGATCGGCGCGTTGGCAGCCGCGGACAATCCAAGGCCGAGCACCAGCCGCGTATCGGCGGGATCGATCACCCCATCGTCCCACAGCCGCGCGGTGGCATAATAGGGACTGCCCTGGCTCTCATACTGGGCGCGGATTGGCGCACGAAACTTCTCGTCCTCTTCGGCCGACCATGTGTCGCCCTTGGCCTCGATACCGTCGCGCCGCACCTGGGCCAGAACCATCGACGCCTGCTCGCCGCCCATCACCGAAATGCGGGCGTTCGGCCACATCCAGAGGAAGCGCGGGCTGTAGGCCCGCCCCGACATGCCGTAATTGCCGGCGCCATAGGAGCCGCCGATCACGACGGTGAATTTCGGCACGCCGGCGGTCGCCACTGCCGTCACCAGCTTGGCGCCGTCGCGCGCGATGCCGCCGGCCTCGTATTTCTTGCCGACCATGAAGCCGGTGATGTTCTGCAGGAACACCAGCGGGATATTGCGCTGGCAGCACAATTCGATGAAGTGCGCGCCCTTCAGCGAGCTCTCGCTGAACAGGATGCCGTTATTGGCGATGATGCCGACCGGATAGCCCCAGATATGGGCGAAGCCGCAGATCAGGGTCGTGCCGTAAAGCTTCTTGAACTCGTCGAATTCGGAACCATCGACGATCCGCGCGATGATGTCATGAACGTCGAACGGCTTGCGGCCGTCGGCGGAAACCACGCCATAGATTTCTTCCGCTGGGAACAGCGGCTCGCGCGGTTCGCGCATGTTGAGTGTGGCGCGCGTCGGCGGCTTCAGCGTCGCGACGATGCGCCGCGCGATCCCGATCGCATGGGCGTCGTTCTGTGCGTAATGGTCGGTGACGCCGGATTGCCGCGAATGCACGTCGGCGCCGCCGAGCTCTTCGGCCGTGACCACCTCGCCGGTCGCGGCCTTCACCAGCGGCGGCCCGCCGAGAAAAATCGTGCCCTGGTTGCGCACGATGATGCTCTCGTCCGACATCGCGGGCACATAGGCGCCGCCGGCCGTGCAGGAGCCCATCACAATGGCGATCTGCGGAATGCCAGCTGCCGACATCTGCGCCTGGTTGTAGAAGATGCGGCCGAAATGCCGCTCGTCGGGAAAGATCTCGTCCTGCAGCGGCAGGAACGCGCCGCCGGAATCGACCATGTAGACGCAGGGCAGATTGTTCTGCCGCGCGATGTCCTGCGCGCGCAGATGCTTCTTCACGGTCATCGGATAGTAGGTGCCGCCCTTGATGGTGGCGTCGTTGGCGACGATGACGCATTCGCGGCCCGAGATGCGCCCCACCCCGGTGATGACGCTGGCGGAATGGACGTCGCCGCCATAGAGGCCGTGGGCAGCCAACGGCGACAACTCAAGGAACGCGGTCCCGGGATCGACCAGCAGGTCGACACGCTGCCGCGCCAGCATCTTGCCGCGCGAGGTATGCCGCGCGCGCGAGGTTTTGCCGCCGCCGCCGGCAACCACCTTGAGTTTTTCTCTGAGGTCGGCGACGAGGCCGCGCATCACTTCGGCGTTGCGGGCAAAATCGGCGGATGTGGGATCGATCGTTGAATGAAGCGACATGGCCTATCGTTTCTTTGGGTGACGGGCGGTTGGTGCGTGGCTCTAGGACTGACGGGACAAGACCTCTCGCGAAACGGCGCGACAGGCTGTACCATCTTTGCGGCGAAGTGTCCCGGCAGCCGGGATTGCGGGCCCACTTGCACGATCACGTCTCCTCCGAATTAAAAACGATCATACGTTTTTTTAATCGCGCCGCAAGAGGATGGTAGTCATTTTCGATTTTCCACCAAAGTGGCATGTCATGCCGTTGAAATTCCTCATATCTCATGTAATAAACATACGGTCGTTTGTATCTTTATGAGCGGCTCAATCCACTGCCTCGGGGACCAGATGGCACGCACGATCGGCTCTTATGGCCCGAAGACGCTGGAAGCGATCCGCAAGGCCGGGCTGCGCCTGATCTTCGAACAGGGCTATTCGGCGATGAGCCTGCGCGACCTCGCCGCCGAGGTCGGGATCCAGGTGGGGTCGCTTTACAATCATATCAGCACCAAGCAGGAACTGCTGTTCGAGCTGGTGCAGGACCACGTCAACGAGCTCATTCGTCAGCTCGACCTCGCGCTGGAAGGAAAGCAAGGCCCGGAGGAAAAGCTCCGCGCCTTCGTCGCATTCCACGTCACCTACCACATGAGCCGCAAGCGCGAGGTCTTCATCGCCAATTCCGAGCTGCGCAGCCTGGAGCCGAAGAACTATGAGGCGATCGTGGCGCTGCGGAGCGCCTATGAGGCGCGGCTGGCGCGCATCCTCTCGGAGGGCGTTTCCGAAGGCGTCTTCGAGGTCGTTGACGTCAAGGTGGCGACGTTTGCGATCCTGGCGCTTCTGACCGGCCTCTGCACTTGGTACCGGCCAGGCGGACGCCTGACCAGGGACGCGATCATCGCCGCCCATGAGAAACTGGTGCTGTCGGGCGTGTCGCCGCAGGCCGCGAGCGCCCCTGCCCACAGCATCCGCAAGCCACGGCGCGCTGCAGCTGTCTAGCAGCGGCGAACTCTCGAGCGCGGACGAGCAGCCATGACAGTCAATCACAAGCTCGACGACATCGACCTGAAGATATTGTCCGAGCTTCAGAGGGATGGACGCATCCGGATCAACGAACTGGCCAGTCGTGTCGGCCTCTCCCTGCCGCCTTGCCTGCGGCGCGTGCGGTCCCTGCGCAGCCGCGGCGTGATCAAGGCGATCCGCGCCACGATCGACGAGAAGGTGCTCGGCTACGAGGTCGTGTCGTTCGTATCGATCCAGCTGGCGAGCCAGGCCAAGGCGGCGCTGGAAGCGTTCGAAGCCTCGATTGCGGCCCTGCCAATGGTTCTGCAAAGCTGGCGCATCTCGGGAGAAGCGGACTTTTTACTCAAATGCGTCGCGCCCGATGTCGAGGGGATGCATCAGCAGCTTCGGCAGTTCGCCGCCATGCCCGAGGTGCGGACCATCAGAAGCCTGCCGGTCCTTGGCGTCGCGAAGGATGCGCCCTTGCCGATCCCGGGGGATCCGACGCCCCGAAGCGATCCCTAGCGCTTCAATGGGTTCAGGACTCAGTGAGTCCAGGGCTCGCCGCGCCGGAAAGCGAAATTGTCGGCATAGGCGACCTGCCGGTGAACGGAGTCCTTGGGTTCGATCACCTGATAGGGAATGCCCTTGCGCTCGCAATAGGCCACCGCGTCTTCCTTGGTATCGAAGCGGAGCGTGAGCTGCTGCTTCATGTCGCCGGATGAGGTCCACCCCATCAGCGGTTCAATGGCCCGGGGCTGCTCGGGCTCGTAGTCGAGCTGCCACTCCCGAGTCTTGGCCCTCCCCGATTGCATCGCGTTTTTGGCGGGCTTAAAAATGCGTGCGGTCATGGATGGTCGAACCTTCGGAGATGTGCGACTTAAAGACACTAGACTTGGAGACGTTTGGCGCAGACGGCCGGGATAGTATAGAGACACCTTTCAGGGATTTGATCGGTGATTCCATAACCCCGGATGTACCATTTCCGGACCGGTATAGTCATTATGCGGCACTGTGACAATCTTCGGCCGCCATGCGGCCAGGGTATGGTTCGAGGCCTGATTCAAGGCCTGGTCCGGCGGCGCAATCGTCCCGACAGCATCACATCGAAGCGGCTCCCATGAAAATCAACGCCACCCTGCCCGAAAAAGGACGCGACCTGCGGCTCGACCTGTTTCGCGGGGTTGCGAACTGGGCGATCTATCTGGATCACATCCCGGACAACGTGGTGAACTGGATCACGACCCGCAACTACGGCTTCAGTGACGCGGCCGACCTGTTCGTTTTCATTTCCGGATACACCGCCTCCTTCGTCTATGCCCGAATGATGCTCGACCGCGGCTTCATCGTCGGCGCCACGCGGCTGACCAAGCGCGTCTGGCAGCTCTACGTCGCCCATATCATCCTGTTCGTGATCTATATCGCCTCGATCAGCTACCTCGCGCTGCGGTTCGGCGATTCCGAGCTCGTCAACGAATTCAACGTCGTCGGCCTGGTCGACAACGCGACCGAAACGTTGCGCCAGGGTCTGTTCCTGAAGTTCAAGCCGGTCAATCTCGACGTGCTGCCGCTCTACATCGTGCTGATGGGGCTGTTCCCGCCGGTGCTGTGGATGATGCTGCGCCAGCCCAACTGGACCATGGTCGCCGCCATCGTGCTGTGGCTGGTGTCGCGGCAGACCGGCTGGAACCTGGCGGCCTATCCCGCCGGAACCTGGTACTTCAACCCGTTCGCCTGGCAGGTGCTGTTCGTGTTCGGCTCCTGGTGCGCGCTCGGCGGCGCCCGGCGGTCGGCGGGGCTGATCAACCACCCGCTGACGCTGTATTTCTGTATCGCCTATCTGCTGCTGGCGCTGGTCATGACGATGGCCGGCAGGTTTCCGGATTTCGGAAACATGTTCCCGCATTGGCTCTATTCGATGTTCAATCCGAACGACAAGACCAATTTGGCGCCCTATCGCTTCCTTCATTTCGTGGTGATCGTGATCCTGGTGATCCGTTTCATCCCGAAGGATTGGCCGGCGCTGGAATGGAGAATATTCGATCCGCTGGTGGTCTGCGGCCAGCAATCGCTCGCGGTGTTCTGCGTCGGCGTGTTCCTGTCGTTCGTCGGGCACTTCCAGCTGTCGCTGAGCTCCGGCTCGCTGTTCGCGCAGATCTTCGTCAGCGTAACCGGCATCGCGATCATGACCATCGTCGCCTATTACATTTCCTGGTCGAAACGGCAGGACAAGCCGCTGCCCAAGCCGGCGGCGCCGAAAGCCGCCTGATCGAGGCGGCTTGATCGGGCTCCCGCCCCCCACTAAACGGCCACCTTTAGGCCGGTCTAGCCGTCGCCGACACCAGGTTCGTCACGTCGTAGTAGGTATCGACCAGCGGTCCGACGATCTTGTGCATGGCGGTCTTCGATACCACCGTGTCGTGCATGATCAGATGGTCGACCCCCGTGGTCAGGAAGCAGGCCACGGCATCGCGCGGCGTTTCGACGATCGGCTCGCCCTTGATGTTGTATGACGTGTTGATTAGCACGGGAACGCCGGTCAGCGCGTCGAACTCCTTCAGCAACTGGTACAGCCTCGGGTTGGTCGCTTCGCGCACGGTCTGGACGCGCGCGGTACCGTCGACATGCACGATCGCCGGAATCTTGTCGCGCCATTCAGGGCGAACCGGTTTCGCAAGCAGCATGAACGGGGAATCCGCGTCGCCCTCGAAAATGTCCTTCATCCGCTCGGCCAATACGATCGGCGCGAACGGGCGGAACGCCTGGCGGTGCTTGACGCGGCTGTTCAGGATATCCTTCATCTCGGGCTTGCGGGGATCGCCGAGCAGGCTGCGGTTGCCGAGCGCCCGCGGGCCGAACTCCGAGCCGCCCTGAAACCAGCCGATCACCCGCTGATCGGCGAGCAGCTTCGCGGTGTCGCGGCAAACATTGTCGCTGCGCCTGGCGTCGATCTGGATGCGCACCAGAAACCGCTGCAGCGCAGCCGCGACATCCGCATCGCTATAGGGTTTGCCGATATAGGAATGCTCCATGACGAAGTTGCGGCGCTGCTTCAGGATCTCGAGCCAGCCATAATACGCGCAGCCGATCGCAATGCCGTCATCGCCGGTCGCCGGCTGGATCCAGATATTGTCGAAACCGGCTTCACGGGCGAGCCGGCCATTGGCCACGCAGTTCAGGGCAACACCACCGGCCATCGTCAGGTTCTTGGCCCCGGTGGTTTCGCGAAGCCAGCGCGCGCGGGCGAGCAGCACGTTCTCGGTGTCGTCCTGCACCCGCCAGGCCAGATCCTCCCAGTGCCGCATGGCCGGGCTCTTTTCCCAGTTGCTGCCGTCCTGGATGTAGGGCTGCTTGAGATCGGTGGTCCAGTGCGGTACCTGCAGCGTGCCGTCGGTCAGCCCCATCAGGCTCTTGACCTGGTTGTGGCGGCCGTAGGGCGCGAGCCCCATCAACTCGCCGCATTTATTCCAGTCGCCGAAAATGTAGGTCGACGCCCGGCTGTAGAGCGCGCCCATCCCCGGCATGTTGTAGAATTCATCGCTCAGGAAGCCGCGGTCCGGCTCCATGAAAACCTTCTTCAGGCATTCGAGCGTCGAACCCTTGAACTTGTAATAGCTCTCGGATTCGCGCGCGAGCGGCGTTGCGGTGTCGCTCGAGGGATAGGACTCCATGACGTCGGACCGATAGCTGCCGACGCCATCGACGATCATCACCACGCCTTCCTCGAACGGCGATACCGCGAACGCGCTGTAGGCGTGCGCCAGATGGTGGGAGATCGTCACCACCTTGTCCGAGTGCGACAAATACAACGGGTGCTTGGCCGCGTCGTCCCGTTCAAATTCGGGAAGGAAGCCCGGCGCGTCAAAATAGACCAGCCGCTCCTCCATTTCCCCCACCGGCATGATGTAGCAATTGCGAACGATCAGATCGATGTCATCCAGCGTGATGCCTTCTGCCTCGAGGCAATAATCGATCACCTCCTTGTAGAAGCCGGACGCATGCTTGACCCGCGTGATCCGCTCCTTGGCGATCGCGAATGCGATGGCGCCGTCGCGCAGCAGGCAGGCGCTCACGTCATGGTCGTAGGTGTTCAGGCCGAGGACATAGGTGTGCTGTTTGGGCATGGATACTCTTTAAGGCGGGGGATCGTCGTGCGCGAGATGTCGACTTCAAGTTGTTGGCGTGGGCTTGCCCGATTTCTCGGCTGGTTTGTCTTGCCGAGTTTTCGTTTCGGTAATTCTGCAGTGCACAATCGGACAGAAAGATGAACGAAGATGAACGAAGATGAACGGCGCAACGCGAGAATTTGTTGCAAGTCGTGGTGTAACTTGACCTTATCTTTCCGTCTTAATAAAGTCCCGAATTGCCGGAAGAACCTTAGTAAAGATATTATCTTAGCTCATCTGAACCAAAAGCATTTTCGAGCGTCTAAGTTTGATAATGCGGAAGTCCAGGTGGTTTAGAAAGTGACCGGGAGATTCTAGAATGGCTAAACGCTACAATATCCTCACGCGTTGTCTTGCAGCGCTCGCTCTGTTGTTCGTCTACGTCGCCAGCACGTCTGCCATTCTGGTAGGTGCGACGACCTCGCCGGCTGAAGCCCGCGGTGGACGAGGCCGTGGCGGCGGGTGGGGTCGCGGTGGTGGTCGTGGTTTCTATCGCGGCGGCGGCTGGGGTCGCGGCCGTGGTTATTATGGCCGGGGCTACGGCTTCTACGGCGTTCCCGTGGTGCGCGGCGGACCGCGCTGCTGGTGGAATGCCTACGGCGTTCGCGTCTGCAGGTATTACTGATACCGGACTGATCAGCGAAATTTACGCACGGTCTAAACAATAATCAGGTGTGCCGGACAACCGGCACGCCTTTTTCTTTGCCGCCAATTTGAAACCTCCACCGCGCAGCAGGTGGGTTAGCTTGACTCAGGTCTGGCATGAGCGCGCTGCGCTCAATCGAGATGCGCAGTGTCCGCGTTGCGGCGCGCGCCCGCTGTCGTCAGTACCAGTGCCACACCGAGGTTGAAGCCACGGCGCGGGCTGAACTCGACGAAGCGAACTCACTCCCGCAGACGCATCTGCCAAACGGCTAGAGGCATTCCATCATGAAATTCCTCCCGGCCTTTCTCGCAGGCGATGGATCTATCCGTCGAGAATAGCGACGGCCCGGGTCCAGCCCGCCGAGGCGCGTTCGATCTTCACCGGGAAGCAGGACACCATGAACCCGGTCGATGGCAGTTGCTCGAGGTTGTGCAACTTCTCGATGTGGCAATAGCCGATGTGACGACCGGCCTTGTGGCCTTCCCAGATCAGGCTGGCATCCTTGGTCTCGGCATATTTCTTTGCGGTGTAGACGAACGGCGCATCCCAGCTCCAGCCGTCGATGCCGGTCAGCCGCACACCGCGCTCGAGGAGATACATGGTCGCCTCATAGCCCATGCCGCAGCCCGAGGTGACATAATCCTGCCGGCCGTATTTGACGCCGGCGCTGGTGTTGACCACCACGATTTCCAGCTGCGACAGCGTATGACCGATACGCTTGAGCTCGTTCTCCACGTCCTTGGCGGTCGCCACATAGCCGTCGGCAAAATGCCGGAAGTCGAGCTTCACGCCCGGCTGCAGGCACCATTCCAGCGGCACCTCGTCGATGGTCCAGGATCGCTCGCCCCGATTCATGGTGGGATGGAAGTGCCAGGGCGCATCCAGATGCGTGCCGTTGTGGGTCGAGAGCTGCACCTGCTCGACCGCCCAGCCCTGCGCGTCCGGCAAGTCTTCGGCCTTCAGCCCGTCAAAGAACTGCAGCATGCGCGGCAGGCCCTGCTGGTGGTCGATGTACTGGATAGTCGGGTGACCGCCCGGCGGATCGGCGGGTACGTCGTTTTGCAGGGGAACGGAGATATCGATCAACTTGCGCGCCATTGGCGTTTCCTCGCTGAATGTTTTTGGTTCTTGTTGTGGTGGCGTGGTCGCGGCGCCCTATTGCCGTTCGACCCGGTTCTTCAGGATACCGATCTTTTCGACTTCAAGCTCGATGCTGTCGCCGTGTTCGAGATACCAGCCGAGTTCCAGTCCGCAGCCATTGCCGACCGTGCCGGAGCCGATGAATTCGCCGGGCATCAGGGTCTCATCCCTGGTGACATGGGCGATGATCTCCTCGAATGAAAACAGCATTCCATCGGAAACCCCTTGCGAGCGCATCTTGCCGTTGACGCGCACTTCCATCTTGAGCTTGTAGGGGTCTCCGATTTCGTCCGGTGTGATGATCCACGGTCCCATCACGTTGCCGCCATCGAAACTCTTGCCTTTTGCGGGACCGAGCCGCCCCTCCATTTCGATACGCTGGGCGTCGCGCGCAGAAAAATCGTTGAAGATCGTATAACCGAAGATGTGATCCTTGGCTTTCGCGGCGGAAATGTTGGCACCCTTGTTCTTGGTGATGATGCCGAATTCGCATTCGTAGTCCATCACCTGACTGTAGCGCGGCCACTTTACGGTGGTGTTGGTGCCGCGGACGCTGAAGCGGTTGGTGATGTAATAGATCGGCTGCTTGCGATAGACCTCCGGCAATTCGCCGAGCGGCTCGGCCTCGATCCGCGCCAGTTCCGCCATGTCGTTCCTGGCGCGTGCGGCGAGCTTGAGCTGGCCGCGCGGGGCCTGGAGAATGTGCAGCGGGAATGACATGCCGTCCCGCATCTGCCGCGGCTCCGGGATCGGGGCAAGGATGTCGGCCGTTGCAGCTGATACCGACAAGGTTTCGTCCTTGCCGTGCTTGTCGAACACCGCCGATGCCTGTTCGAGCGCGCCTTCGCCGGCGTCGATCAGGGCAAGCATGGATGCAAAGGCCGGATTGGCGGCGCCGTTCCGGCCGGCGGCCGCGGCGAGATCGAACAGTTTGCCGTCGCCGGAATGCACGATCCCGACCTTTTCCTGACCGCCGGATTTGAATGTTGCGAGTTTCATTGTGTGCCGCCCTCTTGCTTTTGGATGAAATATATGATCAAAAAAAATATCGATAATCAAGCGCAAAAAATGTAAACCGGGGAGATGGCGGTGAAAAGGACCCTTGCAACCTTTGCGGTCAGCCTGGCGCTGACGGGAGCTGCCGTCGCGCAGGCCAAGATTCAGGTCGGTTGCACGGCGACGTCGGATTGCGCCTCCGCCATGGTGGCGATCGACGAAGGCATCTTCAAAAAGCACGGGCTTGAAGTCGAGATGACGCCGATCGGCATCAATTCGAACATCCCCGCCGCGATCCTTTCCAACTCGATTCAGATCGGTGGGCCAACCTCGACTGTGTTTCTGCAGGCCGTTGACGGCGGCCTCGACCTCGTCGCCATCGCTGGCGCGAGCGTGATGAGCCCGGTGAACCAGGACAGCATCGCCGCCTTCGTCCGCATCGGCATTACCATCAAGGAGCCGAAGGATTTCGTCGGCAAGAAAGTCGGCGCGCCCGGCCTCAACGCCTTCCTGCATGTGCTGTTCGTAAAGTGGCTGGTGGACAAAGGTGTCGATCCCAGGCGCGTCAATTTCGTCGAGGTCACCTTCCCGACCATGGCCGACATCATCAAATCAGGCGGCGTCGATGCCGTGCTGACCGCCGAGCCGTTCGTGGCGCGTATGCTGAACGCAGGATTAGGCTCGGTCGGCGCGCGTTATGCAGCCGAGCTCGCGCGCACCGACCCGATCATTTTCTACGCGGCATCCCGCGAATGGGCCGACAAGAACGCCGTCGCGATCAAGAAATTTCGCGATGCGATCGCCGAATCCGCGCTGATCGTCAATGGCGATCGCGAAAAGGCGTCCGCGTCGATCTCCAAATTCACCAAGCAGCCGATCGAATTGGTCAAGGCGACGCCCCCGAACCAATCCGAGCCGGTGCTTAAGCCCGAGCAATTGATCTGGTGGATCGAGGTAATGTCGTCGCAGAAAATGCTGCAATCCAAGCTCGATACCGCCAAACTGGTCCTGAAGTGAGGCTGTTGCAATGTCGACTACCGAGCGCAATTCGACCCAACCCGCGACTGAGGCCGCAACTTTAAGCGAGCGAGCGGCCACGCTGGTCGAGCACGACATACTGGCCGGGCATCTCGCGCCGGGATCGCGGCTTGGGATCATCGATCTGGTTCAGCGCTATGAGATCGGCGCGACGCCGCTGCGCGAGGGCTTATCACGGCTGATGTCGCGCGGGCTGATCGTTGGAACAGGACAGCGCGGCTTTCGCGTCGCGGACGTCAGTCGCGAGGATCTGCACGATATCACCGTGATGCGGACCGCGGTCGAGATCGAGGCTATCAGGTTGGCGATTACCCATGGCGACGATGCCTGGGAAGCCGGCATCGTCAGCACGCTGCACCAGATGCGCCGGCACATCGAGCGGACCGGCGATGAATTCCGCGAAGGCGCCGATGATTTCGACCGGCTGCACAAGGGTTTCCACAGCGCTCTTCTGAGCGGCTGCGGCTCCAAGCGGCTGCTGGCCGCGCATTCCGATCTCTACGACCAGGCCTACCGCTATCGCCGCGTGATGATGCGCTCCCTCGACAGCGGCAAGAAATTCGTACGCGTCCACCAATTGCTCGCCGACCGCGTTCTTTCCCGCGATATCGCCGGCGCGCAGGCGATGCTGGAGGCGCATCTGCGTTCGACGATCGACATCGTCTACCCCAATGGAAGCGAGAGCTGACGCCATGGTCAACGCCGCAAAACGCTTCGAAGTCATCCCCGGCCAGCCGAGACCGCAGATCGCCTTCACCGGCGTTACGCTCCAGCTCGGTGGCAAGACCATCATCGAGAATTTGAGCCTTGGCGTCCGGCCCGGCGAATTCCTCTGCGTCGTCGGTGCGTCCGGTTGCGGCAAGACCACCGCGCTGCGGCTGGCGGCGGGGCTCTACCAGCCGACCAGCGGCAGGGTGGATTTCGACGGTCAGCTGATGCTGCATCCGCGGCGCGAGATCGCCATCGTCTTCCAGGATTACGGCAAGGCGCTGCTGCCGTGGCGCACCGCGGCCGGCAATGTGTCGCTGGCGCTCGAAGCGGGCGGGATGCCCTCCGCCGAGCGCCCTGCCCGCATCGAGGAATTGCTGCGCACGGTCGGCCTGCCCGGCCACGCCGGAAAGTATCCCGCCGAAATGTCCGGCGGCATGCAGCAGCGGCTGCAGATCGCACGCTGCCTCGCGCAGGAGCCGAAGACGCTATTGATGGACGAGCCGTTCGGCGCGCTGGACGCGATGACGCGGCAGGGCTTGCAGGATGAGGTGCTGGCGCTGGTGGCCGCGAGCGGCGCCACCGTGATCTTCGTGACGCATGATCTGGACGAAGCCATCTATCTCGGCGACCGCGTCATCGGCCTGTTGCCGCATCCCGGACGGATCGGCATTGAGCTTGCGGTCAATCTGCCGCGGCCGCGCGATCAGCTTTCGACCCGCGAACACCCGGAATTCCTGCGCTTGCGGCGGCAATTGTTCGACTTCATCAAGGCGACCGAGCAGTGACGACGGATAAGGCCAAGGAAAAGGTCAAGGCGCTGATACTGCCGCTGGCGGTGCTGCTCGCCTTCGAGGCCTGGGCGCGCGCGACGCATCTGCAAAGCGACAGCCTGGCGCCACCAAGCGAAATCATCATGGCGCTCGCCGGCGCCTTTGCCGACTTCTCCATCCTCGCAGCAACGCGCGACACGCTGTTCTCGGCCTTTGCGGGCCTCGCGATCGGCGCCGTCATCGGGCTGGCACTCGGCATTGCCTTCGGGATATCAGACACGCTCAACCGCCTGATGGAGGTGACGGTCGAGGCGATCAGGCCGATCCCGTCGATCGCCTTGCTGCCGATCGCGCTGATCGCACTCGGTTTCGGTTATCGCATGGAAATCGTGATCGTCGCGTTCGCCTGCGTCTGGCCGATCCTGATCCTGAGCCGGGCGGCGGTACGCAGCATCGAACCGCGGCTGATGGAAGTATCGCGGGCGCTGCGGCTTCCCGCTGCGCAGCGGGTCTGGAAGATCATCATCCCCGCCGCGCTGCCGCGGATCTTCGTGGCGTTCCGGCTGTCGGCCGGTATCGCGCTGATCGTCGCCGTCACGGTCGAAATCGCGATTAATCCGCTGGGGCTGGGCGCCGGGATCATGCTGGCGCAGCAGGCGCTGCGGCCCGACCTGATGCTGGCCTATCTGGTCTGGATCGGCGCCATCGGTTACGCGCTGAATATACTGCTGGTGGTGGCGCAGCACCGCCTGTTCGGCCGCGCCGCGTTGAGTGGAGACAGCGCATGAACCGCAACGCGACTGTCTGGCTCTGGCGCGCCGCAAGCTTTGCCGTCGCCGCCTCCTTCATTGCGCTGTGGCAATTGGTTGCCAATCTGAAGCTGGTCTCGGCGGTGTTCCTGCCGAGCCCGGACCGGGCCTGGGCCTCGCTGGTGCGTGGATTTTCCAACGGCGATCTCTGGAGCAAACTCGCCGGCACGCTCGAGCACATGGCCTATGGCTGGCTCGCCGCATCGATCGCCGGTATCGCGATCGGCGCGATCATCGGCTCGTCGCGGATAATGCGGACCTATGTGGCGCCGTCGCTGGAGTTTCTGCGGCCGTTGCCGGTATCGGCGATCATCCCGGTCGCGATTGCGATGCTGGGGCTGACGCAGGCGATGGCGCTGTTCGTGATCGCGTTCGGCGCGATCTGGCCGATCATGCTGGCGACGATCCATGGCTTTGCCGCGGTCGAACCGCGGCTCTACGAGGTCGCGCGCTCACTGCAGATGTCCAGACTGGCTGTGATCTTCAAGGTCGCGCTGCCGTCGGCCAGCCCCGACATTCTGGCCGGCATGCGCCTTAGCCTGACGGTGGCGCTGATCCTCTCCGTGGTCTGCGAAATCCTCGCCGGCCTCGACGGTCTCGGCCATTGGGTGCTGCTCTCGGCCAGAGCCTTCCGCTCGGCCGATCTGTTCGCCGGCGTCATCCTGCTCGGTGTAACCGGCTATGTAACGTCGGTGGCGATGTCGATGGCCGAACATCGCCTGCTGGCGTGGCAGGCCTCGCAGCGGTGATCCGTCTCAAGGACGCCGGCGCCTGCATCAAGAAAAAATAACCAGTAAATTCAAACGATTATTGGTCGGGGCAGCTGGATTCGAACCAACGACCTGCAGTACCCAAAACTGCCGCGCTACCAGGCTGCGCTATACCCCGATCTGTGTTGGGAATTGACGTCGATACACGCTTGAGGCCCCGCCAGCAAGGCGCTGGGCGGCCTGGCGCCGGCTCTCATTGCCGGAGCCCGCTCTACTTTGCATGGGGTTGTTTTCGATATTTTGTGTTCGGGCCCTGCAGGACCCGCCCAATGTGCGCCGAACGGGCACAGGAACGCGCTGGCGGCTCTATGCCTAGCGACCGTTGAACAGGGGGTGGGCCACCCGGTCGCCGGGCCTGATGCCATATTTTTGCGCCGTGCCGGCGATCACCTCCAGCACGCCCTTGGCGAGCCCGCCTGACGAGATGATCTTGGTCGACATCGGCTCGGTATTTTCCGCGATCCGCAGGATGCGGCCGTCGGCGCGGATGAAGATCATGTCGAGCGAGATGTAGGTGTTCTTCATCCACATCGAGATCTGCTGTTCGGGAGAGAAATCGAACAGCATGCCTTTGCCGTCGGGCAATTCCTTGCGGTGCATCAGCCCGGTGGTCTTCTCCGCTTCGGTCGTCGCCAACTCGACCGAGAACACCTGCACGCCGGATTTGGTGGCGATCTCGAGCGGCTGAAAGCTGGCGGCCTGCGCAATTGGGCTTGCGCCGAGGGTAACGAGCAGACCCAGCGTTGCGAGCAGCGACGCCGTCAGCCGCCCGCGCAAGACGGGCGCAACCATCGAAACCAAATTCATCACAACACTCACGCCGGACATCAGGATGATCCAGGGGGATTTAGGGCTATTGCCGGGAAATCCTAACCCGATGATTGCGGCAAAGGCCAGAGGCCGGCGCACGCGCAGCCAAAGACCGGCTCACGATTCCGTCAGGTGACAGGCCGGGCAGCGAATACGGGCGGTTAATGCGACGACAGCGCCGATGGCCCGGTCTCGGGGTGGATCTCCGCGGCCATCATGCCCTTGGAGCCGGGCCCGAACCGCACCAGCACATACTGGCCGGGCCGCAGCTCGGTCATGCCGAAGCGGCGCAGCGTTTCCATATGCACGAAGATGTCGGGCGTCCCTTCGCCGCAGGTCAGGAAGCCGAAACCGCGAAGCCGGTTGAACCATTTGACCTGCGCGCGCTCCAGACCCGAGGTCGGCGTAACGCTGACATGGGTCCGCGGCGGTAGCATCTGCGCCGGATGGATCGCAGTGGACTCATCCATCGAGACGATGCGGAAGGCCTGATAGCCCTTGGCGCGTTGCACGCATTCGACCACCAGCCGCGCACCTTCATACGCGGTCTGATAGCCGTCGCGGCGCAGCACCGTGACGTGCAGCAGCACGTCGGGCCAGCCATTGTCGGGAACGATGAAGCCGTAGCCTTTCGAGGCGTCGAACCATTTGATGACGCCGGAAATTTCGACAAGGTTGGCCGCCGCATCGCCAAGACCCGAAAGAGCATCCATCGCCGGATCGCGCTCGGCGCCGGCAGAGAATTCACCTGGTCCAAGCCTGTTCTGCCCCGTCCCGCCTGACGGCGGCCCCCCGAGCTTCTTGGACTCAAATCCGTCCGACCCCATGACCCCGGACCTCACACATTCAAATGCGGCTCGCTATCGCCGTAGCGGACCGGAACACGCGCCCATCCATGACCACTCATGATAACGCCGCGCGAATCTCTCGAATCAAAAGATAACACTCCCGCATGCGGCGCATAGCTAAAAAAACAATTCAGGCGGGAACTATGAACAGGCTTGCACAGCTTCG
The DNA here is from genome assembly GCF_018131075.1 of Bradyrhizobium sp. JYMT SZCCT0428. GTDB lineage: Bacteria > Pseudomonadota > Alphaproteobacteria > Rhizobiales > Xanthobacteraceae > Bradyrhizobium. The sequence continues at coordinate 33,207 of NZ_JAFCLS010000033.1, read as the reverse complement.
AATCAATTGCAGATCAATTGCCTACAAATGGTCCAAGCGTCTCTCCGATGTCGTGCCGGATCACGAGATCGGCGACATCGTCCTGTTCGGTCGGCTCGTTATTGATGATGACGAGCTTGGCGCCGCAGTTCTTGGCCATCAGCGGAAAACCTGCGGCCGGCCAAACCACTAGCGAGGATCCGATGGCGAGGAACAGGTCGCAATGCTGGGCCAGTTCCGTGGCGCGGCGCATCGCGTCTTCCGGCATCGCCTGTCCAAACGAAATGGTCGCGGTCTTGACCGGTTCGTCGCAAACCGTGCAATCGGGCGCGCCGCCGGTCTCGTCAAAGCGGGCTTTGACCCAGGGCAGATCGTAGGCCTGCCCACAGCCGATGCAGCGGGCGTAGGTCGTGTTGCCGTGCAGTTCGACCACGTCGTCGGCCTTGAAACCGGACGTCTGGTGCAGATTGTCGATGTTCTGGGTGATGATCGCGGGGATCTTGCCAGCCTTGTAGAGCGACGCCAGCGCCCGGTGTCCGCGGCCGGGCTTCGCCGCAGCAAAGGTCGGCTCCATCGCAAAGCGCCGCCGCCAAGCCTCGTCACGGGCGTCGGAACTGGCGACGAACTCGTCGAACGGAATCGGACGATTGCGAGTCCACAATCCGCCAGGCGAGCGGAAATCGGGAATGCCGCATTCGGTCGAGATGCCGGCGCCGGTAAAGGGAACGATGGACGATGCCTCGGCGATCATGTTGCCGAGCTGTTCGACGCCGCTGCGAAGGTCTGGTGCGATCACGTCAACATCCGATTTTTCAAAGCGTTTCCAAGCGGAAGCCTGCCCCGCAACGGAAAACACGTCAAACAAAATTGGCCGCCGACGATAGCGCGCCCAATCGGATTGGCCGTTCGGTCGGCCCCTGCGCGATCGAGTGTCAGCCGCGCGTCACTAGGCAGGCATCATCAAGCAGCTTTGGCGACGGGTTCCTTGGGTTCCCGCACCTCTTCGGTCTTCTTGACCTTGGCGACGGGCGCGCTCTCCGTTTTCTTCGCGGGCTTGCCGTATTGCGCGAGTTTTTCCAGTTCCGCCTCGAGCTCGGCACGGCGTGCGGCGACCTTCTCGAACAGCTTGTCGGTGGCGTGCTCGCGCAGTGCGGCGAGCTCTTCGATGCTCAGCGCATCCAGATCGATCTTTGCCATTGGAACCTCCGGTTTGCTTGTCGCTAGCGGGAAGGTGCGCACGCAACAAGCTGTGCGCTGGCCTTATCCACCGCCATCGCTTTGCAAACAGACGACCACAATCCCGCAACGCGGCTTCCCAATTCACGCCCCAATCGCAACCGTCAATGGCAACCGGGACGACTCAAAAACACGACTCCAAAAAGGATGGGCAATGAACGAACAGGACGAAAGGCTCGCGCGTGCGCGCGAGGAAATCGCAGCACGGGTCGCGAGCTTCAAGGCCACACAGGAAAAATTCGAACGCGAGCGCGAGGAATATTACGCCACCACGCTCGGCAAAGCCTGGAGCGGATTTAACCGCCCATCGTTCTGGAGCTAGCGCCAAAGTCCGATCAGCGAAAAGCCCGGGCGATGCTCTGAGCTTTTTTGTAAGTCCGCCAGCACCCGGAACCGGCAAGCCATTTCCGTCAAAAAATTTTCGGAAGGCCGGGAACGAACCCTGCGGATGCGCGTTCTCAGGTCAAGTGCAGCAACCTTGCCAGAGGTAGAAGCATGAAACACCCCGTCAGCCTCTTCGGAGGCTGGCGGGGTTTTTTCATTTCGCGCCTGGCAGGCCCTGCCCTCAAATATCCACGCCAAACCGGGCACGAAGGAACCAATTGCGGCTCCGGGAATTTGTTCCCGAAAGAGGTGCAACGATGCCCCCATGGCTGGAAGTTCTGCTGAACGTGTTCGCGTTTGCCGGATTTATCGGCATCGCCAAATATCACAAACCGCGCGGCGACAAATTACCGGACCGCTAAGCGTTTTCGAGCGAAGTGGATACCGGTTCGCGTGAAGAAAACGCGTCAAAACAAGAGGCTAGCGCTTCGGTCCTGAAACCGATGATGCTCTAGGCGTGGGATCCTAGTTCGCCTTATGCGGCTCGCCCGCCGTCCGGACCAGCCTGTCGGCTTTGACCAGCACCTGTCCGGTTTCCGGCTGCGACCGCAGTGAAAAACTAATGCCGACGAAGGCCAGGCAAAACAGCAGTCCGACCACCATCACGCGTCGGTGGGTCGGCTTGTCGGCGTTATGAAACGAAGGGACCATGGCTGCTTCCTCCAGCCATCCCTAGCGCAACCTCTGATAAGCACAACGCAATCCCGGTCTTAACCTAACTGAATAGGGTTATTGGAGCTCCGGAAAGGGATCGTTGACCTCGCCGGTTGGCGCGCACCCGCACCGATCCCGCACGCACTTGTCCGCAGCAAATCCACAGGCAAATCACAGGGCGGCAAAACGGGTTTTCCGGTGTTGCGCCCAACGCTTGCTGCGCACCCGTCCACAGCGCCGGCGGACAGACCGCATCGAGCTTTCTCTTCAGCGGAGCACGCATCAGCACTGCCTGGGCTAGCACAACACGACCAAATGGATCGGTCCAACAGCTGAGGCGACACGCGAAGCGCTGCGCCAGCGAAGTCGAAACATCGAAGCAAGACTCCTTTTGTTCTTCGAAGAACGAACAGGGGGCGCGCTTTCCGGACCGGCTGCCCCTTAAGATCGGGTTACTTCGGGAGCGCTCGCCGGCGGCAAACCGCATCGTGGCCCCTTGCCGATCCCGCCAGGCCGGCCTGATCGGCGTGCTCCGGACACGATCGGCTGTTCGCATCGTCGTGATCGAACCTTTTTGGCGCGATTTGCACCTATCCGAAAAGGTGCTGACATGACCCAGGCAGATCACTACCGCGACCAGTCGATCCGAGCCAAGCGTTTGGCCCACGCCGTCAAGGATCCCGAGGCCTCGAAGAAGCTTATCGAGATGGCTGAGGAATTCCGGCTTTATGCCGAACGGCTGGAAAAGATCCACTAAGGCCGGCAGGCGACCAGAAGCGTGGCACGTTGCGCGCTCACCGCTTGCAGCGTGGCTATCGCGGAATTGATTCCGCGCGATAGATCCTGGTCCCGGTGGTTTCGACGATCCGGCCCTTGAGCGATTTGACGAACGCTTTCGAACCTTCAACGGCGAAGTGAGTGCGCAGGGCTGCCTCGTCCGCCCATTGCTCGAAGAAGAACAGGCGCATCGGATTTTGGCAGTCGACATGCACGTCATGCGAGATGCAGCCGGGCTCCGTCCGCGAGCGCTCGACATGATCAAGGCAGGCGGCCAGCACCTCATCGAAGCTGTCCTCACGCGCCAGAATACTCCCTGTCACCAAAATCATCTGGGGCATCCCCTGCACATCTTGCCGGTACCGGTCCGCCGTTAACCCACTTCGCCGTTAACCCAATCTCTTTACAAAGTGTAAACGAGCGCCTGACAGCTTTTGGGCTGGAGGATAATCTCATGCTTGTTTATCCCGTACCTGTTGAAGTGACGCAGGCCAGAATCCAGCTCCTTGTCGACCAAACCGCCAAGGCGCCGCCCAACACGATCAACGAAGACCTGAAGGCCGTCTACGACGCCAAGGCGCAGGCGCAGCAAGCGCAGATCGAACAACACGCCCAGGCCGAGCCAACCCCATTGGTCGACGTCAAGGTCTAGGCCATCGGAAGTGAGTCTAGTCCCTCGCGCTGCCGGCAACATGCCTGCCGCCGGGGGACAGGGCTGGTGCGACCGACAGTTTCATTTTCCGCGTTTGATGCGGAGCGACGGCCATTGTCGATCCGCGCTCTGTGCGGGGATACTGCGTCCGCCATTCGCCAATCCGGCGCGGGGCGTTTCAGTCCCGATAAGGTCCCCTGCCTTGCAGCCTATTTTGGCGGCTGAAGGCCCGGGCTCGTGGCCCATTTGTCCAGGTTTTCAATCACCCTCTCATGGCTCGGGCGCCTGGGAGGTTTTGAGTCCTTGGGAAGTTTCGGAAGCTTGATTTCCTTGTCCATGACAGCACTCCTTGTCATGGAATCTACTCCCGAACACATCCCGTATCAACACTTAACTTATTGATTTTGTTTGCATATTTTACTCAACTGACTTTCTCTTGGCAACTGAAGGAACCAAAGCGAACTGCTCCGAGTTAGGCACTTACTCATTTGTCTAAACTTGAGGCAGGCACATGACCGACATGCGGGGCGAACGCTTACAAATCATGCTCTCTCCCGAGGAGATGACCGTTCTCGACGACTTCCGCTTCAAGCACCGGATGCCAACCCGCGCGGCGGCGGTGCGCGAGCTGTTGCGGCTCGGACTGACGGTCGCACCGACAGATGGCGACGGCCAGAAGTCGAGCCATTACGGCGTGTTCAACCGCGGCTCTGACGGGCACCGGGAAGAAGCGTAACTGCGACCTGAGGTCGACGCATCCAAATACGTAGGGGCATGGTGCAACGGTCCGCCGTCAATGGATCAGATGCGGCGCGATCACCGATACCGCCCGGCAACGGACAACTTCATCCGCGCCGTTTTGGTATCGTGATCGGCAGAACGACAAAGAACATTGTCGCGCGCACGATCAGACCATTGATCGATGTTCGTTGGCTCCTCCGCTTGCCCAAGCAAATGACGGAAGAAGTCTCGCGAATATCTGTGCGGCGAGATCACGCTCTCGATGCCAGCGCCTTAACGCCGTCGCGACGCGCGCGAGCAAACCTCATCAGGCCGCGCGTTTCGGGCGGTCCTGCTGCGCAAAATATTCCAGGATCTGAATGCGGATTTCCTCGGCGATCGGGCCGTCGACCCGGCGCATGCGGTTCCAGAACCTGATGATTTCGCGTTGTTTCTCGATGTCCATGAATCAACCTCCAGGGAATGGCTGAATAGAACATAACAAGAACACACTCGCAAGTGCTCCGTGGATCAACTGCGCGCGAAAATCGGTTTGAACCAATTACGCGGTGCGGTGACTTATGGATGAGTAGTCCCCCAGACACTCATCCCCATCAGAAAGCCCTGCTTCCCCCGAGCGGGGCTTTCGCTTGTGTAGCTGTAACCGCGCGTCGGTCTTGCTAATCGTGGACGCTGGCCACCGAATAGAGTTCGGGCTCGAATTTTTCCGCGAGCTTGCCTGCCGCCATCATGTGCTCTTTGCATTCGGGATTACGCTGGGTCACCCGCCAGGTGATCAATGGCTGGCCAGCCGCCATAGCCCAAAGTTGAGGGGCGGTGATGCCGCCCACGCCGGCCAGCACGGACAGGCCTGCGAACCAGACCCACTGCTTGCCTTCCTTGTAGGCAGGATAAGGCCGCGCAGCCCACGCAGAACGTCGAGGGCAAGCTCGCGATCAAGATAGTTTGGGCCAGCATTTTCAACTCCAGCAGGTGACCCGATGAAGCCTACGGCGCTCGTGTTCGGACAATCGTGCGACTGGGCACGCTCAGCGCAAGAAGCAGAGCCGCGTCAGCACTCCCCGCAACATCGAGGAGAGGTTCGCGCATCGCGTTTTCATCCGCGTCCAACCTTCAAAGGGAAACCACGACTCCGCTTTCGTTCTCGGAGAACGAACAGAGTCCGCAATTTTGCGGACGAGCAATCGTAAATAATTCGAAAACAAAAGGCCACGCGGGCGTTACGCCGCGTGGCCTTCAGCGAGACTGTCCCCCTAGGCCCTCCAGAGATTCCGTCTCGCGACGCATAATGTGCGGACGGGCTTGCCTGTCCAGCCCACGGTCGAATTACCCACAGTTCAGACGCGCCGGCCGCGCAGGCCGCACTCGGGAACAAACCAGCAGTCCCTAGATCAGAACTCGCTTCAAGCCGTCAATTTCCATAGCTCATTCATCATTGAACCTTTGATGGCCTCGCGCGTCTAACTATCGAAGCGTCGAGATTTGTCCCCATCTCCGCTTCTCTCAGAGAGCCCCGCTTTTCCCCAGGCGGGGCTTTCGCTTGAGTCGCAGCGAAGCCGCCCGCTTCGGGTCCACTCATCGTGCGCCTCCGTTGTGCTTTTCACACCGATGATAGATCTCTCCCTTGGCCTGAAGCTTGTTCGGATCAATCAGCTTCAGCGTGATTGAATCGTTGGATCGACCATCGTCTGCAAATCCATATCCCGTACCCTTTAGCGAGCCGTCCTTTAGCCGAGTAATGCGCTTGATCTGGTAGCCGTGCTCGTAAAACAGCACTGTCCGGGGTTCGACCGTCATCCCGAGTTCGCTGGACTGCTGTCCGCACGCAGCGGCGTCAGAGGCCCACTTTCCCAACATGCTGCTGGGAAGTTGATCGGCTGCATGAGCCGTGCCGGAGATGAGAAGAGCGCCAAGCAGGTATTTCATGCTGCCATCACTTTCCCAGCCACACCGCCATGTAAAGGGCCCAGGGTAGCGCCCAAACCGCATCATGCCCCCTGCCCCGTGGCGAATTTTGCTGCTATTCAAGCCCCGAACCAAAAACCAAGCCTCGCAAAGGGAGCCAAGAAACATGCGTTTTCTCCACACCATGCTGCGCGTCCGCAATCTCGATGCCGCGATGAAATTCTATTCTGATGCGCTGGGGCTGAAGGAAGTGCGCCGGATCGACAACGACAAGGGCCGCTTCACGCTGGTGTTCCTGTGCGCCGCCGAAGACGAAGGCCTGCTCAAGGCCTCGCCGGCCACCCGCGGCGCGCCGCTGGTCGAACTCACCTACAATTGGGACGAAGAGAAATACGGCGAAGACCGCTATTTCGGTCACCTCGCCTATGAGGTCGACGACATCTACGCCACCTGCGACCGGCTGATGAAGATGGGCATCACCATCAACCGCCCGCCCCGCGACGGCAACATGGCGTTCGTCCGCTCGCCGGATCTGCATTCGATCGAACTCTTGCAGAAGGGTGACCCGAAGCCGCCGGCCGAGCCGTGGACCTCGATGCCGAACGCCGGCCACTGGTAGGCCTTTTTGTTTTGACGCGTTTTCTCGACGCGAACCGGCATCCACTTCGCTTGAAAACGCTACGGTACAACTTCTTCGTGCACGTCCGCCATCCCAGCTACCGGTTGGTGACGAAAGCGGACGTGCCGTTTCCATCGGGCACATCTGAACACGAATGGAAGTTGACGCGCAGCCGCGAGGCTGGGGATGTCAATGCTGAAGTGCGCGAAGCCGTCGATCAAAACGGCTACTCGCTGTTTCGAATCGGACTGTCGCTGTCAGAGATTCCAAAAGCATAACGCTTGACAACATCAGCGGTTTCGACGTCACGCGCAGGAACCATCGATCCGTCCGCACGTTCTCTCCTCGATTGCTATTTTGGAGGATACGAGGATGGGACGAGGAATTTTGTTGTGGCTGTTGGGCGTGCCGATACCGATAATCCTTCTGTTGTGGTTGTTCTTCGGCCGCTGACGGCAAGCGTACGTGAAATCAGGCTCCGTCGCGATGCGGCGGAGCCTGTTTTTGTTTGGTCCAAGTTTTGTTTGGTCCAGGCCAAGGCAGCCCGCGCTTAATTGCTGAACTTCCGCTATGAAGCGGTTGCAAGTCACCGCAAGAAAAACGCTGGGAGCAAAACACGTGGCTGACAACAAACAACAACTCACCATCTGGGGCCGGGTCAATTCGGTCAACGTTCAAAAAGTGCTGTGGTGCCTGCGCGAGCTCGATCTCAGCTATGACCGGATCGATGCCGGCATGCAGTTCGGCAAGAATAATGAAGCGCCCTACCTTGCGATGAATCCGAATGGCCGCGTGCCGACGCTGATCGACGGCGATTTCGTGCTGTGGGAATCCAATTCGGTGATGCGCTATCTCTGCCTCGCCTACGGCCAGAATTCGCCGATCTATCCGCAAAGTCCGCAGGCCCGCGCGGCCGTCGACCGCTGGCTGGACTGGACGCTGTCGACCCTGCAACCGGTGGACCGGCCGGTGTTCTGGGCACTGGTGCGCACGGCGCCGGAAAAACGCGATATGGTCCAGGTCCAGAAAGACGCCGACGCCGAGGCCGTGCAATGGCGGATCGTCGATGCACAAGTTGCAACGCGCCGCTATATCGAAGGCGATCAGTTCACGATCGCCGATATCGCGCTCGGCGCTTTTGCGCGGCGCTGGTTCGGCGTCGAGGGCGTCACCAAGCCGAAACTTCCGAACCTCGAGCGCTGGTTCGCGCAGATCTCGGAGCGTCCCGGATTTGTCCAGTTCATCGCCCCGCCGATGACGTGACGCTCAGCGCGACCGAGCCGATGTGCCGGCCTCGATACTGACGGCACCGCCGACCTTCGCGCAGGTCTCGGTGCCCTCGACCCTGACGAATCCCGCCCCATACGCCGCGCATGGATTGCTCGATGTCGCTCCCTTCAGCGGAAGCAGCTTGCCCGAAGGGGCGGTCTTGTCGGACTTCTGATGGCCGGATGGTTCGGCGGCCAACGCCGTCACGCCGGTCAGCACCAGGAGCGGGATCGCAAGGAGAGATTTTCGCATCCCGCCTTTTATCGTTCCGCGCCATAAGGCGCTAGCGGACGAACTTGATGCCGACCGACTTGCCGCGGCGCCAGACCACTTCGCAGTTTCGCCCCGTGCGTGCGTCGCGCGAAAACGCCAGCTTCAGTTTGGCGGGCAGCGTGTTGGGATCGTCGATCGTGACCTTGGCACCCGTTGTGGACATGTCCTGCACCACGCATGGGCGCGCCGCGAAGCCGCCGTCCAGCGTGATCCACCCGGATTGATGCAGTGATTTGCGCGACTCGCGCTTTTTGGTGCCCAAGGCCATGTCAGAAGTTCCCCTGCCACCAGCCCTACGCCAGGCGGCTTTAAAATCCGTTGCAAAACACCGGATGTTTTGGCCGGTCCACCCTTGCCGGCGCGGGCCGGAAGCGCCCGGAAAAAGGCGGTTTCAGGCCGCTTGCCCGCCCGGCAAAACGCCACTATACGTTCGCCGGTCGCTGGCCTGATCCAACCTGATTATCGGCGACCAACACGGCGCGTCATGCTCTAAAGCACTGATTTTCCGGTTGTTTTTGCTCCCTTCGTCTATCGGTTAGGACGCCACCCTTTCACGGTGGAGAGAGCGGTTCGATTCCGCTAGGGAGCGCCAATGATTTCAATAGGTTAGTCGAAACGGCTGCCCCGGTGTCCAGCAAATGTCCCGCAAATGCTTTGGTTTTCGGGCCGGGTTAGCGCCAGATTGCACTAAGCACCGGATGAGCTCCCGTCATGCTGTTCCTGCACTTTTCAGACATCCACTTCCGGAAGACGGAAGTCGGCCAGCCGGACGACCCAAATAAAGCCTTGCGAAGCGACATCATCGAGGACGTTAAGCGGATGCGGGCCGAGATTGGCCGGCCGGCCCAAGGCATCTGGCTGACCGGGGACGTCGCCTTCGCTGGTCAGGCAGAAGAGTACGACTTCGCCTATCGCTGGCTCGAAGAAACGCTCTGTCCTGCCGCGGGTTGTAGCATCGAGGACGTATTCGTCATTCCGGGCAACCACGACGTCGACCGCAAGGTTGAGGCGGGTCCCGCTCCAGTTAATGCCAGGCAGTCGCTCAGGAACAAGCCGGCGGACCAGCTCGACGCCGAAATCGGCCGATGGATGCGCGACAAGCTCTCGGCCAACCTGATCTTCGGGCCAATCGAGAACTACAATCGCTTCGCCGCTAAGTTTCTCTGCCCGCTACGCGCTTACATCGACGGTGGTAAGGACGTCGACGACCTACCGGCCAGGCCCTTCGCGACGCGCGATCTGATCCTCGAAGATGGATCGACGATGCGCCTTTGGGGATTCAACACGGTTCTGGTGTCCGATGCTTCCGACGCCGAAAACACCATGCTGGTCGATCCGGCGGCCGCGCAGATCGAGCATGAAGATGGCGTCTGTCATGTCGTGATGGCGCACCATCCTTTTAACTGGATCAAGAACAGGCGCGCGTTCGAGGACCGCTGCAATCGGATGGCCAAGATCCAGCTGTTCGGTCACGAACATACGCGGCGCGTCGAGGAAGGAAAACGTCACCTGCGGATTCGCGCGGGCGCGATGCACCCCGAAAAGGACCAACCGGACTGGAAACCGGGGTATAACTGGATCGACGTCTCTGTAGCGACCACTGACGAGCGACGCCTAAACGTTCAGCTGTGGGTACGGCAGTACGAGGTCGACGGCTTCCTCACGGTTCCCGATCCGGACGGTAAGCCGGTTTGGGAAAACAGCTTCGATCTGCCTAAGTGGGACGCACCGAAACCGGACGCCGCGAAGGTCGTCGCGCCGGATGGCGAAGACGGGGACAAGATGCCGGAGCCGCAAGTTATGACCACCCCAACGCTGCCGCAACCGTCAGTAAGGAGTGTGACCATCAAGCTGTTCAAGCTCAAGGAGCACGAACAGCGCCGGCTGATCTCGCACATGAAGCTTGACCGTCCGGGCGATCGGGATCTCAAGGACTACGAAATCGCGATCGTCGCGGTAAAGAGAAGCGAAGAAGCGGGCGTCCTGCCCGACATGGACCGCTCGATCGACAAGGTGTTGGCAGGGGAAACGCTCGCATGACGAAGTTCGATTTCATCGTAGCCTATAGGGAGCTCGACGCGGCGGCCGCGCGCGAGGTCGTAGAAGCCCGGCAGAAGAGCTTCGACAAGCTCTGGCCAACCTTCAAGCACATGGCGCAGACCTATGAGCTCTGCCGGCTCGCCTTCCTGCTCGATCCGCCCGAGACGCTCGACTGGTTCGAGCAGCCGATGCGCGAGTTCGATCCGCACTTTGTCATGAAGTCAGACAGGCAAGAGGCCGGCCGCATGGCCGCTCTGCTTCTCCGGCGCGACATGGAAGACGGTACGTCATACATCCCTCTGGCCGTGCTCTGTTCGTCCTATTGCGGCAGACGGCATTCGGCGGATGACGATGCGACTACCAGGCGGGCGGCGGAAGCGTTCGCGGCGGCCGTTCGCGACCATCGCGTAAGCGATCAATCCAAGCTTCCCTCCGCGCCGAAGCTACCGGCGATCAAGGCTGAAATGGACGTCCTCAACGAGTCAGGTGCCAATGCCGTGCCCGGTACCGCCGTTAAGGACGCCGTCGCCGCGACACTGGCGTCCGCCGAGAGCGGCATCAAAGCATTGTCGAACAATGTAGCGGAGTCGATGTCCGGGATCAGGTTCGACGTGACTAGACTAGCCGAAGAGGTCGACATGCTCTGGTGGCACATTGGCGATTGGCACGAACTGCTCGAACGCCCTCGCTCGGAGACGGGTGAGGCAGCGAAGATGATGGTCTCCGGCATCGAACTCGGCGCAATGGTTCGGCAGCTTCCGGGTCCGTTCGGTGCTCACGGAATCTTGAGACGGACCGCAGGACAACAAGCGGACGCCAAGACCACGCTCCGCACTGCCCTCAAGACGATTTCCCAGGAAGACGCACAGAAGCTAGTAGCGACCGTACCCGCGAGCGTGAGGTCTCTATTTCCCGTCCACACCGCCATTCAGATGTTTGCCGCCGGGGCATCTTGGGAAGCGGAATTCACGAAGGCCGTTCCGGACGTCGCCAGCGTAAAGATCTCCCAATTCGAACTCGGCGTCCAGGCGTTCCGCGAACGCGCCCTCATCGCCCACGGCGGTCTTGGCTGATGAACGCGGGAACGGTCATCTGCAAGGAGCAAGGCTGCATTGTCCAGTCAGACGGAAAGTGCTTGTTAAACCACGATCCGGTCGAGAGCTGCCCGAACTACGGCGCCGACGTCGAGGACGCTGTCGAGCCCGATACCGAAGACGAACAGCGGTCCGCGCCGCCTGTCGCAATATGGTCAAGTGATAAGCTGTCCACCACCGGACTTTCCGCTTTGTCGCGGCGCCGTAAGTTGCGGGTCGTCGCGCTCGTCGGCGAGGAGAAGGTCGGCAAGACGACGCTCCTGACGTCGATCTTCGAGGCATACTGTAAAGGACCGTTTGCCGGCCTGACGTTCGCGGGAAGCGAGACGCTGCTAGCGTTTGCAAAGCTGCACTCATTCGCGCTCCTCAATTCGGGCCGCCTCTCGCCGACGGTGCCTCGGACGAGCCGGCGCGATCCATTGAGCTTCTTCCATCTCGCGCTCGCGCGCAGTGGCGGCAGGACCATCGATCTAGCCATCGCGGACCGCTCGGGCGAGACCTACGCCGATGCCCGCACGTCGACCGATCTGATCGGCACACTGACCGAATTCGACCTGGCTGAACGCGTCTGCTTCCTCCTGGACGGAGCGCGGCTCTCCTCGAAGGACGACCGAACGGCCTACTCCAGGAATTTTCGGCAGATGATCAATGCGCTGAACGACAACGGAGCGCTTGCACACGCAAAGGCCATCGAGATCCTCTCGACGAAGCTCGACATCTCGCGGGCCAACGAGCCGGCCGACGCCGAGTTCATGATGGAGTACCAGGAGCGTGTAGTGACGGACTTTCAGGCCAAGGGCCTCAAGATGTCGTCACACGAAGTATGTGCGCTGCCGAAGGCGAACCGGATGATCGGCATCGTCGGACTCGAGGATTTGGTCACCCGGTGGACGATGCCGGCGCAGCTGCCCGACGTGGCACCGCGCCCGATCGTCGATGCGCCCCGCCAGATCGACCGCATCTTTTCAAAGACCGCCTGAGGAGTTTCGCCTTTGGACGCACGCTACATGGTTTTCGGGTTCACGCGTACCGGTAAGACGACGTTCGCCGCAGCGCTCTGGCATCAGGTGGACAGCGAGGAGATTCCGACCGTCCTGACGAAGGGCAAACATGCGGGGCAGTTCGCCTATGTCGCCGAAATCTCCGAAGCCTGGGCCGAAGGATTCGAAGTGGAGCGGACGACGGTGACGCAGGTCGAGAACATCCGCATCAATCTCCTAGACTCGGGATCAGCCAGCAAAGTCGCTCTTGAGTTCGACGATCTCTCCGGCGAGACCTTCGAACAGGCCTTCGCGACGCGGCTGTGCCCCGAAAAGTTCGTGGAGCTCGTGAAGGGTGCACGCGGCATGTTGCTGTTCGTAAGCGCCGACAGGCACAATGACGACGCCGTCACGATCCTCGACGCTTTCGATGCCGAAGAGGACGAGACCCAGGCCGTCGCCGACCCCAACGATTGGGATGGGACGAAGACGCCTCTGCAGGTGCAATTAGTGGATCTCCTCCAATGCCTGCAGCGCGCGCCTTTCTCGATGGTCCCGATGAGGGTCGCTGTTATAGTGTCCGCCTGGGACTTGGTGCCCCAGGACGAGACTGATCCCGCCCGATGGCTGGAGAAACGGTACCCGCTGCTTTCCCAATATCTCGGTAATTCCGAAGGCGCGACCGATGTTAGGATCTACGGCGTGTCAGCGCAGGGCGGGAAGCTGTCGAAAAAGGGTAACGGACCAGGGCCCGATCGCGAACGGCTTCTCGCGACGATGCCTGCCAGCAAGCGCGTCAAGGTCGTTGGTCCGGAGACCACCGAACACGATATCACCCGTCCGCTGATGTGGCTGGCGGGATTGGAGACCGCGAGTTGAACGCGACCGCACCGCAGACGATTGACCAGGCGCTCTTCGGCTATGCCGACGGGCATCGACAGATCGCGTCGTCGCTGCGTCTGCCGATGAAGGATCTCTATCTCCTGAGCACCGCTAGCGATCTCGCCAGCGGTGCCCGTCTCGGCGAACGGGAGAGCTATCTGTCCGGATTGCCTCTTCCCGAATCGCGACGATACGCCCTATTCCGGACTTGGGCCGCTCCAGAGATGCCGCGCCCCGGATGCGTGTGGAGCCATGTGCTTCTGCTCGGTCCAAAGCTCTCCGCTTCCATTCCGGCGCTCTCCGCGGTCTTGCCACTCTTCCGACGCCCCGTCGCTAACGAAATGTCCTTCTTCGGAAATCCGCTGAACATTCCATCCTCTTCACAGTTCGTTGAGTCGGTTAACGCGGACCTGATCTCGGTGATCGTATCCCATTATTATACCGGCGGCCGCGTTACCCTCTCGCCCGACAGCGGCGAACCGAACGAGATTGAAAAGGCCGTTCTGGCCGTCTGGTCCCAACAATGGCCTCGCCTCAGGTCATCGTTCTCTTTCTGCACGGCATCGCTGAACGAAAGCCAACGAACGGAACAAAATGACTACAGCGTTCAGGTCGCTCCGCTCGACGAGATGCCTTCGCTTAACCACGAAAAATGGGTGTCCTTAGCTTCCGCCGACGCTTCACTTAATAAAGTGACGCCGCTGCGGCGCTTCCTGTGGCGCTACGGTCGTGACATCACGGCCTCACGGCGTCATTTCCGAATGATTGTCGATCTATACATTCGTTCCCAAGGCGCGGACGTAATTGGTGCGGATGCAGTCCTCGACGTCTTTCGGGTTTTGCCGGACGGGTCGGACGGAGCGGTGCTCAAGCGCGACATCCTAGGAATCGGTCCCAGCTCGCCACGCCTCATTGCCGCGATTTCCGCCGTCGATCTTCTGCAGATCCTGACTTCGGATGTACTTCCCGAAGCTCTCACGCCTGCTCAGGTCGGAGCCAGACTTGAGGAGCTGTCCTCGCGGGAAATCGGCACCGTAGCCCGCCACTACGCGGCGAACAAGGAAGCGTTGTCGCCGTGGAAGGAGGAGATCCAGAGCGCGATCGTCGCGCTGGCAGACAAATCGTCCCTCACGACGGAATTCCCGAACGACATGGTCGCGGACGTCCTGCTCGCGAGGGAAGACCTCGTTGCTGCCGACACCGTATCGCTGGTCGCAAATGAAATTCTGCCGCGTCTCTTTAAGGAGGACTCCTCCGTCTCATCGGTTCAAGTCGTAATGAGTGAGATGCTTCGGCGCGACATGGGTGGTCTCGAAGACGCCATGATCTCCTCGCGTCCCGAACTATTCTTCTCATCCGCAGTCGAGGCGTATTGCGATAATCGGCTCCATCCATCGTGGCTAAGCCGCCTGTCCCCTCACGTCGCGACAATCATGGCGATGAACTGGCTGCAGTGGCTGAAATCCACGAAGGAATTCGCAGCAGCCCTCTCGATTCTCCGCTACCCCCGAAACCTCGTTAAAAGTAGTGCGGAGATTGCGCAGCGTCTTTCGGAGATGGTCGACGACGCGCAGGGTGTCGAACGTACGACGATGCAAGCAGCCCTGCTCAGGACCGCTATTGACGAAGGTTCGGCACAAAGTTGGCATTTGATATCAATCGTCCTACCCGAGGTCCGCGTTGTCATCGTTAACGCGGGGCTGACACGGACCGCGGAGTCGATGCTCATCAGCGATCTGCCGCATTTTTATTCGGCCGGCTACTGGGACCTAAATAAGCGAATACTTTTGAGCCTGTCGAAGCTTTACGCTGTCGCGCCGGATACAACGGTCCTAGATCAGCTTTCGCTGTCGCCCGCCGATCGGCAGATCGTCCTCGACGGCGAGCCTGCGTTCAAGAACCCGTTCTCAAGTTTTTTTAAGCTGTTCTGACGGGTGGAGCTCAAGGAAACCCGCTGTCAGCACTTCCAAAAAATGACAACTTAACTGAGCTGCTCCGATAGTTGAGGGACGAGATGACAGAAGGACACTGTTTAAAACGACCTATTCTCGTCTTTTGCCTATGGTCGGTCATGATATCGAACGCTCTGGCGGAGTGGCATATTGAACAGATTACGGACCGCATGACCGACCGTGTTTTTAAGTATGCGTCCACTCCTGCAAAGGAACCGTCCTCACGTATAACCGCAGACCTACACATCGGCTGTTTCAACGCTCGTTTGTATGTCGCGGTGCAGTTGTCAGAGAAGATGCCTGAGGGGGCGACGATATCCTGGCGCCTCGATGAGCAGCCTGTCCGATACCAACCAATGCCGCAGGTTAGCAGCACATCGAGATCAGCAATACACGACCTAAACCCAGGGGCACTTCGCCAAGCGAAACGGGTGCGTGTGCAATGGGCCGCGTCCACAGGGACGGTGCTTTTCTATGAATTTGACGTTTCGGGCGCTGACAAGGCGATTTTACAAATTCCTTGCGGCAATACGCCGAAAAACTAACCGACCTCGCAACGTGTGCAATCGATTCTAAAGGCAAAGGCCGCGCCGGCAGGCGCAGCGTCCATGTGTGTCCCGATTTATAAAGACGACGGCCGGAGCCGCAACTTGTCCAAGTCCCATCTGTAAAAAGGTGGGGCGGCGGGTCGAGGCCGCCGCCCGCAGTTGGGGCTTGATCTCCCTATGATCTATCGTGAGGCCTCTCGCACTGACTTCACGGATTTGCGGTAGCGGCCCACTTGCTCACGCGCGATCGTCTCGCATCGCTTACCGAACTCAACCGGATCGAAATGTCCCTCGGCAATCTCCGCAGCACTGCAAAGCGCGAACGCGGTGCGAGAAACGCTCGCATAGGCTACGATCGGAACAGTCTCGGCCATTGGAAAGTGACCCACGCCGTAAGTCTCCAAGGTGATCCGCTCATACTGATCAGCTAAGTTGGCCCACGTCGCCACCATCTCCTTATGCGGTTCGCTACGCAGTACTGTGTCGTGATCGCCGTTCGGCAGATTAAACGTTGTGCGATCCAGCCTCTCCATCGTTAAAGAAGCTAGAGCGTAACGCCTTGCCTGCAATAGCCAAGGAAAAAGCCCGCGACGCTGTGAAATACTACGTTGTGTAGCGGGAAGACGAAAAACTCTTTCGCCGAATTACGTTAGAGAATTTGCACCGGCTACAGATCGTAGTTTGCCGAACGCTAGTAAGATTATGTTCTTATTTGGAGATTTAATTCTCCACGGTCGCGCTCATCGGGGAATATCTTCGCCTTCGTCACGGGCGACGCTGTTGAAGACTTTAGGGATAGGGGTGATCGCGTCCTCGCACTCCGTTACTGTGCACTACCGGACCTTTTGTAGTGCGGACACCAAGCATGAAGATCATCAGCATCCGACAACCCTGGGCGTCGCTAATCGTGAGCGGCGTGAAGGATGTCGAGAACCGTTCGTGGTCGACAAGTTATCGCGGGTTGGTGCTCATCCACGCTTCGCGCACGGCCGACAACATCACGGACGACGAATTCCAGTCCCGCTTCGAAATGGCGATCCCCGCCGCGTTGCCGCGCGGCGGGGTCGTCGGGATCGCGGAGATCGTCGATTGCGTCAGCGAGCATCCAAGCCGGTGGTACGCGCCGGGGCACTTCGCGTTTGTTCTCGCGAACGCGCGGTCCGTTCCTTTCTTCAGATGGCAGGGGACGCTATCACTGCGGGAGGCACCCGCGACCTTGATCGAGCTCCTCGGCCAGAAAGTCCACCATTTCTAAACCTGGCCGAACTTGACGCCCCCAGTCTCGCTTGGTTTCTTCTTGCTGCTCGCCCGGCGGTAGGGTTAGGCTGTAAACGTATCCCGGCAGCGACAGTCGGCATTTCTAATGACGGTCTCGACTAGTTTTGAGTTGTTCTGACCATGCCCCTTGAAGCCAAAACTGCTTTTCAGCTTCAGCAAATGATTGGCGAACTGGCTGGATTTGATCCGGACAATATCGACGTCGTGAAGCTGGGCAACGAGGGAAGCTTTAGGGCCGTGCTGATCGGAACCGTCGGCGCTGTCAGCAAGTCGAGAGCGCAGGCGGACATTGAGACTGCGTGTCGTCAATTGCGGTTGAAATTTAGATTGAAGGCTTGATGAACGAAGTCGACGCCGCGCCTGAACTGCCGGACGATATGCTGATCGACCGCATTAGGTTTCCTGCTCGCATCCGGAACGCCTTGAATGAAGCCGGCGTGAAGACGGTCGGCGAAATACGCGAAGCGCCGGACCGTGCGCTTTTAAGCCTCCAAAACTTGGGCAAAGGTTCTCTTTCCTATCTTCGCAAGACGTTGGGTCGGCGGGTCCGTCTCCCCTTGCGACCCGCCCGGCGTCCGGATTAGGCTACCACCGTTGTGTGGGGACAATCATCACATCCGACGTCGTATTTTGCGACTTCTCGACCTGGTGAGGCCCAGCGATGCCTTCGCGACCCAGCCATCTTCCTCACAATATCGAACGTACCGCGCTGCAGCTGTTGAACAGGACGGGCGCTGCTTTACACGCCTCGCGTCTGCATCCGGCGAGCTCAGGAACGATTAGCAGCATGCTCAAGAAGGGCTGGATCGAAAAACAGGCGCGCCGGCAAGAAAGGCCCGCAAGGTTCCCGGCATCTGATTTGAAGGAAAATTCATCCCCTTCGCCAGGAACGGCCGAGGCCCGCCGTGCTTGCCTCTTTTTAGGGAGGAAAGTGATGTCCAGCCGCGAGCCCAAGCCGCCCCTCCTTGGCGGCCTATTGCGACGCGAAGATCTCATCATCGCGTTTATGGCTGGCCTCCTGGCGTGGGTGATCACGCTGGGTCTAAGGATGGGCTTCGCAGGGCTTTGAATAATTCTCCGCACTCGCATGAACTCAGGGAACTGGCGGTACAAATTATCGAATACCGGCTGAGGCTGCAGCTGTTGTCATGGGATGACGAGGCGACTGAAGCTATCAGGGAAGAAATCGCGCGATTAGAGCGAAAAGTGCTCAAGGTCGACGAATAGTGCAGGTCGACGCCCCTCGGTCGTTGCATTTCCGCGGCGGTTTATTAGCTTGGCGAAGGTTTCGAATCATCGAAATAGCACCGTCATCGCCTGGGATTTCCCAACATGCCTCATCGGTTGTCGGAGCCGATCGAGTTCCGGAGATGCCCAGAATGTCGCCGGGTCGAAATCGTGGCGACCGGTGAAGCGGTCGCGCCGGGCCGCGACCACCAGCGATGCGCGGCGCCGGTCGACGAATGGGTTCACTTCCGCGCTCCGCCGGATTGGCGGCCGGTGGAAGCTGAGGGAACTCATTAGCCGCGCAAGCGTAAGCCTCGCATGATCGACGACCACGTGACCCGCGAAACGCCCCTTGGGTTTGAGATCGAGTTGGTCGACGGCTCGACGATCGGGACCGTCGGTGACGTCGAACACTATCTTCGCAACCTGAGCGCCGATCAGCACCTGAAGAGCCATTGGGGCATCGCCGTGCGGATGTTCAGAAACGCGATGATCGAGCCGGCCTATCTAAGGGCCGCGACGATGTCATTCCAAACCGCGTTAGCGCTCGACGGTTTAACGCTGCTTGCGACGGCGGCGACTGTGAAACAATTCTAGGCCCTCCCGTCTTATTTGGACGGAGGAGATCATGCCAGTCGCGATCGCTCTCATTGCTGGCGTCTTGGTGCTTGCCATTGCCCTCATCGGCTTGGTTTGGGCGATAATCTTCTTGCTGCCCTTTTATGCGTACGTCGCTTTGGCGGTCTATCTGGTACGGCGGAGCAATCGCGCGCAGGCTGATTTGTCGGCATCGGTAGAGCGGGAAGCGGCCAGGCAGAGAAGGTTCAACGAACAAGAAATGCGAGCGTGGAACAGCTCTATCGAACATGATAGCCGAGCCGCGTCCGGACGGAAAAAAGTGGTGCGACGTTTCGACAATGAACGTGATCCTGCGGCGAGGAACCGCTGATCGCGCCAATTCCCACATCGCGCGCAGCTCGGGTAAGTAAGTCTGCGGACGGGTCGGCGGACGTTATTCGATCACCTCGTCGGCGCGGACGAGCAGCGTTGGTGGGATGTCGATGCCGAGCTGCTTCGCCGCCTTGAGATTGATCACCAGATCGAACTTGGTGGGCTGCACAACCGGAAGGTCGGACGGCTTTTCGCCCTTGAGGATGCGTCCGACATAGACACCTGCTTGGCGCCATGTCTCCGATAGATCGGGACCGTAGCTGACAAGGCCGCCAAGCACGGCGTCCACGCGACCGTTGCAGATTGCAGGAATCCCGTAGCGGTAGGCCCTCGTGATGTGCAGGCCTCGACCGTTGAGGCCAAACAAGGGATCGGTGCTGGGGAGAAACGCGCCTACGTTTAACCGGCTCATCGCGGCGAAAGCCTCGTCGAATTCGTTTTCGCTTGTGGCGTTTACAATACGAAGGATCAACCCAAGGGACTGGGCGGCCACTTTTGCTTCGGCGATCTGCGCTTCCGCAAGCGTGCCTTTCGGGTTCACAAGCAGCGCAACGTTTGAGACTTGAGGCAGGATCTCCCGCAGCAGGCCCATCCGCTTTGACGTGAGCTCCGTTCCGATGAAGGTTGTGCCGGTGACATTCCCTCCGGGCCGGTTGAAGCTCGCCACAAGGCTATCGCGGACTGGATCGCCGCCATATGCAAAAACGATTGGTATCGTCGTCGTGGCCGCTTTCGCTGAGCGCGCCGGGACCGGCGATCCGGTCGCGAAAATGACCGAGACCCGGCTGTTTGCGAGCTCTTCCGCAAGTGCCGGTAAGCGATCGAACTGGCCCTCTGCTGAACGATAAATGACGGTCAGATTGCGGCCTTCGACGAAGCCGCCCTGCTCGAGACCCGCACGAAACGGCTTAATTGCCCAATCGGCCATCTCGCTTGAACTGAGCAACCCCAACGTCGGCCATTGCTGTGACTGGGCCACAGCTGGCCATGCCGCCGACATGCTGATCAGTGCGATGAATTCGCGCCGCTTCATGGCCAATCGCGTCCCGGTGTGCTTGACGTAAGCGTACGCATTTTTCGGCGTAGGTCCAAGCGGTCGAGTGTCCGGGTAGATCATTGGCCAAATTCCGGTGTAGGTCATTTTGGAAGTGCCGGTGGTCGGTTTTGTTTGACCGCCTGGGCCGTCCAGCGATCAAATGGCGGCTGGAGTGGGGAATGAGACCCCGAAATAGCCGAGCGCGAGCGCTTTTGTACACCCGGCTATCCGGCCGCCGCGCGGCGGTGGCGGCAACACAAAAGATCATGAACGATTTAACGATCTATTCTGTGTACAAAGTAACACTTGAACCTCAACCTACACAGTAAGGCCGCCGGCCGTTTTCTAATCACTCGCTACTGCTCGACTCCGCAGCGAACGCCAAAACGATCAGCAGGACCGTGGCCGTTGCGATCAGCGGCAGGTAATCCATGATCCTCAGGTCCTTTTATAAGGTGACGTAATGTGCAGGCTGCTAAAACTCAAATTGATCGCGGCCCTGGCGCGCAAGATCGTGCAAGGCATCGAGCGTTCCACGCGGAGCATAGCAGCGAGCGCATTCGACAACGGTCGAAGCCGGGGCGTGAACAGGATCCGAAACCCTTATCGAAAGGCTTCCACAGTCGTCACAAACGATTTTGAACTTTGATCGCGCGGGAGCTTCGTTAATCGAGCGGTCGATTTTCATTATTGATCATAAGCATCGAACTTCTAAAAAGGCGGACGCGATCTCGCTCGCATTATTTGCCTGGTCGATACCTGACGTTAACCAGCGTCGTCAGACGAAAAGCAATTACCACCCCGCGCAATCCCCTCAATCCCGTCAATGATCTGCGCGAGGCGAGGTCTTCAATGTGGAGGGCTTCCGGTTCGACTGCGAAACCTGGCGCGCCGCCGCCGCCCAGACTGGCCCGCAAGTCGCTGATGATCCTATCGGCGGATCTCGACTGGGGCGGCGCGCAGCGCTAGCCCCACGATGCCGCCGTAAATCACCTCAACCAGCGTTTGCTCTGGCCTCCAGACGATCGAGGCGGGCTTCGAGCACTTGATACCGTCCACGTCCGAGCATTACGGTGTCCGCCCGACAGTGTTACCCCGAGGCGACGGCGCCGCCGCGTCCGGGCTCGACTTGCCGGTGCTGCCGGGCCCGTTGGCGTTGAGCATCCCGCGCAGCTGGGCCGCCGACGACTTCGCGGTGGCGGTGGCGTTGATCACCTCGCTTGACGGAGTGACCGTCACGTCGACCTTGATCGTGGCCTCGCCCTCGACGTTCGCCGTTCCGGTCAGCTCGGCCTTGACCGGGCCAGAGCCGCCGCCGGCCGCCCCAGGAAGCTCGTCCCAGCCGGTGCTGTACTGGTCGCGGATCAGTTCTCGAGCCGACTTGCCGCCGCGACGCCTGCGCATCCGCTCGCCGCTGGTCAGCCCGACATTCTCTTCCCCGACGGTTGCGCGCAGCACGGCGCCCGCCGCCAGCGTCGCAGCAGCCGCGCCCACCCACGGCAGGGCGGCCGTTCCGGCGGCCCCCAGAGCGCTGCCAGCGCCGCCCGCTGCTGCACCCCCACCGGCCGCACCGGTGCCCGCTCCTGCTGCGGCGCTCGCTACCTGTCCAGCCGCCGATCCTGCGGCGATCCCGGCAGCGGCGGCCGTCAGGGCCGCCGCCGAGGCGTCCAAAGCAGCTGCCGACGCTGTCAGAGCGCCAGCCCCGCCCGTGAACCATCCGTAGAGGCCCTTTGGCGCCCATCAGGCCCACATACCCGGCGCCGGCGCCGAGGATGCCTCACCCCAGCGGCGCCGATCTTTCCGCAGTGTTCCCTTCGGAAAACTTGGTGTTGAGCGCGCCAATCGCGCCCGACAGCTTCGCCAGTGCCGTGGCCGCAGTGTCTACCAGCGGCGCCTGCGTTGCCAAGGTTCTGCAGCTGCGCAATGACCCCCGCGTAAGCAACGAAGAGGTCTTTGGTCAGTAGCGGCTTTGCATTCGGTTCGAGAACAGCTTCGACATCCGCCCCGCTAACGGCAACGTTGTCGTCGGCACTGATGCCCTTTTTCTGGAGCGCGGGAATCAGTCGATCCCATGCGTATTTGTCCGGGTCGGTCATCGCCAGCCGGCTGTCGAGAAACTCACCCTGATCGTCGCGCAAGCCATACGCCTGCTGGATTTCCTTCGAGGCCTTCGTGGCCGATGTTCTGAGCCAGTCCCGAGGCCAGCGAGGTACCGAGCTGCGCGTCGCCCATGTCGCGGGCCAGGCCCGGCGCCGTCATTGTCAAAAATCGATTTGACAAGATACCGCCGGCCGCGCGCGACTGCTTTGCGAACTGCAGCACGCCACCCAGATCCATATCGGCGCCTTCAACGCTCACGGCCTTAATGTAGCCGTCGAACAGCGACCGGACTTCCTTCGGGTCGATGTTCTTGCCGAGCACGTCCAAGGCTGAGAAAAACTTCCTGCCTTCCTCGATCGCCCTGTCTTTGCCCTTCAAGGACTGCAGCACCGTGGTGCCCTGGGCGATGGTCTCGCCGAGTTCCAGCGCGCGATGAAACAGTCGGCGGCCTATCCGTCCGTCGACAGCGAAGCGCGCGCGTGTTGAGAATCTATCGATTGGCCGCGCGATCGCGGCGAATTTTGGCGAGCGTTTCCTGCATAGGAGTGGGGGGAATTTCCGGGATCGGCTCGATCGGTTCCAGCTCAGTTTGCTGAATGCGCTTCGATTTTTGAGAGCCCGCCGGCAGCTGTTCGAGTTTTTGAAGAACCTCTTGCGGAAAGATACGCGAGCCGTTCCAAACCGTTCCGGGTCCTGCAAAATCCGGCAACTGCAGCAGGGTCGACAGCGGGATCGGGTCCTGCGGCTGTTCTGCCGGATAAAAAGTTCGCGCGGCATATTTTCGGCGGACGCACATCTGATAGAAGCCGGCCGGGTTGCCGAGAAAACCCACCCTTGGCGCAGTTTCAGTCACGCTATCCTGGTCACCTACCAGATTCCCGCTGACTTGGTAGCACCAGAGCGACAGGATTTCTTCTTTGACATCTTTTCGTGGGATGCCTAGTCGACCACGGGCGAGAAATTCGGCGCCAACGACGAACTCATCATCTTCGCCGCGAACAGCATTTAGTTCTTTGTCGTCAACATCAGCAGTCGCGATGTCGCGCATAAGCGATGTCAGCGCTTCCGTCACCTCGCCACCAACGCGGACAATTCGGGCGGCCAAAGCGGTGTTTCGTTTTTTTACTTCGGCGACGCGCTTGCGGCGCGTCTCCGTAGCTTCGCGTCGTTGCTCGTCACCCAGTTCTGCCTCGATCGAAGTAACGAGACGCTCCAAGCGATCCATTTCGACGGCCGCAGCATCCCGGTCGCTGCGCCATGTGCCAAAGGTTTCGGAGGAAGTCACGGCCGCGGCTTCGCCGGCGAGAACACTGTCGAATTTGAGCTGCGCGGCGGCGAGATCGCCGCGCGCTGCTTCGAGCCGGTTTTGGAGATCATTCGATTTTGCCATGTTTCCCATCCCAAGGATTTTCTAGATACAGTCACCGAGCAATCTTCATGCCGCGACTTTCCAGGACGGCATCCCACCCTGCCGCGATTTCACCGGCGCCGGGTTGCTGCAGAGCAGGAGCCGAGTTACCCACGCTCATGCCGCGCCGCTCAAAAATCGCATCCCACGATGCGCCGACGGTGACTTCCATTTCGATGCCCGCGAGGACTGTCTTCGCCTCCGCGGCCGAGACGAACGTTGTAAGCGCTAGGTTCAGCGCTGCCGCCGGCCGACATTTAGCCTCCTCGAGGCTGGTGACGGACTTGATCCGGGCGCGCTCCGCCACCGTTGCCTCCCCCCGCGCCTGGGCGATCGCCGCCTCGTGGTCGGCGCGGTTGATCATGTTCTGGTCGGTCATCAGTCTACCTCGTGGCTTGTTGGAGATGATCTTTTGAGCCCTTGCTGAGAGATCGGCGAGCACGCTTTCGAAGCTGCCGACAGCATCGGCGAGACCGACCGCAACCGCGGCGGCTCCGATGTAGGTACCCGCCTCCATTGCCAGGATCGCATCGGCGGTCAGCGAAGGCCGCCCCTCCGCAACCGTGGCAACAAAAAGCGAATTGAAATTCTCGACCTCGGTCTTGAGCGATGCCTTCACGTCGTCGGTCAGCGGCTTGTAAGGCGTACCGTCGACCTTTTTTTTGCCGGCGTGGATCAGCGTCGGCACCACGCCGCGTTCATGGAGCGCGTGGCTGTAGTCGGCGTGGAGCAGTACGACGCCGATGGATCCGATCACCGATGATTTGCTGGTGATGATCTTGGTCGACGCGCTGGCGATCGCATAGGCAGCCGAGCAGCACAGTCCGGTCGCCATCGCATACACCGGCTTGACCTGGGCGGCTTCGCCAACCACGTCGGCGGTTTCAAACGCGCCGACTGCCTCGCCGCCGGGGCTGTCCATGTCGAGGATGATCGCCTTGACGCTGTCATCCTTTGCCGCGGCCGCGACCTGAAACTTGAGGTTCTCGTAAGACGTAATGCCCGAGATCGCACCCAGCCAGCCGCCGCGATTGACGAGGGAACCGATCACCGGGATCACGGCCACGCCGTCCGCCGTGGTGCGGTACGCCTTGCGCTTGCCGTCTGCGCCTTCCTCGAACGTCCCGACGAAGCGGGAAGCATCTGGCAGCGCCATGTCGTGATCGGGCTTCAAGCCCGCCGCGTCGATCCCGATCCTGCCCTCGAGGACAGACGCGATCAGCGACAGCTTGTCCGGCAGGATCATGAGCGGCCGGTTGAGGACGCGGTCCGCGATGTGCGCAAGCTGTGTCATTTGGCAAGTGCTCCATTGATGCAGGAGCATGCGATGAACGGCTGGTCCGCTGCGACAGAGGAAACGTGCGCCTATGCGCGATTAAGTTGCTAAATCGTGCGTCCTTGCACGATTATTCTACTTGACACGGTGTAGCTGTCCCACCGGCACGATTTTTATGAAAGGTTCGAACACCACCGACCGTCGGCAACCTTTCTTTACACAGAACCCGCCCGGATCCTTATTGAAGCGGCTCTTATCGCACAGTTTGCGCATTTGCCCGTCCGTTACACCGAGAATGAAAGCCGCCTCTTTAACCGTTAAATGAAGCGTTTTGTCCGGCGCGCCTGCGTAATCACGCAGCCGCCTCGCAACAGCTTCAAGAGCATCGGCCGTTCGGTCATTGT
Organism: Bradyrhizobium sp. JYMT SZCCT0428; assembly: GCF_018131075.1. Taxonomy (GTDB): domain Bacteria; phylum Pseudomonadota; class Alphaproteobacteria; order Rhizobiales; family Xanthobacteraceae; genus Bradyrhizobium. Next base: position 7,542 of record NZ_JAFCLS010000033.1, on the reverse strand, counting down.
AATCGGTCAACAGCGGTCCCCGATAAGTGCAAAGAGCATCCTGCGTCTGTGCCAGCCAACGCGCTCTATGCGGCCTCTTTGGACCAGGCGACGTAGCGCTCGCCTAACCGACACGAGTTCCGCGGACGAGCAACGGGATCGACCCCTAAACATAATCTTTCGCGAGTAGCTGCAGCTCGCAATCTCCAAAGCGGTGAGTCGATCGGCACGAGCCAGCACCTCGAGTACGCGCCGGCGCAGGGCGAGCGGCCGGTGGGCGAAACCTCTTGCTGGGAGATAAATCGATTTCATCGGCCTCTCGTCACGACACTAAAGCTGGGATTTCGGGTGCCCAAATATGCAGAAATGCAGCAACGATCGTCGTCGCATGGCGACGGTCGTTTTGAAAGATACTTAGGCATTCTGACGCGAGAACGGGGCTACATCGAGCTGGCAGCGTCGCTGGTGCGGGTTCGCAGCGCGGGCTTGCAATACAGCTGGCAGCGAAGGAGCCGCCACCAGTGCGCTTACCACGAGGGGCGGCCCGCGCGATTAGAGCGGCGCTGGTGGCGGTCTCGTGTCGAGCGCTGGTACAACAGGCCGCGTGAGAAAGACGCTGGCGCCGATCCTGCCCGCGATCAAATGCAACGATATCAATGCATTGGTTCGGCGCGCAGGTGCGCGCCGACACCTCACACCACAGCCGACACAGCCGACCACAGCTGACTTTGCATATAGTTTTATAGCGGGCGGGCGCGCGTATATAACTATAAGGAAAATCGGCTGTGGTCGGCTGTGTCAGCTGTGGTCGGATCAAGATTTCACCCACCATCGCTTGCCCTGCCAGTCAGCCTTACCGCCTCGTTCGCGTTCCCAACCGATCCGTTCCATTGCTGCAGTGATGCGATTTTGATCGGCGCGACCTATCTTCTTCGCCTCGAGGCGCAAAGCGTCAAGCGCCACCATCCCGACGGTCACTCTGCTGACTTTCTTCAAGAATTCGCCGATGGGCTCCTCCCAGCTGTCTGCCTCGTAACGAGATGCCTGTTGAGGTGCGATAAATTCACGTTCGAACGAGCGATCCGGCCACCACGGCGCCCCAGCGCGAAAAAGGTGCAAAGCCTCGGCGAAGAGCTGGTCGCGGTCTCGGATCAGTGCCGGAATATCGATAGTACCAGTTGGCACGGGCCAAAACCGGCGCCCCCCGGTCTCATCGCGCAAATACGTCGCCCGATTGGTGGTTCCGATGAAGGCGCACTGCCGCGGTTCGATGACCTCTTTGTGCCCGTAGCTCGGACGATAACGTTCGGTCGTTCTACTGAGGAAGGCCTTCAACAGCGCCACCTCGGTCTTGTCGAGTGCGTGCATCTCGCTCACTTCGATAAGCCATTTGCCTCGCAGATGTTGCGAAACATCTTTACCGAAGACGATGTCAGGTAAACTGTCCGAGAAATAGTCGCCGCCCAAGATGCTGCAAGCAGTCGATTTAAGCGCGCCCTGCGGACCCTCCAAGACCACCATATGGTCCGATTTGCAGCCGGGCTTCATGATGCGCGCCACCATCGCGATCAAGAACATCTCGCCGATTTTCGCGGTATAAGCCGATTGCTCGGCACGGAAGTATTCGGACAACCAGCCAAACAATCGTGAGTGTCCGTCCCAGGTCAATGAAATTAAATAGTTCCGCACCGGGTGAAATGCGCGCTCACTTGCCCGCAAATCGACTGCGCTGTGGGCGGTGTTCTTCGTGACACTGGCTAGGCCCGCGTTCTGCAGCCACTCCTGCAATTCGATGACGTCGACGTCAGTGGCGGGCCGCGGCTCAAACATTGAGTTGCTCGGCCACGTCGTCCCGATGGCGCGGGTTACGATGCAGGCGGACAGCATTTCGTCGTAGGCAAACGCCTCCATTAACGCCGGATCGGATCTTAGGGCGCGCATCACGTTTGCAAGGTTGGGCAGCGGCTTGCCTTTTGCGTCCGCGATGCATCCGCTCAACCAGTCAGCGTTAGGGACGTTGTCATCGTAGGCAAAGCCGTTAATCCGCTGGCCCACGACTGGATCCTCTGGGTCAGTCATGGCTTTGACGGCTCGGAGCAGTTTCGAGGACGGCTGCTTCATGCGGCACCGCCGCGCTTCTCGCCGGTCACCTGAGACCAAACCTCGTCGGCGAACTGGATCAGATCCTGTTCGACGACGAGGTCATCCTCGATGAATGTAACGGCGCGCTCATACTTCTGGCCGATATGCCTGATCATCACTTCGTCGCGTCGCTTTTGCGACGGCAGGGCTCTGAGCTCTTCAACGACTTGCCGGACGAATGCCGTCTGACGCCTCAGCGGAAACAGCGCAATCATGAAACTTCTCCTCGATTGTCTTCGATGACGAAATCAGGATCGCGGCTCTCGGCAATCTCGCGTAAGCGGTGCCAAATCCACCCAGGTTTTAGCGATCGGGCCATCGCTACAATCCGTGTCTTCTGATCATCGTCAGCCCATCGGGCCGCCGCGCTGTAAGACATGCCGCGAAGCCGGTGCGCCAGCCCCGGTTGGCTTACCAACGTTGACCATATGTCGACATCAGTCGGGCGCCGCGGCTTCGGCGGCGCGCCGCAGACGTTGCAGAAAGGCCCTGACAGCGTCACGGCGCTACACGCGGCGCAAACGCTTAATTTGCGACTATGATCTTCCGCTGCAGCGGGCGGCGCATCGAGCGACCAGGCGCGATCATCCTCAACAAGTCCGTGGCGAGAATGATTCCCGACGAGGTCGACCACGATGGCATGATCTTTTCCGGGTGCGACACGTAGCGCCCGTCCAATCATTTGGAGATACAAACCCAGGCTTTTCGTGGGCCGGAGCATCAGCACGGCCTCAATCGCAGGAACATCAAATCCTTCACCAAATAAGTCGACGTTTGAAAGGAGTTGGGTGTCACCACTGGCGAATCGAGCGATCGCAGCATCTCGCAATGTCGGTGATGTCTTGCCGTCGACGTGTTCCGCCGGAATGCCGGCAAAGTTGAAAACGTCAACGGTATGTTCGGATTGCTCGATCGAAGTGGCGAATAGAAGGGCCCGCTTGCCCGGAGCAAAGCGCTGGTAAGCATTGACCGCGTCATTATCGATGGTAGAGCGACCCACCGCGGCGACCAAGTCGCCGCGGTGGTAGTCACCCAGCCTGGTCCGCACGCCAGAAAGGTCGATGCTGCTCGGCGCATAATGTCTGCAGCGCGCTAGATGACCGCGCCGCTGGAGCTGACGGACAGACGGACCGCAGACCAGGACATCAAAGTGCGCACGCAACCCCTGCCCATCCAGGCGCCGCGGCGTGGCCGACAATCCGATGTGAAAAGCTCGATCGAAAGCTTCTTGAAGTGACGTCCATCCCGGAGCCGGCAAGTGGTGGCACTCATCCCAACAAACAAAGCGGGGCCTCGTCATCCGATCGAGATATTTCACCAGCGAGCCGATCGTCGCCACATGAACCAACTGCGAAAAATCAGGTTCTACACCAGCGGTGATCACGCCGTGCACAACGCCATTCGAGGTGAACGCGGCGCTTGCTTGTGCTAACAGCTCGCGGCGATGAACGATAAAGATGGAATGGAAGCCGCGCTGCGCCGAGGTGCCCATCATCGAGCTGGTCAAAACTGTTTTTCCGAAACCCGTCGGGGCTTGAATCAATACGCGCCGATGCCCGCTCTTCATTTGCGCACTCGCAGCGTCCATCAACTCACGCTGATCTTTGCGTAGTGTCAGCATCCGATGGCCGCCTCCCACGAGACTCTATGCAGCTGGGTCGGGCCCTTGTGGTCCCGATCCCAGACGAACCACGCGAATGGGGTCGGATTGCTTACTTTCGGGCCGGTCCAGCCGGCCCGATGCATCATCGGAAGGCGGTTCTTGAACACGTGCACCCGCGCGAGGTGGCCGCCGTCCAGAATCGCGGTGCGACGTTCGCTCTCAAGGAACGCCAGGCGCAGTAACATGATGACGAGGGGGCACAGTTCTAGCGCGTGAGCGGCAAACTCCGAGGCGAGCTTGAACGGCGGATTGGTGACGATCGCCTGAACGCCGTCGGGCGCCCGGCGCTCCGAGAGAAAATCCCAACCGTGGAAATCCTGATCAGCGGAATCATAGTCGACCAGGTCGCTGGCAATGACGCGGTGACCGGCGGCACGGAGAACCCGGACGATCGATCCCGGCCCGCAAGCGGGCTCCCAAATCATCGGCGGCAGCTTCTCGGCGCGCAGCAGGGCGTGCACGGCCTCAGGCGGGCTTTCATACAGATCGTCGGCGCGATCCTTGAGGGGCGCCTTCCCGGCTGTGGACAGCAAAGCCATTTCAAGCTGCGTCGCTGGAATCTTCCGAGCCCACAACAGGCAAACTTTTGAGATAAGCCTCGTAATTTTCGTGCGTGATGATGGTGCTGCGCCCTTCCTTCTGCGCGACCAGCTTTCGCTCCCGGATCGCCTTGAAGAGCGTGCTGCGGCCATGTGGGCCGTGCGGCTTGATCAGGTCATTGATCCTGTAAGCCAGTTTCGTAGTCATGATGTGCTCCGTGTCGCTGACGTTTACTGACGTGCAGCGCAATGTTTAGAGCGCGAATGAATGCGGAAAATAGGTGAACCCACCCCGCCGTTTTCGATGGGGCTTTCACCTAGCTTATCGAGGAAGAGTCAGGTCAGCCGGCCGTCAGGGAGAATGTGCCACTCGCCTGGCCGGCTGTTCGACAGAGCGCCGCTGATCGCATTTTTCCAGTCCGCATCATCGGGTGCAGCTTCCGGCGAGAGACTGCACCAAGAAGCGATCACGAAACGCTGAAATGGGCCGGCAGATGACTTCGGGTCTTTCTCGGTGAGCCACCACCATGCGCTAAAGAGGGCCTTGACGAAGGATCGACGCCAGACCGAACGTTGCCATTCCACGCCGTGCTTGCGGGATAGCTCAAGATGAAGCGCTTTGATCAGTGGTCTTGCCTTGATCAGCTGTTCTTCCGAAACCAGCAAGGCTTCCGCGAGCGATTCAATTCTGGAAAGAGAAAAGCCGAGATCCTCAACTCCTTCGAGGACAGACTGCACCCGGCCACGCGTCGGCTTTAAAATCGCTCGCAATCTAGAATCGTTGTCTTTCAGATATTTGAGCGCGGCGACAATCGGTTCCTTGATCTCAGCTTCTCGCCGATATTGTTCGTGTGCAAATCCCACGGCGAGATGAACGCCATATCTCGCTATCGCGTAAGAACAGCTTCCGAACGTGCTTTGCACCTCGGCCGAGTGACTGATCGATCTCTTCCGGAGCAGCTCCTTCACGTATTCGTCGACGGGCCAGGACGGAATCGGCATTCGGCCTGCAACCCAACCGGCCGGCAATCGCGGCTGTATGACCTTTAGCTTGCTCGAAAGGTCACGAAGCGTCAGGGAGGTCGGGTCGAAGACTACTTTGCGAACAGCAACGAGGTCAGCGGGAGCCTTTTGCAGCATGTCAGGCAAGCTCCTTTCGGCGCAGTCTCTTTACCCTCACGTCCTTTAGACTGCCAAAACGCGGCGCGTGCGCGCGCACCGCTTGGGAAATGTACGACGGCGCCATGTGGCCGTAGTGCTTTTCGACCATCCGGGTCGTCGAGTGCCCGAGATTTTTTGCGACCACCAGCAGCGGCATCCCCTTCATGACGCTGTGGGATGCCCAGGTATGTCGCAGCCCGTGAAAGTTAATCGGCGGAGTGATCTTGGCGCGCTTGTTGGTCTCGCGGATGGGATCGGCTTGGTGGTCCGCGAGCCATTGAGAGCCATCAGATTTTAGGAAGATCGGCTCCTTGCCACCGCGCCCCGCGGTGATTTCCTCAAAGAACTCGACGCCGTCGTTACTCAGGACGATGTGCCGCGGCTTGCTGGTCTTCGGATCAGGGATTGCGAGCGTACCGCTATCGGCGTTGAAATCGGCGACCAACAGATCGCACAACTCACCGTATCGCGCCCCGCTTTCGAGCGCGCCGCGCGCGAGCGAACGGAAATCTTCATCGGCCGCGTTCAGAAAGCGAGTGGCTTCGTCGATAGAGAGATATCGGATGCGCGCGGAATCAACGGCCTTGAATGGCTTGACCCGGCGCCAGGCCGTATCACTCGCGACCTGCCCTGCTTCAAAGGCCTGGTTGAGTGCACCCTTGAGGATTGTCAGAATTCGATTTGCGGTCGATTTTCGCCGGCGCAGGCGTTCCGGATCCGCGAGGTTGTCTTTGAAGCGCTGCGGATTGTCTTTTCCGGTCCGGACCCTCGCACCCTCTTTCGTCAAGTCGGTGTGCCACTTGCGCAGTTGAGCGGTCGTTAGGTCCTCGATCTTGGTCTTTCCGAGAACCGGCCGGATGAAGGCATTGGCGGCGTATCGGGCCTCCCTCCCCGACTTTCGGTGAGCATCCAGGAATTCGATGTACTGGTCGATGCAGGTGGCGACGGTCAGCGATCGCTGCGTCTCCTTTTCGATGTGAGCGCGAGCGACCATTCGCTCGCGCGCTCGGGTCTGAGCCTGCCAAAAACTAAGGATGGCCTCCCCATCCGGGTCGGACAGATCGTCTGCGACGCCGAATGTGTCAGTCTGGTAGTCGTTCCTGCCGCCCAGGTGATGCCGTACGACCCACTTCCCTGCCCCGCTGGCGGGCTTGCGGTAGCCAATGGCAAGGCCGGGCTCGAGCTGCCGCCAGTACGGCTTGCCGCGCGCCTGGAGCCTGCTGCGGGCGGTGCGGGTGTCCAGCGTCGTGTCGATCACTCGTCGGGCCATTACCACCTCTGCAAGGATGCAAGACAGGCTCGATGTCCAGCATGTCCAGCTGCCCGCTCTCCACCGCGCCACAGTCCTTCGGGGTCGGATGTAATCCCCGATGTCCAGCAAATGTCCGGTATCTGAGCGCGAACGTTAGCGGACGATGCGAGACACTAACGCACTATCATCTTGATGTCATTAACGATTTTTTGGACGCCCACGGACTCCGGCGAACGTCAGAGGGGCTCTTTCACGGTGGAGAGAGCGGTTCGATTCCGCTAGGGAGCGCCATATTTTCAATGGCTTAGCTCGCTGGCCGGCTTTAGTGTCCAACAGGTGTCCAATATACGCGTGTGGACAGTGGGGACAACTCAACGCCTCGGATTGCCCGCCTTCCGGGTCGGCGTTCGGATGTTGACGACCGTCGGCGGGTTAACCAATCAAAAACCTTGGAGTTCCGACATGCTCGTTCGACCCAGTGATTTGGCAAACCGTATTGCCGGCGAACAACAGCCTGAGATGTTCACCATGTCCCTAGAAGCCGCTCGCGGCAAAGCCCGCGAAGTGATCGATCGGGCGCCGCTAGGCGGCCTCACGCCGGTCATCGAAAGATGGAGGCAACTCCCAGACGGCCGGATCGAGCTTTCGGTTCGACATTATCCGGTGGCGGATTGAATTGCGGATTCGCATTCTCGGCGGCCTCGCCTATCTAAGCCGCATGCGTACCAGTGCTTTCGAACCCTGCATCCCGACCCGCGCTACGAAGGCTGCGCCTACTCGCTTCCACGTTCTCTTAATTCCGATTC
>NZ_JAFCLS010000032.1 GCF_018131075.1 Bradyrhizobium sp. JYMT SZCCT0428 | reverse complement strand
GCTCGCTTCGCAATGTCGAATTCCGCACCGACAAGTATTTCGGTTTTGCGGTGCCGACGGCGCTGCCGGGCGTGCCCGGCGACATCCTCAACCCCGTCAACACCTGGAAGGACAAGGCCGAGTTCGACAAGACCGCGCGTGCGCTGGTCGGCATGTTCCAGAAGAATTTTGCCAAGTTCGAAGCCCAGGTCGACGCCGACGTCCGCGCTGCTGCGCCCGAGGTGAAGCTCGCGGCGGAGTGATCATCGCAGAGATGAATTTCCGGCGATACACAGCGGCCCCGAACGCCGAACTTTCGGAAGAAATTAAACCATGGTTTGGATATCCCTCGCGTCGAGCCACAAACGTAAACCGCAATGTCCTTGGGGATAGCAATGTCCGATCAGGCCGTATTGGTAACGGGTGCCGCCGGTTTCATCGGCTTCCATATTGCCCGCCAGTCGACTGGTATCGCAACCACTACAAGGCCTGAGACGATGCGGGATCGACCGATCGCTGCCACCGCTTTCGAGATTGTACAAGCTGCGGGTGACCGAACATGTTGATCCGGTCCAGATACGCATCAGACGATCTGATTCTGTCTTTGAAGTCGGAAGGTTTGAGCTTTCGCGAAATATCAGAACGCCTTGGCATGCCGCTGGGATCGGTAACGAGCCGGTACTACCGTCTAAAGGGCGTCCAGCATCCTTCCCAAATCGCCAGGGATGCTGATGTAAAGCGAACCAGGAAAATTCGCCGTCTTGCTCGAAACCGAGAGAAATCCGCGGCCGCCGTCCAGGCGACCATCGATGTGAGAAACGGCATCGAATTTTTGTTTGCGATCGAAAGAGCGCGAAAGGTGGGGGCTTCGTTGGACATGATTGGCGCTTGCCTTGGGATTTCCAAACAAGCGCTTCATAAGAAAAGCCGGCGTTAAGCCTGACAATTCAGCTTAACGGCAGGACCTCATTGCTGGAAAAGCAGCCTTGGATATGGCTGAGCGACGGCAAACAGACAGGCAAAAGACGACAGACGGAGCTCTGATTTTTTTCGGCCAGGAGCGCGGCGTATTCTCTTGCGCGCTGCGCGACATCAACGATGTGGAATCGGGCTGCGGTTAAATGATCCCGATGCCATTTCGGGCACGTTCAGGATCACATTGGACAATTTCAAGAGCATTCAATTATGCCGTATAATTTGGTTCCGCGGTCGCTACATTGGTACGACTTTTCTATCGGATGACTTGAGGAACTGAGTTAGATGATTTGGGCTTTGGGAGGGCTGTTTGTTTGCACGGCGATCGTTGTCGCCGGCAGGCGCCACAGCAGGTATCTCGATAAACTCGACGATCTCCGTCGCAAGAAGTTCGGATCGCATGGGTAGCCGTGGGCCAAGGCGACCGTGAAGTGACATCGTCGCGTGCGATGATGCCGGCCGACGCCTACGGGCCATATGTCCCTATGAGCCAAGCGAACGACAAAGCAAAATGCGAGCCGTTTGTACTGATTAGCGCGGCGCTGCTCGGCGCTGCCGCCATACTCACGGTCAAATGATATTGATCGTGTCGCCAGAAGCACCCGGAGTGAACTGCGGCAAGTCCGTCACAGCGCGTTCAAACTTTTGCCAAACGCCCCTGCTAATGGGTTTCTTGGCAAGGCTAGAATGATCGTCGTGAGGACCAAAATTTGTCAGCAATTCCCGCCTCTACAATCGAAATCACCGCAAACCAACTCAGCATTGATGTCACAGAGCCCAATCCAACGGGTTCCCGATCGCGTCGCGGTGAATTAGTTGTGGCTGCACTTTACGCAGCAGCAATAATCCCGGCGATGGCGGGATGGGTCTATGCTCTCGGCAGATTGTGCTCGGCAATCGTCATCTGGGTAGTTTCCTGACAATTTCCGCCTCGACCAAATGGAGTATCTCTGTTGCAGGGCGTCTTGATTTTGTTGGTGTTGCTCGGGCTGGCCTACGGAGCTGGCTATTATACCCGTGACCGAATCTCCCACCGGCGGAGAGAACGTGCACGCATATGGAAAAACTACAGGGAACCGGATTGGCTGCAGCACGCAAATACTAACCGGCCTCCCTCCAACCCAAAGCATGGCGATCTCGGGCAAATGCTCGACCGTTGGGAAGATCGAGCCCGAGCACGCCGTGTTCGCTCAACGAAGTCTTCCTGAAAGAGGCTGCACCATGGTCCATCAAAAACGAAGTGGACCGAAGAGCCGTCACAAAGTTGACATTCTCCGATGCAGTCCAGCATCGACTTTTGCATGACGATCCTATCGTCAGTTTGCAGCACCTGCGGGTTGGCGACTGGGTTCGGACGCAGGGATCTGCCTGATCGTCCCCGCCTTGAGAAAAAGCCTGTTCGAGAAGGGTTGGGTCGAACAGCGTCGATCCAGCGAAGACACCTCTCGATTGCGTAGGCGTATCGGAAAAAAGGCTCTTTAACCTTGTTTTTTGTTTTGGGGGCAACACAGCGCTCTTCGTGATTTATGGTCGCATCATGCCCCAGAAGAAGCTCATAGCCGCGACTGTGATCTGCATTATCTTGATCGCTTATGCCACTCTTACCAAGCTGGCCGGTCGACCGGCGTTGGTGGGCCACCACGAGGCCTACTGGATCGTGGTTATCGAGCGCTTCAGTGCCTATGGTCTATTGGGCTGCCTACTCGCGTTTCTCTTGCCTGGCCGCATTTTTGTCGCGAGTGTGCCCGTTGCTCTCGTTGCTGTGTTGCTCGAGGCCTTACAAGTACTGATACCGTCCCGTGATGCGGAAATTTTCGACGTCATCCAAAAGGTTGCGGGCGGCATCACGGGCGTCCTGTTGGCCCAAACCATTTTGGGCTTTCTCCCGCGGGTGACGAGGTGATAATGGCTGTCGGGGCATGAGAGATGGTATTCGTGGCACTGTCCCTTCTTCGCGATTATGCCATCCGACAATACCCACCTAGGTGGATGCCGGTCACGCGCGCTTAGCGGGCGGCGCGCCTCGCCGCCCGCTTCCGAAGTCAAACCGGCCGTGAGGCAAAATCAGCGCGGAAACACGATCGGATATGTGATCCTCACCGGTAGCGATGAGGCGCAGGGCTCAAGGCAAGCGGAAATCATGCTGAGCGGCGTGAATCTCATTAATTTCGGCTAGCGATTTCCTCACATCTAAGGATCTAACCGAGGCGTGCGAAGCATGAACGTTGTAAAAACGTCGAGGTCAGCAATGTTGGACCAATTCACTGCGGAGGAACGGGGCTAAACATCCGCGAGACGCCATCGGCGCCTCTCTACAACCAAGGCGGTAAAGCGGTCAGACGGGAGCCGGACCCGGTACCTGGCCTCGCCGCTCCCAGAACTACCGCCAGCGCAATTTCCCTGCCTTAGGTGATCTTCCGCGGTCCACGAACTGCAGAGCAAACAGGATTTGGCACGCCTGACGCCAGAGCGCTGCTTCATAACGGCTGAGCCGGTCAAGAGGGCAACTCGCCAGATTGGTCAATCGAATGAAGGATTGCGTTAGATCGTCCGGATGATTGGTCTTGTCTGGGAGGGGTATGTCGTCACTGCAGAGAAGACGGCCGGTTTCCTGTCCTTCAAGGACGTTGGAAGCTGTTGACAGGCCGGTTCGGTATGGATGATTGATCTGTTTTTTTCGAGAGCGCCGAAACTGCAGCAAATGCTGAGCCTGAATCCTGAACAGACCGCTCTCTATCGCGGTGGCACGCCGCAGGCGCCAGAGCACGCTTGCCAGGCGCAGCACCAGTTCGCGCTCGACTGCTCTCCGGGCCTCAAAATCCGCTGCGACCGCCATTTCGAAGGAAGCATAGTCTTCGGCATCTTCCAAAGCATCGATAATAGTCTCGGCAGTCAACCCATGACGCACAGCATTGCGTCGCGATCTCTGCTTCCCGTTTTCGCTCACGGGACCTGTGCTGAGCTGCGCATTGAGTCGATTAGCCTGAATCTGCCGTGATGAAGTCATTCGGCCTCCGAGCCTTAAGATTGGGTTCGTTTCGTAAAACTGAGGCTGTCCTGGGAAGCCTGAGTCTACCGATAAACATTTCCGTTAACCCCATCCGGTGGGCCGCTGCCGTCAAGCGAAGCGGAGGCGGGGTCAGTGATATGCGTCGTTTTCCAGAGGGCGTCCGCGAGGGGCAAGGGGTCGATCCCCTTTTGCTGCCACCAGACACGTTCGTTGCCCCGGCGGTGCAGTTCGCGATGATGTAGCCGGCACAAGGGCACGGTGAAGCGGTCGCTAACCTTGCGTCCGACCGTCCAGCTGTCTGCGTATTTTATGTGGTGAGGATCCGATGGGGAGCGACCGCATGCCAGACAGGGTTGGCCCGCAACATACTTCAGATGGCCGCGATCGCGCTCGCGCACTGGCTTGCTGCGCACGATGACCTCCTTCGATCCGAGATTCTTTCGCGCAAAGGCAACGTCGACCTCGGCGGGCGCCCATTCGGGTTTGGGCTCGCGCACTTGAGCGTCCACGGTCACGTCGCCGATCTCTTTGAGCCGCTTCTCGAAGGCGGCTTCGACGGCTAAGGCATCCAGGTTCGAGATCCGGTTTTTGCGGGGCAATGCACCTTGCGCCCATGACGTTAACTGCGCCAGCCCCTCAAGCCTGGCGAGTTCGGCAATCAGTTGATCGCGCACTTTCGTTGCCTCGGCTGGCAAAAGCGCAGCTTCCGGCCGTTCAGCGTGACGGCCGCGCGCGAAAGCCGGCAACGGTCGTTTGGAAGTCTCCGCTGGATAGGCGCCGAGTGCCATATTGTCCGGGCCACGGTTAGGCGGCGGGCTCTTGTTTGTTAGAATGGGGTCATTTGAACTGGAAAGGTCCGGCGCGTCGAGATCGTCTTCACCGGCGATTCCCACCAGGGTGAACAGTCCATAACGCCGGGCATAGGTCAGTGCCGCTCCCATCCGGTGCGGGGAGGCGGTCTCCCCCACCGGGCAAACCGGCCAGTCCGACGACATCCATTCGCCCGAGGCGTGTACGAGTGTTGTGGTCAGGCGGATCAGGCCGGTGTCGCGATCGATGCCTGTGGCCTGGACGGTGGCAATCTCATGTTGCCCCAGGCATTTGCGCACGAGCTCGAGACCGCTCGCCAATGACGCATATCGGAAGGTTTTTTCCGGCCCACCTGGCACAGCCCCGGGCAGGGTCGCGGTCAGCGTCTTCTCGGGGTTGGCCAGCTCGCTCTGTGCCTTGGAAAGCGCAGTCGCGAGCGCGCCAATTTTATTGCTGGAGCGCTGCATGGCCATGCACCTAGCTCGCCAGATCAAGGCTGATCGCGCCGGACTTCGAGCGCTTGGCCCGCACCCCGTGCCCTGCCGCTTCTTTCGCATCCTCAGGCACAAGTGCCTTGAGCTCGCTCTTTGATCGCTCGTGGTTCATTGCCGCTTGTCGGGTCTGCCGGAATAGGTTGGCAAACTCCGCCCAGGCGTTTGACCCGCTCATATCGACGGTGCGGACCGCCTCGACCTTTGGACGTGGCGGCTCGACGCCAAACAGGCAAGGGGCCTCGCCCGTTTCGACGCTGCGCCAGAACTTCTGTTCAGCGGTTAGCAGAAGATGCTGGTACAGCGGATCTGCCGGTATCGTCATCTCCACCCATTTACCGCCACGGTGATGATGGAGAGCACCGCCGTTTTGGACGCCACGACCCACATATTGTGTTGGAGCTGCGCCATGTGCTTCCCGGCAGCCACTTCTTCCGAGAACGACCAGGGCAGCATGAACTTGGCTTCGAACACGGCGCCCGTGCCCTCAACCATGCCGTCCAATGTTGCCGCCATCCAGCGTTTGACCGGATGAAACACCTGACACTGCACCTTGGTGACGATTTGGCCGGTGTTGCGTTCGTACCACTGCCGATTGAGGTGCTCGGTCACGGTGCCGAGTTGGACGACTAGGTTGCCAGACAGGTCCTCGGGCTCGACCTCGCCGCGCTTCTCCCGTCAGAGCCGTACCAAGGTTGCCTCGTCGTCCCCCATTATGATCCGAGCGTCAGACCCGCCTATAAAGGAGCGTCGTGAAAGGTGATTCGTCATGCTGCGACCCCTTCGTCATATGACGAATAATTTGTCATATGAATAAAATTTTGTCAACAACGATCCGGAGCTGCCCCGCTCATGACGAATATTTTGGGAGCTCAAATGCGGGCGGCACGGGCTCTACTTCGTTGGTCTGCTGCAGACCTTGCGCGCGAGTCAGGGGTTAGCATGGCGACAATCCATCGTGCGGAATCTGTCGACGGAATTACGGCGATGACCGTTGCCAATGCTACCGCGATACGCAGGGCACTTGAGTATGCCGGAGTGGAGTTGATTGAGGAGAACGGCGGAGGTCTAGGCGCGCGTCTGAAGCGGCGTCTCGAGCGCATCGCCGATCGGGGCGGATAAGTGCGCTTAACCGGCACCCGGAAGGGCCAGACACGGAAAAATCTTTTGAACTAGCTGTCAGAGCAAAGAAAAAGTCAGTGGGCGAACGCTGATCGCGTCGATCCTGAGCGCCTTGTGTTTATCGATAGAGCTGGACCTGGACTGACATGGCTCCCCTGCGGGATGGGGCTGCGCGGCCACAGGCTTCCCCGCGGCGGGGGCGGTGTGCGATCCCATTCCGCGTTTGGCCCAAGGTTCACCGTAGTGTAAAACAGGGTCGAGCAGTGATTCTTTGTTAGGAGAAGTCATGCATGCACACATCGCGCCATCGGCCATCGACCCGATTCCGCTAGATCATGTCACGCTGCCGGAAGTGGTGACCCTGCTCACCGCCCAAATGAGCAACCGCGATATTGCGACGGCACCGCCGCCTACCGTGCTTCAAACACTGTTGGGCCCGTTGGATGGGTCACCAACCATGGGGTCTGGACCTAACGCGGAAAGTTTTGCTGCGTGGTGCAAACGAGAAGAAGCTGTTCGTGTCATACGCCTAGCTGTATTGAACGGCGGCCTCACCGCTAAAATAGCTGCTGCATCAGGTTTCGTTCGACTGGAAACAGCAGATTGGCAATACGTCGCCTTCTACGACCAGATTATTCGCAGCGGGGTCATTCGCTCGTCAGTGGGCGAACGCATCGGTCGTCACGAAGGCAGTCGCCTGCTCATTGACAAAGCCGAAGTTCTTGAGTTGCTCCGCAAAAGGCAGCAGTGGAAACCGGCCCCCGCTGCAAAAAAGTGCGCCGACTGGTTGGAGGCGGAAATGCGCGCCAGTCCAGAGCACAAGCCTCGTCCGAAACCGACATATTGCCGCGAGGCCGTTGAAAATTTCGGCGTCTCTTCCCGCCACTTTAACGCGATTTGGAAATCGACTATCGCAAAAACCGGGGCAAACTGGAATCGACAAGGTCGCCCTTCAAAACTGCGGAGTTAAGGGGGCACCCTAGCTAGTAGCCGCGCGGGCGGCCCGGCAGCTTTTGGTTTATCTCTCGGTAGAGCGCCTGAGATTCCGCCAAGCTCATGTCGTCCCTGATCTCAGGGAGGGGGGTCGCGTCCCAAACGGCCACGTCCAATGACTGGGGCGGTTTGCCGTATCCCCGATCCAACAGCATGTTGATCGCTGATACACGGAGGCTGTCGTTTTTGCAGGTTCGCATGATTTGAACCAGTCCGGCGATTGCTACTGAGACATGTTTCTGGGCTTGAAATTTTAAAGAGGCCCGCTCAGAGGCCGATTTTTTCTCATGTCTCGTTCGAGCCTGGGGCGTCCGCTTCGAGCGCTGGGTCATCTGTTCATTTCACCAGTAATATCAGCAAGACCGCTCTCCATACGGCCATCCGACTTGGCTTAAAACCCTGCACCCTGAATTGACGCAGCGATTTAGCGCGGTGTTTTTCCCGAGCGCCGAAGCGATGCCAGGTCGAACCGGGTTACGCGAGGTGAGATCCGGGCAACATGCGAAATTGAGTCATTAATCGATGCGCGGAATTTACTGTGCTGGATTTTAGGGAAGGGCTGGGGGGTAAGATCACCCATTGAAGTCAGTCAAGGTCGGGAGACAATCATGAAGAGATCAAAAAAACGAGCGATGGAAATTCCCTCGCTGGCCGGACAGGCCCAGCAGTACACTGCGGAGGCGATCGCCGAACTCGCGAGCATTGTGCACAATACCAACAGCCATACCGCTCGTCTGGCCGCGATCACGACGTTACTCGATCGCGGTTTTGGCAAGCCGGCCCAATCTCTTGCGATCGCGACCGCGGACCCGATCATAACGGAGTCTGATATTAGCGAGGAAGAAGCCCGTGCCATGTTTCTGGAGGCCCGCGCAAGTTTGGAGAAAAGCAAATGGCGGAAAGATTAGAAGAATTGACTGGACGAGCCTTGGCGTTGATCTGGAAGCCGGCCTTGCTGCTGACGGAGTCGGCGGAAGAATTCGACAACTTACACGCAATGCTAGTCCAGGAGATCGATCCCCACGGCATCATCGAACGAATGCACGTGGACGAAACCGCTAAAATCGTTTGGGAGATGCTCCGCATCCACCGCTGCAAAGCGGCCATGATCAATACCGCCTTTCGCGCGGCGTTAAAGAACCTGCTGGTGCAGCTGTGGAACGAGCCGGGCGAACCAACTCCGTATGAAGACTCGCAGGACTTAGCTTTGGCCTGGTTCACTGATCCGAAGGCCAAGGAGGAAGTGGCGGAGATCCTGGGCCGCTTTCATCTCGATGAAACCGCCATCGAAGCCGAAGCGATCAAAAGCCTGGCGGCCGAATTAGAAGTGCTCGACCGGATGCTGACGACGCTCGAAGTTCGTCGCAATCGTGCGATCCGGGGAGTCGCGGAGTATCGCGAGACCTTTGCCAAGCGGGTGAAGGAAGGATCGGACAGAATCATCGAAGCCGAGACATTCCTTCGGCTGACCGATGATCAGGTCTCGACCTGACCATGGCGACCGATCGGCAGATCGCGGCCAACCGGCGCAACGCCAGCCTCAGCACCGGGCCGCGCTCGCGGTCTGGCCGGAAGCGGGCAGGGGGCAATGCCACCGTGCACGGTCTGACCGCGAATTTGCTCTCCAACGCCGCCCTCGCCGAGCAGGTCGAAAAACTCGCGCGTGAGATCGCCGGATCCGCCGACAATGCCATCCTCTTGCAATACGCTCGAGATGCCGCCTATGCCGAGATCGATCTAGCCCGGGTGCGGCGGATCAAGGTCGCGCTCATCGAGCGGGCGTCAGCGGTCGGGACACTGGATGGCCCGTTATTTGCCGATGTTCGCGGCGTAAAAAAAATCCTCGATGTGATCATGGGCGGTGAACTGCTACGCCGGATTGATTTTTTGGCGACGATGCCCTCGGGCGGAATTGAACGCATCGCGGAAGCTGTTCGGCGTGCGCTGCCAGAGCTCGCCAAGCTTGACCGCTACGAATTGCGCGCCGCCGCACGGCGAGATAAGGCTATTCGGCAAATCGTCATGAAAACCCATGGTAGTTAGTTTCCATGACGCCAATACCGAGGCCGAGTTGGACGAATCGAGCGATGGCCACAAGCTAAACAATTTTCAGTTGCCAGAATGCATTATACACCCGTTAAATGCGCAGCTGCTTTTTCGCCAAACGAACCCAATTTTCTTCAATGATTTCAGGAGACCGCCAGAGCGGTATCAGCTTCTTGAGTTCGACCTTTGCGATTGGAGCCGATGTGGCTCAGATCATGGAAACGATTCTCCTGCCGCCGATTGCTGACAGGCAGAGGCAGAGTTCTTTTGTCGCGAGGTTGGGCCGAATAGGGAGCGCAACGCCATCGGAATGCTGCGAGCACGAGAACATCCTTGCGGACCGAATAGCCTTCGGTAAGAGTTAGCCCATGCCCTTGTGGACTTGCGAGCAATGCGGTGCCCAGTTTCCGGACAGCGTCGCGCCGCCGGCAGCATGCCCGATTTGCGAGGACGAACGGCAGTACGTGAACTGGAAGGGCCAGCAATGGCTTTCGCGCGAAGCATTGGCGGAGCGCCACAAGCTTGTCTGGCGCGATGATCTCGGTATTTCCGGGATCGCTCTCGATCCGGGTTTCGCGATCGGGCAGCGCGCGCTGCTCATTCCTGAGCCCGACGGTTGCGTGATGTGGGATTGCGTGCCCCTGGCCACATCGGAGGCGGTGGACCATGTCCAGTCGCTCGGCGGCCTGAAGGCGATTGCGGTTTCGCACCCGCATTATTACGGCGCGGTCGCCGACTGGAGCGAGGCCTTTGGCGGCGTTCCGATCTATCTGCATGGCGACGATCGCCAATGGGTGACGCGGCCGCACGCCGCGATCGTGCCGTGGACCGGCGACAGCCGCCAGATTTCCGATGACATCGTTCTCATCCGCACCGGCGGTCATTTCACCGGCGGCACGATCCTGCATTGGCGTGCGGGCGCGGAGGGGCGAGGCGCGCTGCTCACCGGTGATGTTGCCATGGTGGCGATGGACCGCCGCTCGCTGAGCTTCATGTACAGCTTCCCCAACTACATCCCCCTGAATGCGAAATCGGTTCAAGGCATCGCGCGCGCGGTCGCGCCGTTGGCGTTCGACCGCATCTACGGCGCGTGGTGGGACAAGAACATCGAGGCGGGCGCAAAGGCCGCATTCGATGCTTCGGTCCGGCGCTATCTGGCCGCGATTGCGGATTAGGGCCGGCCGAGGGCTGGAACCAGCCGGCCGTCGAACCTTGCCACTCCAGATAGTATCGCTATATCAGGGCTTTCCCACCCACGCTGATCTCGTGAGCCCCTGATGACCACCACGACTGCCCCCGAATCCCAGCCTTTCCAGGCCGAGGTCGCCGAACTCCTGCATCTGATGGTGCACTCGGTTTATTCGGAAACCGATATTTTCCTGCGCGAACTGATTTCGAACGCGTCCGACGCCTGCGACAAGCTGCGCTATGAGGCGATCGCCGCACCCGAGCTGATCACCGATGGCGCGCCGCCCGCGATCCGCATCGTGCCGAACAAGGCGGCGAACACGCTTGCCGTGGTCGACAGCGGCATCGGCATGGACCGGCAGGAATTGATCGACAATCTCGGCACCATCGCGCGCTCCGGCACCAAGTCGTTTCTGTCGCGCCTGACCGAGGCCAAGGACGGCGCCAACCTGATCGGCCAGTTCGGCGTCGGCTTCTATGCCGCCTTCATGGTCGCCGAGCGCATCGTCGTCACCAGCCGCCGCGCCGGTTCGGATCAGGTCTGGACCTGGTCGTCCTCGGGCGGCAGCGGATTTGAAATCGCGCCCGCGGGCGAGGAGGATGCTACGCGCATCACGCGCGGCACCGAGATCGTGCTGCATCTGAAAGAGAACGCGCAGAAATATCTCGAGACCTACGAGATCGAGCGCATCGTCCGCGCCTATTCCGACAACATCCAGTTTCCGATTGAGCTGGTGCCGGAGGAGGGCGAGCCGCGTCAGATCAATTCGGCCAGCGCGCTGTGGCAGCGGCCGAAATCGGAATTGACGCCTGACGATTACAAGGGCGCCTATCAATCGATCGCCGGCGCCTTCGACGAGCCCGCGATGACCTTGCATTACCGCGCCGAGGGCCGCCAGTCCTATGCGGTGCTGCTGTTCGCACCGTCGACAAAGCCGTTCGACCTGTTCGACCAGGCGCGCAAGGGCAAGGTCAAGCTCTATGTCCGCCGCGTCTTCATTGCCGACGATGCCGATTTGTTGCCGGCTTATCTGCGCTTCATCCGCGGCGTGATCGACAGCGAGGATCTGCCGCTCAATATTTCCCGCGAGATGCTGCAGAACAATCCGCAGCTCGCGCAGATCCGCAAGGCCGTCACCAGCCGCGTCGTCACCGAGCTGGAAAACCTCGGCGACAAGGAGCCGGAGGCGTTCGCGAAAATCTGGGATTCGTTCGGGCCCGTGATCAAGGAAGGCATCTGGGAAGATTTCGAGCGGCGCGAAAAGCTGCTGGGCCTGTCGCGCTTCACCACGACATCGGGCGAGAAGCGTTCGCTCAAGCAGTACGTCGAAAACCTGAAACCGAACCAGACCGAGATCTATTACCTCACCGGCGACAGCATCGAGCGGCTGAAGTCGAACCCAAAACTCGAATCCGCCACGGCCCGCGGCATCGAGGTGTTGCTGCTGACCGATCCGGTCGATGCGTTCTGGACTTCGGCGCCGCTCGATTTCGGCGGCAAACCGCTGAAATCGTTGAGCCAGGGCGATATCGATTTCGCCCTGATCCCGCTGCTGGACGACAAGGCGGACGACAAAAAGGAAGAGAGCACCACGGATGAGGCCGCGACCATCGCCGTCATCAAGGACACGCTCGGGGAACGCGTCTCCGACGTGCGGGTGTCGCAGCGGCTGACGTCGAGTGCCTCCTGTCTGGTGGCCGGCGGCGACGGCCGCGACCGCCAGCTCGAGCGGTTGCTGGCAATGCAGAACCAGGGCTCTGTGACCAAGCCGATCCTCGAGATCAATCTGCGCCATCCCTTGGTGGCGGCGATTGCCGGGGCCAAGGACGCAGCCGCGGATCTGTCGTTCCTGCTGCTGGAGCAGGCGCAGATCCTCGATGGCGAGTTGCCGGAAGATCCGGCGGCATTTGCCAGCAGGCTCAACCAATTGGTGCTGCGGGGCGTCAAACTGTAGCAGGGGCGAACCCGAATATGGGTTAGGCCGTATCTGTTAGACAGCTTCGGAAAACGGGGTAACTTGCATCGCAATGACCACGCCCGACGGCACCGACATCTTCTACGGCGGCATTCCGGTCTTTCGCGGCTTCACCAGCCTGATGGATCCGGCGCTGTATTCGCCATTGCCGGATGATTGGACCGTCGGCGTCGCCGACATCGTGGAATCGACCAAGGCGATCGCCAACCAACGCTACAAGGCGGTCAACATGGCGGGCGCCGCTGTCATCGCCGCCGTGACCAATGCGCTGGATGGACGCGAGTTTCCGTTCGTGTTCGGCGGCGATGGCGCCAGCTTTGCCGTGGCGCCCGCCGATCTCGGTCGCGCACGCGAGGCGCTGGCGGCGACAGCGACCTGGGTCAGCGAAGGCCTTGATCTCGCAATGAGGGTGGCGCTGGTGCCGGTGAAAGCAATCCGCGCGCAGGGCCTCGACATCAGAGTCGCACGTTTCGGGCCGTCGCCCAATTTGTCCCTTGCGATGTTTTCCGGCGGCGGTCTTGGTTGGGCGGACGCGGCGATGAAGCGCGGCGAATTCGCGGTCCCCGCAGCGCCGTCCGGCGAGCAGCCGGATTTGTCCGGCCTGTCGTGCCGGTTCGAGGAGATTCCGTCCGCACGCGGCCTCATTCTTTCGGTGCTGGTGGTGCCGGCAAAGGGCGCCGATCCGCGTGCATTCCGCAAAGCGATCGAAGACATCATCGATCTCGTCGAGCGCAGCCCTGATGCCGGGCGGCCGGTGCCTTCAGGTGGACCCGATATCCGCTTTCCTCCGGCGGGCATCGAATACGAGGCGCGTGCCGCGCGCGGCGGGTCGTTGTTGCGGCGGCGCAGTTCCGCGTTGGCCATCGCGCTGTGGGCCTATGTCGTGTTGCGCTTCGGCATCAAGGTCGGCAATTTCGTGCCGAAGACCTACATGCAGCAGGTGGTAGAGAATTCCGACTTCCGCAAATACGACGATGGATTGCGGATGATCCTCGATTGCACGCCGGAGCTCGAGCAGGCGCTGGCGCAACGGCTGGCAAAGGCGGCCTCAAACGGTGTCGTGCGCTATGGCTTGCACCGCCAGGACGCGGCGATGATGACCTGCTTCACGCCGTCGGTGATGCGCAGCGACCACGTTCACTTCATCGACGGCGCGCGCGGCGGCTATGCCTCGGCGGCGACCGCGTTGAAGGCGATGGCGGCTTGAGCTTCTCGCCGCCGCATAGCGCCGGCTGGATGCTCATTTGCCCCAGCGCGTGAAGCGAATGAACAGCACAGTGGAGAGGCCGTATACGACCATCGCGGCGCCGACGAGCGCGAACAGGGTCCAGGCCGGTGCGCCCGATGACGCCAGCCACCAGCCGCCGAGGCCGACCAGCAGCAGCCGGATGGTGCCGGCCATGACGGGGCCGCCGACCTTCGCCGCGCCCTGCGAGGCGAAGTAGAGGGCGAGGCCGGTGCCGAAGAAGCCGAAGGCCGGACCCGCCCAGGCAAAGTAGGAAGAGGCGGCAGCCGTCACGCCGGGATCGCTGGTGAACAGCGAGATCCAGAGCGTCGGCTTGATCGCGACGACGAGGCCGATCAGGCCGACGGTCAGGCCTGCCGCGGCGGCCGCGGTCCAGGCCACCCGGCGCGCCCGCGCCACGAGGCCAGCGCCAACAGCCATGCCGACCATCGGCACCGAGGCGATGCCGAACGCAAAGGCGATCGGGACCAGCAGGAATTCCAGCCGCGAACCCATGCCGTAACCGGCCAGCGTCTCCGTGCCGAGGCCCGCCACGATTTTGGTGAAGATCAGGATGGTCAGGACGGTTTGCAGCGGCGCCAGGCAGGAGATCGCGCCGACTTTGAGGATGTCGACGAACATGTCGCGCTCGAACCGGAAGGCGGCGAAATTCAGCTTCAGCCGGCTGCGCCCGCTGGCGAGGTACCACGCCAGGAAAATCGCGCCCAGCGTGAAGGCGGTGAGCTGGCCTGCGGCGACCCCGGGCATGCCAAGCTTCGGCAGGCCGAATAATCCAAGACCGAGGCCGCCACCGACCACGACCTGAACGAAGGCGACGACGATCAGCACCGCCGAGGGAATGCGCATATCGCCGGTGCCGCGCACCACCGAGGCCAGCGTATTGACCAGCCAGATCGAAACCGCGCCCGAGAACAGCACGTGCGAATATTGCATGGCCTGCTCGAGCACGCCGCCGCGGCCGCCAAGCAGCGAATAGAATTGCCGTCCGAACGTCAGCATGACAACCGTGAAGAACAATCCGGCGCAGGTGCCGATCATGGCCGCATGCAGCGCCAAACTCGCGGCGCGATCGCGGCTGCCGGCGCCGAGCGCGCGGCTGATGGCGGACGACACGCCGCCGCCCATCGCGCCCGCCGACATCATCTGCGTCAGCATCACGAACGGAAACACCAGCGCGATACCGGCCAGCGGCTCGGTGCCGAGCCGGCCGATATAGGAGGTCTCGGCAACCGCCACCAGCGCGGTCCCGACCATCGCGATCGCATTGGGGAGCGCGAGCTTCAGCAGCGTCGGCAGGATCGGCGAGGTCAACAGGCTGTTGACCGGCGCGGTTGGTATGGCCGCGGGGCGCAAATCAAGCTGGGCGTCGATCGTCATGCGTCACCGGTTCGTCGGCCAGAAGCCAATATATTATGGCCAACATATTATCGGCAGGCGCAAGCGCAAGCCACCCCATCGCCGCGCAGGGGTCACCATGGCAGGCCGCATAGGTCGATGATGCCGTCGCGCGGGGCGCGCGTGAAGTCGAACACGAACGGCGCCATCGCCTCGAAACGGATGCGTCCCTCCGGCTGCTCGGCATAGACCTCGCCGGTGAATTTATGCCACCCGCGGGCCTCGTAGAAGGCGAAATTATGCGGCTCGCAGAACAGAAGAGCAAACTTGATCGCCTCGTGGTCACGCATGGTCTGGATGGCGGCGCCGAGCGCGAGGCCGGCAAGCCCGCGCCCCCGGAAATCCTCGCGGGTCGCAACCCCGCCGATACCGCCGATATCGACCTTGCGCCCGTTCCAGGTGGCGGTGCGGAAATAGATGCCGACATGGCAGGCAAGCCCGGGTTTCGGCGATTCCTCCGGCGCCTCGATCAGCACGCGCAAATCGGCGTGGGCCCATTTGACGTGGCCCCAGGACAGTTTCTCGACCACATGCTTCGGCCAGACCGCATTCATCAGCGGTTCGACCCTCGGCCATGAAGCGTCCCCGTTCAGGACATCGATCTCGATACTCATTTTTTACCCCGCAATAGCCGTATGTCCCGTCATACGCTGGACGCGGAGCATCGTTACCGAAGAAGCCGCCCGCTTTGTCAAATTGCGGTGTTTAAGCGCGATGGAACCTTCTATAAGGGTTCCCGTTACACCACGTCTCCCATCATTTTCGGACATCACCCCATGACCTTCACGCTTCCTGACCTTCCCTATGCCCATGACGCCCTTGCCCCCTATATGTCCAAGGAAACGCTGGAATTCCACCACGACAAGCATCACCAGGCTTACGTGACCAACGGAAACAACGCGATCAAGGGGACCGAATTCGAAGGCAAGTCCCTCGAGGAGATCGTCAAGGCTTCGTTCGGCAAGAACCCGGCCGTGTTCAACAATGCCGGCCAGCACTACAACCATCTGCATTTCTGGAACTGGATGAAGCCGAATGGCGGCGGCAGCAAGCTGCCCGGCCGTCTGGAAAAGAAGATCACCGAGGATCTCGGCGGGCTCGACAAGTTCAAGACCGACTTCGCCGCCGCCGGCGTCGGCCAGTTCGGCTCCGGCTGGTGCTGGTTGTCGGTCAAGAATGGCAAGCTCGAAATCTCCAAGACCGCGAACGGCGAAAGCCCGCTGGTTCATGGCGCAACCCCGATCCTCGGCTGCGACGTCTGGGAGCACTCCTACTACATCGACTACCGCAACCGCCGCCCGGACTATTTGAAGGCGTTCGTCGATAATCTCGTGAACTGGGAATATGTCGACCAGCTGTTCGGCAAGGCTTCCTGATTGAGCCCGTCATTCCCTGATGCGCAATTGCGCATCTGAGGGCGATGCTTTGCACCGCCCCGGAATGACATCGAACTGATTTCAAGGGCGGCAGTGCAAAACTGCCGCCCTTATCTTTTGCCTCCCCATGCCATCCTTGCAGGCGTCGCGGGCTTGCGGCACAAGCGCTGTTGCCGGGTGATTTCGCGATGTGGAAAATGCTGCGATGAGCTATTTGCTGGTCTTCGTCGGTGGCGGCCTTGGCGCGACGCTGCGCCATTTCATCAATCTCACCTGCGCCCGCTGCATCGGCACCGGATTTCCCTGGGGTACCTTCATCATCAACATCTCTGGATCGACCGTGATGGGGCTGATCGCGGGCTATCTCGCCCTCAAGGGCGAGACCTCGCAGCCGTGGCGGCTGTTCCTGATGACGGGCATACTCGGCGGCTACACCACCTTTTCCGCGTTCTCGCTCGATACCGCCGTGCTCTATGAGCGGGGTGAGCTTGGCCTGGCGGCGGCCTACATTATCGGCTCGGTGGTGCTCTCGATTGCCGGCCTGTTTGCCGGCCTTGCGCTGGTGCGCCACCTGACCTGAAAAGCACGTGACAGCCTTGCATGGCCATGCCTGAACGGCGCATGGATGTTTCAGTTGTTCCGTTTGCGTGAGGCCCCGGCCGGGACTAAGCAGGGTTGGACTTTTCACCTGCCGATTCATTGCATTGTCAGAACCCCCATTGAAAGAACCGGTACCCGCCGACGAACTTGCGGAGGCCGAAGCTGGCCCGCGACGCAAGCGCAAGCCGGTCGGCTGGTCGATGATCTTCATTGCCGTGCTGGTCGCGGTCAGCGCCACGCTGGTCTATCGCCGCGACGGCCTCGACGGCGTGCTCAAGATTCTCACCCATGATCTCTGGCTGTTCGGCGAGATCCTGCCGCGCGTATTGGCCGGCTGCCTGCTCGGCGCGTTCATTACGGAAATCCTGCCGCACGAGAAAGTGTCGCGATCGCTCGGGCCGAACTCCGGCCTGAAGGGATTGCTGATCGGCACCGCGTTCGGCGCCATCCTGCCGGGCGGGCCGTTCACGGCCTATCCGGTGGCGGCGGCGCTGCTGACGGTCGGCGCGGACTTTGGCGCCACCATCGCGATGGTGGTGAGTTGGACGCTGATCGGCTATGGCCGCGCGGTCGCCTGGGAGTTGCCGATCCTCGGCACCGATTTTACGCTGTGGCGGATCGTGATCTCGCTGCCGATCCCGGTGCTGGCCGGCGCGCTCGGGCGCTTCGTCTATGTGCGGATGTACCCGAAGGGCGAGCCGTCATGACGATGAGCGCGCTCATCATCGACATCAGCCTGTGGGGCTCCGTGCTCGTGCTTGGCATCATCGCGTTCCGCCGCGGCCGTGTCGTGGTGGTTTCGGCGGCGCGCGAGGGCGCGATGGATTTCATCAACATCGTGCCGCGGATCGCGCTCGGCGTGATCGGCTCCGGCTACATCGCCGCCGTCATTCCCCCCGAAATCATCACCGGCTGGCTGGGCCCGGATTCCGGCTGGCTCGGCGTGCTCACCGCCGTGATCGCAGGTGGGCTAACGCCGGGTGGCCCGGTGGTCGGCTTTTCCATCGGCGCGGTGGCGCTGAAGGTCGGCGGCGGCTCGCCGCAAGTAATCGCCTATGTCGTCGCCTGGGCGCTGTTCGCCTTCCAGCGGCTGATCCTGTGGGAGATCCCGTTCATGCCGGCGAAATTCGTCTGGTTCCGCGCCGCGGTATCGGTGCCGTTCCCGTTCCTGGCGGCGGCCTTGGCGATGGCGATCGGGAAGCCGTAAGGCAGGCACTTCGGTGGACTCAGGTAATGTTATAATATAACATCTCCTGCATGTCTCACTCCCATTCCCACGACCATGGACACCACCACCACGCCCATGGTCACCCCCATCACCACGACCCTTCGACGCCGCATCCGGCGCAACCGGCGCCGTGGTCGATCCTGCGGATGACGGTGGCGGCGCGGCTTGGCGCGGCGCTGGCGGTCAGTGCCTGTCTTTGGGTGGTCGTGCTGGTGGCGATGAGGTGAGCATGGCGGCGCAGGCAAAAGCTCAGGTGAAATTCAGCAACGTCACGCTCGGCTACGACCGGCACCCGGCCGTGCACCACCTCAACCTCGAGGTCGCCGGGGGCGCGCTGGTCGCGGTGATCGGGCCGAACGGCGCCGGCAAGTCGACGCTGTTTCGAGGCCTCGCCGGCATCCTGAAACCCCTGTCGGGCTCGATCGCGCTCGGTGGTCTCGACAGCAAGGATATCGCCTATCTGCCGCAGACCGCCGACATCGACCGCAGTTTTCCGATTTCGGTGTTCGATTTCGTTGGCACCGGATTGTGGCGCTCGACCGGCTTCTTCGGCGGCATGGGCAGGAAAGAGCGCGAGCGGATTTTGGCGGGGCTTGCCGCCGTCGGCCTCAACGGTTTTGAGAACCGCCCGATCGGCACGCTGTCCGGCGGCCAGATGCAGCGCATGCTGTTCGCCCGCGTGCTGCTGCAGGACGCGCGCCTGATCGTGCTGGACGAGCCGTTCAACGCCATCGACGCCAAAACCTCCGCCGACCTGGTCGCGCTGGTCAAGCGCTGGCATGGCGAAGGCCGCACCGTGCTGGCGGCGCTGCATGATCTCGACATGGTGCGCAATCATTTCCCCGAAACCCTGCTGCTGGCCCGTGGGCCGGTAGCCTGGGGCGCGACCGCGCAGGTGCTGACGCCGGATAACCTGCTGGTGGCGATGAAGATGTGCGAAGCCTTCGACGACCGGGCCGCGGCCTGCGCCGCCGATGCGCCGTCGCGGGCGGCCTAGCTCCAATGCTCCATGATGCGCTGATCGCGCCTTTCACCGAATTCGAGTTCATGCGCCGCGCGCTGGCGGCCGTGATCGCGCTGTCGCTGGGCGCAGCTCCCATCGGCGTGTTCCTGATGTTGCGGCGGATGAGTCTGGTCGGCGACGCCATGGCGCATGCGATCCTGCCCGGGGCCGCGATCGGCTTCCTGGTCTCCGGCCTCAATCTCTTCGCGATGACGACCGGCGGGCTGATCGCAGGCTTTACGGTCGCGATCCTGGCCGGCGTGGTCGCGCGCACCACCGAACTGAAGGAAGATGCTTCGCTGGCGACGTTCTACCTGGTGTCGCTGGCGCTCGGCGTCACCATCGTGTCCATCAAGGGCACCAATATCGACCTGCTGCACGTGCTGTTCGGGAACATCCTGGCGATGGACGACCAGACCCTGCTGGTGATCGCCTTCAACGCCACGATCACCTTGCTCGTGCTGGCGGTGATCTATCGCCCGCTGGTGATCGAATGCGTCGACCCGGTGTTCCTGCGCACCGTGAGCCGCGCCGGCGCGCCCGCGCATCTGGCGTTCCTGGCGCTGGTCGTGATCAACCTCGTCAACGGCTTCCACGCGCTCGGCACCTTGCTCGGCGTCGGCCTGATGATCCTGCCCGCGGGCATCGCGCGGTTCTGGTCGCGCGACATCACCGGCATGATCTGCATTGCGGTCGCGAGCGCCATCGTGTCGGGCTATGCCGGGCTGGTGCTGTCGTTCCAGACCAAGATTCCGTCGGGCCCCGCGGTCATTCTGGTCGCGGCGGGGATTTATCTGGTGTCCGTGCTGTTCGGCAATGTCAGCGGCCTGGTGAGACAGCTGTTCCCCGGCCGGCATCTCGAGGCGTAACGATGCAGCGTTTGTTCGGGTTCATGTGTCTGGTGCTGATCGCCACGGCCGTTCCGGCCAGCGCGCAGGAGCGCCTCAAGGTCGTCGCCAGCTTCTCCATCCTCGGCGATTTCGTCCGCAATGTCGGCGGCGACCGCGTCAGCGTCACGACGCTGGTCGGCCCCGAGGGCGACGCGCATGTCTACTCACCGACACCCGCCGATGCGAAAAAGATCGCCGATGCCAAATTGATCTTCATCAATGGCCTTGGTTTCGAGGGCTGGCTGCCGCGGCTGGTGCAATCCTCTGGCAGCAAGGCAACCGTGGTGACGGCGACCACTTATATTACGCCGCTCAAACTTGGCTCCCATGCTGATCCCCATGCATGGCAAACCGTCGTCAACGCGAAAACGTATATCAACAACATCCGCGTTGCCCTCAGTGCAGCCGCCCCGGCAGACGCCGAGGTGTTCAAGTCCAATGCCGAAGCCTACCGGGCGAAACTCGATGCACTCGAGGGAGAGATTGGCCAGTTCATTGGTCAAATTCCGTCACACCGACGCAAGCTAATCACCAACCATGAGGCGTTCGGCTATTTCGCGAAAGAGTATGGGTTCGAATTCATCGCGCCTGTGGGCGTTTCCACTGAGGCCGAGCCCAGTGCCCGCGACATCGCCGCGATTATTACTCAAATCAAAAAAGCAAAGATTCCGGCCATTTTTCTTGAAAATCTCAGTGATCCCCGGCTTATTAAACGGATAGCGGCCGAAACCGGGGCGAAGGTCGGCGGCACCCTCTATTCGGACAGTTTGACCGACGAAAAGGGGGACGCCCCCACTTACATTGATATGGTCAGGCACAATATAAGGACCCTCAGGACCGCGCTAGAAGGTGTTACCATGCGAGGGTAATGCCTGTTAGGCGCCAAAATTCCGTTCCGGAGTGATTATGTCTGAACTGACCGCCCAAAAAATTCCTGTGACCGTGCTGACGGGCTATCTCGGCGCCGGCAAGACCACGCTGCTCAACCGCATCCTGTCGGAAAACCACGGCAAGAAATACGCCGTCATCGTCAACGAATTCGGCGAGATCGGCATCGACAACGACCTCATCATCGGCGCCGATGAAGAAGTGTTCGAGATGAACAATGGCTGCGTCTGCTGCACCGTGCGCGGTGACCTCGTGCGCATCCTCGACGGGCTGATGAAGCGCAAGGGCAAATTCGACGCCATCATCGTCGAGACCACCGGTTTGGCCGATCCGGCCCCGGTGGCGCAGACCTTCTTTGTCGATGAGGACGTGCAGAAGAACGCCCGGCTCGATGCCGTCGTCACCGTGGCCGACGCCAAATGGCTGAGCGACCGCCTGAAGGACGCGCCGGAAGCCAAGAACCAGATTGCTTTCGCCGACGTCATCGTGCTCAACAAGACCGACCTGGTTTCCAAGGCCGAACTCGCCGAAGTCGAGGCGCGGATCCGCGGCATCAACCCTTACGCCAAACTGCATCGCACCGAGCGCTGCAAGGTGGCGCTGGCTGACGTGCTGGAGCGCGGCGCGTTCGATCTGGATCGCATTCTCGAGATCGAGCCGGAATTCCTCGATGCCGGCGATGGCCATGATCATCACCATGATCACGATCATCACCACGGCCATGACCATCATCATGATCACAGCCACAGCCATGGCGGGCTGAAGCACTACCATGACGAGGAGATGCAGTCGCTGTCGCTGCGCACCGACAAGCCGCTCGATGCCACCAAGTTCATGCCGTGGCTGCAGAACCTTGTCGCCTCCGAAGGACAGAAGATCCTGCGCTCGAAGGGCATCCTCGCCTTCAGCGACGATGACGACCGCTACGTGTTCCAGGGCGTGCACATGATGCTCGAGGGCGACCATCAGCGTAAGTGGAAGGATGACGAACGGCGCGAAAGCCGGCTTGTCTTTATCGGCCGCGAATTGCCGGAGCAGATGATCCGCGACGGTTTTGAGAGCTGTATCACCACGTGATGAAACAGTTTGATCCGGGCGAAGGCGCCTCCATTGCTTCGATCACCGACAAGGTGCGGCCGCTTGCGGTCGGCATGCCGATATCGTCGGTGCATTTTCTCGGCGAGACTGCGGTCTTTGTCGGCGCCGAGGAGAGTGCGGCGATTGTCGGCGCCGACGGTGAAATTTCGCGTGTCGATATCCACGGCGGCGCGGTGTTGTGTGCGGCATCCGATGGCGCGCGCATCGTTACCGGCGGCGATGACGGCAAGGTCGTTGCGCTTAACGCCAAAGGCGAGGTCAGCGTGCTGGCGACCGACGCTAAGCGGCGCTGGATCGACAATGTCGCGCTGCATCCCGACGGCGCGGTGGCGTGGTCAGCCGGCAAGACCGCCTATGTCCGCAGCGGCAAGAGTGAAGAGAAAACCTTTGACATGCCCTCCACGGTGGGCGGGCTGGCGTTCGCGCCGAAGGGCCTGCGGCTGGCGGTCGCGCATTACAACGGCGTGACGCTGTGGTTTCCGAACATGGCAGCGAACCCGGAATTTCTGGAATGGGCGGGGTCGCATCTCGGCGTCACGTTCAGTCCCGACAACAAATTCCTGGTCACCACGATGCACGAGCCGGCGCTGCATGGCTGGCGGCTCGCTGACAACAGGCACATGCGCATGAGCGGCTATCCCGGCCGCGTCCGCTCGATCGCCTGGAGCGCGGGCGGCAAGGGCCTTGCGACCTCTGGCGCCGATACCGTTATCATCTGGCCCTTCACCAGCAAGGACGGCCCGATGGGCAAGGAACCGGCGATGCTGGCGCCGCTGCAGGCCCGCGTCTCCGCGGTCGCCTGTCATCCGAAGCACGACGTCATGGCCGCCGGCTACAGCGACGGCTGCGTGCTGATGGTGCGGATCGAGGACGGTGCGGAAATCCTGGTGCGCCGGCGGGGCAACGCCGCCGTTTCGGCGCTGGCCTGGAGTGCCAAGGGCTCGCTGCTCGCCTTCGCCACCGAAGACGGCGACGCCGGCATGGTGGAACTGTAGATCTTGTTCTCTCCCTCGCCCCGCACTTCGCGGGGAGAGGGTTGGGGTGAGGGGCTCTATCCGCGCGTTTAGTGCCAGTTGATAGACCGGTACCCCCTCACCCGGATTGCTTCGCAATCCGACCTCTCCCCGCAAGCGGGGCGAGGTGACCCGAACGCCGGCACCGATTCAATTCAAACCCATCTCGCTCCCGCCCACCCTACTTCACCTTCTTCCCACCTTTGACGTAAGCCTCGATGTGGTCAAACGTCTTGCCGGCCGGTTCGAGGTTTTCGAAGGCCGAAGCGGCCTTGCTCATGTTCTCGGCGGTCTTGTCGCGATCTTTCGCGTCGGGCTTGAAGACGGCGAGCATGGTGAGCGCCGTCATATAATTTCCGAACGCCGCTTGCTCGGCCGCGAACAGGTTTTTCAGGCGAGGATCGTTTGCAAAAAAGCCGGAGAACGTCTTCTTGATGCCGTCGTCGGCTGATGCCAGCGACTGCAACGCCCAAAATCCGCTCGCCAATGTCAGCACGCGAAAGAATTTGGCGGGCTCGGTTTTGCACGCGTATTTGTCGCAGGCCATCTTGGCCATCACGTTGTCCCGGCCTTCTGCGGTCATGTTCGGCCCGAACTTGCCCTTCATGAATCCCATGCGCATGGCAATGCCCGCCATGTCGTCATCTGCGCCGGAGAAGTTGGCGAGGATTCTTTCAATGAAGCTGGGGTCACCGGATGCCATATAGGCGCCGATCAAGAGGTCGTTGTCGGCGGCATTCGACGACGGCCGTACCACGGCAAGTTTGGCTGGCTGGTTCTTTTCGATTTTCTGCAGCGTGGCTGTGATCTGGTTTTCCTCGGCAAATTTCTGCGCGTCTTCCGTGAGGCCGGCGCCGTAGAGCGCCACGAGCTTCACCGATTTGACGTATGAAGAGGCCTCAGCCTGAAGGATGCGCTGCTTTTCCGCGGGCGACGTGCTGAAGATCTGCGCCAGGAATCCGATGGCCGCACTGGGATCGGCGTTTGGGCCGGCGCGCATTTGCGACAGCACGCTATCGACGCAGGCGGGCTGCTTGGTGCGGTAATAGCCGGTCATGCAGTTCTGGTCCGCAGCTGCGGGCGAGCACTGAATACCGAGCAGCGCGATTGCGGCGTAAAGCATTCTTTTCATGACAATTCCGCTAAATCAGGCGAATCGAGCGCCGTTGCCTGCAGCGAAGCGGGCCGGCGACCGTTAGTCGCCGGAACAGGCCAGATCGTTCAGGCTGTGATAGATTCGTCACCTCTCTCCCCTAGAAGACCGCCATGCGCTTCCTGACGACCTTCCAGATCGCCGATTTCCTCGACACGCTGGTCAGCCAGGCCGCCGCTTTCATTTTGGGCACTCTGATTGGCGCCGAGAGGCAATACCGGCAGCGGACCGCAGGCTTGCGCACCAATGTGCTGGTCGCCGTCGGTGCGGCCGCCTTCGTCGATCTTGCGATGCATCTGAAGGCGGCCGAAGGCGCGGTACATGTGATCGCCTATGTCGTCTCGGGGATCGGCTTCCTCGGCGCCGGCGTCATTATGAAAGAGGGCATGAACGTCCGCGGCCTGAACACCGCGGCGACGCTCTGGGGATCGGCCGGGGTCGGAGCTTGCGCCGGCGCAGATATGGTGGCCCAGGCGGCGGCGCTGACCGTTTTCGTGGTCGCCGGCGACACCTTGCTGCGTCCGCTGGTCAATGCCATCAACCGCATTCCGATCGACGAGCGCGCGTCGGAGGCGACCTATTACTTCAAGCTCGCGGTCAGTGCGGATGCGTTGCCTGACATGCGCGACCATCTGGTCGAGCGGCTGGAGCATGCAAAATATCCGGTCGCTGAACTCAATGTGGTCGAGCATGGCGATGACCTCCTGGAGATCGTCGCAACGCTGGTCTCCACCGCGATCGATCCTAACGAACTGAATGCGGTCGCGGTCGATCTGCAGCGCCAGCCCGACGTTCGCCATGCCACCTGGGAAGTCTCGACCAAGGATTAGTTGCCCGGTTCCGCATGCTGCGGGGCGGGGAACAATGCGCTCCGCCGGCCGTTGTCATCGCGAACAATTTTGTGGGGAACGATATGCCTGCCGATCAGAACAAGCGCAGCTACCGGATTGATTTTCTCGTTGCGGCCGCGCTGGTCACGACGGGCCTTGTGATGTCCGGTCTGTCGCTGGCCGAGTTGCGCGCGCGTGCTCCGCAGCAACTGGCGCAGGCGACCCAGCCGCTGCAATCGTCGCCGGGCGCGGAAACCAGGCCCTCGGTGCCCGCGGAGACGACGACCGGCACCCGGCCGTCCAACGTGCCGCCCGAACCGGCGCGACCCGATGCCGACGCGCAGAAGGCGGGCGCCCAGCCCGCGTTGCCGCCGGCACCGGCCGAGAAAACGGCCGAACCGATCAAGCAGAAGTAATACCTTTCAACCGTCATCCCCGCGCAACGGCTTTGCCGTTGTCGCTGGAGGTGCGCGCTCTTGCGCGCCTCGAAGGATGAGTACGGCCCGTGGCCCATCCTTCGAGGCTCGCCGAAGAGGCTCGCACCTCAGGATGACGTCGGCGTTGCTGACGCCGATTTGACTGCGCTTGCCGGATTTACAGCCTCGCCTGCGTCCCCAAGCTGCCGCATACTCACGTCATCGCGCGACCGCGCCGACACGATGGGGGCAGGCCATGAAGATCGACGATGTCAGACGAACCGCCTATTCGATGCCGCTGAACAACCCGTCATTCCCGCCGGGGCCCTATCGCTTCTTTAACCGCGAATATTTCATCATCACCTACCGGACCGATCCGGACGTGCTTCGCGCCCTGGTGCCGGAGCCGCTCGAAGTCAGCGAACCCATCGTCAAATACGAGTTCATCCGCATGCCTGATTCAACCGGCTTCGGCGACTACACCGAAACCGGCCAGGTGATCCCGGTCCGTCTCAACGGCGAGGAGGGCGCCTATACCCACGCCATGTACCTTGACGACGAAGGCCCGATCGCCGGCGGCCGAGAGATCTGGGGATTTCCCAAAAAGCTTGCGAAGCCGAAGATCGAAGTCGAGAGCGATGTGCTGGTCGGTTCGCTGCATTACGGCTCGGTGCTCTGCGCCTCCGCCACCATGGGTTACAAGCACCGTCCGGTCGATCATGACGCCGTGCTGAAAGGCATGAAGGCGCCGAACTTCATTCTCAAGATCATCCCGCATGTCGACGGCACGCCGCGGATCTGCGAACTGGTCCGCTTCCATCTCGAGGACATCACGCTGAAGGAAGCCTGGAGCGGTCCGGCCGCGCTTGGCCTGTTTCCCCACGCGCTGTGCGACGTCGCCCGGCTTCCGGTGCGCGAAGTGGTTTCCGCGCTGCATTTCAAGGCGGATCTGACGCTGGGACTGGGGAAGGTGGCGTTCGATTACATGGCGAAGTGACAGTCGTCACCATCCCGGAATGACGAAGACGCTCTACTGCGCGCCCTTGAGCGTGCAGGAGGTCGAGCAGGTCGTCATCACGCCGCGCTGGCAGGAGATGCACACGGCGATGCACTGCTTCAGGTCCTTGGGATTGTAGGAGCTGTAGAGCTTGCGCGCGCAGTTATCGATCGAGCCGGTGATGTCGTTGTTGTTGTCAGGTTTGCACCCGGCCAAAACGACCGCCGATAGCATGATTGCGATAAAGACGCGCATTTCCACCGCTCCACCGGGGGCGTCGCTGCGCAGAGACACAGGACGGCTCAAGGCCCTCTGAAAAGAGGTACCTTTCAGGATGGCGCGATTTCATTAAGCGAGCGTTACGCTGGCCGGAGGCCCCCGATGCTGCGTTGCACCAGGGGTGGAACCATACCTTATCGCACCAGAATGTTCCGGAACTGCCAGGGATCGGAGGCATCGATGTCTTCCGGGAACAGCCCCGGCCGGTCCGTCAGCGGGGTCCAGTCGGTGTAGTATCCCTTTACCGGGCCGAGATACGGCATCTGGATTTCCAGCAGACGATCGAAATCCATCTCGTCGGCTTCGACGATGCCTTGGTTCGGGTTTTCCAGCGCCCACACCATGCCGCCGAGCACGGCGGAGGTCACCTGCAGGCCGGTGGCGTTCTGATAGGGCGCGAGTTTGCGGGTCTCTTCGATGGAGAGCTGCGAGCCGTACCAGTAGGCATTGTTGTCGTGGCCGAACAGCAGCACGCCGAGTTCGTCGATGCCATCGACGATTTCGTTCTCATCGAGGATGTGGTGCTTTTCCTGCATCTTCGCTGCGCGGCCGAACATTTCATGCAGCGACAGCACGGCATCGTCAGCCGGATGATAAGCATAGTGGCAGGTCGGCCGGTAGATCGCCGTGCCCGATGCATCACGCACCGTGAAGTAATCGGCGATCGAGATCGACTCGTTGTGGGTGACGAGGAAGCCATACTGCGCGCCGCGGGTCGGGCACCAGGTGCGCACGCGCGTGTTGGCGCCGGGCTGCATCAGATAGATGGCGGCGCCGCAGCCCGCTTGGTGGGTACGCGCATTCTCGGGCATCCATTTTTCATGGGTGCCCCAACCGAGTTCGGACGGCTGCACGCCTTCCGACAGGAAACCTTCCACCGACCAGGTGTTGACGAAAACGTCAGGCTCTTTCGGCGACTTGGAGCGCTGGGTGTCGCGTTCGGCGATGTGGATGCCCTTGATACCGGCTTGCCGCATCAAATCAGCCCATTCGGCCTTGGTCTTCGGCTTGGGGGCATTGAGCTTCAGGTCAGCGGCGACATTGAGCAGCGCCTGCTTGACGAAAAAGGAGACCATGCCGGGATTGGCGCCACAACAGGAGACGGCCGTCGTCGAGCCCGCCGGGCGCGCCTTCTTGGCGGCCAGCGTCACTTCGCGAAGGGCGTAGTTGGAGCGCGCTTCCGGGCCCTTTGAAGAATCGAAATAGAAGCCGAGCCAGGGCTCGTTGACCGTGTCGATATAAAGCGCGCCAAGTTCGTTGCAGAGCTCCATGATATCGGTGGAGCCGGTATCGACCGAGAGATTGACGCAAAAACCCTGGCCGCCGCCTTCAGTGAGCAGCGGGGTCAACAATTCGCGATAATTGTCCCTGGTCACGCCCTGCTGGATGAATTTTACATTGTGCTTCTCGCAATGCGCCTTGCGGCCCTCGTCCTTGGGATCGAGCACGGTGATGCGCGACTTGTCGTAATCGAGATGCCGCTCGATCATCGGCAACGTGCCTTTGCCGATGGAGCCGAAGCCGACCATGACGATGGGACCGGTGATCTTCGCGTAGATCTGCGAGGCGGGGCTCATGGGATGGTTTCTCCGGAAAGTCTGGCAAACAAAAGGTGAGGGGTGGATCAGGCGCTGCGGCGCTTGGCGGTCACTTCGATTTCGATCTTCATCTCGGGCTTGTAGAGCCCGGCGACCACCAGAAGCGTCGCGGCCGGGCGGATGTCGCCGAGAACTTCGCCGCAGACCGCGAAATGGGCATCCGCGTCGCTGAGGTCGGTGATGTAGTAGGTCGCGCGGACGATGTCGGCCATCGCGAAGCCGCCTTCCTTCAAGGCGGCCTCGATGGTCTTGAAGCAGTTCCGTGACTGGCTCGTGACATCGTCAGGCATCGTCATGGTGGTGTAGTCGTAGCCGGTGGTGCCGGCGACAAAGGCGAAATCGCCGTCGATCACGGCGCGGCTGTAGCCGGCGGTCTTCTCGAACGGCGAACCGGTGGAAATGAGACGGCGGGGCATCGGAACCTCGATTGGCGGCCTGATCCGGAAATAGCTGATTTGGCGCGGTTTAAGGGCTTTTCGCCGGACCGCGCAACCCCTCTGACGCGACGGCTCAGGCCGCGTGCGGCACGGTCTGTAGGGCCTTCTTCGCGCGCGATGCTTTTGCCTTGTGCATTGGCGCGCCGGACGCCGAGATCATGCCCCAGGGCCGTCGAGCGCGCCCTCGCGCAGCTCGAGGCCGAGCAGGCGGTCGCGTTCGAACGGGCCGGGCAGCGCCAGCGCGCCGGTCTTTTCGGCCGAGAAGCCGAACCTGACGTAATAGGGCGCGTCGCCGAGCAGGATCACCGCGCGATGGCCACGCGCCGTCGCCGCCGCGAGCGCGTGGTCCATCAGCGCGGCCCCGACGCCAAATTGGCGGGAGGATTCCTCAACCGCCAGCGGGCCGACCATGAGCGCCGGGATGCCCCCGGCGCTGACGTGCCACAACCGGACGGTGCCCACGAGCTTCCCTCGTGCCACGGCCGACAAGGCAAGGCCTTCGGCGGGCGCACGTTCGTCGCGCAGGCGCTGGCAGGTGCGGGTATGGCGATTCGCGCCAAAGCAGGCATCCAGCAGCGCTTCACGCGCAACGACGTCCGAAGCCCGTTCCGCACGGATCGCGAACGGAACGGCTTTCGGGGTGAGGGCAGCAGTGGTCTTCCGCAAAGCAGTCATGGCACGTCAGTCCTCACTCCAACGGCAGATCACGCCGCGGAGCGTTGTCTCGAAATTCGCAATAATAGGGGGTGGGAGCCGGCGCGCCGGCTCCCGGTTAGTCAGGCCTCAGTGGCCAGTTCAGATGTGGTAGGTCCGCAGCGGCGGGATGCCGTTGAACGCCACCGACGAGTAGGTCGACGTATAGGCGCCGGTGCCTTCGATCAGCAGCTTGTCGCCGATCTCGAGCGTCACCGGGAGCGGATACGGCAGCTTCTCGTACAGGACGTCGGCGCTGTCGCAGGTCGGGCCCGCGAGCACGCACGGCGTCATTTCCGCGCCGTCATGCGGCGTGCGGATGGCGTAACGGATCGACTCGTCCATCGTCTCGGCGAGACCGCCGAACTTGCCGATGTCGAGATACACCCAGCGCACCTCGTCCTCGTCGCTCTTCTTGGAGATCAGAACGACTTCGGTCTCGATGATGCCGGCATTGCCGACCATGCCGCGTCCCGGCTCGATGATGGTTTCCGGGATCTGGTTGCCGAAATGCTTGCGCAGCGCGCGGAAGATCGACCGGCCATATTGCAGGACCGGAGGAACGTCCTTGAGGTACTTGGTCGGGAATCCACCGCCCATGTTGACCATGGACAGGTTGATCCCGCGCTCGGCGCAGTCACGGAACACCGACGAGGCCATCGACAGGGCACGGTCCCACGCCTTCACCTTGCGCTGCTGCGAGCCGACATGGAACGAGATGCCGCACGGCTCCAGGCCCAGACGCTTGGCGAGGTCGAGCACGTCGACTGCCATCTCCGGATCGCAGCCGAACTTGCGCGACAGCGGCCATTCGGCGCCGGCGCAATCATAGAGGATGCGGCAGAACACCTTGGCGCCGGGCGCGGCACGGGCGATCTTCTCGACTTCGGCGGCGCAATCGACCGCGAACAGGCGAATGCCGAGCGCGAAGGCACGCGCGATGTCGCGCTCCTTCTTGATCGTGTTGCCATAGGAGACGCGATCCGGCGTCGCGCCGGCAGCCAGCGCCATTTCGATCTCGGCCACCGTTGCGGTGTCGAAGCACGAGCCCATCGAGGCGAGGAGCTGCAGCACTTCCGGCGACGGGTTTGCCTTCACCGCGTAGAACACGCGGCTGTCCGGCAACGCCTTCGCGAAGGTCTGGTAATTGTCGCGCACGACTTCGAGGTCGACCACGAGGCACGGCTCGGTGTCCTGGCCCTCGCTGCGGCGGTTGCGCAGGAATTCCTGAATACGTTCGGTCATAGCACTCTCCCAAACGGCCCAGCGACGGGATCCGTTCAAAAAATTGATGTCGGATATGAGCGCTCCGGCCACATCGCGCGATGGAGGCGCGTTGAGACCAAAAGACTCAGATCAGACTGTGCTGCCGTGGATTGGTTGGGAATTTCCCGCCCGCACACCTGGCAATGAAGGACAAGCCTTTTCAGTAGCCCGCGCCGGCGTTGGAATGCCGGTAGAGACCAAAAAAGCCCGATCCGTCGTTGCTTTAAGTCGCGTCCCCCGTTGAGAGCGGGGTGCGCCGGTTCGCCTCCGGCTGCCAGTCACGGTTGCAAAGGATGCAGAGACCTTCAACGGCATCTCTTGAGAGAGATGCTGGCCGCTTATAAAGCGACCCTCGGTTCTTCATCCCTTGGCGGCTGTCCGGCCTCTTGTCCGGATACCTACCGACTGACACACGACCACAGGCACGTGCGAAATTGGGCAAGGCTGGAAATAAGGCTTTTGATTCCGCTTCGCAACTATTTTTTTAGGCTGGGGACAAATTTGCCTAACGTGTGCTTACAGCAGCGCGCTCAGCGCGTCTGTTGACGTCGCTCAGCGCGTCGCTTGACGTCGCCAGCGCGTCTGTTGACGTCGCTCGTCACGCGCTGGCGGCGTCAAACATGAACAGCCGTTAAGATTTCTCGGGCAAATTACGGAGCGTTGTCGCGTGAAGTGGAATCGCGAAAGCGTCTGTGCCGCAGCGCTTTCTTCGCTTCAAGCGCGTCAGCTGCGTTTCCAGAACGGCTCGATGCGCTGAGCTTGGCGGATGAAGCCGACCATGATCACGACGCCGATGCCGAACATCACCGCCTGCAGGATGTGCGCGCCGGTGTCGGAGAGTCCGAGCAGGATGCCGAGCGCCCAGCCGCCGGCGAACGCCGCGCCGAACACCTCGGCGCCGATCAGGATCGCCGCCGAGATGACGGTGATGACGCTCGGCCAGATGATCTCGCTCTTGGCGCCGGAAGGCTGCATGCTCATGGAAACGGGTCCTGTTGGGTGGGCGCAATCTCTCCGAAAAGGCCCCCACTATCAAGCGTAAAAGGCCCAAAAATGCCGTATCGCGTGATATAGATTGACGCATCATTCAGAGCGTTTTCGAGCCGAAGTGGATACCGGTTCGCGTGAAGGAAACGCGTCAAAAACAAGGCTGGAGCCCGAAGCGGCTTCAGCGCGAAAGCGGGATTTGTGATGTCGGAAACCCAGCAAAATGCAGCCCCGCCGGAAGCCCCGGCAAATCCGCTGCTCCGGCCGTGGCAGACGCCGTTCGAGACGCCGCCGTTTGCCGAAATTCTCCCTGAGCACTTCCTGCCGGCTTTCGAGCAGGCCTTTGCCGATCACGCCGCCGAGGTCGCCGCCATCACCCACGATCCCGCGGCGCCGGACTTCGCCAACACGATTACGGCACTGGAGCGCTCCGGCAAGCTGCTCTCCAAGGTCTCCGCCGTGTTCTACGACCTGGTGTCGGCGCACTCCAACCCGGCGATCCTGGAGATCGACAAGGAAGTGTCGCCGCGGATGGCGCGGCACTGGAATCCGATCATGATGAACGCGGTGCTGTTCGGGCGCATCGCCATGCTCCACCACAACCGCGCCACGCTCGGCCTCACTGGAGAGGAGATCCGGCTGCTGGAGCGCACCTACACCAATTTCCACCGCGCCGGCGCCGGCCTCGACGAAGCCGCCAAGGCGCGCCGGGCCGAGATCAACGAGCGGCTGGCCGAACTTGGCACCTCGTTCAGCCATCATCTGCTCGGCGATGAGCAGGAATGGTTCATGGAGCTTGGCGAGGACGACCGCGGCGGGCTGCCCGAAGCCTTCGTGGCCGCCGCCAACGCCGCCGCCGAGGCGCGCGGGATGCCCGGCAAGGCGATCGTGACGCTGTCGCGCTCTTCCGTGGAGCCGTTCCTGAAGAGCTCCGATCGGCGCGAACTGCGCGAGAAGGTGTTCCGCGCCTTCACCGCCCGCGGCGACAATGGCAACGCCAACGACAACAACGCCACCGTGGTCGAGATCCTCGCCCTTCGCGAGGAGGCCGCGAAGATCATGGGTTACCCGACCTATGCGGCCTATCGCCTCGAAGACTCCATGGCCAAGACGCCCGAGGCGGTGCGCAGCCTCCTGGAGCGGGTCTGGAAGCCGGCCCGGGCCCGGGCGCTCGCCGACCGCGACGCGCTGCAGGCCATGATCGCGGACGAGGGCGGCAATTTCGCGCTGGCGCCGTGGGACTGGCGCTACTACGCCGAAAAGCTGCGCCAGGTCCGCGCCAATTTCGACGACGCCGCGATCAAGCCGTATCTGGTGCTCGACCACATGATCGAGGCGGCCTTCGACTGCGCCACCCGCCTGTTCGGCGTCACGTTCTCGGAACGCAAGGATATCCCGGTGTGGCACCCGGACGTCCGGGTCTGGGAGGTCAAGGGCGCCGACGGCAAGCACAAGGCGCTGTTCTATGGCGACTACTTCGCCCGGCCGTCCAAGCGCTCCGGCGCCTGGATGACCTCGCTGCGCGACCAGCAGAAGCTCGACGGCGCGATCGCCCCGCTGGTGATCAATGTCTGCAATTTCGCCAAGGGCGCCGACGGCGAGCCGTCGCTGCTGTCGCCGGACGACGCGCGGACCCTGTTCCATGAGTTCGGCCACGGCCTGCATGGCATGCTGTCCAACGTGAACTACCCCTCGCTGTCTGGCACCTCGGTTTTCACCGACTTTGTCGAGCTGCCCTCGCAGCTCTATGAGCACTGGCAGGAGCAGCCGCAGGTGCTGCGGCAGTTCGCAAAACACTACCAGACCGGCGAGCCGCTGCCGGACGAACTGCTCACCCGCTTCCTGGCCGCGCGCAAATTCAACCAGGGCTTTGCCACCGTGGAGTTCGTCTCCTCGGCGCTGATCGACCTCGAATTCCACACCCAGCCGGCATCAGCCAGCCGCGACGTCGGCGCGTTCGAGAAGGCGGAGCTGGAGAAAATCGGGATGCCGGCCGAGATCGCGCTGCGGCACCGGCCCACGCAGTTCGGCCATATCTTCTCCGGCGACCATTATGCGTCGGGCTATTACAGCTACATGTGGTCGGAGGTGATGGACGCCGACGCGTTCGGCGCCTTCGAGGAGGCCGGCGACATCTTCGATCCCGCCACCGCAAAACGCCTGCACGACGACATCTACTCGTCGGGCGGCTCGCGCGACCCCGAGGATGCCTATGTCGCGTTCCGCGGCAGGGAGCCGGAGCCCGACGCGCTGCTGCGCCGCCGCGGCCTGCTCGAAACGCCAGAGGCGGCGTGAGTTCCTCGTCGTCCCTGCGGACGCAGGGACCCATAACCACTGATGTTCGTTGTGAAGGAACGCCTTTGCCACACTGCCAAAAAGAGACGACACGGCGTATGGGTCCCTGCGTTCGCAGGGACGACAGGTTACGTCTACTGTTCGGATTGTTGGGCTTGATCGTCGCGTCGCTGCTCGGCGTTGCCCCAGCCCAGGCCCATCCGCATGTCTGGATCACCGCCAAGAGCGAGGTGGTCTACGCCCCTCACGGCTCGATCTCGGGCGTGCGCCACGCCTGGACCTTCGACGACATGTTCTCGACCTATGCGCTGCAGGGCATCGAGACGAAGACAAAAGGCGTCTACAGCCGCGAGGAACTGGCGCCGCTGGCGCAGACCAATATCGAGTCGCTGAAGGAATTCGGCTACTTCACCTTCGCCAGGGCCGACGGCAAGAAGGAGAGGTTTCTGGAGCCGGTCGACTACTATCTCGAATTCAAGAATGACGCGCTGACGCTGCATTTCATGCTGCCCGCCAAGACGCCGTTCAAGGCCAAACAGGCCGCGCTGGAAGTGTTCGATCCTGCCTACTTCATCGATTTCAAGTTCGAGGACAAGGACCCGATCAAGCTGGTCGGCGCGCCCACCGACTGCAAGCTGCAATTCCAGAGGCCCAATGACGGCACCGCCAATGCGCAGCGGCTCAACGAAAACAACTTTATGAACGGCGACAATTCCAACTACGGCGCCATGTACGCCAACAAGATCTTGGTGGATTGCCCGTGAGGCGCCACACCAGCTTTGGCCACGCGCTCCTGATCGGGATCGCCGTGCTCGGCGCCATCGTCGCGGTCGACGGCGCCTTGCACGTCCTGCTGGCGCAAAACCCCTTCGGCGGCCCGCGGCCGGCCAAAGCCCCTGAGCCGCAGGTCGGCGGCATCGTCGGCTGGCTGCTGGCAAAACAATCGGAATTTTATCGCGAGATGTCGGCGACCATCCGCGCCGCCAAGTCTGACGGTTCGGCGGTCTGGACGCTGCTGGCGATATCCTTTGCGTACGGGATATTCCACGCCGCCGGTCCCGGCCACGGCAAGGCCGTGATCTCGTCCTACCTGGTCGCCAACCAGGAGACCGCGCGGCGCGGCATCGTGCTGTCGTTTGCCTCCGCGATGCTGCAGGCGCTGGTCGCGGTGCTGATCGTCGGCATC
The DNA here is from genome assembly GCF_018131075.1 of Bradyrhizobium sp. JYMT SZCCT0428. Lineage (GTDB taxonomy): Bacteria > Pseudomonadota > Alphaproteobacteria > Rhizobiales > Xanthobacteraceae > Bradyrhizobium. Next base: position 66,559 of record NZ_JAFCLS010000032.1, on the reverse strand, counting down.
GGCGCCTGGCTGCTCAACGCCACCGCCAAGACGATGTGCGGGGCGGAAAAGGTGATCGAGATCGCGAGCTACGCTTTGATCGCAGCCTTCGGCGCCCGGCTGGTCTGGACCAAGGGCGGCGGTTTTATGCGCGCGTTGCAGGCCAAGCCGGTGCCCGCGATGGCCACCGCTACGGCTGCGGCCAGCCATCACCACGATCACCATCACCACGATCACCACCGCCATGAACATCAGCACCATGCCCACGCGCACGCTGACGCCCATGCGCACGGTCATGCCCACGCGCACGCTCATGCTGACGCTCATTCCCACGCCGACGGCCACGTCCATGACGAGCATTGCGGCCATTCCCACGGCCCGACGCCGGATCAGCTCGCCGGTCCCGGCGGCTGGCAGCGCGGCCTCGGCGCGATCTTTGCGGTCGGCCTGCGGCCCTGTTCGGGCGCGATCCTGGTTTTGGTGTTCGCGCTGGCGCAGGGCCTGTTCTGGGCCGGCATCGCCGCGACCTTCGTGATGGGCCTCGGCACCGCGACCACGGTCGCGACCATCGCCATCGTCGCGGTGTCGGCGCGCGGCCTCGCCGAGCGCCTCAGCGCCGGCCGTGAAGGCGGCGGCGCGCTGATCATGCGCGGCATCGAATTCGGCGCGGCGGGCCTCGTGCTGCTGTTCGGCCTCGGCCTTCTGTTCGGTTATCTTGCGGCAGAGCGGGTTACATGCCTCTGACCCGTAGCCCGGATGAGCGCAGCGACATCCGGGTAGCGTCCCCGCATATCGCGGAGCCTGTCATCGGGCGCGCATTCGCGCGACCCGTTGGCTCATGCGGGCTACTTGCTTGAACCGATAGACGCGCATGCGCCGCATCCTGCTGATCAATCCGAACAGTTCGGCGGCGACCACCGCCATGATGGTCGGCATCGCCCAAGCGGCTGCGGCCGGCGCGTGTGAAATTGCCGGCGCGACGGCGCGACGCGCACCGCCGATGATTGTCGAACCCGATGCGCTTGCCGCCGCAGCTGGCGAAGTCGTCGAGATCGCCGTCTCGAACGATGGCAGGTACGATGGTTTTATCGTCGCGGCGTTCGGCGATCCGGGCCTCGCGGAAGTCCGGGAGCGATGCCGGACGCCCGCGGTCGGCATCGCTGAATCGGCCCTTCGCGAAGCATCGGCCGGCGGGCGGCGGTTTGGGATCGCCACGACGACGCCGGCATTGAAGGCTGCCATTGATCGGCGCGTCGCCTCGCTGGGGCTGTCGGCGCAATACACCGGCCTTCGAATAACGTCCGCGGACTCCACGGAGTTGGTCAAGGACAAGGTTCGCCTGCGCGACGCGCTGGCCGATGTCGTTCGTCACTGCATTGACGATGACGACGCTGAGGCCGTCATTATCGGCGGCGGCCCGCTGGGCGAGGCCGCGCGCGAACTGGAGCCGATGTTCTCGATCCCGATCGTTGCGCCCATTTCCGCAGCGATACGGTCGATTCTTGCGATTCTGGCGCGGAAGTGATGGCGGCGCTCGCGCGGAATCAGCGGGTGCTTGATTCTCAGATTTAGGCAAAGTTTGATACGACTCCGTTTTAGACGTGCTGCAGGTGTGTCGAGCGACCTGTCCGCCATGTCGTTGCCGCTAAGCGTCAGCACTATAGGAGGCAGCAGTGACCATCAGATCAATTGCCGTCGCCTGCTTGCTGGTCCCGGTCTGCTGGGCTGTGACGGCAATGCCATCCCTCGCGGCCCCGATCTGCTGGATAGATCGTATCGCCAAGGCTAACGGCGGCATCGATATCTATTTCATAAAGAACGCAGTTTTGAACATAAGCGTCATGGAGAATCCCGGCGTTACCTCGGCTCGCTATACCGCACATAATGGTGTGGTCCGCGATGAAGGCGGTCGGGAGCAGGATCGCCTCTTTGTAAAGGATGGCGGCGAGTTCAATGCATTGCAACTGGCGCACGACAGCTGCACCTACAAGGTTAGCGCAAGCGGGGAGGTCGGCAAGGTCACCGCGAAGGCAGCACTGCGGTTGCATGGACTCCCGCCCGCTTTCGCGACGCAGACCATTGGGACGGATGGTACTGAAACGGATTAAAGCGTGTAGGGTAAGCGAGAGACGAGCCGGTAAGAGGCGCTACAGGGGATTCAATGTCACGCGAGCAGTTCTGGTTCTTCCACCCGTTTCGGGTGCGCTATTCCGAGATCGACGGGCAGGGCGTTGTGTTCAACGCGCACTACCTGACCTATTTCGACACCACCATCACCGAATATTTTCGTGCGCTGGGCTACGACCAGTATGCCGACTCCCGAAAGACCGGGATCGACTTCCACGTCGTCAAATCGCTGATCGAATACAAGGCGCCAGTGCTGTTCGACCAGGAGTTGGACGTCGGCGCGCGGGTGGCCCGGATAGGCAATTCAAGCCTCACCTTCGAACTCGCGATCTTCCTCAAGGGCGGCAACGAGGCGCTGGTGACCGGCGAGATCGTCTGGGTCTATACGGACCAGAAATCCCATCGTCCGGTCCCGATCCCGCAATCGATCCGGAATTTCATTGCGGCGCGGGAGCGGCATCTGGCTTAGAGCGAATTGAGGATGATGAGCGCGATCGCCAGGATGAGCAGAACCCACCATATCTGGACGGCGATGGCTACGAAGCCGAGGACGGCCGCGATACCTGCCAGCAGCTTTCCTTCCTTCATGATGATCGCGACGACGGCGAAAGAGATGGCGATCACGCCGAGCGCGGCCGCCCCCGTTGAGAGTACCTCGTTCCAGGTCGCCTGACCGACGAGCCCGGAAAGATAGATCCCCGGCACCAATTGCGTCAGCGCCGAGACCAGCAGCGCCAACAGGCCTGTCACGCTGCCGATAATGCTGAACCGGCGGGATTGTACGGCACTATCCATCACAGTATCCATCACATGAAATCTCCCGCGCCGCCTTGGAGCGAGCCGCGCTTGTGCAGCCTTGGTGTGATACAGCCGCTTGAAGGTTCAAACTGAGCTGCCTGACCCCGGACAGGCAAGCAAAGCTGCGGCAATTTGGCCCGACGGGCAAATCACTTCGGATTGTCGGAATTCATGTCAAGCCCCAGAATAAAAAATATTTCTGTTTTGCAGAAGATCAAACTAGTTTATATGAGAGCCATCCCGTCCCACTCAGAGGGCGTCGGCCGTCGTCACGGACGTTGGGCGGGTTGCGGTGGACGTTTGTTTACGCCTCGACGACGGCGTGGATGGGCGTACGGCAAAACCGTGTGGTCCTGGCGCCCGTTGCTGGTGTCAAGCCGTCGGCTAAGCGTGAGCTGAACCGGCGGTGACGGAGTCAACCAAGAACTCGTCTCCGGGGAGAGCACGGCATAAGCCGTAAAGCCATTGCGCAGGGAAGGCCGGGTGTTCTCCGCTGCCCTGTATGCTCGTGTGCATTTGTTTTGTGCAAACCGCACGCGAGACCGCGGGTGCAGCGCGCACCCGGTCTTCCCTGCGCCCTCTCTATGAGAGGGCAAGGAACTTCTGGCAAAGCTCGGGCGCAATGCGTCGCGAGAAGGCGAAACTGCATCCACTCGTCATTGCGAGCGCAGCGGAGCAATCCATCTATCCCCGCGTTGAGATATGGATTGCTTCGCTCGCAATGACGCTGAGAGGCCATAATATGACAGCGAAGCCTGCCTTACCCCGGCAAATACCCCTTGACCGCCGGCAGGAAGAAGATCGCGATGTTGATCGCAAAGCCGATGCTCCACAGGATCGAGCGCAGCGTCGGGCGGTTGCCGAGATAAGTGAAGACGTAGGCGATCCGCACGATCAGGAACAGTACCGCCAGTTCGTCGATCAAATGCTGCGGCCCGAGGCGAAACTCGGCCAGCAGGACCGCGACCGCGAAAAACGGAAAAGCCTCGATGCCGTTCTGATGGGCGCCCAGCGCCCGGGCGCGGATCGGATCCTCGTAGAAATCGGGGTCGCGGGGCCTGGCATTGTCGAAACGGCGAAACCCGATCCATTTGACCGAGGCGATCGTCAGCAAGTACAGCAACAGCGTTCCGAAAACGCACCATTCGGCGACCGTCATGGTTCCTCCCGCCCGCGGCAAGGCCTGAGCGTACCGAACCGATGCTTGTCTTGACAAGGATGGTGCAACGCGCGAAGCCACGCAAATCATGACCGTGGTCGTTCCCATAGGAAGTGCGAAGCCTGCACTGGCCGCCAAGCCGGAGCGCGTCGGCGTGCTGCTGGTCAATCTCGGCACGCCCGATACCGCCGATACCCGGGGCGTGCGGGTCTACCTCAAGGAATTTCTCTCCGACCCGCGCGTGATCGAGGACCAGGGGCTGCGCTGGAAGCTGATTCTCAACGGCATTATTTTGCGCATCCGTCCCCGCCGCAAGGCGCGGGACTACCGGAAGATCTGGAACGTCGAGAGGAACGAATCGCCGCTCAAGACCATCACGCGCGCGCAGGCCGAAAAGCTGGCGGAGGCGATCGCGGACCATGACCACGTCGTGGTCGACTGGGCGATGCGTTACGGCAATCCGTCGATCCGCTCGCGCATCGATGCCCTGACCGCGCAAGGCTGCGACCGTCTCCTGGTCGTGCCGCTCTATCCGCAATATTCCGCGGCGACCTCGGCCACCGTGTGCGATGAGGTTTTCCGCGTGCTGGCCGGCATGCGCGCGCAGCCGATCTTGCGCGTGACGCCGCCTTACTATGACGACCCCGATTACATCGATGCGCTGGCGGCCTCGATCAATGCGCATCTGGCGACCTTGCCGTTCCAGCCCGAACTGATCGTCGCGTCGTTTCACGGCATGCCGCAGAAATATGTCGACAAGGGCGATCCCTACCAGGCGCAGTGCATCGCAACAACCGACGCCTTGCGCCGGCGCATGGGCCTTGATGCGTCCAAACTGCTGCTTACATTTCAATCGCGCTTCGGCTTCGACGAATGGCTGCAGCCCTACACTGACAAGACCATCGCGCAGCTCGCGAAGGATGGTGTCAAGCGCATTGCCGTGGTGACCCCCGGCTTCTCCGCCGATTGTTTGGAGACGCTGGAAGAGATCGCGCAGGAAAACGCCGAAATATTCAAACACAATGGCGGCGAGCAGTTCGCGGCGATCCCCTGCCTCAACGACTCCGAGCCCGGCATGGACGTGATCCGCCAGCTCGTGTTGCGCGAGCTTCAGGGCTGGATTTGATATTCCCGCGTCAAGACGCCATACATCTGGCGGGCGTCAAACGGCTCCCTACGTAACCATTGCTAGAGAACAGCCGGGCTGAACCGGCGGTGGCATCCGGCAGACATATGGACGACCGCGTCCGGCAACGGTCTTGCCGGTTTTGGAGGGAATTCATGACTGGTTTCGACATTTTCGCGATTGCGCTTTTGCTGCTGGTCATTGTGACCCTGTTCGCCGGCGTCAAGACGGTGCCGCAAGGCTATGACTGGACCATCGAACGGTTCGGCAAATACACCCGCACGCTGTCGCCGGGGTTGAACATCATCGTTCCCTACTTCGACCGCGTCGGCCGCAAGATGAATATGATGGAGCAGGTGATCAGCATTCCCGAGCAGGAGGTGATCACCAAGGACAACGCCACCGTGACGGTGGACGGCGTCGCGTTCTATCAGGTGTTCGATGCCGCCAAGGCCAGCTACGAAGTATCCAATCTTGATCAGGCTATCATCGTGCTGACGATGACCAACATCCGCTCGGTGATGGGGTCGATGGATCTCGACCAGGTGCTGTCGCATCGCGACGAGATCAACGAGCGGCTGCTGCGCGTGGTCGACGCCGCGGTGTCGCCATGGGGGCTGAAGGTCAACCGCATCGAGATCAAGGACATCGTGCCGCCGGCGGACCTCGTCGAGGCGATGGGCCGCCAGATGAAGGCCGAGCGCGTCAAGCGCGCCGACATTCTGCAGGCGGAAGGCCAGCGGCAGTCGGAGATCCTGCGCGCCGAGGGCGCCAAGCAGGGCCAGATCCTGCAGGCCGAAGGCCGCAAGGAAGCAGCCTTCCGCGACGCCGAGGCGCGCGAGCGTTCGGCGGAGGCCGAAGCCAAGGCGACGCAGATGGTGTCCGAAGCCATAGCCAAAGGTGACGTTGCCGCGCTGAATTACTTCATCGCCGATAAGTACATCAAGGCGTTCGGGCAACTGGCTGAATCGCCGAACCAGAAGATCCTTATGCTGCCGATCGAGGCCACCAGCATTCTGGGCTCGCTCGCCGGCATCGGCGAGATCGCCAAGGCGACTTTCGGTGACGCCGCTACCGCGGCAGTCGCGCGGCGCGGTTCGGTGCCATCAACCGGTCCCGCCACGCCGCCACCGCCGCCGTCACCATTCTCGCCGCAGCGGTGAGGGTGATTTGATTATGAGCGCTGCCGCGTGTCGCCCCCTCTCCCGCTTGCGGGAGAGGGGGCGCACCGAGCGAAGCGTTGAGATACTAGAGAGGTCGTGTCATGGCCGATATGTTTGCTACCCTGGGCACCTGGAACTGGCTGATCTTCGGCTTCATCCTGATGGCGCTGGAATTGCTGGCGCCGGGTGTCTTCCTGTTCTGGCTCGGGCTTTCCTCGCTGATGGTCGGGCTGGTGTCGTTTGCGATCAATCCAACGTGGCAGACGCAGCTTTTGATGTTCGCGTTGTTCGCCGCTGCGGCGGTGCCGGCGTGGCGGCATTTTGCGAAGAGCGCCGGCAGCAGCAGCCAGAGCAACCCGTTCCTCAACCGGCGGACCGAAGCGATGATCGGCCGGGAGTTCACGCTGGAAAAACCGATCGTCGACGGCACCGGGACGGTGCGGATCGACGACACGATCTGGCGCGTCGCCGGCCCCGATGCCCCGGCCGGCAGCCGCGTCAAGGTCGTGCGCGCTGATGGCGCCAGCCTGACGGTAGCGGTGGCCTAGTCTGTCATGTGCTTGCTCCACCGCTCCGCAAAGCGGTGGAGAGGAAGAAAGGTTTCGTTCAGCTCCTGGCCGAGCCGGGTCAGGCCGTAGCCGTCGCCCGGCAGCAGTTCGATCAAGCCGGCCTCGCGCAGCTCGGTCAGGCGGGTCTGCATGACAGTCGGCGAGGCCTCGTCGCAGGCGGTGCGCAGTGCGCGCGAGGTCAGCGGTCCCTCGCGCAGCTCCCACAGGATGCGCAAGGTCCAGCGGCGCCCGAGCAGATCGAGCAGCGCCATGACCGGCCGGCCGGTGCGGGAGCCGCGGACGGCGCGTTTCTTCATGGCAGGGGCCTGTTTCGGCATCGGAAAGCCTCTTGCGAGCTGCTACAGATATTGTAGCGTGTTGCTACATTAATTGTAGCACAGTGAGCCGATGTCACAGACCGCGCCGCGGATCGCGCCGCTGCAGCCGCCTTATCCACCCGAGATTCAGCAACAATTCGACCGCGTCATGCGCGGCGCGCCGCCGCTGATGCTGTTCCGGGTGATGGCCGGCCAGCCCCGCGCCTGGGAGAAATTCCGCGGCGGCAGCCTGCTGGATCGCGGCCCGCTCAGCTTGCGAGAACGCGAGATCGTGATCGACCGCACCTGCGCGCGGACCGGCTGCGAATACGAATGGGGCGTGCATATCGCGGCGTTCGCGGAAGCCGCCCACCTGACCGCCGAACAGGTCCGCGCCACCGTGCTCGGCGATGCCAAGGCCGCCTGCTGGTCGGAGGCCGAGCAGGTGCTGATCGCAACCATCGATACGCTGCACGAGCGCGCGACGCTCGATGAGGCCGAGTTCAAGGCGCTGTCGGCGCATTATGACGACGCGAAGATATTCGAGATCATCCAGCTCTGCGGATTCTATCGCACGGTGTCATATCTGGCGAATGCGCTGGTATTGCCGCTGGAGGAGACGGCGGCGAGATTTCCGAAGTGACGGCGAACTAATCGCCGTCATTCCGGGGCGATGCAAAGCATCGAACCCGGAATCTCGAGATTCCGGGTTCACGCTTCGCGTGCCCCGGAATGACGCCTGGAATCGTCTACGCCACGCCCGCGCGCAATAAATCATGCAGATGCACGATGCCGACCGGCTTGCTGGCGTCGGTCACGATCAATGCGGTGATCTTCGACGAGTTGAGGATCTCCAGCGCCTCGCCTGCGAGCAGGTCGCGGCCGATGGTCTTCGGATTCTTCGTCATCACCTCGTCGACGGTGGCGGTCATCAGATCGGGCCGCATGTGGCGGCGCAGATCGCCGTCGGTGACGATGCCGACGATATGGCCGCGACCGTCCGTGATGCCAACGCAGCCAAAGCCCTTCGACGACATCTCGACCAGCGCATCCGACATCTTGGTACCGAGCGGCTTCAGCGGCACCGCGTCGCCTGAATGCATGAGGTCGCGGGTGTATTTCAACAGCGCGCCGAGCTTGCCGCCGGGATGCAGCACGCTGAAATCGACCGAGGTGAAGCCGCGGCCTTCGAGCAGCGCGATCGCCAGCGCGTCGCCGAGCGCCAGCATCATAAGCGAGGAGGTGGTCGGCGCCAGATTATGCGGGCAGGCCTCGCGTGCCTTCGGCAAGGTCAGCGCGACGTCGGCGGCCTTGCTCAGGGTCGATTCCCGGTCCGCGGTCATCGCGATCAGGGGAATGGAAAAGCGGGTGGCATAGGTGATGAGATTCTTCATCTCCGGCTGCTCGCCGGACCATGACAGCGCCAGGATGACGTCGTCGGCGGTGATCATGCCGAGATCGCCATGGCTGGCTTCGGCGGCATGGACAAAGAACGCCGGCGTTCCGGTGGAGGCAAAGGTCGCCGCGATCTTGCGGCCGATATGGCCCGACTTGCCGAGGCCGGTGACGATCAGCCGGCCCTTGGCGTTGCCGATGCAATCGACGGCCGCCGCGAACGGCGCGCGGAGGTCGGACTGCAGCGCCGCCGTGATGGCGGCGATGCCGCCGGCCTCGACATCGAGCGTGCGCAGGGCCGACTCGATGGCGGCGTTGGCGTGATCGGTGCCGGATGATTTTGCCATCAGCGGTTTCGGCTTGGCCATGTCTCAAATCCAGGGAAGAGGGACAAAGCCCCCGGACCCCTCCTTAGCACGGCCGATTTGGCGATGCGACGCGGGCCGCCGGCTCTCAACGGGTCATTAACCATAATTGTTTTAACTCCATTAACGACGTTTTCCCGCGCGCTTGGAGCACGTCGAATAAGTAGCTGACGTTGTTGGAGTATTTTCATCGTGATGGCAGGTCCAGTAAGGGGCCAAAGCAGGCGCGCGACAGTGTTCCGCGCGGTATTGCCATGCCTTGCGCTGATTGCCCTGACCGGGACCATTGCGCAGGCCCAGACCGTCACGCCTGACCTGTTCAGCCCGACCCGCAGCAGCCAGTTGATGCCGGTGGATTCGCCGCTGCGCCGGACCAGTGCCGAGGCCAACGATAAAACCAGCGACGAGGCCAACGACGCCCGGGTTCGCGACAAGGAGAAGCCCGCGCCGTCGCGCATCGGGGCGATCCCGCGCTATGGCCTGCCCGCCGCCAGCGGCGCTTCCAGCTCCGGTTACGACTCGCTCAACCGCAAGCTTCAGAAGCCGAAATATTATCCGGGACAGGTCCGGCCGAAACCGCCGCCGGGACCCGGCAGCCGGCCGCCGCTGCTGTCGAATACGCCGCTGCGGCTTTCGATTCCGCCGTCGCAAACCGCAAACAAGGCCCCGATCCCGCCGGCGATGGCCGGCACGGTGGTGGGCCAGCCCGCACGCAAGCGCCTCAAGATCGATGACGATCCGTTCGGCCCGGTCGGCGATTACGCCGGCAGCTTCCTGATCAAATCGGCGCTCGAACTCTCGGGCGGCTACAACACCAACCCGCGCCGCACCGTCGATGAGAAGGGCTCGCCGTTCTATGTGATCGCGCCGGAACTGCTCGTCATGTCCGACTGGGAGCGCCACGCTGTCGTCGCGGATCTGCGCGGATCGTTCACCGGCTACGGCAACACCTTTCCGCCGCCGGCCGACGGCACGGTTTCGCCGGCGCCGGTCGTGGTCGATCGTCCGGATTTCACCGGCCACGTCGACGGCCGTCTCGACGTCTCGCGCGACACGCGGCTGCTCGCGCAGGCGCGGCTGCGTCTCGCCACCGACAATCCGGGCAGCCCGAACATTCAGGCCGGCCTGCAAAGATATCCGGTCTACGCCACGTTCGGCGGCACCTTCGGCTTCGACCAGAATTTCAACCGCCTGCAGGTTTCCGGCGGCGCCACCGTCGATCGCACCGCCTACACCTATTCCAAGCTCACCGACGGCACCTCGACCAGCAACGACGACCGCAACTTCAACCAGTTCGGCGGCGTCGGCCGCGTCAGCTACGATCTGATGCCGGGCTTGAAGCCGTTCGTGGAAGCGCAGGCCGACAGCCGCGTGCATGATTTGAGACTCGACCGCAGCGGCTTCGCGCGCGATTCCACCGGCGGCTACGTCAAGGGCGGCACGAATTTCGAATTCTCGCGGCTGCTCGCCGGTGAAATCGCGGTCGGTTACGCCGCGCGCGACTATGTCGACAGCCGCCTCAACCGCCTCGAAGGCCTGCTGACCTCGGCTTCATTGACCTGGACGGCGACACCGCTGACCACGGCCAAGTTCTATTCCGACACCACGATCACCGAGACCACGCTGCCCGGCGTATCCGGCGTGCTGACGCACATCTACACCGTTGAAGTCGATCATGATTTCCGCCGCTGGCTGACCGCGATCGGCAAGTTCACCTGGGGCACGCTCGACTACCAGGGCGACAACCGCAAGGACAAGATCTACACGGTGTCTGGCGACCTGATCTACAAGATGAACCGCAATCTCTGGGTCAAGGGCACGGTCCGCCGCGATTGGCTGGATTCAAACCTCCCCGGCAACAGCACCGCCGCCACCGTCGTCATGCTCGGCGTGCGCCTGCAGCACTGAACTTCATCGCCTCGCTTGTGTGCTCAAGGCAAGGGAGGCGATTGTGACACACCGCTAACGGTTGTGTGACGCTGTCACACCCACTAGCGCTTGACCGCGGAGCAAAGCGGCCCCACTCTAGTGGCCCTTACAGAAGGAGTTTCAATGGCCCAGGGCAAAACTGCCTCCCGCAGCATTTTATCACGTACTTTGGCTACGATTATTCTCGTTGGCATCTATTGTTTCAGCATCGTCGGTGTGACGGCGCTGATGGTTGGAGGATCGACGACGGCGGCGTACGCGCAGCGCGGTGGTCGTGGCGGCGGAGGCCGTGGCGGCGGTCGCGGCGGCGGACGCGGACGCGGCGGCGGACGCGGTTATTACCGCGGCGGTGGTCGTGGCTATTATCGCGGCGGCGGCTATGGTCGCGGCTACGGTTATGGCGGCGGCTATGCTGCCTGCTACTATGTTGCCGGCGTACGGGTCTGTCCGTAAGACGACATTCCGTAGGACTGACATCTACAAGAATGGATACGAAAAACTGGTGCAGCACGCGAGGGCGCGCTGCACCAGTTTTGATTTTCTACGGTTCAATTGCGGCCGGCTGCGTTCAGCGCGGCAGCGTGGTCGATCCCATCAGATACTGGTCGATGGCGCGGGCGCAGAGGCGGCCCTCGCGGATCGCCCACACCACCAGCGACTGGCCGCGGCGCATGTCGCCGGCGGAGAACACGTTCGGCACGGACGTCTGGTAGTCGGTCAGGTTGGCGCGAACGTTGCCGCGCTGGTCGAGATCGACGCCGAGCGTCTTCAGCATGCCGTCATGGACCGGATGCACGAAGCCCATCGCCAGCAGCACCAGCTGCGCGTCGAGTTCGAATTCGGTGCCGGCGATCGGCTGGAATTTTTCGTTGACCTGCACGCAATGCAGCTTCTGCACCTTGCCGTCGACGCCGGAGAATTTCTGCGTCAGCACCGCGAATTCGCGGCGGGCGCCTTCGGCCTGGCTCGATGACGTTCGCATCTTCAACGGCCAGTTCGGCCAGGTCAGGCCCTTGTTTTCGTGCTCGGGCGGCGCCGGCATGATTTCGAGCTGGGTCACGGACTTCGCGCCCTGCCGGAACGACGTGCCGATGCAGTCCGAACCGGTGTCGCCACCGCCGATCACGACGACATGCTTGCCGTCAGCGAGGATGTCCGCGGCCGCCCCGAGCGGCTCGGAGGAGACGCGGCGGTTTTGTTGCGGCAGGAAATCCATCGCGAAGTGGATGCCGTCGAGGTCGCGGCCGGGGATCGGCAGATCGCGGCCGGCTTCGGCGCCGCCGGTCAGGGCCACCGCGTCGTATTGCCGGTGCAACTCGCGCGGATCGATCGCGCCCGGCGAAGCTCCGCCGACATGGACACCGTAATGGAAGGTGACGCCCTCGGCTTCCATCTGCGCCACGCGGCGGTCGATGACGTGCTTTTCCATCTTGAAATCGGGAATGCCGTAGCGGAGCAGGCCGCCGGCCTTGGCGAACTTCTCGTAGACATGGACGTCATGGCCGGCGCGCGCGAGCTGCTGCGCGGCGGCGAGGCCCGCAGGCCCGGACCCGACGATCGCAACCTTCTTGCCGGTCTTGCTGGGGGCGATTTCCGGCTTCAGCCAGCCATTGTCCCAGGCGCGGTCGACGATCGCGCATTCGATGGTCTTGATGGTGACCGGGTTGTCGTCGATGTTGAGCGTGCAGGACGCCTCGCACGGCGCCGGGCAGATGCGGCCGGTGAACTCCGGGAAATTGTTGGTGGAGTGCAGATTGCGCGAGGCTTCTTCCCAATTGTCCTGATAGACGAGGTCGTTGAAATCAGGGATCTGGTTGTTGACCGGGCAGCCCGGCGTACCCGGCTGAACCGAGCCGGTGCCGTGGCAATAGGGAATGCCGCAATTCATGCAGCGCGCGGCCTGGTCGCGGGTGTCTTTCTCGCTCAGCGGAATGACGAATTCGCGATAGTGCTGCAAGCGGTCGGCTACGGGCGCATATTTGCGGTCGTGCCGGTCGATTTCCAGAAAACCTGTGATCTTGCCCATTAAACCCAACGTTCCTGCAACTTAAGCTTCGTCGTTCCTCCCCGGAACCTCATCCTGAGGAGCGGCGTCTTCGCCGCGTCTCGAAGGATGAAGGCCCGACCGTGGCCTCATGGTTCGAGACGGCGCAAGCGCCTCCTCACCATGAGGATAACATTACGCCCCGATTGCGATCTTCGGCTCGGCGTCGGCATTCGCCTTCAATTCCTTCAGCGCGCGGCGGTATTCCACCGGCATCACCTTGCGGAATTTCGGCAGCCAGGTCTTCCAGTCGGCGAGGATCTCTTCGGCCCGCTTCGAACCGGTCAGCTTGGCGTGGCGCGTGATCAGGACGTGCAGTCGCTCGACGTCGGAGTCGAGCAGGTTCTGGAACACGTCGACCCTGCCATGCGCTTCGAGATCGCCGGTGTGGTGGTAGGTGTTCTGGTTGATCATCTCTTCCGAGAGCACCGGCTCGAGCTCGACCATCGCCATGTTGCACAGCTTGGCGAAGTCGCCGGCCTCGTCCAGCACATAGGCGATGCCGCCGGACATGCCGGCTGCGAAGTTGCGCCCGGTCTTGCCCAGCACCACGACGATGCCGCCGGTCATGTATTCGCAGCAATGGTCGCCGGCGCCTTCGACGACCGCGACCGCGCCGGAGTTACGCACCGCGAAGCGCTCGCCGGCGATGCCGCGGAAATAGCATTCACCCTCGATCGCGCCGTACATCACGGTGTTGCCGACGATGATGGACTCTTCCGGCACGATGCCGGAATTGCGCGGCGGCTTGACGATGATGCGACCGCCCGACAGGCCCTTGCCGACATAGTCGTTGCCTTCGCCTTCGAGCTCAAAGGTGACGCCGCGCGTCAGCCAGGCGCCGAACGCCTGGCCCGCGGTACCCTTGAGGCTGACCTGGATGGTGTCGAGCGGCAGGCCGGCATGACCGTAGATCTTGGCCAGCGTGCCCGACAGCATCGCACCGGCCGAGCGGTCGGTGTTGTTGATCTCCTCGTCGATCTTCACCGGCGCGCCGCGGTCGATCGCGGCCTGCGCCTTTTCGATCAGGCGGCGGTCGAGAACAGCTTCCAGATGATGGTCCTGCCTCTCGGCGTGGTAGATCTTCTGGCCGGGCTGTTCCTTCTGGCGCACGAACAGTTTTGAGAAGTCGAGGCCCTTGGCCTTCCAGTGCGCCACCAGCGTCGACTGGTCGAGCATCTGGGTCTGGCCGACCATCTCGTTGAAGGTGCGGTAGCCGAGCTGGGCCATGATCTCGCGGACTTCCTCGGCAACGAAGAAGAAGTAGTTGATGACGTGCTCGGGCTGGCCGGTGAAGCGCTTGCGCAGCACCGGATCCTGCGTCGCGACGCCGACCGGGCAGGTGTTGAGATGGCACTTGCGCATCATGATGCAGCCGGCCGCGATCAAGGGCGCGGTGGCAAAGCCGAATTCGTCGGCCCCGAGCAGCGCGCCGATCACGACGTCACGTCCGGTGCGGAAGCCGCCGTCGACCTGGACCACGATGCGGCTGCGCAGCCGCTCGCGGACCAGCGTCTGGTGGGTTTCGGCAAGGCCGATTTCCCACGGAGAGCCTGCGTGCTTGATCGAGGTCAGCGGCGACGCGCCGGTGCCGCCTTCGAAGCCTGCGATCGTCACATGGTCGGCGCGTGCCTTGGCGACGCCGGCGGCCACGGTGCCGACACCGATTTCGGAGACCAGCTTGACCGAGACCTGACCGTCCGGATTGACGTTCTTGAGGTCGTAGATCAGCTGCGCCAGATCCTCGATCGAATAGATGTCGTGGTGCGGCGGCGGCGAGATCAGGCCGACGCCCGGCGTCGAATGCCGCACGCGCGCGATCACGGCGTCGACCTTGTGGCCGGGCAACTGGCCGCCTTCGCCGGGCTTGGCGCCCTGCGCCATCTTGATCTGCATCATGTCGGAGTTGACGAGGTACTCCGTCGTCACGCCGAACCGGCCCGAGGCGACCTGCTTGATCGCCGAGCGCATCGAATCGCCGTTCGGCATCGGCTTGAAGCGATCGGCCTCTTCGCCGCCTTCGCCGGTGTTGGACTTGCCGCCGATCCGGTTCATTGCGATCGCCAGCGTGGTGTGCGCCTCGCGCGAGATCGAGCCGAAGCTCATCGCGCCGGTGGCGAAGCGCTTGACGATGTCCTTGGCGGGCTCGACCTGGTCGAGCTTGATCGGCTTGCGCTTCTCGTCCTCGGCGGACTTGATCCGGAACAGGCCGCGCAGCGTCAATAGCCGTTCGGATTGCTCGTTGAGGATTTTGGCGAACGCCTTGTAGCGCTCCAGCGAGTTGCCGCGCGCGGCATGCTGCAGCATCGAAACCGATTCAGCGGTCCAGGCGTGGTCCTCGCCGCGGGTGCGGTAGGCATATTCGCCGCCGACATCGAGCGCGGTCTTGTAGACCTGCGCGTCGCCGAACGCATCGCTGTGACGGCGGCAGGTCTCCTCGGCGATTTCGGCAAGACCCACGCCTTCGACCCGGGTGTGGGTGCCGGCGAAATACTTGGCGATGAAGTCCGCCTTCAGGCCGACGGCGTCGAAAATCTGCGCGCCGCAATAGGACTGGTAAGTCGAGATGCCCATCTTGGACATCACCTTCAAGAGGCCCTTGCCGATCGACTTGATGTAGCGCTTGACGATCTCGTAATCGTCGAGCGAGCCGGGCAGGCGGTCCTTCATCGCGATGATGGTTTCGAACGCCAGATACGGGTTGATCGCTTCGGCGCCGTAGCCGGCTAGGCACGCAAAGTGATGCACTTCGCGCGGTTCGCCGGATTCGACGACGAGGCCGACCGAGGTGCGCAGGCCGGTGCGGATCAGATGATGATGCACGGCGGCGCAGGCCAGCAGCGAGGGGATTGGAATCCGGTCCGAGCCTGCCATGCGGTCGGACAGAATGATGATGTTGACGCCTTCGCGCACCGCGCCTTCGGCGCGCGCGCAGAGTTCGTCGAGCACCTGTTCGAGTCCCGCCGCGCCGAAGCCGGCATGGAAAGTCGTGTCGAGTGTGCGCGACTTGAAATGGCTGTCGGCAACGTCGGAAATCGAGCGGATCTTTTCCAGGTCCGCGTCGGTCAGGATCGGCTGGCGCACTTCGAGACGCTTGGTCGAAGCGAGGCCCTGCAGGTCGAACAGGTTCGGCCGCGGTCCGATGATCGAGACCAGGCTCATGACAAGCTCTTCGCGGATCGGATCGATCGGCGGGTTGGTGACCTGCGCGAAGTTCTGCTTGAAGTAGGTGAACAGCGGCTTCGGCCGGTCCGACAGCGCCGAGATCGGCGTGTCGTTGCCCATCGAACCTGCGGCCTCTTCGCCGGTCGAGGCCATCGGCGTCATCAGGATGGTGACGTCTTCCTGCGAATAGCCGAACGCCTGCTGCCGGTCGAGCAGCGGCAGGTTGGAGCGCATGCCCTTGCTCGATGCGTCGGGCAATTCCTCGAGCTGGATCTGGGTGCGATGCAGCCAGTCGCTGTAGGGGTGGCTCTTGGCCAGATCAGCCTTGATCTCGTCGTCGGGAATGAGGCGGCCCTGTTCGAGGTCGACCAGCAGCATCTTGCCGGGCTGCAGCCGCCACTTGGTGATGATCTGGTCCTCGGGGATCTTGAGCACGCCCATTTCGGACGCCATCACGATGCGATCGTCCTTGGTAACGAGATAGCGCGCCGGCCGCAGGCCGTTGCGGTCCAGCGTTGCGCCGATCTGGCGGCCGTCGGTGAAGGCGATCGCGGCCGGGCCGTCCCACGGCTCCATCATCGCGGCGTGATATTCGTAGAAGGCGCGGCGCGTCTCATCCATCAGGGGATTGCCGGCCCAGGCTTCCGGAATCATCATCATCACGGCGTGCGGCAGCGAGTAGCCGCCCTGCACCAGGAATTCGAGCGCGTTGTCGAAACAGGCGGTGTCGGACTGGCCCTCATAGGAAATCGGCCACAGCCTGGAGATGTCCTTGCCATACAGTTCGGAATGCACCGAGGCCTGCCGCGCCGCCATCCAGTTGACGTTGCCGCGCAGCGTGTTGATTTCGCCGTTATGGGCGATCATCCGGTAGGGATGCGCCAGCGACCAGGCCGGGAAGGTGTTGGTCGAGAAGCGCTGATGCACCAGCGCCAGCGCGCTCTCGAAATCCGGCTCGTGCAGATCGGGATAATACTTGCCGAGCTGGTCGGCGAGGAACATGCCCTTGTAGATCACGGTCCGGCACGACATCGAGACCGGGTAATAGCCGGCAAGGCCGCGGTCGCGGCGCTGATAGATCGCCTGCGAGATCGACTTGCGCAGGATGTAGAGTCGGCGCTCGAAATCATCCTCGGTCTTGGTCGTGCCGTTGCGGCCGATGAACACCTGCATGCAGGATGGCTCGGTCGGCTTGACGGTTTCGCCGAGCGAGGAATTGTCGGTCGGCACGTCGCGCCAGCCGAGCAGCTTCAGGCCTTCGTTCTTGATCTGGTCGGCGATGATGCTCTGGATGACTTTGCGCCACGCCGTCTCCTTCGGCAGGAACAGCGCACCGATAGCGTACTCGCCGGGCTTCGGCAGCTTGAAGCCGATCTCGGCGGCCTTGCGCGCGAAGAACGCGTGCGGGATCTGCACCAGGATGCCGGCGCCGTCGCCGGCGCGCGGATCGGCGCCCACGGCGCCGCGATGTTCGAGGTTGCAGAGAATGTTGATCGCGTCGTCGACGATCTGATGCGACTTCCGGCCCTTGATGTTGGCGATGAAGCCGACGCCGCAGGAATCCTTTTCGAGGGCAGGATCGTAAAGTCCTTCGGCCGGCGGGCGCCAGCTCCATTCGCGCTGCGGCTCGGTAGGAGACATGGCGTCGTCCGGTTTCGAGATAGCGGTCGCCGACAGCGTTTCTGTCACGATGTTTTCGCGCTCGAATTCCGACCCGCTCATCTTAGTCCTCTCAATCAGGTCAAGGGCCTTAACTGTCACCGGCGCACCTTGGGCGCTTGCGGCACCCACCGGGCCACCGCTCGTCCGCCGCGAGCCGAAATTTCCTAAATTCAGGCTTGGGCGTTCAACGTCCCTGAGGAACGGCCTTGCCTGTACTTGCCTGGAGCTCGAAGCCGCCAGACTTTCGTTGCAATCCCTGTGCCGGGAATGCCCGCAATTGAGACAGTGATGCTGTCCTAACTCCCGACCATGCCAAATTTTTCTCTATCACACAAGCACGTGAAAGTCCCTGCCCGCATGGCTGATCCGTGCCTGTAGCGGTCGAAACACACTGTCCCAGCCTGCCGAAACATACTGCCCCGGATTTGGGGCAAACGCGCCGCGATCCGGCCCAAGGACCGCCGAATTTCACAATGAAATTTGGTTCCGGGACGGCCGGGCAAGAGAGCGAGCACGCTCCAGGCAGGGGCTAACAGGAGCAATGGATGATGAAGTTCTTCACAGGATGGGTTTTTGCGGCGGGGACGGTTCTCGCCACAACGGCCGCACAGGCGCAGGTACCGGCGCCTTACGAGGCCGGACGCTCGCCTTATTATTCGGTATCCGACATTGGCGACCCCTATTATGCACCGCCCCGTTATGCGCCGCCGCCGGCATACCCCGGGCCGCGTTACGGCTATGGGCAGGGGCCGATGCTGCTGCCGGCGACCGAGGTCTACACGGTGGTGCGCGAGAGCGGATTTTCGCCGCTCGGCATCCCGCAGCAACGCGGCTTCGTTTACACGATTTCGGTGATCGACCGCGGCGGGGATGACGGCCGCCTGATCATCGACGCGCGCACCGGCCGGATCATCCGCTTCATACCGGCGCACCGGATGGGCGATAATTTCAACGACGATCTGACCATGAATTACGGCCCGCCCGGACCGCTGCCGCCGACCCATGCCAGGGGTGCGCCCCGGCCGCCGAAGCCGACCCCGCAGGTCGCGAGCCACACCGTGCCGGTGCCAAAGCCGAGCCCGCTCGCCGCCAAGCAGGCTACCGCCGAGCCGACCGCAAAAGCCGCGGCGGCCAGGCCGGCCACCGTCGAGCCTGCGGCCAAACCCGCAGCAGCAGTGGAACCGGTGCAGCAATCGGCGGCAGCTCAGCCGAAATCGGCCGAAGCGCAAACGCCGCCCGCGGCCGTGACGACAGGTGCGGTCCAGGCCAGGCCGGTACCGCAGATCGCCCCGACCCAGGACATGCCGAACGTGCAGGGGCTGGACTAGAGCCTTTCCGTTCCGATGGAATCGGAACGGGACTCTAGATTCTTGATTTGACGCGTTTTCTTGACGCGAACCGGTGTCCACTTCGCTGGAAAACGCTCTAGGTGTTAACCGCAGCGGCGCTTCCTGATCCCTCCCCCATGCGGGGAGGGATCAGGCGAGTGGCCTGCTATTCCTTATGACCCGCCGCCGCGAGGATCAGGTCGGCGATCTCCTTCGGATGCGACACCAGCGACAGGTGGCCCGCGTCGAGTTCGACCGTGGTCGCGTTCATGCGCTTGGCCAGAAACCGCTCGAGGTCGGGATTGATGGTCTGGTCCTGCCTCGAGACCGCATACCATGACGGCTTGGAGTGCCAGGCGGCCACGGTGGTGCGTCCCGCAAACAGGGAAACGGCGGTCGGCTCCTGCACCGCGTAGAGCACCTCGGCCTTTTTCGGCTCGACGCCGTTGGCGAAATATTTCAGGAACGAATCCTCCGACAATCTGGTGAAGCCGTCATGTTCCCGGATGCCGGCGCGCACCGGCCCGGCCGGGAATTTTCCGGAGAGCGCGACAAAATCCTCGCCCGCATCAGGGCCGCGCGCGGCGACATAGACCAGCGCCGATACTTTCGGATCTGTTCCGGTCTCGCTGATCACGGTGCCGCCCCAGGAATGCGCGACCAGCACGGTCGGCCCGTCCTGCATCGCCAGCGCGCGGCGGGTGGCGGCGACGGAATCGGCGAGCGACGTCAGCGGATTCTGTACGGCGGTGACCTTCAGCCCCGCGGCCTGCAGATAGGGAATGACTTCCGACCAGCTCGAGCCGTCCGCCCACGCCCCGTGCACCAGCACGACATTGCGCGCCACCGGCGTCGCCGCCTCGGCCTGCGCCGGGAGTGCGCCAAGCGATCCCGCAAATGCCGTGACCGCGAGCGCCGTTACCAGTTGAACCATCTTCATCGACCTGCTCCGTGATTTTTTCAGCGTGATGCGCTGCCCATGATTGGAGTTTCGATGCACGGGGCGTGACGTTACGGCGCTCACGGCAGTGTGAAATCACGAACATCGCGCACAAAAAAACGCCCCGGTTTCCCGAGGCGTTTTCGCGTTCAGCCAATATCTGCTGAAGGCTTGACTGTGTTATGCGGCCACCGAGCTGTCGACGACCCGCGGGGTCTGCGAGCCGTTGCTGATCGGAATGCTGCGCGGCTTCTTGGCCTCGGGAATCTCGCGGACGAGATCGACGTGGAGCAGACCGTGCTCGAGCGAGGCGTTCTTGACCTGCACGAAATCGGCAAGCTGGAAGGCGCGTTCAAAGGCGCGCGCCGCGATGCCGCGGTACAGCACTTCGGATTTGTCCTGGCCGTTCTCGTTGGCTGACTTCTCGCCCTTGATCGTCAGCGTGTTTTCCTTGGCGACGATCGAAAGCTCGCCTTGCGAGAAGCCGGAGACCGCAACGCTGATGCGGTAGGCGTTCTCACCGGTGCGCTCGATGTTGTAGGGGGGATAACCGGGGCTGCCGTCTGACGCTGCCTGGTCGAGCAGGGAGAAGAAGCGGTCGAAGCCGACGGTGGAACGATAAAACGGGGCGAGATCGTAGGTACGCATAGGGTAGTCCTCCATTGAGCGACTGTTTCAATTAACCCGCCCGCCATCGGGCCGGGCTTTCGTCCATGTGCAACCTCAATGTTCGGGTTCCCGAAACACTGGTAGCGGCCTGCACAGAAATGATATGGGAGGGGCCGAACACCGTTCAAGAGGGGCCGAATCGAGCCTCTTTTTGCCCAGCCCGCCTTGATTTCCATTCCTCCTTTCCTAGCCGGTTCCCCGTCCATGACGCTCGTCTCGATCCCTGCCAATCCGGTTCCGGAGGATGTCGTCAGCGGCACCATCAAGACGCCCGACGGCGCCGAACTGCGCTTTGCGCGCTGGGCGCCGCCGGCGGGCCGCAAGGGCACCGTCTGCGTCTTCACCGGCCGCAGCGAGCAGATCGAGAAATATTTCGAGACGGTGCGCGACCTGCGCGATCGCGGGTTCGCGGTGGCGATGATCGACTGGCGCGGCCAGGGTCATTCCTCGCGGCGCCTGCGCGATCCGCGCAAGGGGTATGTCCGAGATTTCTCCGATTTCGAGATCGACGTCGAAACCTTCGTGCAGCAGGTCGTGCTGCCCGATTGCCCGCCGCCCTATTTCGCGCTGGCGCATTCGATGGGCGGCGCCGTGATGCTGCGCGTCGCGCATGCGGGAAAACGCTGGTTCGACCGCATGGTGCTGTCGGCGCCGATGATCGATCTGCCGGGAAGCCGGACCTCGTTTGCGGCGCGCACAGTGTTGCGGGTGCTGCGGCTCGCAGGCCAGGGCGGCCGTTACGTGCCTGGCGGCAGCGACGCGCTGACCGGCACCGAGTCCTTCATCAACAATCCCTTCACCAGCGATCCCGTGCGCTTTGCGCGCAACGCCGCGATCCTGGAAGAAGACCCGACGCTGGGCATCGGCTCGCCGACGGTGGCCTGGGCCGACACGGCGTTTCGCGCGATGCACGGCTTTCGTGCGTCAAACTATCCTTCCGAAATCCGCCAGCCGATCCTGATGCTGGCCGCCAGCAGCGACACCATCGTCTCGACCGCGGCGATCGAGGAATTCGCCTATCATTTGCGCGCCGGCTCGCATCTGGTGATTGCCGGGTCCAAGCACGAGATCCTGCAGGAGCAGGACCGCTACCGCTCGCAATTCTGGGCCGCGTTCGACGCCTTCGTTCCGGGCACGCCGCTGTTCAAGTGATTACAATCCGATTGGTAGGGGAGGCCGTTTCATGCGTCTGCTGATTCTGGGCGGGAGCCAGTTTCTTGGGCGCGCGATTGCGGCTCATGCTTGCGCTGCAGGACATGACGTGACGTGTGCCGCACGGGGGCTTGCGGGTCCGATTGCGACCGGCGCGAAATTTGTTGCTGTCGACCGCGACGTTTCAGACGGGCTTGAGCCGCTTGCGCGCCAGGAGTTCGATGCTGTCGTGGATGTATCACGTCACCCGGGCCAGGTGCGCCGCGCGGTCGCCGCACTCAAGCAGCAGGCCGGGCACTGGACCTTCGTCTCGACCGTAAGCGTTTATGAGGACAATCGCACGCCCGGGCAGCGGGCGGACACGGCCCCGCTGCGGGCACCCACCGCCCCTGATGTCGAGTATAGCAGTGAAGAAATCTATGGTGCCGCGAAAGTCGCGTGCGAGCAGGTCGTGGGCGAAAGCGCCTTCATTTGCAGGGCAGGTCTTATTGTCGGGCCGGAGGATCCGACCGGTCGGTTTACTTACTGGCCGGCACGGCTTGCCCACGGAGGCGAAGTGCTTGCGCCCGGGAGCCCAGAGGATGCCGTTCAGTTCATCGATGTGCGCGACCTTGCGCAATGGATCGTTCACGCCGCGCAAGCCCGCCTGACAGGTATCTATGACGCAATTGGACCAACGCGCACCCGCGGCGAGTTGCTGGCTGAGTGCGCGGCGGCACTGGGTTCATCCTGCACGTTCACATGGGTCAATCGCGCCTTCCTGGAGCAGCACGACGTCAGACGTTGGGCGGGCCCTCGATCACTCCCCTTATGGCTCCCTTTGCCCGACTTTGCCGGCTTTGCCACGCGCGACACGACGCCGGCGCGTCATGCCGGCCTCACCGTGCGGCCTCTCTCGGAGACCGCACGTGACACGCTTGGCTGGCTGCGTGCCACCAACGGCCCAGTTGTCGGTTTAACCGTCGACGAAGAAAGGGAAGTGCTTGCCGCATGGCATGCGAGGGGCCCTGGCAACTGACGACTGTGATCAGTTTTATGACGGTACGGCCTAGCCGGCTGGCGCCGGCAACCGGTCGGTGATGCGCTTGGGCAGCTTCCGCTCGACGAACAACGTGCGGACGTCGGCGACGCTGAGGTAGCGCGTCTCGCCTTCGCCCTTGCCGAGAATGTCGAGCAGGACCGGCCATTCGCCCTTCATCATGATCGGATAGATCCAGCGCGCCTTATCGCCGTCGCGCTTCAGATTGTCCGCCATGAAGGTCTCGA
Organism: Bradyrhizobium sp. JYMT SZCCT0428; assembly: GCF_018131075.1. Lineage (GTDB taxonomy): Bacteria > Pseudomonadota > Alphaproteobacteria > Rhizobiales > Xanthobacteraceae > Bradyrhizobium. The sequence goes on along the minus strand of NZ_JAFCLS010000032.1, from coordinate 43,427 downwards.
TCTGCTTGGCGTTCAGCCCGGGCTCGGTGCCGCCATCGGGATTACGGTATTCCTGGCCGAAGCTCGCGAAGCGTTCGATCTGCTCCAGATTGACCTGTCCATCCACTTCGAGGATGCGAGAGCCGGCGCCATGCTTGTCGAGCGGGCCGTTGCGCAATTCATCGAGAATGGCGCCTGATGTCACGCTCCTCAAGGGGTGGCCGTTTGCGATCATCGCAATTCCGTAGGTGAGCACCTTCGCCCGGATCAAACCGATTCCCGTTTTGCCGCTCGCCAGCCCGATGTCTTCGGTCAGCGTGCCCAGCGGCACGATGTGCCCGTCGACATAGCCGTTCGCGACCAGCGCGCGCAGGAACGGGCAGGGATTATTCGGAGAGACGGCGATCTGCGTGGCCGGTGCTTGGTCTGGCATGGATCCAATCCTGAAAAGGCAGCGAGTATGAAAAAGACAATCGGCCTCGGTCTGAAGGGAATGGATTCAAAAAGAGAATCCGCCGGTCGTGTACTACTTCAGGGTGCAAACGATTTTTCGCCGGATTCGAAGCCGTGTCAACCGGAGGCCGGAGACGCGCCCGGCCGGGACGACAATTGGGCGCAAAGGTACGCGGCCTTTTCAGGAATCGGCGGCGAGCTTCGGCGCGGACTCGACAAGCGTCAATCTGGTGGAGGGAACGCCGGCCTTCAGCAGGCCGTCGCGGTAATGGGCGATGTCTTCGGGCCGTTTCCAATGGAAATTGCTCAAATGGCGTTCGACGGTAAAGGTCGGATAATTGTGCAGCAGGACCTCGGTGGCGTTGGCCGCTTCCTCGGCGCGCCCGAGCTGGGCGAGCGCGGCCGCCCGGATCGCAAGCGCCTGAAGATGATTGGGATTGAGGTACAGCTGTTCGCGCGCCCAGGACAGCGACGCGTCATATTGCCCAACGAGGTAATGGCTGAACGCGTTCACCGCCTCCCATTGATATCGGGGGTCGGAGTTGCCGCGCTGTGCCGCCATTGAAATCAGTTCGATCGCCCTGCGGTGTTCGCCGGCGTAGAAATAGCAAAAGCCGAGAACACCGCGGGCGCCCATGTCGTAGGGGTTCAGCCCGACCGCCCGGTTCGCGGCATCCATGGAAACCTCGTGATGTCCTTCCAGGGCGTGCAGATAGGCGACGATCTGGAAGGCAAAGGACGAGCGCGGATCGAGCCTGACGCTGCTCTCGGCGAGATCCATCGCCGTGGTCCACAATTCGCGCGTGCTCTTGATCCATCCGAACTGGATGCTCTGCATCATGATGGTGGCAAGATAGGCGCGGGCGATCGACAGCGTCGGATCGAGCGCGACGGCTTCTTTGAACAGGCCGATCGAGGTTTCGAAATCCGCCTTGGTCTGCAGGTAATAATAGGACAGCCCCTTGAGGAAACGGTCCCATGCGGTCAGATCGTTCGACGACGGCCGCGGAGGGGCGGAAGCCTCCGCCCGGTAGATCTCGGCCGCGACCGCCGCCGACAGGCTGGTGGTGATCTCGTCCTGCATCGCGAACAGGTCGCCCATGTCGCGGTCGTAGCGGCCGGTCCATAATTGCTCGCCGTTCTCGGGCGCGATCAGCTCGGCGGTGACGCGGATCTTGCTGCCGGCACGGCGCACCGAGCCCTGGATCAGGTAGGTCGCGTCGATCTCGCGGGCGATCAGGCGCGTGCTCAGGTTCTTGCCCTTGAAGGAGAACGTCGAGTTGCGGCTCAGCACCCGGTAGAACGATTGAAGCGACAAGGCGTGGATCAGGTCCTCGGTGAGGCCGTCGGAGAAATACTCGTCGGCGCTCTCGCTCAAATTGGCAAACGGCAGCACGCCGACGATCGCGGTCCGGTATTGCGCCGGCAGGTTCGCAGTGCCCCTGGCTTCCCGGCCGCGGTGGTCGGCGCCTTCAAGCTCCCAGGTCCAGACGCTGACCGGCTCTTCGATATTCTTGAACCGGTGGGGGCCGGCATCGATGAAGGGCACGCTGAGGCGCTTGCCGGCCTCGCCATAGGCCTTGCCCGACACCGCCACGCCGCCCGGGGCGGCCACCGATTCGAGCCGGACGGCGATGTTGACGTCGTCGCCGAACACCTCGTCCTCGTCGGCCATCACGTCACCCATATGGATGCCCATACGGAATTGCATCATGCGGTCGGCGGGCAAATGATGGTTTCGTTCGGCCATCGTCATCTGCATCGCGACTGCGGCCTCGATGGCACCGACGATGCTGGGAAACTCCAGCAGGAAGCCATCGCCGGTGTTCTTCACCAGACGGCCGCCATGATTGAGGATGATCGGGTAGATCGCGGTGCGGTGGGCCTTGAAGGTGGCATGCGTGCCCGCCTCGTCGGCTCCCATCATGCGGGAATAGCCGGCGACATCAGCGCAAACGATGGCGGCTAGCCGTCTTTCCATGTATCCCTAAAACTCCCGCGCTTGCATACCACTATGTGGTCGGCCAAGCGATTCCAATGATTATTAAATACGCTGTATCTGGCGGAAGGCCGATCCAGAAGTGATAGTAACGCAATCCAATTGTGATTGGCATGCGCTGGACCGATGGATTGTCACGAGGGAACTGGTCAAAATCATGGGTGAGCTGCTCGGCATTAACGAACTCTGGTTGTTCATCCTCTCGGGGTTGCTGCTCAACGTCACGCCGGGGCCTGATACTGCCTACATCATCGGCCGCAGCGTCCAGTTGGGGTGGCGCGGCGGGGCGGCAGCCGCGCTCGGCATCAGCTGCGGCTGCCTGGTTCACGTGTTCGGCGCCGCGATCGGGCTGTCGGCGCTGCTGCTGACGTCGGCGGCCGCCTTCACCGTCCTGAAGCTGGTTGGCGCGGCCTACCTGGTGTTCACCGGCATCCAGATGCTGTTGTCGCGCCAGAGTCCGGTCGCCGACATAGCCGTGCAGGACGATGCCATCCCGCTACGCCGGGTGTTCTGGCAGGGGGCCTTGACCAACGCGCTCAATCCGAAGGTGGCGCTGTTTTTCCTGGCGTTCCTGCCGCAATTCGTGGCCGCTGATTCGCCACACAAGACGGCGGCCTTCCTGGCCCTCGGCCTGATCTTCATCTTCAACGGCACGCTGTGGTGCCTCGGCGTCGCGGCGTTTGCGTCGAAGGCCGCCTCCCGCATCCGGCACTCCCAGCGCGTGATCGCCTGGATCAACCGCGTGCTCGGCGGGATGTTCGTCTATCTCGGGTTTCGCGTGGCGATGCTGCAGACACGCTGACCTACCCCATTTGGGTGAGGGCGGTTTCGGCGAAGCCGCCCGGTCCGCGTCAGGGAACGCGTCGCGCAAAACGGCTGGAACCCCGGTTATGATCCGGAAGCGGGTCCAAGCCCGAAAAGATCAGGAAGCTGATCGCCTTCCATTTCGCCGACTTCGGATTGCGCGAAGTGGCGCAATGAACGGACGATGCCGACAAAGCCACGGCGTAGCGTTCGGAGCACTGGCTTCAAAACTGAATACCAAGCGTGGCGTCATTGGAGATGGTGGAGAGCGTACGATGGCCTTCGCCAACGGGCGCTAACGGCCTTGCGGCGGCGCCTCCCATCGATCGCTCTTCGGTTGCATGGATTAAGAATATCTAGTGCGAAACGCGGCGCATCTTGGTAGGCTGAGTTCAGCCATTGCACGAGGCGAAGCCATGCTCCATCGATTGAAAGCAGCTTCCATTCTTGTCGCCTTTGTTGGCCTGTGGATCCCCACATTATGCTTGGCGGCGAGCCCTGAAGAAAAATCAAAGTACATCCGCGAGGTTCAAGGCCACGATTGGGTCATCGTATTTGTTCACGGCATCATCGGCGACAGCAAGGACACCTGGACAAACGGGAATACCTACTGGCCGGCGCTGCTTACAAGCGACAAGGACTTCGATGGCGCAAGCATCTATGTGTACGAGTACCCGACGTCAGTATCGTCAACGATGTCGCTGAACGAAGTGGCGGAAAACATGCGGCTCATTTTCAATGCCGATGGAGTGAGCCAGCACAACAATATCGTCTTCATTGCGCACAGCATGGGCGGGCTGGTCTTGCGCAACTATCTGCTGAAATACCGGGAGGTCGCGAGCCGCGTACGAATGAGCTATTTCTTTGCGACCCCGACGACCGGGAGTGAGATAGCAGCCATTGTCGGCCTGGTGCCAAAAGTGGGCCCTCAGGTAAAAGCGCTTCGTCCCATGGAAAGGGCGAGTGACTTGGCGAATACACAGCTCGATTGGCGGGCCGCCCGGTTCAAGTTTCCTTCGTATTGCGCCTTCGAAACTCTTGCCACATACGGGATCGTGGTCGTTCCGCAAGCCAGCGCCACCAATCTTTGCGATGACGTGGTAGATCCCATCAACTCTGATCACTTCTCGATCGTCAAGCCGTCGGGCCCGCGCTCACTGCCTTACCTGGCGTTCAAGGCGGCATTCATGCAGACGCGTCAGCGCGCCTCATTACAAACCGATCCAGCGGTTGTGCTGACCGCGTTGAATCAAGCTATTCCCGAGGGCATGAATTTCAATGCCGATCGACCGTACGAACTTCGGCTCGACGTCCGATTATCATTCAAGAATAGCGCCTTCAATCAGGATGTATATCTGTCTGGTTTGAACCCGGTTGGAGTGACTCAGCTCCCGTCCTCGGACGATAAGGGCTATGTCACGCGAGAGCGATCCGACGACGTCAGCGCAGCCAAACTTCTCGCTGACAAACTCCCGAAGGCCCAACCACCGACCGAGGCCCGCTATCGGATCTCGATACAGTCCGCAAACAAACCGAGCGCGACCGATATCATTGAATTGCAAGCTGGCCCGAGGAGCTTGACCTTCCGCCTCGGCGAATTGGATTGGAAACAGGGCGGAAAAGATATCAAGGGCTGGTGGAGTGCAGCCGCCGCGCGGGTGCTGATGGACGATCCTGATTGGGTAGTTCCTCACTATGCGAGATTCCTGAAGATGACATCTTCAAAAAACGCGTCGGAGTCCCAGCTTGAGGTCGTACTCGAAAATCTCTCCAAGTCGAACTTGCTCATCAGCGAGCTGAGCATCAGTGCCAGTGGGAATGAGGGCGAGAAGTGCGCAGCACTTCCTGCCAATGAGAACATCTGGCGGCCGGCTCCCCAGAATCTGGTGGTCAACTGGTCGCTGGTGTTAGAAGGAAAAAAGGTCGATCGCACCGCGTCAAGCGCAGCGTGGGTAAAGCTTGGTCATTCTGCCGTACCCGTGGAGGCGCTGTTCGCTGAGAAAGATTGTCGAAATGCGCGCTTGTTCCACGTCAAGATACCGGTTGATCTGGACGTGGCCGCAGCGCAGCTGGGGCGCATCCGGCTTAACGTCACTGAAATGACCCAACTCAGCGGCGCCAAGAGCAAGTACATTCCCAGAGAGCCGATCGCCGCCTTGCCGGACTGGCCTTACGTCAACGTTTCCCTGAAGCCTGATGCTCGGGTTTTTCCTAAATCCGTATCCGTTTCTGGCGCCGACAGATAGCGCCGCGCTCCGACTCCATGGGCGGCCATCCGGCAACCAGACGCTGCTGGCTAGCCGTGAATTTTCAGAAACCCGCCGACGGCGAGATAGAGCCCGAGGAAAATCATCGCGATCAGGAACCAGCGGCGGAACACGTCCGGCTGCATCCGCGTTCGCACCGCCTGGCCGATGAACATGCCGGCAAAGGACGCCGCCATCGCCACCGCGCCCGGCAGCGCGGTTGCGGCCGTCAGCAGACCCGCCGCGGTGATGTTGAACGCGAGCGCCACGGTGGCGACCGTGAAGAACACGCCGAGCGCCTGCACCAGTTCGTCCTTCTGCATGCCGATCGCCTGCATGAACGGCATCGACGGGATGACCTGAACGCCGGTTGCGGCCGAGATCACGCCGGTGACAAGGCCGACGATGCCGCCGATCCACTTCTCGTCGCGTTGCGCGACCTTGAAGCTGAATTTGCACAGGCCGACGATGGCATAGATCACCAGCAGCACGCCGAGGATGACGGTGCCATAGGCCGCATAGGGCCCGGTCAGGAGCCCGCCGTTGAGCCAGATGCCGATCACGGTGCCGACTATCAGCGGCCACAGCCGCCGCATGATGTCGCGCAAGTAAGGGCCGCCGAAGGTCTGCCAGATATTGGTGACGATCGCCGGAACGATCACGATCGCGATCGCCTGGCCGGGCGCCATCGTCAGCGCGAGCAGGCCCATCGACACCGTCGGCAGCCCGAGCCCGATGACGCCCTTGATGAAACCGGCGAGCAGGAACGCGGCCGCGATGAGAATGAGCATGGAATCGATCATGCCGCCACATTGACCGATCGCGCTATCCGGCACAATCTGGAGATTACGGAGACAGCGTTCGGCCAGGCCGAAGGCAGATATCGGAATTCGTGATGCGCTTCGATCTGGTCGACCTACAGCTCTTCATCGCGGTGGCCGAGACGCGCAGCATCACCAATGGCGCGAACCGCGTGCATCTGGCGCTGGCCTCGGCCAGCGCGCGGATCAAGGGCCTGGAAGCCGCAATTGGCGTGTCACTGCTGCAGCGTGGCCGCCGCGGCGTCGAGCTGACGCCGGCCGGCGAAAGCCTGCTCGATCATGCCCGCATCGTCATGCACAATGTGGACGCGCTGCGCGGCGATCTCGCCGCCTTCTCGCGCGGCGTCAAGGCTACCGTCCGCTTCCTCGCCAACACCTCAGGCCTGTCGGAATATCTGCCAAAGGCGCTGGCCGCCTTCCTGAGCCAGCATCCCCATATCTCGATCGACGTCGAGGAGCGCGAAAGCGCCGACATCGCGCGCGCCATCGCCAGTGGCGCCGCTGATCTCGGGCTGGCCGCCGAACACGCGCTGCCCGACGGCATCGAGCGGATCCCCTACAGCGAAGATCGTCTGGTGCTGGTCACCGCGCGCCAGGACGAACTGTCGAACCGGCGGCAGGTCGATTTTCGCGAGGTGGTGGAGCGGGATTTCGTCGGCCTGATCACCTCGAGCGCGCTGCACGCCCATGTCACCGGCCACGCCGCGCGGCTCGGCGCACGCTTGCGGTTCCGCGCCCGGCTCAACAATTTCGATGCGATCGGGCAGATGGTTTCCGCCGGCATCGGCGTCGCCGTGATGCCTGAAGTGGCGGCCAGGCGCTGCGCGCGGTCGATGAAGATCAATGTCGTCAGGATCAGGGATCCCTGGGCCAACCGCAGGCTTGCGATCTGCGCCCGCAGTTTCAAGTCGCTGCCGAAGCCGGCGCAGCAACTGGTGGAACATCTGCGCAAGATGGCGCCGAAGTGAAGGCTCTTTGATTGACGCGTTTTCTTTACGCGAACCGGTACCCGCTTCGCTCGAAAACGCTATGGAGGAGGAAACTCAATGCTCAAGGTCTGGGGACGCCGCAGTTCATTCAACGTCCAGAAAGTCATGTGGCTGATCGGCGAGCTCGACCTTGCCCATGAACACATCGGCGCCGGCGGTTCGGCCGGCGGGCTCGATACGCCGGCGTTTCTGGCGATGAACCCGCACGGCCGCATGCCCGTCATCAAGGACGGCGACGCCGTCGTGTGAGAATCGCATGCGATTCTCCGGTATCTGGCGGCACGCCATGGCGCCGGACGCTTCTGGTCCGATGATCCCGTCGTCCGCGCCGCCGTCGATGGCTGGATGGACTGGTCGCAAACCGCGCTGCAGCCGGATTTCCTCACCGGGGTGTTCTGGGGATTTTACCGGACGCCGGAAGACAAGCGAAACTGGCCGGCGATCAACGCAGCACTGGCGCGTTGTGCCAGAGACTTCGAAAAACTCGACCGGTTGCTGGAAGGACGCAGCTTCCTGCTCGGCGAGACCCTGTCGCTCGCCGACATCACCGCCGGGACGTCGCTCTATCGCTATTTCGAACTGGAAATCGACCGGCCACAATTGCCGCAGGTCGAGCGCTGGTACCGCGCCTTGCAAGCGCGGGACGCGTACCGGACCCACATCATGATCCCGTTCGGCGAATTGTTCGGACGGCTGGATTACTGAGGGGCTGTACTCATAAAATTAACGCTCGGCCCGCAAGCCAAATCCGAGGGCGTGATGCAGGCTGCAACGCTGCCACAAGAATTATCCGGGCCATTTATGTGGTAGGGTGTGCTCCCGCTCATCATGTTCGGAGGAAGCTCGTTGTGAGCGTTGTGGCAGCCCACCTGTATCGTCATGGCAAGAATGTCAAAGCCGTTTCGCTGGACGAGCCCATCGATTGCAAGGGCAAGTCCGAGTTTGTCTGGATCGGGTTATTCGAGCCTACGAAAGAAGAGCTTGAGCAACTCGAGAAGAACTACGGGCTTCATCCGCTCGCGATCGAGGATGCGTTCAAGGCAAACCAGCTGCCGAAAATTGACGTCTACGGCGATCAGCTGTTTGTCATGACGCGCACGGCTCATCTTGAGCAGGATCACATCGCCCATGGCGAAACAGCGATTTTTGTCGGAAAGAATTTTATCATTACGGTTCGGCATGGCTCGGCTCGGGCGCACAGCGCACTGCGCGCCCAACTCGAAGCGGCCCCCAGCTTGCTGGGACATGGTCCGGATTATGTCTTGCACGCCATCCTCGACTTCATCGTTGATGGATACCTGCCGGTGGTCGAGACGATCGAGGAACACGTGCTCAAGATGGAGCAAAGCGCCCTTGACAGCTTTCTCAGTCGCGCCGACGTCAAACGGCTCTTCGGGCTGCGCCAGGAGCTGATCCGCTTTCAGCGAATCATCGGCCCCATGATGGAGGTCTGTGGCCGGCTCGTACACCTTGAGACACCGTGCCTCGATGCCAACGCCCGGCCCTATTTCCAGGACGTCCTGGACCACGTGCGGCGCGTCGAAGCGATGGTGAACTCGTTGCGAGACGTGCTGACTTCGGTTTTCGAAGTGAGCAATCTATTGGAGCAGCAGCGTCAGAGCGCGATTACGCGGCAGTTGGCCGCGTGGGCCGCGATCCTGGCCGTGCCCACCGCGATCGCCGGGATCTACGGCATGAACTTCGAAAACATGCCTGAGTTGAAGACGCAGTACGGCTACTTTGTCGTCGTCGGCGTTATCGCCGTGCTGTGCGCGGTGCTTTATGTGCGTTTCAAACGCGCTCGATGGCTCTGATACGAGTTTGTTGCTCGCCGTTTTACCGCGTCTGCGGCAATTGATCTGCGGCGCCCAACCTGGCGTGGCGCACGCGGCAAGCAGTCATCACTTCTTGCGCCAGATATCCAGCAATGCGTCGGCCTTGGTTCGCAGCGGCAATCGTTCGTTGGTCAGCGCATCGAGGAAACCCGCAATGCGCTGCGACTTTGCCAGCGTATAGAGCGTGAGGGCTGCGAAAGCGGCCGCCGTTACGGCTACGTAAACTGCCTTCGCCGCGAGATGATGGTCGGTGGCGGCGATCAGGCTGCTCATGCCGAGGAAGCCGGTCGTGGTGGTGCCGATCAGGCCGATCATGGTCACGACGGTCAGCCTGAGGAAGATGTTCGACTGGCGACGCAGAAGATCGCTGTCGAGATAGGCGCCCATATCCTTCAGCTCTTCCCTGATATCGACGTACAGGCGATCGGTGCCGAGGTGTTTGACCAGGGCATGGAACACCTCGCGCGTCTGCACGTGCTCCGATACGTCGTGGAACCAGTAGCGGTGGGTGAAGCGAAGGAATATTTCGAGCAGGCTCCTGATCTCGGCGCGGAATCGTCGCACGGTTTCCTGCTGCTCGATATTGAGACGCGTCACAGCGTGCACCAGGCGGTCGGACATCATCAGCAAGGCGCCCTTGTGCATGTGCGCGATCAGCGCCAGCAGAAAGAACTGATGACGGAACTGGCCAAGAACGCCGCGCTCCGCATCCAGGAATACGGGCCTTGCGGCGTCGCCGACGATGAGGAACGCGTGATCGCAGCACATCACGCGTGTGCGCAGCCGGGCGTCGGATTGGGTTTCGTCGTAGTACCTGTCGTAACAATGGTTTTCTTCGAAGCTCGTCAGATATTTCTCGGAGTAGGGCAGCGCATGCCGGTCGCCGGGTGCGTTCGCGTAGGCCAGCCGGGCGAAGTCTGCCCGCGTCAGCCGCTCCGGATGTTCGACGGCGAGATACGCCATCAACGGCATGCGATAATATTCGAGTTGGCGGAACCGCAACGCTCCCGCCTGATCGGAGTGATGCGCCGCCATCGGGGTGAGCAGATATTGCCAGTGCGCGGCGAGCGGCGGCGCCCGCTCGCGACACACCGATGCCAGATACTGCTTTCTGTCCTCGTAGTCCGACACCGCGAGCACGCGCCCGTCTGCCGCCAGCCATTCCACCTTGCGGGGGCAGTTGATGCCGTCTCCCTCTGCCGTCCAGCCCGCCGGATAGGCGCGGCCGAACCGGTGCAGGGAGTCCTGCACCACGTCGAGCGGCAGGTCGGAGCCGGACACTTCGACGGCAAGAATGACGAGGTCGACGTCATAGAAAAAATAGAGATCGACATGCCGGACATCGAAGACAACAGGTGCGTCCCGTTCGGGGAACAGGATCCGCACCGCTGCCACGTCCGTCCGGCGGTAAGCTTTTATCGGGGATTCGCCGTAGGCGGCCATGGATCGGCGCTTGGCGCCTTCGCCGTAGAGCAGACGCTGCACATAGGGCAGGAACGTCACGAACTCGCGATAATGCCGTTCCTGGAAGGCGTCGGGATCGGCGCAGAATTCATCATCCACTTCCTTCCAGATCCGGCCGGCATCCTTCTCGAGAAGCTCCCAGTGATGATGGATTTGCGAGCCTTCCTTCAGCGGCAGCAGTTGAAGCGGCCAGAGCAGGATCTGGTGGAACGTGCGCACCAATGGTGTGGATTCGGCCGTGGATTCGATCGGGTCCGATGCCAGGCGCGCCTTGGAGTCCAGCCCGCCGATCGTTTGCGACACCATGGCACGTCCTCGACATTCCAGTTTGGAGGCCAGAATACTGAACCATACCGCAAAAGCATCAAGCATTGTCCGCGCGTTGCTGTCGCACGCTGCAGGCGGAGACGCCAAATTCCGCATTGCAGCGGGAATGACCTGATGGCCAATAGACGACTTTCTCAAAAGGAGTAGGCTGGCGAGCGTCTCATGCCTTTTTCAGGAGGTCAGACCATGACACGGCAGCTTTTCGTCGCGATCACCCTCATAGGCACCGGAATGCTCCTCAATACACAGGCAGAAGCAGTGTCACCTTTTCGGTGCGAGGACCGGGCCGCAAATTGCGTTGGCAGATGTGCCAACCCGACTGGCGGGGGCGGTGACTGGCGAGGGCATCAGAACAAATGCATGCGCTATTGCGACCAGCAGGTGAGCAGGTGTCTGATCCGCGCGCAATGACTCGCCGCTAGCGCCCGGTGTTGGCGGAGCGCCAGGAGGATTTCGTCGCGGCGTGATTTTTCTGCTTCCCGTGTAGAAGCGAGAGTGGCCGCATGGCGTGAGCACAGCGCCATGCTTGGCGAGAATTACTTCGCCGTCTCGAGGCCCGCGTCCTTGATCACCTTCGACCACTTCTTGATTTCAGAGTCGATGAAGCCGCGGAAATGCTCCGGGGTATCGCCGGCCACGGTGAGGCCCTGATCGGCGAGTTTTGCCTTGACGCTCGCGTCGGCCATCGCCTCGTTGGCGATGCGGTTCAGCTCAGCGACGATCTTCTCGGGTGTGCCGCCCGGCGCGATCATGCCGTACCAGTTCTCGATCAACAGATCCGGCATGCCGACTTCCGCCGTGGTCGGCACGTCGGGCGCGGTCGGGGCGCGGGTGGGGGAGCCCAGTGCAATTGGCTTCAGCGAGCCCGCCTTGATATGCGGCAGGATCACCAGCAAATCGAGGAACGTCATCTGCACCTGCTGGCCGAGCAGGTCGTTGATCGCAGGCGCCGCGCCGCGATAGGGCACATGCACGATGTCGAGTTTGGCGGTCAGCTTGAACAATTCGCCGGCCAGATGCGGCAGGCCGCCGACGCCGGCGGAGGCAAAATTAAGCTTGCCGGGCTGCGCCTTGGCGAGGGCAATGAGTTCCGCCATGTTGTTGGCGGGAACGTTGCTGGCCACGACCAGCATTTCCGGCACGGTCACGACAAGCGTGACCGGTGCGAGGTCCTTCCGCACGTCGTAGGGCATTTTTTCCAGCGAGGGGTTGATGACGAGCGAACTCGCGCTGGTGATGCCGATGGTGTAGCCGTCGGGCGCGGCTTTCGCGATTGCGTCGGTGCCCAGCACCCCGGCCTGTCCGCTGCGATTTTCGATCACGATCGGCTGCTTGACCAGCTCCGACATGCGCTGGCCGACCACGCGGGCGATGATGTCGTTCGGCCCGCCGGGTGGGAACGGCACGATCAGTTTGATTGGTTTGGTCGGAAAATCCTGTGCCATGCCCGCGGCCGGCCATAGCAGCAGCGACAATCCGGCCGCCAGCGCCCCCCAAATCCTCATGCAAGCCCTCCCTGCGCAGATGTCTAAAGCGTCTGTCGCGTTGCGTGCTTATAGCAGATTTTTGTCCGGCGGGTTACGTTATCGCTGCGGTCAAAGCACGAGTTCGTCGGTGGCCGCGAGCCGGACGGGTTTTGGGGAAATGAGATTGCACCAGACCCAATGATGATGCCGCATGATGCTGGCCGCATCGAGGTGGGGGCGGTCGCTCAAGGTGTGGGCATCGGTCACCACGACGACGTTGTGCTGGTTCGAGACGGCGGATCGGACGGTGGCATCGACGCACAGATCGGTGGCCCACCCCGTCACCAGGACGCGGTCCGGCGCGATCCTGCCGAGGCGGGCCTGCAACTCGGCGCCGGCGAAGGGGTCGTTCATGCTCTTCTGAACGACGACATCGGCGGGATCCCTGATGAGTTCGGGAAGCAGCGCCCAGCCCGGCGATTGCGGTTCGAAATCGTCGCCGGCGTCGCCGCAGTGCTGAATGAAGATGACCATGCCGGACTGCGCGCGCACGCTGGCGGCGAGCCGGTTGATACGGTTGATGACCGCTGGCAGATCGTGCTTGGGATCGCCGCTCCGCAGCCCGACCTGCATGTCCACGATCAGCAGTGCGTCCATGCGATGCCTTCCGTGGCCTCCCGGGCAAACCGTTTGTCCCGAGGAAAGAACCTGCCCGCGCTTGATACGGGGCCTGCCCCGCACTTGATGCGGGGTGAAACCGGTTTCCCGGGGGGCAACATCAGGCGTTTGCCCGAAGATCGTCCTTTAAAGAATGCGCTAGCTGTTGAGTAGTTTCATCGCCGCTTCATGCACGCGGGCGTCGCCGGCGGCGATGATGCGGCCGCCGCTGTGGGCGGGCTTGCCGTCCCAGGTGGTAACGATGCCGCCGGCGCCGGTGATGATCGGGATCAGGGCCGCGATGTCATAGGGCTTCAGCTCGGTCTCGACCACGAGGTCGAGATGACCGGCCGCCAGCATGCAGTAGGAATAACAATCGCCGCCATAGCGCGTCAGCTTCACCGCCTCTTCGACCCTGCCGAAGGCGGCCCGGTCGGCGGCGTTCATCAATAGCGGGCTTGTCGTGTAGGAGGTCGCGTCCGCCAGCGAGGCGCAGCGCCGCACGGAAAGCTTCCGTTCGCCCGAGGGGCCGGAATAATGCGCCGAGCCGCTGTCGCCGGAAAAACGCTCGCCGATATAAGGCTGGTGCATCATCCCGAACACCGGCGTGCCCCGGTGCATCAGCGCGATCAGCGTGCCCCAGATCGGAAAACCTGCGATGAAGGATTTGGTGCCGTCGATCGGATCGAGCACCCAGACATATTCGGCGTTTTCCTGCTCGTTGCCGAATTCCTCGCCGACGATGCCGTGCTGGGGAAAGTTGCCCTTGATCAGCCGGCGCATGACAGCCTCGGCGGCGCGGTCGGCCTCGGTGACGGGATCGAAATCCTTGGCGCTCTTGTTGTCGATCGAAAGCGAGGTCCGGAAGAACGGCAGAATGGTTTCGCCGGAGGCGGTTGCAAGGCGGCCGATAAAGGCTGTGAAATCGATGACCGTCACGGCAGTTCCTTGAAAGGGCGGAGGGGCGTTCAAGCGTTCGCGTTCTTGCCTAGCTCAATCCTGCGATGGGCGCACGATTAACGGAATGTTATTCCCATCTCATCCGACTAAGGGTCCCTTTTCATCCGACTCAGGGTCCCCTTTGGGGTTTCGAATCGGCTTCGTTTAGGCATGCATTTTTGGTGACACGGCCATTCACAACATCGAGATTTGTGAATTGTGGCCGCTCCGTAACACCGGGTTCCCACGGAATTTTCTCTGTAAGATATTGAATATAAAAAGAGAAATTGTATTTAACCGACCTGTTGCATAACGGCCAGCCTCGCCGGGATTACGCTGGGAAAGTTTCGAAAGGACTTGCGTTTTGTGCAGCGCGGCCGCATATTGTTGCGGTGCGGTAGGGCCTCGCCCTATCGCTGCCCTCCTTGGGCGTTTCCTCCCTAGACTTGGGCCGCTTGTTCATTCAAGCGGCCCTTTTTTCTTTTGGGGTTGTCATTCCGGGATGGTCCGAAGGACCAGGCCTCAGGTGCGCAATTGCGCACCGGGGAATGACTGAATCAAATTACTCCGCCGCGGCCTGGAACGGCCCGAGGTCGCCGAGCGGCACGGTGGCCAGCGCGTCGGCCAGAACGGTGAAATCGGCCGCCACCTGCGCAAAGCGCGGTGAGCGCTCGCGGCGGCGTTCATCCATATAGATCGCGCGGTTGAGTTCGAGCTGCACGGTGTGCAATCCGCTTGCCGGGTTGCCGTAATGCTCGGTGATGAATCCGCCGGCATAGGGCTTGTTGCGGCCGATCGAATAGCCGAGCCTGCTCATGACCTCCTCGACGACGTCGGGCAGCAGTGCGGCGCAGCTGGTGCCGTAGCGGTCGCCGATCACGATATCGGGCCGCCGCGGCTCGTCGCGCGAGACGCCGATCGACGGCATCGAGTGGCAATCCACCAGGATCACGGTGCCGAAGGCCTGATGGGCCTTGTTGATCAGCCGCCGCAAGGCGCGGTGGTAGGGCTTGTAGAGCGCCTCGATCCGCCCCAGCGCCTCATCGACATTGAGCCGCTCGCGGTAAATCTCCTGCCCGTCGCCGACCACGCGCGGGATGGTGCCGAGACCGCCGGCGACCCGCATCGAGCGGGTATTGGCAAAGCTCGGCAGCCGGCCGGTGAACATGCGCGGATCGAGCTCATAGGGCTCGCGGTTCACGTCGACATAGGAGCGTGGAAAATTGACCCGCACCGTCGGAAAGCCGCGATCGCTCAGATCAGCGATCAGTTCGTCCATGAA
Organism: Bradyrhizobium sp. JYMT SZCCT0428; assembly: GCF_018131075.1. Taxonomy (GTDB): domain Bacteria; phylum Pseudomonadota; class Alphaproteobacteria; order Rhizobiales; family Xanthobacteraceae; genus Bradyrhizobium. The sequence continues at coordinate 28,166 of NZ_JAFCLS010000032.1, read as the reverse complement.
CGAATCCTCGGAGCGGCGCAATGCTGCCAGATCGATCCGGGACGCGTTGAGGAATTCCAGCGGATAGACCGAGCCGGAATGCGGGGAATTGAAGATGATCGGCGCCCGCCAGGTGGCCGGCTCCACGATCTCGAACGGAGGCGACAGTTCGCCATCAAACTGGGTCATCGTCGGGCGCCGTCCCTTGGATCCGTGCTTCCCAAGCAGTCGATCAAGACAGTCGATCAGGCCTCGCGATAGAGCAACCGATTCTGCCGGAAAACCAGAGATTTTATGAGAACGCATTGTCGGTAATCACAATCATTCTGCCAAGCAAAAAAGCAGTGAAAAAAGCCGCAATGGTGCTGGAACACATCTCCAATGCGGAAAACGCCTGCCTTGATTGATCTCTGGCGCGTTCCGGTACAGAAATAGCGCCGCTCTCCGTGACCTGCACACTGCTGCCTTTCACCCGATCTTTACCGTCTGTCGGGCTTAGTGTGCAGACTGACCCTCCAAGCCGGATTCGACGACAGACCGCCATGCACAAAATCCTCCTCGCCGAAGACGACAACGACATGCGCCGCTTCCTGGTCAACGCGCTGGAAAACGCCGGATTTCAGGTCTCGCCCCATGATAACGGCCTGTCCGCCTATCAGCGGCTGCGCGAGGAGCCGTTCGAGATGCTGCTGACCGATATCGTGATGCCCGAAATGGACGGCATCGAACTGGCGCGGCGCGCTTCGGAACTCGATCCTGATATCAAGATCATGTTCATCACCGGCTTTGCGGCCGTTGCGCTGAATTCCGATTCGGAAGCCCCGAAAAACGCCAAGGTGCTGGCCAAGCCGGTCCATCTTCGCGAATTGGTCAGCGAAGTGAACAAGATGCTGGCGGCCTGATTCGGGTCTATTTAGCTCGAAATCACACCGGAAATTACCCAGAAGCGTCCTTGCGGGGGCGCTTTGGAGCCGATATACGGACCGCACCCAATACGAACAAAGCTGGAGCGGGATGGTCATCCCAATCTAGGGCGCGTAGCTCAGCGGGAGAGCACTACCTTGACATGGTAGGGGTCACAGGTTCGATCCCTGTCGCGCCCACCATCTTTTACTGTAAAACAAGGCATTTCTCTCTACCTTTCCTTTCCTTGAACCACGCTGAATGACGATTTTGCGCGTAGTTTGCGCGTCGATAGCGCTCGCGTGGTGAAGCGCTGAAGTTCTTCGATTAGGGAATCCGTTGCGCGTCGGGCGTCTTCAAGGAACTCCGGGTCCCGATGCTCATACCATTTGGCGGTGCGGCTATCGGCATGGCCGAGCCAGACGTCCCGCTGTTCCTTCGACACCGGCGGCTTGATCTGGCGCGCGTGCGTGGCCATGAAATGACGCACCGTATACTGGGTGAAGTTTGGCATCCCGCAGGCTTCCGCATGTCGCTTGAACGTCTTCTTCATCGTGGTCACCGGCTTGCCGTCCCAAGTCATGGGCGCGTCAGTATTCCAGTGCTGTAGCCAGCCGGTCAGGTTGTCGGTCAGTTTGATTTTTGGTCGTCGCTTCTTGTTCTGGCGGCGGCCGGGAGGGTTGAGGTCAACAAGGCCAAAGGACCAATCGACTTGAGCCTTCGGGCGGAAGTCGATTATGGCCTCGGGCCGCGCCCAGGTATTGAGCGCGATCACGACAAAGCGGAACAGGTTCTCTTGCCGAGCGTCGATCGCATCGATGAACCGGCCAAATTCTTCGAAACTAGGCAGCCAATCTCGCGGCGCCGATTCCGGCAATTCTGTGAGTGCGACCACTTCAGACATCTGAGTGACCACGCGCGGCGTCTCATCGAGCAGCAGAACTTCTTTTTCGATGCCGAAACCGTCGCGGACGATTTGTGATCTTGTTCCGAAGCCGAACGCCGCCGACACTACCGAGAGATTGCGCGCGATCGTGCCAGCCTTGTGATCGTAGGTCTTGACGCACCAACGCATGAATTCCCGCTGCTGTATCTTCGAGAACGCGGACACGCGCGCGGTGGGGCCGATTTTTGCCGTTGCATATTCGATCACAAGCTGAATCGCCCGAAACGCCGGCTTTGCCGAAGGCTTCAGCTTGACGTCGTTCTCGTAATAGAAATCAAGCGCAGCGCTTAGCAACACCGCGTCCGGCGAGCGGCTCGCGTTGACCTTGGCGCTGCCGGCCAGAGCGATCAGGCGGTCTTGAGCTTCGGCGAAAACTTTTGTCTCAAGGCTTCGGCGGTGCGTTCGTCCTGTTCGCTGGTCGTACCAGTTGGCATAGAGATAGTCGGAGCCGGCGACGTGGCCGATCCAGTATCCGCCGTATTCCCAGAGGCGCACTGCAACTGCGGCCGACATGTTGTGACCTTCCTTTCCAAATAGTTCGCGACCCAAATTGGCCGGTAAGAGATCATGTTCTTCTTGCCGGTCATAAATTCGATTTGATCGTTTCGACGCGCTTGCCGCAATTCCCGCGCGCTGAGTAGGTTACGGTAGCGTTCGCAGACTTGCGCCTCGGTGAGCATGTCGTCGAAGAGTGACAGAGGATTGGCGGTGCTCATATCAGGCGGCCTTCTGTGCAGCACGCCGGGCCTTCTCGGTCTGGCCGTCGGATTGCTTCGCCAGCTTCTGCAAGTAGGAATCGATCTGGCTCTCGATCCAACCAGCCTTGCGCTTGCTGAGCCAAACCCGAGCGGGGAACTGCCCCGCCTCCTCAAGCTTTCGGATAGTCGGCATCGAATACACGATGCCTTTTTCCTTCAGTCCCGACAGGTTTAGAAATTTCATAGCGAAAATCTCCAAGCAGGATCGCCCGCGTCGACGGAGCCGACCGGGTTGTTCTGGATTTAAGTGTTGGTTGCAGTGCGCTTCTGGGCACAAAAAACCCGCCAAGCGGCCAAGGGCCGGGCGGGGTATGGCAGCTGGACAACTGCCCTTCGGGCGCAGTTGTCCTGCTGCCTGACAAGAAGCCTTAACCCGCGCGGTTACGCAAGCGATGTTTTCTGATGTTTTTCCCAAGTAGCGTTTAAAGCCCAATTTCATTGGCTTTCTTGCACTACAATGCTGTGGATTATGTTTGGAGCCATCAAAGGTCGGTTCGAAAGCTGTGCGCGACGCCACAATTCACTCCCGGTGTCCGCGCGATTCGCTGCCGGTGTGACGTCGATCACGAAAAGACAACCCGCCGGGCGTGAACCGGAAAGACGTAAACGCAGACTCTGCGTTTACGTCTGATGGCGGGCTGCTTTATTAGGCCGATAGGTCCGAGCAATCCCGGACCATGCTCACGATCTGCGCCGCCTTAACCGGCTCTGGCTCGGTTAGGAAGCCTCGCACAAGGCGCTCCGCCGCCCGGAGAACGAGCAATGCGTCCTCCAGCTGTATGGGTAAGGCCGCCACGATTAGAATCGCGTGTACTCTGTGCTCGTGCCGTTACGTCGCCATCAATTCGCCCTCCGGGGTTCGACCGCCAGAAGTTCGAGAGACGTGCGCGTTGGATCAGCTTCCACGGCCACGTAGGCGCGTCTTTGCGCAGTTGCCCGATGGCTTGGAACAACGGCGGTGTGTCTGTGGGGAAGTAAAGCCCGCCGGTGCTTTCGGCTGGCATAGGTGTGCTATTCTCAGAATCAACCTGAGCCATGACTTACCTCATAGTTTGGGCCAGGCCTGTCACGGTGTTGGTAGCACCGCGGCGGGCCGCTTGTTTTTGAAGCTTGAAAAGCGTAATACTATAGAATGAAAAAAGCAATACGGAAGACGAGGGGAGGAAAACGCCCCGGTGCCGGCAGGAAGCCAACCGGCGTCGATCCAACCCGCACATTCCGGCTGTCCGACGAATTCATTGCAACGGTCGACGCCTGGGCGGATCAGCAGGCCGATGAGCCAAGCCGCTCCGAAGCCATCCGCCGGCTTGTAGAACTGGGACTGAAGGCAAAGAAGTGACAACTGCGGATTGGGCGTTGGCCATCAGCATCTTTTCAGCGATCGTTGCCACCGCTAGTTTTCTTTGGAACGTCTGGTCTAAGTTTATCTATCCGAAGCCGGTGGTCCGCGTCTCATTTGCAATGGTGACTATCATGCAGCAGGGCGCAGAGGACATTGAGGTTCTGCAATTGGCTGCGACCAATATGGGCCCGATCGAGGCAACGCTCATGAAGGCCTTGATCGTATTTAATCGTGGTCCATTCAAAGATAAAAGCTACGGCATTCTCAACGTTCTGCCGCGTGCACCACAGGGCCCTGATCTAGATTACGAATGGGGTTTGGGCGGCGGCCCGACAGCGTGTTTTCCGAAGACGCTTGCCGTCGGGGAGAGCTTTAGCGTCTACCTCGTCCCGGACCATGAGACTTTAGCGCGGGGCGACTATCAGGTCGTCGGATTTGATGATTCATTTGGGCGCAGTCATTGGGCGCGTCGAAGCGATATCATTCGTACACTCCCGTATATTCGGGACGCCTGCGAGAGGGCTGGCAAAAACTGGCGGGATCGAAGGCGAAGCAGGCCTTGGTGCGATTAAGCCATCTCGGAGAATTACCAACATGCGTTCACTTCCTGAAGTCGTGCCGGTCGAACATCTACTCTTAATGGAGGTAGAGGAACTCGCCGGCCTCGTCCTCATGGCTGCAAAAGTTGACGGGAATCAACTTCACCAAAGCAACTTTACCAACACTCTGTTTCACGCCAACCAGGGCGGTCACAAATATCATGGTCGCAACGACGAAGTTGAAGTGGCCATTGCGGAGGCTTGGAACTGGTTGGAGGTGCAAGGTTTACTCATACCGGCCCCCGGAACGAATGGAGCGAACGGTTGGAAAATACTCAGTCGTCGTGCCAAAAAAATCCAATCTGCGGTCGACGTAACGCAATTCGCGAAAGCCAGGAGGATACCGAAAGAATTACTTCACCCGCGGATTGCCGACAAAGTCTGGGCTGCCTTTATTCGAGCAGAGTTCGATGTGGCGGCCTTCTTGGCGATGAAAGCTGTCGAAATTTACGTTCGCGAAGCAGGAGGATTTGGTGACGGCGATCTTGGAACGGCACTTATGCGGAGTGCATTTCACGAAGACACCGGCCCCTTGACCGATAAAACCGCCGAAAAAAGCGAACGGCAAGCACGCTCTTCACTGTTTGCTGGTGCAATCGGATGCTACAAAAATCCGCACTCGCACCGAGACGTTGATATAAACGAGCCTGACGAGGCGATGGAAATAGTTCTTCTCGCCAATCATCTGTTGCGCATTGTCGACGGACGACTAAGAGCTATCAACATCGCACCGCCATAGCATTGCAGACAGCTTTCCACACCCGCTACGCGCTGTAGTCACTCGCCACTCCGATCCCCAAGGGATTGATAATTTGCCTTAGCGCCGCGCGACCGCTTCGATGGGGGATGCCTTGGCGCCGCAAACCCGACTCTCGACTTCGCTACTGGCCTGACGGCAATCCGACGACCGCTAAGGCCGCTGGCTTCAAGTCCATCCTGATCTATTGCGTCGGCCCACCTTACGGCGATCAGCGCCCGCGTTGCTGGCACTGGGCGGCTCTAAGCCTAGACGACCTGCCAGACCGGCAATGGCCAGACATTCTAGCCCACCTCAAATGCACGAAATGCGGTAGCGTGGGCTGGGTCGACCCCCGCCCGAACTGGGGCGAGGTGATCGACTACGAAAAGGGCGTAGGCTGATTAGACGGGTCTCGCTTGTTACGGGTGGGAAGGCACGCACGATGAACGCGCTAACGACATCAGGGCCTTCGTCGCGCTCGATGAAGCCGAAGCCCCGATCGTCGTTCCAAACTTTGATTATGCCGGTTTACATGGTCCCGCTCGTGGTAGGGCGTGTATTCACAAATCCGAGAACGACTTTTGGCAGTCGGCCAGAACGGCCGTGATCGTGAGCCGGTGTATCCAGTTTAGCACGCCCGCCCTCATTCCGACGTGATAAGATAGCGCAAGTTAAAGCGATGTAACGCTCCCGGCTCAGGAGCCAAGGAGGGGATCAAATGAGGCGCCGCGCGTTCATTGGCGGTCTCGTTTGCACCGCCGCGCTCAGCCGCGCTGAGGCGCAGCAGGCGGGCAAGGTTTACCGCATTGCCATTGCCCATCCGTCGTACCCCGTGTCCGAGATGAACGAGGCGAGCGACCGTCTCCCGTGGTTCCCCGCGTTCTTCGCGGAGCTTCGCCGCCTCGGCTATATCGAAGGCCAAAACCTACGTGTCGAGCGATATTCCGCCGAGGGGCGGACCGCGCAATATGCCGATCTGGCCCGTGAGGTTGTAGGTCGCAGGCCAGACGTGATCCTGTCGGGAAAGAACGAAATGATTTTGTTGCTAAAAGCCGCCACCCTAACCATGCCGATCGTCGGCATTTCGGCCGATCCGGTCGCTGCCGGCATTGCGACGAGCTTGGCGCGGCCTGGTGGTAACATTACGGGAGTCAGTGTCGACGCTGGTCGAGAGGTTTGGGGGAAGCGTCTCGAACTGTTGAAAGAAGCTATCCCTGGCCTCTCCCGCATAGGCTTCCTTGCGGACCACGAGACTTGGGACTCGTGGTACGGGCCGGCCCTTCGGGAGGCTGCGCAACGGCATGGCCTGAACTTTGTTGGGCCGCAGCTTCATGGTTCTCTTCAGGAGCCGGAGTATCGCCGAGTCATCCTGGCGATCGCCGATGCAGGCGCGCAAGCGCTCCTCGCGAGCGATCAGAGCGAGAACATCGCAAACCGCGGGCTTATCTCCGAGCTGGCAACGGCCGCCCGCCTGCCGGCGATGTACGCCTATCCGGAGTTCGTCTCTTCCGGCGGGTTGATGGCCTACGGCATCAAGCTCTCCGAAGCCTATAGAGGCGCGGCCGGGCAAATCGATCAGATTTTGCGCGGAACCAAGCCGGGCGAAATTCCGTACCAGCAAGCGACCAAGTTCCTCTTCGCCATCAACCTCAAAACCGCCAAAACGCTCGGCCTCGAAATCCCGCCAAATGTTCTCGCACGCGCCGATGAGGTCATCGAACAGTGAGGCTCTTTGCTGCGGCGCATGAGTCGGTTATGGCAGGCACAAAGCGGACATTCTAGCCCGGCCCTCGGATGTCCGCTATTGGGGGTAAAGCGCTAAGCCCACGGATGTCCTTGGATTTATGAGTACACGCCCTAGTGGGTATCGACGCCACCGCGCAGCAGCCACGCGCGTAGACGTTTCATTGCTTCGTCGAGCCCATCCAGCGCCGCGGCGCGCTGTTCGTCCAGAATGTCTAAAGCTTGTTCGGTAGTCATGGCACCGCGCGCCACGACGCTGTCAACGAAACGCTGTTCGGATTCCTTGATGATCCGCAATGCAGAGTCCTTGGCTCTCGAGACAACATCATCCACGTTCTTGGTCGCATGATCGATCGTCATTTCGCGTCCTTTCCCGCCTTAACCATCAATTGCCAATCGCTGGAATGCCCTGGCGTGTTTTGCGGATTGTCGGTCAATGCAACCCACGCGCTGCCCGCGTCCGTGACCACGGATCCTCTTCGGTAATCGATCGCGCGTTGGAAAACGCCCAAATATCTGATTCCGCCCTTCTCGAGTTCAACGATACGCGCGTTGAGTGGAGCGATCTTCGCCTCAACATGCTCTTTGATGAGCGGCGCGATCGCTTCCATCAGCCCTTCAATCAATTTTACGTCCATCTGCCCGACTCCGCTTTTAATAAGGCGTTTACGTAGGAGACCCATCAGAACGGTACGCTCGATAGAAACGCAGCGGCGCCGTCTCGCCGGCGCTGCCACCGAATGAAGCGATTCACGCCGATCGCAATAAGATTTCGTTGCCACAGCGACGTCTGCACAGTAGCGCCTGTTGTCGGAGAGTCCGGAGTGTCTACCATTTCGATAGTGCCTTCGGTGCTCGTGCGAAATTCGACTCCGCCTTCGGCAACCAAAATCTCTGCAGCGTCCAACGCGACGATGTTTCGCTGCGCTGGTGAATCTGAGTCGAGAGGCGCGCTATCGCTTACAATCACGGGAATGCCCCAAATTTGGCCGCCCATTGCTCCCATGCTCGGGAATGCGTCGCTGCCGGATTCGTTTTTCAAGCGGCACACCCACAATGCTGTGGAGCGGCGCATTACGATGTACGGTGCCGTAAGGTTTGTACTGAGTGCGCCTAACAGGTCTTCCAGGTCCTGCGTGAATGCGGCAAGCGTCGTGCCGCTCGAGGTGATTTCAGTTGCGCCATTCACGATGCTTGCGGGAGAGGCACCCGTTGCGGCAATGCTCGGATTCAGAAACTGCTCATCGCTGTATTGCGCCATCGCAGCAGCGAGATCATCGCGAATTAGCTCCGGCGCCGCAGGATCAGACGAGCGTGCGAGCTCCTGCGTGATCACAACGATTCCACCGATTTTCGATTTCGTAAACTGCAAACCTTCAAAGCTCATCGCAGAGACAGGCGTCGGTTGATTTTCATCGACCCAACTAACAGCGGTGCCCGATGTTGCGGCGCTGGTACGGACGTTGAAGGGGACCCTGCGGAAACCTTGAATTTTGTCGAGTACCGTTCGCGTTCGGTAATATTCTATAAAACCACGTTCTAACGTATTTTGCGCCACGAGAGGCGCTGCCCATGTGGTGTCAGTCGTAGTGCCGCTGCTGATCGCGGCCTTCTGTCTTGCCACGAAACCTCGGACCGCCTCGAGTTGTCGACTCCTTTGAAAGCGGATTTCGAAGTCCTTTAACGCATCGCTCATATTTTTTTTGTGAGCGCCCGTGAGCGCCGCGAAATGCGCAAATGCCGTCGCCCGATGCGAAATTTCGATATCTGCTGCGGCTCGGATTGCTTGCACCATGTTCTCCTCGCGAATCAATTGCTGGAGACGAATCTAGCGAACGCGCTTAGCAAACCCGGTCACGGGTGACGCCGTGCCGAGCCACCCGTCAATCACGCGCGCCATGGCCTTCGCGACTTCGGCCTTGTTCTCTGCGTCCCATTCGTCGAGGAGCCCGCTGTCGACCAGCACATCAGCTAGCTGACCCAAGGAGACTTCCACCGGCAGTACGGCGCGGCCACACTCCCGCCGCTTACGCGACTTCCGTTGGCGTTCGGCATCAGTTTTGGGCAAATCGTCGGAGCTCTTTGCTGAACTCAGCTTTCAGCGCCGGCAGTGAAATTTTAAGAGCTTCGGCGATGTCGGCGTCGCGTGCGCCAAGCGCGACCATGGCCGACACGAACCGCGAGCCTCGATCCGCCACTTTCTCGATCGAAAACATTTCCATCGCGAGCGCGCTGGCCAGGTCACCCAAGTCGTCGGGGTGCGGCTTATTCGGCCGCCGCATCCAGTGATTTGACGCGGCATAGGCCAAAAGGTCGCCATGACTTAGATTAAACGAGGCAAGAATATCGTCGAGAGATTCACTGCCTTTGAAGTAACTGAGCCCCACCTGATTCCAGTCGATCGTTGCCATTTTCGGCCGGCGGCCTGCGCCCTGCCTGGGCCCACCCCTGCCGATGTTTTTTGATTCCGTCATTGATTTTCGACCTTTCCGTTCGAATAATAGTAGCGAGAAGTGCCCTTAAAACGGGGGTTTCTCTTACTTTGCTTCCCTTTGATTTAGGGGTGAGAGAGTTTCCCCGGAGAGAAAAAATCTCCCGGCGACACCGCATGTGGTGGAGCTGGGTAGTGGTGCGGTGAGACCGCGAGGCCCCCCCGTTTGTTTTCAATGGCGATTGGTGCTGGGCGGGACCACTCGACACGGGCATGGGGTCTGCGCTGGTCGACGCGGCGGGCGTAACCAGTGCAACCGGTTACAATCGAAAGGCTGAAACCCCTTCCCGCGTAATAATAGATAGAGAGAATGAAGTGGTTACAGTGGTTACAGTGGTGGCAAGCTCTGTGTCGCAATGATTTTCGGTGTCACCGGTTTATTCGCGGTAACCGGTTCAAAGTGGTGGCTATTGCCCGTCATTCGGCCAATCGCTTGTACCGCCAAGATTGCTTGCCACCAGTGCGGACCTGTACCCGGCACCATCCGTAGGCCTTCAGGCAGCGTGCAACGCGGTTTTGCTCGACCTGTCCCCAGCGCGAGCGGTCGATGCAGACCGCCTCTGTGAGCACCTCCGCGACCGACACGCTGTTGCGGGGTTCAAGATAGGCGACGATCACGTCCCACCATGGATCGTCTATCAGGCGGTCCCGCTGCTCGCGTTGGGCCTGCTCGACCACTTCAGGCTTGATGAACCACCAAGGCGCGCCGCCCTGATGGAGCCTGTAGGCTTCGGCCCAAAGCTGATCGCGGTCACGGGCCAGGCCGGCGGCATCGATCCGCGTCGCCTTTACAGGCCAGAATCTCCGGTTCCCGGTTTCGTCCTTCAAATAGTTGTCGCCGTTCGTGCTGCCGACGAAGACGCAACTGCGCGGACACTCGATAACTCGCGTTCCGTAGGGTGGTCGGAACCGATCGACCGTTCGCGATATCCATGCCTTGATCCGCCCCGCATCAGCGCGAGAGTAAGCGTCGAGCTCGGCCAATTCGAAACCCCAAACGCCGGACAACTGCATCGCGGCGTCCTTCGAACCAAGGTCTCCGACTTCATCGCAGAAAAACGAACCGAACAGGATCTTTAGCGCCTTGGATTTTCCAATGCCCTGTGGCCCTTCAATGATCGGAACATGATCATGCTTGCAACCGGGATTTAGAACACGCGCGACAGCACCAATCATAAAGCTACTGCCAACATTGGCGACGTAGTTGTCAGGCGCGGCACCGAAATAAGTTGCGAACATTGAGCGCAGCCGCGGCGTTCCGTCCCATTCACTGTTTTCGAGATACTCTTTGACCGGGTGATAGGGTCGCTCTCGAGCAACTAGTTCAACCGCCTGCGCGGTGGTTGGTGGCTTCACAGTTATCCCGGCTCGCTGGATGTACTCGGTCGCTAGCAGATCATCATGCGGAGACCATGGGCGGGGACTGAACGACTCCGGGTCGAAGTCCCAAGGCGCCGCCGATACTAGCATGGTCTTGCGTCGAAAGCCAGCATCACCTGCAGGTCGGGGTCGCCGCGGAGCATGGCGCAGGCATTGGCTAGGCTAGCGTGCGGTGCGCCGCTGCCGTACCGCTGTAGTTCCTTGGTCCAATCAGGCGGTGGCAGGCTGACAATGATGCTCATCATCGCACCTCCGCACCGAGGAAATCGGCCAACGTCAGCGCGCCAGCATCAGCTTGGGCGACGTCTGAGAAGTGGTGCTTGGACAACCAAGGCTGCAGGCCGCCACGGTTCTGGTAGGAAACGACGTACTTCGTGTCGCCCTCGGCCGGGTCGCGGATGCTGGTGACAGATACGGTCCCACCGATTGCGCGGGTGATTTTCTGGTGAGTCATCTGCGTCATCGCTGGCACCGCGCGGGGTACGCCAAGGCCGCGATCGTGGCGGCCGCGGCTGCCGTCAAGGAGTAGAGCCGGACTAGGCGTCGGGCCTGTCGGCTTGCGAGCCCTTGCTGCTCGGCTAGGTCGGTGGCATTATCGATGGTGCTGAAATCAACTTTGCGATCGGGCCTGCCATTTGCCGTGGCGGGCCTTCGCATTTCTGAAGGCTGGGGGCTTGCGCGCGCCTTGCGCGTTGCACCTGCTTCGTTCGCCGTTCGGTCTACCGACGTTCGCAGGCGGTCGGAGGTGTAACGGCTTGAACGAGATGCATTTTCCTGTTCTGAGGCTTCGTTGACATGGTAGGGGTCACAGGTTCGATCCCTGTCGCGCCCACCACCCACACTCGGAGGTTGTGTAGAGCAAGAGACGCTCGCACTACCTCCGTATTATCAAAGACATGTCCGCCGAGTTTATTGTCAAGTGCAGTCTCTGCGCCTGCAATCGAGGCCAAATAGCCGAATTCCGAGGTCTGTCTCTGCAGTGAAAAAATCCGTTCCTGACTCGAGCTCGGAGACTGGTTCGATCTCTGCGTGGGGAGCAGGCAGTTTGATCCACACTGTCCCCACCATCCAGTCGTCCCAAACTGGCGAAACTGTCCGTGCCAGGAAAGAGGCCGTTTCTGCCGGGATTTTCGACGGCGTTGTTCGGTTTTCTCGGTCTCCGGAGAAACCAGCGGTCTCGTGGGCCTATTGTGGACTCCCGTCTCCGCGTTCAAAAATTCCGTTCCCGGCGGCGGGATTCCACACGCCAAGACGCTCGGTGTCCTTCAAAGCCTAGGGCTTTAAGGAAGGCGAAATCGGCCAGCCCGCAACTTATCCTGGCTTCAGTCCGAGGGCTTCAAACTGTCGGCTCCACTCCGCTGGCCCATCACGAAGTCGCTCGACCCCGAGGCCGCGTGGCAAGCGACCTTCGACCGCAGCCCTGACCAAATCCGGCGCGAGAAACGCAAGCGAGATCGTCATATTGACCTGGCGCACGCTGCATTTTTGCCGAGCCCCGATCCGTTGAACGTCGGTTACAGAGCCCGACACGATCTCATCAAGCCAACGACGGCCTCGTGCGATCGCGTTGACCAGTCGTGCCCGTCGCTCGATCCTGGTCGGACGAATTTCATTTGGAGCTACACCGTGCGGGACAAGGATTTGCCGGGACTTCTTGGAAGAAGGCTTCCGCCATGGAATTGATAGTGACAGTCCGGTTGCGGAGTCGACCATTTCCTCTTCGTCTTCGGACCGAAGGCGAACGATCAGGCAATCCTTGTTCACGTCGATGCGCGCGACATGTTCCAGGACGAACTTACGATCTCCAACCTGCGCGGAGCCAGAGGCTGGCTTTTCTTTTTGAGCAATGAGGTATTCATTGAGAGTTTTGATGATGGTTTCTTCGATGTCAGCAGCCGAAATGCGTGAGACCGATCCCACCGATGCGGATTTGGACTCGCCATGGAGGAGTGGCAACGAGACGTAATAGCGATAGCGGATGCCGGCCTTGGTCGCGTGGGTCGGGACCATTCGGTGATTATCGTCGTCGAACAGAAGCCCCGTCAAAAGATGATCACTCGCGTTTCTGATCGTGGATCGAGTGCTCCATTGATCCGTCAGCTTCTGCTGAACTGCATCGAACAATGCACGGTCCATGATCGCCGGCTGCTCGCCGGGCAGGATCTCGTCTTTGTATTTGACCTCGCCGATATAGAAGCGGTTGCGCAATAGATAAAACAGGGAGCCACGGCCGAAAAGGACGCCGCCCCGGGTTGCACCCGTCGCCAGCAGTCGGGCTTTAGAGCGAATGTTCCGCTCGCGAAGGTCCCGCACCAGCGCATTGACACCGCCGAGATCGAGGTAACGCCGGAAGATCAGTCGCACCCGTTCGGCCTCGTCCTCCACGACCGCGATCTTGCCGTCTTTCATCAGGTAGCCGAGGGGGAGGGGACCACCCACCCAGAGTCCCTTTCGCTTGGAGGCGGCAATCTTGTCGCGAATCCGTTCGGAGGTGACCTCCCGCTCGAACTGCGCAAAGGACAGAAGCACGTTTAGCGTCAACCGGCCCATGGAAGTCGTGGTATTGAATTGCTGAGTGACCGAGACGAACGACACCCCGTTCGCATCAAACAGTTCGACGAGCTTCGCGAAGTCCGCCAGCGACCTCGTCAAGCGATCCACCTTGTAGACGACGATCACGTCGATCTTCCGGGATCGAATATCTTCCAGCAACCTTTGCAGATCGGGACGATCGGTCGAGCCACCGGAATAGCCGCCGTCGTCATAGCGCGACCGTATTAGGGTCCAGCCGGCATGGGCCTGGCTCTTGATGTAAGCTGATGCGGCGTCGTATTGGGCATCGAGCGAGTTAAACTCCTGATCAAGACCATGGTCGGTGGAGACGCGGGTGTAGATGGCGCAGCGGACGGGTTTGACCGACTGAGGTCTCACGACGGTGCTCCCAGGACCAACCGGTCTTCTTTATCCCTGAGGCCAAAGAAGCGCGGACCATTCCATTTTGTACCGGTGATCGCGAATGCCACTTTGGAGAGACTGTCGTAGGTCTTGCCATTCCAGGCAAAGCCATCAGCCATCACCATCACCCGTTGTGACCGACGGTCCCATTCCCGGACCAGCACCGTACCCGGTGACAGTTCAGTCCGCTTCTGGTCGAAACTGACAAGGCGCGCGGACATAGCGGCTCCGCTTTCCTTCGGGTCGGTCTGATCCAGCACTTGCATCGTCGCGTGGTCTAAATCGCCGAGGCGTGCGGCCTGAATCCGATAAGCGATAATCGCGAAAAGCAAATGCCGCGGCAGGTGTTCGCCCGGCGGTCTCTGAAATTCGCTCAGCCACCGTGAACGGAGGCCTTTGAGATCGAGACCGCGCAGATGCGCGATCTCGTCTTCGATAGATGCTTTGGTCGAGGTACGACCGTTGCGAAGATTCCTCCGCATCGAGTCACGCCGCCTTCTTCGCTCGCTCTGCCGCGACCGATGATGCCTTTCCATCCCTGATGCGGTAGACACGGCCCTTGTCGGTCTGTTCGGCAATCAGATTGAGGCCGAGCTTTTTGCGTACGACACCCGCGAGAAAGCCACGCACGGAATGCGGCTGCCATTCTGTCGCAGTCATCATGGCGGCAATCGTCGCGCCGGCGGGTCCCCGCAGCATGGCGATGATGCGTGCGTGCTTGGTATCAGGCCGCGCCGCACTCTTAGGAGACCCCGCGGCAGATCGGGCGGGAGTCCTGATTTCGCCAGTTTTCCGCGCGGCTGGCCGCCTGGACTTGCGCTTGGTCATGGTATCCTCTGAAGTTTGCGCGACCCTGTCGGCCGCACCACCTCAGCCCCACCTAGGCAACCGCTGGCAGGGCAAGGACCCCGAAGCGCGCTTTGGCCCGCCCGGTCGCAACAGCAACGCTCCAATCAAACCTCAAAGCCAGTCAATTCTGAGCAAGATAGTTGCTTGATCGGGCTGGAATTCGCTTCCCTATCAACGGTTCGAATCCCCCTTCCTCCGCCAAAGGGTCTGCGAATCTTAGATAGAGAGTCCGCCAGACCGGAATGGGCCGTTATTCCCCGTGCTATTTGGCCGGTCGGGACGTGGAAGGCCACTGAGAGAGTCCGCGGGCGGCGAATGTGCCTCCTATATCGAGCCAAATCTCAGGATGGCCAACCGGCAGTGGCTTTCTGTTCGGTTTGGAAGATGAAGTTCGATCCCTTCGCTCAACCAGAGAGAGTGTACTCATGTTGGTTAAAAGTACCGCATTTTATAGGCTTTTTGTGCGACTGTCTAAAGTCTCCGGTCTTCAGAGGCCGGTGCGCGAACAGCCAGACTATGATCTCACAGCATCGCGCCGCGGTGGGCGGGTGAGGTCGGGCCCGTCGCGCGTGAAGGCAGTATTGGTCGCGCCCGTAATGCCTAGGGATTACCCGTATCGGCGATCCAGGTGCGGATTATATCGAGCAGCTTGCGCGGCAGCTTCTTGATCCGCGTAAAGACGGTCTGAGACAAATGCCGGCGCCCGATGACGGCGAGATACGCTCGCGGTTTTAATCTCGGCATCTCGGAGGGCATCAAACGGCTGCCACTAGTCTCGTGTCCTGCTCGACGCCCTTGATCTCGTCGGTGATTACCTTGAACCGGACCACTTGGAGGAACCAAAGGAGGTTGAAAAGCACATCGGCAGCGTCACGCCCCTTTGCAATCACGATACGCCCAATCCGTGGGTGATTGTGCCTGGCGTCGAAAGTGAACCAGCGACCATCGAGGAAAACTCGTACCAGGCACTGAAATCCATCGGGGCCCGGATCAATGTCACGAGGTAGCCGGTGCAATACCGGGCCGGAATATTCATGCAACGGGAAGGCGTCACCGCGAGATGGGCGAAGTCTCTGCATACCCGCGGCGTTCCTCGTGCCCTTCCGAGTCCGGTCGGCTCGTGCATGAGGATAACTGCAACCACGACACGGGCCACGAATACCAAACGTAGGTCGGCACTGGCCGACCTACGTTCAGCTTTCCGAGCGGTATTTTTTCTGAATTTCAATGAGAGTTAGGAACGGGAAGTTACGGGCGCTGTTGTCGCAGCGTTAACCTCTTATCTAAGGAAATCCTATGAAGAAGATTCTCATCGCGACTGCTTTGACTTTGATGTGTAGTTCGGCGTTTGCGCAGAGCACGGGCGCCCCAGCTGCAGGCCAGTCAGATATGAATAAGCCCGGCATGACCAAGCCGGAAACCAGCATGAACAAAAACTCCGGTACCACCGGCACAGGCATGCAGAAGGATGGCATGACCAAGGACGGTATGGCCAAGGACAGCATGAACCAGGGCGGTGCCTCGAAGGATGGCATGGGTCAGATGAATAAAGGCGGCACCTCAAAGTAATAGCGTAGCAATCAACCACGTTGCGACCCAATTCGCGACGTGGTTTCGCTATAGAGAACCGTCATGCGTGTGCGCGGCGAAGTTTCGGTTTTTCGCACTTGAAGCTCGCCGGTGACGGATTCTAAAGTCCCGGCCAACGGCCCCATCGTGGGGGCGACCATATTGATGGAACCGCCGGCCGGCGTCGGTGGTGCGGCGCACCTACCGATATTAGAGATACGGCAGAGTTTCCAAGAATTTTCAGTCAATGGCATTAAGTTGTCGTCATGTTCGTGTTCACCGCTGCTATGGACTCCAAATTCCCCGCGCGCTTCCTACCTTTCGATCATTGTTTGTTTCGTAGAGTTATTGCCATGAGTAACCCCGAGGTTCGATATCGTCGCCTCGCCCTAGCCGAACTAGATCATGAGAAAGTGAAAGTCAGGCGGCTTCAGCTCGCTGAAAAGGCATAACGGCAGATTGGCGACCGTGACCGCCCGAGGCCCCTTCGGTTCTAGGCTCTGTGATCCGTCCGGCCACGTAAGCCTCTATGGATGGTGGGTAAGAAAATCCCTGACTCCGTACGAACCGGAACTAACGTGCCTCAAAGCCTTTGTTCTACATGGCTAAGCTTTTGCGAAAACCAGTTGTCATTGCGATCATTGTGGCAGTGCTGGGTATCGCTACCCTGCTCCTGGTAAACCACACCACCCTTATCGTTGATCTGCGACCGCGGCAGACGCCTCCCGGCACAACCTTCAATGCCGCGAAGGAAGCGGGCGCAGACGTCGCTCCCACCATCCCCGAATCCGCGATCAAGCCAACGCCGCCGGGCCCCACGCCCGTGCAGCCGGGCGGCCCCCCAAAATAGCGTGCGGGTGCTGGCGAGGAGTGTGATGTAGTCACGCGCCTTCACACTATCCCCTCATTGACCAGTCACGGAATGGCACTTGCTCGTCGAGGATCGCGAACTCGAACCTCGCTGAGACACCAAGAGGCCGCTTTGGCGGTCCCTTTGTATGAAGCCTCGTGGCCAATCAACGATGGATATTGTAAAGCGGTTTAGAGCGAACATGCGTCGCGTAAGCGCTTCTTCAAAGCTGGAACCATTGAGTCGGCGGCGGGGCGATAGACTGCACAGTTCGCAACTTGTCGGAGACGGGTGCGGCTCTTTCGGTTGCGAGCCCGGTCGGCATCCCATCTGAATTCAAATTGATCGTCGATTCGGATCATGTAAATGTTTGGCGGAAAGAAAACAAAATCGACATTACTTTCGCCTAGTGGACGCCTAAGCCTCAAGCGCGCCGTGTATCGAGAGCATCAACAACACCCCAACAACACCCCAACAACACCCCGGCCAGCGCTGCTAGCGCGAGCGCCCACCCGGGTAAATTCCCTTCAAATTGGGACCCCGTTGGAATTCTTCGCCAATGAGCCATGTCGGCCTCCTGTACTGCGAAACAATCGCTGCCGGAACAAAGGGTTCCAAAGCCGAGTGCTCAAAGACGCCCCCAGCCTCCGGGAAGAGTACACTGAGGCCGCTTTTGCTGCCGGGCAATGGTGACAGGCAGTGCGATCATAAACCTCGTCCAGCCCGTCGGAGCGGCTGGTTCGCGCGGACGAACGAGCCTAGTTCCGTCCGACTAACTGCAATGGATGCCGCTGTTTCGCCAGCAGGAGCGTTTCGGATAGTAAACCCGACACGTAACTAGTGAAGCAAAATGCCAGCCACAAAAGCGGAGCTGAACAGGTATTTCGAGATGATCAACCGGCGAGTGCCGACCAGGGTCTCTCAGTTCATTCGCTGGTTGCGCAAACCGTCGTCATTCGCCGCTCGACTGGCGGTCGCTTTACTGCTTATTCTAGGTGGCATCTTTAGCTTCTTACCCGTGCTGGGAATCTGGATGCTACCCCTTGGGCTCCTGTTAGTTGCTCGGGATGTCCCGCTTTTGCAAAGTCCCCTAGTTAGAGCTCTGGCGTGGACCGAGACTCAATGGGAGCGCCTAAGACTGAGATGGCGGAAATTTCGAGGCAACTCAACCGATCGGCAGGACGAAGAGCGATAGCGGGGTGAAGATGGTCATTAAAAACGAGGATAGGTGGGGTACAAATGGGCGGCGAACTTTATGTGCCGATGAAAAGAAACTTGAGCTAAGAAAATAAAAACGACCCCAGTAGCAGGGCAGCGACCGGGGCCGTCTCTTTACATCGGATGCACTGTGGGGACGTTGCATCCGGCAGTGCAGAATCAAGCAATCGGGGTAGCAATCGTTCCATTGTTAAGAAGCATTGCAGCGGGTGGTCCCGTTCGGCTCGCCCTCATTTGTTGCTTATGAGCTGGTCTATCTGCAGGTCTCTGGCCGCGTCGCTGCTTATGGAAAGTCGGAGGATACGATCCTCGGTTGAAATCTCCACCAAACCCACCGAAGGTTCACCCGGAGAGTTCCGTACTGCCGTTTCCAAAATATGCAAAGGAACGTTGGTACGAACGATTCATGGAGCCCTCCTCTGAGACTGCCCACTGCTACATGCGATCCCTTGGTCGACTTGTAATGAAGCTCCCGCGGTTGTTGGGGCTGGCCTAACCGCTAACGCAACATCAAATGCTAGGTATGTCACCTATCGAGTGGCTGCCGATTGGAAATCTTGGGTCGCTCGTTCACTTGAACGTATCTGTGCCGAAAGCGGGAATGAATTAATGACGATCAGGACTTCAATAGAAACTACGCCAGAGTGCCAGAAGAATTTCTAATGGCCGACTCGAAGGATGGGCCGCACTGGAAAGCGTAAAAAGGGGGGGCTTCATAGTGGCGCCAGCACCGTTGCCGAAGGTTGTCGGGACCAACGTAGCCGCACAGTAAATTTCACCGAAACCTATACATTCGACGATGGTCACCGCGATAATCTCAATGGCTGATCCGAAAAGAGTCTGCGGACCGATATACACCCTGACCTCGGGCTTCCAATCTTATCTCCGCTCGGAAGACCAAGGAAAATTGACGTATTGATCGCGAGAGTCGTAGCAAATGTTTCCGTACATTTTGAGGTAGGCATCGCGACGCGCCGGGTCGTTGTAAACCGCGCCGGGATTCGCCAGATCACTTTCGTATTGAGAGATATTGCTCAATGTCAGCGGGCTCGGAAGGATATCCATCGCCTGCGGAATGCTCCGCCCCTCGAGCCAATCCGCCGCATGCTGACCCATCGCGTAACCAAAAATAGATGACGCCAGGCTGATACTTATCTTGTAAGGACCGCTCTGCTTGATTTCATCGACCGCTTCCGGCTCTCCATCGATGCCGCCAAAAAACTGATCGGGGCGCATCTTCCCGGCCTGCCTGACAGCAGCCAAAGCGCCGAGAACAACGGTGTCTGCGCCAAGGACGACATCAATGTCCGGATGGGCGAGCATTATCGTCTGCATCATGGACAACCCGCCTTCCTTGTTGACCGTGATGGGCGAGATATCGGCAACGATAGCCACGCGAGGCATAGCCTTGAGGGAATCGCGCATGGCGACAAACCGTGGCGCAAGGAACTGCAGGCTGTCGTGCGTCAGCAAGACGACGTTCGCCTTCCCTTTCAATCTATCCCCTACGAACTTAAAGGCCTCGCTGGCAGGAACGATATCGGTGACCCGTGTCCCGCGCACCTCGACGGATTTATAGCGTGAGAGTTCCTCCAGCGCCTCGTCGAGGAAATCTGACGGCGACCGCCCTTCCCCTCCGAGCAGGCCGTGGATGGCGTGCGAGCTTAGATTCCTCTGGCGGCCCTCATCGCAGAGCAGCGCCTTGCGGTGGCACCTTCCCAGGATGAGCGCGGCACTTAGTCCAGCGGGTCCGCCGCCGACGATGAGAACCTCGAATTGCATTAACAGGCCTTTCGTTGCTGGCTTTGCTTCCCTTATCGCTGTCGGAATTAGCAGTCGGGAAGAGGAGTATGCCGCGCGCAAAAAACGGCAGCTCAATGGACCGAACTGACGCTCGATGAGCGCCGCGAGCGGCGACGGCCCTATGGCAATCGCTCATTAAAGCCCATTACTATGCTGGCACTTCCGTCGCTGTGACTTGAAGGCCAGCATCCCTAAGGGCTCCAAGGATGCGCTTCGCAATTATTTTGGCCTCCTCAGAATCTACCTTGAGCTCGGGATGGTTGCTAAAGCTATCGAGTATCGCCATGGCGATGATCGCGTTTATTTGATGCTCGTCGGTCATACTGCTCCCACTCCGAATTGACCTGGCCTAAGTTAGCGACGCGAAAAACCGCAGAGCAAGGTAGGCGACGACCGCTGTAACGAACGTGATGCCAATCGCGACGGCGACGCTTCTAACAATATGTCCCCAATTCATACGTCTGCTTCCAGGGATGCCCTGAGATTTCGCTCAGGTGCTCCTCATTTCTCGCCCAGCGAGGGATCGGGGAAGATAAGGCTTCGCAAGCCACTGCGATCGAAGCGTTTCCACGCTCCCTCCGGCTGGGCCAATCTGTCGGCAATCGCGTAGACGGCGGCTGGATTTACGGCCAGCCCGCAATGGCTTCCTTCCACCTCAATGCTTTCTGACTGAGCGGAGGTTTGCTCTACACAACCCTGCCACGCGCAAACTCCGTCCGTGCGGCTATAAATCGCTGTCGTAGGAACTGGTGGCGCAACCGCAACATCCTGCGCGTCGTCGACGGATTGACCGCTGGCGAACTCATAAACTCGCCACGCATTTGTGGATTTGGGGCTGCCGCCGAATGGACTTCCCAGCGAAATCACCGAACGAACGCGATCCGGCAACAACTTTGCCAGTTCCCGCGCATAGATTCCGCCAAGGCTCCAACCGACTATGCTGATTTTTCCACCGTGCAGGTCGCTAAGTTCACGCACCAAATCGAGCAGGCGATCCTGGACGCCTTCACGAAGACCTCGGTTTAGCCCCTGCCCCCAGCCACTAACCCTGTAGCCACGGCCTTCCAAAAATTTGCGCAGCAGTAATGTCGAGTCGTCACCAGCCATGAGGCCGGGTAGCACCAACACCGGATGGCCGTCCCCCTTTGGGACCAGGTTTAAAATCGGAAGCGCAACCAGAAAAGCCCCGAATTCGGTGAGAGCGCGCCGCCCTTCAAGCATCATAAGAATCTTAGATGGCGGACGAAACGACTGAGTTGCAGCTGGCATTTTGTTCCTTGTTGCGTTGCACAAGGAGAACCTGTTGAACCAGCCGTTGTTCCAATCCGCGCCCTGCAAAATTGCACACGGGGAGAGCTAAATTTGTCTAGATCCACATAAACGCAGGGACTGATAGGAACGGAACGGATCCTCGAATGTTGCACTGCATCATAGAGGACTTTCATATGTCGAAGATCGAAAAAACTCGTACGCCGGACCACGCCGCGCCATCGTTCCCGCCATCTATTCCTTTTTCGTTCAGTTGGGGCTCAGGATTGGAAAGCCCTCGGAGCCCCCACTGCATGAAAAATTCGGTCCGCCATCAGCGAGAATTCGCCAAGACGCGCCTGATTGCGAATGCGATAGCTTCGGGGAAACTCCTCGTTGCCTTGTCGTGGTCGACGATGATGGAAACGAGCTCTGTAGAGTATAATCGCCACAGCACCCTGAATTAGGTCAATTCAGTCGGCTTATTCGGAACTCCAGCTTGGCAAGCATTACAAGCTCGTCTCTGACCCAAATCGTGATCTGCGATACCGTCTGACCAGACTGCATCAAATCCCGCCCCAAGTTGCAAAGTGCCAAGCCGGCTTCCACACGAGCGGCATGGCTGGAAAGCGCTCGCCTTTCTCATCAACAGAACGCGGCGTAACAGAACGCGGCGGGTCCCCTATCTGAATGTCAAAAAAATATAGACCCATGCAAGGCAAGACCTCGACCCGGGAATTCGTTCCGGCGCTTGCCTCCGTTGGGAACGGCGGCCGACGTCTGGAATTAACCCCAGGTCGTATGGAGGGAGGAGATGATCGCCGGCTGCTTGTATTACGAGACAGCGGCAGATCTTATCTTTCGATTGGCCATGGGACGCTCGGCCTCTGCGATTAGAGGTCGTCCGTGTATTGTCCGGCCCGGGCGAGATCCACCTTACACTCGCTAAAAACCGATGCGTAGCGCCGCGTTCGAGCCCTGTATAAGTTCACTTTTGAACATTTATCGGACCGCGAACGCGCAAACGGCCCCAGCGCAATGTGCAACGCTGCAGGCCGCCAACCCAGTGGGGGTTTTCTCCCGGTCTAAGGTTGAGGAGTCTACCCGGGAGCGCAGAGTCGATTCCTAAGGCGCCGGATCGTTCCTAACCTCAAGAAGAAAGCCCCGCCTGTTAGGGCGCGAGGCGGCATAATCGCTTCGCATTTCCAGCATGCCCGCCTATGTATCCCGCCTGCGTTTAGATGGCGACGCGGTGCTGCTTGGTGTTGACGGGATCTCCCACTTCGACGTCCTGCACAGCGTTAGCTAAGGGCCTTTGGTCATATTAATTTTTCCATCTCCTGACGGGTGATTTGGTTCAAACTGGCTCCTGTCCAAATAATCGTGATAGCTGGACCATCGGAAAATCTCGGCACTGCAATTCCAGCATTTGAAGATCCCAAGTCGGCTGGGCGAACGCTGCTCCTGCACCGGTGCGGCTCTTCGCGTGATTACAAATTGTACTTGTCGCTTCACTCCTCTGCAGGTAACTTCCGACTATCGGACAGTGGCCGAGGACACATTTTTAATTTCGGTCCCTGCGTGAAGACCTGGTCATTTTACCAGGTGGAAGCATTGCATTTTGGCCAAGACGGTTTTGCTTCGAAAGAATTTTAAAAATGGATTACGAAACCAAGAGATTGGTTGTCGGCACTCGCTTTAAGATGAGTGAACTCGGAGCCGCTCGATGCCCGGATCTGGCCGGGCAGACAGGGATCGTTGTTGAGGTTAGCCAAAGCAACACCGGCGTTACCGTGTTGTTCGGCGGAGCCAACAGACCAACGGCATTGCACAGGGATTTTATCACCCCAATTTAGCGGTAACGCATCCTGCGTGGCCTTACGCGAAGATCATAAAGCCAAGGAACGCCACCAAGACGGCCAGACAGATCATCCCGAGTCGGAAGTACAGGGTGCTGCGATCCATGGCGTGCCCGGCTAAGTTTCATTTGGCGTCTATTTCCGAACCAGCCGCGCGACCCGCCGGTGGTCGTGAGACCAAATCTCGATGGTCGGATGGTCTTCAAGATATTGGCGGGCCTCCCGCTCCGCGGTTTGCGAGTCGGTAGCGGCGAGGTCATAACGGGCCAGCGCCATCCCGCTAAGGTCGAGCGCGTAGGCAACAAATTTCCTGATGGCTGGGCCGCTCCTTGGCATGCGAAAAGCCCGGCAACATGCCGGGCGGAACGCAAGTATTACGCAGCTAAAAAGCAATGGATCTAGTTGAGCGCGTCCGTTTCCGGGCCGTCTGTTCACTTTTGAACCCTACGCGTAAGGCGCCTTATCGCTTGCGCGCCCACACTGGTTGCGGAAAACTGCGGCTGGTCGAGATCTTGGCTGAAGGCTAAGAAAATGACGAAGACACCGGGCAAAGCTGAACCACAGAAGCCGATCAGCAAAGCCGAGCGCGAAGCGCGTAAGGCATTCCGCCAAGTCGACGCCGAAAAGGCAATGACCGAGCACGAGATCGCGCAAAAGGCGTTCTCAAAAAACCGCGAGCGTCTCAAGGCCGAGCGGCTGGAGCGCGAGGCTGCAGCGCCACCGCCCACAAAAGCCCAACCCAAGGCGAAGAAATGACAGATCCGAGTCCAGCGAGACGGCGTTGGACCTCCGAAGAGGAGCAGAAGCTTGATGAGCTTCTCGATGCCGGAAAGGAAGCCGCCGAGATAGCAGTTAAACTGAATCGAACACGCCAAGCTGTCTATGCTCGATTGCAACGGCGGTACAGAAAGCGAGCAAAGCAGTTCGGCTTGTCCAACTCCGGCTGAAGATACAGCGCAATCCCGAGTATGCCGACAGATACGAACCCTAGCGCTGAGTCGTTTGGCTAGACGCCGCGAGCGCGCTTAATGGGTCATGCCCTCCCTTACACGCCGCCCCCACCCCGAACGCTCCGACTGCCGGTCAAGGCCAGCAATGGAGATGGGACGTCGGCTTCTACCCGGCAACACATCGCGGTCGGCCATGCAGCAAGTTTCGACGAGGCGCGGGCCGGCTTCGAGGCTGCCTGGAAAGAATACCTGCCTCGATGCACCGAGGCCGACTTCATCGAACATCGCCGCCAGCGAGCGCGTGGACAGCATGGAAATACGCTATGTAAAAAGCCGGCCTCCCGCTGGCCGACGCAACCCGTGGACAGGCGCGGTGCTTCTGTGGCGCAGCAATCGGCACAGCGGTAACCGACCGGCATATTCACGAAGCACACGTGGATTCGTAGCCCCCATGAAGTTCAGCACCGACCGCCCATTCGCCGATCCGGAGGCCCGCCGCACGCAAACTGATTGACCTCGATCTCGCGATCTCGCGCGGCTAGCTGTGCCTGCACGAGAGAGGCACCTATGTGAGGTTCACGCCGGCCGGCGTCGAGCTGTTCGCATAGGAACATTCGCGTGACAGGGCAACCGGACACCGTGCGGCCATCATGTTGGAACTAGTCGCGTCGGCAACCGCGCGTTCATGCGAACAGACCTGCGGCCCGCAGCGTCATCAGGAAGAACGTGCCGGACATCAGGCTCCAGAAGCCCGCGAGCACGGTCGCCATCATCACGACCGCGAAGCGGCCGCGCCTACGTCGATACGAGCAAGCAGGTCGGAGATATCAACCATCTGCAGGTATTCGCGAGCGAGGCCGCAGCCGAGGCCTGGTTTCTAGATCACGATCCCGAGGGCGTAGCCTTCGAATATCCTGTCAAAGATAACGGTTCGAAACCGGCGCTCCCCTGATGGAGCGGCGCAAACGGCCCCGGTGCGGGAGAACGCCACACTGCATCAAAGGCCAACCCAATGGGGGTTTTCTCCCGGTCGGGGCACAAGGGGGCTTCTCACCCGGGAGCGACGATTCGATTCTGACGCAGGAAATCGTTCCTGAACCCATCCCTTTGCCTTTCGTCGCATACTCGAAAGTCTGGTACCGGACAGACTCCGACGGCTTTCAGCATCATATTTCAACACCACCGAGGTGATGGGAAGCGCTCTGGAGCGCGCCATGCAGCGACGCCGTATTAAACAAGATACCCCACTAGATCAGCGCCTGGTAGAACAGGCAAAGCGCCTGCGGGTTGAGGCCCGTGGCATCCCGCTTGGGATTGAGCGTGAGAGGCTCATCCGCAGGGCGCGGGAGGCCGAGACCGCCGCGCGCATGCAGGAATCGCTTAGGTCACCTGAATCGCAGCCGCCCAAATGAACGAATACCGCACCTACGTGATAGGTGACGACGGTCATATCAAAAGCTCGCGTGCCTTCGTATGTGAGAACGATGCCGACGCAATCGTGTGGGCTAAGCAGCTGGTAGACGGCCAGGATATCGAACTCTGGAGCCGCGACCGGCTCGTCAAACGTTTAAGCTCCACTACCAAGCCGCAGGCGGTCTCCCAGCCGAAGGAGTAAGCCGCTCAGTTTGCGGCGGCTATCCGCTCGGGACCCTTCTCAACACCATGCGGAAGACAAACCTCGCCCGGCTGCTCGCGCGGTGTGTGGACTGCATCTTCATTTCCGACTTCGAGCGCGGCGAGATCGGGCCAGAGCTATATTCCGGCACGCCTGCAATCTTGATCGACCATACCGCCCTGGCCGGTCACCGAACTCGGTGATGATCAAAAACCCCGCCTGTCCCGCCATGCTGCGGGCAAGGGAAGGCACTTGGTAGCAAGGGGGGGCGCGCAATGTGGGCAGCATCGTTGGTGGTGAGACGGCTCACCAAACAGACCGCGACCCTCATGCGGCGGCTGCTCATAACGGTGCACAAAGGAATTGGCCCAGCGCGGGGGCGGGCTGGAGCCATGGGGCTCGTTAGTTAGCGACGAGCGCGATGCGCAGTCAAATCGACGACCTGCGGCGCGCTGTCGCCGCGCAGTTTCTCAACAAACCAAAATGCCCAAATGGCTACAAACGAGCAAACGAATATCAGTGCGCAGAAAAGAAATACATTCATGGGGTCCTCCAAGACTGCGCTTGCTTTGTTTCGATTTACGCGCAGCAACCCTGAACTAAATGCTTTAGGCATCGAAGGTTCCCCAACCCGCGTTTGCGAGGCGTCGCCGCGTTCTGCGACCATTTGATAGGTCAAAAGTGTGCTCCCGGTCTTTCTATACATATGACTAAGACCACACGGGCGTTACGCCGCATGGCCTTTAGCCGGGACTGTCCCGCTCCTCGCGTGATTCCGTCGCCATTAAAACCACGACTCCTACAAGCCGTCCCCTCGGCGGGTGCTGCAAATTGTAGAGCACTGACCCTTATTTCGCATTGAACCACTTCACCGTACCCTGTCGCCACATCCGTTTAGCCCGCGGGTCCGGGCTGTTTAGCCAGTCGGATCTAGAGCCGATGGATTTGTCTCCGGTGCTGGTACTCGGCGCAGCGAAATGCCGAGTTCGTGCGCCTTCGTATAAACAGAAGAAACCCCGCGGCCTAAGTCCCGAGCGATTTGATCTGCGGGATATTTCTTTGCCATGGTGTTGAGCTTTGAAACATCTTCATCTGTCCAGCGCGTCCAAGGTCGAGGCATTGGTCCAGTCCTCCTAATTGATCCCAAGCCAAAATGGGGAAATTCAGGAAAAGTTCCGTCGTGGGGACGTCAGGGCAGCGCCATTTTCTGAACGATTTGCTCCGGTGCTCCAGCCCAAACAAATAAAGCCCCGCTGGTAGCAGCAAGCTCATAGCTGGCCAGCGCGACCCCCGCTCCGATCGCCCGCGTAGGCAATTAACTTCCTGATTGGCTGCGCTGCTCCCTGGGCCAACGAACGCTGAAAAGGCAAAGAAATCAAATTCGAAGGGTTCACAAGTGAACAGACCGGCCAGGAACAGCGCGCTTAATTAAGTTCATTGCGTTTTAGCTGTGTAAGACTTGCAAGCGACCCGATAGCGCTCCCGCCGAACCGGAGAGTGCGCGATGATCCGCTACTACTTCGACATCGTCATAGATGATGATGTAACGGTCGATGAAGAGGGTGAACTCTTTCTTGATATAGGGTCGGCTCGACACGAGGCTTCCCGAACGTTAGCTGAAATTGCGCGCGACGATCTGCGCTTAGAGCGGACAATCGCAAACTTGTCGATAATAGTGCGAACCGCTAAGGGCCCAGTTTGCGAGGTTATCTTTCAGTGGGACCCGAAGTCTCTGCAGTGAAGCGCCCGACGCGAAGCTTGCGAACCTTCTTAATTTCTCGTTGTGCTCGTTTGCCTCTCCGCTATTGCGCAGCGATTGATGGTGCTTACCCCCGCGGCGCGTGGTGCTTGCCGCGCATGAGGGCATGATCATGGAAGGCCCCCTGACCGCCTGCCGGCATCGCGATTGAGCGCTGCCAGATAGCTGCGGCGGCTCTTTTACTTGAACCTCGTCTTGATCGCCTGCCAGAACGATAGGCCTTCCCGGTGTTGATGCTCAACGGTAGGCGCCGGCTGAGTGGCGCTGATCGGGCCGGAGGCTGGAGGGTATCGATCAAACCCGCTTCCAATCGCGCATGCATCTCCAGGTCGAGCCTCTCGGCTTCCCGGCGATCATGCTTTCCAACCGGAGTGAGAGTTGCTTTCTGAGCCATGCTTACCTCCCTCGTCCCATAAGCCAACGGGTCCAGATTGGGCTCGTTCCATGGCGCGCAGCGAAAAAAGAAAGCTTACCGTTCCGCTTCCTGATGCATCCACTTGCCACGACGCGCTGTGGCTCTCCGCCCTCCCGATCCCCAAGATGTTGAAAATTTGCGTTAGCGCCCCGGGGGCGTTTCGATGAGCGATGCCTTGGCGTCGAAAACCAGACTC
>NZ_JAFCLS010000031.1 GCF_018131075.1 Bradyrhizobium sp. JYMT SZCCT0428 | reverse complement strand
AAAACCGAAAACACCCGCTCGGCCTATCCGCTCGACTTCATCCCGAACGCCTCGCGCACCGGACGTGCCGGCCAGCCGAAGAACGTGGTGATGCTGGCCGCCGACGCCTTCGGCGTGCTGCCGCCGATCGCAAAGCTGACCCCGGCGCAGGCGATGTATCACTTCCTGTCCGGCTACACCGCCAAGGTGGCGGGCACCGAGCGCGGTCTCGGCAACGAGCCGCAGCCGGAATTCTCCACCTGCTTCGGCTCGCCGTTCCTCCCGCTTGATCCGTCGGTCTACGGCAACATGCTGCGCGAGCTGATCGCCAAGCACAATGTCGATTGCTGGCTGGTCAACACCGGCTGGACCGGCGGCAAATACGGCACCGGCAGCCGGATGCCGATCAAGGTGACGCGGGCGCTGCTCACCGCGGCGCTCAACGGCTCGCTTCGCAATGTCGAATTCCGCACCGACAAGTATTTCGGTTTTGCGGTGCCGACGGCGCTGCCGGGCGTGCCCGGCGACATCCTCAACCCCGTCAACACCTGGAAGGACAAGGCCGAGTTCGACAAGACCGCGCGTGCGCTGGTCGGCATGTTCCAGAAGAATTTTGCCAAGTTCGAAGCCCAGGTCGACGCCGACGTCCGCGCTGCTGCGCCCGAGGTCAAGCTCGCGGCGGAGTGATCCGAACGTCATTCCCGGAAATGAAGAAGGGCGACCGCAAGGTCGCCCTTCTTTTTCACAGAGCGCTTGTTCTTGATACGGCCGCTTCTTGCTATCGTCCTTGCAGCATCGCGTTTGTCGGCGTCCGGCGGTCGGTGATCTGCAGGCCGAACAGGCTGCCGATCAGTTCGACCGCGACGCGCGCGGTGCGGCCGCGCTCGTCGAGGAACGGGTTGAGTTCGACGATGTCGACCGAGCGCACCAGTTCCGAATCATGCAGCAGTTCCATGATCAGATGCGCCTCGCGATAGGTGGCGCCGCCGGGCACGGTGGTGCCGACACCCGGCGCGACCGCCGGATCGAGAAAATCGACGTCGAAGCTGAGATGCAGCACGCCATTCTTCGCCTTCACGCGTTCGATGACGCGGCGGATCAGCACGCCGACGCCGAACTCGTCGAGCGCGCGCATGTCGGCAATGGCGACGCGGCGGTCCTGGACCAGTTTCTTTTCCAGGGGATCGATCGACCTGATGCCGAACAGATCGAGTTGATCCGGCGTGATCGACGCGCGCGGCTGCTCGCCGAGCAAATCGTCAAGCCCGCCTTCGCCGCACAGGAACGCCGAGGACATGCCGTGCATGTTGCCGGTGATGGTGGTGTGGGGCGTGTTGTAGTCGGCATGCGCATCGAGCCACAGCACGAACAGCGGCCGGCCCTGTTCTTTCCAATAGCGCGCGACGCCATTGACCGATCCCATCGAGAGCGAATGATCGCCGCCCATGAAGATCGGCACCGCGCCGGATCGCGCCAACCCGTAGGCGCGCTCGCTGAGCATCCGAATCCAGGTTTTCACCTCGTCGTAGAATTTGGCGTTGGCAGGCGGCGGCCCGTCCGGCGTGACCTTCGATATCGCGAGATTGCCGTGATCCTCGACGGCAAATCCCAATTGGTCGAGCACGCGCGCGATGCCCGCGGTCCGCAGTGCATCGGGACCCATCAGCGTGCCGGCCTGCGAAGCACCAATTTCGATGGGGATGCCGAGCAGGGCGATATCGGGCTTCTTGGCGTCGGGTTCGGACATGAGCCGCCTTCCAGGACCGTAGGGAACGGAAGATGAGGCCCGTATGTTCCCTTACGCCTTGAAATACGCGATTTGCGTCGTCGTTGCGAGCAGCCGTCCGTTCGGCGACCACAATTCACCGTTCTGATCGCCATAAGACTTGTGGAAAATCTTGGCGTCGGCCACCGCCAGCACGCGCGTAATGTCTTCCGCGGCGAGGTCGGCGGCGTCGGCGTGGAAATAGGTCGTGATCGACACCGTGCCGAACGGCACCAGCTCCCGCCTGGCGTGGAAGATGCGGCCGAAAAACGCGTCCGACATCGACATCAGCGACAGCGCGTCGATCTTCCGCGGCACCCGGTCGCCGATCCACAGTTTCGAGAACGAATTCGGCTCCGCCGACGACGCCGAGCCCCAGCCCGGCTCGCCCTCGACGAAGCGGAAATCATACTGCTTGACCCAGGGCGCGGCGACCTTCCCGTAAGGCAGCGTCTGCTCGTAGGGTTTTGACGACGGGAACGGCGCCTGCGGGTGCGACCAGGACGGGCGGCGCTCGGCGAACACCGCGGTGGCCAGCGTCGCCACCTCGCCGCCATCTTGCGTCATCTCCACGCACCAATGCTGCGTCGAGCGGTTGGCCTTGACCAGCCGTACGTCGAGATCAAACGCGCCTTGCGCGACGGGCGCGCAGAAATTGACGGTGAGCGACAACGGATCGCCTGATCGTTGCGGGTGGTCCATGAGAGCGCGCAGGATTGTGGCCGCCGTGCAGCCGCCGAACGGGCCGACAAAGGCCCAGTAATCCTCGCTGGTCTTGCCCTGCCAGCGGCTGTCGCCGGCGGTGACCTGCGTGGCGTCGTCGAACAGATGCGGTGTCTTGGTGAGCATGGATACTTCCGTCATTGCGAGCGATAGCGAAGCAATCCAGAGGCGACAAAGCAAGACTGGATTGCTTCGTCGCTATCGCTCCTCGCAATGACGCTCTGTGGTCTGGGCGGCAGTATCACCACCCTCATCGTACATTCAATGATGTGGCAGGTAATGGCTTTGGGGAAATTTCTCCGTCATGGCCGGGCTTGACCCGGCCATCCACGTCTTCCTTGCTTACGAGAAACAAAGACGTGGATGCCCGGGACAAGCCCGGGCATGACGACCGAGAGGGATCGCCGGAATTCAGCCCGACACGCCGCGTTGGGCATCCTGCTCCTGCACGGGCGCGCTTGGGAGCACCGGCACGTGCCAGATATCCTCGGCGTATTCGCGGATGGTGCGGTCGGAGGAGAACCACGGCATCCGCGCCACGTTGAGGATCGAGGCCCGCGTCCACGCTGGCATCACCTGCCAGCGGGCATCGATGCCGCGTTGCGCCTCGTAATAAGAATCGAAATCGGCGGCGCACATGTAGTGGTCGAACTGGCGCAGCGTGTGACCGATCGCCTCGAACCGCGCGGGGTCGCCGGGCGAGAAGTCGCCGCTCTCGATCGCGCTGATCGCCCGCGACAGCCGTGGCGAGCGGCGGATCACGTCGGAGGCATCCAGTCCCTGGCGGCGCCGGACCATCACGTCGCCGGCTTCCATGCCGAAGATCGCGATGTTTTCCGCGCCGACATGGTCGCGGATTTCGATGTTGGCGCCATCGAGCGTGCCGATGGTCAGGGCGCCGTTGAGCGCGAGCTTCATGTTGCCGGTGCCGGAGGCTTCCATGCCGGCGGTCGAGATCTGTTCGGACAGGTCCGCCGCCGGGATGATCACTTCGGCCAGGCTGACATTGTAATTGGCGAGGAACACGATCTTCAGCCGTCCCGCGACCACGGGATCGTTGTTGACGATCTCGGCGACGTCGTTGATCAGCTTGATGATCAGCTTGGCGGTGCGATAGCTCGCCGCGGCCTTGCCGGCGAAGATTTTCACCCGCGGCACCCAGTCGCGCTGCGGTTCGTCCTTGATCGCCTGATACAGCGCAACCGCTTCGAGGATGTTGAGCAGCTGCCGCTTGTATTCGTGGATGCGCTTGATCTGGACGTCGAACAGCGCCGACGGATCGACCTTGATGCTGAGGCGCTCGCCGATCACCCGCGCCAGCGCCAGCTTGTTCTGCAGCTTGACGTCGCGGAACCGCTGCTGGAACGAATTGTCGCCGCAATGGTCTTCGAGGCGCTGCAGCTGCGAGAAATCGTCGAGCACGGCTTCGCCGCAGGTTTCGCGCAACAGGCCGGTGAGTTTCGGGTTGGCCAGCATCAGCCAGCGCCGGAAGGTGATGCCGTTGGTCTTGTTGGTGATGCGCTGGGGGTAAAGATGATTGAGATCGTGGAACACGGTCTCCTTCATCAGGTCGGAATGCATCGCCGAGACGCCGTTGATGCGGTGCGAGCCGACAAAGGCCAGTTGTCCCATCCGGACCCGGCGGCCGGAGCGCTCGTCGATCAGCGACACCGAGGCGCGGAAGTCGATATCGCCGGGAGCGCGTTGCTCGGCCAGCGCCAGATGCGCGGCGTTGATGCGGTAAATGATTTCAAGGTGCCGCGGCAGCAGCCGTTCGAACAGTTCGACCGGCCAGGTCTCGAGCGCTTCCGGCAGCAGCGTGTGGTTGGTGTAGGACAGCGTCGCGACCGTGATCTTCCAGGCTTCTTCCCAGCGGAAATTATGCAGGTCGACCAAGAGCCGCATCAGTTCGGTGACGGCAAGGCTCGGATGGGTGTCGTTGAGCTGTACGGCGGCCTTTTGCGCCAGGCTGCGCAGCTGCCCATCGGCGGCGAGGTGCCGCTTGACCAGATCCTGCAGCGAGGCGGAGACGAAGAAATATTCCTGGCGCAGCCGCAATTCGCGGCCCGCCGCGCTCTCGTCGTTCGGATAGAGGAATTTGCAGATCGATTCGGCGCGCGCTTCCTCGGCCACCGCGCCGAGATAGTCGCCGGTGTTGAAGGCGTCTAACCGCAGCGGATCGGGCGAGCGCGCCGACCACAGCCGCAGCGCGTTCACATGCTGGCCGCGCCAGCCGACGATCGGGGTGTCGTAGGCGACGGCCTGCACGGTTTCGCCGGGATGCCAGCTGGCGCGTTCGCGCCCTCTGTCCGCGACATGGGTGACATGGCCGCCGAAATGCACCTGATAGACCACTTCGGAGCGCTGGAATTCCCAGGGGTTGCCGAAGCCGAGCCACTCGTCGGGATATTCCTGCTGCCAGCCCTGCGCGATGATCTGGCGGAACAGGCCGAAATCATAGCGGATGCCGTAGCCGATGGCGGGAATGGCGAGGGTGGCCATGCTTTCCATGAAGCAGGCCGCCAGGCGCCCGAGGCCGCCATTGCCGAGCGCCGCATCCGGCTCGCAATTGCGCAGGTCCGACAAATCGACGCCGAGATCGCCCAGCGCCGCCTCGAACAGCGGCAGCAGGCCCATATTGTTCAGCGCGTCGGTAAACAGGCGCCCGATCAGGAATTCGAGCGAGAGGTAATAGACCCGCTTGCGGCCGGCGTCGTAATTATCCTTCTCGGCGGTCAGCCAGCGGTGCACGATGCGGTCGCGCAGCGCCAGGGCTGCGGCCTTGTACCAGTCGCGCTTGGTCGCCATGCCGGTGTCCTTGCCGATGGCAAGCCGCAGCTTGGCGAGGATCGCGCCCTTGATTTCGGAAAGCGCCAGTTCGTCGATCGGTTGGCCCGGCACCGGAAAACTCCCTGCGAATGCTTGTTCTTGCAACGCGTCAA
The DNA here is from genome assembly GCF_018131075.1 of Bradyrhizobium sp. JYMT SZCCT0428. Taxonomy (GTDB): domain Bacteria; phylum Pseudomonadota; class Alphaproteobacteria; order Rhizobiales; family Xanthobacteraceae; genus Bradyrhizobium. The sequence goes on along the minus strand of NZ_JAFCLS010000031.1, from coordinate 98,104 downwards.
TCCCTGCAGTTCAGACTCACGAAACGATACGCGCCTTGCACCACAACCGAAACTATCCAGACGTTTGTTGTGCACCGCGCTGGTATGTTTTTATGCAAGGACCGGGCCGATTTGGAGGCATCGGCACGCCGATTTCGGTGCTAGAATGGCATTTGAAAGCAGTGATATCACGCCAGTTGAGGGGAGGCCGCGCCATGAGATTGATCATCGAGATCGCCGCTGCGACGCTTCTGGTGTTCTGCATCAGCGCCACCAGTGCCGCGTTCGCCGCCGGCAAGGCCGGCAAAACCGCCGATGGATTGGGCTGCTCGTTCAGCGTCGCGAAGAATGCGTCGCCCGCCGCCCGCTGTGCGGCGATGAAGCGGCAATGCGGCGGAAAATTCTACGCCAATTATTGCGGCGGCAGGATGCTGTCGGCGATGTGATTGATAGTCGTAGCCCGGATGGGGCGAAGCGCAATCCGGGATTGGCCAAACCACACATGGTTAGGTTCCCGGATTACGCTGGCGCTTCAACCGGGCTACGTGGCGCGGCGTTGTTCCGCCAGATCGCCAACACACGCGAGTCGTCAAAACATCACATGCCTCTGCTAGCAGGCGGCATGACCTATCTCTATTTGGGCATCGCGATTCTCTCGGAAGTCGTGGCAACAACCTTCCTGAAACTGTCTGATGGTTTCAGCAAGCCGCTGCCATCGCTGGTGACGGTCGCGGGTTACGCGGTGGCGTTCTACTTTCTCTCGCTGACGCTGCGAAGCCTACCGACGGGCGTGGTCTATGCCGTCTGGTCGGGCGTTGGCGTCGTCCTCATCGCTACGATCGCCTGGGTGTTCCAGAGCCAGAAGCTGGATACGGCGGCGCTCTGCGGCATGGGACTGATCGTCTCCGGGGTCGTTGTCATCAATCTGTTTTCCAGCGCTTCGTCGCAGTGAAGGGGCCGCGGTACTGAAGCATCGCAGCACTCATCAACCTGCCAATCGTATCTCGCTATGCCGCCATGCGCGAACGTCGCCCGCGCTCTCGATATTTCCGGCTTCGGCCAATGCCTGGATGCGCGCAGCCAGCATTTCCGAGTCGATGGGCCATGCAAGGGCTTTGCAGCGAATAGCAATGTCGCCGATAACCCGGGCGGTCTTCTGCCAATTCGGTTCCAGAGCGGAAAAGATCAGTTCGTCGAGATCGGCCTGGGACACGGACTTGGGGAGCACGACATCCGCCCATTGCAGGGTCGAATCGATCGAGGACTCTTCGTCCGATGGCGGTCGCAAATCCGGATAGCGATCGTAAATAGCTCGCAAAAGTCCGAAATGCAGCGCGGAAACGATCTCTCCAAGGGGATCGGCGAGTGCTGCCCGATCCTGTTGATCAAGGTCAGCTATGATGGTGCTTGCTCGGTCCATGGCCGCGGCATCATCGTGCAAGTGCCTGGCAATGTCGGTAGCCTGCGTCCGGTCCATGTCGAGATCCCACAAACTCAACTCATTGGAACAAATTAAGAACACTTTAGCAAGTACTTGATATATCATTGTGATTCGGCGCCGTGCCGACACAATATCTAGGGTCTATCACTGGTATCGAGGACTACATGTCCATGTCCACCATCGCCTTCGATCAATTCGCGCTCACCCGTATCGCCGATTTCGCGCGCTCGCTGTCGCGGCTGCATCAGGCCTCGCGCCGCCAGCCGGTCGACGACGACGCCATCGACCGTGAGTTCAACGCCGTCTGCATGTCGGTCTGGGGTTACACGACCGACGATTTCAGCGACGACCTGTTCTCGATCGCCGATCACGCCTGGCTCGATTCGCTCGATGAGGCCCATGCGCGGATCTTTGCCGCCGAGCAGGGCTATGACCTCGTCGACGACCAGGGCATGCTGTCGGACTGGTGGGGCTATTGCTGGATGATCCTCGCCGAAAAGCGCGGCCTGCTGACGCCGGAAAACCGCGCCGCGGCGCGTGCGGCGATCGAGGAAAAATATCTGTCGGCGCCGAACGTGATCGGGGTGATCGTCGGGCGGTGATGTAGATTGTCCTCATCCTGAGGAGCGCGCTCTTGCGCGCGTCTTCGAAGGATGCAGGCCCGTCTGTGGCCTCATGGTTCGAGACGGCGCTGAAGAAGCGCCTCCTCACCATGAGGGTTTATGAATTCGTTTAATTCACTTCCGCCCGCTTCGCCGCCTTCGGCGCTGTGCTCTTCGGCACCACCGTCGCCGGCATCGCGATTTCGTTTCGCGTCTCGGGCATCACGGTTTCACCGACCATTTCAGCGCTGACAGGTGCGACCTTCATTTCGCCGAGCCGGGCGCGGACGCTGGCGGTGAGGCCGGGATAGGACGACACCGGCGTGAATTCGGCGGTCTGATCGGCGCCGAGGCGGACGCCGGTATAGGCCACCAGGCCGTCGGCGGTGGCGACGACGTCACCCGAGCGCAGCGAGGTGTCGAGCGCGAGGTCGACCGGCGCGAGGCCCGACGGGCTTCTGCCGTTGCAGGTGCAATCGGCGCGCAGAGCCTTGCGGTAGGCGAAGGCGTTTTCACTGTCGGCGTAGCGCTCGCCATTGCTGGCCGATGCGCTGTCGATATTGCTGCCGTAGAACACTTTGGTGGTGCTGGCGGGACAGAACGCCTGGCACATCTGAACCGGCGTGGCGTTGCCGCGCGTGGTCAGCGGAAAATATTTGCCGTCGCAGCTTCGCACACAAAAGGCGGGTCCGGAGCCGGCGACACGCGGCGCGGGTGCGGGTTGGGCTGGCGGCTGATTGAGGCCGAACGGATCGGCAAAGAAATTCGCCTGTGCCGGGGCTTGCCGCGCCTGCTGTTTCTGGCCACCGCCAAAGAACATGTCGAACAGGCCTTCGGCCGATACGCTGCCCGGCACCAGCATGAAAGATGCTGCAAGCGTGGCGGCGGAAATAGAGGTCGCGCGGCGCCGCATGCGCGAAAAAGCCAACTCTGTACGCAACGCTAACTCCACCCAACGCAACACTTACGCAACCGACGCGAAACAGGCGTCAGTGGATTCACCATAATCCGGGATGGTAAACGAGCTGTGAGCAAGCGCTCGGCGGCGGGAAAAGAATTGGTGTCTCTCTTCGTCATTGCCGGGCTTGACCCGGCAATCCATCTTCTTGGAGTAAAGCTCTTGCGAAGATTGATGGATGCCCGGGTCAAGCCTGGGCATGACAACTGAGGGAGCGGTCGACCTCAGCTCTTTAAAAATTCACTGGCCTTGTAGAGCGATCGAAACTGTATGCCCGCTTCGGCAAACGCTTCGGTCGCGCCCTCTTCGCGATCGACCATGGTGAACACCAGCACGATCTCGCCGCCGGCTTCGCGCACGGCCTCGGCCGCCTTTAGCGCCGAACCGCCGGTCGTGGTGACGTCTTCCACGATCACGATGCGCTTGCCTTGCAGGCTCTCGCCCTTGGCGAGGCCCTCGACCGCAAGGCGGGCGCCGTGCTCCTTAGGCTTCTTGCGCACGAAGAAGGCCGCAATCGGATGGCCCTTGATCCACGATAGCTGCGCGATCGCGCCGGCCAGCGGCACCGCGCCCATTTCCAGGCCACCGACGTAGTCGAGCTGGTCGTCCTTCAGCGCCTCATAGGTCAGTTCCGCCAGCAGCGCCGCGCCCTCGGGGTCGAGCATGGTCGGCTTGAGGTTGAAGTAGAAGTCGCTCTTGCGGCCCGAGGCCAGCGTGATCTCGCCGCGGCCGAACGATCGCTTGCGGATGATCTCGGCGAGGCGGGCGCGGGAGGCTGACTTGGACAAGGCGTATTCCCAAAGGTTTGAGGCGGGCGGCAATCTATCGGTGCTTTCCCTTTCATTCCAGAGCCGATCTGGCCAAATCAACAGGGCGCGGCAATGTGCCGGGCCCCCGCCGGGCGCAGGGAAGCCCCCTCGGAAACGGCGGTTGTAAGGCCGCAAGCTTCCGCGCTACGGGAAGTCCAAGCCTTATTGGGGGAAACCGTAGATGACCATCGAACTGCACACCTGGAACACGCCGAACGGCCGCAAGATTTCGGTCGCTCTGGAGGAAATGGGGCTGCCCTACAAGGTGATCCCGGTGAACATCAGCAAGGGCGAGCAGATGGCGCCCGCCTTCCTCAAGCTCAGCCCGAATAACAAGATTCCCGCGATCGTCGATCCCGATGGCCCGGACGGCAAGCCGGTCAGCATTTTCGAGTCCGGCGCGATCCTGCTTTATCTCGGCGAGAAGACCGGCAAGTTCCTGCCCAAGCCGCTCAGCGACCGCATCCCGGTCTATGAATGGCTGATGTGGCAGATGGGCGGCTTTGGGCCGATGCCCGGCCAGGTGCACCATTTCATCGCGCTGGAGAACGAAACCAACCGCGCCTATGGCCTGAAGCGCTACATGGACGAGACTCGCCGGCTCTACGGCGTGCTGGACCGCCGGCTCGACGGCCGCGACTTCGTCGCGGATGCGCTGTCGGTCGCCGATTTCGCGATCCTCGGCTGGGCCTGGCGCCACCCGCGCCACAAGGTGGAGTTGAAGGATTTTCCGAATGTCGAGCGCTGGTACAACGCGCTGATGGCCCGCCCGGCGACGAAGCGCGGGATGGAAGCGAAGCTGGATTGAGATGTTCTCCCTCGCCCCGCGCTTGCGGGGAGAGGGTTGGGGTGAGGGGCTCTCTCCGCGAGTTCTGCGCGCGTTGAGACCTGTACCCCCTCACCCGGCGCTGCGCGCCGACCTCTCCCCGCAAGCGGGGCGAGGTTAAAAAGTTCACGCCTTCCTTGCCTCAAACGCCATCTTGACGGCGAGTCCCGCCAGCACCGTCCCCATCAGCCAGCGCTGCAGCAGCAGCCAGCTCGGCCGCGTGCCGAGGAACAGTGCGATCGATCCGGCCGCCAGCGCGATCATCGCGTTGACGCTGACGCTGATCACGATCTGGATCGCGCCCAGCGCCAGCGACTGCGTCAGCACGCTGCCGACGGTGGGATCGATGAACTGCGGCAGCAATGCCAGATAGAGCATCGCGATCTTCGGGTTCAGCAAGTTCGTTACAAAGCCCATCGCGAACAGCTTGCGCGGGCCATCGACCTGCAGCTTCTTCACCTGAAACGGCGAGCGGCCGCCCGGCTTCAGCGCCTGCCACGCCAGCCACAGCAAATAGGCCGCGCCCGCAAAGCGCAACGCGTCGTAGGCGTAGGGAATGGCGAACAACAGCGCGGTGATGCCGAACGCCGCGCACAGCATGTAGAACACAAACCCGAGCGCCACGCCGCCAAGCGAGACGATCCCGGCTGCCGCCCCTTGCGTGATCGAGCGCGAGATCAGGTAGATCATGTTCGGCCCGGGCGTCAGCACCATGCCGAGCGAGACGAGAGCAAAACCGAGCAAGGCTGACGTGTGGGGCATGAGGGGACTCGCGAGGGAATGCGCACGTTTCTAGCGCCAGACACGCCGCGATGTCATTTCGGAAATTGTACGGAGTGCAATTCGGCGGCGAGCCCAGTGCGCTCCCTCTCCCGCACTTGCGGGAGGGCTGGGCTGGGGGTCTCGCCCAGCAATGGGCGTCAAAGTTTGGCGCGAGAGCCCGCACCCGCCGCGCTCTGGCGCGCAAGTGCGGGAGAGGTAAGAATCAATGCGCCTCGTCCCAATTATTCGCAGCTCTTGCATCCACCTGCAGCGGCACCGAGAGCAGCACGGCCGGGAATGGCGCGTCCTGCATCACGTGCTGCACCACAGGCAGCGTCGCCGCGACTTCCTTCTCGGGCACTTCGAAGATCAGTTCGTCGTGAACCTGCAGCAGCATCTGCGCCGAGAGCTTCTCCTCGGCCAGCGCGTCTTCCATCCGGATCATGGCGCGGCGGATGATGTCGGCGGCGGAGCCTTGCAGGCGGGCGTTGATCGCGGCGCGCTCGTTGAAGGAGCGGACCGAGGCGTTGCTCGCCTTGATATCGGGATAGTGGCATTTGCGGCCGAACAGCGTCTCGACATAGCCGTTGGCGCGGCAGAAATCCCGTGTCGCATCCATGTAGGCGCGGATGCCCGGAAAGCGCTCAAAATATTTCTTGATGTAGGCTGACGCCTCCTCGCGCGCGATGCCGAGCTGATTGGCGAGGCCAAACGCCGAGATGCCGTAGATGATGCCGAAATTGATGGCTTTCGCGCGGCGGCGCACCTCGCTCGGCATGTCCTTGATAGGCACGCCGAACATTTCGGAGGCCGTCATGGCGTGGATGTCGAGCCCGTCGCGGAAGGCCTGCTTCAGCACGGGAATATCGGCGATCTCGGCCAATAGCCGTAGCTCGATCTGCGAATAGTCAGCCGACACCAGCTTGTGGCCGGGCGTCGCAATAAAGGCGCGGCGGATCTTGCGGCCGTCCTCGGTTCGAACCGGGATGTTCTGCAGGTTCGGTTCGTTGGAGGACAGCCGCCCGGTGGTGGTCGCGGCCAGCGCGTAGGTGGTGTGAACGCGATGGGTCTGCGGATGGACATATTCCGGCAGCGCATCGGTGTAGGTCGATTTCAGTTTCGAGACCTGCCGCCATTCCAGAATTTTCTTCGGGAATTCGTGGCCCTGCTCGGCGAGTTCATCGAGCACCTGCGCCGAGGTCGACCATGCGCCGGTCTTGGTCTTGCTGCCGCCGGTGATGCCCATCTTGCCGAAGATGATATCGCCGATCTGCTTGGGGCTGCCGACATTGATCGGCTCGCCCGCGATTTCCTGCAGCTCGGCTTCGACCCGCGCGGCGGTCTGGGCGAATTCGCCCGACAGCCGCGATAACACTTGTCGATCGATCGAAATGCCGCGGCGTTCCATCCGCGCCAGCACGCTGACCAGCGGCCGTTCCAGCGTCTCATAGACCACGTTCATGCGCTCGGCGACGAGGCGCGGCTTCATCACGCGCCACAGCCTCAAGATCACGTCGGCGTATTCGGCCGAGTAGGCGGTGGCCTTGTCGACCTCGACCTGATCGAAGGTGAGCTTGTTCTTGCCGCTGCCGACAAGATCGCCATAGCTGATCAAGGCGTGGCCAAGCCAGCGCTCCGCCAGCCCGTCGAGCCCGTGGGCATTACGGCCGGCGTCGAGCGCGTACGATATCAATTGCGCGTCTTCGACATTGCGCAGGGTGACGCCATGCTGCGCCAGCATCACGGCGTTGAACTTGATGTTGAAACCGACCTTCAGGATGCCGATCGATTCCAGCAGCGGCTTCAATGCGGCGAGCGCGTCGCTCGGCTTGATCTGGTCCGGCGCGAGGCCGGCGTCGAACAGCCCGGAGCCGCCGCCGGATTGCTTGTGGGCGAGCGGAATGTAGGCGGCCTCGTTTGGTCCCAGCGCCAGCGCAATGCCGCAGATGTCGGCCTGCATCGGATCGTCAATGTTCGCCTGCGCATCGATCGCGAAATGACCGACATCGTGCGCGCGTGCGATCCAGGCTTTGAGTTGATCGGGGCTCCGGATGGTCTGATACTTGGTGCGATCAACCGGAATTTTACGCGCGGCTTCGGCGCGGGCGGCGGCGAGCGAAATGGGCGTGCCCTTGGGGCTTGCCGCTTTGTCCTGCTTGTCGGCCCCTGGTTTTGCCGTAGCAGGCGGGCTGGCAAAGAGGTCGCCGGTAGCGCCGCCGGCCGCTCTGGCCGTGGCGGGCGCGGCAGCACTCTTGTTGCCGGCCGCAGCTTCCACGTCGGACGGATCGATCTGCGAATAATCGGCAACGCGGCGGGTGAGGGTGGAGAACTCCATCGCCTTGAGGAACGCGATCAGCTTTCGGGCGTCGGGGTCATGGACGGCAAGATCATCGAGCGGCACGTCGAGCGCGACCTTGTCGTCGAGCAGCACCAGCTGGCGCGAGATCCTGGCCTTCTCGGCATTCTCGATCAGCGCCTCGCGCCGCTTCGGCTGCTTGATCTCACCGGCGCGGAACAGCAATTGCTCGAGATCGCCATATTCGACGATCAGTTGCGCCGCGGTCTTGATGCCGATGCCGGGCACGCCCGGCACGTTGTCGGTGGAATCGCCCGCCAGCGCCTGCACCTCGACCACCTTCTCCGGCGGCACGCCGAACTTCTCGATCACTTCGGCAATGCCGATGCGGCGGTCCTTCATGGTGTCGTACATCACGACCTTGTCGGTCACGAGCTGCATCAGATCCTTGTCGGAGGAAACGATGGTGGTGGTGGCGCCGCGCTCGCCCGCGATCCGGGCATAGGTCGCGATCAAATCGTCGGCCTCGAAGCCGCCCTGCTCGAGGCAGGGCAGGTCGAAGGCGCGCACGGCGTCGCGGATCAGCGCGAATTGAGGGATCAGATCGTCCGGCGCCGGCGGCCGGTGCGCCTTATAATCGGGGTAAAGCTTGTTGCGGAACGTGATCTCTGACTTGTCGAAGATAATCGCCAGGTGGGTCGGCCGGTTGTCCTCGGGCATGTCGCGCAGCAGCTTCCACAGCATGTTGCAGAAGCCGAGCACGGCATTGACCTGCAGCCCGTCGGATTTGCGGTTCAGCGGCGGCAGCGCGTGATAGGCGCGGAAGATGTAGGAGGAACCGTCGACCAGAAAGACATGGTCGCTCTTGCCCGGAACTTTGGCAGGCGCCTTGGTTTCAGCCTTTGTTTCTGCCTTGGTCTGAGACTTGGTCTCGGACTTGGCGGCGGCTTTGGCGGGGGCGGGTTTGTCGGCTTTGGGGGCTATTTTCGGCATGGCCGAAATTTAGGGATTTTTGGCAAGGATTGACAGCCTCGGCGGGCGATTTTCCACGCTGTCATCAGCTGCCATTGGGCCGGAATCTGGGATTGCCCAGCAAGCAATTTTCGTCGTCCCTGCGCACGCAGGGACCCATAATCCCGGAGGGTAGTTTTGCATCGGGCTGGGGCGACAGCGAATGTAACCACGGAGAGCGGTGGCTATGGGTCCCTGCGTTCGCAGGGACGACGATGGAATTATTCTGCCGCCTGCAGCACTGGGCCGGCCTTTTTCGGCGCGATCCAGAACGCGCCGGGGCGATCGAACAGGAAGTTGGCATGCAGCGCCAGTGCCAGCCGCCAGATCGCCAGCGCACCGACGACGCCTGCGGCGGTGACGATCAGCGAGATCGTGCCGACGTCAAGGAGTCCGCTGCGGAGCATCAGCGCCCTTGTCGCGGCCATCGGCAGGAAGAAGGCGAGATAGATCACGATCGAATGCTCGCCGCAAAAACGCAGGAAATTGAGCCAGCGCATTCGCGCCAAAAGCGTGCCCATCACGATGATAGCGCCGGCGCCGGCAAATCCCAGTGCGAGCGAGACCAGCGGCAAGTCGCTGTAGCCCGCAATGACCAGGCCGCCATTGATCAAGGCCCACAATGCCAGACCCGTGAGCGCCAGTGCGGGCTGCGCCCGCGCGCGATCCGACACGGCGAAGACGTAGGAAGCCAGCCAATAACCCGCATAGAAATAGACGAAGCGCGCGCAGAATTCGTCGATCACGGTCCAGCCGGTCGCGACATGCGCCATTTCCAGCAACGCGGCGGCGGCAAAGATCGCTGGCGGAGGCGCGCTGCGTGTCAGTTTTGTGACGACGAAGAAGATCGGCAGCAGATAGATGAACCACAGCGTGCCAAACGGCTCGATGAAGGATTCCAGATACAGATAGCCGACATGTGCCCAACCGGTCCCGGCGGCAAAGGACGGCGCCTTGAAACCGAACTGGATCGTCACCCACAGCACGTAGAAATAGGCGAAATGCACCACCTTGCGGTCGAGATAGGTGCGCCAGTCGCGGTCGATTACGACCGCCAGGAACAGGCCTGAAATCAGGAAGAAATCCGGCATCCGGAACGGTTTGGCGAACATGACGAGCCAATGCATGAAGCCGGTCTGGCCCGCTGCGGCCTCGACCCCCAGCACCGAATGCATCATCACGACCATGACGATGCAGATGCCCTTGGCATAGTCGACCCAGTCCACGCGTCCGGCCACGAAAGACGTGGCGCGTTCGGCGACAGGCAATGTGCCGTTTGGTGTCATGGATGTCCTGTTTTGGCCCGTTGGCGGCGCATCATCGGCCCGATCCGTTGCTTTCTCCTTTATTCATACAAATGACATGCCGGTTTTCTTGCCGGTTTCTTGCCGTTCTCCGGCGCTTTTCCGGTTTCCTCTTTGCCGCCAAATGCTTTAAGAGGCGGGCACCGTTAACCATCAAAAACAGGCTGTTTTCATGCGCATTGCCATGATTGGCACGGGCTATGTGGGGCTGGTATCCGGCGCCTGTTTTGCCGATTTCGGTCACCAGGTTACCTGCGTGGACAAGGACGGCGACAAGATCGCGGCCCTCAGGCGCGGGGAGATCCCGATTTTCGAGCCCGGGCTCGACGCGCTGGTGGCTTCCAATGTGAAGGCCAAACGGCTGGATTTCACCACCGACCTGACCGGGCCGGTTGCGGACGCCGACGCGGTGTTCATTGCGGTCGGCACGCCGTCGCGGCGCGGCGATGGTCACGCGGATTTGAGTTACGTGCATGCCGCCGCGCGCGAGATCGCCGCCGTGCTCAAGGGCTTTACGGTGGTGGTCACCAAATCGACGGTGCCGGTCGGCACCGGCGACGAGGTCGAGCGGCTGATCCGCGAGGTCAATCCGTCAGCCGATGTGGTGGTGGCGTCCAATCCGGAATTTCTGCGCGAGGGCGCGGCGATCCGCGATTTCAAGTTCCCCGACCGTATCGTGGTCGGCACTTCGGACGAGCGCGGGCGCAAGGTGCTCGGCGATATCTACCGGCCGTTGTCGCTCAACCAGGCGCCGCTGATGTTCACGGCGCGGCGCACCGCTGAGCTGATCAAATACGCCGCCAATGCGTTCCTCGCCACCAAGATCACCTTCATCAACGAGATCGCGGACCTGTCGGAAAAGGTCGGCGCCGACGTGCAGGAAGTCGCGCGCGGCATCGGGCTCGACAACCGCATCGGCTCGAAGTTCCTGCATGCCGGCCCCGGCTTCGGCGGCTCGTGCTTCCCGAAGGACACCCGCGCGCTGGTGAAGATCGCGCTCGATCACGACGTGCAGCTGCGCATCGTCGAAGCCGTGCTTGGAGTCAACGACAACCGCAAGCGAGCGATGGCCCGCAAGGTGTCAAACGCGGCCGGTGGCAGCTTGCGCGGCAAGACGGTCGCGGTGCTCGGCCTCACCTTCAAGCCCGACACCGACGATATGCGCGAGGCGCCGTCACTTCCGCTCATCACCGGGCTGCTCGACATGGGCGCCAAGGTCCGCGCCCACGATCCGGTCGGCATCGAGCAGGCGCGCAAGGAATTGCCCGATATCGAATATTGCGACGATCCCTATGACTGCCTGCGCGGCGCGGACGCCATGGTTGTCGTGACCGAATGGGTGCAATACCGCACCCTCGACCTGGAGCGCGTGAAGCGCGAGATGGCCAAGCCGGTGGTAGTCGACCTGCGCAACATCTATCGCCCCGAGGACATGGCGGCCCACGGCTTCACCTATGACAGCGTGGGACGGGGATCTGACACCGGCGTTTGATGGCTTCTTGAACTGCGCCACCGCTATTTCCGTCATGGCCGGGCTTGTCCCGGCCATCCACGTCTTGTTTTCTGACCGTTCGAGAAAGAAAGACGTGGATGCCCGGCACCCGTCTCCGCTAAAGCTTCGACGTGGCCACGAATGGTTGGCCCGCCGAAGCTTTAGCGAAGGCGGCAAGGCCGGGCATGACGAATGAGTGAAAAACTTGCCCCTGACCTTCGACACGCCACTTCCGATCGACGCGGCTCTCCCCGAGCTGACGCGCACGCTCGAAAGGCACAACGCCGCGGTGCTGGTGGCTCCGCCCGGCGCCGGCAAGACGACGCGGGTGCCGCTGGCGCTGCTGGACGCGCCCTGGCTCAAGGGCAAGAAGATCATCATGCTGGAGCCGCGGCGGATCGCGGCGCGCGCCAGTGCGGAGCGGATGGCCAAGACGCTCGGCGAGCGCGCCGGCGAGACCGTCGGTTATCGCGTTCGCTTCGGCTCCAAGATATCGCGCGCGACCCGGATCGAGGTCGTCACCGAGGGGATTTTTTCGCGCCAGATTCTCGATGATCCCGAACTGAGCGGTGTTGCCGCTGTGCTGTTCGACGAATTCCACGAACGATCGCTCGACGCTGATCTCGGTCTGGCGCTGGCGCGCGATGCGCAGACCGGTCTGCGCGAGGATTTGCGCATTCTCGTGATGTCGGCGACGCTCGACGGTGCGCGGGTCGGCAAACTTTTGGGCGACGCCCCGGTGGTCGCCAGCGAGGGCCGCGCCTTTCCGGTGGAGACGCGCTATCTTGGCCGCAAGTCCGACGCGCCGCTGGAGCGGCAGATGGCGGATGCGATCGCAACCGCGCTGCGCGCCGATCCCGGTTCGGTACTGGCGTTCCTACCGGGCGCCGCCGAAATCCGCCGCACGCAGAATTTTCTCGGCGAACGGGTCCATGATGCCAGCGTCGAGATCGTGCCGCTGTACGGGGCGCTCGATGCCGCGGTGCAGGATCGCGCGATTCAGCCGGCGCCCAAGGGGCAGCGCAAGGTGGTGCTGGCCACCTCGATTGCCGAGACGTCGCTGACCATTGAAGGCGTTCGGATTGTCGTCGATTCCGGCATGGCGCGGGTGCCGCGCTATGAGCCGGATATCGGCCTGACCCGGCTGGAAACCGTGCGTGCCTCGCGCGCGGCGGTCGATCAGCGCCGCGGCCGCGCCGGCCGCACCGAGCCCGGCGTCTGTTACCGGCTGTGGGACGAGCCGCAGACCGCATCGCTCGCCGCCTACACGCAGCCCGAAATTCTCTCGGCCGATCTGTCCTCGCTGGTGCTCGACCTCGCGCAATGGGGCGTGCGCGATCCCGCGACATTGGCATTCCTCGATCCACCGCCGGCGCCTGCTTTGAAGGAGGCCAACAGTCTTCTTTCCGAACTCGGCGCGCTCGATGGCGACGGCCGGATCACCGCTGAGGGCAAGAGCCTGCGTGCGCTGGCGCTGCCGCCGCGGCTGGCGCGCATGATCGTGGATTCGCATCGCGCCGGCACGGGCGCGGAGGCCGCCGAAATCGCCACTGTTCTGACCGAGCGCGGCCTCGGTGGCGACAGCATCGATCTCGATTACCGGCTGGATCAATTCCGCCGCGACCGTTCGACCCGCGCCTCCAGCGCGCGCAGTCTGGCGCAGCGCTGGGCCTCGCAGGTTGCCGCCGAAGCGCCGGCTTCGTCCGCGCAAGCGGACGGCGATCTGAGCACCGGCGTCATGCTGGCCTTTGCCTTCCCCGATCGGGTCGCGCGCAACCGGGGAAACGGCAGTTTTGTGCTCGCCAACGGCAGGGGGGCGGCCGTGGAACAGACCTCGTCGCTGGCGCGCGCGCCCTATATCGCGGTCGCCGAACTGACCGGCACCGCCGCGCAGGGCCGCATTCTCTTGGCGGCGCCGATCGCGCAGGAAGAGATCGAACTGCGCTTCGCCGACCAGATCGAGAACGCCGAGGAGATCACGTTCGATCGTGGCGCGATGGCGCTCCGTGCCCGGCGCAAGCGCAGCCTGCACGCCATCACGCTGTCGGAAGCGCCGATGGCGCTGCAGCCCTCGGCGGAAACCGCAAAAACATTTGCGGCCGGATTGGTCGCGGCGGGGCTCGACAAATTGCCGTGGTCGAAATCGCTGAAGCAATGGCGCGACCGCGTCATGTTCCTGCGCAAGGCGGAAGGCGAAAGCTGGCCTGATCTGTCCGACGACGCGCTCGCTGCCACAAGCGAGGCGTGGCTGGAGCCCGTTCTCTACGACAAGACTTCGCTGAAGGAGTTGTCACCAGGCGATCTCTCGGACGCGCTGATGTCGCTATTGCCGTGGGATTTGCGCGCGCGGCTGGAGCGCGAGGCGCCGACCCATTTCGAGGCGCCGACCGGCACCATGCTGGCGATCGATTATGAAGCCGAGCAGGGGCCGACGATTGCGGTGCGGCTGCAGGAATTGTTCGGGCTCAACAGCCATCCCTCGATCGCCAAGGGCGCGGTGCCGCTGGTGCTGGAGCTGCTGTCGCCGGCGCAGCGGCCGGTGCAGGTGACGCGCGATTTGCCCGGGTTCTGGCGCGGCAGTTACGCAGCTGTGCGTTCCGACCTGCGCGGCCGCTATCCCCGGCATCCCTGGCCGGAAGACCCGGCCAATGCCTTGCCGACGCGGCGGGTCAAACCGCGCGGCACGTGAACCCCATAGGCTTGTCATTGCCGGGCATAGTAGGCTGCCTTGCGCAGACTACGTAAACTTGTCTGCGCCCCCGGCAATCCATCCTTTAATGAAGAGCATTTTACGAAGATTGATGGATGCGCGGGTCGAGCCCGCGCATAACAGCCTTGGGCGTTAACGCTTCGCTCATCCTTTTCGTCAAAATGGCAGCCTCGGCCGGCGTTGTTAGTCGCGGCTTGGCCGGCGCCGTGGTGTTATCGGCGGCAAAAGCGTTTTCGATGGAAGTGGACTCCCGGTTCGCGTGAAGAAAACGCGTCAAAACCAAAAGTCCCAAATGTAGCGTATCGAGTGTGGCGTCATGCGTAACCTGATGATTCTTGCCGCCGTCCTGGTTGCCCTCGGCAGCTTCATGGCCCAGATGGCGGATAAGTTTACGCCGGCGCTCGCCAATACTGCTCCGCCAAAAGCGCAGGCCGCAGCAACAGTCGCGCAGGCCAGCGGCCGCAGCCTCAGCATTCCCAGAGACGCACGCGGGCATTTCCAGACCGATGGCCGGATCGACGGTCAGCGCGTCGATTTCATGGTCGACACCGGCGCTTCGCTGGTGGCGCTGAACGAGAAGTCCGCGGCGCGGTTCGGCCTGCGCCCCTCGCGCGGCGATTACAATGCCACCGTCACCACCGCCAACGGCACCATCAAGGCTGCGCGCGCGCGGATTGCCATGATTGACCTCGGCGGGATTGTGGTGCGCGACGTCGACGCCATGGTGCTGCCCGACGAAGCCCTTTCGGAAAATCTCCTTGGCCTGTCGTTCCTGTCGAAGCTGAAGCGCTTCGAATACGCCAATGGCCGACTGGTGCTGGAGCAATAGAGCGTTTTCGAGCGAAGTGGATGCCGGTTCGCGTGAAGAAAACGCGTCAAAACAGGAATTTAGAGCTTCAGTCCTGATGCAATCAGAGCTGAAGCTCTAGGCAGTTCTGCCTTCAAATCCGCCGCAATTAATCGCCAAAAGCCGCTAATCCCGCCTTCCGCTGCAGTCAGGCTTTCGCTAAGCCTGCGGCGCAGCCCTTCTATGTCTCAAGAGGCCATCCCCCATGTTTCCGAAGCCGAAATCCGTGCTGGTTCCGAATACCTATGCCTATGAATCCGAGCCGATGGTGAAGGCGACGGGTTTTCGCGAATATGACGCGCGCTGGCTGTTCGGCAAGGAAATCAACCTGATGGGCATTCAGGCGCTGGGCATGGGGCTCGGCGCGCTGATCGCGGAACGCGGCGTCAAGCAGGAAATCGTGACCGGGCACGATTTCCGCGGCTATTCGGCCTCGATCAAATACGCGCTGATTTCGGGCCTGATGGCGGCGGGCTGCAAGGTGCACGACATCGGGCTCGCGGTGACGCCGATGGCCTATTTCGCGCAGTTCGACCTCGACGTGCCCTGCGTCGCCATGGTCACCGCATCGCATAACGACAATGGCTGGACCGGTGTCAAGATGGGCGCCAACCGGCCGCTGACCTTCGGCCCCGACGAGATGACGCGGCTGAAGGAAATCGTGCTCAACGCCGATTTCAAGAACAAGGCCGGGGGCTCCTATCAATTCCACGAGAATTTTCCGGCGCGCTACATCGCCGACCTGACCCAGCGCCCGAAGCTGAAGCGCAAGCTGAAAGTCGTGGTCGCCTGCGGCAACGGCACTGCGGGCGCGTTCGCGCCGCAGGTGATGGAAGCGATCGGCTGCGAGGTGATCCCGCTCGATACCGAGCTTGATCACACCTTTCCGAAATACAATCCGAACCCCGAAGACATGGAGATGCTGCACGCGATCCGCGACGAAGTGCTGAAGCACAAGGCCGATGTCGGTCTCGGCTTCGACGGCGACGGCGACCGTTGCGGCGTGGTCGACAACACCGGCGAGGAGATCTTTGCCGACAAGGTCGGCGTGATGCTGGCGCGCGACATGTCGGCGATCCACAAGGATGCGCTGTTCGTGGTCGACGTGAAGTCGACCGGACTTTTCGTCACCGATCCCGTGCTGCAGAAGCAGGGCGCCAAGACCGAGTATTGGAAGACCGGCCATTCCTACATGAAGCGCCGCACCAACGAGCTGGGCGCGCTGGCAGGCTTCGAAAAGTCCGGGCATTTTTTCTTCAACAAGCCGTTCGGCCGCGGCTATGACGACGGCCTGGTCTCGGCGATCGCGATCTGCGAGATGCTCGACCGCGCCACCGGCAAGTCGATGGCGGACCTGAAGGACGCGCTGCCGAAAACCTGGTCGTCGCCGACGATGTCGCCGCATTGCGCCGACGAGACCAAATACGGCGTCGTCGACGCCGTGGTGAAGCATTTCGAGGCGCTGCAGAACAAGGGCGAGAAGGTCGCAGGCCAGAAGATCCGCGATCTTGTCACCGTCAATGGCGTGCGTGTCACCGTCGAAGATGGCAGCTGGGGCCTGGTGCGGGCGTCTTCCAACAAGCCGGAGCTGGTGGTGGTGGTCGAGAGCCCCGTTGCGGAGCAGCGGATGCACGACATGTTCGAGGCGATGAATGTGGTGCTGCGCACCCATCCCGAAGTCGGCGAGTACAATCAGAAGATTTGAAATTGACTTGTCATTGCCGGGCTTGACCCGGCAATCCATCCTCTTCGCGAAAGTTTTCTGAGAGGATTGATGGATACGCGGGTCATACGCGAGCGGAAGCGACGCCGTCCTTCAGACGGCTATGCCCGCGTATGACATTTGTGTACGTGGCGCCTACGCCGCGTGAAGCGAGCCGAGGAAGCTGTCGACCTCGGATTTCAGCCGGTCCGATTGCGACGACAGGCCATTCGCGGCATCGAGCAACCGTTCCGTCCCGCGGCCGGCTTCATCGGAAGCCCGGCTGACGCTGAGGATGCTGTCGTTGACATCCCTTGTGCTGTTCGCGGCCTGCTGCACGTTACCGGCGATCTCGCGCGTCGCGGCGCCCTGCTGATCGACGGCGGCCGCTATCCCGCTTGAGATCTCGTCGATCTCGGCGATGGTGCCGCTGATCACCTGGATGGCGTTGACGGCCTCGCCGGTGGCGGTCTGGATGGCTTGAATCTGCGCGGAAATTTCCTCCGTCGCGTTCGCGGTCTGATTGGCCAGCGCCTTGACTTCGCTCGCCACCACCGCAAATCCCCTGCCATGTTCGCCGGCGCGGGCGGCTTCGATCGTGGCGTTCAGCGCCAGCAGATTGGTCTGGCTGGCGATGCTCTGGATCAGCGTCACCACTTCGCCGATCTTCTGGGTGCCGGCGGCCAGTCCCTCGACCACGGCGTTGGTGCGACGCGCCTCTTCGGCGGCCTTGTTGGCGATCTCGGCGGAGCGCGTCACCTGCTGGGCAATGCTGTTGATCGAAGCCGCGAGCTCTTCGGTCGCCGCCGCCACGGTTTCCACGTTCGCCGAGGCCTGCGTCGATGCGGCGGCGACCGTGGCGGTCTGCCGCGTGGTTTCGGCGTTGCTTTCGCCCATCGAAGCCGACAGGCCCTGCATCTCGCTGGCTGCCACGGCGACGGCCTCGACGACGCCACTGATCCTGCGCTCGAAGCCGGCGGAGAGTTCGCGCCTTGCGGCATCGCGGTCGCGCTTGGCCTGCTCGGCCATGTTGCGGTCGGCAGTAGCGCGCGCTTCGGCAGCGCTTGCCGCATCGGCCTCCGCGGTCTTCCGTGCCGCCATTTCGAACAAATGGGTGACCGTGGTCGTGAGCCAGATCAACACGCCTGCCTCGATAAGGAGGATGACGGCGTGGAGAACGACGCGGCCAAAGTCGGAGCCGCCGGGATAGACCGCGGCCGGCAGCAGGAAGTTCAGCGTCAGGTGGTGCAGCGCGACAGCCACCGTACCGAGGACGATCGGCCGGTAGTCGCAATAGGCGACCAGACAGGCTAATGCTGCGAAGAAGTACATGTGCATGTCGACCTGCCAGCGATGTCCCGCGAGCTGGAAGACAAACATGGCGACATCGGCCATCAACGCGACCGCAACGATCAGGCGGGTGGAAAGTCCGTTCCCCGACATGCGCCACGACACGGTCGCGGCCAGCGCCATTGTGGCCATGAATGCGGCCGGCACCAGCCAGTCGGCGTCGCGCGCCATGCCGATGACGAGAGCGATCGGAACATGCAGCCAGAGCACCGCGAGCAATATCTTGCTGGCGGTTTCGCGCAGGATTACCAGGTCTTCGCTTTCGAAGGTCATTCCCAGCTCCCAAATTGTAGGTCGTGAAGTACGCGTTTATTTCGTGAAGCAGGCCGCGATCGCTTGCGGGTCCATGGTTAGCCAGGCGCCGGCTTTGCGCAGCTGCGTCAGCCCGTCATTGTCGTCCGGTCGCACGATCAGAAGGGCCGGAACGGCGGTCGTCCTGACGATGGCGGCGTTGGCGGACGCGGTAGCAAGGAAGGCTTGCTGGTCGCTCCACCATGGCGGGAAAGCCACCGCTACGACCTCGGTGCCGGTCCTGACCTGCAACGACAGTGCTGCGATTCCGATCCAGCTCGCGATCAGCAGCGCGGCAGCGTTCAGCCAGACAGGCCGTCGGGTCGTTGGAGTGATTTCCCCCCGCTCCATCACAAAACAATATCGTGACGAAGCTAACGGCGCGTAAACCTTCAGCCTCAGGTAGCGTTAGGGGTGCAATGATGTCCGGCGGTTACGCCGCCGGCACCGGCAGTGCGGTGACCGACTTGATCTTCTCCATCGCAAAGCGCGAGGTGACGTTCTTCAGCGGCACGGCGCTGATCAGCTTCTTGTAGAACACGTCATAGCTTGCCATGTCGGCGACCACCACGCGCAGCATGTAGTCGACGTCGCCCGCCATCCGGTAAAATTCCATCACCTCGGGCATGGCGCTGACGGCACTGGCGAAGGTCTTCAGCCAGGCCTCGGAATGGTCCGAACTCTCGACCGAGACGAACACGGAGATGCCGAGCCCGATCTTGTTCTGATCCACAAGGGCAACCCGGCGCAGGATCACCCCGTCGGCCTCTAACCGCTGGATGCGCTTCCAGCATGGCGTCGAGGACAGCCCGACCCGGTCACCGATCTCGGCTACCGACAGCGAGGCGTCCTCCTGCAGCACCGTCAGGATTTTGCGGTCAATGGCGTCAAGGCGGCGATTGGCTTCGTGAAGCTGGACGGCAATGTCGGTCATGAGAAGAATGTTCCATGAATGAGGCTTTCATTCCTCATATATAGAAAATTCTTCTATAGCAAGCCTATCTTATTGGCCGGTCGAGGCTGGGTTGGTATTCTGGCCTTGCCTCAAAAGCTCTTCAACTTCAATGCGTTGCGGAGCAGCAAAGGCGCCGCCAAATCGGGTGCATTTCAAGGCCGCGGCAGCCGAGGCAAACCGAAGCGCCTGCCGCAATTCCTGCCCCTCGGTGATCGCGAGCGCGAAGGCGCCGTGGAACACGTCGCCGGCGCCGAGGGTGTCCACCGTGTGGATCGGGAAGGCCGGGGTTTCCTGGATCTCCTGATTCTCGTCGAGCCAGATCGTGCCGCGCGCACCGCGGGTCCCCGCCAGGAACGACTTGGTCAGCTTGGCGATCTTCTTCAGCGCCTGGGCGTCGTCGGCGACATCAGCGGTCTCCTGCAGCGGCTCGCTCGAGAACACCAGATGCGAGGATGCATTGAGCAAGCCCTCGCGCAGCGACATCGCGCGGTCGACGTCGACGATCACAGGGATGCCGCGCCGTTGCGCCTCGGCGCATAGATCCGTGCAGAATTCGGCGCAACGGCTCTCGGTGAGAATGGCGGCACAATCGTCCAGCAGCGTGTCGAAGTCGGGCAACTTGACCTTCCACAGCTCCGGATCGCGGAAAGTCACGATGGTGCGCTCGCCGGAAGGATCGATCATCACAGCCGAGATCGGGGTCACCAGGCCGGGCATGTGGATGAGATGTTTCGTCTCAATGCCCTCATGCGCCATCTGATCGAAGATGAAGCGGCTCGATGTTTCCTTGGCATCGCCCATCGGCCCGCAGATCGAGGCGCGGCCACCGAGCCTGACGATGCCGATCGCGCCATTGAGCGCGTTGCCGCCGCAGATCTCGTCGAATGCGGTGGCGTTCTCCTTGGAGCCGCGCCCGGGAACACCTGGCGTATGAAAGGTCAGGTCGCGCACCGGCATGCCGATGCACAGGATGCGCGGCGGGATCTTTGGCGCTTTATCGTGAAAATTCATGCCGGAATCCGTCATGCGGGTTCCTCCGTGTGCTGGAACCCAGAAGAGAGTCCGGGGGTAATGATCTGGTCCATCGGAGAGTTCCCGCTATGCGCCCGAATCGCTACCCCCATGCACCCAGCGGCCGATCAAATGGTGAGCGATCGCGAACGGATGCGCGGCAAACATGCCGTCGGGGTGTGTGCGGCTGTGCATCAGGGCCACTTCGTCGCGAGTGAACCAGCGCGCATCCTCCAGCTCGGCCTTGTCGACCACGATTTCGTCCGAGGTTGCGCGTGCGGCGCATCCGATCATCAGCGACGACGGGTAGGGCCATGGCTGCGTCATGTAATAGGTCACGTCGGTGCAGCGAATCCCGGATTCCTCGAAAATCTCGCGCCGGACCGCGTCCTCGATGGTTTCGGCGACCTCGACGAAGCCCGCCAGGCACGACCACATTCCCGGCAAAAACTGCTTCTGCCGTCCCAGCAGACATCTGTCGCCATGAGTGACCAGCATGATGACGACCGGATCGGTGCGCGGAAAATGCTCGGCCTTGCAGTTCGGGCAGTCGCGCTTCCAGCCGCCCTCCTTCATCGCGGTGCGGGTGCCGCAATTGGCGCAATAGCCATGGCGCTGATGCCAGGTCACCATCGATTTCGCCGTCGCGATCGCCGAGAGCTGTTCGGTCGGCACCGCGCCCTGCATCACCATGCCGCGCAGTTCGGTGACCGCGACGTCGTCGCGCGTCAGCAGCCTTTCTACCGCCGCCGCCGCGATCCCCATGCCGAAAACAGGCGCACCGTCGCGCAGGCCCAGAAAGATCGTGCCCGGATTGGCGCCCAATTTGACGGCCTCGTCGACGCTGAGCAGGACGCGTGATCCTCCGGCCTCCTGCCGCACCACCAGCGAGTCGCGGTAGATCACATAGGCGCCGGCGTCGCGGTGGCTTTCCAGCGCGAACAGTTTTTCGTCATTGCCGCGCAGATGGGCGGCGCGGTCGAGAATGTGAGTAACGAAGGCCGGCTTGCCGAGCGGAAACGAATCGAAAATTGACATGAATTCAACCTAGCCAAATCTTGCGGCGGAGCGCGCTGATGAAATTCTGGACTTCCTCGGCGTCATGCGCCAGTGGCGGCATCACGCCCCAGACCGGCCGCGGCCAGGCGGCGTCGCTGGTGCGGCGCGCGACGACGTGAACATGGAGCTGTGGCACCAGATTGCCCAGTGCCGCGATATTGAGCTTGTCGCATTTGGTGATCTCTTTGAGAGCACGGGCGACGCGCGAGACTTCCGTCATCAACTGCGCCTGGGCTACCTCGTCGAGATCGATGATTTCCACCGCCCCCTCGCGGCGCGGCACCAGCAGCAGCCAGGGGTAATGCGCGTCCTTGATCACCAGCACCCGGCACAGCGGCAGGTCGCCGATATCGATGGTGTCTTTCTTAAGCTGGGAGTGCAGCGACCAGGCGGCGTCGGACATACGTATTTCCCCGTCATGGCCGGGCTTGTCCCGGCCATCCACGTCTTTCTGGTTGGGAACCGAGGAAGGCGTGGATACCCGGCACAAGGCCGGGCATGACGGCAAGTAAAGCCTTTCCGCGTTTCTGCACAAGTCCCGCAAACCCCCGCTCACCCCGCTTGCTTTCCGGCCCTTTTGGCCCCAAATAAGGACCGGGAGATTGGCGGTGGACGAGCCACTCGCCAACCGGGTCAGGTCCGGAAGGAAGCAGCCCTAACGAGGTCCGGATCGGGTCGCTCGTCAGTCTCCTACCTGTTTTTCGAGCGAATCGCGCTGAATGCGGCGAGGCCGCTTTTGGCGCTCGATTCCTCTCCCGTTCCGCAAGCCGGCCTTGAGAGACAATCAATTGCGGATCGACCGATGAGTGATGCTGGCGCTCCCCAAGAAAAGCCTGAAGCCAATGCAGGCGGCCTCGATCTCGGTGGGCTGCCCGAGGCCGGAAAGCCCTACCGGGTTCTGGCGCGCAAATACCGCCCCTCCAGCTTCGAGGACCTGATCGGCCAGGAGGCCATGGTCCGCACCGTTTCGAATGCGTTCGAAACGGGGCGAATCCCGCAGGCCTGGATCCTGACCGGGGTGCGCGGGGTCGGCAAAACCACCACGGCGCGGATTCTCGCCCGCGCGCTCAATTACGAAATGGCTGACGGCTCGGCGAAGGGACCGGCGATCCAGATGCCCACGCTCGGCGTGCACTGCCAGGCGATCATGGAAAGCCGGCACATGGACGTGCTGGAAATGGACGCCGCATCCCATACCGGCGTCGACGATGTCCGCCAGATCAATGACAGCGTGCGCTATGCACCGGCCTCTGCGCGCTACAAGGTCTACATCATCGACGAAGTCCACATGCTGTCGACGGCCGCCTTCAACGCGTTCCTGAAGACGCTGGAGGAGCCGCCGGAGCACGCCAAATTCGTGTTCGCGACCACCGAAATCCGCAAAGTGCCGGTCACGGTGCTGTCGCGCTGCCAGCGTTTTGACCTCCGCCGCGTCGAGGCCGATGTACTGATGGGACATCTGTCCAACATCGCGACCAAGGAAGGCGTTGAGGTCGAGCCCGAGGCGCTCGGCATCATCGCGCGCGCCGCCGAAGGCTCGGTGCGCGATTCGCTGTCGCTGTTCGATCAGGCGATCGCGCATGCGGCCGGCACCGTGCGCGCGGACGCGGTGCGACAGATGCTCGGGCTTGCCGATCGCACCCGCGTCATCGACCTGTTCGAATCGCTGGCGCGCGGCGATATCGCCAGCGCCTTCAAGGAATTCCGCGAGCAGTACGACGTCGGCGCCGATCCCGTGGTGGTGCTGTCGGATCTCGCCGAATTCGTCAATTTCGTCACCCGCGTGAAAGTCGTGCCGGCGACTGCCGACAACGTCGCCTATGGCGAGACCGAACGCGTGCGTGCCCGCGATTTTGCGGCAAAATTGTCGATGCGGGTGCTGTCGCGGATGTGGCAGATGCTCCTGAAAGGCATCACCGAGGTGCAGACCGCGACGCGGCCGGCCGCGGCCGCCGAAATGGTGCTGGTGCGCATCGCCTATGTCGCCGACATGCCGACGCCGGACGAAGCGATCAGGATGCTTGAACAAAACGGCGGCGGCTCGCCGGTCGTTTCGGCAAGTGCTGCGCCCTCGCGCGCGGCGCCGGCCTCGACCGTGTCTTCCATGTCGTCAGCACCGATGCGCGCGCCCACGGCGCAAAGGTCCCGCGCCGAGGCGTCCGCGCGCCCGCAAATGGCGGCGCCAGCGCCGGAGTCGCAGTCCGCGCCCGCTTTGCGAATCACCAGCTTTACGCAGCTCGTCGCGCTGGCCGGTGAGAAGCGCGATCTGCTGATCAAGGCGGCACTCGAGGCCGACATGCGATTGGTGCGCCTGGAGGATGGGCGGCTGGAAGTCGCGCTCGAGCGCCACGCGGCGCGGGCGCTGGTCAGCGATCTCTCCCGCAAGCTGGAACTATGGACCGGCCGGCGCTGGACCGTGATCGTCTCCAACGAGACCGGCCAGCCGACGGTTCGTTCGCAGAACGAGCATGCGAAGAACGAACATGCGCGGGCCGCGGAAGCCGATCCGCGTGTGCAGGAAGTGCTGGCGCGGTTCCCGGGCGCCAAGGTCGTCGAGGTGCGCAAGCTTGCCGCCGAGCCGCCGGAAACCGATGCGATCGGTGAGGACCCGGCCGAGCGTTCGGACAACGACGACGATTGATCGATACTTGAGAGGACGCAACCATGGCTGATTTTCTCGGCATGATGAAGCAGGCGGCGCAGCTGCAATCCAAGATGCAGGCGATGCAGGAAGAACTCGGCAATGTCGAAGTCGAGGGAATTTCCGGCGGCGGCATGGTTGCCGTGCGCATGACCGCGAAGATGGAAGTGAAGGGCGTCAAGATCGATCCGTCGCTGATGAAGGCGGAAGACCGCGAAATCCTCGAAGACCTGCTGGTGACGGCGCATAACGACGCTCGGCGCAAGGCAGAAACCGCGATGCAGGAAAAGATGCAGGCGCTGACCGGCGGGCTCGGCCTGCCGCCAGGGCTTGGTCTCACCTAATGCTCGGTCTCACCTGAAATGGCTACTGCGGTTGCCGGCCCCGAAATCGAACGTCTGATCCAGCTGCTGGCGCGGCTGCCCGGGCTTGGGCCGCGTTCGGCGCGGCGCGCGGCGCTGCATCTGATCAAGAAGCGCGAAGCGCTGATGACGCCGCTCGCCGGCGCGCTGCAGGTGGCGATAGAAAAGATCCAGGTCTGCAAGACCTGCGGCAATATCGATACGCAAAATCCCTGCACGGTATGTACGGATCCGCGGCGCGATCCCACCACCATTGTCGTGGTCGCCGACGTCGCGGATTTGTGGGCACTGGAGCGCGCCAATGCGACCAACGGCCGCTATCATGTGCTGGGCGCCACGCTGTCGCCGCTCGATGGCGTCGGCCCGCAGGATCTCACCATCGACGCGCTGGTGGCGCGCGCGCATGACCAGCAGGTCAGCGAGATCATTCTGGCGCTGAATGCAACGGTTGATGGCCAGACCACGGCGCATTACATCACCGATCTGCTGCAGGAAGCCAATGTCAAGGTGACGCGGCTGGCCCATGGTGTGCCTGTCGGCGGCGAGCTTGATTATCTCGATGAAGGTACGCTATCGGCTGCGATGCGACAGCGAACCCTGTTCTGATTCTCTTTATCATGGAACTATCGGAAATGACGAAACGACGATTCGCCACACGCTCGGCTTTTGTGTTGGTAATGGTCACGGCGTTTGCGGCGCCTGCTGCTTCCGCGCAGACGGCTCAGCAGGAGGAACCTGCACCGGCCAAGGCAGGCAAGCTGATCAATGTTGGAGACATCCTCTCGGGCGAGCTCAACGCCATGAAGACGCGCGGCGGCAAGCGTGGCGCCAAGATCTCGACCTACCAGATCACGTCCGAGCCGCGTCGCCTGCCGCCACCGAGCGGTCTGTGCAACCTCGAGACCGGACCGGAGACTTTCCAACTCGTCATCACCAGCGACGCGCAGGCCGCGCAGTTGAAGGGCAAGGTCGGCAAGGAAATTTCGGTGAAGGTCGATGAAGTCGCCTGTGCCGAGGCTGCCGGACAAATGAGCGAAGCCGTGATCACCAAGTGGAGCGTCGTGACGAAGAATTAGAAGTGCTGCAAATCGTAGGATGGGTGGAGCGAAGCGATACCCATCGACGCTGTTTGTGATGGGTATCGGTTCGCTCCACCCATCCTACGCATTAAACCTTCACCGGCCCCAGTTCGTCGAAATGCCCGCGTCGCTGCAGCCACACCAGCAGGATCAGGCTCGGCACCGCGACCAGTACGGAGACCACGAAGAACAGTGGCCAGCCCATCGCCGCGGCCACATAGCCCGAGCCGGAAGACAGATAGATGCGGCCGACTGACGCCAGCGCGGTGAGCAGCGCATATTGCGTGGCGGTGTGCAGCGGGTTCTTGCACAGCGCGGAGAGATAGGCGACGAAGATCACCGTGCCGATCGCGCCGGTGAACGCTTCCACCGAGACGGCGACGGTCAGCGCCCATTGCTGCGGCCCGACCAGCGCCAGCCAGGTGAAGGTGAGGTTGGACACCGCCTGCAGCAGGCCGCCGATCCACAGGCAGGTCACCAGCGAGGTGCCGCGCGCGAGGAAGCCACCGGCGAAACCGCCGATCAGGGTCGCGGCCAGGCCGACGCCCTTGACGATGATGGCGTAGTCGTTGCGGGTAAAGCCGATGTCGATGATGAACGGCACTGTCATCGCGCCGGCGAAGGCGTCGGTGAACTTGAACAGCATCACGAACACCAGCACGACGATGGCAAAGCGCTGGGTCAGGAACTCGCTGAAAGCGCCCATCGCTGCCTCGGCGATGCGGCTGACCGAAGGCTTTCCGCCTGCCGCGGCGTCAGCGATGCGGGACTGCTCCGGCTCCCGCGCGCACAGCACCGTGACGATGCCGATCAGCACCAGCGCCGCCATGACAGCGAAACTCGCCATCCAGGCATCGAGCCGGCTCAGCCCGACATATTCGAAGCCGGTGACGAGAAACAGCGCACCGGCCGTGGACGCCACCATGCCGACGCGATAGGCCGCCACATAGGACGCCATACCGGCGGCCTGTTCGTTCTCCGCAAGGCTTTCGACCCTGAAAGCATCGACCACGATGTCCTGCGTTGCCGACGTCGTGGCGACCAGCAGGGCGCCGAGCGCCACGAAGAACGGCGAGCGCGCGGGATCGGTCAGCGCCAGTCCGAGGATCGCGGCCATCAGCAGCAGTTGGGTGAAGACCAGCCAGCCGCGCCGCCGCCCGAGCCACCGCGTCAGCAGCGGAATGTTAAGGCCATCCACCAGCGGCGCCCACAGGAACTTGAGCGTGTAGGGCGTGCCGACCAGGGTGAACAGGCCGATGGTGCCGAGACTGACGCCGTTCTCGCTGACCCAAACCAATAGCGTCGATCCCGACAGCGCCAGCGGCAGCCCGGACGAGAAGCCGAGCATCATCACGATCAGCACGCGCGGCTGCAGATACACGGCCCACGCTTCGCGCCAGGAGGCGCGGGGTGGTGTTGCCGATGTCGAGGGGGCTTCAGGTGCGTTCATGATGAGGTGTTAGCAGATTCGGCGTCAATTGCTGCCATCGCCGGCTTCGTAGAGTGGGTAGAGCGTACCGAAACCCACCATCTTTGCGGCGATGGGTTTCGCTACGCTCTACCCATCCTACGCGCCCTCACTCCCCCGCCTGCAGCTTGCGCTGCAACGGAAACAGCTCCGGCGCGCCTGATTTGACGATGCGCGGGGCTTCTGCCGGCGCCTCGGTCTTGCTGAAATCCAGCTCCTCGATCCTTCCGGCGCGCTTTTCGATCTTGTCGGCGGAGATCAGGATTTGCCGCACGTCCTCGTTCACATCGCCAAAATGTTTCTGCAGCTTCACCACGCGTTCGCGCAGCCGTGTCAAATCGTCGCCGAGATGCATCACCTCGTTGCGGATCTGGTCGGCCGCATCGCGGATTCTCGCGTCTTTCAAAATCTGCTGCATCACCTGGATCGCGAGCATCAGCAGCGACGGCGACACCAGCACGACGCGGGCGCGGTAGGCTTTCTGGATCACGTCGTCGAAACCATCATGGATCTCGGCGTAGACCGATTCCGACGGCACGAACATCAGCGCGGTGTCCTGCGTCTCGCCGGTGATCAAATATTTCTCGGCGATGTCGCTGACATGTTTCATCACGTCGGCGCGCAGCCGCTGGGTGGCGTATTTCTTTTCCTCGTCGGTGCGGGCGTCGTGCAGCGCGGTCATCGCTTCCAATGGAAATTTCGCATCGATGCAGAGCGGGCGCTGGTCCGGCAGGAACACCACGCAATCCGGCCGCTTGCCTGATGAGAGCGTGTACTGGAACTCGTAAGCACCTTTCGGCATGCCGTCCTGGACGATCGCCTCCATCCGCGCCTGGCCGAAGGCGCCGCGTGATTGCTTGTTGGCGAGCACGTCGCGCAGCGTGGTGACCTGCGAAGTCAGATCGGTGAGATTTTTATGCGAATTGTCGATGATGCCGAGCCGCTCATGCAGGGCACGCAAACTGTCCATGGTGTTGCGCGTGGTCGCTTCCATCGACTGGCCGACCCGGTGGGTCACCGAATCCAGCCGCTCATTGACGGCGCGGGCCATCTCGGCCTGGCGGCCGGCCAGCGCCTGTCCCATCGCATCGACCCGGCCGGTGGATTCGCTCTGCGCCCGCAGCATTTCGCTCAGGCGTTCCTCGAGCTCGTCGGCCCGGATCGCCTGCGCCATCGCGAGTTCCGCGCCGCGGCGGCCGGAGCGGGCGATGACGATGGCAATGGTCAGCAACAGGATTAGCGCCAGCACGCCAAAGCCAATCAGCGCGTCGCTGGTCCGAATCGGCAGGTCACCGACGATAAAAAGGATCTCGTTCATGGCCTGCTTGTAGCCGATTCGCCGGTAATCGCGAACGAAGAGGGAACATTTATGGTAAATGACCTCTTAATTTTCGTGGTTAACGCCGCCTTAAAAATCATGGTTAAGGCCGCCTTAACCGGTTTCGACGCGCATTGACCGCGGCAAATCAGCAGCTTAAATCGCCCCATCATGGCAATCCGAGAAATCATCATCCTGCCGGACAAACAGTTGCGGCTCGTCTCCAAACCCGTCGAGAAGGTGACGGCGGAGATCCGCAAGCTCGCCGACGACATGTTCGAGACCATGTACGACGCGCCCGGCATCGGCCTCGCCGCCATCCAGGTCGCGCAGCCGCTGCGGCTGATCACCATGGATCTCGCCAAGAAGACCGAGGATGGCGAGACCAAGCCGCAGCCGCGGGTCTTTATCAATCCGGAGATCATCTCCTCGTCCGAGGAACTGTCGGTCTACGAGGAAGGCTGCCTGTCGATCCCCGAATATTACGAGGCGGTGGAACGGCCGGCGCAGGTGCGTGTGCGCTTTACCGACCTGGACGGCAAGGTGCATGAGGAGGACGCCGACGGCCTGTTCGCCACCTGCATCCAGCACGAAATCGATCACCTCAACGGCGTGCTTTTCGTGGATTACTTGTCCAAGCTGAAGCGTGACCGTGTGCTGAAGAAGTTTACCAAGGCCGCGAAGAGGGCAGCGGAGTAGTTCGCAATTCGCTCCGCCGTCATGCCCGGCCTTGTGCCGGGTATCCACGTCTTTCTTTCTCGCCACAGCAAAGACGTGGATGGCCGGGACAAGCCCGGCCATGACGAGTAGAATTAAATCGTCTCGGGATATCGTCACCACATGCCACTCCGCTTGATCTTCATGGGCACGCCCGATTTCGCGGTGCCGACGCTGCTGGAGCTTGTGGCCCATGGCCATGACATCGCAGCCGTCTACACCCGCGCGCCGAAGCCGGCCGGGCGCGGCATGAAGCTGCAGGTAACGCCGGTCGAGCAGGAAGCACGGCGGCTCGGTATTCCCGTGTTGACGCCGACGACCTTGAAGACGGCGGAAGCGCTCGAAGCGTTTCGCGCGCACAACGCTGATGCCGCGGTCGTCGTCGCCTATGGCATGATCCTGCCGCAGGCGATCCTGGATGCGCCGCCGCTTGGCTGTTTCAACCTGCACGGCTCGCTGCTGCCGCGCTGGCGCGGCGCAGCCCCGATCAACCGCGCCATCATGGCAGGCGACGCCGAGTCCGGTGTGATGGTGATGAAGATGGATGTCGGCCTCGATACCGGCGACGTCGCGATGGCCGAGCGGCTGCCGATATCGGACACCATGACGGCAGCCGATCTGCATGACGCGCTGGCCCCATTGGGGGCCGATCTGATGGTGCGCGCGATGGGCGGGCTGGAACGCGGCGGTCTGCAATTACGCCAGCAAAGCGAGCAGGGCGTCACCTACGCCGCCAAGATCGAGAAGGCCGAGGCGCGGATCGAATGGAGCCGGCCGGCGCGCGAGGTGCTGCGGCATATCCACGGGCTGTCGCCGTTTCCCGGCGCCTGGTGCGAGGCCGCGCTCGACGGCGAAGCGGCGCGCATCAAGATCCTGCGTTGTGAGCCGGCGAAGGGTACGGGCGCACCGGGCGATGTACTTGACGAGCATCTGACGATCGCCTGCGGCGACGGTGCGATCAAAATTCTCGAACTGCAGCGGGCGGGCAAGGCGCCGATGAAAGCCGCGGACTTTTTGCGCGGCACGCCGCTCAAGCCGCCGGCGCGGCTCGGCTGATGCCCCGTTACAAGCTCATCATCGAGTATGACGGCAGCCCCTTCAGCGGCTGGCAGATCCAGGACAACGCGCCGACGGTGCAGGGCGCGCTGGAAACCGCGGTCAAGGCGATCTGCGGCGAACAGGTTCGCGTGCACGGCGCGGGGCGCACCGATGCCGGCGTGCACGCGCTGGGGCAGGTCGCCCATTGCGATATCGAAAAACCGTTTCCGCCGGGGCGCTTGCGCGACGGGCTGAACGCGCACTTAAGGCCGCATCCGATCGGCGTGCTCAGCGCCGAGATCGTGGCCGACGATTTCGAGGCGCGATTTTCAGCCATGAAGCGGCATTACCGCTATCGCATCACCAACCATCGCGCCAATCTCGCGCTCGATATCGGCCGCACCTGGCGGGTACCGCGGCGTCTCGACACCGACGCGATGCACACCGCCGCGCAGCGGCTGCTCGGCAAGCATGACTTCACCACGTTCCGCGACACCGAGTGCCAGGCGAAATCGCCGGAGAAGACGCTCGACCAGCTCGACGTCATCAGGGACGGCGACGCGGTTGCCATCGTGACCTCGGCGCGCTCGTTCCTGCACAGCCAGGTGCGCTCGATGGTGGGCTCATTGGTCTGGGTCGGCGAAGGCCGCTGGAGCGCCGACGATCTTGCCTCAGCCCTCGCCGCCCGCAACCGCGCCGCCTGCGGCCCCGTCGCGCCGCCGGACGGGCTATATCTGGTGCGAGTGGACTACTAGGGCCCCCAGCCATTCTTTGCATGGGGTTGTTTTCGCGTTTTTTCTGGCGGCCTACAGCCGCCATCACGCAAAGTACCGATCCAGTATCCCGCGATACACCTTCGTCAGCTTCTCGATATCCGAGACCGGTGTGCGTTCGTCGACCTGGTGCATGGTCTGGCCGACCAGGCCGAATTCGATCACCGGGCAATAGCTCGAGATGAAGCGCGCGTCGGAAGTGCCGCCGGAGGTCGACAGTTCCGGCTTGCGTCCCGTCACCTCTTCGATTGCGCTGACGGCCAAATCAGTGAAGGTGCCGGGCTTTGTCACGAACACGTTGGAGTTCGACGGCTCCCATTTGATGTGCGCGCGGATGCGGTTGCCGCAGGCTTTTGCCAGCCGCTCATCGACCAGCGCCCGCAGCGTCTCCTGCGTGTGATTGTCGTTGAAGCGAATGTTGAATTTCGCGCGCGCCTGTCCGGGGATGACGTTGCTGGCGGTGTTGCCGACATCGACGGAGGTGAATTCGAGGTTGGAGGCCTGGAACTGGGCGCTGCCTTGGTCGAGCGGCTCGTCGGAGAGCGCCACGATCAGCCGGGAAATATCCGGCACCGGGTTGGCCGCGCGATGCGGATAGGCGACGTGGCCCTGCACGCCGTCGACGAACAGCGTGCCGGATTGCGACCCGCGCCGGCCGACCTTGATGCAATCGCCTAACACTTCGACATTGCTGGGCTCGCCGAGCACGCAATGGTCGAATTTCTCGCCGCGATCGGCGCACCACTTCAGCAGCTTGATGGTGCCGTTGACGGAAATGTCTTCCTCGTCGCCGGTGATCAGGAACGAGATCGATCCTTTGCCATCTTCCCGCGGCTTGCCGTCATGGTCAGCGAGATGTTGCAGCACCGCCGCGACGCTGCAGGCGATGCCGCCCTTCATGTCGACCGCGCCGCGGCCGTAGAGAAAGCCGTCCTTGATGTCGCCGGAGAACGCGCCATGGCTCCATGCGGTTTCATCGCCGGCGGGCACCACGTCGGTATGGCCGGCGAAGGTGATGTGCGGGGCACTATCGCCGATGCGGGCATAGAGATTGTCGATGTCAGCTGTGCCGGGCTCGCTAAAGGTGACGCGATGCACCTCGAAGCCGGCGGTCTTCAGGAGGTTTTCGAGAACACCGAGCGCGCCGGCATCGGCCGGGGTGACGGAAGGGCAGCGGACGAGGTCGCGGGTAATGGAAACAGCATCATTCATACCCCGGCTTAACACGCCAAACCGGCGGCGGGCCAGCCTTGTGCGGCACCATTTCGATCTCGCTTTGCTGGTCCCATGCGGGCCGCGTATCGACCGGCGCCAGCGGGTCGGCGCCGAACCGGTTGGGGCCGGTGGTACCCTTGAGGAAGAATAGCTCGATCATTCCCCAGACCCACAGAACGAGAATGCAGACGGCCAACAACAAGCCGAGTACGTCGGGAAGCCAGTCGGTGAGCTGGTCGAAGGGACTGGTAAAGACCACGAGCGTGGACATCCACCAGCCGCTTCTGCCGCGATCGTGCAAGCGCTTGACCGAGGTGGCGAAAAACACCCACAGCATCAGTACCGAGCCTGCGGCCTGGAAAAACAGGAATGGCGCGTTGACCCATGACAGCGATCGATAGGAATCAGGATCGAATAGCTTGAGGATTTCCTCGATGCCGAGGCTGAAATTGAAAGGTCCGCTACCGCCAAGGAGGAGGACGGCGCCTATCGTCAGGATGGCAAGGAATATCATCCAGCAAATGCTGATCAGCAGCGCCTGCCAATATCTGGCGCGGTTGAGGCGACCCTCAACGCGGAACAGGTACCAAGTGTAATCCATGCGCGTAACTCCGGGCTAACAAGCCAGGTATCAACCACGTGCGACCGGGCCGGCACGGTGCAGGAGAAAATCCGAAACGCCGAACGACTGTGGGTGCGGAACCAGGGGAGCTTTGAGAAGGGTACGCGTCGGATCCGGTCCAAAGCGGTTGCGGCCATCGGTTCCGATCAGGAAAAACAGCTCGATGACAATCCAGGTTTGCAAAACGGACAGCGCCACTGCACCCATCACGAGCAGCATCTCCCGCGCGGCCGAAGCATCAACGCCGAAATAGAGCCCGAAGAAGAGCGCGTAATACACGTAGCAGAGAGGGTTCACGATCAGCACCGCAATCGCCCACCAGCCGCTCCTGTTGCGGTCGTGAAGCCGCTTGGCCGTCGTGGCGGCGTTGATCCAGAGCATCGCGATGACGGCGCCGGCCTGCAAAACCTCCCATTGCCCGAACGGGGATTTCAGCCAAAGCACCAGCCAGAAGGTCAGGAGTGCGAGCTGGACAGCAAGGTACCTGGCGCGGTTGGTGCGGCGACTGAAACTGAACAGTAAGCGGGCGTAGTCCATCGCAACCTCCGGACGGCGGAAAAATCCCGCGGTTCCGGAATATTGGTCGCGTCAGACGGCCGCGGGGTTCGAGCTTTGGGCTCGAAATCAGTCCCGCAGCAGTTCGTTGATGCTGGTCTTGGCGCGGGTGCGCTCGTCGACCCGCTTGACGATGACGGCGCAGGCGGTGGACGGGCCGGGCTGGCCGTTCTTGAGAGGACGCGCCGGCAGGTTGCCGGGCACCACAACGGCATATTCCGGAACTTCGCCGATGAAGGTCTCGCCGGTGTCGCGGTCGACGATCTTGGTGGAGGCGCCGAGGAAAACGCCCATCGAGAGCACCGCGCCCTTGCGCACGATCACGCCTTCGGCGACTTCCGAGCGCGCGCCGATGAAGCAATCGTCCTCGATGATCACAGGCTCGGCCTGCAGCGGTTCCAGCACGCCGCCGATACCGACGCCGCCGGAAATGTGCACGCGCTTGCCGATCTGCGCGCAGGAGCCGACCGTGGACCAGGTGTCGATCATGGTCGCCTCATCGACATAGGCGCCGAGATTGACGAAGGACGGCATCAGTACGACGTTGCGGGCGATGAAGGCCGAGCGGCGCACGATCGCGCCGGGCACCGCGCGGAAGCCGGCATCGCGAAAACGGTTCTCGCCCCAGCCATCGAACTTCGACGGCACCTTGTCCCACCACGTCGCCTTGCCGGGGCCGCCCGGGATCGCACCCATGTCGTTGAGGCGGAACGACAGCAGCACCGCCTTCTTCAGCCACTGATTGACTTTCCACTTGCCGTCTTCAGCGCGCTCGGCAACGCGCACTTCACCCTTGTCGAGCAGTTCGAGCGAATGATCGACAGCCTCGCGAACTTCACCCCTGGTCGACGTCGAGATGCCGTCGCGGGCATCGAACGCGGTGTTGACGGTGGATTCCAGCGCGGACAGGGACATCGGGATTTCCTTAGGACATTGGGCCAGTTGTAACGTGAATTGGGAGGCTTTTTCGGGATTTGGCGGGAGAGAGTCAAGGCTTGCTCTACTGTCGTCCCGGCCTTCGCCGGGACACACAGTATCCCTAAACCTGCGGCATTCCCTGCAAAAACCCCGTCAAATCATCAGTGACATGATCGACATAGGCGGCGTCGCGGCCTTCCAGTTCCCAGTCCTCGCGCACCACTTCCTTGGCGCCGTCAGGCACCACCAGCACCGTCGTCATTCCAAGCTCGTGCGGCACCACGAGGTTGCGGGCGAGATCCTCGAACATCGCCGATTTCGTGGGATCGACGCCGTGAACCCGGAGGAATTTCTGGTAGGTCTGCAGCGCCGGCTTCGGCTCCAATTCGGCGGCGATGATGTCGAACACCGCCTCGAAATGGTCGCCAATGCCAAGCCGCGCCAGCACCGCGCCGGCATGGTCGGTCGAACCGTTGGTCAGGATCAGCTTGCGCCCCGGCAGCCTGGCGATCGCAGCTCCCATCGCGGGATTTGGCTCCAGCGGCGAATGATCGATCTTGTGCACGTAAGCCAGGTAATCGTCGGCGTGCACGCCGTGTTCGGTCATCATGCCGCGCATGCTGGTGCCATAGCGGCGGTAATAATCCTTCTGCAGCACCCGCGCTTCTTCCGCCGGTATCTTCAGGTAGGTGCTGATGAACTCGCCGATGCGGGCGTCGACCTGCTGCCACAGATTGACGTGATGCGGGTACAGCGTGTTGTCGAGGTCGAACACCCAGGTGTCGATGTGGGTGAAGGCGCGGGGGGAGTTCATGATTCGCTCTCCACCGTCGTCCCGGCGAACGCCGGGACCCATACGCCGTGCAGATTTTTGTTGAGCACAGTGTGAATTGCCTTTTCTTGTGGCGCCGTCATCAGCCAAAACTCAGATCGGTGGTTATGGGTCCCGGCCTTCGCCGGGACGACGATAGACTGCATCATGGCATCGCGAACCTTAGCGTCTTGCCGCCGCCCGTCATGTCGACGACGGCAAAGCCGATCGGGCTAAGGCCGCGGCTGCCGCAATCGCCCTGTTCGTTGATTTCGAATTTGCTCTCGCGGGTGCAGAGCTCCTTGGTGCCGCCCCAGTTCAGCGGCTTGTCCTTCAGCTTGACCGTGCGGTTCTCGCCGTCGACGGCCTCGGCGAAACTGAACACCTGCTTCGGCTGGCCGATCACGTCGGGATGGAGGCATTTGCCGGGATCGATCCGATACCAGCCGCGGCTGGTCACGGCCTTGCCGTCGTCGGTGGCGACCGCGGCCATGATCTTGTGCGGCGTGTCGTTGCACCAGGTGAGCCCCGTCGCGGACGGCGACTGCACCGCATCGATCATGGCGGTGAAGAAGTTCGGCGACTGCACGATGTCGGGGCTAAGCCCGCGATTCTTCAGGAAGGCGCTCAGCGCGGCTTGCGTCTTCGGGCCATCGACGCCGTCGATCGGGGCGGCGTCATAGCCCGCGATCACCAGCAGCCGCTGGATGCCGGCAAGGCGCGCCTGTTCGTCGTCATACTCGCTGCCCTCGGCGAGATAGGCGACCAGATTGCCATCGTCGGTCTGCGTCGGCGTGACCTGGGTGAACGGCGCCGGGGTCTGTCCGGTCCGGCACTGGCGCGCCGCGGCGATGATGAAATTCTCCGGTGCGATGCACAGCGTGTCGTTGCCGCCCTGCGGGATCGGCGAGGCGCCGTAGACGCCGAGCGCGCGCGCATTGAGGAGGATGCGATCCGCGGTCAGCGCGCCCTGCAGCACCACACGGCAGGCGGCGGGATCGATGCGAAACCAGCCCCGGGTGGCGGTCGCCGATTTGTCGTCGATGCCGATCGCCGCTTCGACCACATAGCTCATGCGATTGCAGAGCTTCAGATCGGCCAGCGCCGGCAACGACGAGACGAACAGCGAGATCGCGGCGGCCGGCAGCGCCAGGACCGTGCGCCTCCCATACCGCCGCATTCTGGCGCGGAAGCGGCGCGTGAACTTCGCGGGCGGGGAGATCGCGCTTGTCACTTGTGGATCAGCGTGCCGGTGCCTTGATTGGTGAACAATTCGAGCAGCACGGCGTGCTGTGTCTTGCCGTCGATGATCACGACGCCCTGCACGCCCTGTTCGAGCGCATAGATGCAGGTCTCGACCTTGGGGATCATGCCGCCGGAAATCGTGCCGTCGGCGATCAGCTTGCGCGCATCCTTCACCGACAGTTCCGGAATCAGCTTCTTGGACTTGTCGAGCACGCCGGGAACGTCGGTCAGCAGCAGCAGGCGTTTTGCTTTCAGCGCGCCGGCCACCGCGCCGGCAAAGGTGTCGGCGTTGACGTTCAGCGTCTGCCCGTCATGCGAGGTCGCCAGCGGCGCCAGCACCGGGATCAGCTCATAGCCGATCAACTGGTTCAGCAAGGTCAAATCCACCTTGTCGGGGTCGCCGACGAAGCCGAGATCGACAGCCTTTTCGATGTTGGAATCCGGATCGACCATGGTGCGCGTCGTCTTCGACGCCTTCACCATGTTGCCGTCCTTGCCGCTGAGGCCGACGGCCTTGCCGCCGGCTTCGTTGATGTAGCCGACCAGTTGCTTGTTGACCGAACCGGCCAGCACCATCTCGACGATTTCGATGGTCGCCGCGTCGGTGATGCGCAGGCCCGCGGCGAATTCGGACTGGATGCCGAGCCGCTTCAGCATGGTCGCGATCTGCGGCCCGCCGCCATGCACGACCACCGGATTGATCGCGGTCTGCTCCAGGAGCACGATGTCGCGGGCGAAAGCCTTGGCCAGATCCTCGGCGCCCATGGCATGGCCGCCATATTTAATGACGATGGTTTCCTCGTCATATTGCTGCATGTGCGGCAGCGCCTCGGACAGGATGCGGGCCTGATCGAGCGGGCTGATATTTGGCGAGTCGGTCATGAAGCGGCTCTCGTCATTTCCAGATGTCGGGCCGGGTTCTAGCTGATTGGCGGGCAGGGCGCAAAGTGGGGATTTATTAGCCTCTCCGCGTACATTCTTCCCCTCTCCCCTTGGGGAGAAGGAAGAAAAAGCGGCTCATCCTCGCCTCGGCCACGCCGCAGCCGCGGCGATCGCCAGCCAACTCAGAATCAACAATGTCCCACCCGTGGGCGCGGCCATCGGAAACAGGCCATGTCCGGCATATTGCCGCAGCGTCAGGTCGCCGGCGAACAGGCCGGCTGCGATGACGAAGCCGAAAGCCGCCACGATTCCGATCCGGACATGGATAACGCCGCGCTCGGCGAGGGCCACCGCTGCGAGTACGGCGGTGGCATGGAACAGCAGCATCGATGACGCCGACGCCAGCCGCGACGCGTCGGCCTGATGCGCGGAGGCAGCCGCCAGCATCACGCCATCGGCGCCCATGATGGCGGCCAGCACGATCAGGATGCGACAGGCGCGTGACATCAGCTGCGCTCGCCGAGCAGACGCACCATCGCCGCGCGCAATTCCGGCATGCCGCTGCCATCGCGCGAGGAGGTCACCAGCACGTCCGGAAACGCGGCGGGATGTTTGGCCAGCGCGGCCGTCGTTTCTTCGATGTGCTTTTCCAGCTCGGTGCGCTTGACCTGATCGGCCTTGGTCAGCACCACCTGATAGCTCACGGCGGATTTATCCAGCGTCTTCAGCACGTCCTGGTCGACATCCTTGATGCCGTGGCGGGCATCGATCAGCACATAGACCCGCGCCAGCGTGGCACGGCCCTGCAGGAACTGATGGATCAGCTTGGTCCAGGACGCGACCTTGGCCTTCGGCGCCGAGGCGTAGCCATAGCCGGGCATGTCGACCAGGCGCAGCCCGGCGTTCTCGGGGCCTTCGAAGAAGATCAGTTCCTGGGTGCGTCCGGGCGTGTGCGAGGTGCGCGCCAGCGCGTTGCGGCCGGTCAGCGCGTTGATCAGGCTCGATTTACCGACATTGGAACGGCCGGCAAACGCCACCTCCATGCTGGCCATCGGCGGCAGCGTTTCGATCGACGGCGAGGCCCAGACGAACTGCCATTCGCCGGCGAAAAGTTTGCGCCCCTCTTCGATCAGCTTCGCATCAGGTTCGGCGGTCATGCGAAGATTTTTCCATTCCTCGTCATGGCCGGGCTTGTCCCGGCCATCCACGTCTTCTCTTTTTGCGAGTCCCAAAGACGTGGATGCCCGGCACGTCTAGCGCGAAGACGCGCTTCGCGCTTCTGGCCGGGCATGACGAATTGGAGTTTGCGTGGTCGTCAGCTTTTCTGCTCGGCCTTCTTGGCGAACGTCGCCTTGAGATTGTCGAATAACTCCACCTTCACGCCGTTCTTGCGCATGATGAAGCTCTGCTGCAGCACCGACAGCAGGTTGTTCCAGGCCCAGTAGATCACGAGACCCGCCGGGAAGCCGGCCAGCATGAAGGTGAAGATCAGCGGCATCCAGTCGAAGATCATCTTCTGGGTCGGATCCGGCGGCGTCGGGTTGAGCTTCATCTGGAACCACATCGTGATGCCCATGATGATCGGCCAGACGCCGAGCATCAGATACGGGCCGATATGCGGTCCGAGCACCATCGGATCGAACGGGATCAGCCCGAACAGGTTGAAGACCGTGGTCGGATCGGGCGCCGAAAGGTCCTTGATCCAGCCGTAGAACGGCGCGTGCCGCATTTCGATGGTGACGAACAGCACCTTGTAGAGCGAGAAGAACACCGGGATCTGCAACAGGACGGGAAGACAACCGGCGATCGGGTTGATCTTCTCCTTCTTGTAGATCTCCATCATCTCCTGTTGCTGCTTCTGGCGGTCGTCGGGATAACGCTCCTTCAGCGCGGCCAGTTGCGGCTGCACCGATTTCATCTTGGCCATCGAGGCGTAGGATTTGTTGGCGAGCGGGAAGAACAGCAGCTTCACCAGCACCGTCACCAGCAGGATCGAGACGCCGAAATTGCCGACCAAATGGAAGAAGTAATCCAGCGCCAGGAACATCGGCTTGGTGATGAAGTAGAACCAGCCCCAGTCGATCAACAGGTCGAAATGGTTGAGTTCGAGCTGCTTGTTGTAGCCGCCATGGCCGGCGAAGGGAAAGTTGATGCCGACGACGTTGGCTTCCTTGGCGCCGGCGAACAGCCGCGCGTTGGTGCTGCCGGTGCCGCCGATCGCGACGGTCTGCGGATCCTGCAGATAGTCGGTCTGATAACGGACCTTGGCGCCCGGCTCGGCGAGGAAGCGGGCCTTCAGGCGCGCCGAAGTGTCAGGCAGCAGCGCCGCAGCCCAGTACTTGTCGGTGATGCCGAGCCAGCCATTGGTGACATTGAACTCGAAGCCTCGGCCGCCACTGCCCAGCACGGGCGCCTCGGCGACGGCTTTATAGCCGTGTTCCTGCAGGCCCTTGTCGCCGAGATAGCCGATCAGGCCCTCATGCAGGATGTAATACCCCGAGACCTCAGGCGTGCCGTGACGAGAGATGAGGGCGAACGGATAGAGCGTGACCGGCGCGGTGCCGACATTGGTGACGGCGTCCTTGACGCTGAACAGATAGCGGTCGTCGATCGAAATGGTGCGGCGGAAGGTGAGGCCTTCGCCATTGTCGTATTTCAGCGTCACCGGGTGGGTCGGCGACAGCGCGCCGGAGCCTTCCTGCTGCCACACCGTATCGCGGTCGGGAAGCCGCGCCGTCGAACCTGCGGCCGCGACCCAGCCGAACTCGGCATAATAGGGGTGAGCGGTGTTCGACGGAGAGAACAGCACGATCGCAGGCGATTTGGGGTCGACGGTGTCGCGGTATTGCACCAGTGCGAGATCGTCGATGCGGGCGCCCTTCAGCGCGATGCTGCCCGTCACCCGCGGCGTGTCGATCTTGACGCGGGGGGTTGCGGCAATCGCAGCCTCGCGGCTGATGACGGGCGCAGCCGCGCCCGGCTGGGCGGGCGTGGTGGCGGACGGGGGCGAACCTGGCGTCGGCGTGGTGGTGGCGGAGCCCGGCGCTGTCTGCGGCGAGGACTTTGCGAGCTCGGCCTGGGTCTGCGACTGCAGGCGCTGCCTTTCCATCTGCGGCGCATTGTAGAAATATTGCCACGCGATCAGCACGAGGCCGGACAGAATGACGGCGAGGATGGTGTTGCGATTGTCGGTCATCGTTTCAAGGTCTCGTCATTCAACTCGGGTTCCGGCTCGCGCCGTCGTCGTTATCTGGTGTCTTTGGACGCGTTGTCTTGACGCGGAAGCGCTTTGGCCACTTTTGCCGGCTGCCGGTCGAGGCGGAGCAGCGCCTGGCGAAGGTCGTCGAGCATGGTCGTAAAGTCGCGGTGCAGCGCCGCGCGCCGCCCGACTAGCACATAATCATGGTGCGGTCGCATCGGTATGACGTCCAGCCGCTTCACCAGTTCGCGAAGCCTGCGCCGGATACGATTACGCTCGGTAGCGGTACCGTTCTTTTTGGTAACGGTAAAACCGATCCGGATCGGGCCATCATCGTCGCGGCAGCGTTCCTGCACCACGAAGGCGGCGCTGTTGGCTCGCGCGCCATTGGCAACGGCGAGGTAGTCCGCCCGCTGCCTTAGCCGATCCATAATAAGGTCTCCGGAGACGTCCGGCTCAGGCGCTCAGGCGCTTGCGGCCACGCGCACGGCGCGCAGCGAGAACCTTGCGGCCGCCGGTCGTGGCGAGACGGGCGCGGAAGCCGTGACGGCGCTTGCGCACCAGTTTGCTGGGTTGATAAGTCCGCTTCACGGGTAGTTCTCCGCTAACCTGGCAAGCTGCCGCTGAATTGCAAACTGCCGCTGAATTGATGGTAAGTCCGGTAATGCTGGCCGGCCCAAGACGGGCCATTGACGGCCCCAAATGAGCCGCCCCCGGTCAGACCGGGCCATAGCGGACAATTGCGCGGCTTATACGGGAGCGACCTGTTTTCGTCAATGTTGCGCCGTGCCGCAATCGGGCTTCTTTGAAATGGCACAATTGGGTCGAATATTATTGTTTTCGCGGGGTTTTTAGGGACGGGACGGCAGCTCGCCCCTGACATCGGAACCGGCCGACATTAGCGATCGGTAATTTGACCGGTCCGTGGCTGGAACGCATCCTCGCAAATCAGCGTGCGGGTGGCGGGAGTGAAGCCGGTCTTAAGCTCCGACCCTGCGCGTAAAACAAGGTTATCAAGGCGGATATTTCGTGTCAGCGACCGACGACCAGCCGACCATTGAAGCGCCGCGGCCAACGCCGCCGCGCCGGCTCGGCCTGTCCGGCAAGCTGCTGCTGCTCACCATTCCCCTCGTCATGATCGCCGGCCTGATGATCTATGTGCCCGCGATCGCGAATTTCCGCATCAACCGCCTGAACGACCGCATTGCCGCGGCGAGCACCGCGGCGCTGGTGCTGGACGCCGCACCCTCGGGCATGGTCCCGGAATCGCTGGCGCGGCAGATTTTGAAGAGCGTCGGCGCGCGCGCGGTCGCCATCAAGATGGGGCAGCAGCGCCGTCTGCTCGCCAGCGCCGATTTGCCGACGGCGATCGACCACGACATCGACATGCGGACCATCACGGTATGGTCCGCCATCGTCGATTCCATCGAAACCATGCTGGAGACGGACAACCATGTGATCCGCGTGGTGGGACCTGCGCCCGGCGGCGGGCAATTCATCGAGGTCGTCGTCGACGAGGCGCCCCTGCGGCAGGCGATGTACCGCTTCTCGCGCAACACGCTCCTGGTCTCGTTGGCCATCGCGATGCTGACGGCGGCGCTGGTCTATTTCGCCATGCATCATCTGTTCGTGCGGCC
Organism: Bradyrhizobium sp. JYMT SZCCT0428; assembly: GCF_018131075.1. Lineage (GTDB taxonomy): Bacteria > Pseudomonadota > Alphaproteobacteria > Rhizobiales > Xanthobacteraceae > Bradyrhizobium. The sequence goes on along the minus strand of NZ_JAFCLS010000031.1, from coordinate 56,219 downwards.
GATGCGACGGCTGACCGCGAACCTGGTCGGCTTCCACGAAAACCCGGAAAGTTCGGCGCGAATCATCGTGCCGAGCCAGCGCGGCGACGAGATCGGCGTCGCGGAGCGCGAATTGTCCGACATGCAGCGCGATCTGGTGTCGATGTTGCATCAAAAGAGCCGGCTCGCCGCACTCGGCCTTGCGGTCTCCAAGATCAACCATGATCTGCGCAATCTTCTGGCGTCGTCGCAATTATTGTCGGACCAGCTCGCCAGCGTGCCCGATCCGCGGGTGCAGCGTTTTGCGCCAAAGCTGATGCGCTCGCTGGAGCGCGCCATCGATTTCTGCCAGTCGACCCTCTCTTACGGCCGCGTGCAGGAAGCCGCCCCCGACCGTCGCATGATGCTGGTCGAGCCTGTGGTGGCCGAAGTGCGCGAATCCGCAGGCATTGCCGCCGACGCCTCGATCGCCTGGGTCAGCGCGATCGAACGCGGGCTCACGGTGGACGCCGATCCCGATCAGATGTTTCGCGTGCTGCTCAATTTGGTGCGCAACGCCGCGCAGGCGCTCGAAAGCCGCCCGAAGGGCGATGCGGCGGCGCTGCAGATTCGCATCACCGGCCGCCGCGAAGGCGCGGTCGCGATCATCGAGGTTTCCGATACCGGCCCCGGCGTGCCGGCGCGGGCGCGCGAGCATTTGTTCGAGGCATTCCAGACCTCCGGCCGGCCCGGCGGCAGCGGGCTGGGCCTCGCCATCGCCGCCGAACTGGTTCGCGCCCATGGCGGCGATATCCATCTGGTCGAAGGCACCATCGGCGCCACCTTCCGGATCTCGATTCCCGACCGCCCGGTGGAACTGCAAAGCGTTCGCAACGAGCGGGCACGGGCGTAAATCACGCTATTTGCTGCATTTTGTGACCGATCTGGCCGGTTTGCCCCGGCCAAATCGTTTGCCAAAACCCGCGTTCCGGAGCTTGCCAATCGGACGCGGAGCGGGTAGCTAAAGCGCTCTTTCGCGACGTTTCCGACACCATTCGGATGCATCGGGGCGACCAGCCCACGATGGCCTTTGCTAAAAAGGGTCTTGGCGAAAAACGCGCCCGTAGCTCAGCTGGATAGAGCACCAGACTACGAATCTGGGGGTCAGGAGTTCGAATCTCTTCGGGCGCGCCATTTGCCGTTTCAGTGACGGCTTATTTTTCCCGACGAAGTGGCTCCAACTGCAAGTTGCAGTCGGGTGCTCGCCGTCAGTCGGACGAGCCCGAACGACCTTCGCGCTCGGGATGATCGCCCCCACCCAGATCTTCGCCTTGCACGCCCGTCGGCGCCGATGCGCTCCGGGATCGAATGACGATCGCGATGATGTCGACCTCGACCTTGAGCAGGTCGAGGTCGCGCGTCATCTCGCGCAATTCCTGACCCTTGCGGGCAATCTCCTCCGAGACGTCGATAGCCATGTTGCGCTCGGTGACCCCGCCGGTGCTGCCGGTGAACATTTCGGCCTCATCCACTCCAGCCGCGCCCGGTGTGTATCGCGCGTGAATTCTTTTCGACGAATTGTCGCCGGCCTTCGGCATAGGCGGTCAGTAATTCCACGTCGGACATTTTGTACAGAGCGTCGGCTGAAAGGCTCATGTTACCGCGCTGAGGTAGTTGAGATCAGGAACTCGCCAGGCGGACGTGCCGCCCCCGCCATGTGGTTCGGAACCTTGTCCCCAGAATATTGGCGCGCCCGCGCTCAACCAAGTGGAATCTTCCCCGTACCACGCGGGAATTTCGAATCGCTGGAGGAATTGGCGATGGGATTATGGTGACAGTGCACCTAATCTCAGAGAAGCGCGCGTCGACTCGGCAGGCGGAAACGGCAACATGGCGAAACACCGGATCTATACAACGAGCTTTGCAAGCGTCTATCCGCTGTACATTGCCAAAGCAGAGAAAAAAGGACGTACAAAAGCGGAAATCGATCAGATCATCGCTTGGTTGACGGGGTATCGTGGTGAAAAGCTGAAGGCGCAACTGGAAAAGAAAACGGACTTCGAAACCTTCTTTGCAAAGGCCCCTCGGCTGAACCCTTCGCGAACCCTGATCACAGGCACGGTCTGCGGCGTCCGCGTCGAGGAAATTGCCGAACCGACGATGCGTGAAATCCGCTACCTGGACAAACTCATCGATGAACTTGCAAAGGGGAAAGCGATGGAGAAGATTCTGCGGAAGCCGTAATCGACTGTGCTCGCGAGCGCCACTTCAGACGATGACGGTAGCGATTCGTTGTCCTAGGGCGGCCGAATGCGTCTCGGCCGTCCTAGCCATTCGGACGACGTGTGGCCTATGTCAGCCGAACGGAGATGCCGCCATCCACGATCATCGGGCTTCCCGTCATGAAGGTCGAGCGATCGGAAAGCAGGAAAAGAGCCGCCTGCGCCACCTCCTTTGCATTCGCCATTCGTTTCATTGGATGCAGATTTGCGATGAAATCCAAAGCGGCGGGATTTCCCTCTCCGCCGCTTGGCGTGATCGTGCCGCCCGGCAACAGTGAATTGACCCGGACGCCATCTGCGGCGTGGTCGGATGCCAGCGATTGCACCAGGCCGATCAACCCGGCTTTGGACGCCGCATAGGCCCCCATTCCCGGCATTCCCCCGTTGCTGAAGCCGACAAAGGAAGACGTGAAGACAATCGAACCTTGCCCTCGCTTCTTCATGACCGGTATCTGCGCCTTCGCGGCCAGGAACGCGCTTGTCAGATTGACCAACATGACATCGTTCCAATTGGCGATTCCCATATCGGCGACCGGCCCCATCTCTCCCACGATGCCGGCGTTATTGAATGCGCCATCGAGCCCACCGAACTCCCTCATGGCGAGATCAACGAGAGCATTGGCGTAGTTTTCATCCCTTACATCGCCGGAAAGGAACACAGCCCTGCCATTGCCTTGATTGATTTGCCCGGCAAGCGTTTCCATCTCCGCCGATCGGCGCGCGCCAAGGACCACATGGGCGCCCTCGGCTGCGAACAGCAAAGCCGCCGCTGCGCCTATCCCACTGCTTGCGCCAGTCACGATGATCGACTTGTTTTTCAGTTCCATAACGAGCGCTCCAGAAGGTTGTGTCAGCGCGCTCTAACAGTTCGGTACACGGCGCAGCCACCCGTTTCCCGACCTCAAACAACCGGTATCGGCGACATCGCAAGAGAGACATCGCAAGAGAAATGGATCGTGTCAGCTTGCCGATGAAGCCAACCATCACGGATGAGCAAAGGTTACGCTTATCAATTTCGCCAATCGCGAGGGGTCCGCCAGAACGACTGGCTTGCCTCGTAGTAGACAGTGCCGGGATCGAGGCCGATGTCGCGGAGCATCCGCTCGTCGAGGCTGGCGAGTTCGCGGCGCGCCACGCGGCGGCAATGCCACAGGTGCAGCGTCGCGACGATCAGTTCCAGGATCAGGCTCCAGCTGGGGCGCGGCGTCACCACCGCGTGAGCGGGGACAGCGGCTGCTGGCTCGTGCGTGGCCGGTGTCCGCGGGGTCGAGCGTTGCGCCGGGACCCGGTCCAGAAGTTTGGGTGCGATGATCGGCTGACGGCGTTCTGACACCAATGTCGACATGATCGTCTCCTGTGTTGCGGCTCTCGAAAGAAATATCGTCGTAATTTCAGTGTCTTATTTCGTGTTTCGCAGACCCGAGACGGTGTCGGCGATTGCTGTTTTGATTGTGCGCCGCCATACCTGACAGGGTGTGTCAGGTATTTCTGCTAGGCTGCGAAAATGCGCGCGAGCCGGCTGTTGTCGATCCTGTTGCTTCTGCAAGCCCGCGGCCGGATGACGGCCGAAGAGCTGGCGAGCGAGTTCGAGGTTTCGGTTCGCACCATCTATCGCGACGTCGATCAGCTCAGCGCCGCGGACGTGCCGATCTATGCGGATCGCGGCCCGAGCGGCGGATTTCAGTTGCTCGACGGCTACCGCACCAAGCTCACGGGCCTTTCGCCCGCCGAGGCCGAGACATTGTCGCTCGCCGGCCTGCCGGGACCTGCGGCGCAACTCGGGCTTGCCGACGTGCTCACGGCGGCTCAACTGAAATTGAGCGCGGCATTGCCCGAACGGTCGCGCGCGAATGCAGGCCGCGTCGCCGCACGATTCCACCTTGATCCCGTCGGCTGGTTCCGCAATGCCGATGACGCTAGGCTGCTGCCGGCCATCGCCAACGCGGTGTGGAACGAGAAGTGCCTCGACGTGCACTATCGGCGCGCCGAGGGCGCGGTCGAGCGCCGGCTGCAGCCGCTCGGTCTCGTGCTCAAGGCGGGGATCTGGTATCTCGTGGCGCAGGTCGGCGATCAGCCGCGCACCTATCGCGTCTCCAACTTCATCGATCTTGCCGTGACCGAGGAGTCGTTCGAACGGCGGAAGGATTTCGACCTGACGCGCTTCTGGGTCACCTCGTCACGCGCGTTCGAAACCAGCGTCTACCATTCCAACGCCACGCTGCGCGTAACGGCGCGCGGCCTCGCCAGGCTCGACGTGCTCGGCTCACGCGTTGCTCAGGCGGCCGCCGAGACGGCAACGCCTGTTGATGCCGACGGTTGGGTTAGCGTCACGATCCCGATCGAATCGGTTGAGCGGGCCGCGACCAGCCTGATCGCGCTCGGCGCCGACATCGAGGTCATCGAACCCCCGGAACTGCGTGAGCGGCTGGTCGCAATGGTGCAGGAGCTCGTCCGCCTCTACGCGCCAATGCCGCCGACGGCGCGCCGGCGACCGCGCAAGCGGCGCTGAAGGCCGTACTTCGTGCCGGGCCTGAGATGAGCACCGCCTGCAGAAAAAATTGCCTGTGAAGCAATTTTTGTTGACGACTGAACAAATTAAGGAAATGCTCCATGCATGAAAATCCAGGATGAAGCCTTGGTGAGGCTGGGTGGTCGCATCCGCACGTTGCGCGAGGGGCGCGGCATGAAGCTGAAGCAATTGGCCGACGTCACCGGGCTCTCGGATGCGTTCGTCTCGCGCCTGGAACGGGGGCAGGTCTCAAGCTCCGTCGCCAACCTGATCCAGATTGCACAGGCGCTCGACATCGGCGTCAGTGAACTGTTCGCCGATCCGCCGGACCGGCTTCGCAGCGATATCACCGTGCATCGCCACGGAGATGGCGGCGAAGACCAGAGCATTCCGAGCACCGGCTATCGCTGGCGGCTGTTTGCCGGCGGCATGCCGAACGACGACCTCGAGGTCTTTCATCTAGCATTCCCGCGCAAGAACCGGATGGATCTGATGGTGTCGCATCCGGGGCAGGAATATTGCTACGTGCTCTCAGGCCGCATCCGCTTTCATGTCGGCGCCGAAATCTTCGAGTTGGCGGCGGGCGAAGGCATTTTCCTCAATTCCGAACTGCCGCACCGTGCCGACAATATCGGTGACGACGAAGCGCGGATATTGATGGTGGTCGCCAAATCCTCGCACGGCAAATCTTCCGAACATTTCGATTGGTGGCGCGTGGCCGGTGCCGCGGCCCCGACATCATCCAGCACGCAAAAAACGACCAAAACCAAAACCAGCCAGGGAGAATGACGATGCAACCAGCGGCCAGTTCAGCCGGCGGCAAGCATTTGCCGTACGAAGCCAAGCACATCAACGATTTCGAGTGGGAGACCATTCGTTGGCCGGGCGAAACCGGCAAGATGCTGTTTCACCCGCGGCCGGAACGGCCGACCGAACCAAACGCCGGAATTTTGCGGTTGGAGCCTGGCGCCCATCATCCGATTCACAATCACGATTTCGCGCAGGTCTGGTACATCCTGTCAGGCGAGTTCAAGATCGACGACGTCATCTACACGGCTGGGACGATGATCTTTCATCCCGATCCGCATTTCGAAGGCAAGTTCGAGACGGCGACCGGCGGCGATATCCTGATCGTGCAATATCCGGGACCAACCACCGGCGGCAGGCCGATCTATGCCGGCCGCTTCAACATGGAAAAACGCCGCGATATCTCCGAGGAACGAACCGATCTCTGATCGCGGCTGATTGCAGCGGCGCGCGGAAGATTTGATCGTCGCGTGACGTCAAATGCACAGCGCGCGCCGCAAACTCCTGCGACGGTGTTGATGCCGCGACGGCGACGCCCCTCAGTTAGGCGTCGCCACGATATCGAAATTCTTCATCGCCGGATTGCAGGCCATCTTGGCCGCCTTCTCGCAGCTTTCCAGAGCGGATCGCTGCGCGGGTTCAAGCCCGCCGGTGCTCGCGGAATAGCTCGGGACGCCGTTCGGCGCGCGGACCAGGACTTTTGGGGTGTAGAGCGAGAAATATCCCTCGAGCCACGGCCGGCGGGTCGCCGGCATATTGTATTTCTGCATCAAGGCATCGAGCTGTTGCGCGCTCCAGGTCGGCAGGTTCTGCGCGCGCAGGAAGGGATCGAGCGCCGCCAGCCAATGCTGCCGCCCTGCCGGAAGTTCGAAGATGTTGTGACCGTCGGCCGGTTGCAGCGACGGAGCAATCTTCAAGGTGGCGACGCCGCCTTGTGCGACATAGGCCGCATGCACCTTGCGTGCCGCATCGGGCCCGAAATTGCCGTCGTTCTCCGAATAGACCCACAGCGTCGGCGTCCTTGTCTGGCTGCCGAAAGACGCCAGCGCCGCGATCGGCATATCCTGCGGACAGGCGAGCTGCCCCTGGGCGTCGGTGATCCGCATGGCGCCGGCGAGATTCACGACCGCTTTCAGCCCCGGAGTATTGCGCGCCGCAAGCGCGAGCGCGGCGCCGCCTCCCACCGAGCCGCCGATCGCGATCACCTGCGTGGCATCGGCATCGCCGCGTCCGGCCACGACGCGCAACGCGCGCTCGAGATCATCGGCTTCCACCGAGAAGTAGCGACGCAGGTCGGCATCATTGCATCTGGCATAGGCCGCATTGGTGGGCTGGCCCGTCGTCCCGCCCGACACCCCGTACCCTCGCCGCACCACGGCGACAGCGAGATAGCCGCGATAGGCAAGGTCGCGGGCCTGCGGCGCCATCAACGGGGCACGCAGGTTCACGAGTTCGGACGGCAGCCGAGGCTTGCCATGCGTGAGCAAAGCGACCGGCAGCCGTCCCTTTGCGGCAGCCAGCCGTACGATCAAGGCTTCCAGCCGGTAGTTTCCGCCCGGCGCGCGAATATCGAGGAAGGTGATTTCTTCGAGCAGGGCCGGGTGGTCCGGTGGCGCGGCAGGGCCGGCTTGCGTCAGGCCGGGCGTAGAAGCCGCCATGGTCGTGATCAGCGCCATCGCCGCCGCGATCGTTGAAATGAACTTCATCGCCGATCCTCCGCAGGCACACTGTGCCGTGTGACCTGAAAATGCAGTAGCACATTCGGCCCGTGCCGATCGTGTCGTCGAATGATCAACCTCACTCATGCCACATAGAACCGTGATCTTTCTCACCTAGCCGGCAGGGAGCTTGTCTGCGGATGGGCGCGTTATGCGCGAGCGCCCGATTGCGGCATTCACGCAGCCCCGTCTCTGGCCAAACGGCGGCGGACCAACTATCGTCGCGGCATGTCAGCCCCAAAACGCGTCGACGCCGATAGGTGTTGCGGCGCGATCATCGACTATCAGGATTTCTTTTTGGCGCAGCTCGAGCCGCGCAACCGCTCCCGCTTGCGCAAAAACATGCGCAACTTCGCGCGCCTTCTGGCGTACATGCGTATCCCAACGGTTGTCACACTCGAGCGGCCAGTCCACCGAAAAGGCGCGGTGCCGCAGGATATCAAGGCGCCGGTCGGCAGCGCCGCAAAGGTCTTCGAGAAGGATTTCTTCGACCTCACCAAGGAGAAGCCGATCCGGGCCCATCTGAAACGGCTGAAGAAGACGCAAATCGTCGTTGCGGGTTGCGAGACCGATGTGTGCGTCCTGCAATCCTGCCTCGGCCTTCTCGAAATGGGTTTTGAGGTTTTCGCGGTCGAGGAGCTGCTGTTTTCGTCGGCGCGCAATGTCGATGCTGCGTTGGTGAGGCTTAGGTCCGAGGGAGTGATCTTCCTGTCCTACAAGACGCTGTTCTTCGAACTGGTCGAAGCCGTGGCAGGTGCGCCGCATGCCGAAAAGATGATCGCGGCATTCGGCGAGTTTCCTTCCGATCTCCCGGAAGAAGCTGTGTCTTGATGTGCAGGCGTCCCCGCGTGGCACGGCGCCGCGCCGCCATGATCAAGGGAGTACCACCATCGTACGACGTCACGGCCTTTGCACCGCGCCGCTACATCTGATGCTCCATGGTGCCTTCCTCAGAACATCTATTGACTTAGGTCTGCTTGCGGATCCTGTACTCGGGAGCCACATTTCTTCCTGACTGCTTGCGAACACCATTAAAATTGGAGTTCTGCGATGGACGCGGCTTCGGGGCGCTTTTCGGCGGCAACGCCTGAGGCAGGAAATGCCGGCGACGGACCGGCACTCTCCAACCAGGTCAGGACAATCAATCTGGCCCTTCAGGGTGGCGGCGCCCATGGCGCCTTCACCTGGGGCGTGCTCGACCGGCTCCTCGACGAAAAGGACGTTGCCTTCGAGGGATTGAGTGCGACCAGTGCCGGCGCGATGAATGCGGCGGTGTTTGCCTACGGGCTTTCCGTCGGCGGCCGTGAAGGGGCGCGCAAGGCGCTCACCGACTACTGGAAACGTGTCAGCGATGCGGCGAGTCTGGGGCCGTTGCAACCAAGCCCGATCGACCGGCTGCTGGGGAACCACAAGCTGACCTGGTCGCCGGTCTTCTCGCTGCTCGGCTTCGTGACGCGCGTGCTGTCGCCCTATGAGTTCAATCCGTCGGACTATAATCCGTTGCGCGAGGTGGTCGAGCAATCGATCGATTTCGAGGTGCTGAAGCGCCCGGACTGTCCGGTCAAGCTGTTCCTGTCTGCGACCAACGTTCGCACCGGCAAGGTGAAGATCTTCTCAGGCGCAGAAATTTCAGCGTCGGCCGTGATGGCCTCGGCATGTGTTCCGACCATGTTTCACGCCGTCGAGATCGACGGTGAGGCCTATTGGGACGGCGGTTACATGGGAAATCCGGCGCTGTTCCCACTCATCTACAACTGCAAGAGCTCCGATATTGTCATCGTTCATATTAATCCGCTGTTCCGCAAGGAGCTGCCCCATGCAGCAGGCGATATCCTGAACCGCATCAACGAGATCAGTTTCAATTCATCGCTGATGCGGGAGATGCGGGCGGTCAGTTTCATCACCGGCCTGGTCAAGCAGAACCGTATCGTGGGCGGAGACGTCCGGCAGATCTTCATCCATAGCGTCGCCGACGATGAATTCATGGGGGCGCTCAGCCCGACCAGCAAATACAACGCCGATTGGGACTTTCTGGTTTTTCTTCGCGACCAGGGCCGGAAATGCGCGAACGACTGGCTGGCGAGCCATTTCGTCAAGCTTGGCGTGGAATCGTCCGTCAATATCGACGAAGTGTATCTCTAGATCTGCATGCTGAAGGATGGCGTGCCATTCGTTATTTGCTGGTGAATTATTCGCCGCGTTGTGCGATGACGGCAGCAACAACGCCACCTCCAGACCCGCCATGCCATGACCCCACCCACCGTCACACCCTCGCAAGTCCGCACCGCGCTTCTGCTGCGCGATGAAATCGCGTTGCTCGATCTGCGGCACGAGGCGGCTTTCGCCACCGGCCATCCGCTGTTTGCCGCCAACATGGCCGCCGGCCGTATCGCGCTCGAAGCCGGGACGCGGCTGCCGCGCAAGGACGTGCCGATCGTGGTTTACGACGCGGGCGAAGGCCTCGTCCCGCAGGCGATCGATCGGTTCAAAACGCTGGGATACACCAACGTCCGCGCGCTCGATGGCGGGCTGCAGGGCTGGCAGGCCGCGGGCTTTGAGCTGTTCCAGGACGTCAATTCCTACGCCAAGGCGTTTGGCGAACTGGTGGAGCATCGCCGCCATACGCCGTCGCTGGCGGCGGAAGAGGTCGCAAGCCTGATTGCGCGCAAGGCCAATATCCGGATTCTCGACGTTCGCCGCTTCGACGAATACGCGACCATGAACATCCCGGGCTCGATCAGCGTGCCCGGCGCCGAGCTGGTGCTGCGTGCCGGCGAGGCGGCGCCGGATCCCGAAACCACCATCATCGTCAATTGTGCCGGCCGCACCCGCTCGATCATCGGCACCCAGTCGCTGATCAATGCCGGCGTCGCCAATAAAGTCGTGGCGCTGCGCAACGGCACCATCGGCTGGACGTTGGCAAAGCAGGATCTCGAACACGGTTCTGGCCGTCGTGGTGCCATCGGCGCTTCCGAGAATGCAAAAGCCAATGCGCGCGATGTCGCCTATCGCGCCGGCGTGCGGCGTGTCGGCCCGGAAGAGGCGCGGGCGCTGGCGGCGCAGACCAGCCGTACGCTCTATCGCTTCGACGTGCGTGATGCCGAGGAATATGCCGCCGGTCACCTCGCGGGCTTCCGCCATTACGCCGGCGGACAGCTGGTGCAGGAAATCGACATGGCCGCGCCGGTGCGCGGCGCGCGGATTCTGCTGTCGGACAATCTCGGCGTCCGCGCCGACATGACCGCGTCCTGGCTCGCGCAGATGGGATGGGAAACCTATGTGCTCGATGGCGGCTATGACGGCGCGCTCGAAGTCGGCCCGCCAGTGGTCCTGCCAAAGCCCGATCCGTCGCAGCGCTACCGGCGTCCCTATGAGGGCACCGATGTCGCGACCGCTGCAATGCAGGCCTATCTCGACTGGGAATATGGCCTGGTCGACCAGCTCCGGCGCGACGCCAGCCATGGGTTCTTCGTGATTTGAATGGCTACCTCGTAATTTGATGCCGAAGGCGGCGGCACGGTCGTTGTCGGCGTGATAGACTTGGCCTTGCTGGGCGCCGCGAGGTGAGTCGAAAGGCAATGCGAGACAAAAAGGACATCGTGGAAAACTGGCTGCCGCGTTACACCGGCACACAGCTTTCTGAATTCGGAGACTATGTTCTCCTGACCAATTTCGACAATTACGTGGAATGGTTCGCCGCAGGGAACGGCGTTCTGGTCAACGGCATCGATCGGCCGATGCCCAACGCCACGGCCGACGGCATCACGCTGATCAACTTCGGCATGGGAAGCCCGAACGCCGCGACCGTGATGGATCTGCTCAGCGCCATCGCGCCGAAGGCCGTGTTGTTTCTCGGCAAGTGCGGCGGGCTGAAGCGCAAAAACCAGATTGGCGATTTGATTCTGCCGATCGCCGCCATCCGCGGCGAGGGGACGTCGAATGATTATCTGCCGCCGGAGGTTCCTGCGCTGCCCGCGTTCGAATTGCAGCGCGCGGTGTCGACGATGATCCGCGATCTCGGTCGCGACTATTGGACCGGCACCGTATACACCACCAATCGCCGCGTCTGGGAACACGATGATCGCTTCAAGGAAGTCTTGCGCCGCACCCGAAGCATGGCGATCGACATGGAGACGGCAACGATTTTTGCGGCAGGATTCGCCAACCATATTTCGACCGGCGCGCTGCTTTTGGTGTCCGATCAGCCGATGATCCCCGAGGGTGTGAAGACCGAAGTGTCGGATCGTACGGTGACCGAGAACTATGTCGAGATCCACATCAGGATCGGGATCGAGGCCTTGAAGCTGGTGCGCCGCCGCGGCCGCAGCGTCAAGCATCTGCGCTTCGAAGACGATTTCGACCGGGGGATCGAGACGTAGGGCATCGATCGTCAGCGCCACGCCAGGAGTATCGCGACCAGGATGACGAGGCTCGCCGACAATACTTTCCAGAACACCAGCGGGTTGCGCTCATAGAGCGCCCGTCGCTTCTCGGCGGCGGGCTTCGCCCACATGGCGCCGTTTTCCAGTTCGTGGGCGAATTCGATGACGTCGCCGAAGCGTTGGGTGGGGTCGACGGCGAGCGCCTTGCCGATGACGGCATCGAGCCAGGCCGGCAGATCGGGACGGTAACGCGACAGCGAAACCGGTTTGCCGAAGCGTGGCCGTGAAAACGGTTCGATCTCGCCATAGGGGTAGGCGATGCTGAACATGCGGTAGACGGTCACGCCGAGGGCATAGAGATCGGAAAATTCGTCTCCCGCGCGGCCGCTGAAGAGTTCGGGGGCCATGTAACTCGCGGTGCCCGGAATGTCCTGCGCCGGGAAATCCTCGAGCAGCGGCACCCGGGCGACGCCGAGATCGACCAGCCGCAATCCGCCGGCCGCCAGCAGGATGACGTTGTCAGGCTTGATGTCGCGATGGATGATGCCGGCGCGATGCAAGGTCGCCACCGCACGTGCCAGCTTGGTGGCAATCCCGATGCCTTCGGTGAGCGAAAGCTGCGGCGAGCGGTTCAGGCGCTGCTCGAGCGTTTCGCCCTCATACAGCGGCATCACCGAATAGAGCCGCGTCTGGCGGCCGGCGGGAACTTCGATGATCTCGCCGATCCACAGGCTTCTGACACGGGCCGCCACCCATGCTTCGCGTACAAAGGCGAGTCGATATGAGCCTTCGCTGGCAACGCGCGGGTGAGGAAATTTCAGCACCAGTTTGCGGTTTTGCCGCTTGTCGGTGGCGACGAACAGCCGGCTATAGCGGCCGTCGGAAAGCACCTCCTGGAGCACGAAATCGTCGATCGTCTCGCCGGACGACGGCAGCTCCAGGATGGGAAGGGTTTCGATGGCGTGGGTGAGTTCGTTGCGGTCGGCCGGCGGCAGGTCGATGACGTCGAGCACCAACGCGGTCATGTTGTCGCTGCTGCCGGCTGCCAGCGCCGTGTCCACCAGCTTGCGCGCGGTTTCCTCAGGCGAAGCGCGCTCGTCGAGCAGTACCTGCAGGCGGCCGTCGTCGAGGACGCCGTGAATGCCGTCGCTGCAGATCAGCAACCGGTCGTGTTGCCGCAGGCCGACCGCGGTATAGTCGACGCGCGCGAAATCCTCGAAGCCGATCGCGCGGTTGAGCAAATGGGCGAGGTCGCCGCGTCCCGCGACGTGATCCTTGGTCAGCCGCTCCAGACGGCCCTCGCTCAAACGGTAGGCGCGTGTGTCGCCGATGTGAACGATGTGACAGGTGCGGCGCGACAGGATCATCGACGAGAACGCGCAGCTCATGCCGCTGAGCCTGGAATCGACGCGGCCCTGCGCATAGATCCAGCTGTTGGCGGCCTCCAGCGCCCGCGAGGCGATGCGCCGGACGCCCAGCGTTTCCGGAAGCGAATAGTAGGCGTCGAGAAAACAACGCACGGTCAGTTCGGCGGCTTCCCGTCCGCCCTTGTGGCCGCCGACACCATCCGCCACCGCGGCAACGATGTCGCGGTTGAATGCGCCGGTCTGACCGAGGCAGGCCGCGACGTAGTCTTCGTTGGTCGCCCGTTTGCCGGTCTCGCTGACGAAACCGACGCGCACCTGAAGATTTCTCTGCGAACCGATCGTCACGTCAGAGACCTGCCGAGCCTTTGGAAGCGCGCGGCGTCAGACCCGCGCTCCCGATGCAGCGCCCCATGTCGTGCGCCATCGGACCTTGACCATGGCAAGTCCGATAAAGCCAAGCAATGCCAGCGCTCCGAAAAACAGGAAGCCGGCGCCGAAGCCGCCGGTTGCGGCCTTGGCGGTGCCGAGCGCCTGGGCCAGGAAAAAGCCGCCGACGCCTCCGGCGCACCCGACCAGACCGGTCATCAGGCCGATGTCCTGACGGAAGCGGAGCGGGATGAGTTGAAACACCGCGCCGTTGCCCATGCGGAGCGCCAGCACGCCGACCGAGAACAGCAGCACCGACATCCACGCGATGCGCGGCATCTGCAACAGCGACCAGCCCGCCGCGGTTGGAGCCGCCGGCCCTTCCGGCATGAAGGCGATGACGAGATAAGCGGCGACGACGACCGCGAACAGCACCGACAACGAGCGGATGCCGCCGATGCGGTCGGCAATCAGTCCGCCGACCGGGCGGAAGCCGGAGCCAAAGGCGACGATCAGCGAGACCAGCAGACCCGCCGCCACGCCGGAGACATGATACTGCACGGTGAAATACAGCGGCAGCGCGTTGGCGAGGCCAACGAAGCCGCCGAATGTGATGAAGTAGAAGAACATGAACCAGCGGCTATCGGGATCGCGCAGCAGCGTGGCATAGGCCTTCAGCGAGATCGGCTTGCGCTCGCCCGGCGCATCCTTGGCCGCGAAGACGTAATATGCGAGCACCAGCACCATCGGAATCAGCAGGAAACCGAACACGGCCTGCCAGCCGAAATGCTCGGCGATCGTCGGTGCGAGCATCGTATCGATGACGACGCCCATATTGCCGGCGCCTGCGATGCCCATCACCACGCCCTGATATTGCGGCGGGTACCAGCGGCTCGCCTGTGGCAAAGCGACGGCGAAGGACGCGCCGCCAATGCCGAGCACCAGGCCGAAGATGATGATCGCGAGCTTGCTGTCGAGCCCGTACCGCCATACCCAGGCCGTCGCCGCGGTGACGATGAGTTGCGCGATGATGCCGGTTCGCTTGGCGCCGATGATATCGGCCAGGATGCCCATCGGGACGCGCAGCAGCGCGCCGGCCAGAACCGGGATGGCCACGAGCGTAAACTTCTCGCTGACCGCGAGGTTCATGTCGTGCGCGATGTAGACCATCAGCGGGCCGAGCGCGACCCAGGCCATGAAACTGATGTCGAAGTAAAGAAACGCAGCCAGTAGCGTCGGCCAATGGCCAGCCTTCTTGAACTCAGCAAACTTCATTGCGACAGCCTCGCGATCGTGCAGCCAACACCGACGCGCGGGCGCGGAAGGTCTCTGCACAACAGATGGAATATGGGTGAAAGCGAGAGCCGTTCTCGTCATTGAGACGGGTCTCGATTGGCGCTAAGGGCAGCAATATCTGTGCCATTCGATTGCGAGCGGCACTTTGCCTTTAATCGCAACGCGTTGACCGCTATTCCGCCGCTGGGGAAGAAAACCCGATCTGCTGCCGCGGGCAGCAAATCGCGCCACTCAAACGCGCAGGGTGGTGCTTTTTTGTGCGGTGCGCACAAGCGCCTGAATTCGCGGCAGCCGATAAACGTATTGATATCGCTCGCGGAATCGCTGCTGCGGAGTTGGCACGCGTTTTGTATTCAAGGAAATATCGATCGTCATTGATGATGGTCAGCTGCCCGCGGATGGGCTCCTCAAAACTCCCAATCTCTATTCCACCGATCGACGACGCATGTCGCGTCGACGCGCGGTGTCGTCGGAATGCGAAAGGCAGATCATGCTCGAGAAAGTTAGCAGGCAGAAGCTGGTGGTGATCGGCAACGGCATGGCCGGCATCCGCACAGTGGAAACGCTGCTGGAGCGTGCGCCTGATCTCTACGACATCACGGTGTTCGGTTCCGAGCCTTACGGCAATTACAATCGTATCCTGCTGTCACCGGTTCTCTCCGGCGAGAAGTCCGTCGACGACATCATGCTCAACACCGAGCAATGGTACGACGACAACGGCATCACGCTGCGCAAGGGCGAGACGATCGTGATGATCGACCGGCGCACCTGCGAGGTCGTCACCGCCACCGGCGCGCGCGTCGCTTATGATCGGCTGCTGATCGCCACCGGCTCCAACCCGATCATGTTGCCGCTTCCCGGCAAGGATCTTCCCGGCGTCATCGGCTTTCGGGATATCCAGGACGTCGAGCGCATGGTTGAGGCGTCGACGAGCCATCCGAACGCCGTCGTGATCGGCGGAGGCCTGCTCGGCCTCGAGGCCGCCAACGGGTTGATGAAGCGCGGCATGAACGTCACCGTCGTGCATCTGCTCGACTGCCTGATGGAGCGGCAGCTCGATCCGGTTGCCAGCGGAATGCTGCGCAAGTCGCTGGAAGAGCGCGGCATGGTGTTCAAGATGCCGGCGCAGACGCAGGCGATCCTCGGCGAGGACCGCGTCACGGGCGTGCG
Organism: Bradyrhizobium sp. JYMT SZCCT0428; assembly: GCF_018131075.1. Taxonomy (GTDB): domain Bacteria; phylum Pseudomonadota; class Alphaproteobacteria; order Rhizobiales; family Xanthobacteraceae; genus Bradyrhizobium. The sequence continues at coordinate 40,364 of NZ_JAFCLS010000031.1, read as the reverse complement.
CTTTGCCGATGGCGTGGAGCTTCCGGCCGATCTGGTCGTGATGGCCGTCGGCATCCGCCCGAACATCGAGCTCGCGCAGAAGGCGGGCATCCATTGCGAGCGTGGCATTGTCGTCTCCGACACCATGCAGACCTATGACGGGCGCATCTACGCGGTCGGCGAATGCGTGCAGCACCGTCGCCAGACCTACGGTCTGGTCGCGCCGCTGTTCGATCAGGCCAAGGTCTGCGCCAATCAGCTCGCCATGAAGGGCTTTGCCAGCTATTCGGGATCGGTGGTCTCGACCAAGCTGAAGGTGACGGGCATCGACCTGTTCTCCGCCGGCGATTTCGCGCCCGGCGCCGACAAGGAAGAAGTCGTGATGCAGGACGCCGCGCGCGGCGTCTACAAGCGGATCGTCCTGCGCGACAAGAAGATCGTCGGCGCCGTGCTCTACGGCGATACGGTCGACGGGCCCTGGTACTTCCAGCATCTGCGCGACGGCACGGATATCTCGCAGATGCGCGAGCGCCTGGTGTTCGGCGCGGCCAATCTCGGCGACGGCGGTCATGCCGGCCAGAATTCGGTCGCCGCCATGGGCGACGAGGCAGAGATTTGCGGCTGCAACGGCGTCTGCAAGGGCACCATCGTCAAGGCGATCGCCGAAAAGAAGCTGTTCACGATCGATGACGTGCGCGCCCACACCAAGGCATCATCATCGTGCGGTTCATGTACCGGCCTCGTCGAGCAAGTGCTCGCGTTCACGCTCGGCGGCGACTATTCGACGGCGCCGAAGGTCAAGCCGATGTGCAAGTGCACCGATCACAGCCATGACGACGCGCGCCGCGTCATCGTCGAGCAGCAGTTGAAGACCATCCCCGATGTCATGAAGTTCATGGATTGGAAGACCGCCAACGGTTGCCATTCCTGCCGGCCGGCGCTGAACTATTATTTGCTCGCCACCTGGCCCGGCGAATATCGCGACGACCAGCAGTCGCGCTACATCAACGAACGCGTTCATGCCAACATTCAGAAGGACGGCACCTATTCGGTGGTGCCGCGGATGTGGGGCGGCGTGACCACGCCGAACGAATTGCGGGCCATTGCCGACGTCGCCGACAAGTTCAAGATTCCGACTGTCAAGGTCACCGGCGGCCAGCGCATCGATCTGCTCGGCGTCAAGAAGGAGGATCTGCCCGCGGTATGGGCCGACCTCAACGACGCCGGCATGGTGTCGGGGCATGCCTATGCCAAGGGGCTGCGCACGGTGAAGACCTGCGTCGGCTCGGAATGGTGCCGCTTCGGCACCCAGGACTCGACCGGGCTCGGCATCAAGATCGAACGATTCATGTGGGGGTCATGGGCCCCGGCCAAGGTGAAGATGGCGGTGTCGGGTTGTCCACGCAACTGCGCCGAATCGACCTGCAAGGATGTCGGCGTGATCTGCGTCGATTCCGGATACGAGATCCATTTCGCGGGCGCCGCCGGCCTTCACATCAAGGGAACCGAATTTCTTGCCAAGGTGGCGACCGAGGAGGAGACGCTGGAGTTGATCGCGGCACTGACGCAGCTCTATCGCGAGCAGGGCTGGTATCTGGAGCGGATGTACAAGTGGTGCGATCGTGTCGGTCTCGATGCCATCCGCAAGCAGGTGGTCGATGATCTCACCAACCGCAAAGCGCTGTACGACCGCTTCGTGTATTCGCAGCAGTTCTCACAAAGCGACCCATGGGCGGAGCGCGCCCAGCGCGGTGTCGATCGCAACGAGTTTGCGCCGATGGCGGAGCTGGAACTCGCATGACCGGAGCTCGTATGACAAGGTGGATTGAAATCGGAGCCCTGGATCAGATTCCGCGCCTCGGCGCCCGCGTGGTGCGCACGGCGTCGGGAAACATCGCGGTATTCCGGACCGAAGACGACGAGGTGTTCGCGCTCGACGACCGTTGCCCGCACAAAGGCGGACCGTTGTCCCAAGGCATCGTGCACAACAAGCGCGTCACCTGTCCCTTGCACAATTTCGTCATCGAGCTTGCGAACGGCGAGGCGGTCGCTCCTGACGAGGGATGCGCGCACTCGTATCCGGCCAAGGTGGAGAACGGCACCGTGTGGCTGTCCGTTCGTGAGGCAGTCACCGCTTCCGTCGATTGAGGGTAACGACGCGTGCCAGTCAAGACGACATGTCCCTATTGCGGCGTCGGCTGCGGCGTCGTGGCCGACAGGGATACGGCGGGGGCGGTCACGGTCCGGGGTGATCCGCTGCATCCGGCAAATTTCGGGCGGCTGTGCGCAAAAGGATCGGCGCTGGCTGAAACCGTCGGTCTGGAAGGACGCCTGCTCGAGCCCATGGTCAACGACCGGGCGGCGAGCTGGGATGCCGCGCTCGGCCATGTCGCCGATGGATTCAGCAAGGCGATCCGGGAGCACGGGCCGGATTCCGTGGCGTTCTACGTTTCGGGCCAGCTTCTCACCGAGGACTACTACGTCGTCAACAAGCTCGCGAAGGGCTTTGTCGGCACCGCCAATATCGATACCAATTCGCGGCTGTGCATGGCCTCCAGCGTGGTGGGTCACAAGCGTGCGTTCGGCAGCGACACCGTTCCGGGTTGTTATGAAGATCTGGAACTGGCCGACCTGCTGGTCCTGGTCGGATCCAATGCGGCCTGGTGCCATCCCATCCTCCATCAGCGCATGCTGGCGGCAAGAGCGAAAAATCCCGCTTGCCGCATCGTCGTCATCGACCCGCGCCGGACCGCGACCTGCGAGGGCGCCGATCTGCATTTGCCGGTTCGTTCCGGCAGCGACTCCGTTTTGTTCAACGGATTGCTGGCCTATCTGGCGAAGAACAAGGCGGCCGATGGCGCGTTCGTCGGCGATTTCACCACCGGCGCGGAGGCTGCGCTGGCGCAAGTCGCCGGCCAGACCGTGGCGCACACGGCTGATGTCTGCGGGCTGACGGGCGGTGCAGTCGAGCAGTTTTTCAGCTGGTTCGCCAAGACCGAGCGCGTCGTCACGCTCTATTCCCAGGGCATCAACCAGTCGAGCAGCGGCGTCGACAAGGTCAATGCGATCATCAACTGCCATTTGCTGACCGGCCGGATCGGAAAGCCCGGCATGGGGCCGTTCTCGCTCACCGGCCAGCCCAATGCGATGGGCGGCCGGGAAGTCGGTGGCCTCGCCAATCAGCTCGCCGCCCATATGGAGATCGAGAATCCGCGCCATCGCGAACTCGTGCAGCGGTTCTGGCGCTCGCCTGTCATCGCGGACAAGACCGGGCTGAAGGCGGTCGAGATGTTCGACGCGATGGCCGCCGGCCGCATCAAGGCGGTCTGGATCATGTCCACCAATCCGCTGGTCAGCCTGCCGGATGTTACGCGTGCGCGCGCCGCGCTGGATGCCTGCGATCTCGTCGTGGTGTCGGATTGCATGCGCCACACCGACACCACGCGTCACGGTCATGTGCTGCTGCCTGCGACGGCATGGGGCGAAAAGGACGGCACCGTCACCAATTCCGAGCGCCGCATCTCCCGGCAACGGCCGTTTCTGCCGGCGCCCGGCGCCGCGCGCCCGGACTGGCGGATCATCTGCGATGTCGCCCGCCGCATGGGATTTTCGGGCTTCGACTATACGAGCGTGGCCGAGATATTTCGCGAGCACGCCAGCCTCTCCGGCTTTGAGAATAATGGCGCGCGGGATTTCGATCTGTCCGCCCTAAGCACCCTCGATGATCGCGCTTACGAGACGCTGGCCCCGGTGCAATGGCCGGTGACACGGGATTATCCGACCGGCACGCAGCGGCTGTTCGAGACCGGAGGCTTCTTCACCCCCGATCGCAAGGCGCGCTTTATTCCGGTTGTGCCGCGCTCGCCCAAAAACCCGACCAGCCGCGAGCACCCTTTGGTGCTCAACACCGGCCGAATTCGCGACCAGTGGCACACCATGACACGGACCGGGAAATCGCCGCGACTGATGATGCACATGTTCGAACCCTGTGCGGAATTCCATCCCGAGGATGCGCGCAAGGCGGGTATCGAAGATGGCGCGCTGGCCCGGCTGTCCAGTCCGTGGGGCCAGATGGTGGCGCGCGTGACCGTCACCGCCGAACAGCGGCGCGGCTGCGTCTTCGTGCCGATGCACTGGAATGGCGAGTATGCCGGCGACGGCCTGATCAACGCGCTGGTCAACCCCGCGACCGACCCGATATCCGGACAGCCGGAATCCAAGCATACGCCCGTGAAGGCCGAGCCCTATCTGCCGAAATGGCACGCCTTTATTCTCAGCCGTTACGAGATCGAGCGCCCGGAGAAGGGGTACTGGGTTTCCGGACGGTCGGGCATGTGCTGGCGCATGGAGCTGGCGATCGAGGAGCGGCCGGCGAGCTGGCGCGATTGGGCGCGCGCGCAGCTCCGCGCCGAGCAGGCGGACATCGAATGGATTGCCTATCGCGATCCGAGCATCGGCCGGTATCGCTATGCGAGCATTCGCGACGGGCGGTTGGAGGGATGCATCTTCATCGCCTCGGACCACAGGCTGGTGTCGCGTTCATGGCTGACCAATCTGTTCGCGGAAAACACGCTCTCGCCAAAGGCACGGATGTCGCTGCTCACAGGGCAGCCGCTGGAAGCCGGCGAAGATATCGGGCCGATCGTCTGCTCGTGCTTCGGCATCGGGCAACGGCAAATCTCGGCCGAAATTAACAAAGGCGCGAGAAACGTCGAAGCCATTGGTCAACGATTAAAGGCCGGCACCAATTGCGGGGCCTGCAAGCCGGAGATCGGCAAGCTGCTCAATGGCGCGCCTGTGCCAAAACCTTTGCCGGCGTGAGCTTTTCCGTTTCCCGGCCTATTTGCTCGGTCCATCCTTGCCCGTGACGAACACGTCGCGATGAGGAAACTTCCCGAACAGTTCAGGCGGCTGGCTGAAATTGGTGGCGAGCACGTCGGCCGGGTTGGCCGCGATCCATTGCGACAGGTCGATGGTCTCGTAGATTCCGGAATTGAAGCCGATCAGGATGCGCGCGGGCTTGTCGCCGATATTTTCGATCGAGTGCCCATAACCTTGCGGGATATAGCCGACGTCGCCCTGCTGCAGTTGTTCGGTCCTGATGCGCCCGTGCGAGCCGAACAGGGTGACGCTGACCGTGCCGTCCAGCACGTATTGCCACTCGTGGGCGTTCGGATGCCAGTGCAGCGTGCGCAACGCGCCGGGATCGAGATCGAGCACGACGCCGGTGATGGTCTTGGCAATCGGGAAGCGGCTTGAATCGACGCGCCATTCGCGGCCGCCCTGAAAGGTGCCGTGCGGCGGCTCCGCCAGCAGGCGGTATTTGTGCGTTTGCGGCGGCAGCTTCCAGCCCTGCAGCGGCACCGACGGCTCCGCGGGTGGCGGCTTGCCGCGGGCAAAATACACTTCGTCTTTGGGGAAGTTGTCGAACGCCGCTTCCGGCACGCCGAAGTTCTTTGCCAGCAGCGCTTTCGGGATGTGCCCGATCCAGTCGGTGATGCTGAAGGTGCCGAATTCGGAAAAATAACCGTTGTCGAAGATCAGAATGAAACGGCAGGGCTTGTCGCCAAGACACTGCAGCATGTGGCCGTGACCGCGGGGAAAGTACCAGACGTCGCCTGGATCGAAATCGTTGGTCTCGGCAAGGCCGTTGGGATCGACGACGGTGGTGCGAACGCGCCCCTCGAACACGAACGCCCATTCGGCCGCGGTGGCGTGCCAGTGCATCTCGCGCATCGCGCCGGGCTCGAGCCGCATCGAAACCCCGGCTATTCCCTTGGAGATCGGCAGCTGCGTGACGATGGCTTCCTTGCCGTAGCTGTTGCCGATCACCTTGCCGGCGGATTTCTCCAGCGCGAACTTGAACGTCGGCAGGTCCTTTCCCGACACGGCGGGATCGGGGACGTTGTTCATGAAGCTGGGATCGCCGGCGACCGCCGCTTGCGTTCCAGCCAGCGTCACCATCGAGGCGATGGCGGCGGCGGCAGTGAGAAACTCCCGGCGTTGCGGATCGGACATGTCGGTCCCCCTGGTAAGGCCTCCGGCGGGCGGCCATGCGGCCTCCTGCGCTGGCACGGGCCAGTGATCTCACGGGATCATGCTGGCAGCCTGGCATCACGTCCAGCCTGCGCAGGTCCGCTTGCAGTGCAACGCGGACTTGGCAAAAGGCGATGTCCGACAACCATGTTCCCACGGCCTCGCTCGTCTTTCAGCCGCCAATGGCTATTTTGAACTGATCAGGATAAGCTCTTGGAGCTTTCTGACGCGTGGCCGCATGCTCGTCTTCGACGAGGGAAAGATGCAGTGATGCTATGTGACGGCTCTTGGATCGCGACGGGATTTGATGATCCGGCTAACGCGAAGGGCTTGTCATGAACCAGACGATTCCAGCCAACGAGCCCGGACGCCTTGTCGCGCTGACAGATTACGCAATCCTTGACACGCTTCCGGAAGCCGGCTTCGACGAAATCACCGAACTGGCGGCGCAGATCTGCGGCTGCCCAGCCGCTCTGGTCAGCTTCGTCGACGCGTCGCGGCAATGGATCAAGGCGAAGTATGGTCCACTTCCAGCAGAGCTTTCCGAATGCCCGCGGGAAATTTCGATTTGCACGGCCACCATCTGCAACAACGACATCCTCTACGTTCCCGACCTGATCAAGGATCAAAGATTCAATACCAGCCCGCTGGTGACGGGCGATATGCACATTCGCTTCTACTGCGGCGTTCCACTCATCACGCAGGATGGCTATGCGCTGGGCACCTTGTGCGTGATCGCCTTCGAGCCGCGAGAACTAACCTTCGAGCAGCAGGAGGCACTCAGGCGTCTGGCGCACCAGACGATGGTTCACCTCGAATTGCGCCGGCAATTGCTCGTGCGCAACGAGATGCTGCGTGAGTTGGAGCGCGCGCGCGACCTGGCAATTGCCGGCAAAGCCGAATCGGACAAGCTGCTGCTGAACATCCTGCCGTCATCCATCGCAGCCGAGCTCAAGGCAAATGACCGCGTTCAGCCGCGCTTCTTCGACTCTGCAACGGTGATCCTGATCGATTTCACCGGCTTCACCCGACTGGTCGAGACCATGGAGCCGGCGAGCGTCATTAACCAGCTCGACCAGCACTTCACCGTGTTCGACGACATCATGGCCAAGCATCGCCTCGAAAAACTCAAGACGATCGGAGATGCCTATCTCGCCGTTGGCGGCGTGCCGGAGCCCAACCGCTCGCACGCCATCGATGCCGCATTGGCGGCGCTGCAGGTCATCGATCACCTGGCCAGGATCAATCGGCAACGCGAGAAGCTGCACCTGCCGGCGTGGCAGGCGAGAATTGGAATCAATACCGGACCGGTCATCGCCGGCGTCGTCGGGAAACACAAATTTACCTACGATATCTGGGGCAACACCGTGAATATTACCCAGCGCGTCGAAGCCGCCGGCGTTCCCGGTCGCATCAGCATCGCCGAATCGACCTGGCAGCACATCAAGACGCGCTTCGATACCGAGGCCCGTGGCGCCGTCGAAGTGAAGCACCAGGGTTTGGTGAACATGCATTACCTCAACCGCATCAGGCCCGAATTTTCCTCTGATCCAGCCGGGATAATGCCAAACGACCGCTTCTGGAAACAGGAATGAGCGAGCGTTTCGCCGCCGCCCGACGTCCGGGAAGGGCGCCATCGCCGGATCATCCCGATGCGACAGCGCGCCATGCAGGCTTGCCTTTAGCGGAAATGGCAGGCGACCCAGTGGCCGTCGGCGCTTTGCTTGAGCGGCGGCGCCTCGCTCTTGCATAGCGGAAACTGCGCGATCGGGCATCTGGTGTGAAAGTGACAGCCGGTCGGCGGCGAAATCGGGTTCGGCACTTCGCCCGACAGCCGGACGCGCTGCCGCTTCACTTTCGGATCCGGTATCGGCACCGCCGACAGCAGCGCTTCGGTGTAGGGATGCCGCGGCGAGGCATAGAGCTCGTGGGCCGACGCCATCTCGACAATCCGCCCGAGATACATCACCGCGATGCGCTTGGAGATATGCTCGACGACCGCGAGATCATGCGCGATGAAGAGATAGGCGAGCCCGAACTTCTCCTGCAGATCTTCAAGCAGGTTGATGACCTGGGCCTGGATCGAGACGTCCAGCGCCGACACCGGCTCGTCGCAGATGATCAGTTTGGGCTCGACCGCGAGCGCCCGTGCGATGCCGATGCGCTGGCGCTGGCCGCCGGAGAATTCGTTCGGATAGCGGCCCATATGGTCCGCGCGCAGCCCGACGGTTTCCAGCAGATCCACCACGCGTTCTTCGAACTGCTGTTTGGTTTTGGTCAATTGGTGGATGATCAGCGCTTCGCCAACGATCGCGCCCACATTCATGCGCGGATTGAGCGACGCATAGGGGTCCTGAAAGATGATCTGGATGTCGCGGCGCAGGATGCGAAGGTCGTCGGCCTTGAGCGAGCGGACATCCTTGCCGTCGAAATGGATCTCGCCCGAACTCGGTTCGATCAGGCGAAGCACGCAGCGGCCGGTGGTTGACTTGCCGCAGCCGGATTCGCCGACCAGGCCCAGCGTTTCGCCGCGGTCGACGTGGAAATCGACGCCGTCGACCGCATGAACGCTGGCGATTTGACCGCTGAACAGCCCGCCCTTGAGCGGAAATTCCTTGGTCAGTTTGGCGACTTTGAGCAGCGGCTCGCTCATTGAACCACCGTCGTTTCGGCGTGGATGCAGGCCACTTTGTGGCCGGGTTCGAGCTCGCGCAACGCCGGCTGCGCGCGCACGCATTCATCTGTGGCAAAACCGCAGCGCGGCGCGAAGCGGCAGCCCTGCGGCGGGTTGATCAGCTTCGGCACCGTGCCGGCGATGGTCTGCAGCCGGGCCTTGCGGCCGCCGCCCCGGTCGACGCGCGGGATCGAGCGGATCAGGCCCTGCGTATAGGGATGGCGCGGATTTCCAAACAGCTGATCGACCGCGGCTTCCTCCACCACCTTGCCCGCATACATCACCACCACGCGCTGGGCGACTTCGGCGACGACGCCCATGGCGTGGGTGATCAGCATGATCGACATGCCGAGGCGCGATTTCATGTCCTGCAGCAGATCGAGGATCTGCGCCTGGATCGTGACGTCGAGCGCGGTGGTCGGCTCGTCCGCGATCAGGAGCTTCGGATGGCACGACAGCGCCATCGCGATCATCACGCGCTGCCGCATGCCGCCGGAAAACTGGTGCGGGTAGTCGTTGACGCGGCGCGCCGGGTTCGGGATCTGGACCAGCGCCAGCATGTCGATGGTCCGCTCCAGCACGGCGCGGCGCCCTAAGCCCTCATGCAGGGCGATCACTTCGCCGATCTGGTCGCCGATGGTGTAGACCGGATTGAGCGAGGTCATCGGCTCCTGGAACACGATCGCGATTTCCTTGGCGCGAATCTGGTTCATCTCGTCCGCTGCCATCGGCACCAGATCGCGGCCCTGCCACAGAATCTGCCCGCCGGCGATCCGTCCGGGCGGCATGGCGATCAGCTTGAGCACCGAAAGCGCCGTGACCGTCTTGCCGCAACCGGACTCGCCGACCACGCAGACCGTCTCGCCGCGCCGGACGGCAATGTCGACGCCGTCGACCGCCTGCACGATGCCGTCATCGGTCGCAAAATGCGTCTTCAAGCCCCTGATGTCGAGCATGGGCGCTTCGTCGGTCGGTTTCACACCCACGCTCGCGGTATCCTCCGGACGCAACATTACATGACTCTCCGGGGGTCGAGCGCGTCGCGCAATCCGTCGCCGATGAAATTGATGGTGAGCACGGTCAGGAAGATCGCGGCGCCCGCGAACAGCGCCCAGTGCGGTGCGATGTCGAGATAATCCTTGGCGTCGAACAACAGTCGCCCCCAGGTCGGGATGTCAGGCGGAAAGCCGAGGCCGAGAAACGACAGCGTCGATTCCGCGATGATCGCCGCCGCGACGTCGATGGTGCCGGCGACGATCACCGGCCCGAGCGAATTGGGCAGGATGTGCCTGATCACCAGCCGCGGCGTGGTGGCGCCGAGCGCGCGCGCCGCCTCGACGAATTCCTTTTCGCGCAGCGACAGGAACTGCGCGCGCACCAGCCGCGCCACCGGCATCCAGCGAAACGCACCGATCACGAGCACGATCAGGATGAAGACGCCGCCCTCGGGGCCGACCCAGTTCTTGAGAAAATCCCGGAACAGATAGATCACCAATAGCAGCAGCGGCAGTTGCGGCAACGCCAGGAACAGATCGGTGATCCACATCAGCGCGGCGTCGACGCTGCCGCGGGAGATGCCGGAGATCGCCCCGATCAGCACGCCGACGATGATGGCGACTGCCATTGCCGCGAAGCCGACCGCCAGCGAAATGCGTCCGCCATACAGCATGCGCGCCAGCAGGTCCTGGCCGAGATCGTCGGTGCCGAACGGGTGATCCCACGACGGGTGAGCGAGCCGCGCGGTGAAATCAATTTCGTTGATCGGTATCCGCCAGATCAGCGGTCCGAACAGAACCGCCGCGGTCAGTAACGTCAAAACGCCGATGCTCGCCACCGCCATGCGATGGCGACGAAATTTTCGCCACACCTCATAGCCGGGCGAAATGTGGCGCGGGCGTCCCTCGAGCGGAACGACGACGTCAGCGATAGGAGATGCGTGGGTCGAGCCAGCCATAGATGATATCGGCCAATAGGTTGAAGATGACGACGAGACAGGCGAACACGAAGGTCACCGCCATGATGACCGGCGTGTCGTTGGCGAGGATGGCGCTGATCAGCAGTGAACCAATGCCGGGGATGCGGAAGATCTGTTCGGTGACGATGGCGCCGCCGAACACGGCGGGCATTTGCAGCGCGACCAGCGTCACCACGGGAATCAAGGCGTTGCGCACCACGTGCTTGATGACGACCTTGCCTTCATTGAGGCCCTTCGAGCGTGCCGTCGTGACATAATCGAGCCTGATGACGTCGAGCACCGCCGAGCGGACGTAGCGGGTATAAGAAGCGGCCTGAAACAGGCCGAGCACCGAAATCGGCATGATCGCCTGCTTGAAATATTCCCAGTGCCAGAGCCAGCCGGTGGCCGGGATATCGACCCGGTAGACGAACGGCAGCCAGCCGAGATTGATGCTGAAGATCAGGATCAGCAGCAGCCCGGTGAAGAACGTCGGCAGCGAGAAGCCGATGAAGGCAAAGGTGTTGGCGATCTGGTCGAAGATCGAATAGGGCCGCATCGCCGCATAGACGCCGACCGGCAGCGCCACTGCCAATGCCAGGATCTGCGACGAGCCGACCACGAACAGCGTGGTCGGCACCCGTTGCAGGATCAACTGGTCGACGTTGATGCGGCTGGCGAACGAAAAGCCCCAGTCGCCCTGCAGCATCGCGGCGAGCCAGCGCAAATAGCGGATGAAAATCGGATCGTCGATCCCGAACTTCACCCGCAGCGCCTCCCGGACTTCGGGCGGCACATTGGAGTTGGTCGCAAGTTCGCCGAACGGGTCGCCCGGCGCCAGCGCCAGCAGCACAAAGAGAATGAGGCTGATGCCGAGCAGGCTGGGCAGGGCGATGATCAGGCGCCGGAGGATGTATTTTCCCATGGTCGTCCAGCCACCGCCCGTTCAGATCTTGCGCATCGCAAATCGCACCTCAGGTCTCGCGGTACCAGTTTGCGATCTGCCACAGATCGTTGTCCCAGCCGCTGAGAGGCACCGTCAGATTGCCGGCGACGGCCGAGACCTTCGGCCGGCGGAGCAGGGGCTGGATGTAGTTGTCTGTCACGACGAGGTCGTTGAGCTTGATGAACATCGCGGCCCGCTTCACGGCATCGAGTTCCTGCTCGGCCTGCTTGTAGATCTCGTCATATTCCTTGTTCTGCCAGCGCGAGACGTTGCGGCCTTGCCACTTGTTTTCCTTGTTCGCAGCCCGCCACGACAGATACTGGTTCATGAAGAACCCGGGGTCGGGCTGCGTCATGGTGGTGTTGTACATCTGCGCATCGCAATAGAAATGCGTGTAGGTGTCGGGATTGGCGGCGTCGGAGGAGAAAAACACCGATGCCACCACCGACTTCAGTTCGACGTCGATGCCCGCCTTCTGGCACGCCTGCTTGATGATGGCCTGCGTTTTCTGCCGCGGAGCGTTGATCGAGGTCTGGTAGACGAACCGCAGCGGCTTGCCGTCCTTGGCGCGAATGCCGTCGCCGCCTTTTTTCCAGCCGGCGGCCTCCAGGATCGCGTTGGCCTTCTCGATGTTGAACTCGAATTTGGTGTTTGTTGAGCGAACCTTGGCCGGGGCGTTGAGGAAGTTTGCGGTGGCGCTCGCCGTTCGGCCGTAGATGAACTTCTCGATCGAGGCGCGATCGATCAGGAGGTTGATGGCCTGGCGTACCGCCGGGTCGCTGAACAGCGGATGCTTGGTCTTGACGCTGGCGCGCTCGCCGTCGACCTCCGCCGCCGGATCGGTCGAGTTGAGCATGATGAATTCGATATTGCCGGTCTCGACGATGCTGACCTTGCCCTTGCCGGCGCCTTCCAGCTTGGTCAGGATTTCATCTTCGACCTGCATGTTCCAGGCATAGTCATATTCCCCGGTCTGCAGCACCGCGCGCGCGGCCGACACCGCATCGCCGCCGCCCTTGATCTCGATCGTGTCGAAATACGGACGGTTGGGCATGTGGTAGTTCGGATTGAGCTTGCCGCGGACGATGTCGCCCGGCTTGAAATCGACGAAAACGTAGGGACCGGTACCCACCGGCTTGAGGTTGGCCGGCGCATCGCGCGACTTGCCGCCGATGTAATCGGCAAACAGATGTTTCGGGATGATCATGCCGTAGGTGCCGACAAAGGCATCGGCCCAGAACGGCGTCGGCTTTGAAAAGGTCACGCGAACGGTGAAATCGTCGATCTTGTCGACCTTGGCGTCCTTGTAGCTCGCGATCGAGACCGCGGCGGTTTCGGGATTTCGCGCATATTCCCAGTTGAACACGACGTCGTCAGCCGTGAACGGCATGCCGTCATGCCATTTGACGCCCTTTTTCAGCTTCCAGACCACCGAGAGGCCGTCCTCGGTGAGGCCGTTGTTTTCCTTGCTCGGAATTTCGGCGGCCAGCACCGGGACTAGATTGCCCTCCTGGTCCCATCCGGCCAGCGGTTCATAGAAGACGCGGGCGCCGTCCTGGTCCTTGGTGCCGACGGCGAAATGCGGGTTGAGCAGGGTGACCGCCTGCCAGTACAGGATTTTCAAAAGCCCGCCGCCGCCGGCCTTGGTCGGCTTGTAGGGGATCGCGGTCTGGGCCATCGCCACGCCGGATTGGGCCAGCATCATGCCGGCCATCGGCGCGGTCAGGCCGACGGCGATCATCTGCTGGACAAAGGACCGCCGCGACATGCGTCCGGTCTTGACGTCTGCAATGAGATCTCGAAGTTCCCGTTCTTGCATCGGATTGACTCCTCGGCTGGTGCTGAATGCCTGACTTGCGCCCCCTGGCGCCCCCGCCGCCGCGGGGGCTGGACCCAAATGATTGGATCGCCAAGGAAATGGATCAGGTTAGTACCAGCCTGTCAAAGCAGGAACCGGGCCACGCTTCGCCAAAACCGTCTTGACCAAAAGTCCGGCTTGACCTGGCTGATCAGGCGAACGGCTACGCCAAGCGACCGGCTAACCGCCGCAGCCACGCAAGTTCGTTGGGAAAAGCGGCGTCAGCGACTAATTGCGGTGGTGCACCATGACGGGATCAAGCCCGGCGACAACCGCCGGCGCCTGCGACGAAATGCTCGCGGTCGACGGCAAGCTCGCGACGGGCGCTGGGGTGCGATAGCGCGGCAGATGATCCTCGAGCGAATAGAACACGCACAGCGCCAGGCTCGACCAGACCGCCAGGCTGAAATAGAGCGACATCCAGGCAATCTCTTCCTTCCACTCGGCAATGTCGTGCGTCACGATCCAGCGCGTGCGCACGGCGCGCAGACCCTCGAGCGGGTGCAGCAGCGGATTGCCGTCGGCGACATCGGCCCGCCACCGGTTCAGATACATCGGCACATCGACGGTCATCAGGAACGCCAGATAGAACGCGATCCCGACGATCGTGACGATCAGGATCGCGCGCACCGCGCCGTCGAACTCCGGAAGCAGGCGGCAGAGACCGACGCCGATGATGAAGAAGACGACGGCCCAGATCGAATTCTCGATCGCGTTGTTCAGATATTTGGTGGTCAGCACCGCGTGCCATGAGTAGCACTCCGCGATCACGATCAGCGGCACGATCACCCAGGCGGCGTTCACGGTAGTGTCGGCGCCCGTGATGGTGCCGAGCTGGTGCAGGATAACAGCCCATTGCGCCGCGAAGGCGATCTCGGCCACGGTCGCGACCGAGCGGCCGACGAACACGCTCGAGAGCCAGGTGTCGAACAGGCAGATCCGCTGCACGTCGGCGCGCGGCAGGATCGAGCGGAAGGCGCAGCCGAACACATAGGCCGCGCTAAGCGCGAGCATCAGCTCGACGCCGGACGTGCTGGCAGGATTTCCAATCGGCTGTCCGTGGAGCTGGCGGTACAGCACGAACCAAACCGCGATGTTGGCGCCGCTGACCAGCGTCAGCATGCCCCACCACCGGATCACCGGATTTGACCAGGCCAGGGAGGCTGGTTGCGCACGCCATTCCAAGCTCATTCACCGCTCCGCATTTAATCGAACTGACATCTGATTGTTTTACTTCTGTCATGAATCGCGGCGAATCACGACAAAAATATGCGTGCGGCGGGAGTCTTGCGGGGCGATGCTGAGCGCGTCGGCGCTCTGCGCTTGAGGAATCGGTCTTGCCGGCGCCGATGGAGGCCGCTGTCATAAAACTGTCATCAAATATTTAGGCCGCGAGCGAATTCATCGCTTTCACGGCACTTCCGAGAAGTGCCAAACGCGGACAGCAGCAACTCACCGTGCTCATTCTGGCAAGCCCGCGAGCCGGAGCCCTTGGGCATACTTTTCGACAAATTCCGGCTTCTGGTATGGGCCGAGGTAGGACGCCACACGCGACATGCGAAACTCCGGATCGATGGCGTGCAATCGCGCACACATTTTCAAGGCGGTGTCTGTCATGTTGGCAAAAGCGGCGCTCGCGGTGAAGATGCGAAGCCCTGGATGCGATTCCGAATTCTCCCGAAGAATTTTTTCAGCCCAGGCCATCGACTCGTCGTACTTGTCGAGAAAGAAAAGGGCATGCGCCATGGCGTTCTGCATGGATACATGATGACGGCCGTGCAGCGGGTCGTGCCGCATGGCCCGGGTCAGATGCTCCACCGCCACGGCCGGATTTCCTGACCACACATTGATCCATCCGCTGATTCCCCAGGCATGCGCCAGATTGGGATTCATTGATAAAGCCCGATCAACGAGTGACTGCGCATGAGGAAGGTCGCGCAGAACGTAAGCGATGGCCCAGCCCGCGCTACTGAGAGCGGCCGCGTCGTCCTGGCCAATACGCAAAACGATTCGGGCCAGGCGGGCGACTTCGGCGTTCTCCTCGTCGGGATTCGACACTGGCCCGGCGCCCTTCCGGTAGGCATAGCACTGAGCAAGCAGGCCGTAGGCGGGGGCAAACTCCGGGCCGAGCTCAATGGCGCGCCTCAGCAGCGGCATCGCCTCTTCAAGGTTCTGCTTTGATGGAAGCTGCAGATAGGGGAGACTTCGAAGATAGCAATCGTAGGCACTCAGGTTTCCAGCCGTCTTGCGCTTCGAACGGTCGATCTCGGCCTGTTCGAGACGCGGTGCAATGGCCGTGACGACTTTCTCTGTGACCTTGTCTTGCAATTCGAAGACGTCTTCGAGGGCGCCGTCGAAGCGGTCCGCCCAAAGATGCGCGCCGGTGCTGGTGTCGATAAGCTGGCCGGTGATTCTTATTCGGCTGCCGGCTTTTCGCACGCTGCCTTCGAGAACGTACCTCACACCGAGCTCGCGTCCCACTTGTCGTATATCGGGGGACTTTCCCTTGTAGGAAAACGACGAGTTCCGCGCGATGACGAACAGCGACTTGAACCGCGACAGCGCAGTAATGACGTCCTCGACCATGCCGTCAGCGAAATACTCTTGCTCGGGGTCGCCGCTCATATTCTGAAACGGGAGGACGGCGATGGATGGCTTGTCAGGAAGCGGCAGAGGATCATTGGCATTCGACGGCATCGTCGAAGCTGCTTCGGTGGTCGTCGTCGCAGATAAACTCGCGCCTCGTACAGAGTATAACCGCACGGGGCGCTCTATGTTCTTCAGTGTGCGCTCGCCCAAATCATCGAATTCGAACTTGATCTTGCCTCTAATCTGCTCAAAGGCATTTCCAGAGACGTAAACACCGCCCGGCTCGCACTCATTTTCGACACGCGCGGCAATATTGACGCCGTCGCCGAAAATGTCGTTATCGTCAATGATGATGTCGCCGACGTGAATGCCGATGCGAAATTCGATCCTGACATCCTGTGAGACGCCAGCATTTTGGGCGGCCATACCGCTCTGAACTTCGATCGCACAGCGCGCAGCATCGACCGCGCTGGCAAACTCCACCAGCATGCCGTCGCCGGTGGTTTTGACGATACGGCCGTGATGCGCAGTGATGGCCGGATCGAAGAGGATCTTCCGCAACGACTTTAGGTCAGCAAGCGTACGTTCTTCGTCGCGTCCCATCAAACGGCTGTAGCCGGCGACATCCGCCGCCAGCACCGCCGCCAGCCGCCGTACTACACGCTCGTCGGTCAAAAGAGCCTCGAACTTGGTAGGTTCAGCCAAATCCATCAAAGCATGAATGGCTACACGGCCGCTAGGCCCAATGTCCGGGTTGGGTCAATCGCTTAACCCGCGCTTGCCGCCAGGCAGGTCCGGTGTCCGCTTTCGCCTGGAGCCAGACCTGATTTCATCTCCTATCCGGGCGGTTCATGCTTCACGCCTCTGAGCCCGCGCCCCAATTGCCTGCTATTCAGGCTGGATACCCAGCTCCTGAATGACCTTGCCTGCGGACGCGTGCTCGGCGTCGAGAAATCGCTTCGCGCCTGCAGGCGTCACCGCATCACCAATGCCGACATCAAAGCCGAGGGCGGGGGCACGCTCCTGCACCTCCGGAGACTTTAATGCGCCCGCAATCTCGGAACTGAGCTTCTGGATGATGTCGGTGGGCGTGCCGGCCGGCGCCATCAACATGAACCAGCCTTGCAGGTCGACGCTCTTCAACGTTTCCGCGATCGCCGGCACGTCCGGCAACGAGCCGATACGCTTGCTGCCCGCAACGGCAACAGGTCGAAGCGTGCCCGCGGCGATGAAGGATTCTGCAATCGATGCGGCTTGAATCGTGACCTGGACCCGTCCCGTCATGCTGTCCTGCACCGCGTTCGTGGTCGTGTTGTAGGGGACCAGGACGAAACCGGTCCCGGCCTGCTTGTTGATGGATTGTGCGATCAGGCCCGAGAGGTTGCGTGGGCCATCGACCGCCATGCTCAGCGATCCCGGCGCCGACTTTTCCAGCGCGATCAGTTCCGCGAGCGTCTTGGCCTTGACCTCGGGGTTGACGAGAAGGACGTGGTTGCTGCGGGCCACCATCGCGACCGGCACAAAATCCTTCATCGGATCGTAGGGAAGCTTCTTGAACGTATAGGGGTTGGTGACCAGCGCAGCCGACGTGGCAAACAGGAAGGTGTAGCCGTCGGGGGCGGCGCGGGCGACGGCCTGCGTGCCGACGAGGTTCGCGGCGCCTGGACGGTTCTCGACGACGAACTGCTGCCCGAGCGCCCGCGAGAGTTTGTCGGCGATCAGGCGACACAGCACATCCGGGCTGTTGCCCGCCGCCTGCGGCACCACGACCGACACGGGTCGTTGCGGCCATGATTGCGCGTACACCGGACCCGAGAGGCAGAGCGCAATGCCGGTCAGCAGCACGCGGCGGGATAATTTTGGCATGGTGATCCTCCCTGAAATATTCGCCTGCGATTTCTGATCGCTTGAGGCGGCATCCGCTCGAACAAATCAAATCTCGTCGGCGACGCCATTGCGCAGCACGCCAAGGCGATCGATTTCGACCTCGACGGTATCGCCCGGCTTCAACCAGAGCGGCGGGGTTCGCTTGGCGCCAACACCGCCGGGCGTCCCCGTTACGATCACGTCGCCCGGCTCGAGGCGCGTAAAGGACGAGCAGTATTCGATCTGACGCGGGATATCGAAAATCATCTGATCGATCGTCGCATCCTGGACGACCTGACCATTGACGCGGGTCTGCAGCCGCAGCGGCGCGACATCGCCGAGTTCGTCCGGCGTCATCATCCAGGGACCGAAAGCGCCGGTCTCCGGAAAGTTCTTGCCGGGCGTGAACTGATGCGTGTGGCGTTGAAAATCGCGCACGCTGCCTTCGTTGTAGCAGGCATAGCCGGCGATGTGGCTCCATGCATCGGATCGCGCAATATGGCGTCCGGGCTTTCCGATGATGATCGCGAGCTCGCCCTCGAAGTCGAGATCGTGTGAGAGTTTTGGCCGGATGATGTTGGCGAGATGCCCGGTCTGGCTGTTGGCAAACCGGCCGAACACGGTGGGGTTCTCGACTTCGGCGCGTCCGGTTTCCTTGCGGTGCATCTCGTAGTTCAGGCCGATGCAGAGAATTTTATCGGGGTTTGGAATGACCGGTAGCCAAGTGATCTCGGCTGTGGGGTAACGTTCCGCCGTGCGGATGGCGTCGCGCACAACGGACAATGCGTCGGCGGCGATCGCGGATTTGAGGTCGGGATAGCGATCCCTGAGGCGCGCGCCGACGTCAATCGCTTCCTCGCCCTCGATCACGCCCCAGGTGCTGGCGCCGCCGATTTTGAAGCTGGCCAATTTCATTGTGATGTCCTCGCTTTGGAAACCGCGTAACGGTGTGAGTGTTTGAGCCCCGATGAAATCATTGAAGTCGTCCCGCAAGCTCTGACAGCATCTTGCTGAGCGCGCTCTCGTCGTTCGCGACACCGAAGACGTAATGGTCCGGCCGGACGATCGCGGCCCGGCAGCCATGGCGGTCGAACCAGGCTGCGAGAACGCCATCTTGTTCAGTGAAGGCGTCGTGCCCGGCCTGATCCGCTGTGTCAGCAGGACGGATTCGGATCAGTCGCATGCCAAGCCTGGTCAGATGTGCCCGCACATCGGCGGTCAGATCCGGCGGGTTGCGCTGGTCCAGTACGAGCCGCCATCCGGTTCCTGCGGCGCTGTCGAGCAGACGCCGCCCTTGCGCCGTTCTGATCCAGGGCTGCGGAAACAGCGTGCCATGCGCCGGATGCAGCGGGAACGCCAGCAGGCCTTTCTGAAGCGGCGGAACAATTTCCTGGCGGGTGAAGGTGCGGGGAAGCCCGCCGCCTTCGGCAAGGATGCTGATATCGCGCGCCTCGGCAGCGACGGGATCACGCTCGCAAATCACGTGCCCGATCGCCTTGATCCGGGTGGTGAGTTGGCGAACATGCTCGCTTCGCTCCTCGCCATAGGTGTCGAGCAGCGTGGCGCCGGATTGTCCCTTCAGGACGCGATCGAGCTTCCAGACGAGATTTCCGACGTCGCGAATGCCCTGGCACATGCCCTGGCCGATGAACGGCGGCTGCTGATGCGCGGCATCGCCGGCCAGGAAGATGCGGCCCCGCCGCCACTCCTCCGCAACCAGCGCATGAAACCGGTAGCTCGCCGCACGCCACAGCGCGGCGTCATCAGGCGTGATCCATCGGCTGAGCAGCCGCCAGACTTGATCAGGTGCTTCCATCTCACGGGGATCTTCGCCCGGCAGCAGCATGATCTCGAAACGGCGATGATTGCCGGGGCCGACGATGAAGGACGTCGGCCGCGACGGATCGCAGAATTGCGCCGCCGTCTCCGGCAGTTTTCCGAGTGCGGCATTGTTGACCCGGAGATCGACGACAAGCCAGGGCTCGTCGAACACGAGGTCTTCGAAGGTGATGCCAAGCGCTTGCCGCGTTCCGCTCGAGGCGCCGTCGCACGCGATCATATAGTCGGCGGTGACGGAGCGCGTCGCTCCCTTGTCGTCACGCAGATGCAGCGTCACTCGGTCAGGCGCTTGATCGAAACCAATGAGCTCTGTTCCGAGTTCGACGTCGACGCTGTCATAGGCCGCCGCGTGCGCGCGCAGCGCCGCCTCGACCGGCGGCTGCGTGAACACCATGCTGGGGGTGTATCCAAGCGGATAAGGTTCGGGAACCATATCGATCCGGCGTATCAGCTGGCCCTTGGCGCCGAAATGCTGCGAGGCAGGAAACGGTGCGATGTAGGGCAGCACACGCTCTGCGGCGCCGAGGTTATCCAGCAGGCGAAGGATCTCATGATCGATCGCGATCGCGCGCGGCTTGTCGTAGACGTCGCGCTGGCGGTCGATCGCGAGCGTTCGGATATTCCTGTCCCCGAGCAGGCTGGCCGCAATGGCGCCCGACGGGCCATGACCGACCACGACAACGCTGTAATCGCTCCTAGGTTGCTCCGATGAAACCGTCACTCAGGACTCCACTTGGGATTCTACGATGAGGTGGATCGCGCGGTTAAGCATCGGCGTAGGGCACGGCCGTCTGAGCCGTTTTGACGTGATCGGCCTTGGGAGGGGCGATGCCCCAGTGATCGGTCCTGCCGGGCGGCCAGACCCATTCCGACGGCCCGCGCACCACATAATTGTCGTCGACCTGCAGAACTTCGGCGGTGTATTCGATGACGATCCCGACCGGATCGATGAAATAGGCGAAGACGTTGTCGCCCGGGCCGTGGCGGCCGACGCCCCAGGCGATAGGAAATCCGGCGTCGATCATGCGGCCCGAGCCCCGCATGACCGCTTCCAGGTTCGGCATCAGGAAGGCGACGTGATTGAGGCCGTTCACGGCGGCATCGGCGATGACGATCGCATGGTGGTCGTCATTGCAGCGGACGAACGCCATTGCCTTGGTGCGATCCGTCAGACGAAAGCCAAGCGCCCGCTGATAGAACGCGGCCGAGCCGTCTACATCTGCAGCGTTCAGATTGACGTGGGCCAGTCGCGTGGGTCGGTTCGGGGATGGAAGAACTGCGGCGTGTCGCATGTCCCCCGAAACAAAGCGCAGCACGCCGCCGCCGGGTGCCCGAATGGCCATGATCGTCCCGCCATCGGGACCCGGATTTTGAACGGGGCCGTGGAGCAGCGTCGCGCCCTGCTGCTGTGATGCCGCAGCGATCGAGTCGAACTCCCCATCGGAATCGAGTCGGAAGGTGACAGCCCTGAGCGCAGGGCGATCGCCCTGCCGCAAGCCGACCACATGATGATCGGTGCCGCTGGCCCGCAAGTAAGTGACGCCCTCGTGGCGCGTCACCAGATCAAGCCCCCAGACGGACGTATAGAACTGCTCCGACAGGCCGATGTCAGGCGTTTCGAGCTCGACGCTGCGCAATGCCGTGACGGGAAAATGGGTCATTCCGTAGCGTGCTCCCAAATCCGGGAAACGTTGATCGTTGTCGCGGCAGCGTGGCTTTCGGTCCCGCTCGGTTCGTTTCCTCGGATATCGGAGACTCCTAACCTATAGAAAATGTCTTTTGCAACAAAAATTTATATATTTCGTGCAAATTCAAGAAAGTGTATATAGAGAGGAATAGGCCACCAGTTTGAGGGCCGAAAGGAGAATTTGGGCGTGGTCACCACATCAGCGCTTCGCTTGGCGTCGGTTACGCCATCCTGCACGCAAGCGAGCACGGTCTATGATCGGCTGAGGGAAGACCTGCTTTCCGGGAGGCTTGAGCCAGGCCGGAAGTTGCAGATGCGCTTCCTGACCGAGACGTATCAGACCAGCCAGACGCCTTTGCGCGAGGCGCTCAATCGCCTGACGGCCGATGGCCTGGTCGAATGCCGCGAACAGCGCGGGTTTTACGTCGCGGACATCAGCCGCAACGAACTGATTGAACTGACCAAGACCCGATGCTGGGTCGAAAGCCTTGCGCTGCGGGAATCCATGGCGGCCTCGACGCCGCAATGGGAGGAGGTGCTGCTGCTCGCGGAGCATCGTCTCAGCAGAACTCCTCGCTCGCTCAAGTCAGAACATTTCGAAGACAATCCGGAGTGGGAAAGACTGCATCGCGTCTTCCACAGAACCCTAATCGGAAATTGTGGCTCCCAGTCGCTGATCGCATTTTGCGGACAACTTGCCGACCAGCTGTACCGGTATCGGCGCCTGTCAATCCAAAGGGCCTTTCCATCGAGGCACGTGAGCGACGAGCATCAGGCGATCATGGCGGCCGTATTGAGCAAGCAGGCGGACGATGCCGTGGCCTTGCTTACGGCGCACTACAAGCAAACGGCTGATGTCATCCTGAGGGATCAGAAGATATTCCCGGAATTGCAGAACGACGGCGAACGCGCATAGGCCGCGCGTCGTGACCAGACCGGCCGCTGGCGCGCTTGAAAGCTCAAGCCTGCAGCTTTCTCTGCGCCATTTCCGCCGCAAGCAGGATCGCCGCATGTGCGGCGCCGATCCCCGCGATTCCCTTCCCGGCGATGTCGTAGGCCGTTCCGTGGGCCGGCGTACAAATCGGAAACGGAAAGCCGCCCAGCAGCGTCACGCCACGATCGAAGCCCATCAGCTTCATCGCGATCTGGCCCTGGTCATGATACATCGTCAGCACCGCATCGAACGCGCCGCCTTTGGCGCGGAGGAACACGGTATCCGCGGGAAACGGGCCTTCGGTCGCGATCCCGTCAGCGCGAGCCTCTTCTACCGCGGGACCGATCGCGTCGATCTCTTCCCGTCCGAAATTCCCGCCATCACCGGCATGAGGGTTGAGGCCGGCGACCGCGATGCGCGGGCGCTTGAATCCGGCGGTCCGCATCGAGGCATCGGTTAGCCGCAGCGCACGCAGGACGCGTTCCCTGGTGATATGCGAAGCGACCTCCGCAAGCGGGATATGCGATGTGACGCGGGCGTTCCAAAGCCCATCCAGCACATTGAATTCGCTTGCCGGGCCGTCTAAGCCGACCACGTCGGCCGAAAAGCTGATCTCGTCATCATAGACGGGATGTGCAAGCCGCATGGCATTCTTGTTGAATGGCGTAAAGCAAACGGCGTCGGCCCGGCCGTCGCGCGCCATCGTCAGCGCCTGACGATAATTCGTCAGCGCAAACCGGCCGCCTTCGGCTGTCGCGGTGCTTCGCGCGACCGATGCCGGATCGAGATGACCGAGATCGATGAAAACCGGTGCCAGCTCTTCCTTCGACAGATCGGCGTCGGGCGATGCGGATATCAGGTCAAGCTTTACCGCGGCAACGCGCGCGCCGTCATCGAGGACGCGGCGGTCGCCGATGACGACGATCCGGGCCTTGGCGACGACCTCATCGAGGGCGAGGAGTTTTGCCGTCAGTTCCGGGCTGATGCCGGCGGGATCACCCATCGCAAGCGCTATGATCGGTCTCATTGGAATCCCCGTTCTGCGGTCAAATTGTTCTCTACGACGATCATGGCTTCACCTCCGACCGCGGCATCATCCGGCCGATCGTTCGCCAGATCGTCGGCATCAGCAGCAGCGCCACGCCAAGCAGGATCAGCGTTGTCACCAGCGGTTTGGCAAAAAATATTCCGAGCGAGCCCTTCGACATCAGCATGGATTGGCGAAATGCGTCTTCCGCCTTGTCGCCAATCACGATCGCGAGCACCAGCGGCGCCAGCGGATAATGAAGCTTCTTGAACAGATATCCGAGCACGCCGAACCCCATCATCAACATGACGTCGAGATAGGAATTGGAAACCGAATAGGCTCCAACGGTGCAGATGATGACGATCACAGGCGCAATGATGAAGAACGGCACGCGCATCAGCGCCGCGAAGATCGGCACCGTCAGCAGCACCAGGACCACGGCCACGACGTTGCCGAGATACATCGAGGCGATCAGTCCCCAGACGAAGTCCTTTTGCTCGACGAACAGCATCGGTCCGGGGTTCAGTCCCCAGATCATCAGGCCGCCCATCATGACGGCTGCGGTCGCCGATCCCGGGATGCCCAGCGACAGCATCGGAAGCAGGGCGCTGGTGCCGGCGGCATGATCCGCGGCTTCCGGAGCGACGATGCCTTCCGGCTCGCCCTTGCCGAAATTCGCGCGCCGGGGCGAAAGACGCTTGGCGATGCCGTAGCTCATGAACGATGCCGCGGTCGGACCTCCCGGCGTGATACCCATCCAGCAGCCGATCGCCGCGCTGCGCAGCAGCGCCCAGCCATGTTTCGGAAGACCCACGAGCGTGCGGAAGACTTCGCGCCACTCCACCTTGGAGGAGATCGCCTTGACGTGAAATTCCTCTTCCACGGCAATCATCAACTCGCCGATCCCGAACAGGCCCATGACGGCGACCACGAAGCTGACGCCCTTGACCATCTCGTCGATGCCCATGGTGAGCCGCACGCTGCCGGACACAGTGTCGATCCCGACGGCCGCCAGGGCGAAGCCGATCGCGAGCGATACCAGCGTCTTGATCGGCGGCGAGCCGCCCATCCCGATGAAACTCGCAAACGCCAGAAAATAGACCGCGAAATATTCCGGCGGCCCGAAGGCCAGCGCCACTTGTGCGACCCATGACGCCGCAAGCGTAATCAGAACGACACCGGCGAGCGCGCCAAAGGCAGCCGAGCCGAACGCCGTCGCCAGCGCCGTGGTCGGCCTGCCGTCGCGCGCCATCGGATAGCCGTCGAACGTGGTCGCGACCGAGGATGGCTCGCCGGGAATGTTGAACAGGATTGATGTGACCGAGCCGCCGAACAAGGCGCCCCAATACATCGACGAGAGCAGGATGATGGCCGATACCGGCTGCATTCCGAAGGTGAGCGGCAGCAGCAGCGAAACGCCGTTGGGCGCGCCGAGGCCGGGCAGCACGCCAACGAGAATGCCGAGAAGCACGCCGATCACCATCAGGAAAATATGATTGCCTGACAGCGCGATGCCAAAGCCGTGCATGAGAGCTTCGAGATTTTCCAACGAAGCGCTCCCCTAGAAGCCAAAGAAGGTGCCGAGCGCGCCGCGCGGCAAAGAGATCTGGAACGTCAGCTCGAACATCAGATAGAGCGCCAGCGCTGCGCCGATTGCGGCGATGGCCGCAAGCAACAGCGATCCGCGCCTGTGCCAGGCCAGCGCGCCGAACACATAGAGCGCGGCGGCCGGATACATCCCGATCAGCGGAATGACCCCGACAAACACCGCGGCCGGGACGAACAAAGTTGCCAATCGCCTCAATTCGCTTGGCCCGAGAATAACGGCCCGCGCGTGCAACCATCCCTGCACGAGATTGAACAAACTGCCAGCCAGGATGACGAGGCCGACGATCAATGGAAAGGTTCCGGACTCGACGCCGGCGGCGGACCACCCGATACCGTTGTCGAGGCTGGAGACGATCACGGCTGCGCCGAACGCCCCGGTGATGAGCGCCGTCGCCGCTTCCAGGCTGCGTCCAGAGACCATCGTCCGAACTCTAGTTGGAGATCAGCCAGCCTTCATCGGCGGCAACCTTGCGGGTGCGTTCGATATCTTCCTTGATGAACTTGTTGAAGGCATCACCGGTCAGGAAAGTGTCGGTTTGCGACGTCCGCTCGATATATTCCTTCCACTCCGGCGTGGCCTGCACCTTCTTCATCAGGTCGACATAGAAGGCGGTCTGATCTGATGTCACCTTTCCCGGCAGCCAGACCGTGCGGGGTTGCTGGAACTGCGGAATGGCAAGGCCCGATTCAACGCAGGTCGGGATGTCGTGCCAGTTCTGCGTCGCGGTGACCTTGGGTCCGTCGGGCAGGCGCTGCGGGCTGAAGGCGCATAGCGGGCGCTGCGTGCTGCCCTTCCACTGTCCGATGCTTTCGCTGGGATTGTTGACATGGGCGTCGATATGGCCGCCGGCCAGTTGCACCGCGGCTTCGGCGCCGCTCTTGAAGGGAATGTAGACGAATTTCACCTTGGCCGCCTTGTCGATCATGCGGGTGAGGGTCTCGTCGGTGTCCTTTGACTGCGCGCCGCCCATCTTGACATCGCCCGGCGGCTTCGCGGCAACGGCTTTGATAAAATCCTGCACGTTCTGGTAGGGCGCGTCCTGCTTCACCCACAGCAGGAATTCGTCCTGCACCATCGCGGCAATCGGCGTCAGGTCGGTGTAATTATAGGCGACCTTGGAGACCATCGGCTGGTTCCAGGCGTTCGATGTGCCGAACACGACCTTGTAGGGATCGCCCGCCATCGCCTTGGTGTAGGTGTAGCCTTCTGCGCCGCTGCCGCCGGCCTTGTTGACGACGACGATCGGCTGCTCGACCAGTTTATACTTGGTGACGATGTTCTGGACCGCACGCGCGAAATTGTCCGTGCCGCCGCCCGGGCCTGCCGTTGCAATGAATTCGATCGGCTTGGCCGGTTGCCACGCGGCATTCGCCGCTCCCGTGAACCCGATGGCGAGACCGAAGGCGATCGCAGCGAATGTCGGCTTCTGAGACATCTAGTCCTCCCGTGTATCTCTGATTTTTGTTTTCTTGGTCTTGGCGTTTGCTGGGCTTTGCGTCAGCCTACTTCATCCTTCGCAAACTCCGGCGCGGCAATCGCGCCCTCCTTGTGAAGTGCTGCAATTTCGTCGGCGTCAAAGCCGTAAGCGCCCAGGATTGCATTGGTATGCTCGCCGTAGAGCGGCGCGCCCGAGCGCACCTTGCCGGGCGTCTGCGAGAACTTGATCGGCAATCCGATCGTCTTCACGCTGCCGAGCGTGGAATGCTCGACCTCGACCACCATTTCACGCGCGATGGTTTGCGGGTCGGCAAGGGCCTGCAGCATGTCGTTGACGGGGCCGCAGGGGACGCCGGCCTCCTCGAGCGCAGCCAGCCAGTATTCGGCGGATTTGGTTTTGAAGCGCGCCGTGAGCACGGCTTCCAGTTCCTTCAAATGCCCCATTCGATCGGCGCCGGTCGCAAACCGCGGATCCCGCGCCAGTTCGGTCGCGTCAAGCACTTCGAGCGTGCGCATCCAGTTTTTCTGGTTGGCGCCGCCGACCACGATCCATTTGTCGGATGTTTCGAACGCCTGGTAGGGCGCATTGAGCGGATGGGCCGAACCCATCGCCTTCGGCGCCACGCCGGTGGCCATCGCAATCGCAGCCTGCCAGTAGGTCTGAACGAGGGCTGCCTCGAACAGGGAGGTTTCGACCCATTGCCCTTCGCCGGTTTTGAGACGGTGGGCATAGGCGGCGAGGATGCCCATGGCCGCGAGAATTCCCGCCGTGATGTCGGACAGCGGCGCGCCGCATTTGACCGGCGGTCCGTCCGGCCGCTCGCCGGTGAAGCTCATGATGCCGCTCATCGCCTGCGCCACCAGATCGAAACCACGTCGATGCTTGTAGGGACCGGTGCGGCCAAAGCCTGATAGCGAGCAGTAGATCAGGGCAGGGTGCGCCTTCTTGATATCGGCGTACCCGAAACCGAGCTTGTCCATCACCCCGGGGCCGAAATTCTCAACCAGCACGTCCGCCGATCCGATCAGGCGCCGCAGCACCTTTGCGCCGCCCGCTGTCTTCAGATCCAGCGCAATGCCCTTCTTGTTGCGGTTCATCATCAGGAACGAGGCCGCGACGTCGCCGATTTTGGGAGGAACCATGTAGCGGGTGTCGTCGCCGGCCGGAATCTTTTCGATCTTGATGACCTCGGCGCCCATGTCGGCGAGCATCAGCGTGCAGGTCGGGCCCGCCATGACGTGCGTCAGATCGACAACCTTCAATCCACTCAGGGGGCCCATGGTTTCTCCCGCAATGTTGTTGTTCTTGTTGCTTAGTCACCAGTCCATTGCGGCTGGCGCTTACCCAGGAACGCGTCCATGCCTTCGCGGAAATCCCGGCTTTGGTAACACATCAGGATCAGGTCCTCGTCTTCGGCCGGCTTCGGCTGCGCGCGAAGCAGCGCCTGCTTGGTGGCCCGCAGCGTCAACGGCGCATGACCAGCGACAAGCCGCGCCAGTTCATCGGCCCGCCGTTCGAGGGCGGAAAGATCCTCCACGACCTCGTGCAGCAGGGCGATGCCGGCGGCCTCTTCAGCCTCGATCAGCCGCGCGGTGAAAATGATCTCCTTGAGCCGCGTCGCCCCGATCAGGCCCGAGAGCCGGCCGATGCTGGATGCCGACAGGCAGTTGCCGAGTGTGCGCGCGATCGGAAACCCGAATTTCGCGGTCCTGGTGCCGATGCGCAGATCGCAGCATGCGGCGATCGCGGCGCCGCCGCCGGTGCACGCGCCGTTGATCGCCGCAATGGTCGGCACCTGGCATTGTTCGAGCGTGGTCAGCACGCGGTCGATCCTGGCTTCGTAGCCGATGGCGTCTTGCGGAGTCTTGAACGCGCGAAACTGGTTGATGTCGGTGCCGGCCGCGAACGCCTTGTCGCCCGCGCCGCTGAGGACCAGCACCTTGAGGCTGCGGTCGTCGGCGGCGGCTTCGCAGATTGCGGCCAGCCGCTCATACATGCCGAAGGTCAGCGAGTTTCTCGCCTGCGGCCGGTTGAAGATGATCCGGCCGATGCCGTCGCGGACCTCGTAAAGCAGGTCTGTGTCGGGGGTGACGTTTTCATTCATTTTCTTGACAGACCCCTCAGGATGGAACCTCAGTTTGAGCTGCGGAGGCATTTTTGAATGCAAAAACTGTCTAATGCAACAGGATTCTGGTCGAATTTGCTTGGTGCCGATCACTTTTGCATTCAAAATGGTTCCATCGAGTCGCCGAGGAGAACCTCGATATGATGCATGACGAGGTGGTTTCCCGCCTCAGGCACGTCTTGACGGAGGGCGAAATCCCGCCGGGGGCGCGCATTCCGGAGCGCGAACTGTGCGCGTCGTTCGCGATATCGCGGACGCCGCTACGCGAGGCGCTCAAGGTGCTCGCGGCCGAAGGGCTTGTGGTGCTGCTGCCCAATCGCGGCTCGCGTGCCGCCAAGCTCACCCGGAAGGACGTCAAGGAACTGTTTGAAGTCTGCGAGGCGCTCGAGGCGGCGGCCGGTGAGCTGGCATGTCCGCGCATTTCGGACGCGCAACTGCGCGAAATTGCCGAGCTGCAGGCCAGCATGGTCGAACATTATCGCGCGCAGGATCTGCTGTCGTACTATCGTTGCAACCGGTTGATCCACGAGGCAATCGTTCGCGCGGCCGATAACGCGGTGCTTGCCGGCTTCTATGAGTCGATTGCCGCACGGATACGGCGGGCACGGTTCATCACGCCGATGTCGCCTGAGCATTGGACGCTCGCCATCCAGGAGCACGAAGGAATCCTGAACGCGCTGCAGCGGCGCGACGCCGGCGGGCTCGCCCATATCCTGCGTAACCATCTGCGGCGCAAGCGCGAGGAAGTCGTTCGGGCCGGCTTCGCCGAGGGCGAATGATCGTGGAATTTGCAAGGGCCCGTGTCGGATTTATCTCTGGCCGGAGCCCCCGATGTTCCTTGTGGCGCCAGCGCCAGCTATGGGCCAATGGCGGAAGCCGCGTGTTAGTGCCCGACATCGGTAGCGAGAAATGAACGTAGCTCGTCAAGGAAGTGGGCAAGTCCCGGTTCGCCTTCCAGCATCACATGGTTGCGGCTCTCAAGCGGAACGAAGCGAGCGCCCGGGATGCCTGCGGCCAACCGTCTGCCCGATTCAAACGGTACCCTGGAATCTTGACGGGCATGCATGACGAGCGTCGGTACCTTGACCTGCGATAGCAGCGAACTCACATCGACCTCGCCATTCGCCAGGAGATTGCGCGCCGCGTCGTTGGGCGAGCTCGAAATTCGTTGCAGCTCGTTGAACCAGTCGGCCTGCTCCTTGTTGGCGTCCGGAATGAATTGGGAGGTGAACATTTGTCTAAACGCCGGATTTTCCTGGCCCCATCCAAGGCGCATGAGGGTGAGCATCGCTTCGCCCGCCTCCTTCTCGGCCTCGGTTCTGGCACGTTTCTTCCAGCCGACGGCATAGCCTCCCAGCAGGATCAGATGCGAAACGCGCTGAGGATGCCGGTTCGCGTAAGCGATTGAAACCGCGCAACCCTGCGATATGCCGAGAAGCGCGAACCGATCGATGCCGGCGGCATCGACGACCGTTTCGAGATCGCCGACAAATTTTTCAAAAGTGACTTCCGGGACTTCGCGATCCGATAGCCCGTTGCCCCGGGCGTCGTATCGGATGAAGGTGTGATCGTGCGACAATTCCCGGTAGAGATATCGCCAGATCGGACCTTCGAAATCAAATTCGATATGGGTCATCCAATGGCCGGTTTTGACGAGCGGGAAACCCTGGCCTATCCGGGCATAGGCAAGCTGCACACCATCTGCGGTCTGGCAGAAATGTATTTCCTGTTTGTACTGGATGGTTGCTGTCAGGGTGTCTTCAGTAGATGAGAGAATGGCGGAATCCGGAATGCCTTCGATATCCTTGGCGGTAAGCCCGAATACGCCGACCGCGCGCGAGATGTTCTTGACGGTTTGCTCGCCCAGATCAGCGAAAGCCATCGAAAGCTTGTCCCTGATCTGGTCGTTCGCCGCCCTGGAAATACAAACGCCGCCGGGCTCGCAGAGCGTTTCCAGCCGAGCCGCGATATTGACGCCGTCGCCAAAAATATCGTCGCCATCAATGATGATATCGCCGACGTTGATTCCGATTCGGAATATGATTTGTTTTTCTGAGGGAATTCCGCAATTGCGGCTGACCATCTTGCGCTGAATGGCGACCGCACAGCCAACCGCATCCACAACGCTGGCGAATTCCACCA
Source organism: Bradyrhizobium sp. JYMT SZCCT0428 (assembly GCF_018131075.1). Taxonomy (GTDB): domain Bacteria; phylum Pseudomonadota; class Alphaproteobacteria; order Rhizobiales; family Xanthobacteraceae; genus Bradyrhizobium. Next base: position 9,661 of record NZ_JAFCLS010000031.1, on the reverse strand, counting down.
GCATGCCGTCACCCGTGGTTTTGACGATGCGGCCGTGATGTTCTGAAATTCCGGAATCGACCAGTTCGCGGCGGTGCGACTTGAGCGCGGTGAGGGTCCCTCTCTCATCGGCGCCCATGAGGCGGCTGTAACCAACCACATCCGCCGCCAGGATGGCTGCAAGTCGGCGCTGCATGGCGTTCCCCGTCTTCCTGCCAATGGCAGTCTGCCCGCGATCAGTGGCGACGGCAAGGCCGAAGCGGACGCTGCTAATGGTAAGCAGAGGCCGGCGATCAAGGTCGGCTGCATGGCGCGTGCGTCCTCGACGGCCCGGCGACGCCGGTGTTCTGGAATATCGAAAAGTCGGAGTGGCGGACGCGCGCCGGCTGCGCGCGCGATCATCGCAAGCTGATTAAAACGATTCCATTTTCAAGCGCTTCTAAACTGAACACGCGCTATCGGCCTTGAGGGCGATATGGGCGGATTGCATAGTGGCGCATGAACTTTTCCGAACCGCGTTGATGCCGCATATCTACGACCACATTTTCGAGCAGTTCCGCATCGTCGATCCCGATGACAATGACAGGTCGATCGTGGAAGATTTTGCCAGCCGCACGCAGTGGCTGGAGACGCCGGGCTGCCTTTTCCAACGCAACAACATGGTGCTGGGCACCCGGATTCGTACTGAAGGCGTCATCAAGGCAGGGCTTTTTGTCTCCGTGATACTCAAGGGGGCGGGGAGCGGCCGGGCGCGCAAGGGCACGACCTGGATCAGCTATTCGGATGCTTCCCTCGTAGTCATGGCGCTCAAGGAGCCGACGCTGTGGGACGGCGATGCGCCGCGCGGCGCGCACATGCAGGCGGCCGGCGTCGCCTTTCCCGTCGCGTCCCTGGAGCGGCTCGGACTGATGGACGAATTCATCGGACTGTTCGACACGAGGGACCAGAACGTCTTCGTCGCTTCGCTGAAGGCGTCGCCCCGGATCAAGGCGATCGCCATGGAGATGATTTCCCCGGTGGCCGACGGCCGGACCGCCGAACTGCTGCTGTCGGCGCATGCGACCGAGATGTTGGCCCGAGCCATGCTGGCGCTGCGCGGCAACGAGGGCGTCAGTCTGGTATCCGACCATAAGCGTTTACGCCTGCAGGCGGTCAGGGAACTGATCGAATCCGATCTGCGGCATCCCTGGACGATTGCCGAACTGGCAAGGCACGCCGGCGTCAGCCGCCGTTCGTTCACGGCGCAATTTCATCGGGTCTATGGCGTCAGCGCAACGGAATATCTTCGAACCAGCCGGCTGAAATCGGCGCGCGAAGCCTTGCTGCATCAGGGATTGTCGGTCACCGAGGCGGCCTATGCCGTCGGCTACGCCAACCCGGCGAATTTTTCCACGGCGTTCCGCCGGCATTTTGGCTACGTGCCGAGCAGCTGCCATCGCGACGGATTGTCCTGACATCACCGCATTTCTGAGGAGGAACCGGGTCGCATGGGCGGCAGCGAGCGGCATCGCTGCGCCGGCGTGGCCGGGCAGATTGTTCCCACATTCAGATTGGAGAGTGTCGACGCACGATCAAAGGTTTTTTGCGCATACGCAAAGGCGTCCCAAAATCAAATCTGATCTCTCGTGAATGGGGATTAGTTAACGGGGATGTGATGATGCGTGATTCTGTAAAGCCGTCGGCGTGGGGCGCGGCATCCAAGGCGTTTTTCTGCGTAACCGTATTCGGGTTGAGCATGCAGATCGGGCCGGTTCACGCGCAGACCGGCCAAACCTTGCCGCCTGTCACCGTCGATGCGCCGAAGCCGCAGGCGGCACGTCCAACCCAGCCGGCGAGAAGGGCCGCAAGGTCGCAACGCGCGACCAGGCAGGTCGCGGCACCCGTCCGGCAGCAGGTGGTGGAACAGGCCGCCGGTGGCGGCCCCGCGAGAGAGCGCGCCAACGGCCCGGTTAACGGGATTGTCGCGCGGCAGAGCGCAACCGGAACCAAGACCGACACGCCGATTCTCGAAACGCCGCAATCCATCAATGTCATACCCAGGCAGCAGATCGAGCAGCAGGGCGCGCAGAGCGTCGCAGAGGCCATTCGGTATACATCGGGCACGCAGGGCAGTTTGTACGGCGCGGCGTCCGTGTTCGACACCGAGGTCAGGGTCCGCGGCTTTATCGCACCGCGTTATCTTGACGGCCTGCGCCTGCCTTACGATACGACGATCCAGTTCGCTCAGCCAAGGACAGAGCCGTACGGGCTCGAACGAATCGAGGTTCTCAAAGGACCCGCATCAGGCATTTACGGCCAGGCGTCTCCCGGCGGCATTCTCAACATGGTGAGCAAGCGCCCGACCACTGAGCAGCGCGGCGAGGTAGAGGCACAGACAGGCAGCTTCAATCGGATTCAGGGGGCCTTCGATGTCTCCGGTCCGATCGACAAGAATCGCGAGTTTCTCTATCGCTTCGTCGGCCTGGCGCGCGAAAGCGACACGTTTGTCGACATGAACAAGGAGCAGCGCTATTTCATAGCGCCGAGCTTCACGTGGCAGCCGACCACCGACACCAGCCTCACCGTGCTGGCCAGCGCGCAGCGCGACCGCCTTAACGGCCAGGTCCATCAATACCTGCCGGCGTACGGTACGCTCCTCGCCAACCCCAACGGTCGAATTCCCGTCAGTAGGTACACCGGCGAACCGGCGTTCGACCGGATCGGGTACGACCAGGCCATGATCGGCTACGAGTTCAAGCATCGCTTCAACGAGGCCCTCGAGTTCCGCCAGAACATGCGGGTGGCGTCGGTCGATATTGATATGTTTTCGATGCGCAATGCCGGAACGCTTTGCCCTGTGGCGGGCGGCCATCCCGCCTGCGCGGGTGCTTTCGATCCGGCGCAACGCATCACCTTGCGCGATGCGAATTTTGTTGGCGGCAGCACGAAGAACTTCGCGATCGACAACCAGCTGCAGGCGGATTTCAACACGGGCTGGCTGCGTCACAAGGTATTGGCCGGCCTGGACTACCAGAAAACCTCGATCGATACGGACTACCGCGGGACCTTCCCCGGCTTCCCGATCGATGTCTACAATCCGGTCTATAATGCAACGCCGCTGCCGACCAAGGCCGGGCTGATCCCGTTCATCAATACGTCGACAAGCAAGGACCAGATGGGCGTCTACATTCAGGACCAGATCAAGCTGGATCGCTGGAATCTGGTGCTGACGGGACGTCATGACCGTGCGACTGCCGAGACGACCAACAGGCTGGCCAATCAGATTGTCCCGCAGGATGATTCCGCGTTCACCGGAAGGGTTGGCCTCAACTACGTGTTCGATATCGGCCTGGCTCCCTACATCAGCTATTCCACGTCGTTCGAGCCGGTCGCAGGACTGTCGCTTGTTTCGGCAACGGGACAACCCTTCAAGCCCACGACGGGCGAGGGTATAGAGGCGGGCATCAAATTCGCCCCACCCGGCACCAGTATGCTGTTCACGGCTGCGATCTTTGACATGACCCAGAAGAATGTCGTGGTGAACACGCCGACATTTGTTCCGTTCCAGGTGGGCGCAATCCGCGTCAAAGGGGTGGAAGCCGACTTCCGCGCGAGCGTTACGGACAATTTCGACATCATTGCCGGCGGTTCCCATCTCATACCGATCGTGGAGGATCACGTAAATCCTGCCATCATCGGCAAAGATGTTGCGAGCGTGAATCGCGATAGTGCATTCCTGTGGGGCCTCTACAAGTTTACCGGGGGACCGGTCGCCGGCCTTGGTTTGGGAGGGGGCGTCCGATACACGGGGAGCTTGTTCGGCGACGACGCCAACCTGATCAGGGTCCCCGGCTATACGCTGTTCGATGCGGTGCTGACGTACGATTTCAGCTATCTGAACCGTGATTGGCGTGGTCTTCATCTGCGGGTCAACGCCATCAACATCACCGACAAATATCACGTGACGAATTGCTTCACCGGCCTTGCTTTCTGCGCGCTGGGTCAGCCCCGCACCGTCCTCGCGACACTGACCTATCGCTGGGGCGAAACCGCAAAGCCGCCAGCGCTTGTGACGAAGTATTGAGTTCGGATGTCGGGATGCCGGAGGTGTGAATGGCACCGGCACCCTATCGGGACGGAGGAAGAGTCAATTGACGCCGGCGACACGATCCCTTCGCAGATGGGGCGCCGTCCATAAATGGACGAGCCTCATCTGCACGATTTTCATGCTCATGCTGTGCATCACCGGCCTGCCGCTGATCTTTCATCATGAGATCGACGAGCTCCTGCACAGCGAGGTGAAGCCGGCCGAGGTCGCGCCCGGCACACCGTTCGCCGATCTGGACAAGCTGCTCGCCAACGCGATGGCGAATGCACCGAAGAACATGCCGGTGCCGCATTTCCTGATCTGGGACCGCGACGATCCCAACGCGATGTTCGTCAGCGTGGGCGAGTCCCTCACGTCAGACCCGACCAACAACCGCTTCGTCCGGATGGATTCGCACACCGGCGCCTATCTCGATTCGCCCGACGTCACCGGCCGCTTCACCTACATCATGCTGAAGCTGCACACCGACATGTTTGCGGGTCTGCCGGGCAAGCTTTTCCTTGGCCTGATGGGAATTCTGTTCTGTGTCGCCATCATCTCGGGCATCGTGGTCTATGCGCCGTCGATGCGGAAGCTGGACTTCGGCACCTACCGCAGCCAGCGCCCGCGCATCGTGCGCTGGCTCGACATCCACAATCTGGCGGGCATTCTGCTTGTGATGTGGACGCTCGTGGTCGGCTTCACCGGCGTGATCAACACCTGGGCGGATCTCGTCCTGAAGATGTGGCAATACGGCCAGCTCGCCGAGATGACGTCGCAATACAAGGATCGCGCGCCGCCCACGAGGCTAACCTCGCTGCAATCGGCCGTGACCGTCGCGACGGACGCGGTGCCGGGCATGACGCCGAGCTTTGTCGCGTTCCCCGGAACGCTGTTCAGCAGCAAGAGCCACTATGCCGTCTTTCTGAAGGGCGACACGCCGGTGACCTCGCGCCTGCTCAAGCCGGCGCTGATCGATGCGGAAACCGGCAAGCTGACCGACAGCCGCGACATGCCGTGGTATGTCACCACGCTGTTCATTTCGCAGCCGCTGCATTTTGGCGACTATGGCGGCATGCCGCTGAAGATTCTCTGGGCGCTGCTCGACGTGCTGACGATCATCGTGCTCGGAACCGGAGTCTATCTCTGGGTGCGTCGGCGCAAGACCGGCGTCAGCGTCGATCGCGCCATCGCGCAGGGTTCCGCCATCGATACGCCCTTGCTGTCGCGGTGATCGCTTGAGAAATCATCGCAACCTGCGGCAAATCTTTGCGCTGCCTATACTGATCGGCATCCTCTCCACCGTGGGCCTCGTCGCGGCCCTTGTCGGTGACGGCTGGTGGGACGGCCTGTCATGGACTTCGCTGTCCTTGCCGGTCCTAATGTATTTTTTCTTCACCATCCGCAGACAGGCGACGTCGCGCGATTAATTGCTGCGACATTTGTGTGACGTGGCATGCAAGAAATGCCGAGAGCAATGCCAACAGCAAATGCCAAGAGAAAGTCGTCTCGCTGGCAAACTTCCGACACATGATGGCGGCGAAAAGGGGCTCTCCGACATGACGCTGGCGCGGCGGCAAACCGGTTCCGGTTTTGCCGTCGTGCGCATTTAAAAGGGGCCTCGATGTCGCACAAATTCCTGCCCTCGCTCCTGCTTGCTTGTGCGCTGTTTGCGTTCCCCGCGCTTGCGCAGACCAATGCGGCGCCGCCCGCCGCTGCCCCGGCAACCAACAACGCCGCTGCGCTGACGCCTGATCAGGCGAGGCGGGCGCTGGAGACGTTGCAGGACGACAAGAAGCGCGCGCAGATGATCGACACGCTGCGGGCGATTGCGGGTGCGTCTTCATCGCCGCAGGCCGCCGAGCCGACGCCCGAAGCGAAGCCGGCCATCCCGCTCACCGCGGATAGTCTTGGCGCGCAATTGCTGCTGACGGTCTCCGAACAGGTCGGCGATATTTCGCGCGAAGTCACCTATCTGGTGCGGTCGGTGACGCATTTTCCGGCGTTCTATTATTGGTTCCTGCGAACCGTCAACGATCCCGCGGCTTACGGCCAGATCTTCGACATCGCATGGAAGCTGGCGCTGGTGTTCGGCTGCGCCTTCGCCGCCGAATGGCTGATGTTCCGCCTGATCAAGCGGCCGGTGGCGCTGTTGGAAGCGCGCCTGCCGCAAACCGCGCGCGCGCCGGCGCAGACGCTGGCAATGGTCGATCCGCCGTCCTCCGCCGCTGACGTCACCGTCGAGCCGGCGTTGCACCGGCGGCGTCTTAGCCTGGCGCGGGCCTGGCAATCGCTGATCAGGTTGCCGTTCGTGCTGGGGCGGCTCGCGCTCGAACTGCTGCCGGTGCTGGTCTTCGTCGGCGTTTCCACCATGCTGCTGAGCACCGAGATCGGCGATCGCCCGACGGTCCGGCTTGCCATCCAGGCGGTCGTCAATGGCTATGCGCTGTCGCGCGCGCTGATCTGCGCCGCGCGGGCGCTGGCCGGGCCGTACGGCCTGTTCCGGGTCCGCGCCGAGACCGCGGCCTATATCGAGATCTGGGTCCGGCGCATCGTCGCGGTCGGCGTATCCGGCATCGCCTTTGCAAACGTGGCGCTGCTGCTCGGGCTGAGCCGTGGCGGCTATGCCGCGCTGCTGCGCCTGGTGATGCTGGTCGTGCATCTCTTCATTGTCGTCATCATCCTGCAATGCCGCCGCCCGATCGCCGACGCCATTCGCGCGCCGCACGGTCGCACGGGCGCCGCCGCCCAGATACGCAACCGCATTGCCGGCGTGTGGCACTATCCCGCGATCGCGCTCGACCTTGCGCTCTGGACGGTGTGGGCACTGCACATCCGCAACGGCTATTCGCTGCTGTTGCAGTATTTTGTCGGCGGCATCGCCGTCATCCTGATCGCACGGCTCGCGATCATCGTGGTGCTGAGCCTGATCGATCGCGGCTTCCGCATCCGCCCCGAAATTCTGCAGCGCTTTCCGGGTCTGGAGACCCGCGCCAATCGCTATCTGCCGCTGCTGCGCAAGATCGTCGCTTCGGTCATCGCCTTCATAGGCTTCGTCGTATTGCTCGAAGTATGGGGCATCGACGCCATCGTATGGTTCTACGGCGGGCAGATCGGCAGCCGGCTGCTGTCGGCGGTGGTGACGATCGGCATCGCCGCGCTTGCGGCCGCCGCGATCTGGGAGATCAGCAACGCGCTGATGGATCGCCAGGTCAATGCGCTGTCGCGCGAGGGGCATTACGCGCGCGCGGCGCGGCTGCGCACGTTCCAGCCGATGTTGCGGACGGCGCTGCTGTGCCTGATCGTCACGGTGGTCGGTCTGACCACGCTCAGCGAAATCGGCGTCAACGTTGCGCCGCTGCTGGCCGGCGCCGGCATCGTCGGCATCGCCATCGGCTTCGGTTCGCAGAAGCTGGTGCAGGATCTCATCACCGGGCTGTTTCTGCTGCTGGAAAACACCGTCCAGGTCGGCGACAACGTCACGGTGTCCGGGCTATCAGGGACGGTCGAGAATGTCTCGATCCGCACCATCAGGCTGCGCGCCGGCGACGGTTCGGTGCACATCGTTCCCTTCAGCGCGGTGACGACGCTGACCAATTCGAGCCGCGGCGCCGGCAATGCGTCCGTCAGCGTCAATGTTTCCTACAAGGAAGACACCGACCGCGCCGGACAGATCCTCAAGGACATCGTCGCCGAAATGCGGCGCGAGGACGCCTACCGCCACGCGATCCGCGGCGATCTCGAATTGTGGGGCGTCGACAAGGTCGACGGCTCGATGGTCTCGATCGTCGGCCAGATCCGCTGCACCGACAGCGGGCGCTGGCCGGTGCAGCGCGAGTTCAACCGGCGCATGAAGCAGAAATTCCAGGACGCCGGAATCGAAATCGCCTCCGCGGGGCAAACCATCCTGATGCAGATCCCGCAGCCCTCGGAAGCGAAGCCGGAAGCGATGCCCCGACGCGCGGCGGGCTGATGGTGACGATCAATGTTAGGCCGTACTAATACACCCCGCGCGGTCGCCGTCCCGCAGTCGCCCTTGCACCACCATAGTATGGATTGGTGATGCACTGGGCCGCGCGCCCCGATGCCGTCGCGGCGCACTGCGCCATCGAGGTAAAACGGCATATGATGGCGCTGCCGTTGTGGCTGTAGGTCTGGATGCAGATCGGGTAGGCCGGATCATAGGTCTGCGCCCGAACAGGCGCTGCGGTCAAAAGTGCCGCGACGCCCACGATAGTCAAAGCGGGAATGCGCATGGGCTGCTTCCTTTCTGCAGGCAGCTTCTCGATCACGGGAACCCCAACATCAGGCCCTCATTCCTCGCCACCCAAAAACGGCGCCAGCGTCTCGTTGCTGTAATTCTCTCCCGCCGACATCGCGCAGATGCGTGAGAGCTGCACGTAAGGCAGGCCGGTTTCCTCGACCCAGGCGTTGAACTGCGCCTGCACCTTGGCAAGGTCGCGCTTCGAGGTCACCGTCTCCGCGATATCGAGGCCGGCGTCGCGCAGGCACGCCACCATGTCCTTTGAGGTGACGAAGCCGTCGAAGCCGAGAAAGCGCAGCATCATCTGCCCGGTGTTGCCGCCGAGCCGGCTGCCGCGCTTGGCCAGCAGGTCGAGTAGTCCGACCTGGTCGGAGGAGGGCCAGTTCGAAAGAAACCTGCCGAAGCTGCCGTGCTCCCCGGCAATCTCGCGCACGAAACTCGCATTTGATCGCACCGACATGATCTTGGCGCCGTTGCGCACGATGCGCGTGTCTTTCATCAGCCCGTCCCAGAATTCATCCGCCTGCAGCGTCAGCGGCCCGGGCTTGAAGCCGAGAAACGCCTTCTCGAAGCCCGGCCATTTGTTCTCGATCACGCTCCAGGCAAAGCCGGCCGAAAACACCCGCTTGGTCATCTCGGCGAGAATGCGGTCGTCGCCAAGTTTGGCGAGCGCCTTCGCCTCCGGCTTCGGCGGCAGCAGCTTTTGCAGCGCCTTCGGCCCACCCTTGCGCTTCTCGGCGCGCGCGCGAATGGTTTTGAATGAAATGGTCATGCGGAATTCCTGCGGGCTGTCTCGGCCTCTGGCGCTGCACTTGGGATGAGTCGAGTGCAGCGGCCAATTGATGCGCATCCATCCTACGCAATGATGCCGAGCTTGCGCCACACGAATGGTCGGGGAGGGTTGGGGAGAGGGGTTCACACGGGCAGTCCCGATGACGCCACCCCTCTCCCTGACCCTCTCCCGCAAGGGGAGAGGGAACGGATAGAGCGCGACAAATTGGCGCGACGGGCAAACCGATTCTGAGTTTCAGAAATCGTGTCAAGAAGAAAATTTCTGTAAATCAAAATATTCCTGTTGTCGTCCCGCCCAAATCAGTGCGCATCTATCGCCATCCCGTCCCACTCAGAGGGCGTCGGCCGTCGTCACGGACGTTGGACGGGTTGCGGTGGACGCTGGTCTACGCCTCGACGACGGCGTGGATAAGCGTACGGCAAAACCGTGTGGTCCTGGCGCCCGTTGCAGGTGTCAAGTTGCCGGAGAAGCGCGAGCTGAACCGGCAGCGACGGAGTCAACCAAGAACTCGTCTCCGGGGAGATCACGGCATAAGCCGTAAAGCCATTGCGCAGGGAAG